>NZ_CAXUTF020000002.1:0-1089148 GCF_964254315.1 Allobosea sp. LjRoot90
AAGCCGCGGAGCCCGTGCCCGCCGCGCCGCCCGTGCCGCCCTGGACCGTGCCGTCGACGACGAGCGTGGTCGCAAGACTGCCATTGGTGAAGAGCAGGCCGATGCCGCCGGAGCCGCCAGAGCCGCGGTGGTCGAAAACGCTGCTTCCGCCAGCCCCGCCATTGCCGCCGGTGACGGCGCCTGTGATCGTGCCCGCCGTCCCGGCGCCGGTGACGACTGCGCCATAGCCGCCGGCGCCGCCGCCGCCGCCGCCGCTGGCGCCGGTGCCATCGTTCCCCGCGCCGCCATTGCTGCCGGTGCTGACGCCAGCCGGCAGACCGGTGCCGACCGAGCCGTGAACGCCGCCCGTGCCGCCCTGGCCGGCCCCGGGATTTCCGCCAAAGCGAAAGCCCCCGGCTCCGCCCGTGACGGCGCCGGCGCCGCCGCCGCCGCCGCCGCCGAAAGTGGCGGTACCGTTGCTTCCGGCGCCGCCGGCAGCGCCGGTCGAATTGTCGCTCCCGCCCGCGCCGCCCGTGCCGTCTCCGCCGCCCCCATTGCCGCCGCTGCCGCCATTGGCAGCCGCCGGCGTGGCCAGCGCCGCGGCGAGCAGGGCGAGAATCGAGACAGCCGCGAGCCGGGCGCGACGATGCCTGACGACGGGTCGTGGGCATAGCGAACATGCGTCGTCGAGCGAGGCCGCCATAGGCCGCATCAGCGCATGGCCAAGCGCAGGCCGCGGCCCTTGCGCCGGCGAGACGCACTCCGGCGTCGGCCGCATCGGGCTCGCCTGCATTCTTCGTCTGGCTGACACGTTCCCACCCCGGCCGTGGCGCTACTTTACGTTAGGGCGCAGCCGGCGCAATGAACCGCTGTTCACATCCGATTAACGCTTCAACATGTGGCAAGGAGGCCACAATTTGGTCGGCCGCCTGCCATGCCCCCTCCTGGAAGGAGGTGCGCAGGAGGAGACTCGTGAGCCTGAACCTGGCCGCGCGGTCAGCGCTCGCGCAACTGGTCACAAGGGCCATCCCCCTGCCCTGTCCGCGCCCTACCCGTCATGGCCCGGCTTGTCCCGGCCATCCATGTCTTCCTTCGTGAAGCACGGTGTTCAAGACGTCGATACTCGCCACAAGGGCGAGCATGACGGTGGAGACAGCGGGGATAACCAGACGATCGATCCCCGCCGCCGAAACCGGGCGTATTCTCCTCCCCGTCCTGTCCGACCAAGGGGGCTGTCGCGAGGCATCGTGCGGCCGGGCGGGAGAGCGGTGTCCGTCTGAACAACCGTTGCGGGTTGGAATGGCGGAGGAGCCTCGTCCGGGCGAAGCCGGGTCTTGCCCGACCTGAAGGCGCGGCGAGGCACCTTAGAGAACCGCGCGCGGGGTTCGGGAGCGGCGTGTTCAAGCCGCTTCGACACTTCGACATCGACATTCGACATGGCGGCGAAGGCTGCCGCATCCGGACCCCGCGCACCCCTTGGGCTTGCGCTTGCCCTCAGACCCTCGCGGCAGGAGCCGGCGGGGCTTTTCGTGCGGGCTCGCCGCCCCCGCCCCGCCTCCAGCTCATGGCTCCGCGCCACACCGCGTGCTAAAGCCCCGCCCGCCATGCTGAAGCGCTTCTTCGCCTATTACCGCCCGCATCGCGGGCTCTTCCTGCTCGACTTCGGCTGCGCCGTGATCTCGGGGCTGCTCGAGCTCGGCTTTCCGATCGCGGTGAAGCTGTTCGTCGACCAGCTGCTGCCGAGCGGAAACTGGAGCCTGATCGTGCTGGCCTCGCTCGGCCTGCTGGTGATCTATCTGGTCAATGCCGGCTTGATGGTGGTGGTGACCTATTGGGGCCACATGCTCGGCATCAACATCGAGACCGAGATGCGCCGCAAGGCATTCGACCATCTGCAGAAGCTCTCCTTTGGCTGGTTCGACAACCAGAAGACCGGCCACCTCGTCGGGCGCCTGACCAAGGACCTCGAGGAGATCGGCGAGGTTGCCCATCACGGGCCGGAGGATCTGTTCATCGCCGTGATGACCTTCATCGGCGCCTTCGCGCTGATGCTGAGCGTGCATCCGCATTTGGCGCTGATCACCGCGACGATCGTGCCGCTGATCGCCTGGCTGACCAGCCGCTATGGCAGCCGGATGACAGCGAACTGGCAGAAGCTGTTCGGCAGCGTCGGCTCGTTCAACGCCCGGATCGAAGAGAATGTCGGCGGCATCCGTGTCGTCCAGGCCTTCGCCAATGAGGAGCATGAGCGCAGCCTGTTCGCAGCTGACAACCAGCGCTACCGCCGCACCAAGCTCGACGCCTACCGGCTGATGGCAGCCTCGACCTCGCTCAGCTATTTCGGCATGCGCCTGACCCAGATGGCGGTGATGATCGCCGGCGCCTATTACGTGCTGATCGGCGACCTTTCCGCCGGTGGCTTCGTCGGCTTCCTCTTGCTGGTCACAGTGTTCTTCCGGCCGATCGAGAAGATCAACTCGGTGATCGAGACCTATCCGAAGGGCATCGCCGGCTTCCGGCGCTACACGGAGTTCCTCGACACCAGGCCCGACATCGCCGACCTGCCCGGCGCCGTCGCAGTCTCCGATCTCAAGGGTGACATCGCCTATGAGAGCGTCAGCTTCGGCTATACGCCGGATCGCACCATCCTGAAGGGGATCGACCTTTCGATCCGCGCCGGCGAGACCATCGCCTTCGTCGGACCGTCAGGGGCCGGCAAGACGACGATCTGCTCGCTGCTGCCGCGCTTCTACGACGTCGAGGGCGGACGCATCACCATTGACGGAATCGATATCCGCCAGATGACGCTGGCCTCGCTGCGCGGCCAGATCGGCATCGTTCAGCAGGACGTCTTCCTCTTCGCGGGTACGCTCCGCGAGAACATCGCCTATGGCAAGCTGACGGCGAGCGAAGACGAGATCATCGAGGCTGCCAGGCGTGCCCGGCTCGACGAGATGATCGCGCGGCTGCCCGATGGCCTCGACACGGTGATCGGCGAGCGCGGCGTCAAGCTCTCGGGCGGGCAGAAGCAGCGCCTCGCCATCGCCCGCATGTTCCTGAAGAACCCGCCGATCCTGATCCTGGACGAGGCGACCTCGGCGCTCGACACCGAGACCGAGCGCGCCATCCAGGCCTCGCTCGCCGAACTGTCGAAGGGCCGCACCACGCTGGTCATCGCCCACCGGCTCGCCACGATCCAGGACGCCGACCGCATCATCGTCATCGACGAGAGCGGCGTCGCCGAGCAGGGAAGGCATCAGGACCTGGTGCAGCGGCACGGCATCTATCGGCGGCTGCACGAGGCGCAGTATGGCGGCCGGGCGAGCTGACAGGCCTGGCTAAAGGGTCAGGCCAGCGCCGCCGCGATCGCCGCAGTGTCATAGTAGAACGGCGTGCCTTCGATCAGCCGCCCGCCCTCGAAGCGCAGCACCTCCGCAAAAGGCTGGGTGATCATCCTGCCACTGTTGCGCGCCGTGAGGCGCAGGCTGCAGGCCATGAAGACCGTGTCGCCCGTCTTCGCCGCCTGCAGGCCGTCGACCGACAGATCGCTCCAGGTCTCGCGCATCGTCTTGAACAAGCGGCCGATCCCGTCGAGCCCGCGCCAATCACCGGCATAGGGCAGCGAGGCCGGCTCGTGCACGACAACCTCGGGATGGAAGGCGGTGGCGAGCAGGCCGAGATCGGCCTCCTCCTGCTGCAGGAAGCGCAGCTCGACCGCGAACATGCGTTCGAGCAGCTCCATGGCGGACAGGCCGCCGGCATCTGCATTCATCTGGAACCTCGGAGTCAACGCGGTCGGAGCGACCGCTGATGGCTCCGAGGAAGCCTGTGTCACCGGGAAACCGCCACCCGCTTCCTGTGCCGGTGGCGCTGCGCCTCAGCCGCGCGCTTCGAGCGCCTTGACGATGGCGTCCCCCATCTCGGTGGTCGAGACGGCGTTGGCGCCCGGCGCGGCGATGTCCTTGGTGCGGGTGCCGGCGCCGAGCACGTCGGCGATCGCGCCTTCGAGCCGGTCGGCCGCCTCACCGGCGCCGAACGAATAGCGCAGCGCCATGGCGAAGGAGCCGATCATCGCGATCGGGTTGGCGAGGCCCTTGCCGGCGATGTCGGGGGCAGAACCGTGCACGGGCTCGTAGAGCGCCTTGCGCTTGCCGGTCACCGGATCTTCGGCGCCGAGCGAGGCGGAGGGCAGCATGCCGAGCGAGCCGGTCAGCATCGCCGCGACGTCGGAGAGGATGTCGCCGAACAGATTGTCGGTGACGATGACGTCGTATTGCTTGGGCCAGCGCACCAGCTGCATGGCGCAGTTGTCGGCGAGCACATGCTCGAGCTCGACGTCCTTGTAGTCCCTGGCATGCTGGGCGGTGACCGTCTGCTTCCAGAGCACGCCGGTCTTCATGACGTTGTGCTTCTCGGCCGAAGAGACCTTGTTGCGGCGGGTGCGCGCCAACTCGAAGGCGACGGCGCAGATGCGCTCGATCTCACCGGTCGTGTAGAGCTGGGTGTCGACGCCGCGCTTGGAGCCGTCCTCCAGCGTGACGATCTCCTTCGGCTCGCCGAAATAGACGCCGCCGGTGAGCTCGCGCACGATCAGGATGTCGAGACCCTCGACCACTTCGGGCTTCAGCGACGAGGCCGAGGCCAGCGCCGGATAGCAGATCGCCGGACGCAGGTTGGCGAACAGGCCGAGATCCTTGCGCAGGCGCAGCAGGCCGGCCTCGGGACGGTGCTGATAGGGCACATCGGCCCATTTCGGCCCGCCGACCGCACCGAAGAGCACGGCGTCGGCGTCCTGAGCAAGCTTCATGTCGCCTTCGGAGATCGCCGCCTTGTGGGCGTCGTAGGCTATGCCACCGACGAGGCCGCGCTCGAGCGAGAACGAGCCGAGGCCCTGCTTCTCGAACCAGGAGACGATCTTCTCGACCTGTCCCATCACCTCGGGGCCGATGCCGTCACCGGGGAGCAGCAGGAGCTTGTGGTTCGCCATGGGAAAGCCTCGTCGCCTTGCGGAATGTCTCTCGCCGGCTGATTAGGGGGGCGGGAGGCGGCGCGCAAGCGTCTGAGCGGGCAGCCGAGCCAACGCTGCAGGCATGACGATGCCCGGCCGGGGAGGATGGCCGGGCATCGCATCCGGGCGGCGCGGCGAAACTCGCCATCGCGCGCCGGATGAGGGGGCGAGACCTCAGACGGTCTTCTGCGCCATCTGCTTCTCGATGTAGTCGGCTTGGCGCAGCGCCAGGGCGACGATGGTCAGCGTCGGGTTCTCGGCTCCGCCAGTGGTGAACTGGCTGCCGTCCGAGACGAACAGGTTCTTGATGTCGTGACTCTGGCCGAACTTGTTGACGACGCCGTCCTTCGCCTTCTCGGACATGCGGTTGGTGCCGAGGTTGTGGGTCGAAGGATAAGGCGTGGTCGGGAAGGTTCGCGTCGCCCCGACCGCGCCATAGATCGCCGCGCCCTGCTTGTAGGCATGGGCCCGCATGGCGAGATCGTTGGGGTGGTCGTCGAAATGGACGTTGGCGACCGGCATGCCGCCCTTGTCCTTCTTGTCGGAGAGGGTGATGCGGTTGCTCTCCTGCGGCATGTCCTCGCCGACGATCCACATCCCGGCCATGTTCTCATAGGAATCGAGCGCCGTGGTGAACTCCCGCCCCCAGGAGCCGGGATCGAGGAAGGCGGCCATGAACGGCAGGCCGATCGACAGCGTCTCCAGCTCGTAGCCGCCGACGAAGCCGCGCTTGGTGTCGTGATGCGCCTCATCCTGGACGATGCCGGCCATGGTGGTGCCGCGCCACATCCTGACCGGCTTGTCGAAGACACCGTAGACCGAGCCGGTCATGTGCCGCATGTAGTTGCGGCCGACCTGGCCGGAGGAGTTGGCGAGCCCGTCCTTGAACAGGTTCGAGGCCGAGTTGAGCAGCAGGCGCGGGCTCTCGATCGAGTTGCCGGCGACCGCGACGATCCGCGCCTTCTGGCGCTGCTGCACGCCCTTGCCGTCGAGATAGACCACGCCGGTGACCTTGCCGGAGGCGTCGTGCTCGATCTTCTGGACGAAGGATTCGGGCCTGACCTCGAGCTTGCCGGTGGCCTCGCCCTTCGGCAGCTCGGCATAGAGCGTCGACCATTTCGCGCCGGACTTGCAGCCCTGGAAGCAGAAGCCGATCTGCTGGCAGGCACCGCGGCCGTCGCGTGGCTCGGAGTTGATCGCCATCCGGCCGGTGTGAACCTGCTTGTAGCCGAGCTTCTTTGCGCCCTTCTCCAGCACCTTGAAGTTGTTGTTGCCGGGCAGGCCGGGAATGCCGTTGGTCAGCGTCACGCCCATCCGGTCCTCGGCCTTGGCGTACCAGGGCGCCATCTCGGCGAGGTCGATCGGCCAGTCGAGCAGGTTCGCGCCCTTGAGGCCGCCATAGGTGGTGCGGGCCTTGAACTCGTGCGGCTGGAAGCGCAGCGAGGCGCCGGCCCAGTGCGTGGTCGAGCCGCCGACCGCCTTGACGATCCAGGCCGGCAGGTTGGCGAAGTCGCGCGCCACCCGCCAGGAGCCCGAGGTCGTGCGCATGTCGGTCCAGGCCAGCTGCGCGAAGGAGCCCCATTCGTCGTTGAGGAAATCCTCCATCTCGTGGCGCTTGCCCGCCTCGAGGCAAACCACCTTGATGCCCTTCAGCGCGAGTTCGGTGGCGAGCGTGCCGCCGCCGGCGCCGGAGCCGACGACCACCACGACCGTATCGTCGTTCAGATCGAATGTTGCAGCCATGGCTGCCTCCTCCCGATTTTATGGTTTCAGAGCCAGGTGATGTCGCCGAAGCCGCGCGCGATGTAGCCGCCCTTGGAGGCGCTCTCGCCCTCGTAGCCGAAGGCCGGCCAGATCTCCGGCTGGTTGTAGAGCGAGACGACGAGGCCGCCGCGCACGCCTTGGAAGAACTTGCCCTTCTGGATGGCGCGCAGCAGGTTCACCCGCTGGCTCTCCCAGCCGACCTGCGCGTAAGGGAGCTTGTGCTGCTTCTGGGCGAGCGCATCGAGCTCGGCGACATTGCGCTCGGTGTCAGCCTTCGCGGCGGCATCTTTCGCCGCCTTCTCGTCATAGGGCTTCATCGCGACGGCGTAGAAGCGGTCGGCGAGGCGGTCATGCGGATAGATGTCGCGCGCCAGCTTGATCAGCGTCAGCATGGTCTCGGGCTTCAGCGCCTTGACCTCCAGCCCCCAGGCCTCGCCGGCATGGATCAGCGCGCCACCGGAAATGGCGATCGCGGCGGCGCCCGTCCCGGCGATGAAGCGGCGGCGGTCCATCGTCGCCGCTGGCGCGGCTTCGTGCAGTCTGGCCATGGTGTCCTCCCGTTTTTCCGGCGCGTTTGTCCGCTGCGCCGTTGTTGCGTGTGCGCTAGCGGTAGCGACCGTGTTTCTGGAGGACCTCGATCTTGTAGCCGTCGGGGTCCTGGATGAAGAAGAAGCGGGCGAGGAGCGCGCCGTCGCGGTGAAATTCCTTGATCGGATTGGGCGAGAGGCCGGCGGCGACAACCCGCGCATGCTCGGCGTCGAGATCCTCGACCGCGAAGGCGATGTGGCCGTAGCCGTCGGCGAGCGCGTAAGGCTCCTTGCGGTCGTGGTTGATCGTCAGCTCGACCTCGAAGTCGGCCTCGGCATTGCGCAGATAGACCAGCGTGAAGCCGTCGAAAGCGAAGCGATCGGCGACCGTCAGGCCGAAGGCTGTCTCGTAGAAGGACAGGGAGCGCTGCTCTTCCAGCACGCGGATCATCATGTGGATGGCTTTGGCCACGGGCTCGCTCCTATTTCGGCTCGGCCAGGGATTTGAGATAGGCGATCACCAGCTTGCGCCGCTCCGGATCGCGCTGGCGGTAGGCCATGCTCGTGCCCGGCCGCATCGCCGCGGCGTCCTCGATCCAGCGGTCGAGCGTCGCCTCGTCCCAGACCAAGCCGGAACTCTTCAGCGGTTCGGAGAACTTGAAATCGCCCTTCGCCGCCGCCGGCTTGCCGACGATGTCGTGCAGGTTCGGGCCCTGGCGATTGGCGCCGCCCTTCTCGGCGGTGTGGCAGACACCGCAGCTCGACAGGAACTGCGCCCTGGCCTTGGCCGGCTCGGCTTCCTGCGCAGCGAGGGGCGCAAGCGCGGCAAGGCCGCAAAATCCCAGTACCGCGATGGCGGTCGGTCGGCAGGCAGGCGCGCGACGCCAAATAGAGGCGCGATCGACGGACGCTGAAGGCAAGGCTCTCGACCTCTTCGGTTAAGGTCGAGAGAGCTTAGGAGCGCCCCGGAGAGCGCGGGTAGTATAGGACTACTACAATTCGAAAGAGTGCGAGGTCGTCCTTCCCCTACTCGGCAGCGGTGTGGAAAGCCTGCACCGCGTCGCGCCTCACCCGCTCGCAATCCTCCTCCTGGCCGCGCACGTCGGCGAGATAGGTCAGACAGGCGCAGCGCAGCAGGGAGGTGAAGTTCATCGTCTCCTCCTGGAACTCCAGCACTTCGTCATGGAGCTTGCTCAGGAAGCGGCCAAGGGTGACGCCCTGCATCAGCGCGATCTCTTCGAGGATGTCCCAGAAGGCGGCTTCGAGCCTGATCGAGGTCGCATGCCCGCCCAGGCGGATCGAGCGCGTCTGATAGGCATAGCGATCGGCGGTCTGGGCCGAGAAAATCCGGCACATGGTCACCTCCCTGATGGCGTGTGGTCGCCTTGGGGAGAGGATGGCCTTGGCGACGGCATGTGTAAACCGGCGCCGGGGAAGGTTGTCCGCACCAGCCCGGGCCCCCCGGAAGCTGCGATCCATCGTGGTCTTCGGACCACCGGTCAGCGCATGTCGATCGGATTGCTGTCGAGATAGAGCAGGAACCCGAAGACGGCGATCGTCGGCAAGGCTGCGACCGTCAACACAGCGATGGCGGCCTTGGTCCTGCCGCGACGCTTGAGCGCGAAGGCGCCGCCCGTGACAATGGCCAAGGCTGCGATCAGGCCTGCGCAGATCGCAAGCTCGACCACCATCAGGCCGTCGTAGAAGAGCATCCTGGCCGCGAGCCATCCGAGGCCGAGCGCGCCGGCGATATTGATCGACGCCAGTCCGGAAGCGAGGATTTCCGTCGCTTTACCTGTGCCGGAGGCCCGCCGTTCACGGGCACCGCGGATCAACAGTACGGCGAATGTCGCGCAGCCAGCGCCGAGAGTGATGAGGAGCGGCGATATTTCCAACCATCGTCCTCCAGCGCAAATGCCTGATTCTAAGCACGAAAGTCAGACGACAAAATCTCCGTCAGCGGCGCGGAATCGGCCACACCACCCCATCGTCCGTCCTAAACCCGCCCGCCCTTCAGCGCGCGCAGGACCTTCTCGCCCGGGCGGCCGGTCTGCGGCATGCCGATCTTGCCCTCGACATCCTTGATCGCCGCCCGCGTCAGCGCGCCGACGGCGCCGTCGGGCTCGCCGACATTGTAGCCGCGCTGGGTCAGCAGGCGCTGTAGTTCGCGGCGCTGCTCGCGCGACAGCGGCAAATCGTCGGTCGGCCATTCGCCCTGCACACCGGGGCGGCCGCGCAGGCGGTCGGACAGCAACGAGATGGCGAGCGCATAGGAGTCCGCGCCGTTATAGCTGTAGGCGGCGTCGTAGTTCTTGAAGACGAGGAAGGCCGGGCCGCTGCGGCCAGCCGGCATCAGCAATCCGGCATTGCCCGAGCCCGACAGCGCCGAGCCGTCGAACTTGACGATGCCGCGCGCCGCCCAGGACGAGACCGGCTGCTTGGGATTGCGGCCGGTGGGACCGGAGTAGCCACCGGGCACGCGCACCTCATAGCCCCATGTCGCGCCGGTGACCCAGCCGGCCTTGTCCATGAAGTTCGCGGTCGAATGCAGCGCATCGGGAATCGAATCGACGAGGTCGCGCCGGCCGTCGCCGTCGCCGTCGACCGCGAGCCTGAGATAGGTCGAGGGGATGAACTGGGTGTGGCCGAAAGCGCCGGCCCAGGAGCCGAACAGCCTGTCGGCCCTGACGTCGCCGCGCTGGATAATCTGCAGGGTGGCGAGCAACTCGCCCTTGAAGAAGGCGTTGCGGCGCGGCGCCAGGCAGGCGCCGGTCGAGAGTGCCTGGACCAGCGGCATCTTGCCCCGCGCCTTGCCGAAATCGCTTTCCACGCCCCATACGGCCGCGATCGTGTGGCGGTCGACGCCGAAGCGCTGTTCGGCCGCGGCGAGCGTCGAGGCGTGCTGGCGCATCATCGAGCGCCCCTCCGCGACCTTCTCCTCGTCGACCAGCGTGCCGAGATAATCCCAGATCGGCGTCTTGAACTCCGGCTGGTTGTTCATCGCCTCGATCACCTTCATGTCGGGCGTGACGCCCGACATAGCGCGATCGAAGGTCGCGCCGGAGACGCCCTTGGCGCCGGCGGCCGAGCGCAGCCCGGCGAGGCAGGAATCGAAATCGGCCCGGGCCGCGGTCGCGGCGGCGAGGACGAAAGGCAAGGCCAGGATCAATGCGCGCATGGGTCCACCGAATCGTAGAATTGGCGCGAATCTAGGGCGCTGCGGTTAACGGAGGTTAGCCACGCGACGCCCGGCGCGCGCAAAGCGCCGAAACCGGCTATGTCTGGTCATCATCTCGTCCCCGCGCGAATCGCCGACAGGCCCCTATGTCTACCGCCGCCACCGAAGCGCTCGGCTTCTGCGCCGCCCTGCTGACGACCTTTTGCTGGCTGCCGCAGGCCTGGCAGACGATCAAGACGCGCGACACCAGCGGCATCTCGCTGTGGACGCAGGCGCTGTTCGCCACCGGCATCGTGTTCTGGCTGATCTATGGCGTGCTGATCGCCTCCTGGCCATTGATCGGCGCCAATTCGGTCACGCTGGCGCTGGTCCTGGTTATCCTGACGATGAAGCTGCGCTACGGCTAAGCTGGACATCCCGCCGCCAACCGCCCTCCCCGGACGCCTCATGCCAGCTCTCAGCACCGCCCATTTGCTGCCGATCGGCATGCTGATCGCCTCGAACGTCTTCATGACCTTCGCCTGGTACGGCCACCTCTCCTACAAGAGCACGGCGATCTGGCTGGCGATCCTGGCGAGCTGGATGATCGCTTTGCCGGAATACATGCTCGCCGTTCCAGCCAACCGCATCGGCTCGGCCGTCTACTCGGCAGCCGAGTTGAAGACGATGCAGGAGGTGATCACGCTCTGCGTCTTCGCCGGCTTCTCGGTGTTCTGGCTGAAGGAGCAGCTCACCTGGAACCACGCCATCGGCTTCGCACTGATCGCGGCCGGCGCCTTCTTCATCTTCAACGCCAGGGCCTGAGCGCGATGGCACCCCTCCCGCATTCCGGCCACCCCGCCGTCGAGGTCTATCTCGCCGAGGGCTATGACCGCGTCGTCGGCATGTCCTCGCGCTTTGCCGCCGCGGTCTGCGCGCGCCTGCTCCGGCTGCAGACCGAAAACGGCGTCGCCGGGCCGATCGCCGAGATCGGCGCCTTCGAGGGCCGCTTCTTCATTGCCCTCGCCCATGCGCTCGAGCCCGGCGAGATCGCCCTCGGCATCGACATCTTCGAATGGCCGAATCCCGAGGTGAAGGACCGTTTCGAGGCGAACTGCTTGAAGCACGGCGTCGCCCCCGAGCGCCGCGTCACCATCAAGGCCGATGCCGGCGCGATGACGCCGGACGAACTGACCGACCATGCCCGCGGCGAGAAGCTCCGCTTCATCCATATCGACGGCGAGCATTCGCGCGCGGCGCTGAGCAAGGACCTGGCGCTCGCCACCGCCTGCCTCGCCGAAGGCGGGCTGATCGTGCTCGACGACATGCTGCACCCGGGCTACCCGACGCTGATGGTCGCGGTGCAGGACTATCTCGCAGCCAATCCGGATATCGTTCCTCTGTGCATCATCGACCGCGAGACGATTGTCGGCGCGACCAAGTTCGTGCTTTGCCAGCGCGACTGGTTCGAGCGTTATCAGGCGGTCATGCTGACGATCTTCAAGGAGCAGATCTGGCCGCTGGGAGCCGACTTCGAGCCACATTGGTGCCTCGTTCTGTCGCTCGATACGCGGCTCGCCGAGATCACCTGATTCTGCCCAGCCTGAGGACACCTGCCTTGCTAAAGCCGATGACGCTCGCCCTTTGCCTTGCCACACTATCGAGCGCAGCCCTTGCCGGACCGACCTGCTCGCCGAGCGACGAGCGCGCCCGCATCCTCGCCTCGGCCTCGCCGGGCAACCTCCATCGCGACTGGAAGGGTGGAAACCAGGTCGGCTATGGCTGGTCGCTGCAGGTCGAGCGCAGCGTGCGCGACGCCTCCGGCACCGAATACTATGTCGGCGACCTCTATGACACGCGCGGGCAGCTCACGACCCGCAAGGTCTTCGTCGTCGAGCGCGAATGGGATTGCGGGCCGTGAGCCTCGCGACTGCTCCGAGACTCCGCGGTCATTCCGGGGCAAGCCGACAGGCCTGAGCCCGGAACCCAGAGCCGATGCCTTGTCCGAAAGAATCTGTCGGCTCGCGCGCCGTCACCACGACTGACATCGGTTCTGGGTTCCGGGCTCTTTGCTACGCAAAGCCCCGGAAAGACAGCCCCTTTACCGCGCCGGCCTGACCCGGAGCACCTTGCCGTTGGAATCATCGGCGAGCAGGTAGAGATAGCCGTCCGGGCCCTGCCGGACGTCCCGAATGCGCTCGCCGAGATTGGTCAGCAGACGCTCCTCGCCGGTGACCTTCTCGCCATCGGTCGAGAGCCGCGACAGCAATTGCCCCGCGAGCGCGCCGACGAAGAGCGAATTCTTCCAGGCCGGCCATTTGTCGCCGGTGTAGAAGGCAGCGCCCGACGGCGCGATCGACGGGTCCCAGTAGAACAGCGGCTGCTCCATCCCGGACTTGTTCGTGCCGTCGCCGATCTTCACGCCGGAATAGTCGATGCCGTAGGTGATGACCGGCCAGCCATAGTTGAGGCCGGCCTTGGGCGTATTGATCTCGTCGCCGCCGCGCGCGCCGTGCTCGGCGGTCCAGAGCTGGCCGGTCTGCGGGTGCAGCGCCGCGCCCTGGACGTTGCGGTGGCCGATCGACCAGATCTCCGGCTGCCAGCCCGGCTTCTTCGGATTGCCCTCCGCCGCGCCGCCTTCCGGCCTGATGCGCAGGACCTTGCCGAGATGGTTCTCCGGGTTCTGCGCCTGGTCGCGCTGGCTGTAGCGATCGCCGACGGTGACGAAGAGCGCCCCTGCCCGGTCGAAGACCAGTCGCGAGCCGAAATGCATGTTGCTGGCGATCGTCGGCATCTGCCGGAAGATCACGCTGAGGCCTTCCAGCGCAGTGCCGTTGGCGCTGAGCCGGGCGCGGGCGACGCTGGTGCCGTTGCCGTTGGCGCGCGGCTCGGCAAAGGAGAGATAGAGGTAGCGATTCTGCGCGAAGTTCGGGTCGAGCACGACGTCGAGCAGGCCGCCCTGCCCGCGCGCCACGACATTGGGCACGCCGGAAATCGGCGCCGAGAGCTTGCCGTCGCTACCGACCAGTCGCAGCCGCCCCGGCCGCTCCGTCACCAGCATGCGCCCATCCGGCAGGAAGGCGAGGCCCCAGGGGTTCTCCAGCCCGCTCGCGACCGTCTCGACCAGGAGCTCGCCGGCGCTCGACGGATAGCGCTGCTGCGCCATGGCGGGCGCTGCCGCAAGGGCTAGAGCAAGGGCGGCAGCAAGAACCGGACGCATAGGCATCTCCTGATGATAGGTCGTCCCGGACAAGCGGCGTCAGCCGTGCCGATCCGGGGCGTCCCGTTCAAAGAAGAATGCACGATTCAGGCGCCGGTTGCTTCGAGCTCACGCCGAAGTGAGACGATCGGCGAGGTTTCGTCGAGCGCGACATCGGCGCTGGTGACCACGGCGCCGGCCGGAACATCCCGCTTCAAGGTCACGCCATGGGCGAGCCCGATCGGCAGCGCCTTCGCCGCACGGCTTGCCGCGGCCGGCATCAGTCTGCCGTAGACGGTGTAGCCGCCCTCCCCGTCCAGCATCTCGCCGGCCTTGAGATCGCGCTTGGCGGTCGCGACCGCATCGCCGCGCCAGCTCCGCGTCGCGCCGGTCGGCTCGCCGCGCAGCGCCGCGTTCAGCACCGAGATCGAGAGTTCGAGCCCGATCAGGTGGAAGGGCTTGTACATCGCCGCGTAGAGGCCGGTGGAATCGGTCGGCAAGCCGTACTGCTTGAAGCAGGCGGCGGCGTAGGGGTTCGGCGCCTTGAGCAGGACATAGACGCCCCAGCGCAGGTCGCGGAAGACGGGCCGCCCGTCGCGCTCCAGCGAGGAGACGACCTCGACCATGCCGTCACGTTCGAGCTGGCCGCCGGCCGACTTCGGCCGCAGGACATGAGCGAGATCGTCGACGCCGCAGGGCGGGAAGGCAAGGCCATCAGCCGGCACATCGAGCCCGCAGGCATTGGCGATCGCCGCCATCTCGATCGCCGATTTGGTGCCGTCGAGAAAGGAGTTGAACATTTGCGGGTTCATCCCCGCGGCCTTCGCCGCCTCCGGCGTCAGCCCGTAATGGCTCCAGACCTCATCCGGCGTAACGCGGTGATAGGCCGGCAGGTATTTGGTGCCCTTGCCGGCAGCCGCGACGGTGAAGCCCGCCGCGCGGGCCCAGTCGACCATCTCGGAAACGAGCGCCGGCTGGTCGCCATAGGCCATCGAATAGACCACGCCCGCCGCCTTGGCCCTCGCCGCCAGCACCGGGCCGACCAGCACGTCGGCCTCGACATTGACCATGACGACGTGGCGCCTGGCCGCGATCGCGGCGAGCGCATGGCGAGCTCCGGCGGCCGGGTGTCCCGTCGCCTCGATCACCACCTCGATACCGTCCATCTCGGCTACTGCGACGCCGCTGTCGACGAAGCGGGTAGCGGCGATGCGGGCCTCGTCCCAGCCGACGGTGCGGCAGGCCTGGCGCGCGCGCTCGGGGTCGAGATCGGCGATGGCCGCGACCTCCAGCCCCTCGATATGCGGGACCTGCGCCAGGAACATCGAGCCGAACTTGCCCGCGCCGATCAAGGCGCAGCGGACGGGCCGGCCGGCCTCGCGGCGGGCTGCGAGCTTGGGCATGAGGTTCATGGGCAGGCTCCGTTAGCGTCGATCCTGTCGGGCACGCCCTACCCGTCATGCTCGCCCTTATGGCGAGCATCCACGTCTTGAACTCAGGTCTCAACCAGCGAAGACGTGGATGGCCGGGACAAGCCCGACCATGACGAAGGAGGCCGGCGTGAAGCGGCGCTCTTCAGCGATCACTCCGGCTTGACGCCGGCCTCCTTGATGATCTTCTCCCAGGTCGCGATTTCCTGCTGGTGATAGGGCTTGAACGCGGCGGGATCGCGGACCTTGAGGGTGAAACCGAGCTTGAGGATCTGCTCGGTCACAGTCGGCTTGGCGATCGAAGCCAGCACGGCCTTCGACAGCGCCTCCAGGATCGGTGCCGGTGTCGCCGCCGGAGCGAAGAAGGCGGCCCAGCTATCGGCGTCGGCATCCGTCACGCCCTGCTCGCGCAGCGTCGGGATGTCCTTGGCGCGCGGATTGCGCTCGGGGCTCGCCAGCGCGATCGCCCGCAGATTGCCGGCGGTAATCTGCTCAAGCACGGACGGCAGCGTCGAATTGGCGATGTCGATGCGCCCGCCGATGATCTCCTGCACCAGCGGCGCGGCGCCCCTGAAGGGCACATGCGTCATCTTGATGCCGGTGCGCTGCATGAACAGCTCCATGGCGAGATGCGAGCCGGAGCCGACGCCGGTCGAGCCGTAATTGAGCTTGCCGGGATCGGCCTTGGCGAGCGCGACCAGCTCCTTGATGCTCTTGGCCGGCAGGTCGTTGCGGACGACAAAGGCGTGCTCGAAGGCGCCGACGCCGGCAATCGGCGCGAAATCCTTGACCGCGTCGTAGCCGGGATCCTTCAGCAGGAACATATTGTTCCCGTGCGTCTGGTTGTTGCCGAAGATGAAGGTGTGCCCGTCGGCGGCGCCATGCGCGACGGCGCGGGTGCCGACCGCGCCCGAGGCGCCCGCACGATTATCGACGACGACGCCCTGGCCGATCAAGCCCGACAGGTCCTGGGCGACAAAGCGCGCGATCGCGTCGGTCGGACCGCCCGCCGGGTAAGGCACGACCAGGGTGATCGTCTTCGACGGATAGCTCTGCGCCCGGACGATGGCCGGAGCGAAGACGGCGCCGGCAACAAGGCCGAGCGTGGAACGGCGGGTCAGCGACATGAATTTCCTCCCGGCAACCCGATTGAGACACGGGCTTTCGCGGCAGGATTACGGGCAACGTCCCAATTCGTCCAGCCGCCCGCGGCTTACCATACGCACAGCTTGGCGATGTTGCATCGCTGCTGCTACGCTGGCGCGGATAGCCGTGCCTCGAGCGAGAATTTTTCCGCTCCAATCTGCTCCCAACGTGCAGGTGACCAAATGGCGATCCGGCCCTTCATCCTCGAGCCAAACTATGACTCGTTTTTCGACCGCGCACGAACCGGGCAACCTGCGCAGCTTCGCATCAGGTTGAAAGTGACGCTTGTCCCGCTCGATCCCTCCACAGCGTGGGCAAGAAGCTCCCATACCGCCAAAGTTCCGGGATCGCGTCCGGGGCCGCTCCCCCCGTCTCACCTGGCCGCGAGCGAGGCCGATTTCAAACGCGGCAGTGTCGTTGACGCCAGCGGCCAACCCGTCCCCTGCCGCAGCTGGCTCGTCAGCGAATGGCAGAATTTCACCCGGCGCTTCAAAAGCATCGTCGAGACCGTCTGGAACAACCAAATGGTGTTCCTCCCGACCGAAAGCGGAGACAGCTTGAGTGACGCCGACTTCCGGCAATTGATCGGCAATCCAAGAGTGCCGGCGCATGTCGCCGGTGTGCTCGAAATCGATTTGCAGCCAAGCGGTGCAGATAGCCACGCCATCATCGAAGTCGCGCATTTGGCTAATCCAGGCGCGACCTTCCGAGACCGGATGACCCGCATCACGGATGAAAGCGTCCAGTACGGAGAGCACAACTTCACTGCAGGCCGGGCACGTGGGATCGGTGGAAAAACCGGTCAATTCGCTGCCGCGCACGAGGTCGGCCACTGGCTCCGCAATCCCGGATCGAAAGTGTTTGACCACATTGATCGGTCCTATGCGCTCACCCTCCCCAGGGCCCAGCAAGACAACGCGCAATATGGCCGGACGCTCGGACGATACTATTCGATCATGGGCGGCGGGACCGTCGTGACGGAACATGACGCCACGCCATGGATTTCGCGCCTGCGCCGGCAGACGCCTATGAAGCTCGGCTGGATGTATGTGCACAGGATCGACTTCCGCCGCAGCCTGGGCGACGTGTCCGCGCGTCAGAAGCGGCTGCTGCTGGCTGCTGGATTCCTGCCCAAGATTGTTCAACCGGGGCAAATTCCCTAGCTAAGCTAGGCGGAGAACCCTGCCCGCTTCAGGCGCTGCACCGCGACGTCGAGCGCCTGCAGAAAGGCCGAGCGGTCCTTAGGTGAGAACGGCTTTGGGCCACCGCTGACACTGCCCATGGCGCGCAGATCCTCCATCATGTCGCGCGTCGCCAGCGCCATGCCGATCGAGGCCTCGGTGAAGGGCTTTCCGGTCGAGCCAATCACGTCCGCCCCGGCCTTGATGCAGCGATCGGCGAGCGGGATATCGGCGGTGATGACGATCGCGCCGCGGCGGGCCCGTTCGGCGATCCAGTCATCGGCGGCATCGAAATTGCCGGGCACGACGACGCGCTCGATCCAGGGCTCGCGGGGCACCTGCATGAAGCTGTTGGCGACGACGAAGACCCTGAGCCTGTGCCGTTCGGCGACGCGATAGATCTCCGGCTTCACCGGGCAGGCGTCGGCGTCGATATAGATCGCGATCGTGGCGGGAGCATCCATGGCGCCCGCATCGCAGCCGGAAGGGCGCTACGCAAGCCTTTATGCCGGCCTTATGCGCCAGAACACCTTCCGCATGGCGGCCTTATCGGGGCCAGACCTACATCATCGGCATCGATGGAGGTCGATATGTCGATGAACAACGCCTTGTTTCGCACCACCCAGCAGCGCCGCGCCCGCGCCGTCTATGACAGCGTCGCCAGCCGCCGCCCGGTCGTTGGAATCCTTTGTGCCGAGATGGTCGCGCTCGCCGTGTTCGCACTGGCAGCCGCAGCCTTCATCGGCCTGCGCGCTTGGTTCGCCTTGCCGAACTGAGAGCGCCGACATGGGACAATCCAAGCCGCTACAGCCGCTCAACGGCGAGAGCCACCTCTTCCTGGTCGGCCAGTCGAGCCACGGCTTTTGGGTCGCACGCGACCTCGAAGGCCGCAGCGAAGGCATCTTCCGCAATCAGAAGGAAGCCGTCCGCTTCGCCCTGTCCGAGGGCGGCCACCCCAATGCCGTGCTGATCTCGCCGAACGAGGTCGAGCCAAGCTATGGCCTGGGCATCCATTGACGGGATGCAAGCAGCCGACAAGGCGAGCCGCGCTCTCGACAGGGCGCTGCTCGCCATCTTCCTTGAGGCAGCCGGTGCGCTGATCGACCAGCTTGTCGACGCCGGAATAACCGACCCGGCAGATATCGCCCGCCGCCTCAACCGCCGTGGCTTTCCCTGCTTTGGCCGGCCGCGCTGGGGCGCCGGCGCGGTCAGTATGGTCAGGCGCCGGCGGGCGCTCCGCGACAGCGCTGATGAAGCGCTACCGCGCGAAGAAAGCGCGTGCTCTCGCCGCGACTCTGCCCTAGGCTTCGCACCTGCTTCGACTTGACGGCTCGATTCCCGCGGGCCGTCCGTGGCAGCCGGAAGCCGGCCGCAATGACGTAAGTTCGCAGCCGTCCCGACCAGCGCAGGTTCAAGCCGCCTCGATCCGAATGGCGGCGCCTGTTGTTCCCACCGAAGGAGACGAGCCATGGCAAAAGGCGAGCAGCGCAGCAATCGCGAGGCCAAGAAGCCGAAGAAGGACAAGCCGAAGGCGAGCGCGACCCCTCCGGCAGGCTTCTCCGCGGTCGTCGCCAAGGCGGCGGCACCGAAGAAGAAATGATCCGTTTCCGCACGATCGATCCGGCCCAGCCCGAGAAGCCAGCCCCGCAGCCGGCTCTCGTGCAGGCTGTCGCGGCCTTACCGGCAGAACTGGTGCCGGAGGGCGCGAGCGTCGCTCCGGCAGCCCGCAAGGGTCTGGTCCGCAAGGCACCGCTGCGGGCGAAGGCGGCCAAGACCGCCCCGCTCTTCGAGAAGTAAGGTCCCCGCCAACCAGCCTTAAGCCGGCTCACTGACCTCATCTGTCCAGACCCTGAAGCCAGTCAGCGTGTTCGGTCCGAAGGTGGTGGCGATCGCAACATCGGCGGCATCGCGCCCGCGTGCGAGCAGCACCCGGCCGATGCGCGGGACATTGTTGCGCGGATCGAACATCTGCCAGCCGCCATCCAGGAAAGCCTCGAACGAGGCGGCGAAATCGCCCGGCGGCCAGGGCGGCGGCGTGCCGACATCGCCGAGATAGCAGGTGCAGTAGCGCGCCGGGATGTTCATCGCCCGACAGAAGGCGATGGCGAGATGGGCATAGTCGCGGCAGACGCCGCGCCCTTCGCGATAGGCCTCGGAGGCGCTGCGGGTCACGCTGGCGTCCATATAGTCGAAGGCGATGCGCTGGTTGACGAAGTCGCAGATCGCCTGCACCCGCGCCGCGCCCGGCGGCGTATGGCCGAAGAGCTCCCAGGCGAGATTGAGCAGGCGATCGGAATCGCAGAAGCGGCTGGCGAGCAGGAAGACCAGGCACTCTTCCGGCAGGCGCTCCACCGGCACCTGCCCGGCCGTGCGGTCGAACGTCTCGGGCAGGCCGCTATCGCTGATCACCGCGTCGGCGGAGATGCGCATCGTGCCCTGCGGCGCCACCAGGCGGCTGCACCAGTTGCCGAAGCCATCGCGATAGGCGGTGACCGGTGTCGGCGGCTGGATGCGCATATGGTCCGGCGCCGCAAGGTCGGAAACCCGGCTGAAATGCACGTGCAGCATCAGGATCATCGGGGTCGGCTGTGGAAAGACGTAGTCGAGCTCGTAGCCGATCCGGAGTTTCATGCACGAGCCTTCTGCGCGTCAGCGCGCTGTTGTCTTTCGGCTCCCCAGCTTCCTCCATCAAGCATGTTTCAGGCCAAGGCGATATGGCTCCTGCCTCCTGCCGGGGATATGCCGTTCTCTCCGCAAGGCCGCCGGCATACCCAGCTGCCATTCCTGTCGTTTCTGGCCGATATCAAGCACTGTCGCTTGCAGTGCATGCGCGAGGGTCCTAAACCACGCCCGCGCCCGTGACGGGCGCCTCTTGCCCTCCCGGAGATCTGGACCATGGCTTTCCTTGCCGACGCCCTGAAGCGCGTGAAGCCGTCTGCGACCATCACCATCACGCAGAAGGCGCGCGATCTGAAAGCGCAGGGCAAGGACGTGATCTCGCTCTCGGTCGGCGAGCCCGATTTCGATACGCCAGACAATATCAAGGAAGCGGCGATCGCCGCCATCCGCCGCGGCGAGACCAAGTACACGCCGGTCCCCGGCATCCCGCAGCTGCGCGAGGCGATCACCCGCAAGCTCAAGCGCGAGAACGGGCTCGACTACAAGGCCTCGCAGACCATCGTCGGCACCGGCGGCAAGCACGTCATCTACAACGCGCTCCTCGCCACGCTGAACCCGGGCGACGAGGTGATCTGCGTCGCGCCCTATTGGGTCAGCTATCCCGAGATGGTCGCGCTCTGCGGCGGTACCCCGACCTTCTGCGAAGCCACCATCCAGAACAACTTCAAGCTCCAGCCGGCCGACCTCGAGGCCGCGATCACGCCAAAGACCAAGTGGCTGATCCTGAATTCGCCCTCGAACCCGTCGGGCGCGGCCTACACCCATGCCGAGATGAAGGCGCTCACCGATGTGCTGATGCGCCATCCGCATGTCTGGATTCTGACCGACGACATGTACGAGCACCTGGTCTATGGCGACTTCAAATTCGTCACCCCGGCGCAGGTCGAACCCGGCCTCTACGAGCGCACGCTGACCATGAACGGCGTCTCGAAGTCCTACGCCATGACCGGCTGGCGCATCGGCTACGCTGCCGGCCCGCAGCACCTGATCAACGCCATGGACCTGGTCCAGGGCCAGCAGACCTCGGGAACCTCGGCGATCTCGCAATGGGCGGCGGTCGAGGCGCTCGACGGCACGCAGGAGCACATCCCGGTGTTCAGGAAGGCGTTCGAGCGCCGGCGCGACCTCGTCGTCTCGATGCTGAACCAGACCCGCGGCCTGAAGTGCCCGACGCCGGAAGGCGCCTTCTACGTCTATCCGGACTGCTCGGAGCTGATCGGCAAGACGCTGCCGAACGGCAAGACCATCGAGACCGACGAAGACCTGGTCATGGGCCTGCTTGAGAACGAGGCCGTCGCCGCCGTGCACGGCTCCGCCTTCGGCCTCGGCCCGAATTTCCGCATCTCCTACGCCACTTCGGACGAGAAGCTGGAAGAGGCCTGCCGCCGTATCCAGCGCTTCTGCGCCGAGCTGCGCTGAGACGAGCCCGGGGCGCAATGACTCTCGAGGACCAGCGCGCTCTGATGCTGTCTGGGCGGATATATGACGATCTCACGCCCGAGCTGATCGCAGCCCGGGCGCGGGCCGTCGGCCTGACCGACGCCTACAACCGCAGCTTCGGCCAGCCGCAGGCGGAGCGCGAGGCGCTGCTGCGGGCCTTCCTGCGCAATGTCGGTCCCGGCGCGTATTTCGAGCCGAATTTCCGTTGCGAGCTCGGTTTCAACATCAGCATCGGCCGCAATTTTTACGCCAATTTCGACTGCGTCATGCTGGATGGCGCCGAGATCAATATCGGCGATCACGTCCTGCTCGGGCCGCGCGTCGGCATCTATACGGCGAACCACGCCTTCGACCCGGCCGAGCGGGTGGCGGGTGGCTGCTATGTCAAGCCCGTGACGATCGGCAACCGGGTCTGGGTCGGTGGCGGCGTCCAGATCACGCAGGGCGTCAGCATCGGTGACGATGCGATCATCGGCGCCGGCAGCGTCGTGACCCGCGACATTCCGGCGGGCGTGATTGCTGCTGGCGTCCCCTGCAAGGTGCTGCGCGAGATCACCGAGGCGGACAAGACCGGGTTTCGCTCAACCCGTCCCTGAGCATGGCCGCAACTTGCCGCATCCGGGCTTCGTGAATTGCGCTCATGCCCACCTTTGGATAACGCTCCGGCATGAACCGCCGTGCGCTCCTGCTGCTCGCCGCACTCTGCTCGCTCCCGGGGCGCGCCGTGGCTCAGGCTGCCCTGCCCTCGCTCTCCGTCGGCGAGGCGCATGAGGCAGCCAAGGCCGGCAAGCTCGTGCTCGTCGATATCCGCACCCCCGAGGAATGGACCGATACCGGCGTGCCGGAAGGCGCGATCAAGCTCGACATGACCGGCAGCGCGTTCGAGGTCAGGCTGGCGGCGCTGAAGCTCGACTACCCCGGCAAGCCGATCGCGCTGATCTGCCGGACAGGCAACCGAACCTCGACCTTGCAGAAGAAGCTCGCGGCGCGCGGCTGGACGAATCTGGTCGACGTCCGCGGCGGCCTGCTCGGCAACCCCAAGGACAAGGGCTGGCTGGCCGAGGGTCTGCCGGTGACGCCACCCTGAATCCTTCTCCCCTCGGGGGAGAAGGTGTCTGCGAAGCAGACGGATGAGGGCAGTGCGGCCGGGTGAGGCGAGGACAGGCTGCGGCTATCCTTCCCTCATCCGTCAGCGCTTCGCGCTGCCACCTTCTCCCCCGAGGGGAGAAGGATTCAACAGATCCGGCCGGCGCTCCCGCGTAATCATCTCCGCCTGCTCGCGCCGCCAGCGGGCGATGCGGGCGTGGTCGCCGGAGAGCAGCGCCTCGGGCAGGCCCCTGCCCTCCCATTCGCGCGGGCGGGTGTAGTGCGGGTATTCGAGCAAGCCGTTCTCGAAGCTCTCCTCGGTGCCGGAGGCTTGCTTGCCCATCACGCCGGGGATCAGGCGCACGCAGGCGTCGAGCAGCACCATCCCCGCCATCTCGCCGCCTGAGAGGATGTAATCGCCGACCGAGACCTCGGTCAGCCCCCGGCCCTCGATGACGCGCTCGTCGACACCCTCGAAACGGCCGCAGACGATGACCACGCCCTCGCCGGCGACGAAATCCCGGACCATGCGTTGGCTGAGCGGTCGGCCGCGCGGCGACATCAACAGGCGCGGCCGGGTGTCGCCAGCCGGAACGGCCGCATCGATCGCCGCCGCCAGCACGTCGCAGCGCAGCACCATGCCGGCGCCGCCACCGGCCGGATTGTCGTCGACATTGCGGTGACGGCCGATGCCATGGTCGCGGATCTGGTGCGCCTCCAGCGCCCAGAGCCCGGTGCGCAAGCCCTCGCCCGCCAGCGAATGGCCGAGCGGACCGGGGAACATCTCGGGATAAAGGGTGAGGATGCTGGCGCGGAAGGTCATGCTTGCTGGATCGCCGTCAGTTCGATCTGTGGTCATCCCGGCCAGAGCCCTCGGGTCCGATCTTTGGTCGGCCCAAGGATAAACTCCGCGAAGAGCCGGGATCCATGCCTGAAGCTGCACGGAATAGCGTTCTGGCATGGATCCCGGATCGGCGCAGCTACGCTGCTTGTCCGGGATGACAAGCGCTTTGGTTTGGACGCGCAGATTTAGGCGAAGGCGAGTGCCGGATTGCCGTTCAGAGCGGCATAGTCGCTCACGCTGGCGATGACGTTGTCGAAGCTGGTGAAGGCTTCGGCCGGCAGCATGGTCAGCACCGCGACAGCGCGCATGCCGGCGCGCCGCGCCGCCTCGACGCCGTTCGGCGCATCCTCAAAGACGATGCAGTCGGCCGGCGCGATACCCATGCGCTCGGCCGCGGCGAGGAACATGTCGGGATGCGGCTTGCCGGGAAAACCCTGGCTCGGCGAAACGATGGTGGCGAAGCGCTCGCGCAGGGCAAGCGTGTCGAGGATCAGCGCGATGTTCGGCGGCGCCGCGGCGGTGCCGACCGCCATCGGCACGACATGGCTGCGGGCCCGATCGAGCAGATCGACAAGGCCGCCCAGCGGCGTGACGAGCGGGCCATAGGTCTCGCGGTAGAGCCCTTCCTTCTCCTCGGCGAGCCGGTCGAGCTCGGCCGCGTCGGCGCCGGGAAAATGCGGGCCGATGATGTCGGAGATCGCCATGCCGGCGGTGCGCGCCGAGAAGGTCGCGCGCTCGAAGGGCAGGCCGTATTTGCGGTACCAGACCTCCCAGGCATCGTCGTGGTAGCGCATATTGTCGACGATGGTCCCGTCCATGTCGAAGATCAGGGCCTTGGCCGGCGTCTCAGGCAGCATCGTCATCCTCGAACAATCCGGCCGGAGGCAGGGCCTCGATGCGCTTGGCCGCGATATCGATGCGTGGCGCATAGGCCTTGGTGAAGGGCATCAGCACCGAGCGGCCATCTGGCGTCTCGATGTCGATGAGGTCGCCGGCGCCATAGTTGGCGACGGCGGTGACTCTGCCGAGCATGGCACCGTCCGGCCCGATGATGGCGCAGCCGACGAGATCGGTCTGAAGGAACTCGTCCTCGTCCTCGGGCACCGGCAGGCGCGAACGCTCGATATGGAGCTTCACGCCGTTGAGGAGCTCGGCTCCCTCGCGGCTGGTCACGCCCTTGAGCCGGGCGACGACCACTTCCTTGGCGGGACGGGCGTCGGCGATCTCGAAGCGCCGGCCCTTCTCGTCGACGAGCGGGCCGTATTCGGCCAGCGCCATCGGATCGGCGGTGAAGGTCTTGATCCGGACCTCGCCGCGCACGCCATGCGGCGCGCCGATGATGCCGAGCAGGACGAGTTCGTCGCTCATCAGTGGCCCTTCCGGGACAGACCGTCAGACCGCGCGACGCTTCTCCAGTTCGTCATGCTCGCCCTTGTGGCGAGCATCCATGTCTCGAACACCGAATTGCATCGGGGAAGACGGGGATGGCCGGGACAAGCCCGACCATGACGGGAGAAGCTCACACAGCTCACTCAGCCGCAGCTTCAGCCGGGGCAGCGCTCTTGGCGGCCTTCTTCTCGGCGCGCTCCTTGGCCTTGTCGCCGGGAACGGCCTTGTCCGGGTTGTTGCGGGCCGGACGCTTCACCACGCCGGCGGCGTCGAGGAAGCGCAGCACGCGGTCAGTCGGCTGGGCGCCCTTGGCGATCCAGGCCTTGGCCTTCTCGAGGTCGAGCACGACGCGCTCCGGCGAATCCTTGGCCTTCATCGGGTCATAGGCGCCGATCTTCTCGATGAAGCGGCCATCGCGCGGCGCGCGGGCGTCGGCGACGACGATGCGATAGTACGGGCGCTTCTTGGCGCCACCACGGGTCAGGCGGATCTTGAGGGACATGGTCTTCTTCCTTTGGGTTGAGCGGTAAAAACTACTTCTTCTTGAACGGGTTGTTGCCGAGGCCAGGCAGGCCGCCCAGGCCCGGCAGCTTCGGCATCATGCCGGCGGGCGGGGTGACGCCCTTGGGCAGACCGGGGAAACCGCCCGGCGGCAGCGAGGACATGCCGCCGCCTGCGCCGAGCTGCTTCTGGAGTTCGGCGAGCTGCGCCGGATCCATCTTGGAGGGGTCGGGCATGCCGGCCGGCAGGCCGCCCATGCCGCCGCCGAGACCGAACATGCTGCCGAGCTTGCCGAGCATGCCGCCCTTCTGGCGGGCCATCTGCTTCATCATGTCCGCCATCTGGCGGTGCATCTTGAGCAGCTTGTTGATCGCCTCGGGCGAGGTGCCGGAACCGGCGGCGATGCGCTTCTTGCGGCTGTTCTTGAGCAGGTCGGGATTCCGGCGCTCAGCCGACGTCATCGAGTTGATGATCGCGATCTGCCGGGCGATGGCCTTGTCGTCCATCTTCGAGCTGGCGATCTGGTTCTTCATCTGGGCCATGCCGGGCAGCATGCCCATCAGCCCGCCGAGCCCGCCCATCTTCTCCATCTGCTGGAGCTGGGTGCGCAGGTCGCCAAGGTCGAAATTACCCTTGGCGAGGCGCTGCGCCAGTTCCTGCGCCTTGTCGGCGTCGACGGTCGCGGCAGCCTTCTCGACCAGGCCGACGATGTCGCCCATGCCGAGGATGCGGTTGGCGACGCGCGAGGGATGGAAGTCCTCGAGCGCATCGGTCTTCTCGCCGGTGCCGACGAGCTTGATCGGCTTGCCGGTGACGGCGCGCATCGAGAGCGCGGCGCCACCGCGGCCGTCGCCGTCCATACGGGTCAGCACGATGCCGGTCAGGCCGACGCGCTGGTCGAAGGCGCGGGCGGTGTTGACCGCGTCCTGGCCGGTCAGCGCGTCGGCGACGAGCAGGACTTCATGGGGATTGGTCGCCGCCTTGACCTCGGCGACCTCGGCCATCAGCACCTCGTCGAGCGTGACGCGGCCGGCGGTGTCGAGCATGACGACGTCATAGCCGCCGAGCTTGCCGGCCTCGATCGCGCGCCGCGCGATCTGCACGGCGCTCTGGCCGGCGACGATCGGCAGCGTCTCGACGCCGACCTGCTTGCCGAGGATGGCGAGTTGCTCCATCGCGGCCGGGCGGCGCGTATCGAGCGACGCCATCAGGACCTTCTTCTTGTCCCGATCGGTCAGGCGCTTGGCGATCTTCGCGGTCGACGTCGTCTTGCCCGAGCCTTGCAGACCCACCATCAGGATCGGCACCGGCGGCACGGCGTCGAAGGTGATGCCCTCGCCCTCGCCGCCGAGCGTATCGATCAAGACGTCGTTGACGATCTTGATGACCTGCTGGCCGGGGGTGACCGACTTCAGCACCTCGGCGCCGACGGCACGCTCGCGTACCTTGTCGGTGAAGGAGCGGACGACCTCGAGCGCGACGTCAGCCTCGAGCAGCGCGCGGCGGACCTCGCGCAGCGCGGCGTTGACGTCGTCCTCGGTCAGCGCGCCCCTGCGGGTCAGGCCCGAGAGGATGCCGGAAAGTCTGTCGCTCAGCGTGCCGAACATGCGGTCCTGCTTTGCCTGGCCTCAACAAGTGAGAGACGGATTCACTGATCAGGTTGAACCAACCCGATCAGATCCGGCTCTGGGACCGACATCACCCAAGCCATCCGCCAAACGGTTTCGCGCCCGAGGGCGCAGACGCGCTGTCGGGCGTTGACCTCCGGGCTCTCGACGGTTCCAGTGGAACGGCCCGGTCGGCGGATGAGGTTTCGGCGATGTCGGCGAAACGAATGGGCGCGTTAAAGCGGACAAATGCGGCGAAAGTCAAGCTGAAGCGCGCAACAGCCGTTCCGCCGGCTCTTCCGAGCCGACCCTTTCCATGGAGATGACATGAAGCTTCCGGTTCTCGCCGCCGCGCTGTTCGCGCTCGGCCTCACCCAGGCGCAGGCCCAGTCCTGCGAAGGCAATTTTGCCGTCGTCGGCACGCCGATGCTGACCGGCCTGACCTACAAGACCTGGGACATCGTGCCGAAGCGGGCTCCGGCGCGGGTGCTGAAGGATCTAGGCGCCGCCGTCTCGGCCGAAGGCTTCGCCGACATGCGCATCGACAATGCCACGAGCTCGGTCCTGGCCATCCAGGAAACTTCCGGCTCCGGCCGCCCGCAGACCCTGCGCATCACCGCGCGCAAGAGCGGCGGGGGCACGCGCGTCGATGCGGTTTTCGTCGTCCAACAGGGCCAGGTCGCGCCCGAGGCTTACGTGCGCGACGCGCTCTGCCGGGTGATCTCCGGCGCGCAGGGCTAGTCCTGCGTGGTCAGCAGATTGGCGTCGCGGGCAAGCCGCCAGCGCCCGTCCGCCTCCTTGCGCAGAATCGTCAGCGTGTAGCCCGAGCGGCGGATGGTTTTGCCGTCCGCCGCGGTCGCGGTCATGTCGATGTGATTGTGCAGCCAGGCATGGTCGCCGAGCACCTTGAGCTCGCGGATGTCGCTGCGACCCTCGATCGTCATGGCATCGAGCCCCTTTAGCGCAGCGGCGAAAGCCTCCTTGCCGAAGGGCTCGGCACCGGGAACCATGAAGACCACATCGTCGCTCATCAGGGCGAGCACAGTCGCGGCATCGCCGGCCTTCGTCGCCACCATCCAGGTCTCAACGAGATCGCGTATCGCCTGTTCGTCATCGCTCATGGGCTGGTCTCCCGTCCCGTCCTGCGATAATCGCGCCGCATTCCTCGCCTAGGGCCAGCCGCGCTTCGTCGGTGTGGCGCAGCAGAAGCCGGGATCGACGTGATGACAAGACATTCGGGCGCAGCCCTCCTGATCGCCCTGCTTCTGGCCGGCTGCGCCGGAACGCAGCGCGAAGCCGCGCCCCCAAGCGCCCGCAAGCAGGAGCGCCTCGCTGCCGTGAAGGCTGAGCCGGCCGAGGCGGTGCGCATCCTCAACGCCTATCGCGCCGGCAAGGGCCTCGGCCCCGTCCGACTCGATTCGACGCTGACCGCGATGGCCCAGCGCCAGTCCGACGCGATGGCCGCCAGCGACGATCTCTCCCATAGCGCCGCCGGCAGCTTCAATTCCCGCGTCAATGCCGCCGGCCTGGACACGGTGCGCGCCGCAGAGAATCTCGGCGCCGGCTACTACTCGACGCAAGAGGCCTTCGACGGCTGGAAGAAGTCCTCCGGCCATGAAGCCAACCTCTCCATGCCGCAGGCGACGCGCATCGGCATCGCCCTCGCCAAGAACGCGCAGACCCGCTATGGCGCGTGGTGGACGCTGGTGCTGGCGGGCGAACCGGAGAAGCGGCGGGAGATGTCGGCCGGGCCGCTCGTACCGATACGTGGCGGGACGACTTTCCGCTGGGGCCCGCCGCTCTAGAACGGCAAAAGGCGCCGCGACCGCCATCGAAAAATGCCTCTTTACAAGCGCCCCGGTCTGGTGATGGCTCTGGTTTTTAGCGGAGCCTCTACATCATGACCTTCGAAAGCTGGGCCGCCTTCGCCGCCGCCACCGCCATCCTCCTCGTCATCCCCGGCCCGACCATCCTGCTGGTGATCTCCTATGCGCTCGGCCAGGGCTGGCGCACCGCCTTCCCGATGGCGGTAGGCGTCGCGCTCGGCGACTTCACGGCGATGACCTTATCCATGCTCGGCGTCGGCGCGCTGCTCGCGACTTCGGCGACGATCTTCACCGCGCTGAAATGGGCCGGCGCGGCCTATCTGATCTATCTCGGCGTCAAGCTCTTCCGTGCCGGTGGCAGCCTCAACGCCGAGCCGCGCCAGGACGCGACCTCGGCGCTGAAGATGCTCGGCCATGCCTGGCTGGTGACGGCGCTGAACCCGAAGAGCATCACCTTCTTCGTCGCCTTCCTGCCGCAGTTCCTCGATGCCAAGGCCGATTTCTGGACGCAGATGCTGATCTTCGAGGCGACCTTCATCACCCTCGCCTTCGCCAACGCCTTCGGCTACGCACTGATCGCCTCGCGTGCCCGCGCCGTCGTCGGCAATCCGCGCGCCATCGGCCTGTTCAACAAGGCCGGCGGCACGCTGCTGGTCGGCGCCGGCATCGCAACGGTCGCGATGCGCTCGGGCAGTAACTGACGCCCCCGTTCAGTTCGCGACCGGCCGGGCTTTCAGGCGCGCCTCGAACCAGTGGCGCGCCAGCTCGGCCCACTCCTTCGGCGGGTCCTCGTGGCCGCCGGCATGGAGCACGAGCGAGACCTGGCGGCCGCTCTCGCAATTCGTCCAGGAGCGCTGCCAGACCGGCCCGTGCACCTCGATCGTATCGGGGCGCGTGGTCTTGCAGCCATCGGTCGCGCGCCAGAGCTGCAGCCCCTCGAAGACATCGCCTTGCGCATGATTGGGGCCAAGCTGGCGACCTTCGAGGGGGAAGACCTCGTCGCGCCAGCCATGCGTCTGCAGGATATCGACCGGTCCGGCGCATTTCGTCGGATGCGGTCGCCAGAAATTGCCGGCGAGCGGGGCATAGGCTGCACCAAGGTCCGGCTGCCGGCAGGCGAGATACCAGGTCAGCGAAGCGCCGATCGAGAAGCCGCCGACGAGAACGCGCTTGCGATCGATGCCGAAGCGGGCGACGGCGTCGTCGAGCACCTGCTGCGCGAAGGCGAGTTCATCACGCTGCTGCGGTGCATCCGGCAGGAAAGACCAGCCGCGACCATAGCGGCTGTTCTGCATGACGAGCCCGCTTGGGCCGAGCACGACATAGCCGGCCTCGACGAAGGGCTTCAGAACGGAATCCGCAGAGAGGACCGCATCGCCACCTCCGCCGGCGCCGTGAAAGAACAGCACGGCCGGCCGTTTTTTACCCAGAGATGGTGCGGTTGCGGGCACGGCAGCGTGATAATCACCGAGCGGAACCTTGCAGGGCTCGGCCTGCGAACCGCAGGCCTGCGCTGCCGTGCTGGCAAGACCGAAGAGAAGCGCTGAAAACAGGGAAAGCCTTGCCATCGGGACCTCGCGAAGCGAGGCGGGACTATGCCTCGACGTCTGGAGCGATCAAGCCTTGATGCTGACCAAATGTGGCAGCGATCTGCAGCAACGACCGACGATTCCAGCCCATGGAGATCACAATGTCCGGCGATGATCGCGCAACGCTCGATTTCTATGCCAACGAGGCGGAAATCTATGCCGGGCGCACCCGCGAGCTCGGCGCGGCACGGTTGCGGCGCTTCGCCGAGTTAGTGCCCGCCGGAGGCAAGGTGCTGGAACTCGGCTGCGGCGGCGGGCAGGACAGCGAGGCCCTGCTGGCGCTCGGTCTCGACGTCAGCCCGACCGATGGTTCCCCCGAGCTCGCCGCGCAAGCGGAAAAGCGGCTGGGCAGGCCGGTCTCGGTGCTGCTCTTCGAAAATCTCGCAGTCGATGCCGCGTTCGACGGCGTCTGGGCCAATGCCTGCCTGCTGCACGTTCCGCGCCCTGCCCTGCCCGGTATCCTCGCCAGGGTTCACCGCGCATTGCGGCCGGGCGGCGCCTTCTATGCCAGCTTCAAGGCTGGCGAAGCGGAAGGCCGCGACCGCTTCGGCCGCTATTACAATTATCCGGACGCCGACTGGTTGCGCTCCGCCTATGGCAGCGGGCGCTGGCGCAGCCTCGACATCACCGAGGAAACCGGTGGCGGTTACGACCGGGAGCCGACACGCTGGCTCCATGCAACGGCGATCAAGTTGTCTTGAAACAGGTGGCACGGTCTTGAAGCTGGGCGACCTGAGTACAACTTGTCGATGTCATGACACGTCGCAAGCTCCTGCGCCTCCTCGGCATCCCCGCTTTGCTCGGTTCCTCGGGCTTCGCCTGGGCCTCCTATGCGCGCTCGCGCAATCGCTATTATCAGGGCCCGGTCAGCGACCATTTCGACGGGTTGGTCTTCAGTGACGGCCGGCCCGTCACCAAGGGGCTGGCCGATGTGCTGCGCTGGCAGTTCTCGAAGCGCGAGCGCGAGGTCTTTCCGGCGCAGTACGCGGCCCCGCCGCAGGACAAGCCGCCAGCGCGCGTCGAGTCGGTGCGAGTCGTCCATCTTGGCCATGCCTCGTTCCTGTACCAGATCGCTGGCCTCAACATCCTGATCGATCCGGTCTATTCCGAACGCGCGAGCCCGTTCTCCTTCTTCGGGCCGAAGCGGGTGAATGCGCCGGGTGTCGCTTTCGGCGACCTGCCGAAGATCGACATCGTCCTGGTCACGCATAACCACTACGACCATCTCGACGTCGAGACGCTGGCGCTGATCCATGCGCGCGACAATCCGCGCATGATCATGCCGCTTGGCAACGACGCGATCGTCAAGGCGCGTGATGGTTCGATCCGGGCCGAGGCGCATGACTGGGGCGCGCGGCTGGAGCTGTCGGGCAAGGTCGCGGTCACGCTGGTGCCGAGCTATCACTGGTCGGCCCGCGGCGCTTTCGACCGGCGCATGGCGCTCTGGTCCTCCTTCGTCATCGAGACACCGGCGGGCAAGCTCTTCCATATCGGCGACACCGGCTACCATGACGGATCGCTCTATGAGCGGCTGGGCCAAGAACATGGCCCCTTCCGGCTGGCCGCACTGCCAATCGGCGCTTATGAGCCGCGCTGGTTCATGAGCGACAACCACATGAATCCGGAAGAGGCGGTGGCGGTGATGCGTTCACTGCGGGCAGAGCAGGCCCTCGGCCACCATTGGGGCACGTTCCAGCTCACCGATGAGGGCGTCGGCCGGCCGCCCGAGGCGCTCAAGGTCGCGCTGGAAAAAGCGGGTTTGCCGGAGGAACGCTTCCGGCCGATGCAGCCCGGGCTGGTGTGGGAGGCTTAGACGCCCGCGCCGTCATGCTCGCCCTTGTGGCGAGCATCCACGTCTTGAACACCGCATTGTATTGGGGAAGACGTGGATGGTCGGGACAAGCCCGACCATGACGGGAAAAGCGCTGCGCTATTTCGGCTGGACGTAGACGTTGATCTCGAGGTTCGGGTCGCCGGGATCCTTGAAGTCGCTGACATATTCCTCGAGGAAGGCGTCTTTCACGACGATGTTCTTGGCCTCGAGATAGGCCGTGATCGTCTCATAGGTCGAATCGATGTCGTCATAGGGCGCGGTGTGGACGAAGCGCAGCGAGCGCCCGACCGGTGACTGGCCGTTGCGTACGCCGGTCGCCAGCGGCTTCGCCGCATCTGCGGGACGGTCGACCGGCAGCATCGCCTCGAATTTGAAGCCGTTATCGTCAGTCTCGACGAACAGGCTCAGCGGCCGGCCGGCAACCTTGAGGCCGGCCTTATCGGCCTCAGCCCGCAGGAGTGCGATGGTCTCCGACAGCTTCTGGAAACCCTGATCCCAGCTCGCCTGTCCGGCCAGCAGCAGCACGGGCTTGGCGACGAGCGCGATCTCGTCGACATCCGATGGATCGCCCTGCTTGCCGGCGAGCGTCGCGTTCGGATTCGGCGTGCCGGTCTGCTGTTGCTGGACGGGCGGCGCCGGCTGCGGATTGGGCAGCGTCGGTGGCGGCTGGACAGGTTGCGGCTCGAGCGGCGTCTGCGGCACCGGCGCGGGCTGGACCGGCTGTGGCACGACCGGTGTCTGGGGGGCTGGCGGCGGCTGCACTGGCTGCGGCTCGGCCGGGGCCGGTGGATTGGCCTGAGTCTGGGTTGGGGCCTGCTGGGCAGGCTGCGCGTTCTGCGCCGGCGTCGCCGTTCCAGGCGGGGCCGCGAGCGGCGTGCTCTCCACGGCGGTTGGGGGCGCCACGCGCGTCTGCGCGGCAGCCGGGTGGACGAAGGCGAGCGCAAGAAGGAGCGCGCTGAATCTCAACTGCCGCATACCCGAACTTCCCGCGCTGACACGACCGATTCGCCCCGTGCCGCAAACTACGATGATCCCGTTACGGCAGGAAGATCGCGAAGGGTGGCATTTTTTCGGCGTCACGCTCATATACCGCCATGATCATGGATATAGAGCTCCTAACACGACCCGCTGGGGTCTCGACGCCGGCAATTCGTCCGTTCCGCCAGGAGCGGCGTGCAGCCGATACCGTTGGTATCGGCAAACGTCGCGACGCCGCGGGCGGGCGAATTCCCGGCGCCGCAGGTGGGCTTTTGAGGGCCGCATGCGTTGTCGAAACGACTTGCCGATACCAATGGTATCGGCTGCGCGCTTCTCCTAGCATTCGCCTCCTCCAAAGCCCATCGAGACCCCAGCGGGTCGTGTTAGGAGCTCTTCTGACGATATGAACGCCCTCGCCAATCGCCGGTTCCTCAAGATGAACGGACTCGGCAACGAGATCACCGTGCTCGACCTGCGCGGGACGAAACACCTCGTCTCCGAGGCCGAGGCACGCGCGATCGCGAGCCAGGAGCGCACCCGCTTCGACCAGCTGATGGTGCTGCATGACGCGAGGGTGTCGGGCACCGATGCGTATGTCCGCATCTACAACACCGACGGTTCGGAAGCTGGCGCCTGCGGCAATGGCACCCGCTGCGTCGCCTGGGCGATGACCGCCGATCCTGGGATGGGACAGGCAGGCCGTGACGGCCTCTTGCTGCAGACCAAGGCCGGGCTGCTGCCGGTCTCACGCCTGTCCGAGACCGTCTTCACCGTTGACATGGGGGCACCGCGCCTCGCCTGGGACGAGATCCCGCTGGCCGAGCCCTTCGAGGACACCAGCCGCTTCGAATTGCAGATCGGCCCGATCGACGATCCGATCCTGCATACGCCCTGCGCCGTCAGCATGGGCAATCCGCACGCCGTCTTCTTCGTCGATGATCCCTACCGCTTCAATCTCGAGCAGATCGGCCCGCTGCTGGAGAACCACCCGATCTTCCCGGACCGCGCCAATATCGGCCTCGCCGCCGTCAAGGCGCCGGATCACATCGTGCTGCGGGTCTGGGAGCGCGGCGCCGGCATCACCCGCGCCTGCGGTTCCGGCGCCTGCGCGGCGCTGGTCGCAGCCGTGCGGCGCGAGCTTTCCAATCGCAAGGCGACCGTCAGCCTGCCCGGCGGCGATCTCGTGATCGAGTGGCGCGAGAGCGACGGCCATGTGCTGATGACCGGGCCGGCCGCGCTCGACTGGGAAGGCGTGCTGGAGCCCGAGCTCTTCGCCGCTGTAGCCTGATGACGGTCGAGCTCGTCACCTTCGGCTGCCGGCTCAATCTGGTCGAGAGCGAGACGATCGAGCGGCAGGCGCTGGCCGCCGGTCTCGCCGACGTCGCGGTGATCAATACCTGCGCCGTGACAGCCGAAGCCGTGCGCCAGGCCGGCCAGGCGATCCGCCGACTCGCTCGCGAAAAGCCAGAGCGTCCGATCGTGGTCACCGGCTGCGCGGCGCAGATCGAGCCGGCGCGCTTCGCCGCCATGCCAGAGGTGGCGCGGGTGCTCGGCAATACCGAGAAGCTCGACATGGCGAGCTGGCGAGCGCTCGCCAATTCGAACAGCCTGCGTGCCGCGAACCGGGATGACGAGCCCGCCGGCAAGATCGCCGTCGGCGACATCATGCAGGCCCGCGACGCCACCCCTCACCGCACGCAGGGGCTGGGCCAGCATACGCGCGGCTTCCTCCAGGTGCAGAACGGCTGCGACCATCGCTGCACCTTCTGCGTCATCCCGCTCGGGCGCGGCAATGCGCGCTCGGCTGAGGTCGCCGAGGTCGTCGCGCAGGCGCGCCGCCTTGTCGAAGATGGCGCCAGCGAGATCGTGCTGACCGGCGTCGACCTGACGAGCTATGGCCGGGAAAAATCCGAGGGACCGACGCTCGGTGCGCTCGTCCGCGCCGTCCTGGCCGCACTGCCCGAGTTGAAACGCCTGCGGCTGTCCTCGCTCGATGCAGTCGAGATCGACGATGATCTGCGAACCCTGATCGCAAGGGAGCCACGGCTGATGCCGCATTTGCACCTCTCGCTGCAGGCCGGCGACGACCTCGTGCTGAAGCGGATGAAGCGCCGCCATAGCCGCTCTGACGCAGTCCGATTCTGCGACGAGATGCGCCGCCTGCGCCCGGACATCGTCTTCGGCGCCGACCTGATCGCCGGCTTCCCGACCGAGGACAAAGCGATGTTTTCCCGCACGCTCGGCCTGATCGAGGAATGCGGGCTGTCCTATGTCCATGGCTTTCCCTTCTCGCCACGGCCCGGCACGCCGGCAGCGCGCATGCCGCAGGTTGCCGGCAGCGAGATCAAGGAGCGAGCAGCCCGGCTGCGTGAAGCGGCGGAAGCCGCGCATGCCCGGCATCTTGCCGCCCGCATCGGCCAGCCACTCTCGGTCCTGACCGAGCGCGGCGACACCGGCCGGGCCGAGGACTTCACTCTGGTGCGCTTCGGCCGCAGCGTCGCGCCCGGCCAGATCCTGCCGGTGACGGCCCATGCCCAGGCTGGGAAATCCCTGCTCGCGGCTTGACGTGAAGCCCGTGCGACGCCCATAGCCGCACCGAACCGTCCGTCTCCTTGCTGTCGCAATCGGGAACTAGCTCGTGACCATGATCCGACCGCTTTATCTTTCCGCAGCCTTAGCCGCCGCCCTGTTCGCAGGAAGCGCCGCCGCGCAGTCCTATGGCGACGCCGCGACTGGCCTTTCAGTCGTGCCACCCGCCGGTTTCAAGGCAGAGGCCGGCAAGCCGCACCCGCAATTCGAGGTCACGATCGACATCAGCTCGAAGACCGGCACGCCGAAAGCGGCCAACAGCGCCGGCCAGCTCTGCACGCTCGGCTTCAAGAGCGCGGCGCAGAATGCCAAGCTGACGCGCGAGGTCGTCAACGAGCAGATGGCCAAGCCGGAATGGCAGCAGCTCTACCGCGACATGTTCGAGACGATCGGCACTGTGTCCGACCTCAAGCTGTTCGAGCACCAGGGCTTCAACGGCATCGAGCTGATCGTCACGCCCAAGGCCGGCCCGAACGCGCAGAACCTGCGCATGTTCACCTCGACCCTGGAGACGCCGAAAGGCCGGACCGCGCTGATCTGTGCCACCGACCAGGCCGGACTCGCCGCCGCGCTGCCGCAGTTCAAGGCCCTTCGGGCGACGATCCACGCGCCGGAATAAGGGCCTTCCGACAAAACCAAAGGCCTCATCCTGAGGAGCGCTCCGCAGGAGCGCGTCTCGAAGGATGTTTCAGGAGACTCCGGAGACAGCTGGACCATCCTTCGAGACGCAGCCTTCGGCTGCTCCTCAGGATGAGGGCTCCGGAAGTAAAAGCCGCCTCAGCCCTTCTGCGCCGCAACCTCTTCGCGCAGCGCCCGGCGCAGGACCTTGCCGACATTGGTCTTGGGCAGGGCCTCGCGGAAGATGATCTGCTTGGGCACCTTGTAGCCGGTCAGGTTCTCCTTGCAGAAGGCGCGCAGCTCTTCCGAGGTGACGGCGGGATCGCGCTTGACCACGAAGGCGGTCACCGCCTCGCCGGAATGCTCGTCCGGCAGGCCGATCACGGCAGATTCCAGCACGCCCGGGTGCTTGGCGAGCACGTCCTCGACCTCATTCGGATAGACGTTGAAGCCGGAGACGATGACCATGTCCTTCATCCGGTCGACGACCTTGAACTGCCCGTCCGGCAGGAGGATGCCGACATCGCCGGTGCGCAAGAAGCCGTCGGCCGTCATCACCTTGGCGGTCTCGTCCGGCCGATTCCAGTAACCGACCATCACCTGCGGTCCGTGGACGCAGATCTCGCCGGCTTCGCCTGCCGGCACGTCATTGCCCTCGGCATCGCGGATGGCAAAATCGGTCGAAGACAGCGGATATCCGATCGTACCGGTGAATTCGGCGATGTCGGTGCGGTTGACCGAAGCGACCGGCGAGGTCTCCGACAGGCCATAGCCTTCGATGATCGGCCGTCCCGTGACTTCCTTCCAGCGCTTGGCGACGGCGGCCTGCGTCGCCATGCCGCCAGCGACGGCAAAGCGCAGCTCGGAGAAGTTCACATCCTTGATATCGGGATGGCTGGCGAGCGCGTTGAAAAGCGTGTTGACGCCCGAGAAGAGCGTGAACCTGCTCCCCTTCAGGATCTTGATGAAGCCGGCGATATCGCGCGGATTGGCGATCAGCAGGCTCTTGGCGCCGATGCGCAGCATGAACATGCAGCAGCAGGTCAAAGCGAAGATGTGATAGAGCGGCAGCGCCGTTATCATGACGTGCTGGTAGTCGCTGCGGCCATGCGGCGGCTCGAGCTGCCAGCCGAGCCAGAGCGCGCATTGCGCGACATTGGAGGCGACGTTGTGGTGGGTCAGCGTCGCGCCTTTGGCGACGCCGGTCGTGCCGCCGGTATATTGCAGGAAGGCGACATCCTCCGGCGTGATCGTGACCGGGCTCATGGCCCCAGGCTGTGCGAGGATCGTCTTGAGCGGAACCGCACCCGGCAGGTTGTAGGGCTTCACTACCTTCTTGATCTTGCGGGCGACGAAATTGACGATCGCCCCCTTGAAACCCATCAGATCGCCGGCCGTGGCGATGACGATCGACTCCAGCTTGAGATTGGGCCGCGCCTCCTCGACGACATGGGCAAAGTTCTCGATCACGACCAGTGCGCGCGCCCCGGAGTCGTTGAGCTGATGCGTCAGCTCGCGGGCGGTATAGAGCGGGTTGACGTTGACCACGGTGAAGCCACCGAGCAGCGTGCCGAAGATCGTCGCCGGATTGGCCAGGATGTTCGGCATCATCAATGCGATGCGGTCACCCTTCTTGAAGCCCTGTGCCTGCAGCCAGGCGGCGAAGGCGCGCGCCGCGCGACCGACCTCGGCGAAGGTGATCGACTTGCCAAAGCTCTCGAATGCGGCGCGGTCGGGATAAGTCTCGTAGGCGCTCCGGATCAGATCAGCGAGCGTGCCGACTCCGGCCTCGTCGATGGTGGGCGGCACCGCCGGCGGATAATGCGCCAGCCAGGGACGTGCACCCGGCGCCGCCTGAACCGCTGAAACTGCCGTCATCGTCATCCTCCCTTGGCGACCCTGCCCTGTTCTCGGGCCTTGGCCGCAGCGGCGGCTATCGTCGGGCACACGGCCCGATACGAAATCCGCTCTGTTTCTCTTCTCGCGCTACACTGCGCAAGGCTCACGGCGGGCGCAAGCGCCCTCCGTGAGAAAGTTTACATATAAACTTTTGCGCCGCAACAGGCTCGCCCCCGCTCCGCTCAGGTTGAGCCAGGCGGATCGGGGACAATCTCAGCGTGCTTGCGCCATCAAATGCGCCGCGACCACCGCGTCGGCCGGCTTGCCGGCGAGCTCGGCGAGATGGTCGAAGCGGGCGCTGAACGAGCCGACGCCGGCAGTCGCGGAGCGCAGTTCGACGATCAGCCCCGCCATCTCGGCCTCCGGCATCAGCGCGTTGATCTGGTCCCAGCCGCGCCATCCGGGCCGCGCATCATAGCCAAGGATCTGGCCGCGCCTTGCCGAGACGATCGCCGAGGCACGCGACATCGCATCCGACGGGATCACGATCTCAACCGCCAGGATCGGTTCGAGCAGCACGGGCTTGGCCTGCGGGCAGGCTTCGCCCATCGCGATCCGTGCCGCTTGCCGGAAGGCCATGTCGGATGAATCGACCGTATGATAGGAGCCGTCGGTCAGCGTCACCTCGATATCGACGAGCGGAAAACCGAGCGGGCCGCGCTGGCAATAATCGCGCACCCCGGCCTCGACCGAGCTGATGTACTGCCTCGGCACGACACCCCCGGTGATGCGGTCGACGAAGCGGATGCCTTCGCCGCGCTGAAGCGGCGCGATCTCGATCACGACATCGCCGAACTGGCCATGGCCGCCGCTCTGCTTGCGGTGCCGGCCGCGCGCACCCGCCTTGCCCCGCAAGGTCTCACGATAGCCGAGCTGCGTCGCGCCGCTGTCGACGCTGACGCCGTAGCGCCCGGCGAGCCGTTCGAGCGCGACCCGCAGATGCATCTCGCCCTGACCGGAGAGACGCATCTCACCGAACTCGGCGCGATGCTCGAGAGCAAGGGCAGGATCCTCCTCGATCAGCTTGGCGAGACCGGCGGTCAGCCTGACATCGTCCTTGCGATCCTTGACGCCGACCGACAGCGCATGGACCGGCTCGGGCGGCGCCACGGCGCTGACGATGTCGGGGCGGGCCTTGCCGACCGCGATCGCATCGCCGGTCCGGATACCTTCGAGCCGCGAGAAGGCGACAACCTCGCCCTCATCCGCCGCAGGGCGCCGCTGCTGCTCGGTGCCCTTAAGCTCGAGCACGCCGCCGATGCGGGCTTCGACACCGCCGGATGATGTGAGCACGTCGCCCTCGGCCATGCGCCCGCGCAAGATGCGCGCCAGCGAGAGCTTGCCGCCCTGCCCCGACTGCCAGGTCTTCAGCACCAGCGCGAGCGGCGCGCCGCTGTCGACGACGCCGGTCCGCCCGCGCGTCGCCTCCAATGTCGGCGCCTCGTGCCGAAGCGCCTTGAGCAACCGGGTGACACCGTTGCCGCGCTCGGCAGCACCGATCAGCACCGGCACGACATGGCGCTCCTTGAGCTCACGGGCGAGGTCGTCGAAGACGAGGTCGCGCGGCGGCTCGATATCGCCGAGCAGGCCTTCCATCAGCTCGTCGTCATAGTCGGCGAGCTTCTCCAGCATCGAGAAGCGGGCATCGCGCTCGCGCTCGACCTCTTCAGCCGCCAGCGGCACGATCTCGCTCGGGGCGTGCTCGCGATAGATGAAGGCCCGCTCCAATGCGAGGTCGATGAACCCCACGGCGATGCCGTTGCGCCAGATCGGAATCTGCCGGAGCAGCAGCGGCGTGCGCGAGGCGCGCTGCAGCAGCGCCAACGTCTCGCGCACACGCCGCGAGGCGGAATCGATCTTGTTCAGGAAGAGGAAGCGCGGAATGTCGGCCTCCTCGAGCTCGCGCAGGACGAGCTCCAGCGCCGGCGCCTTGCGGTCATCCGCCTCGCAAACCACGACCGCGGCGTCGACCGCCGGCAGGACATGGCGCATCTCGTGCAGGAATTCGACGGAGCCGGGGCAGTCGATGAAAGTGTAGCGCTCGCCCATGAAGTCGACGCTGGCGACATTGGGCTCGGTGCTCATCTGATGGGAGCGTGCCTCGGGCGAGCCATCGCCGACGCTGTTCCTCGTCTTGACGGAGCCGGCGCGCGAGACTGCGCCGCAACGTGCCAGGATGCTCTCGAACAGGCTGGTCTTGCCACTCTGGAAGGGACCAACGATGGCAATGCATCGCGGGCCCCTACCTCTGACGCCGGACGGGTTTCCTCCATTGCCGGAAGTCGCAGCCATGTCGTCCTCCTTCGGTTCTGGCCGCGCGGACGGTGGCCTTGAAGCCTTGCGTCCGATGCGGCGGTTGACCGGCGGGAACAGGAATGGAGCGCCCACGCCGGAAAGGCGGCGGTCGCTCTGGCCCGACAGGGTCGGGCGGCCGTCGAAGAGGGATGTCGAAAGACAGGTTTGCGCCGTTCCGGAGCAGGCGCAAGCGGAATGTTGCCGCTGGCTCAGACCGGCTCCGACCGGCGCGCACCATGCGCTTCGCCCCAGAGCATCATCGCCTCGAAGATCGGCGCCAGCGCCCAGCCACATTCGGTCAGCGCGTACTCGACCTTGGGCGGCACCGTTTCCTGCACGCTGCGGGAGATGACGCCATCCTCTTCCAGTGCGCGCAGCTGCAGGGTCATCATCCGCTGCGTCACATGCGGCAGGAGCCGGCGCAGCGCGTTGAAACGGCACGGCCCATGCGTCAGCTGGAACAGGATCAGCGCCTTCCACTTGCCCCCTATCACGTCGATCGTCGCCTCGACCGGACACCAGACAAAGGGGGCGCACTTGAGCGACGGGCGCATCGGCTGCTCCATTCCAGTATAAAAATTGTGCGTACTTATACTTCTGATACTGCCCTGTTATGCCGTCCCCATCAACCGATGGAGGGCACGATGTTTGCGATCATGGGAGCGACGGGACAGACGGGCGGCGCGGCTTTGGCGGCCGCGCTCGCAGCAGGCCATATGGTCAGGGCGATCGTCCGGGAGCCGAACCGCGCCGCGGCGCTTGCCGACAAGGGCGCCGTCCTGGCCAAGGCCGATCTCGACGATGTCGAGGCGCTGACGGCAGCCTTCACCGGCGCCGAGGCGGTCTATGTGCTCAATCCAGTGCCGCAGGCAGCCGAGGATGTTTTCGCCGTGGCGGCAAAGAATGGAGCTGCGATTGCGCAGGCGATCCACCGTGCGGGAGTGCCGCATGTGGTGGCGCTGTCGTCGAGCGGCGCCCATCTCACGGGAGGGACCGGCATCGTCCGCGCGCTGCACGATTTCGAGCAGGCCCTGCGCGGTGCAGCGCCTTCGCTGACCTTTATCCGTGCCACCGAATTCATGGAGAACTGGGGCAGCGTCCTTAACGTCGCGGCCGAGCACGGCATCCTGCCGAGCATGCGCCAGCCGCTCGACGCTGCGGGCGAGACCGTCTCCGCCAGCGATGTCGGCCGGCAGGCTGCTGCCGAACTCGCCCGCCCGCATGCCGGCGAGCGCATCGTCAACCTGAAAGGGCCGGTGGAGTACGCGCCTGAAGATGCCGCGCAAGCGCTCGGCGAGCTGCTCGGCAAGCCGGTGGCGGCGATAGCGGCGCCGCGCGAGGACTGGGAGCCGGGGCTCGTCGCTGCGGGCCTCAGCGAAAGCCATGCACGCGAGTTGGCCGAACTCTACGACGCCATGAACGCCGGCCGGATCGCCTTCGAGGAAGTCGGCGAGACGCGCCGCGGCAGCGTCACGCTGAAGGAGGCGCTGGCCGGGCTGCTGGGCTAGAGTATTTCCGCGTTTCTCCGAACCGCTGAAATGCTCTAGTCCTTTGGTTTATCGCATTTTCTTCACGCGAACCGGTGCCCACTTCGCTCGAAAATGCTCTAGCGATTGCGGCGCTGCCCGCGCAGCGTCGGCAGGCCAATGCCGACCGCGTCGAAGCCGCCGTCGACAGCAAGCACCTGGCCGGTGATGTAGCTCGACCGGTCGCTGCACAGGAAGAAGATCGCCTCGGCAAGTTCCTCTTCCGCGCCATAGCGCGCGAGCGGGATGGCGTCGTGATAATCGGCGCGGATCTCGGGCGAGTGCACGGCCTTGGCCATGGCGGTCTCGACCGGCCCGGGCGCGACCGCATTGACGCGAATGCCGAGACCAGCGAGCTCGGCCGCCTGCTGCTTGGTGAGATGAGCGAGCGCCGCCTTGCTGGTGCCGTAGGCGACGCGCAGCGTCGAGGCGCGCAGGCCCGAGATCGAGGTGATGTTGACGATCGCGCCACCGCCATTATCGGCCATCACCGGCGCGGCGGCCTGCGTCGTCAGGAACGGCCCGTCGAGATTGACCGCAAGCACGCGCCGCCATTCGGCGTAAGTCGTCTCCAGCAACGGCTTGAACACGGCCGTGCCGGCATTGTTGACGAGAGCATCGAGCCGGCCGAAGCGTTCCACCACCGCGTCGACCGCCTCCGAGACCTGCTCCGGCATGGCGACGTCGCAGGCGATGGTCATCGTCGCGGTCGGCGCATCGAGCTCGGCCATTGCCCTGGCGAGCTCCGGCGCGTCGATGTCGAGCAGGACGACGCGCCAATTGTCGGCGAGGAAGCGCTTGGCGGTCGCGAGCCCGATCCCGCGCGCGGCCCCGGTAACGAGGGCGACCTTGGCGATGTCCTGAGGCATGACGGCTGTCCGAAGCGAGGCTGGCGATGGCCGCGACCATAGGCAGGCCGACCAGGCAAGGCAAAACCCTTCACACAGCTTATCTCGCGCTCGACAAACCCGCCGCGCTCCTGTAAGGCCCGGCACTCAACTTAAAACAGCGAGCCGAAAGCCCGCGCTTCCGCGCGAACACGGCCATGGAGAGACCCATGAACATCATCGAGCAGATCGACCAGGAGCAGATCGCCAAGCTCGCCGACGGCAAGGAAATCCCGCATTTCCAGCCCGGCGACACCGTGCAGGTCAACGTCAAGGTCAAGGAAGGCGAGCGCAGCCGCGTCCAGGCCTATGAAGGCGTCTGCATCGCCCGCAATGGCGGCGGGCTGAACCAGAGCTTCACCGTTCGCAAGATTTCCTATGGCGAGGGCGTCGAGCGCGTCTTCCCGCTGTATTCGCCGAACCTCGACTCGATCAAGGTCATCCGCAAGGGCAAGGTTCGCCGCGCCAAGCTGTATTACCTGCGCGATCGCCGCGGCAAGTCGGCCCGTATCGCCGAGCGCGTCGACGCCAAGCCGGCCAAGGGCGCGAGCAAGGGCAAGTAAGAGCCCTCCTCCCGCAACGGGATTTCAAGAACGCGGTCTTCGGGCCGCGTTTTTTTGTTGCCTGCGCCTCGATGCAAAGTGCGACAGGGCAACCGTCCATCTCGCCGAGATCGACCTGCAGAACACCCGTATCACCGCACCGCAGGACGGGAGGCTCGGCGAGGTCTCGGCCCGGCTCGGACAACATGTCTCGGCCGGTACGCAATTGATGGCACTGGTGCCGAGTCAGGTCTGGGTGATCGCCAATTTCAAGGAGACGCAGCTTTCCGGCATGCGCATCGGCCAGAGCGTGAGCTTCACGGTAGACGCACTCCGACATGCCAGGCTGACCGGCAAGATCGAGCGCTTCTCGCCGGCTGCCGGCTCGGAGTTCAGCGTGATCCGGCCGGAGAACGCCACCGGCAATTTCGTCAAGATCGCCCAGCGCGTTCCGGTGCGGATCGCGATCGATCCGAACCAGGAACTGGCCGAGCGGCTCTCACCCGGCATGTCGGTGGTGGTCAGCGTCGACACCGCTCAGCGCTGACCGCCCGTACTGCCGGTCAGTCGGCCACATCGACATCCGTGAGCAGGAAGCCGGTCGGCGTCTTCGTGAAGGTGAAGATGTCCCCGCCGCAGGCGATGGCATAGATCTCGTTCTTGTTGCCGTCGCGGTCGTAGACCGGCTTGGCACGCTGAAGGCAGGTGCGGTTCTTCGCGGTGAACTCGCGCGGATAGACCTTGGCACGGAATTGCGCGGCGTCGCCGATGGAGGCGTCGCCCATATAGGGCAGCCGCGTCAGGCCGGCGACAGCTACGGGGTCGTTGGCCTTCAGCGCCGCGCGGAACTTTCCGATGAAGCCGTCAAATTCCTTCTGCACGGCCGGAGACGCCGTGGCTTTCGCAGGGGCCTGAGCGAAGGCGGGAGCAAGACAGGCGAGAGCGGCTGCGATCGCAAGGCTGGGCAGAGTCTTCATGCGTCAGCTCCGTCCGATTGACCGATCAGCTCAGGATGCAGGCTGACCGGACCGGAGCCTACCGCAAGGTCATCAGCCGCTCCAGCAGCAGCTTCGTGTCACTTTCGGTCTGGTAGAGCCCGAAGCCGAGACGCAGGCGGTCGCCGCGCAAGTCGACAGTGATGCCGACCTGTTTCAATTTCTCATGCCACAGGGCCGCATCCGCATGGCGGAAGGTCAGGAAGTTGCCGCGCGCCGGATCGCTCAGCGGAACGACGAGGTTCTCTGGCGCGAGCACGCCGCAGGGCCGCTGCGCCAGCCCGGCCATGACGATCTCCTGCAGGGCATGCGCATGGGCGTGGATGGCCGCGACATCGAGGCCCTTGGCGTCGAGCCAGTCGAACATCGCGCCCATGCGGTAGAGGCCGGAGGGATCGAAGGTCGCGCCCATGAAGCGCCAACCGTTCTGCGCATAGCCGATGCTGTCTTGCGGGCCAGCGAGCGCACCGAAGGAGGCATACCAGCCGGTGTCGCGCGGCCGCATGGCAAAGCCGGGCGGGCAATGCATGAAGCAGGCGCCCTCGCCCGACATGGCATATTTGTAGCCGCCGGCGATGTAGAAGGCCTTGCCGGCAATGGCCGAAAGATCGGTCGGCCGGGCCAGGAAGCCGTGATAGCCATCGATGACGACGAGCCGACCAGGCGCCGAGACGCCGTCGACCAGCGCCTCGAGGTCGGTCAGCGCATAGCCGGAATTGAAGTGGACCTGGCTGGCGAAGACCATGTCGGGGCCGAGACCCTGCTTTGCCGCCGCAACCAGGCGTTCCGTCAGGCTGGCGAAAGGCTCGGCCGGCACCACGGTGAGCTCGATCAACCCGTCTTCTGCCAGCCGCTCGATCTGGCGGCGGAAGGAATGGAATTCGGCATCGCTGGTCAGGATGCGCGGCTTGCGCTCGCGCGGCAGGCAGGAGAGCAGCCGGTTGACGAATTCATGGGTGTTGTTGGCCGGCACGAGCCCGTCGATCCCGGGCAGATTCAGGTGCCGGGCCACGCCCCGCGCGACCTTCTGCCAGACCGCGCCGAGCACCTCCTGCCATTTGCCGTCGACGAGGTGGGCGGCGTCATCCCAGGCACGCAGATGCGCCTCGCGCGTCGCATCCGGCCAGAAATGATGGCTATGAGCAGCGAAATGCAGGCTCGCAGGCCAGTTCTGGCGGAAGCGCGAGAACTCGGCCGAGAGATCGAAGGGCGGGCGGCCAAGCGTTGCGGGAGCATTCGTCATCCGGTCCATCGCCATCCTCACGCTCCGCGAGCCTTGCCGATGCGGCAAAATACTTTAAGCTTAAAATATCTCGCGCCTCTCCTCAGTCAAGGCGCGAGTCCAGCGGGGACGGCGCGATGACCACCGGGACAGGCGATCACAAGAGCCGGATCGAACCCGGCATCCAGACCGATTTCAAGGAGCGGATGGATTATGGCTCCTATCTCGGGCTCGACCTGCTGCTCGCGGCGCAAAAGCCGCTGAGCGACGCGCCCGACGAGCTTCTGTTCATCACCATCCACCAGGTCCAGGAACTCTGGCTGAAGCTCGCCGCGCATGAGCTCGACGGCGCCATCGCCGCGATCAAGGCCGACGAGTTGCAGCCGGCCTTCAAGTCGCTGGCGCGGGTCTCGCGCATCCAGGCGCAGCTTATCAGTGCCTGGGACGTGCTCTCGACCATGACCCCGGCGGACTACCTCGCCTTCCGCGACGCGCTCGGCCAGTCCTCCGGCTTCCAGTCCCACCAGTACCGCGCCTTCGAATTCCGCCTCGGCGCCAAGGATCCGCGCATGCTGGCGATGCACAAGCATCATCCCGAGCATCACGCCCATCTCAAGGAATTGCTGGAGGCGCCGAGCCTCTATGACGAGGCCTTGCGCCTGCTGGCGCGGCGTGGCCTGCCGGTCCCGGCGGACTGCATCGAGCGCGACTGGACCCAGCCCCATGTCGCGAACGAAGGCGTGAAGGCAGTCTGGCTCGCGATCTATCGCGATACGCACAGCTATTTCGATCTCTACGAGCTCGCCGAGGAGCTGGTCGATGTCGAGGACCAGTTCCAGCAATGGCGCTTCCGCCACATGAAGACGGTCGAGCGCATCATCGGCTTCAAGCAGGGCACCGGCGGCTCCAGCGGCGTGAAGTTCCTGCGGACCGCGCTGGAGCGCTCGTTCTTTCCGGAGCTGTGGCAGTTGCGGAGCGAGCTTTAGCTTTTGCCGCGCCGTCATTCCGGGGCTTCGCGTAGCGAAGAGCCCGGAACCCATGAACACAACGCTGCTACAGTTCGTCATGCTCGCCCTTGTGGCGAGCATCCACGTCTTGAACGCCACCCTGCCCGAAGGAAGGCGTGGATGGTCGGGACAAGCCCGACCATGACGGAAAGGGTGGTGTTCATGGGTTCCGGGCTCGTCGCTGCGCGCCGCCCCGGAATAACGGTAGGCGCTCTTACTCGTTATTCCCGAAAGTCATATCCCGCCGCGCCGTGAGGATGCTGATCGAGTAGCCGGCGATCACGTCGACCAGCGCCATCAGCGTGATGATCACGAAGGTGCCGGTGCCGAAGCCGGGCACGAACAGAAAGATCAGTCCGCAGGCGATGAAGACCACCATGGACAGGCCATGGTTCAGGATCGAGCTCGACTTGGCGCTGGTCGCGTTCATGATCTCGAAGAAGAGCACGACCGTCGAGATCGCGAGCAGGAGCTCGCTGACGGTCAGCACGAAGGCAGTGCCGGACGGCAGGCCGATATTGAGAAGCTCACGCGAGAGCGGGATACCCAACGCCGCGACGGTGACGCCATAGGCGATGACCGCCAGCAGCATGAAGGGAAAGAAGCGCGCCATCGCATCACCGTTCCGTTTGCCGGCGCAACCTGCTCTTTCGCGGCGCACCGGGAGCCGCTAGATAACAGCCCTGCACTGAACGCGCTACGCGGCTGCCGCTGCGACAGGCGCGCCGCGTTGCCCGTGCAGTTTGGAACTGGTAGAAGCACGTCATGACAGCGAAACGGCAGAACAGGGGCGAAGTCCGGCGCGTAGTGCGCCGCACCCTGAACCTGCGCCGTTTTCCGACCACCCAGGGCTTCGCCGCGCTGCATGACCATGCCCGCCTGCCCTGGCGCTTCTTCGGCCGCTTCACGGCCTCGCTCGCAGCCGGCCTTACCTGCGCCTGAGACCGGCCTTCCGGCCGGCGACAGGCCGTTGCGATGCGCGCTGGCCCCAGGGCCGCTACCCGATTTCCATACCGAAGGCGATTTGAAGCCATGACTGCGACCAAGGCCCCCACCACCCTCTACGACAAGATCTTCGAGGACCACGTCGTCGACCGCCAGGACGACGGCACCTGCCTGCTCTATATCGACCGCCACCTCGTCCACGAGGTCACCAGCCCGCAGGCCTTCGAAGGCCTGCGCATGACCGGCCGCAAGGTCCATGCGCCGCACAAGACGCTCGCCGTCGTCGATCACAACATCCCGACGACGGACCGCAGCAAGGGCATCGCCGAGGAAGAGAGCCGCATCCAGGTCGAGGCGCTCGCCAGGAACGCCAAGGAATTCGGCGTCGAGTATTTCGATGAGCTCGATATCCGCCAGGGCATCGTCCACATCGTCGGCCCCGAGCAGGGCTTCACCCTGCCCGGCACCACGATCGTCTGCGGCGACAGCCACACCTCGACGCATGGCGCCTTCGGCGCGCTGGCCCACGGCATCGGCACCTCGGAGGTCGAGCACGTGCTCGCCACCCAGACGCTGATCCAGAAGAAGGCCAGGAACATGTTGGTCCAGGTCGACGGCAAGCCCGCTCCGGGCGTCGGCGCCAAGGACATCACGCTCGCCATCATCGGCGAGATCGGCACCGCCGGCGGCACCGGCTCGGTGATCGAATATGCCGGCGAAGCCATTCGCGGCCTCTCGATGGAAGGCCGCATGACGGTCTGCAACATGTCGATCGAGGGTGGCGCCCGCGCCGGCATGGTCGCGCCGGACGAGAAGGCCTACGCCTACCTGAAAGGCCGCCCGAAGGCGCCGCAAGGTGCCGCCTGGGACGAGGCCGTGCGCTACTGGGAGACACTGCGCACCGATGAGGGCGCGCATTTCGACCGGATCGTCAGGCTCGATGCCGCCAACCTGCCGCCGATCGTCTCCTGGGGCACCAGCCCCGAGGACGTGATCTCGGTGACCGGCGCGGTGCCCGATCCCGAGCAGATCGCCGACGAGGTCAAGCGTGCCTCGAAGAAGCGGGCGCTCGAATATATGGGCCTGACCGCCGGCACCAAGATGACCGAGATCCCGCTCGACGTGATCTGGATCGGCTCGTGCACCAATGGCCGCATCGAGGACTTACGCACCGTCGCAAAGATCGTCGAGGGCAAGAAGATCCATGAGAGCCTGGACTATGCCATGATCGTCCCGGGCTCCGGCCTGGTGAAGCAGCAGGCGGAGGCCGAGGGGCTCGACAAGGTCTTCCTCGCCGCCGGCTTTGAATGGCGCGAGCCGGGCTGCTCGATGTGCCTCGGCATGAACCCGGACCAGCTCAAGCCGGGCCAGCGCGCCGCCTCGACCTCGAACCGCAATTTCGAGGGCCGTCAGGGTTTCAAGGGCCGCACCCATCTGGTCTCGCCGGCCATGGCGGCGGCAGCGGCCCTGATCGGCCACTTCGTCGACGTGCGCACGCTGGGCTGAAGCGGATCGTTTCGCGGGAGGACGTCATGAGCACCGATCCCCGCGAAGCCGCCCGCGCTAAGGAGGCCAAGGAAGCACTCGATCGCGTCAGGCGCGACGATGAGAGCTTCCTCGGCTCGTCCATGGGGCGCGCGGCCGACCACTTCTCCGGCAAGGACGCGCCGGAAGGCGATCAAATCGAGATCTGGGGCCGGCGTATCGGCCGCGGGCTTTCGCTGATCGCCTTCATCGGCCTGTCCTGGTGGCTCGGGCATCAACTGAAGATCTGGTGATGGGCAGCGTTCCCTCGATCAAGACATCCGCCTCGATTGAAGGCTTGCAGGGTCTCGACTGGGACGGCGTGCGTGCGCCGTCGGCCGCTGAGTTCGAGATCCTGGCGCAGGCGGCCTATGACCGCCTGCCCGATGATTTCCGCAAGCTCTGCGCCGATCTCGTCATCAACGTCACCGAGTTCCCCGAGGACGACGTGCTGAAGGAGCTCGAGGCCGAGAGCCCCTTTGACCTGCTCGGCCTGTTCTCGGGCGTCGGCCTGCCGCAGCAGGGTTACGCCCCGCAGACCGGACAGATGCCCAACACCATCCACCTCTATCGCCGGCCGATCCTCGACTACTGGGCCGAGCATGACGAGAGCCTGGGTGCCATCGTCACCCATGTGCTCGTCCATGAGATCGGCCACCATTTCGGCTTCGACGACGACGACATGGACGCAATCGAGAAGGCGGCGGGCTGACAGATGGTTGAGCCACAAAAGCTCTGGTTCTGGCGTCGCAGCTTTGCGGTCACGATAGATTTTATCGTCGCTTCACTGATTTTCGTGCTCGCCTTCACGCTTCTGACCAGCGGCACGAGCGATACGCTACGCCTTGGCGGGTTCGGCATGATCACCCGCATTTGCGGGCCGACCAAGGTCTCCCCGGAGGCGTTGGCAGCGGGAAACAAGATGATGCCAGGCGTGGATTGGACCAACGCCGCACAGTGCAACATTCGCAGCTTCGACATCACCGATAATCGCGTCATCGTTTTAGCTCGTCACGACAAGCAAGCGAACGGTGCCGTGTTCACGCTCAGCGTCTCCGTACCGGTGGACACAAGTGGTAACCCGGTCTCGCCATTCTACTTGGATTGGTTCGGTCTCGCGCTCTTCTTATTTGCTAGTCTTATATTCCTCACATCGCGCCTGCGTGCCACGCCCGGTATGAAGCTGATGAAACTCCAACTCGTCACGAAGGACGGCGAGAAGGCCGGGTTGAAGGCCGTGATCCTGCGTTTCCTATTCGCGTACATTCCCGTCGTGCTGATCATAGCGCTCGGCTTCGGAACGCTCTGGCTTGTCGGTGTTCTCAGCCTCAGCACTTGGCTTCTTGCGCCGGCGTTCTTTGCCGCCCTTGTCATTGCGCTCACTTGGTGGCGGCCATTCGAGCTTCGTCGCAGCCTACCGCACGCGCCGCTGCACGACATCTGGGCAGGAACGCGGATCGTTCGCGTTGCACCGACGCCTGCCGTCGAGGCCATAACGGATACTGGACAATGATCGACGAACTGATCCGCCACCTGCCTGACCTCGCCTTGGTCTTCTCGGCCTTCTTCATCGCCGTCGCCAGCCCCGGACCGAGCAATCTCCAGGTGATGGCGACCTCGATGGAGCATGGCCGGCAGGCCGGGATGACGCTCGCGCTCGGCGTCACCACGGGATCGCTGACCTGGGGCATCCTGGCCGCCATCGGCGTCACCGCCCTGATCGTCGCCCATCCCGGCGCGCTCTACGCCATCAAGATCATCGGCGGGCTCTATCTGCTCTTCCTGGCCTGGCGCTCGGCGCGCTCGGCCATGCAGGCGGAGATGCCGCCGCCGAAAGCCAGTGGTTCGGGACGCCGCCTCTATCTGCGCGGCTACCTGATGCACCTCACCAACCCGAAGGCGATCCTGAGCTGGACGGCGATCATCGCGCTCGGCCTGCGTCCGGAGACGCCGGCGGTCGTGCTCTACGCCATTATCCTCGGCTGCCTGACGATCTCGCTCGCGATCAACCAGACCTATGCCTACCTGTTCTCGACCGCCTCGATGGTGGCGGGCTACCGCAGGATTCGCCGCCGCGCGGAAGCCTGCCTCGCCGCCTTCTTCACCTTCGCCAGCTTCAAGCTCCTGACGGCGCAGCTCTGACGCGCCGCCGCCCAACCCTGATCAGAAAAGACCTGCCGGAGTACCCGCCATGCAGCCCTTCACCACCCTGACCTCGACCCCCGCCCCGCTGAAGGTGATCAATGTCGACACCGACATGATCATCCCCAAGCAGTACCTGAAGACGATCAAGCGCACCGGCCTTGGCACCGCGCTGTTCTCGGAGATGCGCTACAAGGACGACGGCTCGGAGAATCCCGATTTCGTCCTGAACCAGCCGGCCTATCGCAAGTCGGAGATCCTGGTCGCCGGCGATAATTTCGGCTGCGGCTCGTCCCGCGAGCACGCGCCCTGGGCGCTGCTCGACTTCGGCATCCGCTGCGTGATCTCCACGAGCTTCGCCGACATCTTCTACAATAACTGCTTCAAGAACGGCATCCTGCCGATCGTGGTCAGCCAGGAGGATCTGGATAAGCTGTTCGATGACGCCGACCGCGGCTCGAACGCGACGCTGACCATCGACCTTCAGAACCAGAGCATCAAGGGGCCGGATGGCGGCACGGTGAATTTCGAGATCGACCCGTTCCGCAAGCACTGCCTGCTCAACGGCCTCGACGATATCGGCCTCACCATGGAGAAGGCGACCAAGATCGACGCCTATGAGGAGAAGCTGAAGGGCCGCGCCTGGGCTTGATCTTTCCTTCTCCTCTCGGGGATCCCTCTGCCAGAGGCAGGGCGAGGCTCCTCCCTTCCCCCTTGTGGGGAAGGGTATGGGGATGGGGGGCGAACGACCGGGTGCAAGGCTGCCTGTAGCAGCGGATAGGGCAGCCTCGGCGTGAATCGCCTCGACTTTTCGCCCCCCGCCCCTGCCCCTCCCCACAAGGGGGAGGGGTTCCCGCGCTTCAGCTTTGGTTTCGCAGAGGGACTCCCGAGGGGAGAAGGGTCACACCACCAGCCCCTGCATCGGCAAGAGCCCACCAGTACCGGGGAACACCTTCTCGGCCAGCACCGGCCCGGATAGCCCGAATAGGTCCGCCACAACGCCCTTGGCGACGGCGCGAATGTCGGTCGTCGGCCTGAGGTCGCGCTGCTCGTGCAGTTGCTCCGGCTTGAGGCCGGGCCAGTCGGCGATCATCCGCTTGCCGCGGACCGCACCGCCGACCAGGAAGGCGACCGTGCCAGTGCCGTGATCGGTGCCGACCGTGCCGTTGACGCGAGCGGTGCGGCCAAATTCGGTGACGACCATCACCACCGTGTCCTTCCAGACCGGCTTGAGGCCGCTCTCGAAGGTCGCAAGCGCGCCGTCGAGCCCGCCGAGCAGATTGGCGAGTCTTCCCTTGGCGCCGCCTTCGTTCGCATGCGTATCCCAGCCCTCGAACGCCAGCGCGGCGATGCGCGGGCCGTCCTCGGCGCCGACCAGCCGGGCGGCTCCCTCGGCGATGCGCTTCATGCCGTCGGCACTGTCAGGCCCGCCGCCGCCACGCGGCTGCTCGGCGCCTTGCCTGGTCGCGATCAACTCGGTTTCGATCGCCCGCTTCAGCACCAGCGCCAGACCGGGATCGCGCTCGCCATAGAGATCGCCGAGGCGCTGGACGAGATCGGCGCCGGCCCGTGCCATGCGCGGCGGCGCCCAGCCCAGCACCGGCGCCTCGCCACGCACGACGAGAGGTGGCACCACGCCGACGCCGAGCGCGCCATGGCGCGACACAGCCTCGCCCGGCGGCAGGCTGGCGATCAGCCGGTTGAGCCAGCCTGAATCGGTCTTGCCCGGGCCGCCCTGCCCGCTTTCGAGCACATCCTGCCCGTCGAAATGCGAGCGCTCGCGATAGCCGGTGGCGCTGGCATGGACGATCGCCGCCTGCCCGCCAGCATAGAGCCGCGCCAGGTTCGGCATCGCCGGATGCAGATAGAAGAAGCCGTCTAGCGGCAGCGCCGCCTCCGGCCCGTCCTTGGCCAGCGCGATGCCTTCGCGCAGCTCCGCATAACCGGGATCGCCGAGCGGCGGCACGGCCGAGAGCCCGTCGAGCGCGCCGCGCAGCACCACCAGCAGGAAGCGAGAATCGCGCGAGCCGGCCGCCGCATGGGCGAATTTCGGCATGTAGGACCAGGCGAAGAGCGCGCTCGCCGCACCGAGCACGGCGCGGCGCGAGGGCGTCATCCGTTCGCAATCATCATCGTCGGCGGCCATGCTCACCTCCGCTGGAATTCGGGCGACATCAAGAGCAGCGCGATCGCCTGCTGCTTGCTTTCGGCGCGCGCCACCGCCTGCCTGGTCTGGGCCGAGGCGAGCGGGCCGAGCACCTCCTCGACCAGCGTGCGCGGATCGGCGATCGAGCCCGCCGCCTGCCGGCCGAGCTGGGCGGCGACGTCGATGCGGGTCTTGATCCCTTCCGGCGTCGCCCAGGCCGCGTTCGTATCCGGATAGCCGTCGGGCCCTGAGGGCTGCCAGAGCGGCTGGCCCATCACCCCGAGCGGCCCCGCGATCTGGCCGAAATCCGGTTTGCGGCCGAGCGCCCGGAACGCCGCGACGAGGAATTCCTGCGGCGTGCGCAGCTTGGTCGCCGGCGCGGTCCAGGCGAGTTCCGACGTGACCAGTGCCCGCGAGAGCGCGGCGAGGTCGCCGCCCGTCTCGCGGAAGACACGGGCGAGATCGGCGACCAGCACCTGCGGCGGATCGTCGGCGACGAAATGCCGGGCGAGCTTGCGGGCGATGAAGGTTGCGGTGCTCGGATGGCGGGCGAGGTCGGCGAGCGCCGCCATGCCCTTTTCCTTGCCGTCCTGCCGGTAGACCTTGCCGAGCAATCTCTGGCCGCCAGGATCATGCAGACCGGGATTGAAGGCGAAGGATCCGGGGAAGCCGAGGCGGGCATCGCGCCCCACCACCGTCCAGCCGGTGATGATCCGCGCCAGGCTGGTGACATCCGCCTGCGTATAGCCGCCGGAAACGCCGAGCGTGTGCAGCTCCATGATCTCGCGGGCGAGATTCTCGTTGAGGCCGCGGCCACGGCGCTTGCCGGCGCGCGAATCCGGGCCGATCGAGAGCTGGTTGTCGAGGAAGTTGAGCATCGCCGGATGGCTCTCGACGGCGATCAGCAAATCCTCGAAGCGGCCGAAGATGTTGGGGCGGATCGCCTCGCGCTCGAAGGCGCCGGCCATGGCGCGCACGAAATTGCCCTTGGCGACCGAGACGCAGAAATGGTTCGACCAGAACTGGACGAGCCGCTCGGCGAAGCCCGTCTCGGCCTCGAGCGCGAGCTGAACCCGCGCGACCGCCTCCTCGCGATAGATCGTCTGCGGAAACTGAGGAACCGGCTGCGCCGGCGCCGTCATCTGGCCTTGCGGCTGGCCAGGGGCCGGTGGCGCGGCAGCGACCTGCACGCCCTGCCCCATGCCCGGCAGTGCGGCGACGCGGCGCGATTCACGCGCCGCGCGCTCCTCATCCTCGAAGGCATAGAGCGCCCGGCCGATCGGGGCGGCGCCGGAAAAGCTGACGTTCGGCTGCGGCGCGCCTTCACCGCGGATATCCGTGAGCAGACGTTCGCGCGCATCCGCGACGCCAGCGGCCTGCCCGGGCTTCAGGCCTAGCCCGAAGCGCTGCAGCGCCAGCACCTTCTGACTTGGCTCGGAGCGATCCGCCATGCTCTTGCCTCCGCCGTCTGCGTCGCCGCAAGGTCCACTGCAACTATGGCGAAAGCCCGGCCGCCTCGCCAACTGTTCCTCAGACGGAAAGGCCGCCGTCCCTGATGGAACGACGGCCTCCCGCAGGTCGGAAGATGCGTTCGGCTCACATCGCCGGCAATGCCGCGACGTCACGTACCGGCGCGTTGAGCCCGTTGATCTTGCCGATCATCGCGGCCTTGCCAGTGGCGATGTCGAGCTTGTAGAGGCCGCCATCGGCGACGAGCCAGCCGGTGTTCGTGCCGTCAGCGGCCGTCTCGATGTCAAAGGCGATCGCCTTCGCGGTGATGCCGAGCTTGCCGATGGCTCCGAGCACGCCGTCATTCGGCGGCGCCTGCTTCAGCAGTCCACCGATCTTGCCGTCGATGTCGTAGAGCGCCGTCTCCTTGGTGCCCTTGACCGAGTTGCTGTAGGCGCCGGCGATGACCATCGGCGTCTCGCCCTTGTGCATATCGGTCTCGGCAAACTTCAGCTTGCCGTCGACGGTGGTCTTGCCGTCGTCGACGTTGACGCGGAGATTGGTGCCGTCCGCGCCGATGACGCGCAGCCGGTCGGCAGCCGGGTTGAAGTCGACCGTCGCCATCGTGCCGGCGGCAAGCACCGTGTCCATCTTCGACTTCATCGTCGCCTTGCCGGCCTGGTCGATTGTGTAGATCGTGCCGTCGACGCCAAGCGCGTAGAGCATGCCATCGGCGGGGCGGACGTCGATGCCGGCGATCTTGCCGTTGATGCCGGTGACCTTCATCGACTTGCCGGCCTTCTGGGTCGCGGTGTCGACCATGGTGAGCGTGTCGTCGCCGGTCAGCGCGGCGAGCATGCCGGCCTGGGCTGCGGTCGCAGCAGCGAAGGTCGCAGCGAGAATGGGGGATGCGAGAAGCAGGTTGCGAGCCTTGGTCATTGGATGTCCTCCGGTTCGTGTCGCGATCTCAAAAAGGGTCGGCCTGCGCCTGCTTTGGCGCGGCACCCATGGCGGATAGCGATGGGCTCCCGGACCGGATGCGGGCGAAAAAATAAAAGCCTCGGACGCATCCAAGGCCGCAGCTATCGCGTAACAATGGGCTCGCCGCATCGGTGAGGACGGCCGGATACCGGGGAGAGGAATGGCGACGGACGCAACGCAGCCGCGGCAGGCCGGCGAGATCGAAACCGCGCTGCTCGCCTGCGCCACCGGCGATAAATCAGCGCTCAAGCGCATCTACGAGGCGGAGTCGCCGCGTATGCTCGGTGTGGCGCAACGTCTGCTGAAGCGCCGAGCCCTGGCGGAGGAAGCGGTGCAGGACGCGTTCGTGCTGGTCTGGAGACATGCCGCCCGCTTCGATCCGGAACGCGGAGCCGGCCTGACCTGGATCTACGCGATCCTGCGCAACCGCTCGCTCTCGATCCTGCGCGACGAGAAGCGCACCGAGACCAGCGACACCCCGATCGCCGAGGAGACGGCGAGCGAGGAGGATGATCCGGAGACCGTGATGTCGAAGCTCTCCGACGCCACCGCGCTGCGTGCCTGCCTCGAAATGCTGCCGCCGCAGCGGCGTGGCCTCGTGCTGCTCGCCTTCGTCCAGGGGCTGACGCATGGCGAGATCGCCGGGCGCCTCAAGCTGCCGCTCGGGACCGTCAAGTCGTGGATCCGCCGCTCGCTGCTCTCGCTGAAGGAGTGCCTCGGATGAGCCCCGTCGTCGACGCAGCCTCGCCAGAATACAATGCGCTCGCGGGCGAATACGTCCTTGGCCTGCTCGAAGGCCAGGAACGCGACGCCGCTGAGCATCGCCTGGAGCAGGACACCGCTTTCGCCACCGCGGTCGAACGCTGGCGCCGCCATTTCGCAGCGCTCGACGCCACAGCGACCTCGATCAAGCCCCCCGCTGATCTCTGGTCCCGGATCGAGGCCGGAATAGCCGGCCTCATCCAGCCGGCCGCCTCCGCGGCGGCAGCGACGCTACGCCCGGTCACGGCCAGCCCCGGCCGCCTTACGGAGTGGTGGAACAGCCTGTTTGTCTGGCGCGGTGCGGCCTTTGCCGGCGCGCTGGCGACCGTGCTGCTGGCGGTCGGCCTCATCAGTGCGCTCGACCGCGCCAGCCGCCAGCCGCTCATGGTGGCGGTGCTGCTGACCGACAGCAACGCCGCCGCCGCCGTGGTGCATACCTTCGCCGATGGGCGCGTCGAGATGCTGCCTCTGCAGAGCATCGACGTGCCGGCCGGCAAGGCGCTGGAGATCTGGACGCTGTGGGATCGCGCCGTCGGGCCGCGCTCGGTCGGCCTGATCGATCGCGCGCGTTCGACACCGCTGCGGCTCGACAATCTGCCGCTCGGCAAGGACCAGCTCTTCGAGATCACGCTGGAACCTGCGACCGGCTCGCCGACCGGCCGACCGACCGGTCCGATCATCGCCAAGGGCACGACCTCGCAGAGGTTGTGAGGCAGAAGGCACGGCTGGCAAGTTCGACCTCGCCAGCGCCGCCTATTGCATATCGGCGAACGCCTTCTTCAGGCGCTCGGCGGCCTCGATCACGACGGAGCGCTGGGTCGCAAGATTGAAGCGCAGGAAGCTGTCGCCGCCGGCGCCGAAGCTCGTCCCGTGGTTCACCGCGATCTTCGCCTGCTTCTCGACGCGGGCGATGAACTCCTTGGCATCCATCCCGGTGCCGGCGAAATCGACCCAGGCGAGGTAGGTCGATTCCAGCGGCATCGAGCGGATGCCGGGAATGCTGCCGACGGCGTCGTCGAAGAGCCGGCGGTTGCCGTCGAGATAGGCGACCAAGGAGTCGACCCAGGCTGCGCCCTGCGGGCTGTAGGCAGCCGTCGACATCTCCATGCCGAAGGAGTTCGGCGAGATGCCGAGTGCATTCATCCGGGCGCGGAACGGAGCGCGCAGCGCCTCATCGGGAATGATGACGTTGCCGACATGGGCGCCGGCGATGTTGAAGGTCTTGGTCGTCGCGGTCATCATCACCAGGCGATCCAGGATCTCCGGCGCGGCATTGGCCATGACCGTGTGCTTGTATCCCGGCATGACCAGGTCGTGGTGGATCTCGTCGGAGACCAGGATCAGGTCGTGGCGGACGCAGAAATCGGCGATCTGCCTGAGCTCATCACGGCTCCAGACCCGGCCGCCCGGATTGTGCGGCGAGCACAGGATCAGCATCCGCTCCTTGCCGGTCATCTGCGCATCCCAGGCGGGGATGTCGAGGACGTAGCGGCCGTCCTGCTGCGCGAGCTTGCATTCGACGACCTCGCGGCCGGCCGCCTTAATGACACGGGCGAAGGCGTGGTAGACCGGCGTCATCAGGACGACGCCGTCGCCCGGCTTGGTATAGGCGTCGACGCAGAGCGCCGTGCCGTTCACCAGCCCGTGCGTGGTGAAGATCGCCTGTGGCTCGACCACCCAGCCATGGCGCTCCTTCATCCACCAGCGGATGGCGTCGCTATTCGTCCGCTCATCGCCGAAATAGCCATAGACGCCGTGAGCGGCCATTGCCTCGATCGCGGCCTGGACGCAAGCCGGCGGGCGAAAGTCCATATCGGCGACCCACATGGCGATGCCGTCGGAAACCGGGACGCCATAGATGGCCTCCATCTTGTCCCATTTGGCGCAGTTGCTGCCGCGGCGGTCGATCCACAGGTCGAAGTTCTGGGCGATGTTCATGATGGCTCTCGATGCGTCGCCGGGCGGCCCGACACCATCGCATACCAAGAAAATTCTTCTCCGCCAGCATCGCTCTGCGCAATTCCAATCTACCGTGGCGGTCTGGCTCGACCTTGTCTCGTCAGCGTCAAGCATGGCGGAGCCGCCCTCAAGGCTGCTATAGGCCCGCCATGAACCTGCCAGCGCCCCTGATCGAAACCCTCGGTTCCGTCGCTGCAATCATGGGGCCGACACGTGATCCCTGGTGGATCATCGCCAGTGCCGCGGCGGCCCTCCACGGTGCCAGCCCGATCACCGTCGCCGATGTCGACGTCCTGCTGAGCGTCGAGGATATCAGCCGCATCCTGCCGGCTCTCGGCATCGAGCCCTATCAAGGGCCACCCAACTCGCTATTCAGGTCAGAGATCCTGGCAAAGTGGTCAGCGCCGCCCGTGCCCGTGGATCTCATGGCCGGTTTCGAGCACCGCGTCGGCGATATCTGGCATCCGGTCCAGCCGATGACGCGCCAGGCAATCACAGTCGGCGCAGCAACGGTCTATGTCCCCGAGCGGGACGAGCTCAGGCGCATGATCGAAGGCTTCGGCCGGCCCAAGGACCTCGAGCGTGCGTGCCTGCTTGCAGCATTGCACCGGCCTGCGTCTTGTGGACCGTGAGCGCGTAGTCGAAGGTGGACAGATCGGATTACGGCGCGCGGCCCAAAGTTTCACGCCCAGCACGTTCGGAACATGCTCGTAAGCGAGGCTTGCTTGGACCTATCGCACCTGGATTTGCCCTTTTTCGAAGCGCCACACCGAGATCTCGCACAGGGTTTCACGGACTGGGCCGTTCGCGACCTCCACCGATTTCAAGCGGACGAAGGCGGCGATGGGACAGCCGCCCGGGAAATTTTCGAGATGCTGGGCGCCAGTCGATGGCTCGCCCCCACGGCGCCGTCTGATGTGCAGACACCCGGCTTCAGGCGCTTCGATCTGCGCAGCATCTGCCTGTTGCGCGAAATCTCGGCGTACTGCTCGGGCATCGCCGATGTTTCGATCTCCGAGCCGTGGCTGGGCATGTTGCCGATCATGCTCGCCGGGAGCCGATCACAGCTGGAGCGCTATCTTGACGACTATCTGGCGGGGCGATTGCTGCCCGCATTCGCGCTGTCGGAGCCGGAGGCCGGCTCGGATGCACGCGCGATCACGACGAGCGCTCGGCGCGGCGGCGACCAATTCATCCTCAATGGTCGAAAGACCTGGACGTCCAACGCCGGCCTGGCCGATCTCTACGTCGTGTTCGCGAGAACGGAGCGAGCGGGCGGGATTTCGGCATTCCTGGTCGATGGGAAAAATCCCGGATTGCGCCTGGAAGAGCGCGTCGAGGTCATGTCTCCGCATACTGTCGGGACCTGGACTCTCGATGAATGTCGCGTGCCGGCGGATGCAATGCTCGGGGAGGAAGGGCAAGGCTTCGACATCGCCATGCACGCTCTCGAAGTGTTTCGCCCAACAGTTGGCGCGGCGACACTGGGCTTCGCGAAACGCGCGATGCATGAGGCGACCGGCCGCAGCTTGTCTCGGACCGCCTTCAAGAAGCCCATCGCAGACCATCAGATGATCCAGGGCAAGCTCGCCGATATGGCGGTCGCCGTCGATGCCTCTGCGTTGCTGGTCTACAAGGCTGCCTGGCAATACGATCTCGGCCACCCGCTCGCGAGATCAGCCTCCATCGCAAAGCTTTTCTCGACCGAGGCCTGTTTTCAGATCGTCGATCAGGCGGTGCAGATCTTTGGCGGTCTCGGCGTCGCTCGTGGCACGGTCGAGCGGCTGTTCCGTCATACGCGCGCTTTTCGGATCTTTGACGGGACCAGCGAGATTCAAAGGCTGATCATAGCCAAGGATGTGCTCAAGAATTACGGCTCGGAGCGTGAATTCTCAGGGCTGGGACATTCGCCGTAGCGGCCACGCAACGCGGCCTGCCTTCCCGACCGAGCCTACATCACCACGGTGATCGTCTCGGCCGCGCGCGTCAGGCCGGTATAGAGCCAGCGCGCCCGGTGCTCGCGGAAGGCGAAGGCCTCGTCGAACATGACGACGTTGTCCCATTGCGAGCCCTGCGCCTTGTGGACGGTGAGCGCGTATCCAAAGGTGAACTCGTCGGTGTGGCGGCGCAGCTCCCAGGGCACTTCATCCTCGGTGCCATCGAAGAAGTTCGGCATGACCGAGACCTTCACCGGCTTACCCCCGGTGTCGTCCTCCGGCGTCACCCGCATGGTGATGAGACCCTTCTTCGAGGTCTTGAGCTCCTGCACGATCCAGGCGCCGCCATTGAGCAGGCCCTTGCTCTTGTCGTTGCGCAGGCAGACCAGCTTCTCGCCGACCGCCGGCACGTTGGCGACATGGCCCATGAGCTGGCGCATGCGGGCATTGTAGAGCCGGCGCGTCTTGTTCATGCCGACCAGGACCTGGTCGGCCGACAGCACGATCTCCGGCGTGATCTGGTCACGCCGGATGATCCGGCTCGCGCCGTAGTCGCCGATCTCGAGCCGCCCGCCCTCGCGCACGATCATCGACATGCGCACGATCGGATTGTCGGCCGCCTGGCGATGGACCTCGGTCAGCATCACGTCGGGCTCGGCCTCGGTGAAGAAGCCACCGCCCTTGACCGGAGGCAGCTGGGCGGGATCGCCGAGCACCAGCACCGGCGTGCCGAAGGAAAGCAGATCGCGGCCGAGCTCCTCATCGACCATCGAGCATTCGTCGATGATGATCAGCTTGGCCTTGGCGGCAGTGCTCTCGCGGTTGAGCACGAAGGTCGGGCTCTCCTCGTCGACGCCGCGCGAGCGGTAGATCAGCGAATGGATGGTCTGCGCGCCCTCGCAGCCCTTGTTGCGCAGGACGAGCGCGGCCTTGCCAGTGAAGGCGGCGAAGACGACCGTGCCGTCGACGCCTTCGGCGAGATGGCGGGCGAGCGTGGTCTTGCCCGTACCGGCATAGCCGAACAGGCGAAAGAGCTGCGGCGAGCCGGCCTTGAGCCAATCGGCCACGGCGGCGAGCGCCGCGTCCTGCTGCGGTGACCAGCTCATGAGGGGATGCACATGCTTTTTGGCATGGCGCACATGGCCGCGAGTCGGCCGGCCAAGGCAAGTCGGTTCAGGCGGCGCGCAGGCGCCGGGCGAACTCGTCGGCCTCCGCCTGCAAAGCCGAGATCCGCTCGTCGAGCTGCCGGGCGCCACTCGCGCCCTGCTCGGCATGGGCGGTGGTCTGGACACCGGCTCCCGCGATCGTCGTGACCGCGGCGGCGGCCTGCCCGGTGACCACCGAGATCCGCGCGATGGTCTCGCCGAGCCCCTGCAGCAGGCCGGTATGCGAAGCGACCATGGTCGAGATCTCGGTGCTCGCCTGCTCGACCGCGCCGGCGCGGCTAGCGATGCCGATGATCGCCTGAGCGGCTTGCGACAATGCCGCGTCCACGGTCGCGATACGGGCCGAGATCTGCGCCGTCGCGTCCGCGGTCTGCGTCGCCAACGCCTTCACCTCGCTGGCGACGACGGCAAAGCCGCGGCCCTGTGCGCCGGCCCGCGCCGCCTCGATCGTGGCGTTGAGCGCGAGCAGGTTGGTCTGCCGGGCGATCGCCTCGATCAGCTGGACGACGTCGCGGATCTTGCCGGCGTTCTCGGTCAGCCGGCCAACCAGACCGACCGTGCCGGCCGCGTCGCGGGTCGCCAGGCTCGCGGTCTCCGAGACGCGCCTGACCTCGCGATTGATCTGCTCGACCACCTCTTCCAGCCGCACCGCGGCATCGGCGATGCGCTGCGCCTCCTCGCCTGCCCCGGCGACCGCCTGGGCCGCAGCACTGCCGCTATGCGAGATCTGCGCTGAGCGGGCGGCGGATGCGGCAAGCGCCCCGCGCAGCCCCTCGCTCAGCCGGCCGATATCGGCGAGCAGGCGGCCGATCCGCGCCTCGAACTCCTGGGCGATCCTGTGCAACTCCTCGGTGCGCCGCTGCTGATGCAGCTGCGACAGGTCGGCTTCGGCATCGCGGGTGACGAGGGTAGCGCGGACCTCGCTCAGCGTCCGCACCGTGCGGGCGAGCTCGCCGATCTCATCGCGGCGCTTGCGATGCGGTACGTCGACGACCCGATCCGACGATGTCGCCAGCTTGATCGTATCCATCAACTCCCGCAGGGGCCGGGTCAGATGCGCCCGCAACATCAAGATCGCCAGCAGCCCACCGGCGAGTGGCAGGCCGGCGGCAATCATGATGACGCGCAACCTCACTTGCGAGGCGAGGTCCTGTGCGCGGGCCGCAGCGATCCCGGCCTGCCGGTCGAGCTCGTCGCGCATCAGCGAGGTCACCAGCATGATCTGGCGGACATTCTCCTTGGCGGCTTCGGCCGAGGCCTCGATCAATGCCGCCTTCGGCGAGACCCTGCGGCCGATATCGACGATGTCGCGCTGGAAATCGATGAAGGTCCGGATGCGCGCATCCAAGGTGGCATTGGCCTGCAATATGTTTGCCGGCAACGAAGACGCTAAGTTGGCGCGTGCCGCATCGACGAGCTCTACTGCGGCATCGAGCTGATCGAGCGCCTGCTCGACGGCTCGCGGCTCGGTCGCGTCGTCGAAACGGCTGAGCAGCGACGCCTGCGCGACGCGGCTGGAAAGCAATGCAGCCTTGTTGGCGAGCTGCTGCCCGCCAAAGGCTTCGCGGTCGATCTCATGGACGGAATCAAGCCCGCGCACGGCACTGGCAAGACCGAGCGCCGCCGCGATGCCGAAGATCGCGAAAAGCACCGTGATCTTCGCCGTCAACCCGAACCGCCGCATCACATCCACCGCCAAAGCCGAGCGGCCGACTTCTCGCAGCTGCGAAGCAAACAGATGCTTAACGGAGCCAGCTAACCAACTCAAATATTTGAAACTTTTAGCTTGACAGCCTTTTATGCATCAGCCTTCGGCATCCTGCCGTCAGAGCATGAATCTCATCAGCGGCCGGCCGGGCTTCTGCCGCGCAACTTCGACGAAACCGGCACGCTGAAACACGCTCTCTGGGCCGACATAGAGCCCATCGGCGCTGCGCTTGCCCTCATTGTCCATCGGCGCCCCCTCGACCAGGTGCGCGCCGCTAGCCCGCGCGAAAACCACCCCGCCCGACAGCAGCGCGGCCGTGACGCCCTTGCCGCGAAAGCCCTTGCGGACGAAGAAGCACGATGCCGCCCAGTTGCGCTCGTCCTCTGAAGACGCGTCGGGCAGAGGCGTCGAAGCACGGCGCGGGTTGTTCCACTCGGGCACATGCACCCGGGGCCCGATCTGCAGCCAGCCGACGGCAACGTCACCGGCGAAAGCGAGCACGCCGGGTGGCGGGCCTGTCCTCACCCGTTCCTCGAAGAGCTGCCGCGCGCCATCGCCGAGCAGCGGCTTGCGCAGCTTTGGCGGCATGCGGAAATGGTTGCACCAGCAGCCATAGCAGGGCCCTTGCGGCCCGAAGAGATCCTCCAGCGCCGGCCAGTGCGCCGGCGTCAGCGGGGCGACCTGAAACTCGATGCTCGCCACGCGCCCCCCCCTCTCTCGACAGGCCTTCGCAAACAGGAGAGGAATGGAGAGCCGCCTTAAAGGCGGCCGCCAAGCCGTCCGGAGGCTCCCCCATGTCATTCGAGCTGTTCGCCGCCTATCTCGTCGCCTGCTTCGTCATCGTGATCGTGCCCGGCCCGACGGTGACGCTGATCATCGCCAACAGCCTGAAGCATGGTAGCCGCGCCGGCCTTCTCAACATGGCAGGAACCCAGGCCGGGCTGGTGATCATGATTGCCATCGTCGGCATCGGCCTGAGCTCGGTCATCGCCGCGATGGGCCACTGGTTCGACTGGGTCAGGCTCGCCGGTGCCGCCTATCTGATCTGGCTCGGCTGGAAGATGTACCGCAGCGCCGGCGAGATCACGGATGGCGCCGCCGAGGCGCGCCCGCCACGCGGGGGCTTCTTCCTGCAAGGGCTGCTGGTCGCGCTCAGCAACCCGAAGACGCTGGTCTTCTTCGGCGCCTTCTTCCCGCAGTTCCTCGATCCGGCGCGCGACTACGCCACCCAGATCGCGATCATGGGTGCGACCGCCATGCTCTTCGCCGCAGTCAGCGACAGCGCCTATGCGATCCTCTCCGGCCGGGCCGGCCGCTTCCTATCGCAGAGGCGCGTCCGGCTGATGTCGAAGTTCAGCGGCGGCTTCCTGATCGGCGGCGGGATCTGGCTGGCCTCGACCCGCGGGAACTGATCTTCAGCGCGAGGCGATCACCACGGAATCGCCTCGCCCTTCCAGTTACGGAAGCTGTTGGTCTGAGCCATGCCCGAGGCGTCGATCGTCGCGATCAGCCCGGCGGCGCTCTCGGTCGGCGGGATATCAGCGCCGCCGCCACCCATATCGGTGCGGACCCAGCCGGGATGGAAGAGCAGCACTGCGACCTCACTGTCGCGCACCGCATTGCCGAAGGTGACCATCACCATGTTCACTGCCGCCTTCGAGGAGCGATAGGCGACGGCGCCCGACGGATTGCGCCCAAGCGAGCCCATCTGGCTGGAGATCGTCACGATCTTGCGGCCCGAGCCCGCCTCGACATTGGGCAGGAAGGCCTGCGCTACACGTAGCGGGGCGTAAACATTGACCTCGAAGACCTCACGCCAGGCCTTGAAGTCCATGTCGAGCGCCGATTGCCGGTCGCGCGGGCCGTAGACGCCGGCATTGTTGACGAGCACGTCGATCGGCCGGCCATCGAGCGCCTGCTTTGCCGCGGCGATGCTACGATCCGAGGTGACGTCGAGCTCAAGCGGGGTCAGCGTCCCGGCCTGCCCGCCTGCGACCTCCGCCAGTGCCCCGCCCCAGGGATCGCGCGCTGCGGCGACGACATGGTCGCCTCGCCGCAGCAATTCCATCGTCAGCGCCAGGCCGATGCCGCGATTGGCACCGGTGATCATCCAGGTCTGGGGCATGGTCTGGTCTCCGTCTCGAAGACCAGACCTAAGCCTCAACCCTTGCGCTTTCCATAGCCGCCGGCGGTCGGCGTGATCACGGTCACCGCCTCGCCGGCCTGGAGCAGCGTCTGATCGCTGGGCTTGAGCTCCTCGACCGCGCCCGAAAGCCGCCTGACCAGCGTCTTGCCAAGCTCGCCAGGCTCGCCGCCCTTCATGCCGAAGGGCCTGACCTTGCGATGCGAGGCGAGGATGGCGCAGTCCATCGTCTTGAGGAAACGGATGGTGCGGCTGGTGCCGTCGCCAGCATTCCATTCGCCCTTGCCACCCGAACCGGCGCGGATGTGGAAATCCTCCAGCACGACCGGGAAGCGCGTCTCCAGGATCTCCGGATCGGTTAGGCGCGAATTGGTCATGTGGACATGCACGCCCGAGGTTCCGTTGAAGCCCGGACCGGCCGGCGAGCCCGAGCAGATCGTCTCGTAATACTGATACTGGTCGTTGCCGAAGGTCAGGTTGTTCATCGTGCCCTGCGAGGACGACATCGCCTCGAGCGCGCCGAACAGCGTGTTGGTCACGGCCTGGCTGACCTCGACATTGCCGGCGACGACGGCGGCCGGATAACGCGGCGCCAGCATCGAACCCTCCGGCACGATCACCTTGATCGGCCGCAGGCAGCCGGCGTTCATCGGGATCGCGTCGTCGACCATGACGCGGAAGACGTAGAGCACGGCGGCGCGGGTGACGGGCGCCGGCGCATTGAAATTGTCCTCGCGCTGCGGCGAGGTGCCGGTGAAGTCGACGGTGGCCTCACGCTTGTCGCGATCGATGGTGATCTTCACCTTGATCGCGCAGCCCTGGTCCATCGGATAGGTGAATTCGGCGTCGTGCAGCTTCGTCAGCAGGCGCGCGACGCTTTCGGCGGCATTGTCCTGGACGTGGCCCATATAGGCCTGGACGACGTCGAGGCCGAAGGAGCGGATCATCTTCTTCAGCTCGGCCACGCCCTTCTCGTTGGCGGCGATCTGGGCCTTCAGGTCGTTGACGTTCTGGACGACGTTGCGCACCGGATAGCGCGCGCCGGTCAGGAGCTTGACCAGATCCTCCTCGCAGAAGCGACCCTGATCGACGATCTTGAAATTATCGATATAGACCCCTTCCTCCTCGATATTCGTCGCGAGCGGCGACATCGAGCCCGGCGCGGTGCCGCCGACATCGGCATGGTGGCCGCGGCTCGCCACCCAGAACAGGATGTCCCTGTCCTCATTGTCGAAGACCGGCGTGCAGACCGTGATGTCAGGCAGATGCGTGCCGCCATTATAGGGGGCGTTCAGGCAGTAGACGTCGCCCGGCTTGATCACCGGGTTGTTCTTGATGACAGTCTCGACCGACTTGTCCATCGAGCCGAGATGGACCGGCATATGCGGGGCGTTGGCGACAAGCGAGGCATCCGACGCGAAGACTGCGCAGGAGAAGTCGAGCCGCTCCTTGATGTTCACCGAATAGGCGGTGTTCTGCAGTGTCACGCCCATCTGCTCGGCGATCGACATGAACAGGTTGTTGAAGATCTCGAGCATGACCGGGTCGGCTTTGGTGCCGATCGCGGCGTTCTGGACCAGCGCCTTGCTGCGGGTCAGGACGAGATGGTCCTTGGCGGTGAGCTTGGCGGTCCAGCCATCCTCGACCACGACGGTCTGGTTCGGCTCGATCACGATCGCCGGGCCGGCAATGCCCTGCCCCCGGGCCATCGCCTCGCGCCGGACGATCGCCGCCTCGTGCCATTGCCCCTTCGAGAAGAAGCGGGTGCGCTCAGCGATTCCGGGCTCGCCGGCACTCTCGGCGGCCGCAGCCTCCTCGAAGCGAGCGCCGCCACCAACGGCCTCGACCTCGACGGCCTCGACCACCAGCGCCTTGGTCTCGTCCATGAAGCCGAAGCGGGCCTTGTGGGCTGCCTGGAAGGCGTCCTGCATCTCGGCACGGCTGCCGAAGGCGACGGCAATCGCCGTATCAGTGCCGGCATAGCGAACATGGGCGCGGACATGGATGGCGATATCGCCATCGGGCACGCCCTGGCCGGCGACCTCGCTCCGGGTCTCAGCGCCCAGCCGTTCGCCGACAGCGGCAATCGCAGCCTTGGCCTCGGCGTCGAGCGGCACGTCGAGCGCCGCGGTGCGGGTGGCGCGGATCTCGGCGAGGCCCATGCCATAGGCCGAGAGCAGACCTGAGAAGGGGTGCAGCAGCACGGTCTTGATGCCGAGCGCGTCGGCGACGAGGCAGGCATGCTGGCCGCCGGCGCCGCCGAAGGAGTTCAGCGCATAACGGGTGATGTCATAGCCACGCTGCACTGAGATTTTCTTGATCGCCTCGGCCATGTTCGCGACGGCGATCTGGACGAAGCCGTCGGCGACCTCCTCGGGCGAGCGACCATCGCCAACCTCGGCCGCGACCGTCGCGAACTTCCCGCGCACTGCCGCGACATCGAGCGTCTGGTCCTGGCCGGGCCCGAAGATCGCCGGGAAATAGGACGGGATCAGCTTGCCGACCATGACATTGGCGTCGGTCACGGCGAGCGGCCCGCCGCGGCGATAGGCGGCCGGGCCGGGATTGGCGCCAGCGGAATCGGGGCCGACGCGGAAGCGCGAGCCGTCATAATGCAAAATGGACCCGCCACCCGCAGCAACGGTGTGGATCAGCATCATCGGGGCGCGCATGCGCACGCCGGCGACCTCGGTCTCGAAGGCGCGCTCATATTCGCCGTCGAAATGGGCGACGTCGGTCGAGGTGCCGCCCATGTCGAAGCCTATGACCTTGTCGAAGCCGGCCGAACGGCCGGTCTCGGCCAAGCCGACGACGCCGCCTGCGGGGCCGGACAGGATCGCATCCTTGCCCTGGAACAGTTCGGCAGCGGTGAGACCGCCCGAGGACATCATGAACATCAGCCGGGCGCCGGTGCGGGCGATGTCGAGCTCTTCCGAGACCTGTGCGACATAGCGGGCGAGGATCGGCGAGAGATAGGCGTCGACCACGGCGGTGTCGCCGCGCCCGACCAGCTTGATCAGCGGCGAGACCTCATGGCTGACCGAGACCTGCGGGAAGCCGATATCCCTAGCCACCTTGGCAGCGAGCTGCTCATGCGCCGGATAGCGATAGCCATGCATGAAGGCGATCGCGATGGCGCGGAATCCGGCATCGTATTGCGCCTGCAATGCAGAGCGGATCGCGGCCTCGTCAGCGGCCTTCTCGACCGAGCCATCGGCGAGCACGCGCTCCTCGACCTCGACCACGGCGTCATAGAGCTGCTCAGGCTTGATGATCTCCTTGGCGAAGATGTCGGGCCGGGCCTGGTAGCCGATGCGCAGTGCGTCGCGGAAGCCCTTGGTGGTGACGAGCAGCGTGCGATCGCCCTTGCGCTCGAGCAGGGCATTGGTCGCGACCGTCGTGCCCATGCGGACTTCGCCGACCGTACCAGCCGGGATCGGCTCGCCGGCCTTGAGGCCGAGATGATCGCGGATGCCCTGGACGGCGGCGTCGCGATAGGCGCCGGGATTCTCGGAGAGCAGCTTGCGGGCATGCAATTTGCCTGCAGGATCGCGGCCGATCACGTCAGTGAAGGTGCCGCCACGGTCGATCCAGAAGTCCCAACGGCCGCTCGTCATCTGATCCCCCGCTTATTGGCCATAACGGCTCTTTGACGTTTCATCGATAAATCGTCGATGAAACGTTGACAAGCTCATTTCGCCGATTAGGATCGGCTTTGCGATCGGGACATGGCTGAGGGGCCGGGCCGATCTAGGGGAGGCTTTCATGACGGGACCGGTCCTGGCAACCGCTGCTTTGCGCATGGCGCAATCGGCTGGCGTGGCGGCACGCCGTCCGGAGGCGCGCGCATGATCCGCCGCTTCCTCGACGCGCTCTACCTCTTCTCCGGCTATGCTGCCGGCCTCTTCCTGATCGCGATCCTCGTCCTGATGATGGGGCTGTCGATCGGCCGCGAGGTCGGCTTCAACATCCCCGCCGGCGACGATTTCGCCTCCTGGTGCATGGCGGCGATGGCCTTCCTCGGCCTCGCCCACACTTTCAAATCCGGCGAGATGATCCGGGTCGGCCTGCTGATCGACCGTTTCCAGGGCCGCACGCGCTGGCTCTTCGAGTGCTTTTCGCTGATCCTCGGCCTCGGCTTCGCCGGCTTCTTCGCCTGGCACGCCGTGGTGATGACCTGGCAGTCCTACGAGTTCAACGACGTCGCCGGCGGTGTCGTCGCCATGCCGATGTGGATCCCGCAGCTCGGCTATTCCGGCGGCCTCGTCATCCTGTTCGTCGCCATGTTCGACGAGTTCGTTCATGTCGTACTGCGCGGGCAGACGCCGCGCTACGAGAAGCCGCCGCCGCAATCCGACGACGAGATCGTCGAGCGCGCCATGGCGAGCGGGGTCTGACACGATGGCGATGATCGAAATCTCCGCACTGCTGCTCGTCCTGCTCGTCGTCCTGCTCGCCGGCGGCGTCTGGATCGCGATCTCTCTGATGGCCTGCGGCTGGGTCGCGATGCAGTTCGTCGCTGGTGGCATCCCGGCCGGCGCGGTGCTCGCGACCACCATCTGGGGCAACAGCGCCTCCTGGACGCTCGCCGCGCTGCCGCTCTTCATCTGGATGGGCGAGATCCTGTACCGCACAAGGCTGTCCGAGGAGATGTTCCGCGGCCTCGCACCCTGGCTGAACTGGCTGCCGGGCCGGCTGATGCACGTCAACGTGCTGGCTTGCGGCATCTTCGGCTCGGTCTCCGGCTCCTCGGCCGCGACCTGCGCCACCGTCGCCAAGATCGCCCTGCCGGAGCTGAAGCGTCGCGGCTATGACGAGAAGCTCGCGCTCGGCTCGCTCGCCGGTGCCGGCACGCTCGGCATCCTGATCCCACCTTCGATCACCATGGTGGTCTATGCGGTGGCGGCGAATGTCTCGATCATCCAGATCTTCCTTGCCGGTTTCCTGCCCGGCCTGCTCGTGATGGCGCTCTATTCCGGCTACATCGTCGTCTGGCATCTCATGAACCCCGACAAGGCGCCGCCGGCCGAGCCGAAGATGGCGCTGCGCGAGAAGCTCAGGGAATCGGCCAATCTCATCCCCTGCATGCTGCTGATCGCGCTGGTCTTCCTGTCGCTGCTGCTCGGCTGGGCGACGGCGACGGAATGCGCCGCCTGGGGCGTGCTCGGCTCCTTCGGCATCGCCTGGTGGTCTGGCTCGCTGACCAAGGAAGCCTTCTGGCTGAGCGTAATGGGCACGACGCGGATCACCTGCATGATCATGCTGATCCTCGCCGGCGCCTCCTTCATGTCGACCTCGATGGCCTATACCGGCATCCCGGCCGCGCTCGCCGCCTGGGTCGACTCGCTGCACCTCTCGCCCTACGCGCTGATCGCGGCGCTCACGGTGATGTACATCGTGCTCGGCGCCGCGCTCGACGGCATCTCGATGATCGTGCTGACCACCGCGATCGTGCTGCCGATGATCAAGGCCGCCGGCTTCGACCTGGTCTGGTTCGGCATCTTCCTGGTGCTGATCGTCGAGATGGCGGAGGTCTCGCCGCCGGTCGGCTTCAACCTGTTCGTGCTGCAGACGATGTCGGGCAAGGATTCGAACACGGTCGCGCTCGCCGCGCTGCCGTTCTTCTTCCTGCTCGTCGCTGCGGTCGCGATCATCACGGTCTTCCCGCAGATCGTGATGGTCTTGCCCCAGCTCGCCTTTCCGCAATGATACATAATCGCCAAGAGGGAACGGAGAACACCATGAAGCGCAGCGATTTCATCAAGGGCATGCTCGTCGCCGGCGTCGCCGCCGCGAGCCTTTCACTCGCCGCCCCGGCGGCATTCGCCCAAGCGAAGTGGAACCTGCCGGCGGCCTACCCGTCGGACAATCCGCACAGCGAGAACCTCGCCACCTTCGCCAAGGACGTCGAGACGGCAACCGGCGGCAAGCTCTCGATCACCGTCCACGCCAACGCGGCGCTGTTCAAGGCGCCGGAGATCAAGCGCGCCGTCCAGACCGGCCAGGCCCAGATGGGCGAGGTGCTGATGTCGCTGCACGAGAACGAGGACCCGATCTTCGGCATCGACGTCGTGCCGTTCCTGGCGACCTCCTTCGTCGAGTCGAAGAAGCTCTATGCGGCCTCGAAGGCGGCGGTCGAGAAGAAGCTCGACAGCCAGGGCATCAAGCTCCTGTTCATGGTTCCCTGGGCGCCGCAGGGCGTCTACGCCAAGAAGGAGATCAATACGATCGAGGACATGAAGGGCCTGAAATGGCGGGCCTACAATGTCGGCACGACCCGCCTCGGCGAAATCCTCGGCATGCAGTCGGTGACGATCCAGGCGGCGGAACTGCCGCAGGCGCTGGCGACCGGCGTGGTCAACTCCTTCATGTCGTCGGGCGGCACCGGCTATGACTCGAAGGCCTGGGAGACGCTGACGCATTTCTACGACGTCCAGGCCTGGATCCCGAAGAACGCCACCTTCGTCAACAAGGCCGCCTTCGCCGCGCTCGACAAGCCGGCGCAGGACGCGATCCTCAAGGCCTCGGCCGATGCCGAAGCCCGCGGCTGGAAGACCTGGGAAGAGAAGACCAACTGGTATCTCGACCAGCTCAAGGCCAAGGGCATGAAGGTCAACGCCCCCTCGCCCGCCCTCAAGGACGGCTTCAAGAAGGCCGGCGAGACCCTGACCGCCGACTGGCTGAAGAAGGCCGGCGCCGACGGCCAGGCCATCGTCGACGCCTACAAGAAGATGTGAGGCATTACGGCCAAGACGGACGAACCGCCTCTTCCCCTTCTCCCGGATGGGAGAAGGTGGCGCGGAGCGCCGGATGAGGGCCTGCCGTTTCCGTAAATGGCGCCGCGGCAACGCTGTCATCCAAACTTGAGAGGGCAGTCCTTCACCCCTACCCCTCTCCCATTCGGGAGAGGGGATCCCGCGCTCTATCCGGCACCGCATGATGCAATCTTCCGACGACCTCGGCCCGATCGTCTCCTCCGGCCATCTCGCTTCGGGCGCGATGCCGGCGCTGTCGGAGTTCGAGTTCGCGCTGACGATGACCGTCAACGCCTTCCACCGCTGGATGCTGCGCGCCATGACGGCAGCCGGCGTGCCGGAGCTGACGCCGATGGACGTGCTCGTCCTGCACAACGTCAACCACCGCGGCAAGCCCAAGCGCCTCGCCGACATCTGCCTCGTCCTCAATATCGAGGACACGCATCTGGTGAACTATTCGCTGAAGAAGCTCGAGCGCCTGAAGCTCCTGAAAAGCGGGCGCAAGGGCAAGGAAAAGACGGTCGCCGTAACCCCGGCCGGCGAAGAAGCCTGCAAGCGCTACGCCCAGATCCGCGAGCAATTGCTGGTCAAATCGGTGCTCGCGACCGGCATCGACCCTGTCCGCTTGTCCGAGATCGCCGCGGCGATGCGCTCGCTCTCCGGCCAGTACGACCAGGCGGCGCGGGCGGCGGCGAGCCTTTGAGCTAGACGCCCGCCTCACCCCTCGACCAGCCGGCGCGCGATCACCTGGGCCTGGATCTCGGCGGCGCCCTCGAAGATGTTGAGGATGCGGGCGTCGCAGAGCACGCGGCTGACCGGGTACTCCAACGCAAAGCCGTTGCCGCCATGGATCTGCAGCGCGTTGTCGGCCGCAGCCCAGGCGACGCGGGCGCCCAAGAGCTTGGCCATGCCGGCCTCGAGATCGCAGCGCCGGCCGGCATCCTTCTCGCGGGCGGCGAAATAGGTGAGCTGGCGAGCGATGACGAGCTCGGCCGCCATCATGGCGAGCTTGTCGGCGACGCGCGGGAAGGCGATCAGCGGCTTGCCGAACTGGATGCGCTCCTGGGCATAGCGCAGGCCGAGATCGAAGGCGCATTGCGCGACACCGAGCGCGCGCGCCGCGGTCTGGATGCGGGCCGCCTCGAAGGTCTGCATCAACTGCTTGAAGCCCTGCCCCTCGACGCCGCCGAGCAGGTTCTCGCCCTTGACCTCGAAACCGTCGAAGGCGAGCTCGTATTCCTTCATGCCGCGATAGCCGAGCACCTCGATCTCGCCGCCGGTCAACCCCGCCACCGGGAACGGCTCGGCGTCGGTGCCACGCGGCTTTTCGGCGATCAGCATCGAGAGGCCGCGATAGCCCGGCGCCTCCGGATCGGTGCGCACCAAGAGCGTCATGATGTCGGCGCGGACCGGATGGGTGATCCAGGTCTTGTTGCCGGAGACCTTCCAGGTGTCGCCATCCTTCACCGCCTTGGTGCGCAGTGAAGCGAGATCCGAGCCGGTATTGGGCTCTGTGAAGACGGCGGTCGGCAGGATCTCGCCCGAGGCGATCTTCGGCAGCCAATAGGCCTTCTGCTCGTCCGTGCCGCCGTTCAGGATCAGTTCGGCGGCGATCTCCGAGCGGGTGCCGAGCGAGCCGACGCCGATATAGCCGCGCGAGAGCTCCTCGGAGACGACGCACATCGAGACCTTCGACAGGCCCATGCCGCCGAACTCCTCGGGGATGGTCAGGCCGAAGACGCCGAGCTCAGCCATCTGCTCGACCACCGGCATCGGGATGTATTCGTTCTGCAAGTGCCATTCATGCGCATGCGGCGTCACCTGCTGCTCGCAGAAGCGACGCATCTCCGAGCGGATCGCTTCCAGCGTCTCGTCGAGGCCGGGATCGCCGACGCTGGCGAGACCCTGGCTCTGGCTGAACAGGGCGACGAAGCGGGCGCGGTTCTCCGGCGTATTGCCTTCGGCGATCAGTGCCTCGGCCGCGTCCGAGCAGGCAGCGGCGACGGCCTTGGCGGAGAGGCCGAGCACCGGTAGGCGGACGATCTCGCCTTGGCTCATCGGGATGCCGCCGAAGATCTGCGCCGCATACTCGCCGGCGCCGATCCTGATGGCGTAGTCCTCGATCGCGCCGTAGCGATCTTCGCTCTGCAGGCGCTCGCCATAGGCCTTGAGTTCGCGCAGCGCCATCACATAGGTCGCGAGCCAGGACAGGCCATGGGCGGCGTGCTGCTCCTGCTCCAGCTTCGCCGAGGAGATGCGGCCCTCGACCAGTACCTTCTGCCTGACCGCGGCGACTGCCTCTTCCAGCAAGGCCTCGAAACCGGGCAAGGCGGCAGCGATCAACGCAACGGCATTGGCTTCGGAATCAGCCTTGAAGGCGGTGGCGGTCATGTCTCTCTCCCTTTGTTGCGGCGCAGCATAAGGGAAATCTCGCCGATCGCGAAAGCCGTCTTTTGGCGGAGAGCAGCCGTGGCAAGTGCCTCCGCGTTAACCCGGCTTCAACCCTGACAAGGGATTATCGAACTGTCGCGAATTTGCATCATCCATATTCGCGGCAGCTCATCTGTTGTCTTTCGGATACGAGGGCCTGGGTCAGTTGCGTCTGCGTCGGCGATCGAAGCGAATGGGCTGGCAGCGCCTGCGCTGGGCGCTGGCGACGGTGGCGCCCTGGGCGCTCTCGGCCGGCATGCTGGTCTCCTTCACCGCCTCGGCCGGACAGAATCCCGACGCCTCCGGCCCGCCGGGCTCGCTGATCGCGCGCACTGCGCCCGGCCCGCTCTCTGATCTCACTGAGGGCCCGTCTCTGCTCGTCGCGAGCAGCGCCTTCCATCTGCCGCAGCGCGCCTATTCCCGCCTGATCCAGCCGGCGCGCCATTCCTTCGAGCAGCCCGAGACCATCTTCGCGATCGATCCGCGCCGGCCGCGCGAGGACATGAAGCGCACCGCCAGCGCCTTCCCGCAAGTCGACCGCAGCAGCAAGGGCGACCCGCTTATCGGCCTTCGCCCGACGCTGACCCGCAACGGCCCGCCCGGCGAGCTCGAAAGCGTCGTCTTCGGCGACACCCAGCCGGGACTGATCTCGGGCGGCTTCTCGCTCGACGCGCTGGAAAGCCCGGATGAGCCGCCACTCGGCTTCGAGCCCTTCCTGCGCGACGAAGGGGTCACCGACCCGGCTTTGTCCGATTCGTCGCCGACAGCGGTGCCCAAGAGCATCGGCTCACCGCGCCATGGCGAACTGAACCCGGAAAACCTCGACGGCGCGACACCAACGGTCTCCGCGACGCTCGGCCAGTCCTCCGGTACGCCGGCGGCCACAGGCATGGCGGCCGCTACCTCGGCCACGCCGATGCAGATGGCGCCGGTCGCCAGCGAGCCGAAATCGCGCAGCCGCGTCGCCAAATCGGAGCGCGGGACAACCACTGATCTGCGCACCGTCGATCCCGCCGAGAAGCAGATCTACACCAGCCTGATCGCGCCCGAGAACATGGCCAAGGAGCAGCGCTGCCTGGCCGAAGCTATCTATTTCGAGGCGCGCTCGGAGGGCGAGCAGGGCCGCGCCGCGGTGGCGCAGGTCGTGCTCAACCGGGTCAAGAGCGGGCTCTATCCGAATACGGTCTGCGGCGCGGTCTACCAGAACGCCAGCCGCCACCTCGCCTGCCAGTTCACCTTCGCCTGCGAGGGCAAGTCGCTGCGCATCACCGAGCCCGGCCCCTGGCGCGACGCCACCCGCATCGCCCGCGAGGTCTATGACGGCACGACCTATCTGGCCGAAGTCGGCGCCTCGACGCACTACCACGCCGACTATGTCCGGCCGTACTGGGCGCGCAAGCTGAAGAAGATGGACACGATCGGCCGGCACGTTTTTTACAAGCTGCGGCCCGGGCAGACGTGAGTGGTGTGAAACGAACAATCACATGGCAATGGCAGGGATTGTGCGGGACTAGCCGGGGTTAACTGGGATTTTGCGGACCTGGCATCTGGTGCCATAAGTCAGACTTCAGACGTTTCCGACGGGTGAAGGGACACGCCCTCATATCAAGGCAACAGTGATGATCGCAGCCTATATCGACGAATTCATCATGTTCTGCGCAGGCCTATGGATGACGGCCGTAGGCCTCGGTTATCTGCCATTGCCCGGAAATGCTGCCAACCAGCCCGCTTGGGTAACGACGGTGGCCGGCCACTTCAAATGGATGGGGCCCTTGCTACTGGCCATCGCCATCGCTCTGGCGATCGCGTCCTAGGCTCAAAGTTTTCGAACGTCACAGGGCGCGCAGAAGCTCTTCGCAAGCCCTCTTTCAGAACCTCACTGCCAGGTTTGCCTTGAAGGCGTGATCCTGTGTGTCTTCTGCGAGCTGGGCGGTGCAGGAGGCGCCCAGCGTCGCGTTGGCACTGAGGGCGATGTCGAGACCGGCCTCGACCAGGGCAGCGTTCCTGGCGATCGGCAGGCCGGCGACGGTGAACGGCGTGCTGCCGGCGCTGCTGCGCTTTAGCGAGGCACGCCGCGTGCGAGCAGAAGCAGTGCCAATGCCGCCGCACCGGAAAGGGTAACAAGGACCGCCGTGCTTGCTGAAAGTCCTGCGCGCTCCATCAGCACGGCAAATCCCAACGGGGCAGCGGCGCGGATGACGAGGCCTGGCGCGGACAGTTTGCCGAGCATGGCGCCATAGCCAGCGGGACCGAAGAGCTGGAGCGGCACCGTGCCGCGGACGATCGAACTCAGTCCCATGCTAACGCCGTAGGCGATTGCGAATAGCCCAGCGATGACGGCCATGCCGCCGCCGAAAACCAGCAGCATGAATCCGAGCGGCATGAGCGCGCCAGAGACCCATGCAGTCGTCACCGGAGGCACATTGGTGCCGAACAGCATCTCGATCAGCCGGCCGGTCACCTGCGATGGGCCGACCATGGCACCCAGGGTGACCGCCAGCGCTGCACTGAAGCCGAAGCCCTGCAGCAACGTCAGCATGTGAACCGACATGGCCGAGACGACGAAGCCTTGCAGCGAGAACGCGATCGCCAGCAGGACAAAAGCGCGTCGGCGAGCCGCCCCGGCGAGATAGCCAGCGCCATCCGGCATCTCGATTGGCTGAGCGGGGTTTGCGGCCAACGTCGCCCGGCCGCGGGGCAACAGAAACGCGTGCAATGGCAGCGCCAGGGCGAGATAGCCGACCGCGTAGATCTGGTAGATCGTGCGCCAGTCAGCCTGCGCCACAAGGGCGGTGGTGAGCGGCCAGAACAATGTCGAGGCGAAGCCGCCGATCAACGTCAGCTTGCTGATTGCTCGCCTGGCTCCCGCGCCATGCGCCTGGGTGAGAGCCGTGAATGCGGCGTCATACAAAACCAGCGTCGATACGACCTCGAGGGCGACCATCGCCGCATAGTAGCTGACCAATCCCTCGGCCTTGGACAAGGCAAAGAGAGATAGGCTCGCCAGCACGCTGCCGATGCTCATCATCCGACGCGTGCCGCATCTGTCGATCAAGCGCCCTGCAAACGGCGCAGCGAGGCCGCCTGCCAGCAGTCCGAGAGCGAAGCCGCCATAGGTCCATTCGGGCGCCCAGCCCATGCTCCTGGTCATGCCAGGCGCGAGTACGGCGAACGCGTAATAGAGCGCGCCGTAACCGGCGACCTGAGTGATGCCCAGAGCGATGATGAGCCCGCTTCCGGCGGCCGGAGCCGGGCTCGTTTCGAAGGTAGCAAGCGTCGTCATTGGGCCTGGGCGGCTTCACTCGTTTTTGCGGAGCTACTGCAGCCGCAACCTGACTTGCCTTGTGCCTTGGCGGAAGCGTCGTCGACGCAGCAGGCGTCTGCGTCTGCGTCTGCGTCGCGCGGGGCCGGGCCGCCGCAGCAACCGCCGGCACTCTCAGGCGCGCTCGTGCATACGCCGGTTTCAGGCAGCACGAGCTGGACATTGTCGGCCGCCGCCATGTCGCCGGCGATTGCCGCGACCACCGAACGGACCTGCTCATAACCTGTCAGCATCAGGAACGTCGGCGCGCGGCCATAGCTCTTGATTCCCACGGTGTAAAAGCCCGGTTCCGGATGAGACAGCTCGCGGTGGCCGTGCGGCGGCACCGAACCGCAGGAGTGCAGGTTGGGGTCGATCATCGGCCCGAGCGCCTTGGCGCTTTCCAGCCACGGGTCAAGCTCGATGCGCAGTTCGCGGGTCAAGGCCAGATCGGGGCGCTGGCCTGTGCAAACCACGATCCGGTCGACGGCCCCGACTGTGCGAGCGCCTTCCGGCGTTTCGCCGTCAAGTGCGAGTTGGCCGTTCGCCTGGCGCACGGCTGTGATCGCGAAGCTCGTGACGAGCTCGATGCGGCCGGTTTCGATGAGCTGCCGCAGCTTCTGGCCCAAGTCGCCGCGTGCTGCGAGTTGATCGTTGGCGCCGCCGCCATACACGCGAGCAAGATTGCTGCTGCGTGTCAGCCAGATCGCCTTGGTGGTGGGCTCCACTGCGGCAAGTTCGGCGAGATCGAGCAGCACATTTGCAGCCGAGTGGCCGGCGCCGACGACCACCGTCGTGCGACCTGCATAGCTATCCCGATCACCGCCGAGCACATCCGGAATGCTGTAGGCGATCCGATCGCGGAACGTCTCCTCGCCTTCCGCGGCCACGCCGCCCGCTCCGAGCGGATTTGGTGACGTCCAGGTTCCCGAGGCGTCGATGACCGCCCGCGCAAGCTCGCGGCGGACGCGCCCGTCGTTGTCGACGATGGTAAGCTGGAAGGGGTGCAAGCCGCGTTCGCGACTGACGACCTTGTCGATACCGCGCCGGCCGATCGCCTTGACGCGCGCTCCGTACTCGATGACCGGCGTCAGCGCAGGGGATTTCGCAAGGGGTGCAAGGTACTCCCGGACAAGCTCGGCGCCAGTGGGATAAACCGCTTCACCTGGTGCCTGCCATCCCGCCTTTTCCAGCAGCGAGCGGGCGGCCGGGTCGACGTTATAGGTCCACGGCGAGAACAGCCGAACATGGCCCCAATCGCTGATATTCGCGCCGGCCGCGGCGCCAGCTTCGTAAACCTTTACGGCAAGGCCGCGCGAGACGAGGTTGGCGGCGGCGGCGAGGCCGACTGGCCCGGCACCGATGACGGCTACGGGAAGTTCCCTCATCACAGGTTATCCTATTCTTCTAGAATGATCGAATTATTGGGCAAATAAAAAATCAGTTCACGCGGCCCGATCGGATGCAGAGCAGGCTTCGTCGGCGCAGCATTCATCCGCAAGAAAGCCCAGCAGGGCAGCCATCGCAGGGTATTGGGCTCGGCAGATCAGGGTCGTGGCCTGACGTTCCTGCGAGACCAACCCGTTCTGCACGAGGCGCTGAAGGTGGTGCGAGAGGGTAGAGGCCGGGATGCCAAGACGCTCCTGCACCTGGTTGACCGGCAACCCGCCATGGCCAGCACGGACGAGCACCCGGTAGAGCTCAAGGCGAGTCGGATTGCCGAGCGCCTCAAGCTGCTTTGCTGCTTCTTCGACTTTCATGGAAGTAAACTGCGCCGCTCGCGAAAAGCCGTCAAGCCATATTTCGACAATTGTCGAAATATTCGGCGGCCTGCGCCTTGCGAACGCTGCTTCCGCGCTCGTACCAGTGATCCGCCCCCCACCGAGAGGTCCGATTTAATTGTTGGTGGATGGTGGTTCGGGCGGCTAGCGGGGGCGTGTCGCGGCTTGCGCGCGGGCGACATTGTCCGCGCTATGACCGCCGACTTCATCGACGTTGCGCTGACCTTCGATCCGGAAACTCGCACAGCTGACGCCGAGCTGGGTAAGGACGGCGATCTGCTGCTCGACGAGACGCCGCGCACCCCCATGCTGATCAAAGCAGATGCACTAAAATTGTCCAGGCTCTCGCCCCCCACACAGCCCGAAGCGTTTCTCGCCCTGACGGCCACAAGGTGCATGGCGATCTGCTGTGCTGGAGCGCCCTCATGGACCACGACAGAATTCGACAGGCTCAGGACTTGCGTGTGAAAGCGTTCAAGTGCCGCCGTTGGGCCGACACGGCCTGCGATCATGAGGCCGCAGCCCGCCTGATGGCCATGGCGAGCGCGTACGAGGCGCAAGCGGAAGCCCTCGAACAGGACGTTGCTCCGCCCTGCCGGGCACAGCAGGGACGATAGGCGCGAGCTTACGCCAGGCTTCAGCCGATCCGGAGGTACCGTCGCCGGTTGCGTTGGCAGGGTTCGGCCATGGCAAGGCTGCTTTGAGGCTGCGTTGTTCGAACGCCAACTCCAGGCGGCTATTCGCCGTAGAGCGCCGAGTGCCGCGCTGCTGCGAGGCGGTCGACCTTGTCCTTCCCGATCGTTTCGGGATCGTAGAGCCAGCAGATATCCTCGCCCTCGTTCGTCATCCGGCCCTGGGCGAGCTCGGCGCCGGCATAACCTGCCTCGCGCAGGTCACGCCTGAGCCTGCGCATGTCCCATCTGATCGCGGCATAGCCGAAGGCGTCATTGTCGAGGACGAACCCGTCTTCCTTGATCCGGAGAAGGGCGTTCGAGATGTCTTGCGATGAATATGTCATGGCCTGTTCTGGGCGTTGATGGCGCTCCTCTAGCTCACGGGCGATTTGCCGACCGATACGGATTTAGCTCGCATTTTAACGGTTCGCCGATTTTTGTGCCTGAGGCAGGCCTGCGCCGGAGCCGGGATCGCGCTGCGGCCCGGCACCACATGAGAGCACGAGGCCGGACCGATCCCGGCCTCGTCGATCATCTTGGGGTGACGCCCTGTCGCTCGCCCCTAATCCTGGAAGGCCCAGGCGGCCGGCAGCCAGCGATATTGGCCCTGATCGGCGACGACGCGGCCGAGCCCCGGGAAAGGCATATGGGTCGCGGCGATCAGCGAACCTTCCGCAGCCGCGCGCTGGAAGAAGCGGGTGCGCATCGCCTGCGCCGCCGGGCGGTCCTGCTCGAACAGGAAGTTCACGTCCAGCCCCGCCGGGTGGACCACCGGGAAGAGCATGTCGCCGGCCATGACCAGGCTCTGGCCGGCATCGGCGATGCGCACGCCGATATGGCCGGGGGTGTGGCCGGCGAGGTCGACGATCGAGACGCCGGGGACGATCTCGCGCTGGCCGTCGATGGCCTGCAGCTTCGGATAGAGGCGCGCCACTTCGCCGGCGAGCTTGATGCCGTTCTGGAGATAGGAAGGCGAGGCCGAGCGGGTCGCCGGATTGGTCCAGTGCGCGAGCTCGCGCCGGTCGACATAGATCTCGGCCCTGGAGAAATTGGCCTGCTCGCCGGCGACGAGGCCCCCGATATGGTCCTGGTGCATGTGAGTGACGATCACGGCATCGACCTTGCCGCGATCGAGGCCGAGCGCGCCTAGTCCCGCCGGCAGCCGTCCCGACTGGCCGATCGTGCCACCTGGCCCGGCATCGATCAGGATGCGACTGCGGCCATCCTCGATCAGGTACTGGTTGAACATCAGCCGCACGCCCCCGGTCCGCGCCGAGAACTGGGCCTTCGCCGCCGCTTCGACCTCGGCGGCGGAACGGCCGGGGAAGTATTCGTAGGGCATATCGACATAGCCGTCGGTCAGCGCAGTCACCTTGAAGCGGCCGACCCTGATCTGCGCCAACGGCACCGGCGCCGCCGGGCGCTCGTCCCCCGCAGGCGCCTGCGCCGAGGTAACGGAGGGCAGGCCGGCACCGGCCGCGGCCAGGGCCGGAACGGCCAACGAAAATCCCCTGCGTGAAAGACCTGTCATCGTGAACTCCTGGGCTCGTCGTGAGCGCGAAGCGCCAAAAGCAGCGCCTCGATGGGGTCGACATAGTCCTCCCGGTCGATGGATAGTATTGACTGTTCGTAGAGCTATCCTCTCGAATAATGGGAGCATCATGGATCGTCTGGACGCCATGGCGGTACTACTCGCGGTCGTGAAGGCTGGGAGCCTGTCGGGAGCCGCCCGAAAACTACGCATGCCGCTCGCAACGATCAGCCGCAGGATCGCCGATCTCGAAATCCATCTGCGGGCGAAGCTGATGGTGCGCACGCGACGCGGAACCGAATTGACTGAGGCGGGCCAGGTCTATTTCGAGGCCAGCAGGCGCATCCTCGAGCAGGTTGAAGAGGCCGAGCGCATCGCAGCGGGAGAGTACAGCGCGCCCCGCGGCGAACTACGCGTCACCGCCCCCACGCTGTTCGGCCAGCGTTACGTCCTGCCGATCGCGCTCGGATTCCTCGAGCAGAGCCCGGAGATCGCGCTCAAGCTCCATCTGGAAGACAGGCAGGTCAATCTGAGCGACGAGCATATCGATGTCGCGGTGCGGATCGGCCATCTCGATGCCGGCGGGCTCATCGCGACGAAGGTCGGAGATGTGCGCCGAGTGATTTGCGCCAGCCCGGCCTACCTGGCTCGGCGCGGCAGGCCGCGGACACCCGAGGATCTCGAGGATCACGACGGCATCTCGTTCCGCGGCTTCTCGGTCACGCCGGAATGGCGCTATCGCGGTGACAATCCGGCCCTCGGCGAGGAGCCGAGGGCACGGCTTTCGGTGAATTCAACCATCGCGGCCATCGACGCAGCCCTGGCCGGATTCGGCCTTGTGCGAGTTCTCTCCTATCAGGTGGACGAGCACCTCCGGGAGGGCAGGCTCGAAGCGGTGCTGGAGGCGTTTGCACCGGCGCCTCTGCCGGTCAGCCTCGCTCATGCGGAGGGAGGCCTGCGCAGCCTGAAGGTTCGCGCCTTCCTCGACTGGGTAGCACCGCGATTGCGCTCGCGATTGGCGGCCCGCAGCGCGAGCCGGCCGCTGACATCGACCGATCCATGATAGCGCGACCGGCGGGCCAGCGCCGAACCCGGCGTTTCCCACCGTATTTGGTCTCGCCGCACGCCCTCGACGCCACGCTCCTCAAGCTCCGCCGCCCCATCAGCCGGTTTTACAAACCAAACTGGTAGGTCAGTCCGAGGCCTGCCTTGAACTGGTCCTTCGAGCCGCCGGGGCCCGTCACCAGCGGCGACTTGGCGGCGTCGCCGACAAGCCGGGTATAGCTGCCGAAAGCAGTCGCGGAGAGGTTATCCGTGATGCGGTAGCGGGCGCTGCCTCCGACGCCGACTTCGCCGACACCGCCTTTCGGCTTGTAGGACCGATAGCCGGATGCGAGCGCCTGGTTGACCGTGATCCCATAGGCGGATTCCGCGTATTCCTTGTCGAAGAAGCTGACGCGCGGCCCGACGGACAGATGCAGCCGATTGTCGAGCAGCGGCATCCGCACGTCGGCGCTCCAGTCGATGCGCGTGCCGAGGTTGCCCTTGGTCTTCTCCAGAAATCCCAAGGCATTGACCTTGTTCTTGTCGTCGCCGAACGAAACGATGCCTTTGCTGAGGGTGATCTGCGTGGAGAAGAACCGCCCGTAGTCGTATTTGACGAAGGCACCTGCAGCGAGAGCAGGATCGATGTCGCCGAGGCCGGTCAGATAGCGCCTGCTGTCCTTCTCCTCACGCCCGGACCGGAGATTCACGAATGCTCCCGCCGTGAAGCCGCTCGCCGAGAAGAGGTTTACACCGATGCCCTTGTCGAAGGAGGCAAAGGCGATGTCCTTGTATTTGATCGAGACATAGGGAAGCGCAGAGAATTTGGAGTCCTTGGCGCCGAAGAATTTTGGCGAGAACAGGCCGAAGGCGCCGAGCTCGACCGTCCAGTCAGGCTTTTTCACCGCGGCGTCCGGGATGGCCTGAGCGGCAGGCCTGGCAAGCTCCGCAGCGGAGGCGGCCGACATCGGAAACACGATGGCGAAACTTGCCATCCGAACCCGGCCGCCAAACCGCTGCCGCCTCGGCCTGGCGCTGGCGGCGAATCCGGCCGGCATTTGATCGGGCACCTCGATCGGGGAGGCATGAACCGGGAGAAACCCCCGCCTGTTTTCGCGGGATGCTAGAGCTATTGTTTCCGGCCGGCCGCAGTAAAGCATTCCAAAGCTCCGATCGATCGCATTTCAGCTTGAGGCGAAGCCATGCAGCCGCGACTGCGTGCAAATGCAGACGCTCCGCCCAGTTCATCTGCGCACTGTAAAGATCGTTGATTGCGCCAGGATTGCCACGGCTGGCTACTGCGGATGATCAGGCGTCGATCAAGTGAGCCGGCCACCGCAGACGCCCAGCAGGCATGACCGATGGTGAGGCCCCGCCGGCCCGCGCCGGCGGGGCCTTTCGTTTTGCCGGCAGAAGCCGTCATCGCAGCGTCACCGCCCCGCCCTAGCGTCAACCCGTTCACAATGGCCTCCACAGGGCCCGAGACGGTGAGAGACGCTATGAAGCTCCTGGCCAGGCTGGCTGTCGCCGGCGCCCTTCTCGCCTCGTCCGTGGCGCCTGCCTACGCCGAGCCCATCACCGGCGCCGGTTCGAGCTTCGCCTTCCCGGTCATCGGCAAATGGGCGCAGAGCTATCGCATCGCCAAGTCAGATGGCGCCGAGATGACCCCGCTCGACATCGGCGTCGATTACGAGCCGATCGGCTCGCTCGGCGGCGAGGTCCGCGTCACGCAGCGCGCCGCCGATTTCGGCGCCTCCGACCGGCCGCTCTCCTCCGAGGAATTGCAGCGCTCGGCCCTGATCCAGTTCCCGATCGTCATGGGCGGCATCGTGCCGGTTGTGAACATCGACGGCGTCGGGCCTGGCCAGATCAGGTTCACCGGCGCCCTCCTCGCCGAGATCTATCTCGGCAAGATCAAGCTCTGGTCCGACCCGGCGATCAAGGCGGCCAATCCCGATCTGAAGCTGCCCGAGGCCCCGATCAGCGTGATCTATCGCGCCGACGGCTCGGGCACGAGCTTCAACTGGACCGACTATCTCGCCAAGGCGAGCCCGGAATGGCGCGAGAAGATCGGCGTCAACACGCAGGTTGCCTGGCCCGTCGGCGCCGGCGCCGAGCGTAGCCAGGGCATGACGGACGCGGTGAAGCGGACGAAGAATGCCATTGGCTATGTCGAGTTCGGCCAGGTCCTGCGCGCCGGCCTCGCCTACGCCCAGGTGCAGAACAAGGCCGGCGCCTTCGTGAAGCCGGATCCGGCGAGCTTCACTGCGGCGGCCGCCAGCGCCGAATGGGCCAAGGCCAAGGATTTTTCGCTGATGCTGACCGACGCGCCCGGCGCCGATGCCTACCCGATCGTCGCCACGACCTTCGCGCTGGTGCCCAAGCCGCGGACGCGCCGTACGCAGGAGGTGCTCGACTTCTTCCGGCTCTCCTTCGAGAGCGGCGCGGCCGATGCCACAGCGCTCGGCTACGTGCCGCTGCCCGGGACACTGGTCAAGCAGGTCAAGGATTACTGGGCCGCCAGCATGAAGGCTGGCAGCTGACCTAGCGCGGCCCGCCAGCCGATTCTGCCCTTCGCGCTGCCTTGTCGCCTCTCGTTTCGCAACCGATCAAGGCGCCGCGTTCCACGCTCAGACCCTGTTCATCGATCGGCCCTTATCCTGCTCTCCAATGATCCGTACCCGGCCACGGCCGTGGGGAGACCAGGAGAAAAGGCATGATCCGGACCCTTGCCATCGCAGCCCTTATCGGCACCGCCATCTCGTCCGTGTCGAGCGCGAACGCCCAGTACTACGATCCCTATTATCGGCCGGCGCCGCGCTACGATTACGACAGGCCGCCGCCACCCTATGGCTACGACCGCCCGCGCTATCGCGATGACGGTCCGCGCTATGGCTATGATAGGCCCCAGCGCCGCCGCTTCGGAGATGTCTGCCTGACCTCGCGCGGCTCTTGCGCAGCCGAGCCCGCGCCGAGAAACTCGTCCTGCGGCTGCTATATCGAGGGCTTCGGCATGAAGCGGGGCGCGATCGAGTGAGGCAAGCTTCGGCGGAGCCGCTCGGCCGCGCTTCCGACCAGTTCGGTGTCGCCCAGTACTGGTTTCACCGAGCGTTCCAGCTGCGGGATGGGCCGCCCGCAGCCGACCCAGACTGGTTAATTTTACCTTGTTTCGCAGTTAACCTTGTCTTCATAGATCATATCAGGCTTTCTCTCCCCAACGACGCAGCGGCATCGCGGCGCAATGCAGGGTTGAGTCAGCTATGACGTTCAAGCTTCTTTCGCTTTCGGCGCTCGCCACCACGGCCCTCGTCGGCCTTGCCGCCCCGGCCATGGCGGGCGGCTGCGGCGGCTCCTCCTGCTACAGCGCGCCGGTCAGCAATTGCGGTGGCGGCTCCTGCTACAAGCTGGTCTCGAAGCCGCCGGTCTACGGCGCGGTCGACGAAAGCTATGTCGTGCGCCCCGAGCGCACCTATTCCCGGGTCATTCCCGCCGAATATGACACCGTCAACGAGCAGGTGGTGCTGCAGCCCGAGAGGCGCATCGCCCGCCACATCCCGGCCCAGTACCGGACTGTCTCCGAGAAGGTCCTGATCTCGCCGGCGACCAAGCGCTGGGAAGTCAGCCGTGACGCTTACGGCCAGACCACCGGCTGCTGGGTGTATGTCCCTGCGCAGTACGGCTATCAGCAGCGTACCGTCGAAGTGGCCCCGGCCTCAATGGATTACGACGTCGTTCCCGCCGTCTATGGCGAGCGCAGCCGGCGCGTGATGATCAGCGCGACCCGGGTGGTGCACGAGACCGTGCCCGCGGAATACGCGACCCGTCAGCGCCAGGTCATGGTCAGCCCCGGCTCGCAATACTGGGCCCGGTCCGGCTACTGAGTTTTTCGAGTTTTTCTACGTAGTACCTGTCACCACGTAACAAACACCTCACGCCCCGGCTTCGGCCGGGGCTTTTTTGTCTGCGGGTGCGAATGGAGCTTCGCTTCGCTGCGACCGAGAATGACGGTGCTCGTTCAGGCGAGCCCGCCGGTCAGCAGGATCAGCACACCGATGCCGAGCGCGAAGGCGAGGATGCGGGCGGGCATGGAGAAAAGCGTGCCCGGCGCCTGCTTGGTGACGAAGCCGGCGACGACCTCGACCAGTGCCAGCGCCAGCAGCACATAGACGAAGGGCGGGAAGCTGCCGCCCTTGGCGATCCAGCCATTGTTGACGGCCAGCGAGGCGAACGCGCCGAGCCCGATGCCGGCAGCAACGAAGATTTGCTCGGGCCGGCTGAAGCGCACGGCGTCAGCGCCGGCGGAAGTTCTGCGGGCGAGGCGGCATCGGGCCGGGGCTCGCGGTCTTCTGACGGAAATTGATGCGGCCGCGATCGAGATCGTAGGGCGACATCTCGACGACGACGCGGTCGCCGGCGATGGTGCGGATGCGGTTCTTCTTCATCTTGCCGGCCGCATAGGCCAGGATGACGTGATCATTGTCGAGCTTCACCCGATAATTGCCGTCGGGAAGCACTTCGACCACGGTGCCGTCGAATTCGAGCAGTTCTTCTTTCGCCATTCGCTGATCCTTCGTCTTGTCTGCGGCAGGAGGGCCAAGCCATATCGGCTCGGCCCTTGGCTCTAGCGCGTATCAGTTCGGGCGCCGCCGACCGCCGCCGGTGCGTCGTTGTTCCGTTCTTTGCTGCAAGAACGCGACGCCGCCAAGCCCTTCCTTGCCGGAAACCGCGTCTTTCCGCGCTCCACCGGCCTCATGGCGCGGAGCGGGACGCTCCTGGCGCGGCTGCTCCTGACGGGCCTGATGCGGTCGCGACTGCTCGCGACGCGGCTCCTGACGCTCACCGCCCTGCTCCGGACGCTGGCCGTTGCGGCCCTGCCCGCCCCTGCCGCCGTCGCGGCGCTGGCCGTTCTGCGCTTGCGGCCGGCCCTGGCCCTGGCTGCGACCGCGGTTCTGCGGCGGCTTCTTCGGGGTGCGGCCGTCCCAATGCGGCACTTCGCCGATCGGGGTGAGCGCAATCGTAGTCAGCTTCTCGATCGCGGCGAGATCGCCACGCTCTTCCGGCGTGCAGAAGGCGATGGCCACGCCCGACGCTCCGGCACGCGCGGTGCGGCCGATACGGTGGACATAGGTCTCGGCCACGTTCGGCAGGTCGAAATTGACGACATGGCTGATGCCGTCGACATCGATGCCGCGCGCAGCGATATCGGTCGCAACCAGGATGCGCAGCTCGCCGTCACGGAAAGAACCAAGCGCGCGCTCGCGCTGGCCCTGGCTCTTGTTGCCATGGATCGCGGCGGACGCGATACCGGCCAGCTCGAGCTGGCGCACGACCTTGTCGGCGCCATGCTTGGTGCGGGTGAAGACGATGGCGCGCTCCATCTCGGGAACGCTCAAGGTCTTCGCCAGCAGCGCCGGCTTCTGGCCGGCCTCGGTGAAGATGACGCGCTGGTCGACCTTCTCGGCAGTTGTCGCGACGGGCGCAACCGCAACCTCGACCGGATCGGTCAGATAGGCGGAGGCAATCTCGCGGATCGCCTTCGGCATCGTCGCCGAGAACAGCAGCGTCTGGCGCTTCGCAGGGATCAATGTAGCGATCTTGCGCAAAGCGTGGATGAAGCCGAGGTCGAGCATCTGGTCGGCTTCGTCGAGCACCAGGAACTCGATCTCACGCAGCGAGACGGCGCGCTGGTCGACGAGGTCGAGCAGGCGGCCGGGGGTCGCGACGAGGATGTCGATGTGCTGGCCGAGCGCGCGGATCTGCTTGCCGACCGGCACGCCACCGAAGATCACCGTCGACTTCAGCGGGGTGAATTGAGCGTAGGTGCGGATGCTCGCCTCGATCTGGGCTGCGAGCTCGCGCGTCGGCGACAGGATGAGGGCACGCACGGAACGCGGCTGCATGCGCCGCGGCTGGTTCATCAGCCGATGCAGCATGGGCAGCGTGAAGGCAGCCGTCTTGCCGGTGCCGGTCTGAGCGGCGCCGAGCAGGTCACGACCGTCGCGAATGGAAGGGATCGCCTGCGCCTGGATCGGCGTTGGCGTCTCGTAACCTTCGGCGGCGAGCGCTTTGAGAAGCGGCTCGGCCAGGCCGAGGTCGGTGAACTTTGTCAAATCAGGTCTTTCTGAGCCGGATGACAGGGGCGCACGTGGTGAACGGAAGCGCCTCGGCATGCCATCTCGGTCTACGCATGGTCTCTTTCCGCCCGGCGAACCGCTAGCCACTACGCCGGGGGATATGGTGTAACGGGCATGGCACGCCCCATCGTCCGGCCATTACGGCCGAGGACAGGCGTGCCAGCCCGATCTTGGAACGGACGGACCGTAACAGTCCGCCCGGATCGTATCGTCAGGCGACGGCGAGATTGCCGGCGGAGGACTTGCCGGTCTTGCGATCGGCGATCAGCTCGTACGAGACGACCTGGCCCTCGCGCAGCTCGCGCAGGCCGGCACGCTCGACGGCGGAGATGTGGACGAAAATGTCCTGACCGCCGTTCTCAGGGGTGATGAAGCCATAGCCCTTGGTGGCGTTGAACCACTTGACGGTGCCCTTGTTCATAACGGGACTAATCCTTGCACTTCAGATCCGCGTATTCGTGAAACCCAGGACCGGACGCGCGGACGCCTTGCCATGGTCTTGTAGCGACGTGTGGTGGATCTGAAGTGGCCCGCCGGCTGGAATACCCGCGCGGAGGATTGGCCAGAACCGGCCGCATCTCGTCTTACATCGGTCGACCTACCACAAATTGCAAGGCTGGTCCAGTTTGCGCCGGCCGTGCCTTCAGTCGAGCGCGATATCGAACGTCACCGGGTAATGGTCCGAGCCGTAACTGCCGGCGCCATAGCGCACATTGACCGCCCTGACCTCAGGGCTGGCCAGCAGATTATCGAGCAAGACGACAGGCACGAAACGGTCTGCGGGCCATGATGCGCCCAATGTCGCGTGGCGGCGCAAATTCGCCCGGAATGCCAGAGTGTTGAGCTTGAGCGAAAAGGGGGTGAGGTTAAAGTCGCCAACCAGGATCTGGGTATCGCTTGCCTGCCGCAAGCGCTCGGCGAGCCAATCGATCTGATCAACCTGCATCGCCGGTTGAAACGGATAGGCGAGATGCAGGCCGGTGATCACATAGGGCTTGCCCGCGCCGGCAAAGCGCGCCCAGACGAGCGGCGGAGCCAGGCGCGTACGATCGACGAATCCGGCGTCGAGCCAGCCGAGCTTCGACAGCAGGACGAGACCACAGTTCCGCCGGGCACAAGAAACCACGTGCGGATATTTGTCCCTGAGCTGTGGGATGATCTCCTGTTCCAGCCGGCTGCCGATTTCCTGAAGCACGACGACATCCGCATCGGTCTCGCGCAGGAAGCCGACCACCGCCTGCGGCTCGCGGTTGCCAATCCAGAGATTGAACGTCGTCACACGCAGGGTGGGCCGAGCGGCCGACGAGGCCTGGGCCATGAGCGGCAGCGACGCCAGCAGGAGGTTCGCGATCAGGACGGAAGCGCTGATACGAAGAAGCACACGACCACCCGCCCACCAGGCCGCAGCAACCACCAGGCTCGAACCGGCCAACAGCAGCCAGCGGAAGTGATTGATGAGCTCCAGATAGGGGAACACCCCGGCCAGGAGGCCAATCAAAGTGACGAGCGCGGTGGCCGCGGCGGCAACCCCGATCAGGTATCGCGCGACGCGACGGAGGCGAGTGGCCTCAGGACTCGATGTCATGCAGCACCGACGTCAATCCGCCGAGGTCAGCCAGCTTGCGGTAACGCGCATGGCCGGTCGGTTCATCGGCATGCTCCAGTGCCCAGGTCAGATCGTGCGGCACATGGACGGCCCAGGCGCCGGCGGCCAGCGCCGGGACGATGTCTGATTTCAGCGAGTTGCCGACCATCAGCGCCCGCTCCGGCCCATCGCCATGGCGCGCGAACAGCTTCTCATAGGTCGCGGCACTCTTGTCGCTGACGATCTCGATCGCGTCGAAGAAATCACCGAGCCCTGATTGTGCCAGCTTGCGCTCCTGGTCGAAGAGGTCGCCCTTAGTGATCAGCACCAGCCGGTAGCGGCCGGCGAGCGCCGCGAGCGTGTCCTGCGCATGCGGCAGGGTTTCGACCGGATGGGTCAGCATCTCGCGGCCGGCGGCGAGAATCTCGCCAATGACCGACTGCGGGACCTGACCACGCGTGACCTCGAGCGCAGTCTCGATCATCGAGAGCGTGAAGCCCTTGATGCCGAACCCGTAGAAGGCGAGGTTGCGCTTCTCCGCCTCGAGCAGCTTGCCGGAGATCTCGGCCGCTTCGCCATGCTCGCCAAGCAGAGCGACGAAACGGTCCTCCGTCAGCCGGAAGAACTGCTCGTTCTGCCAGAGCGTGTCGTCCGCGTCGAAGCCGATGGTGGTAAGGGTGCGTGGCATCGGCTCAGGTCGGCAATCCGGCGATGAAACTTTCAAGCTCGGCGTTGAATAGGGCCGGATGCTCGAAATAGACGGAGTGACCGGCATCCGGCACGCAGACGAAATGCCCCTGCGACGTCTCCGCCGCAACGGCCTCTAGCCCGCAGGCTGGCACGACCAGATCATCAGCACCGGCCAGAAACAGCACCGGGCATTTCAACTTCGCAAGCTCAGCCGGCGAGCGATGGCGCGCCCGCTCGAGACGCTGGCGCAGCGCACCCTTGTCGAGCCCTGCATTCAGCCGATCGATCGCCTTATAGAGCTCGTGCCGGGCCGGTTCGCGCGCCGCGAACGCGGCGCCGCAGGCAGGATGGATATCGGCGGCGATCCAGTGCGGAATCGCCTTGTCGGCTCGCGCCTGCCAGTTCGCAAGCTCGCCCGAAACGTCGCGCGCCGCCTTGCGAAAATCGAGCATCCCGGTCGTGCAGGCCATCATCAGCCCCTGCACTGCATCGGGGTTGGAGAGCGCATGTCGCAGGCAGCTCCAACCGCCCATCGACTGCGCGACGAGAACCGGCCGATCCACCTCAAGATGCGCGATCAACGCCGCCAAATCGTCAGCATAATCCTCTGGATCAGGACCGCCCACGATGGAATCAGACGGCGCAAACCCACGGTGAGAGAAGGTGATGCACCGATGCGTCCGGCCGAAATGCGCCACCTGCTGCCACCAGGAGAGATGGTTTCCGCCGAGTCCATGCGCAAAGACGATCGGCGGGCCGGAGCCGGTCACCTCGTAATAGAGCCTGCCGAAGGGGCGTGCGAGATGACCGGGCGTCGTTTTCATCGTGAAAGGCTAGTACAGCTCTTTGGGCCCCGCCAATGCCGAAACATCACGCTCAAACGCTGCGAGGCGCAGGCCTCGAAGCGTCCAGTGAGAGTGTCGCCAGTCGGGTCTTTCAGGCGTCCTTCGCCTTGATCGCTCCCAGCGCCGCCTGCGCGGCGGCAAGCCGTGCGATCGGCACGCGGAAGGGCGAGCAGGAGACGTAATCGAGGCCGATGCTCTCGCAGAAGCCGATCGAGGCCGGGTCGCCGCCATGCTCGCCGCAGATGCCGAGCTTGATATCGGGGCGCGCCTTGCGGCCGCGCTCGGCGGCGAGCCTGACCAGCTCGCCGACGCCGTCCTGATCGATCGTCACGAACGGATCGGATTCCAGCAGGCCACGCGCCGTATAGGTACCGAGGAAGGAGCTGGCATCGTCGCGGCTGATGCCGAGGGTGGTCTGCGTCAGATCGTTGGTGCCGAAGGAGAAGAACTCGGCGCTCTTGGCGATCTCCTCCGCCCGCAGCGCAGCGCGCGGCAATTCGATCATGGTGCCGACCTGATAGGTGAACTCGGCACCGCTCTCCTGCTTCACCGCAGCCGCCATCGCGTCGATCCGGCCCTTGACCAGGTCGAGCTCGGGCGCCCCCATGACGAGCGGCACCATCACCTCGGGAATGACCGGATGCCCGGTCTCCTTGGCTGCGATCACCGCCGCCTCGAAGATGGCCCTGGCCTGCATCTCGGCGATCTCGGGATAGGCGACGGCGAGGCGCACGCCGCGGAAGCCGAGCATCGGGTTGAACTCGTGGAGTTCTGCGGCGCGGCGCTTCAGCTTTTCGGCGGTCGTGCCCATCGCCGAGGCAACCTCGGCGATCTCGTCATCGGTGTGCGGCAGGAACTCGTGCAGCGGCGGATCGAGCAGGCGGATCGTCACCGGCAAGCCCTGCATGATGGCGAAGAGCTCGACGAAGTCCTGGCGCTGCATCGGCAGGAGCTTGGCGAGCGCGGCGCGCCGACCCTTCTCGTCCTCGGCCAGGATCATCTCACGCACGGCCAGGATGCGGCCGGCGTCGAAGAACATGTGCTCGGTGCGGCAAAGCCCAATGCCTTCGGCGCCGAACTCGCGCGCCGCCTTGGCGTCACGCGGGGTCTCGGCATTGGCGCGGACCTTGAGGCGCCGCACCTTGTCGGCCCAGCCCATCAGCGTCCTGAAGTCGCCGGAGAGCTCCGGCTGCTGCATCTTGACCTCACCGAGCAGCACCTGGCCGCTGCTACCGTCAACGGTGATGAAATCGCCAGCCTTCAGCGTGGTCGACCCGACGGTCATCGTGCCCTTGGCATAGTCGACGCGAATCTGGCCGGCCCCGGAGACGCAGGGCTTGCCCATGCCGCGCGCCACGACCGCCGCATGCGAGGTCATGCCACCGCGCGTTGTCAGGATGCCTTCGGCGGCGTGCATGCCGTGAATATCCTCGGGCGAGGTCTCGACGCGCACGAGGATGACCTTCTTGCCGCCCTTCTTGGCAGCCTCGGCCGCCTCGGAGGTGAAGACGATCACGCCGGCGGCGGCGCCGGGCGACGCCGGCAGGCCGGCGGTCAGCACACGGCGTTCGGCCTTGGTGTCGATGGTCGGATGCAGCAGCTGGTCGAGCGCGCCGGGCTCGACGCGGCCAACCGCTTCCTGCTCGCTGATCAGGCCCTCGCGAGCGAGCTCGACCGCGATCCTGAGCGCCGCCTTGGCGGTGCGCTTGCCGGAACGGGTCTGCAGCATCCAGAGCTTGCCCTCCTGGATGGTGAACTCCATGTCCTGCATGTCGCGGTAGTGCTTCTCGAGGATGCCGTAGATGCGGCAGAGCTCGGCATAGGCCTCCGGCATCGCCTTCTCCATCGAAGGCTTGTCGGATTTGGCGGCGGCCTTGGCCACCTCGGTGATGTCCTGCGGCGTGCGGATGCCGGCAACGACGTCCTCACCCTGGGCGTTGATCAAGAACTCGCCATAGAGCGCGTTCTCGCCAGTCGAGGGATTGCGGGTGAAGGCGACGCCGGTCGCGGAGGTCTCGCCCATATTGCCGAACACCATCGACTGGACGTTCACCGCCGTGCCCCAGGACGCCGGGATGCTGTTGAGCTCGCGGTATTTGATGGCGCGGGCATTCATCCAGGAGGAGAACACGGCGCCGACCGCGCCCCAGAGCTGCTCTTGCGGATCCTGCGGGAAGTCGGAGCCGAGCTCCTTCTTCACGATCTCCTTGTACTTGCCGACCAGCACCTTCCAGTCATCGGCCGAGAGGTCGGTATCGAGATTGAGGCCTTTGCGCTCCTTGTAGTCCTCAAGCGCCTCCTCGAAATGGCCGTGGTCGATGTCGAGCACGACGTTCGAGTACATGGTGATGAAGCGGCGATAGCTGTCGAAAGCGAAGCGGGCATCGCCCGAGGCCTTGGCGACGGCTTCGACGGTGACGTCGTTGAGGCCGAGATTGAGGACGGTGTCCATCATGCCCGGCATCGAGGCGCGCGCGCCGGAGCGGACAGAGACGAGCAGCGGATTGGCCGGATCGCCGAAGGTCTTACTGGTCAGCTTGGCCATGCCGGCGAGCGCCGCCTTGGTCTCAGCGTCGAGCGCAGCCGGGAATTTCTTGCCGTTGTCGTAGTACCAGGTGCAGACCTCGGTGGTGATGGTGAAGCCCGGAGGCACCGGAAGCCCGAGATTGCTCATCTCGGCCAGGTTCGCGCCCTTGCCGCCGAGCAGGTTCTTCATGCCCGCCTCGCCTTCGGCCTTGCCGTCGCCGAAGGTGTAGACCCACTTCTCGCCTGCCATAGCCTGCCTTTCCCAACGTTGGTGACCGGCAATGAACGCCGGCGCGCCCGCATGGTTCGCATCTGCGGTGCCCGCTTGCTGCAGCGCACCGATGCGGCGTGGTCATGCCGAAAAGCGCATGAACAATCAATGAGCATGCGCAGTGCCAACTCGCTGCCCGGCAATCACAGACCGCGCAGCGACAGGCGGCGCAATATGGCCAAGGCCGACGCTGCGCGATAGGGTGCCGCCCCCGCCTTGAGGAGCGGCGGCCGGCGCCGACTTAGCGGTTGCCCGCGCCGCCCTCACATGTCCCGAACGACGTCGAAGCGAACGATGCGCCTGAACGACTGCCACAATTTCCACGACTTCCGCACCCTCGCCAGGAAGCGGCTGCCAGGGCCGATCTTCAACTACATCGACGGCGGCGCCGATGACGAGGTCACCCTTAGGCGAAACTCCGAGAGCTTCGAGCGCTGCGACCTCGTTCCCAACGTTCTGCGCGGCGTGAGCAGCGTCGACACCACGGTCACCGTGATGGGGCAGAAGCTCGCCGTGCCGTTCTACTGCTCGCCGACCGCCCTGCAGCGGCTCTTCCATCACCAGGGCGAGCGCGCGGTCGCTGCGGCGGCGGCCCGCTACGGCACCATGTTCGGCGTGTCGTCGCTGGGAACCGTCAGTATCGAGGAGCTGCGCAAGACCCATAGCGGCCCGCAGGTCTACCAGTTCTATTTCCACAAGGATCGCGGCCTGAACCGGGCGATGATGGAGCGCGCCAAGGAGGCCGGCGTGAATGTGATGATGCTGACCGTCGACAGCATCACCGGCGGCAATCGCGAGCGCGACCTGCGCACCGGCTTCTCGATTCCGTTCAGGCTCAACCTCGCCGGCGTGACGCAGTTCGCGATCAAGCCGCAATGGGCGCTGAACTACCTCACCCATGAGAAATTCAGCCTGCCGCAGCTCGACAAGCACGTCGACATGGGCGGCGGCGCGATGTCGATCAGCCGCTACTTCACCGAAATGCTCGACCCGGCGATGACCTGGGACGACGTCGCCGAGATGGTCAGGCTCTGGTCCGGGCAATTCTGCCTGAAGGGCATCATGTCGGTGGCGGACGCCAGGCGCGCGGTCGAGATCGGCTGCAGCGGCATCATCCTGTCCAATCATGGCGGCCGGCAGCTCGATGGCTCGCGCGCAGCCTTCGATCAGCTTGCCGAGATCGTCGACGCCGTCGGTGATCGCATCGACGTGATCATGGATGGCGGCATCCAGCGTGGCTCGCATGTGCTGAAAGCCCTGTCGCTCGGCGCCAAGGCCGTCGGCGTCGGGCGCTACTACCTCTATCCGCTCGCGGCCGCCGGGCAGCCAGGCGTCGAACGCGCGCTCGGCCAGCTCAAGACCGAGGTCGAGCGCGGCATGAAGTTGATGGGCGTGACCAGGCTGGATCAGCTGTCGCGCGAGAATTTGCGCTTCAGGTAGTCGAGCGAAGCGACTGCCGTCTTGCGCTCAGCCAGTTCTCTTGGCGCGGGCCGCCTTCGGCCAGCGCAATGGCCAGTTGACGATGCGCTCGACGATCTCCTCCTCGGCGACCTCGTCTTCATTGGCGTAGACGCGGTCGCGGACGGACACCCCTGCAGCGACGACCGTCTGCGGATCGCCCGAGACGAGCGGATGCCACCACGGCAGGTCCCTGCCCTCCCCTACCAACCTGTAGGCGCAAGTGGGTGGCAGCCAAGGCAGCGTGCGCACCGCCTCGGGCGTGAGCGTGACGCAATCGGGGACGGTCTTCGAGCGGTTGGCGTAGTCATGGCAGCGGCAGGTGCCCGCGTCGAACAGGCGGCAGCCGATATCGGTGGCATGGATGCGGCCGGTGTCATCGTCCTCGAGCTTGACCAGGCAGCAGCGACCGCAGCCGTCGCAGAGCGATTCCCACTCCGCCTCGGTCATCTCCTCGAGCGTCTTGGTGCGCCAGAAAGGCGCGCTTTCGGTCATCGGGTCGGCCATGATCGCTTATGCCCTGCCGCGGCTGCCGAGGGAAGCGCGCGAGCGTCGCAGCAGGGCGCGCCTCCTCTCAGAAATTTACATTCATTCTAATCTTTGTTTAGAGAGATTATAATCTATGGAAATTGACCGAATACTCGGATCGGCCTAACGGGAGGAAGAATTCCCCTGCTCGCGAGCCTTCCCGATGCTGACCCGCCGACATCTGCTGCGCGCCTTTACCGTTACCGCCGGCCTCACCGTCGCGTCCCTTTCCGCCTTGGCCGACAAGGTCACGGTCACCGACATCGTCGGACGCAAGGTCGAGGTCGAGGCTCCGGTCAAGCGGATCATCCTCGGCGAAGGCCGGCAGATGTATTTCGTCGGCGCGCTCGACAAGGACGAGCCGTTCAAGCGTGTCGTCGGCTGGCGCGACGATCTCGGCAAGGCCGATCCCGAGACCTATCGCGGCTATGAGAAGCGCTATCCGCAGATCGCCAAGCTGCCGACCTTCGGCGGCATGAAGGAAGGCGCCTTCGACATCGAGCAGGCGATCGCGCTCAAGCCCGACGTGCTCTTCCTCAACATCGAGGCCAAGATCGCCAGCGACGAGGCCAAGCTGGTCGAGAAGCTCGCCTCGGTCGGCATCCCGGTCGTCTATGTCGACTTCCGTGAGAAGCCGTTCGAGCATACCGAGCCGTCGATGCGGCTGATCGGCAAGCTCTTCGGCAAGGAGCAGGTCGCCGAGGACTTCATCACGTTCCGCGCCGAGCAGATCAAGGTCGTGACCGATCGCCTTGCCAAGGCGACCGATCTCAAGCGCCCGCTAGTCATGGTCGAGCGCGCCGGCGGCTATTCCGACGATTGCTGCATGTCCTTCGGCAATGAGAACTTTGGCAAGATGGTCGAGTTCGCCGGCGGCCGGAACCTGGCGACGCCGCTGATCCCCGGCACCTTCGGTACCGTCAACGCCGAGCAGATCGTCGCGTCCAACCCCGATGTCGTGATCGTCACCGGCAGCAACTGGGACGGCTATGTCCCGGGCGGGAACTGGGTCGGCCTCGGCTACGGCGCCAACATGACCGAGGCGCGCCGCAAGCTGACCAATCTGATGAAGCGCCCGGCCTTCACGCAGACCGCGGCCGTCAAGAACGGCCGCGTCCACGGCATCTGGCACCAGTTCTACAACAGCCCCTACCAGTTTGTGGCGATCCAGGAGATCGCGAAGTGGCTGCACCCCGATCTGTTCAAGGATGTGGATCCGGGCGCCACCATGAAGGCGCTGCACGAGCGCTTCCTACCCCTGCCTTATGAGCCCGGCCTGTGGGTCTCGCTCGAGGCCGGCAAATGAGCCTTGCTCCGGCCAGCGCCGACGAGATCGAGACTGAGCCGGCTGAGGCGTCGCGGGCCATAGCCCAGGGCCGCGACGCCTACCGGGCGCTGTCGCTGCGCCGCAAGCTGATCCTCGTCGGCTTCGCTGCCGTGTTGCTGGCCTGCCTGATCGTCGACCTGATGCTCGGTCCGGCTCGCTACAGCGTAACCGAGGTCGTCAACGCGCTGATCTCGCCCTCGACGGCGCCGGCGGCAGTGAGGGTCGTGATCTGGGATATCCGCCTGCCGGTCGCGCTGATGGCGGTCGTGACGGGCGCGTCGCTGGCGATTGCCGGTGCGCAGATGCAGACCGTGCTGAACAACCCGCTCGCCAGCCCGTTCACGCTCGGCATCTCGGCGGCAGCGAGCTTCGGGGCGGCGCTGGCGCTGGTCTTCGGCGTCGCCATCGTGCCGCTCGCGATCGACTACATCGTGCCGCTCAACGCCTTCATCATGGCGATGGGCGCCTCCATGCTGATCCATGTGCTGAGCCAGCGCCGCGGCGTCACGACCGAGACGGTGGTGCTGCTCGGCATCGCGCTGGTCTTCACCTTCAACGCCCTTTTGTCGCTGCTGCAGTTCTTCGCCTCCGAGCAGGCGTTAGGCGCCGTCGTCTTCTGGATGATGGGCTCGCTGACCAAGGCGAACTGGCACAAGCTGGCGATCACCTCGACCGTGCTTATCCTCTGCATCCCGCTGTTCGCGCGCCGGGCCTGGGCACTGACGACCCTGCGACTCGGCGACGAGAAGGCGGCAAGCTTCGGCATCGACGTCAGGTATTTGCGGCTGGAAACCATGCTGCTCGTCGCCCTGCTCGCGGCGGTGCCGGTCGCCTTCGTCGGCACGATCGGCTTTATCGGCCTGGTCGGACCCCATATCGCTCGGATGGTGATCGGCGAGGACCAGCGCTTCTTCCTGCCGGCTTCGGCACTGGCCGGCGCCGCGATCCTGTCGGCCTCCTCCGTGGTCAGCAAGTCGCTGATCCCCGGTCTGATCTTCCCGATCAGCATCGTCACGGCGCTGGTCGGCGTGCCCTTCTTCTTCAGCCTGATCCTGACCAGCCGGAGGCGCTCATGGTGAAGCGCCTGACGCTCAACGATGTCGGCGTCGCCTATGGCAAACGCCAGATCCTCAGCGGGATCAGCACGCCAGAGATGAAGGGCGGCGAGATTGTCGCCGTGATCGGCCCCAATGCCGCCGGCAAGTCGAGCCTGTTCCGCCGCATCGCCGGACTGATCCCGGGAGCAGGCTCGGTCGAGGTCGTCAGCGCCCACGGCAAGACGCCCTGCTACCTGCCGCAGGATACGGCGGTGAACGCGGTGCTGACCGTCTACGAATCGATCCTGCTCGCCCGCAAGCAGGGCGGCTCCTGGAGTGTCGGCGACGACGAGTTGTCGGCCATCGACGAGGCGCTGCACGCACTCGACATCGCCGACCTCGCCTTCCGCGGTCTCGGTGAGCTCTCGGGCGGCCAGCGCCAGCTCGTCTCGATCGCCCAGACGCTGGTGCGCCGGCCCGAGATCATGCTGCTCGACGAGCCGACCAGCGCGCTTGACCTGCACCGCCAGTTCGAGGTGCTGAGCCTTGTCTCGCGGCTGGCGCGCGAGCGGCAGGTCTGCGTGCTGATCGCGATCCACGACCTCAACCAGGCGCTGCGCATCGCCGACAAGGTGATGGTGCTGGCCAAGGGCCGGCTTGCCGCCTTCGGCGACCCGCGCGAGATCATCACGCCGGCCCTGCTCGAAGAGATCTACGGCGTCGTCGCAAGGGTCGAGGCGGCTGAAGGCGAGACGCCCTTCGTCGTCGTCCATGGCTCCGCTCGCAGGCGGACGCATAGCGTAACGCAGCTGGCGTCGGCCTGACCGGCGGCTTAATTCCCCTCTAGTTCCGCGTGGCGAATGCCAATGTCCGACAGCAGCCTCCCCACTCCCGGCGCCAATTTCTCCCTCAAGGAGGAAATCCGGTCCTATTGGTCCGGCCGGGCTGCCACCTTCGACCAGCAGGTCGGCCACGCCATCAAGTCCGACGCCGAGCTCGCCGCCTTCCAGTCGCTGCTGCGCCAGTCCTTCGGCGCTGAACCACGCGAGGTGCTCGACCTCGCCTGCGGCACCGGCGAGATCACTCGCGCTTTGCTCTCGCTCGGGCATGAGGTCACGGCGATCGACTTCTCCGAGGAGATGCTGGTCCGCGCCCGCGCCAAGCATGGCGACAGGGCCCGCATCCTAGCAGGCGATGCCGAGCGGCTGCTCGACGACAACGAGAGCTACGACGCGCTGGTGACGCGCCATCTGGTCTGGACGCTGACCGATCCTGAGGCAGCCTTCGCCGAATGGTTTCGGGTCCTGAAGCCCGGCGGCAAGCTGCTCGTCATCGACGGCGACTGGATCAACCGCTCCTGGCTGCAGGGCCTGCTCAACCGGGCGGCGACCTTCCTGCGCGAGCGCGCCGGCGCAGCCCCGCACGCCGCCGACCGCCAGGCCTTCGACTCGATCACCAGCCGCTTCTTCTTCCGCGATGGCCTGAGCGTGGAGCGTCTCTCCGGCATGCTGCGCCAAGCCGGCTTCGCCCATATCGAGCCTGCCGACTATGCACAGGTGGTGAAGGCGCAGCAGCGCCATGCCGCCCTGCACGATGCGCTCCGGCTGGCGTCGTCGACCCGTTTCGCGCTGCTCGCGACGAAGACCTGAGCGTACTGCAGAGCATCCGTTTTTGCCGTGCAACTGCACCGCTGCCCTCTTCCGTTGCAGGCGCCGAGCACTTACCTTCTGGGATCGGGCCGGGCGTTCGCTGGCCGGTCCGGACGCCGCGTGCGCGAGCCGCGGGCATGCTCAGGGTAGCCCAAAGCCGTGATGGAGTTCAGGAAGGCCCGCTGGACGACCCGCCTGAAGCGCCTCGCGCTGAGCGTCGACGCATGGATCGGCGCCTCGCTCTATGCGGCCGGCCATCGCGCCGGCGATATCTATGAACGCATCCGCAGCGCGACCGATCGGCTGACCGTCAGCGGGCCGAAACGGCTCGCAGCCGAATTCGCCAGCGAGGGGCTGAACGTCGGCATCGCTGGCGCGATCGTCATGCTGATGCTGGCGATCCCCTCCTTCCAGGAGGGGCGCGAAGAGGCGCTCAAGAACCAGGTTTTCGCCGTCACCTTCCTCGACCGCTACGGCTCGGAGATCGGCCATCGCGGCGCCCGCCATGACGATTCGCTGAAGCTCGAGGAGTTCCCGGACCACCTGCTCAAGGCGGTGCTGGCGACCGAGGATCGGCGCTTCTACGACCATTTCGGCATCGACATCTTCGGCACCTTCCGGGCGCTCACCGTCAACGCTCGCGCCTCGGGCGTGGTTCAGGGCGGCTCGTCGCTCACGCAGCAATTGGCGAAGAATCTCTTCCTCAACAACGAGCGCTCGCTCGATCGCAAGATCAAGGAAGCCTTCCTGTCGCTCTGGCTGGAATACCGGCTGACCAAGAACGAGATTCTCAAGCTCTATCTCGACCGCGCCTATATGGGCGGTGGCACGTTCGGGGTCGCGGCCGCAGCCGACTACTATTTCGGCAAGTCGGTGAAGGATGTCAGCCTGGCGGAGGCGGCGATGCTCGCCGGCCTGTTCAAGGCTCCGAGCAAGTTCGCTCCGCATGTCAACCTGCCGGCGGCGCGGGCGCGGGCCAACGACGTGCTCAACGCCATGGTCGATGCCGGTTTCATGACGGCCGGCCAGGTCGATTCGGCCAAGCGCAATCCCGCGACGCCAATCGACCGCAAGCGCGACTCCAGCCCGGACTACTATCTCGACTGGGCCTTCGACGAGGCCCGCAAGCTCGCTGAGGACGGCAAGCTCGGCCCTGAGAGAGTGCTGACGATCAAGACACCGTACGATCCGGCGATCCAGAAGCGCGCCGACGAAGCGGTCGAGACGATCCTGCGCCAGCACGGCCCGGCCTATCGGGCCAAGCAGGCGGCGGCGGTGATCATGGACCCTGACGGGGCGGTGCGCGCCATCGTCGGCGGGCGCGACTATGGCGCGAGCCAGTTCAATCGCGCCACATCGAGCCTGCGCCAGCCCGGGTCTTCGTTCAAACCCTATGTCTATGCCGCGGCGATGAGCGCCGGGCTATACAAGCCGACGACTGTTGTCACCGACCGGCCCGTCTGCATCGGCAACTGGTGCCCGAACAATTACGGGCGCTCCTATGCCGGCTCGATGCCGCTGACGGTGGCGCTGGCAAAGTCGATCAATACGATCCCGGTGCAGATGTCGATCGCGATCGGCAAGGCCACCGGCGAGACGCATGAGGCCCGCGCCGCGCGCATCGGCCGGACGAAGATCGTCGAGACCTGCCGGGCCATGGGCCTGACCACGCCGCTGATCGACACTGTCTCGCTGCCGATCGGCGCAGCGGAAGTGACGGTCATAGACCAGGCTGCCGGCTATGCCGTTTTTGCCAATGGCGGCAAGCGGGCCAAGCCCTACGCCGCCTTCGATATCCGCAATTCGGCCGGCGAGGAGATCTACCGCCATGACCGCGACGAGCCGGCACCGGCGCAGGTGCTGAGTACGCAGGTCGCCTTCGAGATGAACCAGATGCTGTCGACCGTGCCGACTGCCGGCACCGGCCGGCGTGCCGCGCTCGACGGCGTCGTCAGCGCCGGCAAGACCGGCACGACCAATGGCTACAAGGATGCCTGGTATGTCGGCTATACCGGCAATCTCGTCGGCGCGATCTGGTTCGGCAACGACGATTCCTCCGAGACCAACAACATGACCGGCGGCTCGCTGCCGGCTATGACCTGGAAGGAGATCATGGGCTTCGCGCATCAGGGCATCGAGCTGAAGCCGATCCCGGGTGTGACGCCGCAGCCGGGCGATGCCAAGACCGTGGTGGCGAAAGCCAGCGATCCCGCAGCCGGCGCCAGCGCCGGCCATATGTCGCGCAAATCCTTCGAGGTGCTCTCCGCCGTCGGCACGATGTTCAAGTCGGTTGAGGCCCCGCGAGCCGCCCGCGCCTCCGTCCAGGCCGGGATCCGGGGCGCTCCCACCGGCCTCTCCGTCATTCGCTAGGCTCAGACGCCGATGCGAACCAAGATCGTCCCATGCGCGTACTCCCCCTCGCTTATGTGATCGCGCTCGGCGCCGGCCTCGGCCTCGTCTCGGCACGCTATGCGGTGGCGGAGCGGCCCTGGGTTGGCCGCGTTCAGATCGGTGCCTGGACGACCTGGCCGAACAGCGGTGCGCGCGACATCGATCCCTACATGCGCGCCTATCTGGCGCGCGGCGTCCACCTGCCGCTCGGAGCCGGCGAAGGCCTCGAGCTCATCGCCAAGGAAGACGATGCCGGGCAGACGCTCGACGCCCGTTGCCGCTATCTCGTCAACGGAACAACGCCACCGGCGCGCGGCTGGTCGCTCGACATCGCCGACCCCGCCGGCCGGTCCCTGCAGTCCACCGCCGGGCGCGTGAGCTTCACCGACGCCGAGATCGTCCGCGGCGAGCGCGGCGGCATGCGTATCGTGCTGGCGACGGCGCCCGAGGCCGGCAACTGGCTGCCCTTGCCGGCCGGAGGACGTTTCCAGCTTCGCCTGCGGCTCTACGATACGCCGATCTCGAGCCATGCCGGCGAACTCAGACCAAGCGCCCTGCCCCGCATCGCACGGATCGACTGCCGATGAGTGCTGCGGACAACACCGGAGCATTGCCTGCGGCGAGCCGGCCCACGATCGCAGGCCAATCGCGGCCGCGCCGCTGGCTGTCGCGGCTCGGGAGCGGGCTGCTGCGGCTCGTGCTGCTGACGCTGGCCGGGCTGGTGCTCGCCGGCATCGTCCACATCGTCACCGTGCTGAGGGTTCCCGTCTTGGCTTCGGGCGACGCCGCCACCGTCTACGCGGCGCTGGGCATGAAAGGCCGAGCCGAGCTGGTGACGCCGCCGCCGGCCGGACTACCTGCCATGCTCGACACCGATCCGAACAGCGTCGCGGCCGTGTGCAGCTACGACCTCGCGGCGGGGCCGCTACGCGTCGTCGCTCGCACCGGCTCGTTGCCGCTCGGCCTCACCGTTCACCGGCGCGGCGGCGGCGTCGCCTATGCGATCACCGACCGGGCCGCGATCCGCGGCATCCTCGAATTCGTGGTGATGACTCAGGAGCAGCTCGACGAGCGGTTGGCCAATGACGAGGAGGGCGAAACCTCGCGCGAACTACGTGTGATCTCGCCCTCGCAGCAAGGGCTCGTCGTCGCGCGCGTTATAGTCCGCCGCGCCTTCGACCGCAGCGAGGCGGAAGCGCTGGCGACGGGCGTGGCATGCGGTCTCGCGGACTAGCCGCGCCTAGAGCCAGCCATTGCGCTTGAAACGCCAGAACAGCGTCAGGCAGGTGGTGACGATCACCGCCAGGACGCCGTAATAGCCGTAGTGCATCTCCAGTTCCGGCATATTCTTGAAGTTCATGCCGTAGATGCCGGCGACCGCCGTCGGCACCGCGAGAATGGCCGCCCAGGAGGCGAGCCGCTTGGTGATCGAATTCTCCTGGCTCTGACCGACGAGCAGGCTCGCCTCGAAAGCGAAGGCGAGCACCTCCCGCAAGCTGTCGATCTTCTCCTGGACAGTGCGGACATGGTCGGTCACGTCGCGGAACATCGGTGCGAGCGTCGGGCGCACCTGCGGCACGCTGCCATTGCTCAGCCTCTGGCAGACATCGACCAGCGGCCCGACCGCGTTGCGCAGGCGCAGCAGGTCGCGCCTGAGCATGTAGAGCCGCTCGATGTCGGTGCGCGTCATCGGCCGGGCGAGGATCTTGTCCTCGATCTCCTCGACCTCGTCATGGATCGACTCGAGCACCGGCATGTAATTATCGACGATGAAATCGAGGATCGCGTAGAGGATGAAATCTTCGCCCTTGGCCAGCGAAGTCGGGCAGGTCTCCCAATGCTGCCGGACCGATGTGTACGAGGTCGAGGCGCCGTGGCGGACACTGACGATGTAGCCACGGCCGATGAAGATATGCGTCTCGCCAAAAGCGATACGCTTATCGACCATCTGGGCGGTGCGGGCGACGACGAACAGCGCGTCGCCATATTGCTCGAGTTTCGGGCGCTGATGGGCGTTGGTCGCGTCCTCGACCGCAAGCGGATGCAGGCCGAACTGCTCCTGCACGCATTTCAGCAAGGCCGCCTCGGGCTCGAGCAGTCCGATCCAGACGACATGGCCGTCCTTGCGGGCCCATTCGCCGGCCTCATCGATCGGGACGTCGGCGATGCGGACGCCATGGGCATAGACGCTCGAGGCGACGACGCCGGCCTCGTGGCGATGGCCCTGGTCGACAGGCGGATCGCTGGGGGTTTCCGCCGCAACCGAGGGGGTGAACCTGACGTGCGCGACTGACATGGGGTCACTCCACCGTTCGCCAGCTCATGGTCGGCAGGCTAGACCCAATTCCACAGGAATGGGAATCCTGTTTTGCGCCTGAAATCGGAGATCGGACGCAGGCCGGCTAGCCCTTGTAGACGACCGGTCCCCGCCCCGCCGGCGCGCCCTCGCCCTTTCCGCCGAACATGCCGATCAGCGGCAGATTGCAGGCGCCGCCCAGCTCGCTCTCCAGCCCCATGATGGCGCGCTCGGCCCGGACGGCCTCGCGCGAGGGCATCTCGACGACGAGATTGTCGAGCGAGAAGCGGTAGCTCTTCAGCCTGAAACGGGCCCGCTCGCAGACCCAGAGCATCAGCCCTTCATTCTCGGCGACGCGCTGAGTGGCCGGATCGCGCTGTTCGGGCGGCACCTGCTGCGAGGCGTCGAGCGCACGCAGGCGGGCGCGATCGGCATTGATGACGCGCAAGGCGTTGGCGCGGAACTGGCCGAGCAGCAGCCTGTCGCCATTGGCGTCTTCGGCCAGCCGATTATAGCGCGACGCCTGCGAGACGAAGGAGCCGGAGGTCAGGGCGCCGTGATAGGCGGCGACATCGTTCGACTGGGCCTCGACCGGCAGGATGCGGGCATGGGCGAGCTTGGAGACCTCCCGTTCGAAATGACTGCGCTCATGGGCAGGCAGGACGATCCGCCAGGCGCGGGCCCGCAACTGCTCCTCGTCGTCGGTCATATGAAACCAGGACGAGGCCTCGCCGCGGAAGCGCGCGCTCCATTCACCAACGGCAGGCGCGATCTGGTCGGCGAAGATGTTTGGACGGGGACGGCCGAGATCGCCGGTGGTCGAGCAGCCCGCGAGCACGAGACCGGACAGCGCCGCGGCTGCGATGGAGCGGGATACGAAACAGTGGGAACCGGCTTTTCGCATCAACCCTGCTCAAAATGATCGAAAATCGGCCACATCATGGTTCGGGTCGCTTCGACCCAGGGCCATCGTGATCCAGCACCTTCAGCCAGGGCGCCTGCGCCGTGTCTCGCGCTCGCCGCGGCCGGCGGGGCGCGGCCGTCGCGGCGGCTTACTCGCGGCGGGCTCGGGCTGGCGCTCGTAACGGACGCCGGTGAAGAACAGGATTTGCCCGGAAGGGCCCTCCGCTGCGGGGCTCTGGCTGGCTGAGCGCCTGCGCGGCGCAAAAGGAATGACGTCTGCCATGATGCGCCTCCCTTGCTGGCGCCTGTGCCCAATTCGCGGATGACACGTAAGATCGGACTCACGCGCGAGCTACGCCGCCATCCTCCGCACCATCAGCACGCATCATGGTTAACGCTGTGCTAACGCATCGGGGATAAGTTGCCGCAACGTGAAATTCGTTGACGAGAAGCAACCCATGCCGTCCCGCATCGCCACAGATCTCGCCGAGCTCGCCAGGCTGGCCAGCGACGGCGGGCTCGATCTGCGCCAGGTCGCGCTACGGGTGAAGACCGATTTGCTGCTGGCGACGCCGAGCCCGTCGGCCGAGGACATGGAGGCCTTCCGCGCCATGGCGGAGGCCTCGATCCCGGTGATCGATGACGCCACCGCAACGATCCTCGCCCGCAAGCTCGCGAGCTGGCCGCATGCGCCGCATGAAGTGCTCGCCGGCCTCCGTGCCCGCGGAGGCGAGGTGCTGGCCGCGCTGATCGGCCATGGCATGCCGCTCTCCGCGACGGAGATCGAAGAGATCGCAGCCGAAGGAGACAGCGAGGCGAGAGTGGCTCTTGCCGGCCGGCGAGACCTCACCGGCAACGCCAGCATCACGCTCTCCGGCTGCGACAATGCCGAGGTCGACGCGGCGCTGGTCGCCAATGCGGCGATATCGCTGCCGCACGCAGCACTCGACCTGTTGCTGCCGCGCGCAGTCGTGACGCCCTCGCTCGGTGCGAGCCTGCTGGCGCGCGCCGATCTGCCGGTGACGGAACTGACGCCGCTCTTCCTGCAGGCGAGCCTCGAAAAGCGCCTCGCCATGATCGACGCCGTCGCGGCCCATGAGGCGCTGGCCCCCTCGCCGCGACCGGCAACGCTTCCTGCCGAACAGATCTCCGGACTGATCGCGACGGCGCTCTCCGATCGGCCCAGCGCCTTCGCGGCACTGGCGGATGCCTTCGGCAGCGATGCGCGCTTCGCAGCAGCCATGGCGAACGATCAATCGCGTCGGCTCGCGGCACTGGCGCTGATCGGCTGCGGGGCAAGTCCCGAGGATGCGACGCGCTTCCTGATCGGGCTCGGCGACGACGCAGCGCGTTCGGTCGAGCGCATTTTTGCCCTGGTCGAGCTGATGCGCTCACTGCAGCCGACAGTGGCGCGCCGGCTCGCACAGCAGATCGGTGGGGTTACACCACGCCACGCCCGCCCTGGAACCCTGCAGCCCGCCATGGATCCGAGTGGCACCCCGGCGCGATCCGGCGCCGAGCGGACACCGGCGCGTGGCATCGTTCAGGAAGTACGGCGCAGACTCGGCGGCGGTAACGGCTGACGCTACCCCTCTACGAGCTCGAGCCGCGCATCGCCGGCGCGGTTCTCGATCTCGACCAGCCAGAGATCGCTGTCGAAGCGCACTTCGCGCGCGACCCGGTCCTCGACCGCGAGCGGATCGGCGTCGAGCACGAGCTGAAAACGTCGTTCGCCGGTCTCGTCGGCCAGCGCCTGCGGCGCCGGGCCATAGAGAGCGGCCGTGCCGTCGAGGCGGTCGAGCTTGACGAAAACGGCGCCAGCCTCGCGCGCACCGCGCCGACGCAGCACCGCGACGAGCCCATCGCGGGCCGCCTGGCGCAGATAGGCTGAAACCCAGAAGTCGCTGGTCAGGCGGGGCAAGGCGGGTGCCGCTGTGGTTCGCGGGGCTCGATCGTCAGCGCCGTTGTCCCCGGATATCCGCCGGTGGCCGGATATCGGCGCCGTTGATCAGATCGGCGATCGGATCGCGCGCTGCTGGTTGGGCAGCCGGAGCCGAACGAGCCGGGGCCTGCGCCGACTGCACCTGCCGGGGCTGGACAGCCGCGACCGGTGCCGGCGGGCGCGGCGCTGCGTCGCGAGCAGCCGGCGCCAGGGCGCCAGGGCGAGACGGCGGCATCACCGCCTGCTGGGCAGACGCGGCCGGGCCTGCCGGCTCCGCGAGCGTCGGCGTCTCGGCCCGCCGCTCGGCCGGGCGAGCCGCCGATTGCGACGGCGGCGAGAGCATCGGCGCCGGATGGCGGCCCTTCTGGAACAGGATCGCGTTCAGGACGATCAGCACCGACGCGGCTGCGAAGAGGAGCACGACCAGCCCGCGACCCGGGCGCCGGGCGAACCAGCGCAGGAGCCGAGCCGGCGCCGAGGGCGCGCGGCGACCGGCGGAGCGGCGGGCGGGCATCGACAGCGTCGCATCGGAACGGGCGCGGGCGGCGAGCGTGGCTGACATGGTCTTATGCTCTCGGTCAGGCGGTCAGGCGAACAGGTTGCTTGGTCTCAAGGCCGCGGCGCGGCGCGCGGGCGAAGGTCGCGATACGCGCCGGCTCGCGCGCGGCCGAAACACCGCCGATCGGCAGGCGGACGCCGACACGGGTACCGACGCCGGGCGCGCTCTCGATGGTGAGCGTACCGCCATGCAGGCCGACCAGGCCGCGTACCACCGACAAGCCGAGGCCGGTGCCGTCATGAGCCCGATCGTAAGATGACTTGGCCTGGAAGAACGGATCGCCCAGCCGCGGCAGATCGGCCGCGGCAATGCCGATGCCGCTATCGGATACCGACAGGTCGATCATCCCGCCATCGCGCACCAGAGCGAGCGTCACGCGTCCGCCCGCAGGCGTGAACTTGATCGCGTTCGACAGAAGGTTGAGCATCACCTGCTTCAAGGCGCGCCGGTCGCCGAGCAGTTGCGGCAAATCGGGACCGATGATGCGTTCGAGCGCGACCGATCCGGTCTTGGCCTTGAGCGCGACAACAGTGCAGCAGTCTTCGGCAAGCTCGGTCAGATCGAGCGTGTCCTGCTCGATCGTCATCGCCCCGCTCTCGATCTTCGAGACGTCGAGCAGCGTGTTGACCACCTCGAGCAGATGCTGGCCTGAATCATGGATGATCCTGGCATATTCCTGACGCTGCGCCGGGCTGAACGAAACGCCTAGGTCGCCGCCCAGCATCTCCGAGAAGCCGATGATGGCGTTGAGCGGGGTGCGCAGCTCGTGGCTGACGGTCGCCAGGAACTGGCCCTTGACGTCGCTCGCCTTGACCGCCTCGGCGCGGTTGCGCTCACGCTCCTCGTCAATCGCATGCCGGTCGGTGACGTCACGGCTGACGCCGACAACGGTCGCGACGCCATGCGGGCCGACCTGCTCGATACGCCGGGCATTGAGATCGAGCCAGCGCACGACCGGGCTCGCCGAGGCATCTCTATCACTGCCTGCCGGGACGAACAGGACACGGAAGCAGGCGCTGGCGCGGCCACTGCCATGCGCGGCATCGCTCAGCGCCTTCAAGAAGAGCGGCCTGTCGGCAATGTGGACACGCTCGAACAGGCCGCGACCGAAGAGCTGGGCCGGCTCGGCCCCGGTCAGGCCACGAGCGGCCTCGTTGGCGAAGACGACGGAGCCAGCCGCATCGTGCCAGGTGACGAGGTCACCGACATGCTCGAGCATCAGTTGCGCCCGCGCATCGGACGCGCGGTGCTCGCGCAGTTCGTCGTCGCGACGATAGAGGAAGCCGACCGTGATCAATGCTGTGAGCAGGATCGCGAGCGCGGCGAAAGCAGGCATCGCCTGCCAGGTCCAGGACGCCGGCTCGACGAGCCCCCCCACCCCCTGCAGAGCGACGACAGCACCGAGGCCGATGACCGCGAGAGCACCGGCCCGCGCCACATAGGAGCGGGAGCCGAAGAACATTGCTTCGGCCGGAACTGCCGCAAGCCAGAGCAGCAACGGCGAGGCAGCCCCACCGGTCAGGCAGGCGAGCGTGGTGATCAGCAATGTCAGGGCGGCGCCGGAGATGCAGTGCGCGAGGTCGAGCCGCCCCGTGCGCGAGAGCAGGAAGACCGCCAGCAGCGGCAGCGCCATCGCGACGAGCACGAGCAGTTCGAACGCGCCCATCCGGCCGCGCCAGGCGACATAGGCCGGCATCAGGCTGAGCGCCGCGGTCGAGGCGATAAGTCTCGTCAGCATGAAGCGCTCATGACGCATGCGCTCGAGCGAATCGGCCAGCGCCGATGGATGGACCATCGCCGCGACCTGCGCCCTCACCGCCGTCATCAAACTGGAAAATCGCAAACGCGCACCTCTGCCGGCCGGCGGCGCTTTCGCCCCGCCTTGTTGCTGTGATCCTCACGGTTGCCGTTTAAGCGGGGCTTAAAGAGACCGGCTCCCAAACTGGGCGTTTCCGAGGCAGACGGCAAAATAGCTTATGTTTTTCAATAAATTGCGCGGATCGTAACGCGATATCCAAAGCCAGCGGTTGTTGGCGGCAAGGTGAACGGATGCTGAAGACATTAGGCCGTCTTTGATTCAAATCGACGCTTTCGGGGACACCTGATCTTTCGGTCCACGCGCTAAGGTTCTTACATTCGCGGGCTGGGGAGCCTGGAACCGAACGGGGACCGACATGGCCTATCTTCTCCGCAGCCTGGCGATCGTCGGCGTGATCGCGCTGAACTCGCCCGTGCACGGCACGAAGAGCGAGCCTGAGGCGACCGTGGTCGATGCCAAGGCCGCCATTGCGATTCTCGCCAAGATCGACCCCAAGGCGGCGCTGCAAGGCGCGGTCAGCCTGCGCGAAGCGGCCGAGGTCCTGGCCGGGCTGGAACCGGAGACCCGCGCCCGGGTCCTTGCGATGGCGGCGAGTGCCGCGACGCGCGCCGGAGCCCGTTCCGGTCAGCTTGCATCGCAAGCAGACCGGTAAAACGGTCTCCTGACTAAAAGTGCGAGACGGATTCACCGATCAGATTGAGACAATCTGATCGGTGAATCCGTCTCGAGCGAACCCCAGCCGCGACCACGCTGACGCTTGACCTCGCCGTGCGAGAGGCCGAAGACGCTCGTCATCGCCGTACTTATCGGCGGCTGGACGAGGCGGAGGCCGACTGCGGAGATCATGAGCGAAAGCCTCGACGAGATCGTCGCCAATTTCGAGCTGCTCGACGACTGGGATGATCGCTATCGCTATCTGATCGAGCTCGGGCGCACGCTCGCTCCCCTGTCCGAGGACGCGCATAGCGACGCCAACAAGGTGCGCGGCTGCGCCAGCCAGGTCTGGCTGGAGACCCGTGCCGAAGGCGGGCCTGGCGAAACGACGCGCCTCATGTTCCGCGGCGACAGCGACGCGCACATCGTGCGCGGGCTCGTCGCGCTCGCCATCGCCATCCATTCCGGCCACACGGCGCAGGAAATCCTGACGACCAACGCCTTCGCGATCTATGAGCGCCTCGGATTGGCGGCCCATCTGACGCCGCAGCGCTCGAACGGCGTGCGCGCCATGATGGAGCGGATCAAGAGCGACGCCCGCGCAGCACTCGCCTAGTCGCCGCGCCTCGGCGCAGGCGGAATCGACGGACGTGCATCGGGCGCTCGCCAGGCCGCTGAGAAAGGAGGCTGGTCCAGCCTCTCGCCCAACCCGTAGTGCTCGACGAGCGCCGACAGCGCCAGCCGGAGCACGACCTTGGCTGAGCGCGCCGGCCATTTGCGCTCGCGCTCGACCTGGTCGAGCCCCTTGAGGAAGCCGCAGACATCGATCGCCAGGCCCGAGAGCTCGGGGCCGAGGCGCTTGCAGGCGAGGCGCACACGCTGACGCGCTGCCAGGCTGGAATCGGAGGCCTCGGCCGGACCACGCCCCGACGTATGAGTCCCGGCAGCGAGAGCTGCGTCCCAGTTGACCGTGATCCGAGGCAGCATCTGCGCCAGTGTCAGCTCGGCACGGAAGCGCTCGCCCGCAGCAAATTCGGCCGCCGATATCTGCGGCGCTCCGTCCTTGCCGAGACGGCGATGGAGCCAGAGCAATGGGCTTTCGCGCTCATCCAGCACGACCTCCTGCGCCTGCCCATCGACCATCATCGTCACCGTCGCACGCGGTTTTTGTGCCCCTGAGCCGGCGAGCTGTAGTCGCCGCCTGCCCTCTTCGGTGAACCAGGCGGCAAAACCGGCGGCGACGAGGACATCAGCCTCGGCCACAGGGACATAACCGGCCCCGAGCGTGGTTCCATCGGCAGCGCGGCGGTAGAGCGCGAGCCGCCCACAGCCGAGCGGCGAGTCGACGGCATAGGCGCCTGGCTCGCTCAGGTGCCGCAAGAGGCGCGACGGCGCGGAGGTTCGATCGCCAACCGCACTCATCGGGAAACCTCCGGGCCGACTCCCAGCTGTAATCCGAAAGCCAGATGCGCCAGGCCGATCTCAAGCGCCGAGACGGCGAAATCGAATGTCGGCTGGTCGCGCCGATCCTCAATCAGGGCGCAAGCATGACGCACGGTCGTGCGGTCGCGCTGGAAGCAGGCACCGACCTCCGTCAGGGTCAGCCCGAAGCCAACATGGGTGAGATACATTGCGAGCTGGCGGGCGAAGGCGGTCCTGCGGGTTCCGCGTCTGGTGCGCAATGCGCCGGCCGGCAGGCGCATTGCGCCGCTAACAGCCGCTTCCGCCAGCCGGGCCGAGGCGCTCAATGGAGTCGAATTGGGCCGCTTGGCAATCGCTATGTTCATGATATGTTCCATTGCGGGTATCGCCTCCCTGAATTCAACTGCGACGCTATCAGGTATATATTCCTATAACCGCTTGAGGCAAGCGCGTAACCGGTCGTCCCGACAGGCTCCTGACAGTTTTCGGCTTGCACCGCCCTCGGGGCGCGGCTCGGTCAATCGGCGCGCCGCTCCGTGCTGGGCCAACCTGCCACAGCGCTAAGCACAAAAAAGCCGCCGGTCAGGCCGGCGGCTTCATGACATGGGTGACCAGGCCGGCTTGCCGGCGATCAATCAGCGGCGCTTGCGGCGCTGCTGGCCGAGACCCATCTTCTTGGCGAGCTGCGAGCGCGCCTCGGCATAGTTCGGCGCGACCATCGGATAATCCGGCGGCAGGCCCCACTTCTCGCGATATTGCTCGGGCGACATGTTGTACTGCGTACGCAGATGACGCTTCAGCGACTTGAACTTCTTCCCGTCCTCGAGGCAGATCAGATAGTCGGCCGTGATCGACTTCTTCACTGCAATCGCAGGCTTCGGAGCCTCGACCGGAACAATCGGGGCAGCGCCACCGACGACACGATTGAGCGCAGCGTGAACGTCGCTGATCAGTGAAGGCAAGTCCGACGCCGGGACAGAATTGTTCGAAACATAGGCGGAAACGATATCTGCCGTGAGCTCGATGAATTCGGAACCGTCTTGGTCAGCCATGATGGCGTTGCTCCATTGTTTTTTTGACCAGTCGTAGCGTGACTGCGCCCAGCTCTGTTTCCAGGCGCAAGCGCCTTCCCTGACCTCCGCCGGCAGACGGTCGAATTCCTACCGGAATAGAATCATGCAAAACGGACCAGCGGGCAACCGTCTAAGCCATGCAGTTCAATATCGCAAGTGGCTTGACAAGGATTCGAATACATTCGTCGAGACATATTATTGCTGAAATTGTGAGCGCGCATCGTAACCATGGCGCCTTGCACCGCAGCATTTGCGCGAAAAGGTTGTCCTTGTCAGTGCCGTCACCGACCTCTACCTGTCCTCTCGGCAAAGATGAAGCGATCCCACCATCGATCGAGACTTTAGAGATGGTTGAACCGAGTCTGGAGACCAAGCATGACTAGCCAACGCAGGGTCTCCGCCCAACCGGTTCCCGCCATCCGCCCCCAAAGCAATACGGTCCATGGCGTCGTCCTGACCGACGACTATGCTTGGCTCCGAGCCGAGAACTGGCGCGACGTTCTGCGCGATCCAGACGTCCTGCCGGCCGAGATCCGCGCGCATATCGAGGCCGAGAACGCCTGGTGCGACAAACTGATGGGCCCGACGCGCACGCTTCAGCGTGATCTCGTCAAGGAAATGCGCGGGCGGATCAAGGAAGACGACAGCGAGCCGCCGCAGCCGGACGGACCGTTCCTCTACTATAGCCGCTACCGACGCGGCGGCGAGCACCCGCTGATCTGCCGCAAGTCGCGGTCAGGCAAGGGCGGCAAGCCCGGGCGCGAGCAGGTGATGCTCGATACCGATGCACTGTCCGAAGGTAAGGAGTTCTTCGACCTCGGCGACGCCGAGCACAGCCCGGACCATCGTCTGCTCGCCTGGAGCGCCGACGAGGCCGGCTCGGAGCTCTATCTGATCCGAATCCGCGACCTTTCAACCGGCAAGGACCTGCCGGACAGGATCGCCGACACCTCCGGCGAGATGATCTGGGCGGCCGATTCCAGCGCCTTCGCCTATGTCGCGCTCGATGATGGCCACCGTCCGACGCGCGTTCTGCGCCACCGGCTCGGCACGCCACAGAGCGAGGACGAACTGCTCTACGAGGAAACCGACCCCGGCCTGTTCGCCGATATCGACCAGACCCAGTCGCGCCGGTTTCTGCTGATCTCCAGCAGCGATCACGAGACATCGGAGGTCAGGCTGGTCGATCTCGCCGACAAAGCCGGCACGCCGAAGCTGATCGCGGCCCGGCAGGCAGGGCGGCAATACAGCGTCGAGCATCATGGCGACGAGTTGCTGATCCTGACCAATGCTGATGGCGCCGAAGACTTCAAGATCGTGCGCGCGCCGCTGGCCGATCCGTCGCCGTCCAATTGGGTCGACCTCGTGCCGCATAAGCGCGGCCGGCTCGTGCTCAGCCATCTTTGCCTCGCCGACCGGCTGATCCGCCTGGAACGCGAAGAGGGCCTGCCGCGCATCGTCATCCGCGATCTCAAGAGCGGAGCCGAGAACAGTATCGCCTTCGACGAAGAGGCCTATGGGCTCGGCATCGATGCCGGCTACGAATTCGACACCGATAGACTGCGCTTCATCTACGCCTCGATGGCGCGGCCGGCCGAAACCTTTGACTACGATCTGGCGACCGGTGAGCGCACCTTCGTCAAACGCCAGGAGATCCCGTCCGGTCACGACCCCGACGCCTATGTCGTGCGCCGCATCTTCGCGACGGCGAAGGACGGTGCCAAGGTGCCGGTATCGCTGCTGCACCGGCGCGACCTCGTGCTGGACGGCTCGGCGCCCTGCCTGCTTTACGGCTACGGCTCCTACGGCGCGGCGATGTCCGCTTCCTTCCGGACCAGGCCACTCAGCCTGGTCGATCGCGGCTTCGTCTACGCCATCGCCCATATCCGCGGCGGCACCGACAAGGGCTGGGGCTGGTATCTCGACGGCAAGCGCCAGAACAAGCCCAACAGCTTTTCCGATTTCATCGCAGCCGGCGAGATGCTGGCGGCGGATGGCTTCACCAGTCGCGGCCGCATCGTCGCCGAGGGCGGCAGCGCCGGCGGCATGCTGATGGGCGCCGTCGCCAATCTCGCGCCCGAGCTCTTTGCCGGCATCATCGCCGAGGTACCCTTCGTCGATGTGCTCAACACCATCCTCGACGAGAGCTTGCCGCTGACCCCGATGGAATGGCCGGAATGGGGCGACCCGATCCGGGACGAGGCCGCTTTCCGGACGATCTTGAGCTATTCGCCCTATGACAATGTCAAGGCGCAGGCCTATCCGCCGATCCTGGCGACGGGCGGTCTGGCCGATCCGCGCGTGACCTATTGGGAGCCGGCGAAATGGGTGGCACGCCTGCGCGCGACCATGACCGGCGGCGGCCCGGTCATGCTGCATACCAACATGGATGCCGGGCACGCCGGCGCCGCCGGACGCTTCGATTCGCTGAAGGAAACCGCCCTCGCCTACGCCTTCGCGATCACAGCTGCTGCCGGCGGCTGGGACGAGGCCGGCGAGCCGGTCAGTTCGAGCTAGGCTCCAGCTTGTCCTTCTCGCTGGCGAGATAGGTTTTCAGCTCGTCCATCGAGGCGAAGGTGTAGTCGCCGTCCGGGGTGCGGGCGTGGATTGAACCGTCGGCGAACATGGTGAACTGCGTCTCGCCGACCTGATAGGCTCCGATCACGCCCTCTTCCGAGGCGGCAGGCTCCTCGTCCGACGACTCCTTGCCCGACTTGGCTTCGACGACGGTTTCCGCCTTCTCCGTAGGGGTCACCTCCGCCTCGGCCGGATCCGGCACCTGCCTCGTCTCTTCCTGCGGCTCCGGTTCGGGGGCCGCAGGCTCGCTAATGGCAACCGTCTCGGCCTCGGCGTCCTCCGGTGAAGCCTTGTCGGCGGTCTCGGCCTCGACATCGCCCAGAGCGCCAGGATCGCGCGGCTGCGTCACCGGAGGCCAGGCCCGCGGCGCCATCCAGGTCTCCGCCGTACCCAAGCCATCGCTTACGCCCATGCGATCGCGTCGCGGCAACTCGACCTCCGGCGCGTTGATGACTCCCGAGAGTTGATCGCGCAGCGCGGTGAACTCGTCGGCGACCGAGGCAGTCGCTTCGGTCGACGGGCGGTCGATGCGCGGCCACCAAAGCCGGTCCTCATCCGGCTCGGGCGTAGCCTCCGGCTTGCCCGCGTCCGCCTCGGTCTTCACCTGCTCTGCTTCGGGCTCCTCCACAGGAAACTGGGCAGGCTCCGCTTCGACGCTTTCCTTGTCATCCGGCCGCGATGGCTCGTCGATGCTCGCGGAGATCGGGGGAGTCTCTTCGTCCTGCGAGGCCTCGGCCTTCCCCTCGGCCTCGCTACTCTCATCGCGCTCGTCCGGCCTGACATCGGAGGGTGCCGCATCGAGCGTCGTGGGCAGCGGCGGCAGTAGCCAGTCGTCGATTTCGCCGGTCCCGGCCGGAAGCTGCGGCTCGGCGGTCACCGTCTCGGCATGGTCGGAGTGCTTGCCCTCGCCTCCGTCATCGTCATCCGTCTTGTCGGCTTCTTCCGGCTTGTCGGACGCTTTTCCGTCCGTCGCCCCCTCGGTCTTCGCCAGGCTGGTCAGCGCCCCAGCCAACACAGCAGTTCCTGCTCCCGCAGCCAGCGTGGTCGCAATACCGATATGTCCCGCCTCGGGTGTCCGCTCCTTTTCGAGCACGGGTTCCGGGCGCGCAGGCGCCTCATTCGGTGCCGGCCGCTCGTCGAAGCGCTTCTCGGACAGCGCGACCACTGCCATGGCACCGCTGACCAATCCCTTGAGCCGGCGGACTTCCGCGAGCACGGCCGCGAGCGCGAGCAGGATCAAACCGGCCGTCACCGCCAGCGCCCCCAGGATGACCTCAGTGAAGCCCCGCTCCAGGACGAGATAAGCCCAGCCATCGACGATGGCATAGGCGCCGCCCGCCAGCAGAGCGAGCCCGAGAACCACGAAAAGCTTGACCAACGCTTGCTCCTTTGAGGCTGGGCGAGCTGCAACAGCTTGCCGCCCCGGCGGTTAACCTATCGATACCATGCCTTATTGCCAACCGAACGGCCTCGGGGCCACTTCCCCGTACGACGCAGGCCGGCCGTGCCGGAATTCTCGGGCCGCGGCGGTTGCCGCTGCGAACCGGGCGGCTTAACTAACAGGCGAATGGCGGGGTGTTCCGCCGGGCATAGATTGCCCATGCGTTGCGTCATTGCAGCCATTCTCACGTCGCGATTTCGACAGCCCAAGGAGAGGCCCCATGTCCTTTACCCTGCCCGATCTTCCGTATGCGCATGACGCCCTCCAGCCCTTTATGTCGAAGGAGACGCTGGAGTACCACCACGACAAGCACCACTTGGCCTATGTCAACAACGGCAACAACGCGATCAAGGGCACCGAATTCGAGGGCAAGTCGCTCGAAGAGATCGTCAAGGGCTCCTATGGCAAGAACCCGGCCGTGTTCAACAATGCCGGCCAGCACTACAACCATCTCCACTTCTGGAAGTGGATGAAGCCGAATGGCGGCGGCAAGCTGCCGGGCGCGCTGGAGAAGGCGATCACCGATTCGTTCGGCTCGGTCGACAAGTTCAAAGAAGATTTCGTCGCCGCTGGCGTCGGCCAGTTCGGCTCCGGCTGGGCCTGGCTCGAGGTCAAGGGCGGCAAGCTCGCCGTCAGCAAGACCCCGAACGGCGAGAGCCCGCTGGTCCATGGCGGCACGCCGATCCTCGGCGTCGACGTCTGGGAGCACTCCTACTACATCGACTACCGCAATCGCCGCCCGGACTATCTCAAGGCCTTCCTCGAGAGCCTGGTGAACTGGGATTACGTCGCCGAGCTCTATGACGGCGCCAAGGCCTGATCCGCACGGATCAATCGATGAGATGAATACGGACGGGGCCCAGAAGGGCCCCGTTTCGTTTGCGTCGACCCTTAGGCGGCGACGCGTTTGAGGAACTGGTCGACGGTCGAATCGAGCCGCATCGCCTGGGCCGAGACCTCGCCTGCGGCGTCACGAACCTGCTCGGCCGAACGCCCGGTCTCCTCGACGCTGTCAGCCAGCACGCTGAGGTCGCTGGAGACCGAGAGCGCCGAAGTGCTCGCCATGGCGACGCCGCTCGCAATCTCTCCGGTGGCGATCGCCTGCTGCTCGATCGAGGTCGCAACCGAATTGGCGAAGTTCTCGATCGCCCCCATGCGGCTGGCAATGTTCTGGATCGCGTCGACAACCTCGGTCGTCGCTCCCTGGATGGCGCCAACCTGGCTGACGATCCGGTCGGTCGCATCGGCCGTCTGCGAGGCGAGGCTCTTCACCTCGGCCGCGACGACGGCGAAACCGCGCCCGGCTTCGCCGGCGCGTGCCGCCTCGATCGTGGCGTTGAGCGCCAGCAGGTTGGTCTGCGCCGCGATATCGCGAATGAGGTTGACGACCTCGCCAATGGCGCGCGCCGTCTCGTCCAGCGCCTGGACAGAACCTGCCGTGTCGCGCGAAGCCGAGGCAGCTTCGACGATCTCGGTACGGACGCGGCGGATCTGGAATTCGACCTCGCGGATCGCAGCGCCCATCTCCTCGGCAGCCTGGGCGGCGTTCTCGACATTGGCCGAGGCGCCTTGCGAGTTATGGGCGGCACGGGCGGCGCGCTCCGACGACTCGGCCGCGACGCGTGCCAGACCGTCGGAGGCCTCGCCCATCCGGTCGGCATTGCTCTTGAAGGCTTCGAGGGCGACGCCGACCTCACCGCGGAACAGCGCGATCGCCTCCTCGGTGTGCTTCTGCTCACGGCTGCGTTGCGCCTCCGTCGTCAATTGCTGTTCCTGCAGGCTCGCCCGCTCGGCCAGGCGTAATTTGAGCACGCCGAGTGCGCGGGCGATCGCGCCGATCTCGTCCTGCCGGCCGACCGCATCGATCGGTGTGTCGAGCTTACCGTCTGAAATGTTGACGATGGCGCGGGTCATGCTCTTCAGCGGACGCATGGTCCGGGACAGCGAAATCCAGAGCAGGGGTCCGAGGACGACGAGCAGGGCGATGCCGATCCCGATCGTCAGGAACTGCTCCCAGGCCGAACGCGCGATCAGCCGGGTCTTGTCGAAGCGCAGAGCGACATAGCCGATCTGCTTCTGGAAGCCGCCGACCTTCACCGTGAGCAGCTGCGTCACATAGGTCTTGTCCTCGAGCCGCAACGTATTCTGCTCGCCAAGGACGTCCCAGGCTTCGCGCCCCATCGACTTGGCGAGCCTGTTCGGCGTGAACGACAGCCGTGCGTCATCGTTGCGGCCAGCCGAGGCAAGGGCGACGAGGTCATCGGCGACGAAGCCGGCGTCGAAGTCGGGATCGCGCTTCAGCGACTCGAGAATATAGCTCAAGGTGATGGTGTCGCGCGCCAGGATCATCGGCGGCGAGGCATGCGCGATCATCGCCGTCAGCGACATCATCTTCTGCTCGAGGTCACCGCGTGTCTTGGATTCGTTGTAGCGGGCGGCCGCGATGACGACGAAGACGATGGCGACAGCGACGATGGCGACCGCCGCTCCGGCGATCTGGCTGCTGAGCGAACGCATCACCGTCTCGACATGGCCGATCTGCGGCATAGCCGCCTGCGATCGCCGCGACCGCGGCTGTAACCAGGTCATCACGCTCATATCCTGCGAACTCCAGACCCGACGCTTCCCGGACAGGTCGGGGTCGGCAGGGACACGATGCTCGATCAGGGTAAATTTTCGATTGCGTACGGGCGCAGCCTGCACGCAGGTCGACAGGGCGGCCGGATCTACGCGACCGCTCCGAAGCGGCCGATCCGCAGCCCCTGAGGCGGCTCGAAGGTCATGAGCACCTCGTGCTCCAAAGGCCGCGTCGCAACGACCGGATCGAGCGCGACGAGCTCATCATCGACATGGCCGGGATGGCACATCACCAGATGCGCCGGACCGGGGTTGACGAGGAAGGCCGCCAGATCCGCGGCAAAATCGCGCCCGGCATCGAAGGGGGAGAAGCCCGAGAAGCCGCGATTGGTCGGAATGCCACGCCGGGCCGCGGCCCGGCGCAAGCCGGTGGCAAGTCCGGCGACGGTCAGCGCCTTGCCGACGGAAACACCGCGCGCACGGATCGCCGCGATCGAATCGGATGGATCGCGCAGGTAGACCGAGCCGGCGGGATAGCGTCGAACGAGCGCATCGAGCACTGCCCCGCGGATGCCCGGAAGGACATGGACATGCTGGTGGCCATCGACGAAATCCGGCGGCCGGCCGAGATGCTGCTCGAAGGCGTCGAGCTGGCGGCCGATCTCACTGGCAATCTCGTTGCGCGCGGCGCCTGAGCGCAGCGCAAGGGGAGCGAGTTCACCGAGCCTCGGCAGATGGCCCGATGGCGCCACGGTCGGCATTACCGCAAGCGGCACCGCACAGGTCAGGTTGAGGTGCAGCCCGAGATCGGCTTGCCCGGAGAATGCCGAAAGCTCACCTGCCAGTCGCGGCCAGTGCGGCCGATTGGTCATCGCCCCCGTGGCCGAGAGCTTGCCGGCAGCGAGCAATTCCAGGATCGAGCGGCTGACGCCGTCGGTCATGGCGAAATCGTCGGCGCAGAGCACGAAGCTGCGAGTCATGCCGGCTGTTACCCCCTATTCATCAGCGTCGGTGTATGGAGTCTGTGGCTGGCCCCATGATGTCAGCCCTAGCCGAGCAACGAAGGCCCCGAAAGTGTCGTCCGCGATTGCGCCCACTTCTGTCTCCGCCGGAACAGCATCGCCCGCCCCGCGGCCGGAGCTCACGATCATCGTGCCGGTCTACAACGAGGCTACCAATCTCGAGCCACTGATCGCACGGCTGAAGCCGATTCTCGATGCCCATGTCTCGTCTTGGGAGATCGTCTGCGTCGATGACGGCAGCCGCGACGGCACTTTGGCCGCACTGCGCGCCCTGCACGCACAGGATACCCGGATCAACGCCATCTCCTTCAGCCGCAATTTCGGCAAGGAGGTCGCGATCGCCGCTGGGCTCGACCATGCCAATGGCGATGCCGTGGTGATCATGGACGCCGATCTGCAGCACCCGCCGGAGATGATCCCTACCTTCCTGGCAAAATGGCGCGAGGGCTTCCTCAACGTCTATGGCCAGCGCACCGACCGGGCCGGCGAGGGCCGGCTGAAGCGCAATTTCGCCAAGGCGTTCTACAAGCTCTTCGCCAGCTTCGGCGAGACCGAGCTGCCGGAGGGCGCCGGCGATTTCCGCCTGCTCGACCGGCGCGTGGTCGAGGCGCTGCGCGCCCTGCCCGAACGGGCGCGCTTCTCGAAGGGCCTCTATGCCTGGGTTGGTTTTCCGGCGACGGGAGTGCCGTTCGAGGTCGCCGACCGCGCCCATGGCGAGAGCAAATTCCGCTTCAGCAAGCTGTTCAGCTTCGCCTTCGATGGGATTTCCTCATTCTCGACCGTACCGCTCAAGATCGCGACCTGGCTCGGCGTGCTGATCGCGATCGTAGCGACCCTGACCGGCCTGTATTTCATGGTCCGGACGCTGCTCTTCGGTACCGACCTGCCCGGCTTCCCCTCGCTGATTGTCTCCATCATGTTCTTCTCCGGCATCCAGCTGATCTCGCTGGGAATGATCGGTGAATATGTCGGGCGCATCTTCGCCGAGGTGAAGCGCCGGCCGCTCTATCTTGTCGGAGAGCGCATCGGCTTCACCAAGCACGACAGCGCCCCTCCGCACGGCGACGGCCTGCCGCCGTCGATGCGGTAAGGGCAGCAGCGATCGCGGTGCTGGACCATCTCCCGCGACGCAGCTATGCGGCTAAGCTCAGTCCGGCCTGCCGACCCCGGCGGCCCCGAGTGGCGCGATGCTGAGAAAGATCCTCTCCGTCAGCGGCTTCACGCTGCTCTCGCGACTGTCCGGCTTCCTCCGCGACATCGTGCTCGCGGCTGCGCTCGGCGCCAGCGGGCTGATGGACGCCTTTTCGGTCGCCTTGCGCCTGCCCAACCATTTCCGCGCGGTCTTCGGCGAGGGCGCCTTCAACCAGGCCTATATCCCGGCCTATAGCCGCATCCGTGAGCAGTCGGGCGAGGCTGCCGCGGCGCAGTTCTCCGACCGTGTCTTTTCGCTCAACCTCATCGTCCAGCTCGTGCTGCTGGGGCTCGCTTTGCCCTTCATGCCGGAGCTGGTGCGCCTGCTTGCGCCCGGCTTCGTCAACGATCCCGCCCGCTTCGACCTTGCCGTCACGCTGACGCGAATCACCTTCCCCTATCTGCTCTTCGTCACGCTGGTGACGCTGCTCTCGGCCAATCTCAACGCTGTCGACCGCTTTGCGGCGGCAGCCGGAGCGCCGATCCTGCTGAACATCTGCCTGATCGGGGCGCTCTTCACCGCCTTCCTGTTCCCGAGCGCAGCCCATGCCGCCGCCTGGGGCGTCGCCGTCGCCGGTGTGCTCGAATGGCTGCTGCTCTGGGTCTCGGCGCGGCGGGTGGGCGTCTCGGCCGCGCTGACGCGGCCGCGTCTCGATGGCGAGGTCAAAGGTTTCCTCAAAGCCTTCGGTCCGGCCGTGATCGGCTCGGCCGGCGTGCAGATCGCGCTCTTCGCCGACACGATCATCGCCTCGCTCCTGCCGGCGGGGGCCTATTCGGCGCTGTATTATGCCGAGCGCCTTTACCAATTGCCGCTCGGCGTGATCGCGATCGGCGTCGGCACGGTGCTGCTTCCAACGATGAGCCGCGCTATCGCCACCGGCAATGAGGCCAGGGCGGAAGCCGCGCAGAACCGCGCGATCGCGCTAACGCTGGTCGCAGCCGCGCCTTTCGCGGCCGCCTTCCTCGCCTTCCCGGAACTGATCGTCGGGGCGCTGTTCGAACGCGGCCGCTTCGACGAAGCGGCGACGCAGGCCGCGGGCGCTGTGCTCTTCGCCTATGCGATCGGTTTGCCGGCGATCGTCTTGATCCGTGCACAGGTCTCGAGCTTTCAGGCGCGCGGTGACACGACCACGCCGATGCTGGTCTCGCTCGCCGCCATCGCCGCCAATGTCGGATTGAAGCTCTTGCTCTGGCGCAGCCATGGCGCACCCGGGCTCGCCTTCGCCACCGCCGTCGGCGCCTGGATCAATCTCGGCGCGCTCTATGTGCTGGCGCTGAAACGCGGCTGGACCAATCCCGATCGCGGCCTGTCCTTGCTGATCCTGATCGTCGGCGTCGCCGCCGGTTTCGCCGCCCTGGTCGCCCGGCTGCTGGCTGAGCCGCTCTACGGCGCGCTCATCATGTTTCCTTACGAACCACGGCTGATCGCACTCGCGATACTGAGCTTCGCCGCGGCCTGCATCTACGGTGCGGTCGCGCTCGGAGGACTCAGATCGGCCGGACTCTGGCGGCTGCTGCGCTAGTTCAGCCCGAGATGAGCCTGGCGCCAGCCTTCAGCTGGCCAACCGCCTCCTCGACCATGCGCGCAACGATCTCGCCGGCCGAGGGGATGTCCGAGATCAGGCCTGCGGCCTCGCCGAAGACCACCGCCGCCTTGTCGGGATCGCCTGCCATGAAGGCCTCGCGATAGGCTGGCGCCTCCTCCTCGATCGCGGCGCGCAAATCGGCATCACGGCCGCGCCATCTGGCGATGAAGGCATTGTCGCTGACGCGGATGTCGAAGGGCCGCGGCCAGTCGAGCCGGCGGGCGATATCGGGAAGCGGGGAACGCACCGTCTGATCGCCGGTCGCCGCGACGGCTGCGGCATGGTGGTTCGGATGGACCAGCGCCTCGCGACTCGCCCAGAAACGGGTGCCGACCAGGACGCCGTCGGCACCGAGCATCAGCGCTGCGGCAAGTCCGCGTCCATCGGCGATGCCACCGGCAGCGAGCAGCAGCGTCTCCGGACTCTCGCGCGCCAGCAGGTCGGCGATCTCGGGTACCAAGGGCAAGGTACCGCGAGCATGGCCATGACCACCCGCCTCGGCGCCCTGCGCCACGATAATCGCAGCGCCGGCCTCCAGCGCTACCCGGACATGGTCGAGGTTCTGGCATTGGCAGATGAGCGGCACATCCGCCGCGGCGATCTCGGCGGCGAAGGGCACGGGATCGCCGAAGGAAAGCATCAGCGCCGCCGGCCGGTGCGCCAGCACTTCGCCCAGCAGATGCGGCTGCTTTGCGAGCGACCAGGTGATGAAGCCGCAGCCAGTCCGGGTATTACCGGCTGCGGCATATTGCGTGCGCAGCCAGTCGCCATCGCCATAGCCGCCACCGATCAGTCCGAGGCCACCGGCCCGGGTCACAGCGGCGGCAAGTGCCCCGCCGCCCGCCAGAGCCATCGGCGCCGACAGGATCGGATGCTCGATCCCGAGGCGCTCGGTGAGGCGGGTGGCGAGGCGGGCCATTGCTGGCCTCAGGCGCCCTTGCTGTGGGCGAAGTCCATGTAGAGCTCGCGCGCCTTACGGAACAGCGGGCCGGGCTGGAGCTGCCGGTCGTCGATGCGCGAGATCGGCATCACCTTCGAGTAGTTGCCGGAGGAGAAGATCTCGTCTGCCTGCTCGAAATCGGCGTAGCCGAGCGTCGTCTCCTCGACCGGCACGCCGGCACCACGCAGCAGGCCGATGGTGCGCTGGCGGGTGATGCCATTGAGGAAGGTGCCGTTGACGGCCGGCGTCTTCACCACGCCCTCCTTGGCGAGGAAGACGTTGGAGGTGCCGGTCTCGGCGACATTGCCGAGCATGTCGAGCACGAGCGCATTGTCGAAGCCCCTGCCCTTGGCCTCGCGCAGGATGCGGGCATTGTTGGGATAGAGGCAGCCGGCCTTGGCATCGGTCGGCATGGTCTCGAAGGTCGGGCGGCGATAGGCGCCCTTGGTCACCGAGAAGCCCGTACCGGGATCGCCCATTGGCGCCTCGAACAGGCAGAGCGCGAACTGGGTCGACTCGGGATCGCCGATAATGGTGGAGGGGCCGTCGGCCTCGGCCCAATACATCGGCTTGATGTAGAGCGCGGTGCCGCTGCTGAATTTCTTCACGCCTTCTGCAGCCTTGGCGATGATCTCCTCGGCCGATACGGTCGGCTTCAAACCCATCGCCGTGGCCGAGCGGTTCACGCGGGCGGCATGCCGGTCGAGATCCGGCGAGACGCCGTCGAAATAGCGGGCGCCGTCGAAGACTTGGGAGGCCTGCCAGGCGGCGTGGGTGCGCGGGCCCATGATGCCGGGGTTGCCCTCGCGCCACTCACCGTCGAACCAGGTCCATGTCTGCGAATACCAGGCCATCATGCGCTCCGATCGGTCAGGGTTTCTGGCGGGCACCGTCCGCCGCAGGCAAGGCGGCGTCAACATGCCGGCGAACGTTTGATGTGATGGATGCGATCGTAGCCGGTGATGGATCGCCGCAGCAGGCGCCATCGCGCCCTAGCGTCAGAAGCCAGCAGCGCGCATCAGCGAAACCACGCCCATGCCGACAAGCAGCGCCAGCAATTCGCTGCGCCGGATGACCATGCTGGCGACCGCAGCCAGCAAAGCGAGTCCGGCGGCGAGGCCGAGCCGTTCGATCAGCGGCAGCACGGTCGCGACCACGATCGAACCCGGCAGGGCCGCGAGCCCGCGTCGCACCCGCGGTGTCAGCGGGACGAAGCTCATCAGCACGACGCCGGAGATGCGACAAAGATAGGTCGCCAGCGCCATGCCGAGGATGGCGAGGTAAGGCCCCCAGCTTCCGGGCTCAGGCAGGGTCATCGAGGAAAGCTCCTGCGACGGCGCCCGAGAGCGCACCCACGATGATGAAGGCGTAGCCGTCGACGAGGCGCACGGTGACCAGCGCGACGATGCCGGCGATGATCCAGGGCAGCGCCCCGCGCTTGCCGCGCCAGAGCGGCACGATCATCGCCGCGAAGAAGATCGGCATGACGAGATCGATGCCGTATTTACGGGGGTCGGCGATGAGGGCCCCGAGCAAGTGGCCCGGGATCGTCATGACGACCCAGACGACCCAGAGCGCCAGCCCTGCGCCAAGCACGGCGCCAAGATCGCGGCCGCCTTCATTGTGATAACGCGTGCCCACCAGCCAGTTCGCATCGGTGAAGAACGACAGCTGGAAGGCGTTCACAAACCAGGGATAACGGGAGAACCAGGGCTGGAGCGAAGCACCCTGCAGAACGGTGCGGGCATTGACGGTCGCGGTGACGAAAGCGAGTGCGACGATCGCACCCCAGCTCCATTCCGGCCGCCAGAGCTCCATCGCAACGAGCTGGGAAACGCCAGCATAGACCAGCGCGCTCATCAGCACGGCCTCGAACAGGCTGAGGCCCTTGGCCGAGGCGGCGGCGCCGAAGGCCACGGCGAAAATGATGACGCCGGGCATCAACACGGAAACGCGGCGGATTCCGAGCCACATGCCGGCGAGGGTGAGTTGCGCCGCGGTCGGCGGCTCGGATTTGGTTTCAGAAGGCATGGTTCCTCGAACCGGTTTCATCCGCTTACGTCAACGCCTTGCAAGCTCCGGGCCTCCATGAACGCGGCGCAGGGCGGGCCGAGGCCGTCTGCTTCCGCGACAGGGCGCGGTGCACTAGAACGCGGCATGCTCTGGCTCTCCTCCGCCGACAACACTGCCCCTGCCCTGCCAGCCGCCTGGCTGATCGCAACGCAGGCGCAGCCCGCAAACCTGCCGGAGCGCTCGACCTTGCGCCGCTCGCTGGCGCGCAAGGTGCTGGCCCGCCAGTTCGGTCTAGCGGAGGATGCTGTCGAGATCGGGCATGAGCCGGCGGGCCGGCCGCTGATCGTCGCCCCACACGGCTCCGGGCTGCACTTGTCGCTGGCAACGCGCGCGGGCCTCGTCGCGATCGCGCTGGCGCATCTGCCGGTCGGCGTCGATGTCGAGCAGGTTGCGCTCGCGAGCGAACCGCCGCTCGCCGTTCTGCACCCTGACGAACGGAGCTGGTTCGAGAGCCTGCCCGCCCCTGCCCGTCCCCTCGCCTTTGCCCAGCTCTGGAGCGCCAAGGAGGCCTATGTGAAGGCGCTCGGCACCGGCTTCGCACGGGCGCCCGAGAGCTTCACCGTGCAGCTCGACGGCTCCGAGCGCTTCACTGTCCGCGACGATCAGGACGGCCGCCACGCCAGCGGCTTCATCCGGCTCACGAAAAACGGCGGCCATGAAACCATGGCCGCCGCGTTCGTCATGCTCGATTGAGCGGGCTCAGAGCCGGAACCGATCAGGTTGGGACAACCTGATCGGTGAATCCGTCTCTCACTTTGAGTTTAGAGGCCGTTTTACCGATCAGCTTGCCATGCAAGCTGATCGGAACGGGCTCTAGCCCGGCTGATCGACCGGCTTCTTCTTCAGGGCATAGGCGACGACGACGACGACGATCGCGCCGAGTGCGGCCGCCCCGTAATGCGGCAGATTCGCAGGCGCAAGCCCGACCGGGTTGGCGTCAAGCGGCACGGTGACGACCCAACTCGGAACCACCGTCATCAGCCAGCGCAGCACGGCCGCATCGCCGAGGATCATTTCCGCCGCGATCCAGCCGAGCAGGGCCGCGCCGAGCCAGACGATAATCGGGTAGCGTTCGATGATCCTGGTCAGGAGCTGGGCGCCCATGATGATCAGCGGGATCGTCAGCAGCAGGCCGAAGATGAAGAGCTCGGCGTGGCCGCGCGAGGCGGCTGCGATGGCGACGACGTTGTCGAGACTCATCACCGCATCGGCGATGGCGATGGTGCGGACGGCGCGCCAAAGATTGTCGCTGGCCTCGATCTCGCTATGAGCTTCCTCCTCGCCCATGGCGAGCTTGATCGCGATCCAGAACAGCAGGACGCCACCGACGACCTTGAGAAAAGGCACCGCCAGCAGATAGCTGACGACCATCGCGAAGATGATGCGCAGGCCCACGGCAGCGCCGGCGCCAAGCCAGATGCCGAGCTTGCGCCGGTTTTCGGGCAGCGAGCGGCAGGCGAGCGCGATGACGACCGCATTGTCGCCGGAGAGCAGGAGGTCGATCCAGATGATCTGGAGCAACGACACCCAGAATGTCGACGATGAGAAGTCCATGATCTCGGTCATTCCCTCATGATCCGGGCCGTGCGACCCCGTTTGGCCCGATCGGGCGGTTTAGGCAAGCGCCGGGCGCTGAGAAATCGCGCCCGGCGCCACAAAGACGTCCGCGGCTCAACCCAGCGCCTGCTCGATCGCCTTGCCGGCGGCTTCGGTCTTTAGGCTACCGCCGAGATCGCGGGTGCGGGTGCGGGCGTCGCCGAGCGCGCGCTCGATCGCCGCCTCGATCGCCTTGGCCGCCTCGTGCTCGCCGAGATGGTCGAGCATCATCGCGCCCGACCAGATCTGGCCGACGGGATTGGCGATGCCCTGCCCGGCGATATCCGGCGCCGAACCGTGCACCGGCTCGAACAGCGAGGGATGATCACCGGTCGGGTTGATGTTGCCTGAGGGCGCTATGCCGATTGTGCCGGTGCAGGCCGGCCCGAGATCCGACAGGATGTCACCGAACAGGTTCGAGGCGACGACGACGTCGAAACGGTCGGGATTGAGCACGAAATGCGCGGTCAGGATGTCGATATGATACTGGTCGACGGCGACGTCGGGATAGCTCTTCGCCATCTCCTTCACGCGCTCGTCCCAGTACGGCATGGTGATCGAGATGCCGTTCGACTTGGTTGCCGAGGTCAGCTTCTTGCGCGGCCGGCGCTGGGCCAGCTCGAAGGCATATTTGAGCACGCGGTCGACGCCGACGCGGCTCATGATCGTCTCCTGGATGACGATCTCACGCTCGGTGCCGGCATACATGCGCCCGCCGACCGAGGAGTACTCGCCCTCGGTGTTCTCACGCACGACGAAGAAGTCTATGTCGCCCGGCTTGCGGCCGACGAGCGGGCCGGGCACGCCGGGCATCAGCCGCACGGGGCGGAGATTGACGTACTGGTCGAACTCGCGCCGGAACAGCAGGAGCGAGCCCCACAGCGAGATATGGTCCGGCACCTGCGCGGGCATGCCGACGGCGCCGAAATAGATCGCGTCATGGCCGCCGATCTTCTCCTTCCAATCGTCCGGCAGCATCTTGCCGTGCCTGGCGTAGTAGTCGCAGGAGGAGAAATCGAACTCGTCGAACCGAATCTCGAAGCCGTATTTCTTCGACGCCGCCTCGAGTACGCGCAGCCCCTCGGGCATGACCTCCTTGCCGATGCCGTCGCCGGCGATGACGGCGATGCGATAGACGCGATTGGTTCCGGTCATGTGTTCTCTCCGAAGAAAGCCGAGAATTCGGCGGCGACGAGATCAGGAATCTCCTCCGCCAGATAATGGCCGCCGGGCAGGGCTTTGCCTTGGACGTTCCATGCGCGCTCACGCCAGAGCGCCAGCACATCGAAGCATTTTCCGACGGCGCCGCGCTCGCCCCATAAAGCGAGCATCGGGCATTCGACCTTCCTGCCGCCGTCGGCATCGTCATGCGCGATATCGATCGTGGCCGCAGCGCGATAGTCCTCGCAGCTCGCATGGATCATCGCCGGATCGCGGAAGCAGCGGAGATACTCGCCCAGCGCCGCTGGCTCGAACAGCCGCATGTCCGAGGCGCGCCGGCTCGTCCAGTAGAACTCCGGATCGGCGCCGATCATGCGCTCCGGCATCGGCGCCGGCTGGATCAGGAAGAACCAGTGCCAATAGGCGCGGGCGAAGGCATCGGTGGTGTCGCGATACATCTCGCGCGTCGGCGCGATGTCGAGGGTCGCCAGTTTCAGCACCCGCTCGCCATGGTCCAGCGCCAGCCGATGCGCGACACGGGCGCCGCGATCATGCGATCCGACGCAGAAGTGATCATGGCCCAGCGCGGTCATGACCTCGGCCATATCCCGCGCCATGGTGCGCTTCGCATAGGATGCGTGATCGGCCACGCTCGGCGGCTTCTCGGAATCGCCGTAGCCGCGCAGGTCCGGGCAGACCAGGGTGAAGCGCTGAGCCAGCAGCGGAGCGATGCGCCGCCACATGATATGGGTCTGCGGATAGCCGTGGAGCAGGAGCAGCGGCGGCCCCTCCCCGCCGGTGCGAACGCGAATGCGCGCTCCCGTCGTCGCGACGTCGAGCAGCCGGAAGCCCGGGAACAGATCGTCAGCGACAGGGAGCTCGGTCAGCGACATCGCACCTCTCAGATTGCAACAATCAGAGCCGATACCCGGATTTTCAAACGATTTCGTGCGCCGATTATTTCATAATCCTGGTCAATAACGGTGGGGGAGAAGCCACCCAGCCGTCATTCTCGGGCGGAGCGAAGCGCAGACCCGAGAATCTCGTGACGAGAAGGCTCAGATTGGAGCCTCCTCCGGGCCGAGATGCTCGGGTCGAGCCGGAGCATGACGTCCTCTACCCGCGCAGCACGGCGCCATAGCGCTTTGCCATTTCGGCGACGATCTTGGCCGCAACGGCCTCGATCTCGGTGTCGGTCAGCGTCTTCTGCGTCGGCTGCAGCGTCACCGCCAGCGCGACCGACTTCTTGCCGGCTTCGACGCCCACGCCCTCGTAGAGATCGAAGACGCTCGTCTCGGAGACCAGCGCGCGGTCGGCGTTCTGGGCACTCTTGGCCATCTCGCCGGCCGCGACCGCCTTGTCGACGATGAAGGCGAAGTCGCGCGTCACCGGCTGGAAGTCGGAGAGCGCGAGCTTCGGCTTGACCTTGGTCGGCTTGTACTTGGGCAGCGGCAGCGCATCGAGATGGATCTCGAAGGCGACCAGCGGCCCCTTGACGTCGAGCGCCTTGAGCACGCGCGGATGGACCTCGCCGAAGGCGCCGATCACGCCCTTGGGACCGAACTGCAGCGTGGCCGAGCGACCAGGATGGGCCCAGGCCGGACCGCCGGCGACAATCTGCAGACCGCCGACCGGTACACCGAGCCCCGAGAGCAGGCCGAACACGTCAGCCTTGGCGTCGAAAGCATCGACCGGCTTGGCGACACCATCCCAATGGCGGCCAGTGCCCTCGAGCCTGGCCGTGCCGCGGCGTAGGCCCGCAGCGGCGATGAGCTGACCTTCCGGCTCGTCGCTCTGGAAGATCTGACCGACCTCGAACAGGGCGACGTCACCGAAGCCGCGATCGGCATTGGCCTGCGCCGAGCGGATCAATCCCGGCAGCAGCGAGGGCCGCATATCGGAGAGATCGGCCGCGATCGGGTTGGCGAGCACGAGCTTGCGCGAGCCGCCGCCGAAGAGCTTGGCCGCCGCATGCGAGATGAACGACCAGGTCACGGCTTCGACCAGGCCGCGGCTGGCTAGCAGCCGCTTGGCCAGGCGCGTGCGCTTCTGCAGCACGGTCAGAACCGGCTTGATCACCTCGCCCTTGATGCGCGGCAGCGGCGCCGGAGCGACGCGGTCGAGACCGGCGATGCGCAGGATCTCCTCGACGAGATCGGCCTTGCCCTCGACATCGGCGCGCCAGGATGGCGGCGCGACCTTGACGCGCTCACCGGCGCCCGAGACGTGGAAGCCGAGCGAGGTCAATGCCAGCTTCATCTCGACCACAGGCAGGTCGAGCCCGGTCAGGCGCTTGACCTCGGACCAGGGGAAATCGATGGCGCCCGGGCTCTCCGGCAAGTCGCCGGCGAAGACGACCTCGGACGGCTCGCCGCCGCAGAGCGTCATGATCATCTGCGTCGCCATGTCGAGGCCGGGCCGGGTGAAGTCCGGGTCGATGCCGCGCTCATTGCGGTAGCGCGCATCGGAGTTGATGCCGAGGGCGCGGCCGGTGCGGGCGATGTTGAGCGTGTTCCAGAGCGCGCTCTCGACCAGCACGTCGGTGGTGGTCTCGTCGCAGCCGGAATGCTCGCCGCCCATCACGCCAGCGATCGACTCGACGCCGTTGTCGTCGGCGATCGCGACCATCTCGTCGGTGAGCGCATAGGTCTTGCCATCCAGCGCCAGCACCTCCTCGCCCGCCTTGGCGCGGCGGATGACGAGATTGCCCTTGACCTTCGCCGCGTCGAAGACGTGCAGCGGCCGGTTGCGGTCGAAGGTCATGAAATTGGTGATGTCGACCAGCGCGTTGATCGGGCGAAGGCCGATGGCGCGGAGCCGCGCCTGCAGCCACTCCGGCGACGGGCCGTTCTTGACGCCGCGCACCAGCCGCAGGGCGAAGACCTGGCAGAGATTGCGGTCTTCCTCGGCGAAATCGAGCTTGAGGTCGACCGGGCACGGGAAGTTGCCGCGCACCGGCTGGACCGGCGGCGTCTTGACCGTGCCGAGGCCGGCCGCGGCGAGGTCGCGCGCAATGCCGGAAACGCCGAGCGCATCGGCCCGGTTCGGCGTCACCGCGATCTCGATCACAGCATCGTCGAGCCCGGCATAGGTCGCGTAGGGCTGGCCGACCGGCGCGTCCTCAGGCAGGTCGATGATGCCGTCATGGTCGTCGGAGAGCTGCAGCTCGGCCTCGGACACCAGCATGCCGTTCGACTCGACGCCGCGGATCACGCCCTTGCCGAGCGTGATGTCCTTGCCGGGAATGTAGGTGCCGGGCGGCGAGAACACGCCCTTCATGCCGGTGCGGGCATTAGGCGCGCCGCAAACGACCTGGACCGGCTCGCCCGAACCGGTATCGACCATGCAGACGCGCAGGCGATCGGCGTTCGGGTGCTGCTTTGCCTCGATGACATAGGCGATGGTGAAGGCGGAGAGCGCCTTGGCCTTGTCCTCGACGCCCTCGACCTCGAGCCCGATGCGGGTCAGCGCCTCGGTGATGGTGTCGAGCGAATCCGTGGTGTCGAGATGCTCTTTGAGCCAGGAGAGGGTGAACTTCATGATCTTCCGTCGCTACGCATGTTGGCGGTGGAGAGCGCAGACGCCGTATTCAGCTCGTCCTCGCCGTCCGTCTTGATCTTCATATCGTTGCCGCGCCAGCTCACCTCGCGGGCGACGAAGGCATAGGCCCAGATGCCGGGGAAGACGAGGTCGCGCACCAGATAAGCCGCCGGCGTGCGCCAATTGACGAACCAGCCGACGCCCTTCGCCAGCACGATCTCGCCGGCATACCAAATAGCGAGCACGGCAAGCACGGCCTGCCAGATCGCCAGCCCGAAAGCCGGCGCGGCGTAGGCGGCGAGCAATGCCGGCACCAGCGGTCCGACCAGGATCTCCGGCGCGAAGAAGGGCAGGAAGGTGACGCGGCGCAGGCGCGCCCAGCGGAACTGGCGCTGGACGACGTCGCGCAGGCTGCGCGCCCCGAGCGGCTGCTCGAAGGGCTGGCCGACGAGATGGACATGCTTGCCGGCCTTGCGCACCAGCTTGGTCGCCGCCGCATCCTCGGCGATCTCGGCGGCGAGCGCGGCGATGCCGCCATTGGCGTCGAGGAAGGGCTTGTTCCAGAGCATCGACTTGCCCTGGGCGAAGCCGAAACCGAGCGCTTCGCCGGCATATTGCCAGCGCGCCTGGAAGGTATTGAGGAAGGCGCACTCGACCTCGGCGCCGAAGCAGCCCGGCCGCGAGCCGGCCGGCGTCGAGCAGACGAGGCCGGTGTCCTCGCGCCAGGAGGCCATCAGCCGCTGGATATAGTCCTTGGGCATCAGCACGTTGGAATCGGCGAGGACGACCCAATCGTGGCGCGCCGCTTCCCAGCCCTTGACGCAATTGTTGAGCTTGGGATTGGCGCTGACCGCGACGTCGCCGACGATCAGGCGCACGCGGTCCGGGCCGTAGGTCCCGATCAACTCCTCGATCAGCGGCACGATCGGGTCATGGCCGTCGGCGACGCAGAAGATCGTCTCACAGAGCGGGTAGTCGAGCTCGAGGCCGGAGGTCAGCGTCTCCCGGCTGAAGGTCTCGATGCCGCGCACCGGGCGCACGACCGTCACCGGCGGTGCGAGCTTCTGCAGGCGCGACGGCGCCGACCGGCGACGCAGACGCACGAAGGCGATCGCCAGGCAGAGCAGATTGGCGGCAACCATCGTTGCCGCGATCAGGCCAGCCCATTGCGCCGCGTTCATGCGTCTCCCCTCTCAGTGCGGTTACGAGGACAGCCCACCGGTCAGTGTCGGCAGGTCGAGCGGGCGGAAGCCGTAATGCGACAGCCAGCGGATATCGGCCTCGAAGAACGGCCGCAGGTCCGCCATGCCGTATTTCAGCATGGCGATGCGGTCGATGCCCATGCCCCAGGCAAAGCCCTGATAGACGTCGGGATCGAGCCCGCAATTCTTCAGCACGTTGGGATGGACCATGCCGCAGCCGAGGATCTCGAGCCAGTCTTCGCCCTCGCCGAAGCGGATCTCGCCGTCCTTGCGCGAGCACTGGATGTCGACTTCGGCCGACGGCTCGGTGAAGGGGAAGAAGGACGGCCGAAAGCGCATCTTGACGCCTTCGACCTCGAAGAACGCCTTGCAGAACTCCTCCAGCACCCATTTCATGTGGCCGAAATGGGTCTTCTTGTCGATGACGAGGCCCTCGACCTGATGGAACATCGGCGTGTGGGTCTGGTCGGAATCCATCCGGTAGGTCCGGCCGGGGCAGATCACCCGGATCGGCGGCTCCTGCGACAGCATGGTGCGCACCTGGACCGGTGAGGTATGGGTGCGCAGCAGCTTGCGCTCGCCATTGGCATCCGGCGCGAAGAAGAAGGTGTCGTGCATCTCCCGGGCCGGATGGCCGACCGGGAAGTTCAGCTTGGTGAAGTTGAGATCGTCGGTCTCGACATCCGGCCCTTCGGCGACCGAGAAGCCCATGTCGCCGAAGATCGCGGTGATCTCGTCGATGACCTGGCTGATCGGGTGGATGCGCCCGCGCGCCTCCGGGCCCTCGCGCACCGGCAGCGAGATGTCGAGCCGCTCGGCCGCGAGCCTGGCTTCCAGCGCCGCTTCACCGAGCCCGTCCTTGCGGGCGGCGATCGCCTGCTGGACGGTGTCGCGCAGGCCGTTGATGCGGGGGCCCTGCTCCTTGCGCTCGTCCGGCGTCATCGTGCCGAGCGTCTTCAGCAGGCCCGAGACCGAGCCGGACTTGCCGAGCGCCGCGATGCGCAGCTGCTCGAGCGCCGCCTCGTCGCCGGCCGCCTCGATCTCACCGACAAGTGAATCGCGAAGGGTGTCGATGTCGTTCATGCCTGCTCTGGTCCGTTTGCGAGGCATCTTCTATGGTGTCGGCGGCGGTGAGGCTAGGGGCAATCGTGCTGGCAAAGCATCGCGCAAGCGCGCAAATGCCAGTCGGATTCCGGGATCGCGTGCAAAGATGACAATCTTGTCTCAAGCCCGGCGCCCCGCGTTCCTATCCGCAGCTTTTGCAGCGCTATTCGCCTTTGCGGCGCCCGCACCCGCCCAGCAGAGTGGCCAGCGTGTCACCGTCACCGGCGAGATCAGCGACAGCTGGTGCACAATCAGCGGGCTGATGTTCGCCAAGGGCACGGCGCATCATCAATGCGCGATCTGGTGCGCCCTCGGCGGCATTCCGGTCGCGATCCGCGACGCCGGCGGCAATCTCTACCTGATCCTGAAGATCGGCGACGACGAGGACAGCGCCGGCAATCCGCGCGTGGCGAAACTGGCGACGCACGAGGTCACGGTCGATGGCGAGCTGCTGGAGCGCGACGGCGTCAAGTACCTGTTGGTCGACCGCATCGCTGACGACAAGGGCGTCATCACGATGACGCATGAAGAACACGGCATCCAGCCGTTCGGGAATTGAGGCAATGCGGGTCATCGCAGCAGCACTTGGCGTCGCGGCTCTGCTGATCGCGGGAACCGCCCTCGCCGCAGAGCCCTGGAACATCCCGCACGAAAAGCAGGTGGTGTTGAAGGGCCGCGTCGTCGACGCGCTCTGCCAGCTCAAGGGGCGCTGCGCCCCGGATTGCGGCGGCGGCAAGCGGCAGCTTGGGCTCGCGCTCGCCGATGGAACCTTCAGGCTGGTGGCGAAGTCCAACATCGACTTCGCCGGCGCGACCGCGGATATCTCGCCCTACTGCGGGCGCGAGATCGAGGCCGACGGCCTGCTGATCGAGAACCCGGCGGTGACCCTGTTCTTCGTGCAGCGCCTGCGCGAGCGGCCGGATCAGGACTGGATCGCCGCCGAACGCTTCAAGGCCGATTGGGAGGCCAGGAACGGCAAGGCCGAGGAATGGTGGCGCGGCGATCCGCAGGCCAACCGGATCATCGCCGAAGATGGACCGTTCGGCATCAAAGGCCTCGCTCGCAAGCCGATGCCATGACCGGACGGATCAGCCGCCGTCTCCTTCTCGCCGGCCTTGCTGCCGGCTCGGTGGTTGCCGCACACGCGCAGGATCATGGCGGCCACAGCCCCTCCCCGGCCGCCAGGCCACCACAAGACCCGCTGGCGACGCAATTCGGTGGCCCGTTCAGCCTGACCGACCATAGCGGCAAGCGCGTCACCGAGGCCGATTTCCGCGGCCGCTTCATGCTGATCTATTTCGGCTTCACCCGCTGCACCGACACCTGCCCGGTCGACCTGCCGATCATCGCGCAGGCGCTCGACGCGCTCGGGCCGCTGGCCGCGAAGGTCGCGCCGCTGTTCATCAGCGTCGATCCGGTCAACGACAGTCCAGCCACGATGGCTACCTACGTCGCGAACTTCCACCCCCGGCTGATCGGGCTATCCGGCAATGAGACCGAGCTCGCAGCGGTTGCCAGGGCCTACAAGGTGCATCGCCGCAAGCTGATGCAGGCGCATCACGGCCATGGCGAATATACCATCGACCACGGCTCGCTGACCTATCTGATGGGACCGGACGGCCGCTTCCTGACCCTGCTGCCGCATAATTCCGGCGCCGAACGCATGGCGGGCGTATTGCGGAAATACATCTCGTGACGTGATAGGCGTGGCGCATCGTTTCAGCGCAACCCGCCGCCCGCAGAGAAGCCCGCCTATGCCCGACAGCAGCGCCCAGAAGAACTCGCCCTCCTACCGGATCGCCGCCCTCGACCAGGACTTTCTCCTCGGCGACTCGATGCGTGGCGCGCGATTCATGCTCGAATACCAGAAGGCCGAGGACAATCTGCGAGCCCGCGGCATCCTCTCGACCATCGTCGTCTTCGGCTCGGCGCGGGTGCGCGAGGGCAATCCCTGGTACGAGGCGGCGCGCAGCTTCGCCCGGATCGCCTCGGAGCGCGGCGGCGCCCTCGATGGCAAGGATCGTGGCCGGAACCATGTCATCGCCACCGGCGGCGGGCCGGGCATCATGGAGGCGGCCAATCGCGGCGCGTCCGAAGCGGGCGCGGTCTCGATCGGCTTCAACATCACCCTGCCGCACGAGCAGGAGCCAAATGCGTATTCGACGCCGGACCTGACCTTCCGCTTCCACTATTTCGCGATGCGCAAGATGCACCTCGCCATGCGGGCGGCGGCGCTGGTGGTCTTCCCCGGCGGGTTCGGCACGCTCGACGAACTCTTCGAGATCATGACGCTGGTGCAGACCGGCAAGATGCCGCCCGTGCCGATCGTGCTCTACGACAGCGCCTACTGGCAGGGGCTGATCAATCTGGAGCGGATGGCCGAGGCCGGCTTCATCCGGCCCGAGGACCTCAAGCTGTTCTGCTATGCCGACAATCCGGAGGAAGCCTACCAGCGCATCCTCGACGGTGCCGGCGAGAATTGGACGCCGAAGGCGGTGGAGAAGGTACAGACGTAACCGTTGGCCGGTCTTCCCGTCATGGTCGGGCTTGTCCCGACCATCCACGTCTTCACCTGTCGAAGGCGGTGTTCAAGACGTGGATGCTCGCCACAAGGGCGAGCATGACAGCGAGCACAAACGAAAAAGGCCGGCGTTTCCGCCGGCCTTTTGCAATCCAATCAGGTCAGTCCGCTCAGGCGGCCTTGGCTTCGGCGGCGAGTACGCCCTTGACCGTCTCGACCACCGCGGTGAAGGCAGCGGTGTCGTCGATGGCGAGGGCCGACAGGGTCTTGCGGTCGAGCTCGAGGCCCGCCTTGATGAGGCCGCCCATGAAGACCGAATAGGTCAGGCCGTGCTCGCGCACCGCAGCGTTCAGGCGCTGGATCCAGAGCGCGCGGAACGTGCGCTTCCGGTTCTTGCGGTCACGATAGGCATATTGCATCGACCGATCGACAGCCGCCTTGGCGGCGCGGATCGTGTTCTTGCGGCGGCCATAGAAACCCTTGGCGGCCTCGAAAGTCTTCTTGTGCTTGGCATGGGACGTAACGCCCCGTTTCACGCGAGCCATGTTTGATCTCCGGAAAGGTTGTCAGGCGTTAGCCGTTGGGGAGGAAATACTTCTTCACGTTGGCAGCATCGCCCTCGAAAAGAACGTTCGTCCCACGGTGATTGCGGAGCTGCTTGTTCGTCCGCTTGATCATGCCGTGACGCTTGCCGGCCTGGGCATAGAGCACCTTGCCGGTTCCGGTGAGCTTGAACCGCTTCTTAGCGGCCGATTTGGTCTTCATCTTGGGCATTTCAGCTCCTCATAGGTCGCGAGCGCGCGAATTGCGCCGCTTGAGTTTTGCTTTGGGAAGCAAAGAACGACCGCCACGGCAGCCCTTATCAGCCGGGCGATCGAAGGTGGCGCCTATGACAGAAAAGCCACGCCCTTGCAAGCGCGGCCTCCGCATTAGGTCGTTTCTTAGTTTGAAATTCGGCTCGCGTCCCGTCGCAGGCCTTCATGCAGGTTGACTTGAGCAGAGAGGGGGTACGGAAACGACGAGCTCAGCTGTCGCTGAGCATATCGAGGACGGGGCAGGCCGGCGTCTCAGCTCCGCAACATTGATCAACCGTCCCGGCGAGGATGCGTTCAAGTCTGCGTAGGTCCGAGATTTTGGCGCGGACGTCATCGAGATGGGTCACCGTCAGCGCCCGGACCTCCGCGCAAGACGCACGACCCGGCTTCGCCAAGTTCAGAAGCGCCCTGATCTCCTCAGTGCCGAAGCCGAGTTCCCGCGCCCGCCGGATAAATGACAGGCGGCGCGCATGTTCGACACCATAACTCCGATAGCCGCTGGCGGTGCGCCCGGGCTCTGGCATCAGGCCGATGCGCTCGTAGTAGCGAACCGTCTCCAGATGAACACCCGCTGCGTTCGCCATTTTGCCGATCGTCATGCCTCGCATGGCCGTGTCGCTTTTTCCGCTTGAGCCCGTAGTGACTACGGGGTTCACGATACGCCTATCGCGCGAGGAAAGCATCCATGGCCCGTTACGAACCTCTTGTGGCGCCAACGGCCACCGACGATCCACCATCTACCGGACCGGCGAGCGGCGGCGGGCTGGCTGTCATCAGCGTCGTCACGGGTCTCGGGGCCATCGCAGCATCGTCTTGCTGTGCCGTGCCGCTGACGCTTGCCTTGTTCGGTGCTGGAACAGGCATCTCCGGGACATTCGAGGCCCTTGCCCCCTGGCGAATACCACTCCTCATGGCGAGCACACTCGGGGTGGCTGCCGGCTGGTTCGCATCGTGGCGGAAGACTCGCATGGCCTGCGGATCTGGATCGGCGTGCGCCGCGCGGCCTTATTCTCGGGCTGCCTTCGCGCTCCTCCTTTTTGCGACTCTGATCGTCGTGACGGCGATTAGCTGGGACTACCTTGAACCTTCCCTGCTCAAACTGGTGCGATCCGCATGACGCAGCTCACATCGATCATCTCTTGCCCCCATTGCGAGCACCAAGCCTGTGAGCGCATGCCTACCGATGCCTGCCAGTTCTTCTACGAGTGCAAGGGCTGCGGGACCCTCATCAAGCCGAAGCCGGGCGATTGCTGTGTGTTCTGTTCCTACGGCGACGTACCGTGCCCACCGATCCAACAGGCTCAAGCTGGCGGAGAAGCCGGACCCTGTTGCGGCGAGAGCTGCCATGGTTGACAAATGCGACACCTGTTCTGAGGTCGCCGCAAAGGATTGGGCCAGCGATTGGCGCACCCTTGCAGGGCTCTGGGGTCTTCCGGGCACGGCCATGCTTGCCGCCGGCCTGTTGGAACCGGTTTCCCGCGCGATCGTCTGGACCGCCATGCTCACCTGGATGGGGGCGGCTTGCTTCCTAAACGCTCGCCGCTGCAGCCGGACCCATTGTCGCATTACGGGCCCGTTCTTCTTCGTGATGGCAGCGCTTGTGACCGGCTACGCATCCGGAATACTGCCCATCGGCCGACATGGCTGGGCCATTCTTGGAGGCCTCACCTTCGCAGGCTTCGTGATTCTGTGGTGGGGCAGTGAATATGCCTGGGGCAGGTTCTCAACTTCCAGAAATGCCGCCTCATCACGAAATTTGAAGCTCTTATGACGGATCAAGGCGTTTTCGACCCAGCGCCGAAACTCAAACGCCAATACGGGCACTTGTCCTGCAACGGTCAGGCCAGAGCCGGCTGCCGCTGGCCCGGCGCGGCTTCGCCGAGCGCGCGGAAGCCGAGTAGGACGATCGCCAGAGCCGAGAACCCGCCGGCGACCGAGACGTAGAAGCCGCTGCGGGCGCCATAGACGTCGATCAGCCAGCCTGAGGCGGCCGAGCCCGCCGCCATGCCGACCCCCATGCCGGTCATCACCCAGGTGATGCCCTCGGTCAGCTTCGAGGCCGGCACATGCCGCTCGACCAGCGCCATGGCGACGATGACGGTCGGCGAGATCGAGGCGCCGGCGATGAAGAGCACGATGCCCAACATCCAGAGCGACGACACGATCAGCAGCGGCAGCGTCGTCGCTGCGGCAAGCCCGATCGAGAGCAGCAATTGCGTCGCCAGCGGCAGACGCAGGCGCAGCGCGCCGAAGATGAGGCCGGTGATGAAGGAGCCGGCGGCATAGGCGGCAAGCGCCAGGCTCGCCGCCGCCTTGTTGCCCTGCGCTTCGGCAAAAGCCACCGCGGTGACCTCGGCAGTGCCGAAGACCGCACCGAGCGCGACCATCAGCAGCGCGATGATCTGCACCGGCACCAGCCGGATGGCGGAACCGCCGCTCGCACCATGCGCATGCACCGGCGGCTCGGTCGCGCGCTGGGCCACGAACAGGGCCATGCCGATGGCGAGCAGGATCGTCGCCGCGAGCGGCCCCGCCTCGGGGAACCAGACGACGCTGAGGCCGATCGCGATCACCGGGCCGACCATGAAGACCATCTCGTCGACCACCGACTCAAAGGCAAAAGCGGTGCGCAGCTGCGGCGTGTCGCGATAGATCTCGCTCCAGCGGGCGCGCACCATCGCCATCATGCTCGGCTCCAGCCCGGCGAGAGCGGCGAACACAAAGAGCACCCAGATCGGGGCTTCGAAGCGCGTCGCCAGCATCAGGCCGGTCAGCGCGACGATGGTCGCCAGCGTGGCCGGGATCAGCACCTTGCTCTGGCCGTGGCGGTCGACCAGCCGCGAGATCTGCGGCGCGATCAGCGCGTTGGCGAGCGCGAAGGTCGCGGCGACACTGCCGGCGAGCCAGTACTGGCCGCGCGCCTGGGAGAGCATGGTGACGATGCCGATGGTGACCATCGACAGCGGCAGGCGGGCGATGAAGCCGGCGGCCGAGAAGGCGACCGCGCCGGGAGCCCGGAAAATCTCGCGATAGGGGTTAGGCATGGACGTCTCCGTCGCATCGGCGCTTAATTGACATACGGTGCGTATGTGACACAAGTATTTGCATACGCACCGTATGTCAATTAACATACGAGCCGTATGCGAAAGGGACATGGATGACGCGCAAGCCGCGCACGCAGATGATCGCCGAGACACGGGCCAAGCTGATCGCGGCGGCGCGGGCCGCCTTCGGCACAGTCGGCTATGCCGAGACCTCGATGGACGAGCTCACCGCCTCGGCCGGGCTGACACGAGGCGCACTCTACCATCATTTCGGCGACAAGAAGGGCCTGCTGGCGGCGGTGATCGTCGAGATCGACGGCGAGATGAACGCGCATATGCGGGCCGCCACGGCCAAGGCGACCGACCCCTGGACCGGTTTCCGCAACGAATGCACCGCCTATATCGAGCTGGCGCTCGATCCCGAAATTCAGCGCATCATGCTGCGCGAGGGCCCGGCCGTCCTCGGCGATCCCTGGGACTGGCCGACGCTGAGCGAATGCATCCGCTCGATGACGGAAAGCCTGACGAAGCTGGCCGAGACTGGCGTCATCGCACCGATCGATGCCGAAGCGGCGTCGCGGCTGATCGCCGGCGCGACGCAGTATGCGGCGCAATGGATCGCGCACGCGCCCGATCCGGAGGCGACCTCGCGCAAGGCGATCGAGGCCTTCAACCTGATGCTCGATGGGCTGCTCGTGCGCAACTGAGCCGGTGGCAAAGCGCAATGGCGCCTATTTCAGCATGAAACAAATGTTTCTTAATTTCCATATCGACATTTTCGTTTCATGCGCGCCGACTCCTTGCTAGCATCCCTGCATGGACAAGCCCGGCCTGACGGCGAGCCTCACCGAGAGCTTCGAGCAATTGCCGCAGCAATTGCAGGTGGCGGCTCGCTGGGTGCTCGACCATCCGGCCGATGTCGCATTGCTGACGACGCGCGAGCAGGCCAAGCGGGCCGGCCTGTCGCCGGCCACCCTCACCCGGCTGGCGCAGCGCTTCGGCCTCAAGGGCTATGACGAGCTCCGCGCCGTCCATGCGGCGGCGCTGCGGCGGCGGCCGGAGGGATTCGCTGGGCGCGCCGGCGAGCTGATGCAGCGCCATGGCGAAGAGGGTCCGGGCGCGATCGCGCAGGACATGTTCGCGGCGCTGGCCGAACATCTCAAGGCGCTGCGCGAGCCGCAGGCGCTCGCCCGCTTCGAGCAGGCCGCCGACCTGCTCAGCGAAGCACAAATCGTGTTCTGCTTCGGCCTGCGCTCGGCCTTCCCAGCCGCCTTCATGCTCGACTACATCCGCGACCTGATCGGGGCGGACTCGGTGCTCGCCGACGGCGCCGGCGGGCGCGGCATCGACGCACTGCGCCGGATCGGCCCGGGCGATGCGCTCTTTGCCGTCTCGGTCGCACCCTATACGCGCCTGACCGTGCAGGCTGCCGAGATCGCCAGGGGGCGCGGTGCAACGGTCGTGGCGCTGACAGACAGCGCGCTCTCGCCCCTCGCCGCCCTCGCCGATGCGACGCTGCTGGTCAGGACCGAGACGCCGTCCTTCTTCCACACGATGACGCCGGCCTTCGCCGCGGTCGAATGCCTGGCGGCGCTGATGACGGCACGCAAGGGCGAGGCCGCGCTCGCCGCAATCGCCCGCCACGAGGCCGCACTCGACGCGGCCGGTACCTTCCTCAATCAGAGACCCGCCAAGCGAGGCCACCGATGAGCCACATCCTGCATCGCATGCTGAGCAAGATCTACCCGACCGCGACCGGTGGCGAGGGCATGCTGCTGCGCGACCAGAACGGGCGCGAGCATATCGACGCCTCGGGCGGCGCCGCAGTCTCCTGCCTCGGCCATGCCCATCCCGATGTGCTGGCGGCGATGCATGCGCAGATCGACAAGCTCGCCTATGCCCATACCAGCTTCTTCACCACCGACGCGGCCGAGGAGTTGGCCGACCATCTGATCGCGCGAGCGCCAGCCGGAATGGAAAGCGTCTATTTCTGCAGCTCGGGCTCGGAGGCGATCGAGGCCTGTCTGAAGCTGGCCCGGCATTACTTCGTCGAGAAAGGCGAACTGCGCCGCGTCAACTTCATCTCGCGCCGGCAGAGCTATCACGGCATCACGCTGGGGGCGCTCTCGGTCGGCGGGCGGATGAAGGATCGCGCGCCCTTCGAGCAGATGCTGATGCAGGGCCACCACATCTCACCCTGCTACGAATATCGCGACCGCCGCGCCGACGAGACCAGCGAAGAATACGCCTTACGCGTCGCTGACGAGCTCGAGGCGAAGATCCTCGAACTCGGGCCGGAGACGGTCTGCGCCTTCGTCGCCGAGACCGTGGTTGGGGCGACGCTCGGCGCGGTGCCGGCCGCACCGGGCTACTTCAAGCGCATCCGCGAGATCTGCGACCGCTACGGCGTGCTGCTGATCCTCGACGAGGTGATGAGCGGCATGGGCCGCACCGGCACGCTGCACGCCTGCGAGCAGGAAGGCATCGCGCCCGATCTGATGGCGATAGCCAAGGGGCTGGGCGGCGGCTATGCGCCGATCGGCGCGATGCTGGCTTCAAAGCGGGTCGTCGAGGCGGTCCGGCAGGGCTCGGGCATCTTCCCGCACAGCCAGACCTATGTCGGCCATCCCCTCGCCTGCGCCACCGCGCTCGCGGTGCAGAAGGTGATCGAGCGCGACGACCTCCTCGCCAATGTCCGCAAGCAGGGCGCCAGGCTGGAGCAGCGCCTGCGCGAGCGCTTCGGCAACCATCACCATGTCGGCGACATTCGCGGGCGCGGCCATTTCTGGGGCGTCGAGATCGTTGCTGACCGCTCGACCAAGGCGCCTTTCGATCCCGCGCTGAAGCTCAACGCCAGGATCAAGCAGGCGGCGCAGGAGCGCGGGCTGCTGATCTACCCGATGGGCGGCACGGCCGACGGCACCGCCGGCGACCACATCCTGCTCGCCCCGCCCTTCATCATCGACGCCGCGACCGTCGATACGATCGTCGACCGTCTCGGCGACGCCATCGACGCGAGCCTGGCCTCGGCCCGACCGGCCTGAGGCTCTACCCGATCCGGGCCATCAAGAGCCCGTAGCGACCACCACAGGGGAACTGCCATGAAACGACTGAAGACCAAACAATTGAAACATCTGCTCTTCGCCGGACTCGCCACGCTCGGTTTTGCCGGTGTCGCCGCCGCCCAGACCGGCACGCTTGAGCGCGTCAAGGCGCGCGGCGAACTGATCTGCGGCAACCATATCGCCTTGCCCGGCTTCGGCATCCAGGGGTCGGACGGGCGCTGGGACGGGCTCGACATCGATCTCTGCCGCGCCGTCGCCGCGGCGATCTTCAACGACCCGAACAAGGTCCGCTTCATTCCGACGACGCCGCAGATGCGCTTCGTCGTGGTGCAGTCGGGCGAGGTCGACATGCTCGCCCGTAATGCGACCTACACCATGTCGCGTGACACCACGGCGGGCATGTCCTGGCCGATCATCAACTATTTCGATGGCCAGGGCTTCATGGTGCGCAAGTCGCTCGGCGTTACCGAGGCGAAAGGCTTAAACGGTGCCTCGATCTGCGTGACGCAGGGGACGACGACCGAGCTCAACCTCGCTGACTTCTTCCGCGCCAACAAACTCAAATACGAGATCATCGGCTTCTCCACCAATGAAGAGGGCGTCAAGGCGCTGGAAGCCGGACGCTGCGACGCCTTCACCACCGACACCTCGGGCCTCGCCGCCGAGCGGCTGAAATTCTCCAAGCCGGACGATTTCGTCATCCTGCCGACGCTGATCTCGCGCGAGCCGCTCGGCCCGGCGGTGAAGCGCGGCGACGAGAGCTGGGTCGCGCTGGTGAAATGGGTGCACTACGCCATGCTCAACGCCGAGGAGCTCGGCGTGAGCAAGGCCAATCTCGAAGAACAGCTCAAATCCGGCAATCCCGAGGTCAAGCGCCTGCTCGGCGTCGAGGGCAAGTTCGGCGAGGGCCTTGGCCTGAGCAATGACTGGGCCCTGCGCATCATCAAGCATGTCGGCAATTACGGCGAGAGCTTCGAGCGCAATGTCGGCGCGGGCTCCAAGCTTCAATTGAAGCGCGGCTTGAACGACCTCGCCTCGAAGGGCGGGCTGCAATATCCGCATCCTATTCGCTGATGCGGATCGCCCTGATCCATGCGCTGCGCCATTCGCCGCCTCCGATCGAGGCGGCGTTCGCGCGGCTGTGGCCTGAGGCCACGCTGATGAACCTGCTCGACGACAGTCTCTCGGCCGACCTCGCGCGTGACGGGCGGATCACCGAGGCGATGACCGGGCGCTTCCTGAGCCTTGCCAGCTATGCCCGTGCGACCGGCGCCGATGGCATCCTCTTCACCTGCTCGGCCTTTGGGTCCTGCATCGAGACGGTCCAACGCGCACTCTCGCCGCTGCCAGTACTCAAGCCGAACGAGGCGATGATCGAGGAAGCGGAGACGGTCGGCGGCCGGATCGGCCTCCTCGCCAGCTTCGGGCCGACATTGCAGTCGATGCCGCCAGAGTTTCCAGGATCGCTGACCGTGGTGCCGAAGCTCGCCGAAGGCGCGCTCGCCGCGCTCGACCGCGGTGACGGGCCGGAGCATGACCGGCTGGCGGCGCTGGCAGCACGCGATCTGGCGGATTGCGATGCGATCGCGCTGGCGCAGTTCAGCCTGGCGCGAGCGGCATCGGCGGTCGCAGCCACGACAGGCAAGCCGGTGCTGACGACCCCGGACAGCGCGGTGCGGAAGCTGAAACGGCTGCTCAGCCGATAGGCCCTGCCTGATACCGGCCCATCATGCTAGAGTGGCGCGGCAGGCCCGGCGGATGGTTCAACGGCCCATCCGGAACCCGCGCGGCGACAAGCCGGCGCCGTATGCTGCTTCCGAGGAAAGGCCGGGCCTTTTCGGGGAGAGGCGCGATGACCACCTACATCATGCTGCTCAACTGGACCGACCAAGGCGCACGCAAGCTGAAGGATTCGCCCGCCCGTCTCGACACCGCCAAGCAGGCATTGAGGGATATGGGCGGCGATTTCAAAGCCTTCTTCATGACGATGGGCAAATACGACATGGTCGTCATCTGCGAGGCGCCGGACGATGCCGTGCAGGCGCGCTTCTGCCTGCAACTGGCCATGCTCGGCAATGTCCGCACGGAAACGCTCAAGGCTTTTCCCGAGGCGGCTTATCGCGAGATCATCCGCTCCGTCAGCTAGAGCCGGATCCGTCTCTCACTTTGAGTTTAGAGACCGCTTTTTTGATCAGCTTGCCGTGCAAGCTGATCGGAACGGGCTCAAGGGAATGCCTTGACTTGGTCGACTGATGGCCGGGTCGGGCCGAATGCAACGAAGCCCGGCCGAAACGGCCGGGCTTCGTAAAAACGATGCGAATGCGAGCCTCATTCGGGCGCGCGGTTCGGCATCACTTCGGTGCGAGCACCATCACCATCTGGCGGCCTTCGAGCTGCCAGTCGCTTTCGACCTTGGCGATCTCGACGAGATCGGCCTTGACGCGCTCCAACACCTTCACGCCGAGATCCTGGTGCGCCATCTCGCGGCCGCGGAAGCGCAGGGTGACCTTTACCTTGTCGCCTTCGTCGAAGAAGCCGTGCATCGCCTTCATCTTCACGTCGTAGTCGTGCTTGTCGATGCCGGGGCGGAGCTTGATTTCCTTGATCTCGATGGTGCGCTGCTTCTTGCGCGCCTCGGCCGCCTTCTTCTGCTCGAGAAAGCGGAAGCGGCCATAGTCGAGAATCTTGCAGACCGGCGGCTCAGAATTGGGGGCGATCTCGACCAGATCGAGACCGGCGTCCTCGGCAATCTTGAGCGCGTCGAAAAACGAAACCACGCCACGGTTGGCGCCGGTATCGTCGATGAGCTGGACGTCGCGGACGCCACGAATGTCGCGGTTGGCGCGGGGACCGTCCTTGGTGGGGGTTGGTGCGGCTCGGAAGGGACGACGAATGGCGGTATTCTCCTGTGATTGGCGTATCGCGCCGTTGGTGAGACACATTGCACAACGCGAAGCGTTGTCAATGGATCAGGTGGGGTTCAGCGCCCCAGCAGGGCGCAATAGACGTCGAGTGTGTCGTTGACCATCGAGGCCAGCGAGAAATGGCGCTCGACATGCAGTCTGGCCCGTCGCGCCAGCGCATCGCGGGCGGAGGGCCTGAGTGCCAATGCCTCACGCAGGGCTTCGGCGAGCGCCGTGGCATCGCCGGGCGGAATATGCCAGCCGCTGCGCTCCTGAGGCGAGACCTGCGGCGGCGCCAGCACCGTCTCCGGTACGGCGCCGAGATTGGAGACGACGACCGGCGTGCCCATGGCCTGCGCCTCGACGGCGACGCGGCCGAAGGCTTCCGGCTCGGTCGAGGGCACGGCGACGACAGCCGCAGCCAGGAACGCCGCGGGCATATCGCTGCAATGGCCGACGCGGCGAACGCGGCCTTCGAGCTTGGCTTTGGCGATGGCATCGTCGAGCTCACGCACATAACCGTCGCGGCCCTGCGCATCGCCCGCGAGGATGAAGGCCGTGTCCTCGTCGCCGGCGTCGCGCAACTGGCGCGCCGCCTCGATCAGCACCTTCTGACCTTTCCAGCCGGTGAGCCGGCCGGGCAGCAGAACGATGCGCTGATGCGGCTCGACGCCCCAGGCGCTACGCAGCGCGCTGATCCGTTCCGGATTCACCGCCGCCGGCGCGAAGGCGGAAAAGTCCGTGCCGCGATGGACGACGCGAATGCGATCACGGGCGAAGTTGTGCCGGGCCCGGATCAGATCGGCGGTGTAGGCGGAGTTGGCGATGACGACGTCGCTGCGCGCCATCACCGAATTGTACAGGTTCTTCACGGCCGAGCGGGCGTTGTAGGAGCCGTGATAGGTGGTGACGAAGGGCAGCTTCAGCGCCCGCGTCGCCGCGAGTGCGACCCAGGCCGGCGCCCGCGAGCGTGCATGGACGAGGTCGACCCGCTCGCGCTTGCAGAGCAAAGCGAAGGTGCGCACGTTCAGCAGCATCGAGACGGGGTTCTTGGCCGCGGCCGGAAACGGCAGCCAGATGCCGCCCTTGGCCTGCAGCTCGGCAACGAGCCGCCCGCCTTCCGTCGCGACCAGCGCACGGGCGCCGACTTCGGTCAGTCCCGCGGCGATGTCGACGGCGGTGCGCTCGGCGCCTCCCGCTTCCAGATCCGGGATGATCTGCAGCACGGTGCGCCCGGCGAGCGGATGCGTCTCGGTCGACGGCAGGGATAATTGCGCGCCGGAACGCAGGGAGGTGCTCACTATTCGAAAGGGCCTTCTGCTTGGCGACTCGCCGATGCTATCGGGTTCAGATGATGACCAAATCGGGCGGTATTGCAGCAGGGACATGCCTGCTTTCCCCCGGTTCACCACAGGAGAGCATAGGGTGATGAAGCCTGAGCTGCAATTTCTGAGCGTCGGCGCCGGCGACGAGCACCGCGAGATCGCGGTGCTGGCGCAGGCGGGCAAGGGCCCGCCGGTGGTCTGGCTCGGCGGTCTGCGCTCGGACATGCGCGCGACCAAGGCCGAGGCGCTCGCCGCCTGGGCTGAGCGCGCGGGACGCGCCTTCATCCGCTTCGACTATGCCGGCCATGGCGAATCGAGCGGCGACTTTGCTCAGTGGACCATGTCGCATTGGCTCGAGGATGCGCAGGCGATTCTGACCGCCCATACCAAGGGTCCCGCCATCCTTGTCGGCTCGTCGATGGGCGGCTGGGTCGCGCTGCTGGCGACGCTGCGCCTGCGCCTAGCCGCGCCGCACTTGCGCCCGGCAGGCCTCGTGCTGATCGCGCCGGCCGTCGACTTCACCGAAGAGTTGATGTGGGCGCAGATGCCGGAAGCGATCCGCGAAACCATAGCGCGGGACGGCCTCTGGCAGCGGCCGTCCGAATATTCTCCCGAGCCAATGCCGATCACGCGGGCACTGATCGAGGACGGGCGGCGCCATCTCCTCTTCGGGCACCCGCTGGAGACCGGCTGCCCCATCCATATCCTGCAGGGAATGAAGGATCCCGACGTGCCCTATGGCCAGGCGTTGAAGCTGGTCGAGCACCTGCCGCATGATCCGGTCGTGCTGACGCTGATCAAGGATGGCGATCACCGCCTGTCGACGCCCGAGGACATCGCGCGCCTGATCGCCGCCGTCGAGGGCATCGCCCCCGCGGCGGCGTAAACGCGGCGCGTTAGTGCAGGCTGACCATCCTGAGATCGTGCTCCCAGGCGTTGGCCGTGGCGGCCTCGCGGGAATCGGTCACCAGGATCGGTGCGCCATCGGCCGAAAGCAGCGCGAAGAGCTGCAGCCCTGGCTCGATCTCCGGCGCCTGCGGGAAGATGCGGGCCAACTCATCCGACATGATCGGCTTGAGATAAGCGACCTGGCCGTTGCCGAGGGCGGCGAATTCGGCCGTGGTCAGGGGGTTGGTTCTGGTCTCAGTCATCGCGCCCTCCTTCAGAGCAGTGCGAGGCGGTTTGATTGTGCATCCTGATCATGAACAGAAGGCAAACCGCATGCCTCCTCGGACTGACGTCTACAAAGCGCCTTCTCCAGGCCCCTAGTCGCGGCTCATGATATCGATACGCCGGACGAGCCGTTCCGGTTCCGGACGGGCAAGGTCGATGGCGAGCAGCCCGTTCGAGAGATCGGCGCCCAGGACATGCATGCCATCGGCAAGCAGGAAGGAGCGCTGGAACTGCCGCGCGGCGATGCCGCGATGCAGGAAATGCCGCGTCTTGTCATCGACCTGCCGGCCGCGGATGGTCAGCTGGTTTTCCTCCAGCGTGATCTCGAGCTGTTCGCGCGAGAATCCAGCCACCGCGAGCGTGATCCTGAGCTTGTCGGGCTCATCCTCCGTGCGCGGCAGGCGCTCGATATTATAGGGCGGATAGCCATCGCCGGCGCCTTTGGCGACCCGGTCGAGAGCCCGCTCGATATCGTCGAACCCGAGCAGGAAGGGATGCGACAGGCTAGGCGGACGCGTCATCACGAAGCCCTTTGAAAGGCGCCTCTGGAACAACCGGAGCCCGCTTGCGCAGCACCCCGAACGCGAAAGGCGAACCCAACCGCGTGAACCGGATATGGCGAGCGGCAAGCCCGGTCGCAAGTCCCGCCGGCTGGCGCTCAATCCAGCGCGGCGATCGCCTCGATTTCGATCAGGAGTCGCGGGTCGACCAGGGCGGTGACGCCGACCATGGTGCTCGCCGGATAAGGGCCGTCACCGAGGTATTTCATGCGCACCTTGCGCACTGCGACCGCCTTCTCGGTGCTGAGATCGACGACGTAGGTCACCAGCTTGAACACCTTGGTGAAGTCTGTTCCGGCAGCAGCCAGCGCCGCGGCGAGGTTGGCGTAGACCTGTTCGGCCTGGGCGGCGATATCGCCCTCCCCCACCACTTTCCCCATCGGGTCGTAGGCGACCTGACCGGAGACATGAACCTGCCGCTCCGCCTTGACGATCGCGAGGTGCGAATAGCCGGTCGGCGGCGAGAGCGAGGCGGGGTTGATAAGATCGATCTTGCTGGGCATGGCGTGCTCCCGAAGCTGGCGGCCCGTGCCGCGCGGTCAGGGCGGCAAGCTAGGCCGGCGCAGGCTGCGCGCGCAATCTCAAGAACCAACGGAACTGGATAAGGAGAGATGGTACAGCCACCCCGGCTTGAACGGGGGACCTCTAGATCCACAATCTAGCGCTCTAACCAACTGAGCTATGGCTGCACGGCTTGCGCCTGATGTCGCGGCGCCCGGAAGCTGTCCGGCGACGGCGCGGAACCTAGTGCCGCATTTCGCCGAATGCAACGGCGAAATGCACGCCGGCGCGGGGAAAACCGCGCCGGCTTTGAAAATCAGGAACGCGGCGGTTGCTGGCGGGTCGTCGCGGCGAGATCGCCGAGATGGGCAGCAAGCGATTCATAGCTGCGGCGGAAAGCCTTGGCCTGCAGCGCCACCGCGTCTGCAGCGCTCTGCGTGCGCGCCAGGGTCTCGATCTCGCCCAGCGTCGCCTTGAGCTCGGCGCAGGCATGATCGAGCACTTTGGCCTGAACGGCTGCGAAGGCACGCGTCAGAACCAGCGTCGGCTCGAACCAGGTGGTTGCCGAGAAGGGCGCAACCGCAACCGGCTTCGGAGCCTCGACCGCTTTGGCAACGGCCGGCGTGGCGGCAGGCTCCGGCTTAGCCGCCTGAGCAACCTCGACGAGCTTGAGCGGGGCGGGAGCGGGCTTTGCCACAACCGGAGCGACCGGCTTCACCGCAACGGGCTCGACCTTGGCGGGAGCGGGTTGCGCCTTGACCGGCTCGGCCACGGGCTTGGGCGGCGCGGAGACCGGCTTGGCAGGCGATGCTTTCACAGTCGCAGCCTTAGCCGCCGGCTTCGCGACCTTCTTCTGCAGGACGATGCGCTTGGCGGGCTCCGCGACAACCTTGGCGGCGGGCTGCGGCGCAGACTTGGCCACAGCGGCTGGCGCAGCCTTCACGACTGGCTGAGCTACGGGCTGCGGAGCGGCAGGCTTGGAAGCGACAGGCTTGGCCTCGACCTTGGGGGCGGACGTCACTGCAGCCGGAACGGCGACCGGCTTCACGTCCACCACGGGCTTGACCTCGGGGGCTTTGACGACGGGCGACACAGCCGCAGCCTTCACGACCGGCTGGGGCGCAGCCTGCAACGTGGCTGGCTGCGCGGCTTGGGGCGCGGGCGTTGCCGCAACCGGAGCGATGACGGGCTTCACCTCTGCCGCAGGCTTGGCCTCGGAAGCCTTGGCAGGAACGGCCGGTGCCACCGGCTTCGACTCGCTCAACGCCTTGACCGGCGCGAGGCTGATCGGGGGCTTGCCGGGAATAGTCTGCTTCGCCATCGGATGTCTCCTTCACAGATCCTGCAGGACGAGCCTGCGCGTTTGACGAAACCGGCCCAGTCAGGTCCCCGCGAGGAGTTTCCCCCTCACAGGGTCGTGCGCTGGTCCGGCCGCCTCATCGTGAAAGCCCGCTCCGCGCCCGTGGCGCGCCCGGCTTCACTTCAGTTTGGTCGCCTTGGCGGCGGTCTCGGCGGTCTTCTTGGCGACATCCTGCACCGTCGCGCCGACTTCCTTGAGCTGCGTCTGCAGCGCGGCCACCTGGGCCTTCAGGAACTCGGACTGGTGCTGGAGCACCTCGTTCATGTCGCGAGACTTGACCAGCTTGTCAGCGAGGTCGAAGGCGGCCGCGATGTTGCTCTCGGCATAGGTCATGGCCTTCTTGGTCATGTCCTGGACGTTGACGCGGGCCGACTCGGCCGAACCATGAGCGCCGTCGACCGCCTTCTGGGCAGCGCCAATGAAGCCGTCGAAAGCCTTGCGGGCCTGGTCGACGCTCTTCTCGGCGAATTCGCGCATTTCGGTGGGGACTTCGTAGGGGTTCTTGCCGTCCATGGTGGTCCTCCTGTGACCGAGCCAGGCTTCTGCGCCGCCTCCGGCGTCGAGCCTTAATTGTGCACTGCAATATCATTATTGCAGTGCAATGACAACGCCGCCACCGGCCAGGGCAGCGGCGCCATATTAACGCTGTTTGGAAACGTCGGGGGAGAGGCAGTGTTCCCGCATGGATTCACCGTCCTCGCGCGGTTATTAAAGATTTGTTAGGCATATTCGCGCGGGCTGGGTCACCAGCAGGTTGAACGGAACGGGATGAGCGAATCCGTGCAGGATTGGAACGGCCTTGCCGACGTGCTGGCGCAGGATCCCGCACTTGCTGAATTCGCCAGCAAGGGCGCGCTGCTGCTCTGGCCGGCCGATGGTGATGCGCCGGCTTTCACCAATGCGGGCGGCCGGGCGCTCCTCGACGCTTTCGGCGGAGCTGCGAAGCTGCCGGCGGCAACACGCGAGCGCCTGCGCCTGCTTGCCGGCGGGCTCGCCTCACGCAACGGGCTCAGGCTCGAACGACTGCGGCTCGGCGCTGCGCTGACCGGACTCGTGACCTGCGCCTGCAAGCTCGTCGAAACCGGCGCGGGCCCGGCGCTCGCGCTCGGCGTCAGCGCCTCCGACCTGCGCCGTCTGGGCATCACCGTGCCGCAGGAGGAGCAGCGCGCTCTGGCGGCGCCCACAGCCTCGCCCTCCCCGGAGACGATCGCCGCGATAGCCGATCCCCAAGCCGAATCACCCGGGCAGCCGCGACGTGCCAACCTGCGCTTCCTGTGGGAAAGCGACCTCGATGGGACGCTGGTCAGCCTGTCCGGGGACTTCGCCGAGCTCGTCGGTCAACAGATCGCGAGCACGACTCAAGGGCGCGACTGGCCTGCTTTGCTCGCCACCGATGTTCACGACGTCGAGGGTGATCTGGCGGCGCGCCTTGCGACCTCGTCGACCTGGAGCGGCCGCGCCGTGCTGTGGCGTGTTGGTCCAAGCGAAGGCGCCCGCGTCGAGCTCTCTGGCTTTCCGCTGTTCGACAGTGAGCGCAATCCCGCCGGCTTCCGCGGCTTCGGCCTGATTCGCACGACGGCCAACGAGGCTTTCCCTGAGCGGGAGGCTCCGATAGTGGCGCTCGTCCCGGTCGCGCCGGAAGCCGATGCCCCGGAGACGGACCTCCCGGAGACGGCAGTCGCGGAAGACCCCGCGCCTGAACAGGTTTCGGACGAGGTTATCGAGGCAGCCCCAGCTGAGGCGGCCCAAACCGTTTCCAGCGAGGACAAGACTGAAGAGGCCGCGCCAGTCGACGCGCCTGCAGAGGCAGAGATCCAGGACGCGACAGCCGAATCGGCGGAGGCGAATACCGAAGCTCCGACGGCGCGAGCCGACGATGGCGACGCCGCGCCGGAAGCCGACGAGCCGCCGCAATCGCCCCCTCCGGCGCCGCGGGCCAATGTCGTGCCGCTGCGCAATGGCCATCTGGCGGCCGTGCGCCCGGTCCTCGAACCGTCCAAGACCTTGTTGTCCTCGGCCGAGAGAAACGCCTTCCGCGAGATCGCCAAGGCGCTCGGCGCCCGCATCGCGGGCGAAGAAGACGTGCCCGGCGAACCGCGCCTGCCAGTCGCCGCCCCGTTGCGCATTCGTGCCAAGGACGCCGATGAGCCGCAGACGGACGCTCCTGCGACGACCGCTCCGCCGCCAGCCGCCGCACCCGAACAGCGGCCGCGCGTCGCGAATGCCCATGCCGAGATCCTCGACCGCCTGCCGATCGCGGTGCTGGTCAACCGGGACGAGGCCGCGCTCTATGCCAATCGCACCTTGCTCGATCTGCTCGATTACGCCGATCTCGATGATCTCACTGCAGCTGGTGGCGTCAGCCAGCTGATCAAGGGCGCGAGCCACAGCAGCGACGGCGCGATGATCCTGGTCGACCGCAAGGGCGGGCTGATCAGCGTCGACGGCCGGCTCTCCAGCGTGAGCTGGCAGGGCGAACCCGCAACGCTGATGGCGTTCCGCAACAGCGTGCCGGGTGGCGATCTCAAGATGCTGTCGCCCGAGGAGGCCGAGGAGCAGGAGCTCGCGGCCGAGTTCGAGGCCGAGGAGGAAGAGGCCGCCTCGCGGGTGGCTCAGCTCAGGCTGGAAGGTCAGGCAAGCGACGCCCGCGTCGCCGAGCTTTCAGCGATGCTCGACACGGCGACCGACGGGGTCGTCACCGTCGATGGGCGCGGCCGCATCCTCTCGCTCAACAAGAGCGCCGAAGCGCTGTTCGGCTACGATCAGCGCGAGGTCGCCGGCGAGCTCTTCACCCTGCTGTTCGCGCCGGAGAGCCATTCGCCAGCGCTTGACTATCTCGACGGGCTGATCGGCGGCGGCGTTGCCTCGCTGATGAACGATGGCCGCGAGGTCATCGGCCGCGTGCGCCAGGGCGGGCGCATCCCGCTGTTCATGACCATGGGCCGGATTGCCGAGAAGCCGGACAGCAAGTTCTGTGCGGTCCTGCGCGACATTACCGCCTGGAAGAAGACCGAGGGCGAGCTGGTCGAGGCGCGCAAGACGGCCGAGAAGGCGAGCGCGCAGAAATCCGACGTGCTCGCCAAGATCAGCCACGAGATCCGGACGCCGCTCAACGCGATCATCGGGTTCGCCGAGGTCATGGCGGAGGAGCGCTTCGGGCCGATCGCGAACGAGCGCTACAAGGAATACCTGCGCGATATCCACCTGTCGGGCGGCTACGTCATCAGCCTGGTCAACGACCTGCTCGATCTCGCCAAGATCGAGGCCGGCAAGCTCGACCTCGACTTCGGCAGCGTCAACCTCAACGAGATCGCGCTCTCGGCGGTCAACCTGCTGCAGCCGGAAGCCCAGCGCGGACGCGTCGTGCTGCGCTCGGGGCTGGCGCCGAAGCTGCCACCGGTCGTCGCCGACGAGCGCTCGCTGCGCCAGATCGTGATCAACCTGCTCTCCAATGCGGTGAAGTTCACCGATGCCGGCGGGCAGGTGATCGTCTCGACCGCGCTCGGCGACCAGGGCGAGGCGATCCTGCGGGTGCGCGACACCGGCATCGGCATGGACGATGACGAGATCAAGCTGGCTCTGGAGCCGTTCCGGCAGGTGCCGACGACCCGCAAATCCGGCGGCACCGGCCTCGGCCTGCCATTGACCAAAGCGCTGGTCGAAGCCAACCGGGCGGCGCTGACCATCACCAGCGTCAAGAAGGAAGGCACGCTGGTCGAAGTCACCTTCCCGCCGCAGCGGGTGCTGGCGAGCTGAGCAGACTCGGCCAAGCAAGGCATGCGCCGTATCGCCGGTACCGGCGCTGCCGCAGCGGAATCTTAAGGAAAGCGCTGCACATCTTCCGGAGTGCCGTGCGCAGCTGCGCAACTCCGATGACCAGATGCTCTGTCTGTACGGCACCGCGACGCAGACGCGCTTTTTGGCGGCCGGCGAGCGCCGAAGCCCCTTCCGGTAACGCCCATGTCGAAGCATCGCAGTCTCAGCTACCGGTTCTGGGCGGCCCTCGCGGTGATCCTCGGCTGCTCCGTGGTTCTCGGCGCGATCCTGATCTCGACCTATTACCGGGAACTCCAGGCGACACGGCTCAGCGAGACACGGCTCGAGCGGTTCCAGCTGGTCATGCGCGCCGTGAACCATCTCTCGGCCGAGCGCGGCCCGGTCAACAGCGTGCTCGGCGAGGAACCGAAGGCCGACAGCCCCTCGCGCAGGCGCCTGACCACGTTCAGGGCGAACACCGACGCGGCACTGGACCGGCTATCGCCGATTGCCGGCTTTTCGCAGCAGCTGGCCGAGACAAGGCGCTCGCTGACCGAGGCCCGCCAACTGATCGACGCCCTCGACAGGCAGCCCTTGCGGGCGCGCAGGCCGCAGGACTTCCACAAAATCGTCCTGACGATGTTCGGCGTCGTCGACACGGCGCAGGCGCTGGTCGATGCCGCGATCAGCGATTTCAACACCGCCGAATCGGATCATCTGATCGGCACCGCGCTGGTCGCCCGGATGCTGAGCGACATCCGCGAGCAGGTCGGGCGCATGGGCTCCAACTTCGTCGCCTCGATCGCGGCGCGCACGCCGATCGGCCCCGAGCACCGCTCGGCACATGATATCGCCTATGGTCGCGTGCTCGGCTTCTGGCAGCTGGTCGAACAGCAGACCGGCACGAACACCGACCCGCAGATCGCGGCGACGCGACGCGCCGTGGTCGAGGACTTCTTCGGCAAGGGCATGGCGATCTATCGCGATATCCTCGCCGCGGGCCAGGACGGCAATTACGGCTTCGACACGATCACCTTCACCAACCAGATCGTGCCGACCTTCGCCTCGCTGGAACGGCTGCGCGACATGTATCTCGATTTCGCCATGGCGAAGGTAAAGGCCGATGGCGAGCATGCGCGCCGGCTCCTGATCATCATCAGCGCCATCGCTCTGGTCGCTCTGCTTCTCGAACTCGTTCTCGTGATCGCCAGCCAGACATTGCTGTTCCGCCCGCTGCTGTCGGCGCGCGACGCCGTCATGGCCCTGGCCGCCGGCAAGACCGGCGGATCCTTTGCGACGGGCAGCGCACGCGGTGAAATCGGCAGCCTCTTCAAGGCGCTCGACAGATTGCGCGGCAAGCTGATCGAGCGTGACGCCCTCGACCGGGAAAAGCTCAAGCTGACGGCCCAGCTGCGGCAGTTGGCGGAAACGGACGGATTGACCGGGATTCTCAACCGCGGCGCCCTGGAACAGCGCGCCGCGAGCATGCTGGCTGCGCGATCCGAGCAGCAACCGCTGCCATTGATCCTGCTCGACATCGACCATTTCAAGCGGATCAACGACAATTACGGCCATATCGCCGGCGACGAGGTGCTGAAGGAAACCGCCCGCCGGCTGCAGGCGGCCCTGCGGCCGGCAGATGTCATCGCCCGTTTCGGCGGCGAGGAGTTCGCCATCCTGCTGGCCGATCCCACAGCTCGGCCGGACCAGATCGCCGAGCGTCTGCGCAGCGCCTTCCTCGCCGCGCCCTTCACGCTCGATACCGGCGCGACCCTGAACGTCACCGCCAGCTTCGGCGTCGCCGCGATGGCGCCTGCCGGCGGCAGTTGGCCCGATCTCGTCGAGGCGGCGGATCAGGCGCTTTACGAAGCCAAGGCAGCCGGCCGCAACCGGGTGGTCGCGCGCACGGCCGCCTGAGCAGCGCCTGCAGCCCGGCGGGGCGCGCTATAGCAGCGTGCCGCTCAGGATCATCAGGGCGATGCTGAAATAGATCGCCAGGCCGGAGACGTCGACCAGCGTCGCGACGAAGGGCGCCGAGGCGCTGGCCGGGTCGAAGCCGAGCCGCGTCATGATGAAGGGCAGCATCGAGCCGGTCAGCGAGCCGAAGGTGACGATGCCGAGCAGGGCCGCGCCGACCGTCGCCGCGACCAGCGGCCAATGCTCCCCGTAGTCGTAGAAGCCGAGCTTCTGCCAGGCCACCACCCGGACGAAGCCGATCGCGCCGAGGATGGCGCCGAGCGTCAGCCCGGTCGGCACTTCGCGCAATGCCACGCGCCACCAGTCGCCCAGGGTGAGCTCGCGCAGCGCAAGAGCCCGGATGATCAGCGAGGTCGCTTGCGAACCGGAATTGCCGCCCGAGCTCATGATCAGCGGGATGAACAGGGTGAGCACGATCGCCTTCTCGAGCGCACCCTCATAGTGCTGCAGAACGGACGCGGTCAGCATCTCGCCGACGAGCAGGATGCTGAGCCAGCCGGCCCGCTTCCTGATCATCTTGAAGAAACCGATCTGGCTGTAGGGCTCGCCGAGCGCTTCCATGCCGCCGAGCTTCTGGACGTCCTCGGTGGTCTCGTCGACCATCGCGTCGATGACGTCGTCGACGGTGACGATGCCGAGGATATGCCTGTTATCGTCGACCACCGGCACGGCCAGCAGGTTATACTTGGCGATCAGCCGCGCCACATCCTCGCGGTCGGTCAGAGGCGAGACGCTGATCGGATCGCGCCGGGCTGCCGCCGAGCCGACCAGGGCCTCGGGCTCGCCGGAGATCAGGCGACGCAGCGCGACGGCCTGCTGCAGCGTATCGGCCTCGGGGTCGAGGACATAGATCGCGTAGACGGTCTCGCGGGTGCGCTCGACGGTGCGCACATGCTCGAGCGTCCGCGCAACCGTCCAATGGGCGGGAACGCTGACGAACTCGGTGGTCATGATAGCGCCAGCGCTGTGCTCGGGATAGGCGAGCAGCGAGGCGAGCGCGGCCTTGGTTTCACGGTCGAGCCGCGCGACGAAGCGATGCCGCTCCGGCTCGGAGAGGTCGTTGCGGAAGATGCCGGCGATCCGGTCGGACGACATGCCCTGGATCAGGGCGATGGCGCGATCGAGCGGCAGCGCCTTCAGGATGGCGCCAGGCTCGTTGAGTTCGGGCTGGTCGAGCACGTCGACCGCCCGTCCGTTGGGGAGATTGAGCAGGACTTCTGCGGCATAGGTTGGCGCGTGCTCGTTGAGCGTCTCGACGATGTCGGCGACGTGAGTGCGCGCCAGCGTTGCGGCCAGGATTCCGGCCGGGAGATCGATGGTGGGCAGGACTTCGGTGATAGCGGCGTTCATGGCTCGCTTCCTTCGGTTTGGCCGTCGAACGGCCAAACCGGGGCGAGCCTGCCGGTTAAGGATCAGGCGCCCGGGCGGACCGAGGACGGCAAGGACTGTCGACTGGGACTGTCGCTTGGCATGGGGTTCTTGGGTTCCTGTGGAGTCGCCGGCTCGGGTCAGAGCGCGGGCCAGCGAACGAACGGGCAGATGCGCCTCGCGGCTGGCGCCGTCAAGTCAAAATTCCATAAGGAGAACGAGCGCCAGCGAGCGCACGACCGGGCTGGCGAAGCCGCGCATTGGCTCGCCTCGCACCAGCTTCTAAGCTGACGCCCAAGAGCCTCAACCGAGCGAGCCAGCCGCCATGCAGTTTTCCCTGACCGAGGAGGAAGAGCTCATCCGCGAGAGCGCGCGCAAGCTCGCCACCGAACGGCTGGCTCCTTTGGCCGAGCGGCTCGACCGCGGCGAGGGCCGCACCGAGTTCCTCGCCAATCTGAAGCTGCTCGCCGAGAACGGCTTCATGGCGCTCAACATCCAGGCCGGGTTCGGCGGCACGGAAGCCGGCACCGTCGCCTTTGCGCTTACGCTCGAGGAACTGGCGGCGGCCTGCGCCTCGACGGCCGTCACCACCTCGGTCACCAACATGGTCGGCGAGGTCATCCAGGCGGTCGGCACCTCCCGGCAGCAGGCCGACCATCTGCCCAAGCTCGCCGACGGCCGCTATCCGGCCGGCGCCTTCTGCCTGACCGAGGCCGGAGCGGGCTCCGACCCCGCCGGCATGAAGCTGCGCGCCCGGCGCGACGGCGATGCTTACGTTCTCGACGGCGAGAAGATCTTCATTACCTCAGGCGAGTACGCCGGGCTCTTCGTGGTCTGGGGCGTGACCAATCCCGATGTGCCCAAAGGCAAGGGCATCTCGGTCTTTTTGGTGCCGGCCGACACGCCCGGCGTCAGCGTCGGCAAGGCCGAAAAGAAGATGGGCCAGACCGGCTCGGCGACGAACACCATCCATTTCGACGGCGCACGCATCCCGGCTGCCAATCTGATGGGCAAGGAGAATGATGGCTTCCGGGTCGCGGTCGGCGAACTCGCCGGTGGGCGCATCGGCGTCGCCGCCGTTTCGCTCGGCATCGCCCGCGCCGCAATGGACGCCGCCAAGTCCTATGCCCGCGAGCGCAAGCAGTTCGGCCAGGCCCTCACCGAGTTCCAGGGCCTGCAATGGCTGATCGCCGATCGCGAGGTCGACCTGCATGCGTCGCGCCTGCTGATCCTCGATGCAGCCGCGAAGAAGGATCGTGGCGAACCCTTCGCGAGGGAAGCCTCGATGGCAAAGCTTTTTGCCTCGGAAGCAGCACATCGCTGCACAGACGCGGCGATCCAGATCCATGGCGGCGCCGGCTATTGCAGCGACTTCCCGGTGGAGCGCTATGCCCGCGATGCCCGCATCACCCGGATCTACGAGGGCACCTCCGAGATCCAGCGCCTGATCATCGCCCGCGAGACCTTGCGTCAGCTCGGTTGAGCTTCGTAGAATATTCTTCTCCGCATCTACTGGATTCGGAGTCCCTCCCGCCTGCCGGAATCCTGCCCATGTCCCTGACCATCTATGGCTGCTATCGCTCGCGTGCGACGCGCAATGTCTGGCTCGCCAACGAGCTCGGCATCACCTTCAAGCATGTGCCGGTGATCCAGGTCTATCGCGTTGCAGATCCCACCGCGCCGGACGCACCGATCCACACGCGCAGCGCCGAGTTCATGGCGGTCAATCCGAACGGCCATGTTCCGTCGATCGACGATGACGGCTTCGTCCTGCACGAATCGCTGGCGATCAATCTCTACCTCGCCCGCAAGCATGGCGGCCCGGTCGCGCCGAAGGACGTAAAGGAAGAAGGGCTCGCGGCGATGTGGTCGCTCTGGGCCGCGACCGAATGCGAGACGCAGGCGCTGAACCTGACCTATCACCTCGCCGCCTATCCGCCGGAGAAGCGCGATCCCGCCATCGTCGCCACCGCTCTCGCCGCCCTTCCCGCTCCCTTTGCGGTGCTCGATAAGGCGCTGGCCGAGGGCGGGGGCTTTGTGATGGGCGGACGCTTCACCGTCGCCGATATCAATGTCGCCGAGGTCATCCGTTATGCCAAGCCGGCGACGCAGCTCTTCGACGCGGCGCCGAACGTCAAGGCCTGGCTCGACGCCTGCCATGCCCGGCCCGCCTTCAAGGCGATGTGGGCGGCGCGCGAGGCGGAACCGGCGTAAGACGATTGCTGAAATCGGGTGGCCGGGCCCCGCCCGGCTGCCTACTGACGCAGGATGACCCGCCCTGCGAGGACAGCTTCCGTCATGACACAACAGACCTCCGCTCCCTCGCTGCGCATGGGCCCGACAGAATGGCTCCTGCTCGTTGCCCTCTCGATCCTGTGGGGCGGCTCGTTCTTCTTCAACAAGCTCACCGTGGCGGAGTGGCCGCCCTTCGCCGTCGTGCAGGTGCGCGTCGGGCTGGCGGCGCTGTCGCTGCTCCTCTTGGTGCGGATCACCGGGCAGTCCATGGCGGTGGGGCGCAGCATCTGGCTTGCCTTCTTCGGCATGGGCATCCTCAACAATCTGATCCCGTTCAGCCTGTTCCTGTGGGGCCAGCAGCAGATCGCGAGCGGCCTCGCCTCTATCCTGAACGCGACCACGCCGATCTTCGCCGTGCTGGTGATGCACTGCTTCGGCAATGAGAGGGCGACCGGGCTGAAGCTCGGCGGCGTGCTGGCCGGCCTTGTCGGCGTCGGTATCCTGATGGGGCCCGACGTGCTCGGAGGGCTCGGCTCCAATCTGACTGCCCAGCTCGCCTGCGTCCTCGCGGCAGTCTCCTATGCCTTCTCCGGCCTGTTCGGACGCCGCTTCCGCGGCCTGCCGCCACTCGTCGCCGCGACCGGCCAGCTCAGCGCCTCGACGGTGATGATCGTTCCGATCGTCTTCTTCCTGCATCCGCCCTGGACGCTGCCGGTCCCGTCGCAGCAGGCCGTCCTCGCGGCGATCGGTCTCGCGCTGATTTCGACGGCGCTGGCCTACATCATCTTCTTCCGCATCATGCGCACCGCGGGACCAAGCAATGTCATGCTGGTGACCTTCCTGATCCCGGTCAGCGCCATCCTGCTCGGCTCCGGCCTCCTCGGCGAGGAGCTGCTGCCGCGCCATTTTGCCGGCATGGCGGCGATCTTCCTCGGATTGGCGCTGATCGACGGGCGCGTGGCCGGGCTGTGGAGCGGCAGGCGAGCCAGCGCACCGGCGCCTTGACCGGGCGCGGCCGGGCGCCTTAAGTCTCAATAAATCAATCGGTTCTGTGCTTCCGAAGCGTGTGGCGGCTTTCGTTCCTGTGGAACGCAGGCACACTGCGGCGAGCTTTGTTGCCAAAAAATTATGAATTGCTCTAGGGTCGCAAAACTGGCGATAGGCGCTAAAGGGCATAACTGAAACAACTGGACGATATCACAAAAAACGATACGCCAGAGGGGAGCGCAACAACCATGGATCTGCGGCAGCTGCGATGCTTCATCGCGGTGGCGGAAGAGCTGCACTTCGGCAGGGCTGCCGAGCGGCTCGGCCTCGCACCACCAGCACTTTCACGTCAGATCAGCGCGCTCGAGGACGAGCTTGGCGTTAGCCTCCTGACCCGAACCACGCGCCAGGTCGCGCTCACCCGTGCCGGGCTCATCATGCTGGAAGAGGCCAAGGCCATCCTGGTCCGGATGGAGCGGGCCTCCCGCTCGGTGCGCGAGGCCTCGTTGGCTTCCAGCAAGGTGCTGCGGGTCGGCGCGATCGACGCCGCATCGTCGAGCTTCGTGCCGGAAGCGCTGGTGACGTTCCGCTCGCGCCATCCCGGCATCGAGATCAAGTTCGTCGAGGCGATGACGGCGCCGCTGGTGCAAATGCTGGAGGCCGGCAAGCTCGACCTCGCTCTGCTGCGCCCGCCGCGCAAGCCGACCGACTGCGCCTTCGAGATCCTGCGCGTCGAGCGGCCCATCGTGGTGCTCAGCGAGAGCCATCCGCTCGCCGCCCGCGAGCATCTGACCATGCAGGATCTGGTCGGTGAGCCCTTCGTCGTGCCGTCGAAGCGCATCCGCCCCTTCGCCTATGACCTCGTCATGGCCTATTTCGAGAGCGTTGGCGCGGTCCCCAACGTCACCATCGAGGCGACTGAGAAGCCGGCGATGATGTCGGCGGTCGCGGCCGGGCTCGGCATGGCGCTGGCGCCGGACTGGGTCTCGCGGCTGAGCTTTCCCGGCGTCACCATGCGGCGCCTGCGCGGCGCGCTGCTCGACCCGCCGCCGCCCGGCGCGCTGGTCGGCGTCGCCTGGCGACCGCATCAGAAGCTGGCCGCGCGCGACGATTTCCTCGCCATCCTGCGCGAGAGCGTGACCCTGATCGACGACGGCAACGTTCTGCCGTTCAGCGTAACCGGGCGCGGCAGGAAGTCTGCTCCGCGCACTGCAACCACCCGAGCCGGAGGACATTGATGAGTCTGAACAAGATCGAGGCCGCGCAGGGTTGGCGCATCCGCTCGACGCAGGATTTCGCGGGCGGCCTGTTCATGATCGCGCTGGCGGCGCTGGCGCTGTTCCTGGCGCGCGACCTGCCGCTCGGTACGTTGCGCCAGATCGGCCCGGGCATGCTGCCCAAGTCGATCGCGGTGATCTGCGCCGCGCTCGGTGCGCTGCTGAGCCTGAACGCGATGCGCTACAAGGGCGAAAAGCTCAGTGGCTGGTCCTGGCGCGGCGTCTTCTTCGTGCTGGGCGCGGCCGTGGTCTTCGGCCTGACGATCCGCGGCTTCGAGATCGGCCCGCTCAAGGTGCCGCAGCTCGGCATGCTGGTGTCCGGGCCATTGGTCGTGTTCATCGCCGGGCTCGCCGCCGATGACGTGAGGATCAAGGAGCTTCTCATCTTCGCCGTGGCGATGACGACTGCCTGCGCCCTCCTGTTCAAATACGCGCTGAGCCTGCCTATCCCGCTCGCGCCCTGGCTGCTGGGAATCTGACCGATGTCTGAAATGTTCGCCCATCTCGGGCTCGGCTTCGGTGTCGCGCTCACCCTCCAGAACATCGCGCTCTGCTTCGTCGGCTGCCTCGTCGGCACGCTGGTCGGCGTCCTGCCCGGCGTCGGGCCGATCGCCACGATCGCCATGCTGCTGCCGATCACCTTCGGGCTCGATCCGGTCGGCGCGCTGATCATGCTGGCCGGCATCTACTACGGCGCCCAGTACGGCGGCTCGACCACGGCGATCCTGGTCAACATTCCCGGCGAGGCCACCTCCGTGGTGACGACGCTCGACGGGCACCAGATGGCCAGGCAGGGCCGCGCCGGCGTCGCGCTCGGCACCGCCGCGCTCGCCTCTTTCTTCGCCGGCTGCGTCGCCACCGTCGTCATCGCGGCGCTGGGCGCGCCGCTGACCAAGCTGGCGCTGCTCTTCGGGCCGGCCGAGTATTTCTCGCTGATGGTGATGGGCCTGTGCTTTGCCGTCGTGCTGGCGCGCGGCTCGATCCTCAAGGCCTTCTGCATGATCATGCTCGGCCTGCTGCTCTCGACCGTCGGCACCGATCTCGAGACCGGCCAGGAACGCATGACCTTCGGCTTCCCGCCGCTCTCCGACGGCATCGACTTCGCCGTGCTGGCGATGGGCGTGTTCGGCTTCGCCGAGGTGCTGCGCAACCTGGAGAACCCGGAGGCGCGCGACGTCGTCCGCGCCAAGATCGGCCGGCTCCTGCCGGGCTGGAGCGACATCAAGCAGGCGGCCATGCCGGTCGTTCGCGGCACCGGCATCGGCGCGATCCTCGGCATCCTGCCCGGCAATGGCGCCGTGCTCGGCCCCTTCGCCAGCTATACTGTGGAGAAGAAGATTGCCAAGGACCCGTCGCGCTTCGGCAAGGGCGCGATCGAGGGTGTCGCCGGACCGGAGGCGGCCAACAACGCCGGGGCCCAGACCGCCTTCATCCCGCTGCTCACGCTCGGCATCCCGCCGAATGCGGTGATGGCGCTGATGGTCGGCGCCATGACCATCCATGGCATCATCCCCGGCCCGCAGGTGATGACCAAGAACCCCGACCTGTTCTGGGGCATGATCGCCTCGATGTGGATCGGCAACCTGATGCTGCTGGTGATCAACCTGCCGCTGGTCGGGCTCTGGGTGAAGCTGCTGCAGGTGCCCTACCGCCTGATGTTCCCGGCGATCCTGATCTTCTGCTCGATCGGCATCTACTCGGTGAACAACCAGCCGGTCGACGTCGCCTTCACCGCGCTGTTCGGCCTGTTCGGCTACATTCTGATCAAGCTCGGCTTCGAGCCCGCCCCGATGCTGCTTGGCTTCGTGCTCGGCAAGCTGATGGAAGAGAAGCTGCGCCAGGCGCTGATCATCTCGCGCGGCTCGTTCATGACCTTCCTCGAGCGGCCGATCTCGGCCGGCCTGCTGCTGGTCGCCGTCGCGATCCTCGTCATCGCGCTGCTGCCGGCGATGTCGAAGAAACGCGAAGAGGTCTTCACCGAATGAGGGGGTTGTCGCCCAACCCCGTTGCACCATCTTCAGGATATCGCGTCAGGGAGGATTACCTATGAAAAAGCTCGCCCTCAGTCTCACCGCAGCGCTCGCCTTGGCGCTGCCGGCTCAGGCCCAGTCCAAGTACCCCGAGCGGCCGATCACCATGATCGTGCCCTTCGCTGCCGGCGGCCCGACCGACATCATCGCCCGCATCGTCGGCGAGAACATGTCGAAGACCCTCGGCCAGCAGGTCGTGGTCGAAAACGTCGCCGGCGCCGGCGGCACCACCGGCATCACCCGCGCGCTGACGGCGACGCCGGACGGCTACACCATCGCGATGGGCCATCTCGGCACCTTCTCGGCGGCGCCAGCCACCTATCCCGGTCTGAAATACGACCCGATCAACGGCATGCAGACGATCGGGCTCGCCGGCGGAACGCCGATTCTGATCGTCGCGAAGAAGAACTTCGAGCCGAAGGACCTGAAGGAGTTCGTCGCCTATGTGAAGACGAACACCGACAAGGTGAACGAGGCCCATGCCGGCGTCGGCTCGGTGTCGTGGACGACCTGCACCCTGCTCAAGGGCCAGCTCGGCGTGCCGAAGCTGAACTCGGTCGCCTATCGCGGCACCGGCCCGGCACTGAACGATCTCGTCTCCGGCCAGATCGACTTCATGTGCGACCAGATCGTCAGCGTCGCCGAGCAGGTCAAGGCCGGCACGATCAAGGCCTATGCCGTCGCCTCGGCGCAGCGCTCGCCGGCCCTGCCCGACGTGCCGACCACCAAGGAAGCCGGGCTGCCGGAATACCAGATCGAGGCCTGGAACGGCATTGCCGCGCCGAAGGGCATGCCGAAGGAAGCCGTCGACAAGCTCGTCGACGCGCTCGGCAAGGCTCTCAATGACGAGGGCGTCAAGAAGCGCCTGCTCGATCTCGGCACCGTGCTGCCTACGGCCGAAGAGCGCACGCCCGCCGGCTTCGCCGCCCTGATCAAGCGCGACGCCGACAAGCTCTCGCCGGTGCTCGCCGCCGCGCCGAAGCAGTAAGCGCCGGACGGTAGCCATCTGTGGACGGCGGGCCCCAAGCCCGCCGTTTTCTTTTGCGCGGCACGCTCTACGATGCCGGTATGCGCCGCATCGTCCTGCCCGTCTCGCCACTCACCGCCGAAGCCTTCGCTCCTTATGGCCATGTCCTGACCCCCGCGGGAGGACGCGACACCGGCCGCGAGGGCTACGACATCTGGATCCAGCCCTTCGCCGCCGAGAGCCGGCCGCGGCTGCAGATCGTGCGCTATCATGCGCGGCCCTTCGCCGTCGCCCTGATCGAGCGGCACCTGCACGTCACCGAGGCGCGCCAGCCGCTCGGCGGTCCTCCGGCGATCATCGTGGTCGCCGAGCCGTCCGAGATATCACCGGCACCGGAGGCGCTCCGGGCGTTTCGGCTCGATGGCGAGGGCGTGCTGTTCCACCGCGGCACATGGCACGCGATCGACGCCTATCCGGAGACCGGAAGTCACGCCGATTTCCTGTTCCTGTCGGAGGAAGCGACCGTAAGCGAGTTGTTCGACCACCCCGAACGAACGCCCGAGCGTACGCAGGTTCATGATTTTCGAGCCGCCGGCATCGAGCTCGTGATCGAGACCAACCCTCTGACGAGACACACGAACCTCTAGCGGACGTTCACGATCGTTCACAGCTCGTGACCACGCTGGCGGAACCATGAGCCGCGCTTCCCGTTCTTCCTGCCGAGGTTTCCACTCTGGAAGGAGAACGACATGTTCAAGAAACTTGCTCTGGTTACGGCCCTCGCCATCGTTCCGGCTGCGGCCTTCGCCCAGAATCCCGACGGCGCCCAGGGCGGTGCCGCGAGCGGCATCGTTGGCGGCGCGACGGCTGGTGCTGTCGGTGGCGCCATCGTCGGCGGCCCGGTCGGTGCAGTGGTCGGCGGTGTCGGCGGCGCGGTGGTCGGCGGCGTGACCGGCGGGATCATCGGCGACAACACCCCGCGCTTCCGCACCTATGTGGTCGAGCAGCGCGTCCCGTCCTACACCTATGCCGAGCCTGTAGCCGTCGGCACCGTGCTGCCACAGCAGGGCGTGGTCTATCGCGAGGTGCCGTCTGAGTTCGGCGAGCGCGCCAGCGGCTATCGCTACACCGTGGTGAACAACCGCGCCGTGCTGGTCGAGCCACAGAGCCGCCGCATCGTCCAGATCATCGAGTGATCGCAGGTCGATCCGCTTGCCACTCGCGCCATCACGGCCTGAGTGACCATCCGGATCGCAAGGCCTGCCCCGGCAACGGGGCGGGCTTTTTTGCGTGTCAGCGCGTGCCGAACATGCGATCGCCGGCGTCGCCGAGGCCGGGCACGATGTAGCCGTGGTCATTGAGGCGCTCATCGATCGCCGCCGTCCAGATGCGCACATCGGGATGGGAATCGCGCAAGCGGGCGATTCCTTCAGGCGCCGCGAGCAAGCAGACGAAGCGCAGATCCTTGGCGCCGCGCTCCTTCAGCCGGTCGACCGCCGCCACCGCCGAGTTCGCCGTCGCCAGCATCGGGTCCATCACCACGATCATGCGGTCGGCGATGTCGGAAGGCGCCTTGAAGTAGTACTCGACCGCCTGCAGCGTCTGCGGGTCGCGATAGAGGCCGATATGGGCGACGCGGGCGGCCGGGACGAGTTCCAGCATGCCGTCGAGGAAGCCGACGCCGGCGCGCAGGATCGGCGCGAAGACCAGCTTCTTGCCGGAAATGATCGGCTGCATCGACTTCTGCAGCGGCGTCTCGATCTCGATCAGCTCGGTCGGCAGGTCGCGCGTAACCTCGTAGCAGAGCAGCATGCCGATCTCGTTGAGGAGCTGGCGGAAGCTCTTGGTCGAGCGGTCCTTCTCGCGCATCAGCGTCAGCTTGTGCTGCACCAGCGGGTGATCGACGACGGTGACGCCGTTCGCGCTCGTGGTCATGTAGCCCTGATCCCCTTCGTGTTCTTTTGGTTGCTAGAGCCGGATGACTTCAGATGGAGCCGCCCTGCGGCCCCATCTGAAGTCTGAATCCGTCTCTCATCAATATGTTAGAGCAGGATTCATGCGAAAAACCGGTTCCCACTTTTTCGCATCCTGCTCTAGAATACCGTGCCGTCGCTGACGATGGTCAAGGGCGGACCGCCGCCCTCACGCTTCTCGCGCGCGATCCGGCGGCCGGCTGCCCAGGTGCCACCCTCCAGCACCTTGGCGAGCGGCAACTGCTCGGCGCTCATACCGAGCTCAGCGCGCACCAGTTCGCCGAGCTTGTCGAGCAGCGCAACCGTCAGCGCCCGCCATTCGACGACGAGCTGCGAGCCGACCTCGTGGCCGCGCACGGCATCGGCCGGGTCCTTGAGCGCGAGCACGCCGAGATCGAGCAGGAGCCCGCCATTGCGGTATTCCGGCAAGCCAGTGAGATCGTCGATGCCGACGACGTGGATACCAGCCCATTGCAGCGGCTCGATCAGCGAATAGCTCAGCCATTGCGAGAGCTTGTGGAAGGGCACGATGCCGGCCGTCACCTCTCCCGGCGCGATCAACGGATGCTTCCAGCTGTCGCCGAGCGCGATGCCGGCATAGCTCAAGCGCGAGGGCCAGATGCCACCGAGCACCTCCAGTACCTGCGAGAGGATAAAGGCGGCACGGATCGAGCGCCCCTCGGCCGCCTCCATCAGTCGGTCAAACAGGTCGCCGGGCCGCGTCAGCCCGTGTTTCTCCAGCTCCTCGCCGAGCCGGTTGAGCAGCGCGGCGCGGCCCCCCAGCCCTACGAGCGGATTGCCTTCCGAGACCTGGAAGCCAGCAGCCAACGCCGCAGCGTCGAGATGCCTGAGCACCTCGCTGTCGACGCGCAATGGCTGCGCCGGATCGCCGGAGAAGGCGCCGGCGGCGAACATGTCGAGCGAGGCCAGCGCCAGTCCTTCCGAGCGCGCGATGCTCTGGCCGGTCACCGCATCGCGATAATGCCAGTCGGCGCCGGCGCCGGCATCGAGCAGGACGCTGACGACAGCGAGATCATAGGCGGCACGGCCCCTGGCCCGCGCATCGGCGAACTGGGCGCCGGCATCCAACACCTTCCAGCGATCCATGCCGGCGATGACGAAATGGCGCCAGCGGGCATGGAAGGGGATGTCGAGCGCGGGGTAGTTCTGGCGGATCGTCTCCAGCACATAGGCCGTGCAGGCCGGCAGGCGCTCTGGATGGACGTCGAAATGCGTCAACCTGCCGGCAAGGCCGAGCTGCAGCATCTCATGCGCGCGCTCACGGACAGCAGCCGGCTTGAGCAGCAGGCGAACGGCTTCGGGATTGGAGTCAGGCATAGGCGGATCAGAACTTCTCGAGGTCGCGGCCGACAGTGGCCTTGAGTGCGTTATCGCCAGGCGCGCCATCGGGCGAGTAATAGCCCGCCGCCTTCTTCGCCTCGATTTCGACCGAGGCATCCGGCGGGACTAGTTCAGGCGGGATCGCGACGCGTTCGCCGATCTCGATACCGCTCTCGACTATGGCGTCGTATTTCATGTTCGACATCGACATCAGCCGGTCGATCTTCTTCACACCGAGCCAATGCAGCACGTCCGGCATCAACTGCTGGAAGCGGGCATCCTGCACGCCGGCGACGCATTCGGTGCGCTCGAAATAGGTCGCAGCGGAGTCGCCGCCCTCCTGGCGCTTGCGGGCGTTGTAGACGAGGAACTTGGTGACCTCGCCGAGCGCCCTGCCCTCCTTGCGATTGTAGACGATCAGGCCGACGCCGCCTGCCTGCGCTTCCTTCACCGCTTCCTCGATGCCGTGCACGAGATAGGGTCGGCAGGTGCAGATGTCGGAGCCGAACACGTCCGAGCCGTTGCACTCGTCATGGACGCGGCAGGCGAGCGTCTTCCTGGGATCGCAAATCGCCGAGACCTCGCCGATGACATAGGCGGTGATCGAGCCGATCGGTGGCAGGAAGACCTTGAGGTCGGGCCGCGTCACCAGCTCCGGATACATGCCGCCGGTCTGCTCGAACAGCGTGCGGCGCAATTCGTTTTCGCTGGTGGCGAAGCGCTCGGCGATCCCCGGCAGGTGCCAGACCGGATCGACCGCGATCTTGGTGACGCTGATGTCGCCGGAGCCGTGCAGGATGGCGCCATCAGCCGCCAGCCGGTGGCCGGCCATGGCGGCGAGGATCTCGGGCAGGTTGAGCCGCGCCTTGGTGACCGCGATGGTCGGGCGGATGTCGATGCCCTCGCCGATCAGCTTGCCGAAGTCCTGCGCGACGCGATGGCCAAACGGATCGAGCGAGACGATCCTGCCCGGATCGAACCATTGCGGCTGCGGCAGGATGTCGGAGGTCGGGTAGGTGTTGGTCAGGTCCGGCCGCTGCGCCGGGTTCATGGCGCGGGCGGAGATGGCGAGCGCGCGATAGACCGAATAGGAGCCGCCATGGGCGCCGATGCAGTTGCGGTCCCCCGGCGCCGTGGTCGAGGCGATGACCGGGCCGCGTTCCTCCGGCGTGCCGGCGCCCCACTGGATCGGGAAGCGGGTCGAGGCGTTGCCGGGCTCGGGATGCGAGGTCAGGCGGATATGGGTGGTGCGGTTCTGCGAATTCATCGCGGCGATCGCTCGATCTGTCGGGCATGGTCTGGTCGCAAAAGCGCTCGCCGCTCCTGCGTGAACATGCCCAAACGGGAAAGGGCCCCGGGACGGGTCGCGTCCGGGGCCCTCTGGACCAATGAGATTCTGGATCAGTGCGGGATTTTCGTCAATCCAGCTGCCGAAACGTCACCTCCGTCACGGCCGGGCCTTGTCCCGGCCATCCAGCGCTCGCCACGAAGGCGATGTTCACATGGACGCTCGCCAAAGGGGGCGAGCATGACGGCGGCCCCTTTGGCTAGAAGACCGCGAGATAGCGCAGGAGCGAGATGATGCCGATGATGATGACGATGATCTGGATGATGTTCTTGACGTTGCCGTCGACCGGCAGCATCCGCACCAGATAAAGCACCAAAACGATCACCAGAACGGTGATCAGCAGCGAGATCAGAAGGCTCATGGCTCAAATCCTCTTATCGCGGCCGAAAGCCGGCCCCCCGAGGCGCTAGCTGCGACGCATTCGCAGGCAGCGACCTCAGAGAAGAGAACGTCAAGACATGGGAAAAAGTTCCGAAAAGAGTAGCTGGCTGAGGTGTTGGGACGGAGCTTTCCCGTCATCGTTAGGCCCCCGTAGAAGACTGCGGGATCGGGAGCCAACGGCAATGAAGGGCACGGGGAACCCTTCTCCCGTGTGGGAGAAGGGCAGGGATGAGGGCCTGCCCTCGCCGATTGAGATCGCAGCGGCGTTGCTGCACTCAAATAATCAGCGGCGGTCCCTCACCCCTGCCCCTCTCCCATCCGGGAGAGGGGTTCTGCGTCGAGCTTCCCGCGCCTAACCCGCAATCCGTGAAAAATCCGCCACGGCGCGCGTCGCTTCGCGCAGCTGGTTCAGCAGCTTGAGGCGGTTGGCGCGCAGAGCCGGATCGGGATCGTTGACCGTGACCTTGTCGAAGAAGGCGTCGACTGCCGGCCTGAGCTCGGCGAGCGCCGTCATGGCACCTTCATAGTCCTCAGCAGCGACCGCCGCTTCCGCCTTCGGCGTCGCCTGCGCCAGTGCGACCGCGAGCGCCTTCTCCTCGATCAGCCCGGCAGCCGCGATGAGCTGGAGATCGGCCGAACCCGCAAAGGCGCCCTCGCCGTCCTTCTTCTCCTCGGCCTTGAGGATATTGGCGGCGCGCTTGTAACCGGCCAGCAGGCTCTTGCCGTCCTCGGTCTCGAGGAAGCGGCCGAGCGCGGCGACGCGGCGAGTGATGAGCAGGAGGTCGTCATTGGCCGACGCGCCCTCGCCCAGCACCGCATCGACCAGATCATGCCGCGCGCCCTGGTCGCGGAGCATGACCTTCAGGCGGTCGTGGAAGAAGGAGAGAAGATCAAGGAGACCGCGGTAAACGGCCTCAGCAACGGACAGCTTGATATCTTCGATGCGTGCGAAGACGAAGCTAAGCGGTCCATTTTGAAGCGCACTGATGGGCAGCTGAGCGATCTCCTCATGCTGCATAAGCGGCGCGAGGTCGCTTCGGCGCTGTGAGTTAACGAGCTGTCGGATAATTCCGATCTGCAAGGGGATTGCCAGCTTTAGGACCGGCAGCCGCACCCCATTCTCAACCACCAGCCGGATCACGCCCAGCGCCGCGCGGCGCAGCGCATAGGGGTCCTTGCTCCCGGTCGGCTTCTCGTCGATCGCCCAGAAGCCGACCAGCGTGTCGAGCTTGTCGGCAAGCGCAACGGCGACCGAAACCGGATCGGTCGGGACGCGGTCGGACGGGCCGAGCGGCTTGTAGTGCTCCTCGATCGCCGCCGCGACCGAGGCGTTCTCGCCCTGCAGCTCGGCGTATTTCCGGCCCATCAGCCCCTGCAGTTCGGGGAACTCGCCGACCATCTCGGTCGGCAGGTCGGCCTTGGCCAGCTTCGCCGCGCGCTCGGCCAAAGCCGGATCGGCGCCGACGATCGGGGCCAACTCCTTCGCCAGCGCGGCGATGCGCTGGACGCGCTCGCCTTGCGTGCCGAGTTTGGCGTGGAAGACGACGCCGAGCCTGTCGAGCTTGGCCATGCGCTGGTCGAGCGGCTTCGACAGGTCGAGCCCGAGCTTCTCCGCGCTGTCCTTGAGCGTCTCCAGATCGGGCAGCGGGCCGCGATCGGTCTGCCAGAAATAGGCGGCGTCGGAGAGGCGGGCGCGCACGACGCGGCCATTGCCGGCGGTGATCGCCAGGCCGCCATCGCTGGCCATCAGGTTGGAGACAGGGATGAAGCGATTGGCCAGCTCGCCGGAATTGGGATCGCGCAGCACGAAGCATTTTTGGTTGGCGCGGATGGTGGCGCGGATCGCCTCGCCCGGAATCTCAAGGAAGCGCTCCTCGAAATCACCCAGCAGCACGACCGGCCATTCGACGAGACCCGCGACCTCCTCCAGCAGGCCCTCATCCTCGACCAGTTCGAGCCCCGCGGCGAAGGCGAGGTTCTTGGCGTCGGTTAAGATGATCTGCTTGCGGCGGTCGGCGTCGAGCACGACCTTGGCCCGCTCCAGGCTCGGGACATAATCGTCGAAGCGCTTGACCGTGATCGGCCCTGGCGCATGGAAGCGATGGCCATAGGTGACGTTGCCGGATTTGATGCCTTCGACCTCGAAGGGCACCACCTCCGGCTCCTCGGTCTCAGCGCCGAAGGTGCAAAGGATCGAATGCAGTGGGCGAACCCAGCGCAGCGAGCCGCTCCCGGCCGAGGCCTTGCCCCAGCGCATCGATTTCGGCCAGGGGAAGGCGCGGATCACTGCCGGCACGATCTCGGCGATCGCCGCGACCGTCTCCTGCCCCGGCTTCTCGATCACGGCGACATAAGAGTCGCCCTTCTTCGGATCGCTGACGACGGTCGCCTGATCGAGCGAGGCAAGCCCCGCCGCCTTGAGGAAGCCCTGCACGGCCGCATCGGGCGCGCCGACGCGCGGGCCCTTGCGCTCCTCGCGGACATCCCGGCCACGCACCGGCAGGCCGGCGATGGTGAGGGCGAGCCGGCGCGGCGTCGCGAAGGCCTTGGCGCCCTCATAGGTGAGGCCGCGCTCGACCAGCGCATCGGTGACGAGCTTCTTCAGGTCCTCGGCGGCCTTGCGCTGCATGCGCGCCGGGATTTCCTCGGAGAAGAGTTCGAGCAGCAGATCGGGCATCAGTTTGCTCCCCCGCCGGCGGTCTTGAGCCAGGCCGCACCGCAGGCCTTGGCGAGCTCGCGCACGCGCAGGATGTAGCTCTGGCGCTCGGTGACCGAGATCACGCCGCGCGCATCGAGCAGGTTGAAGACATGGCTCGCCTTGATGCACTGGTCATAGGCCGGCAAAGCGAGCTTGTGGCTGGGATCATTGCTGCCGGCATCTGCCTCGCCGGCAGCGAGCAGCGCCTTGCACTCGGCCTCGGCATCGCTGAAGTGCCGAAACAGCACCTCGGTATTGGCATGCTCGAAATTATGCCGCGAGAACTCCTGCTCGGCCTGCAGGAAGACATCGCCATAGCTGATGCGGTCCTCGCCTTCGAGACCGTTGAAGTTGAGGTCGTAGACGTTCTCGACGCCCTGGACATACATGGCGAGGCGCTCGAGCCCATAGGTGAGCTCGCCAGCGACCGGTGCGCATTCGACGCCGGCGACCTGCTGGAAATAGGTGAACTGGCTGACTTCCATGCCGTCGCACCAGCACTCCCAGCCGAGGCCCCAGGCGCCCAGCGTCGGGCTTTCCCAGTCGTCCTCGACGAAGCGGACATCGTGCAAAGCGAGATCGACGCCGATCGCCTTGAGCGAGTCGAGATAGAGCTGCTGCAAATCGGGCGGCGACGGCTTCAGGATCACCTGGAACTGGTAATAATGCTGCAACCGGTTGGGGTTCTCGCCGTAGCGGCCATCCTTGGGCCGGCGCGAAGGCTGGACATAGGCCGCCTTCCAGGGCTTCGGACCAAGCGCGCGCAGCGTCGTCGCCGGATGGAAGGTGCCGGCGCCGACCTCCATGTCGTAGGGCTGGAGGATGACGCAGCCGCGCTCGGCCCAGAAGCGCTGCAAGGTCAGCAGCAGCCCCTGGAAGGAGCGGGTCGGGTTCAGCGGATCGGAGGACGCGGCCAAGGGCATCAGCCTTTTAAACTGTCGAGAAACTTGCGGCGTGATTAGGGGCTGGCGGCGCTCATGGTCAAGCGCGGCGGGATGAACGCTGCCTGAACCTCGCCGCAGGGATCGCGTTCAGGATGGGCGACCCATGATGCGCAGCATCGAACGGTCCGCGGTGTTCGGGGCGAGTGCTTGAGACGGGCCGATGCGATGAGTAGGAGAGTTACCATGCTGTCGAACCGTATCGCTGCCGCCCTGTTCGGTGCCGGCGCGCTCCTTTTCACCGGCCTTTCCGTCGTCCCGGCCAGCGCTGCACCGATCGCAGCCGGCACTCCCACCGCTTCGACGGATATCGGGCTGGTCGAGCAGGCCCAGTACTACGGACGTCCCCATTATGGTCCGCGCCGCTATTACGGCCGCCCGGTCTATCGCCCGCGCTGCTATTTCGTCGACCGGCGCGTCTGGAACGGCTGGCGCTGGGTGATCCGCCCGGTGCGCGTCTGCCGCTGACGGGACGCCAGTCCGGATGAAGAACGGCTGAACGGCCCGGCCACGCGCCGTTCAGCCTCGATGCTGCAAGCTCGCCGCAACCATGACACCCGATGACCCCGGCACAGGCCGGAGGGCACTCGCGAAGGAGGTAACCATGCTTCGCAAACTCGTTCTTGGACTTTCAGCCGCAGCCTCCCTCGGGGTGGCCGCACTCGGCATCGGAGCGGTCACGGCAACTCCGGCCGACGCACAGGGTTGGGGCGGTGGTGGCTATTATGGCCGGCCCGGCTGGGGCGGCGGCGGTTACTATGGCCGTCCCCATTACGGCTATGGCCGCCCTGCTTATGGCTATGGCCGTCCGGCTTACGGCTACGGCGGCGGGTACTACGGCCCGCGCTGCTTTAGCCGACCGGTCCGCTACTGGGACGGCTGGGGCTGGGTGGTGCGCGAGCGCCGCATCTGCCGCTGAGCCAGTCTAGGCAAGCACGGCCTCGCCGCGATGGAGCGCCTCGCTGAAAGAGGTGAAGCGCCCATCGGCCCCGTTGAGAATGAGAGCCGGCAGCAACGCTGCCGGCTTTCTGCTGCCGAGACGCGCGGAGACGATCACCCGGATCGCCGCCCGCTCGGCCTGGCCGTGGATCGGGCGAATCTCGATCGCGCCGAAGCCCGTCTCCAGACCTGCGAGAATCGTCCCCAGCGCTTCGGCGCGATGGATGATACTGACGCCACCGCCCGGCTTCAGCACATGGCGGGCCGTCTTCAGCCAGTCGGCGAGCGATTGCCCGGCAACATGGGCCGCACGCCGGTTGGCGACCGGCGATTCGCGCACCTCGCCCGATTCGAAGAAGGGCGGGTTCATCGCGACCCAGGCGACTGACGCGGTGGGCAGACCGGATTGGGCAAGCCCTGCGTTTTTCTCGCCGATCGTTCCGACGGCGACTCGCACCCGTCCAGCAAGACCATTAAGCTCGGCATTGCGGGCCGCGAGCGCTGCGAGCTCGGGGTCGCGCTCGATCGAGACGACGGCAAGTGCGGGTTGCCGCAAGGCGACGGCGAGCCCGACCGTGCCGACGCCGGCGCCGAAATCGGCGAGCGGCCCTTCCCCCAGCTCCGGGATCGCCGCGGCAAGCAGCACCGCATCCGAGCCGGCGCGATGGCCCTTCACCGGTTGGAGCAAGCGAAGGCGGCCTCCCAGCAGCCGATCCTCGGCGATCTCGCTGAGACCCGGAGCCTCAGCGTTCATGGCGCAGTTCGTCGCCATAGCCCGCCTCGATCAACAAGGCGCGAGCGCGCTTGCTGTCCTGCTCGCGAACCAGGAGGCGCCGTGGAAAGGCACCGATCATGCCCTCGAGTGCACTGATGTGCTGATCGGCGATCAGGCAACCCAGATCGGCCGAAGCCAGGAGCGCCTCGATGGCCCCGAGCAGGACGATATCGTTCGAGCGGACGAGTTCATGCATGCCGCCATGGAGCCTTTCGCACCGGCCCGGCGCAACAGGAAAGATCGGATAACCCGGAACAGTGCCGCGGTGCAGCGTCAATCTGCTGCGTCGCGAAAGGATTGCCGGGGCTGGTCACGCATGCGACGTTTATGGCAAAGCCAACCCGCGCAAGCGCGCGAAAAACGGCCGGAGTTTGCGAGTGGGCGTCGTCGTAGCTTTCGAAGACAAGGACACCGGCCAAAGCGGGATCGCGCCGCTGGTCGGGTTGACGCGCGCCGACATGGAGCGCGTCAACGCGATGATCCTGTCGCGCACCGGCTCCGAGGTCACGATGATCCCGGAAGTCGCGAACCACCTGATCTCCTCGGGTGGCAAGCGCTTGCGGCCGATGCTGACGCTCGCAACGGCAGCGCTCTGCGGCTACCAGGGCGACGGCCACGTCAAGCTCGCGGCCTCGGTCGAGTTCATGCACACGGCAACGCTGCTGCACGACGATGTCGTCGACCAGAGCGACATGCGCCGCGGCAAGCTCGCTGCCCGGATGCTCTGGGGCAACGAGGCGAGCGTTCTGGTCGGCGATTTCCTGCTCGGCCAGGCCTTCAGGATGATGGTCGAGGTCGGTTCGCTGCGCGCGCTCGACATTCTCTCGACCGCTGCTGCGGTGATCGCCGAGGGCGAGGTGATGCAGCTCGCCGCCGCCAAGAACACCGAGACCACCGAGGACGAGTACCTCGCCGTGATCCGCGGCAAGACGGCGGAACTCTTCGCCGCCGCCTGCGAGGTCGGGCCGGTGATCGCCCAGTCGTCGAAGGGCGAGGCCGCCGCCTGCCGCAGCTATGGCCTCAATCTCGGCATCGCCTTCCAGCTCATCGACGATGCGCTCGACTATGGCGGCTCCTCGGGCCAGCTCGGCAAGAATGTCGGCGACGACTTCCGCGAGGGCAAGATCACCCTGCCCGTCGTGCTCTCCTTCCGCCGCGGCAGTGAGAGCGATCGCGCCTTCTGGCGCCGCACCCTGCAGGAAGGCGAGGTCCGCGATGGCGATCTCGACGAGGCGCAGGCCCTGATGCGCAAGCACGGCGCCCTGGCCGACACGATCGAGCGCGCCCGCCACTACGCCAAGATGGCCAAGGACGCTCTCGGCCTGTTCCCGTCATCGCCGATGAAGCAGGCGCTCAACGAGGCCGTCGACTTCTGCGTGGCGCGGGCGCATTAGCGCCGGTCAGCGCTGCTCGGCCGCAATCCTGAGGCCCAGCGCCAGCAGGAGCCCGCCGGTCAGCGCTTCGATGACGCGCCTGACTCGCGATCGCCGCAGCACGTCGCCGGCCTTGGCGACAACGAGCGCATAGGCTGAGAGCCAGAGCAGGGTCATCGCAGCGAAGACCAGTCCGAGCAGGAACAGCGTGGTGAAGCTGCTGCCGCCGGCGGCGAACTGCGGCAGGAGGCTGGCGAAGAAGACCGCGATCTTCGGGTTGCCGAGATTGCTGACCAGCCCCTGTCGATAGGCGATGGCTGGCGCGAGCCGCCGCGGCGAGATCGCGGCAGCTGCCGGTGACGCGGCCCCCTGGCGGCGGAAAGCCTCCCGGAGCGCCATGATACCGAGATAGATCAGATAGGCGGCGCCGGCATACTGGATCGCGCGGAAGATCGGCTCGCTCGCCACCAGAAGGGCGACGAGACCGAGACTGGTCGCCAGAGCCCAGAGCGAGAGGCCCGTCGCGACACCGAGCGCGGTCAGCACGCCGCCACTGCGCCCGCCGAACAGCGTGTTGCGAATGGTCAGCGCCGTATCGGGCCCCGGCGTGCAGATCACCAGCGCCGCGACGCCGACAAAGGCAAGGAAAGAGGCAAGCGTCATGATGTGCCCTCCGGCTTAAAGCCGAGGCGCCTATCTCAGCACAGTCGGCTTCACCCACCAATCCGAACAGCCATGCGCCAGACGCTTCCCCGCCGCGGCGCTGGCGCGGCAATCGTCGAACAGCGCAAAGCAGGTTGCGCCCGAGCCGGACATGCGCGCCAGCCGGCAGTCGGGCAAAGCCGAGAGCGTGGACAGCACCTCGCCGATGATCGGCGCGACGCTTCGGGCCGGCGCTTCGAGATCGTTGCCGGAAGCAGCGAGCGCGGCGATCAAAGCGGCCGACGTTGCCGGTGAAGGCTCTTGCGCGCTGAGCGTCTGGCTGCCGCCCGGATGCCCCTGCCCCGGTTGAAGGCCGAGCGCGCGGAACACTGCCACCGTCTCGACCGCAACGCCGGGATTGACCAGGAGGGCGAACAGGCGCGGCGGACGCAATGGCGGGCCGAGCCTCTCGCCGATGCCCCACATCATGCGGGCGCGCGCTTCCAGGCAGACCGGAACGTCGGCGCCGATCCGGCCGGCAGCGGCGAGCAGCGCCGGATGCGACAGCGGCAGGTCGTTGAGCCGCGCCAGCAGGCGCAGCGCCGCAGCCGCATCGGCCGAGCCGCCGCCGATGCCCGAGGCGACTGGGAGCCGCTTGATCAGATGGAAGCGGCCGGAGCGCAGTCCGGCGATGTCCTCGCGCAGGGCGCGCTCGGCCTTGAGGACGAGATTGTCGGGTCCGGTCGAGAGGCCTGCGGCGAAGGGACCAGAGATCTGTACCCCGGAGGACTCGCCTGGCGACAGGCTCAGTTCGTCGCCGACGCCGGCGAAGGCGACGAGGCTGTCGAGCTCATGATAACCGTCGGCGCGCCGGCCGACGACGCGCAAGGAGAGATTGACCTTGGCCGGGGCACGGGTCGCCAGCTTGGCAGGCAAGGATCAGCCGCCATCCTTCTTCGGCTCGGCCGCATTGGCCGAGGGCGCCTGATCGTCGAGCCCCTTCTCGATCTTGCGCTGGATCCGGGTGAGGTCATCCGGCTCCGGCCCGAGATCGCGGGCATAGTTCCACTGGTAGCGCGCCTCGAGATAGCGCCCGGTCTTCCAGTAGACGTCGCCGAGATGGTCGTTGATCACCGGATCGGAGGGGCGCAGCTCCATCGCCTTCTCGAGCTCCGTCACCGCCTCGTCATAGCGGCCGAGGCGGTAATGGGCCCAGCCGAGCGAGTCGATGATGTAGCCGTCGCGCGGCCTGAGCTCGACGGCGCGGCGCAGCATGCCGAGCGCCTCCTCGAGCTTGAGGTTCTGGTCGACCAGCGAATAGCCGAGATAGTTAAGCACCAGCGCACGCTCGCGGCTGAGCGCCTCCGGCATCAGCTCCAGCGCCTTACGCAGATCAGCCTCGGCCTGGGGCCATTTCTTGGTGCGCTCATAGGCGATACCACGCGAATAGAGCAGGTCCCAATTGGAGCGGCCGGGCGTGCCGAGCTTGGCGACCGCCTTGTCATAGGTCGTCGCCGCCTCCTCGAAGCGCTTGCGCGAGCGGTAGATGTTGCCGAGCGCGGAGATGGCGTCGACGTCCTCCGGCCGCGCCGCGATGATCGTCTCGAGATGTTTGACCGCTTCCTCGGTCTTGCCGAGCTGCTCGAGGCCAAGCCCGATCTGGATGTCGGCGACGGGCCGCAGCGGCGAGTTCTCGGGCATGCGCTTGTAGACCTGGACCGCATCCTCGGTCTGCTTGGCGCGTTCGAGAATGTCGGCCAGCGTCAGCACGGCAAGATCGTGGCCGGGGTCGAGATAGGCTGCAAAGCGCAGGTAAAGCAGCGCTGTAGCCTCATCGCCCTGCAGAATACCGGCACTGGCGAGGCCATAGAGCACCTCGGCCGCACCCTGCTGGGTGTTGCCGACGATGCGCTGCAACGGCTCCTTGCTGCTGATCTTGGCGATGGCGTCGCGCACCACCGGATGGTTCGGGCGCACGCGCTGCTCGAAATCGTTCAGCGTCGCCAACGCCGCGTCGCTGTCGCCTGCACGCGCCTGCTGGCGGGCCCAGAGGTCGACGAGGCGCAGATTGGTCTTCTCGGCGTCATAGGCCGCCTTGAGCCGGCGATTGGCATCGTTGCGGCGGCCGGCGATGTCGAGGATCAGCCCGGCATGGAAGTCGCGGAAGCGGTCGAAGGTCGCCTCGCCCTTGAGACGGTCGAGCGTCTCGAGCGCGCGATTGGTCTCGCCGGAGCCGGAATAGGCCCAGGCGGCGAGCAGGGTCGCGGTGATGTCGGCGGAGCGGCCACGGCCACCGCGCTGCAGCTGGGTGCGGGCAGCCGTATAGTTCTTCTGCTTCAAGGCGCGGACGCCGAGCGCGAGCTGGGCGAGGCCGTTGGTGGCGTCACGCTGGATCAGCTTCTCGGCGGCGCGGAAGGTCTCGTTCATCGCGCCGTCGGCGAGGAAGGCGACGAAGCCGCGCTCGAGCAACTCGCTGTTCTGGGGATCATTCTTGATCGCCTCGCGCAGATAGATCGAGGCCGCGCCGAGATCGCGGGCGGAGCCCGCGACCACCGCCGCCAGATAATTGCCTTCGAGACTTTCGGCCGGCTCGAACTTGTCGACCGGGCGCGCCTGCGCGAACGCCGGCATGCCGACGTGCAGCCCCGCAATAAACGCAAGCATAAGAGCGGCGCTACGGCCGTCGATCTGAAACGTCACGTCCACCATTCTCCCTCGGTCCGCCCCGGCTGCCGGGAACTGGTCCGTAGACGGGACCGTGACCTGAACGATTAGGCCGCCAACATGGCCGTTTCCGGGCTGCGCGACAAGTCCGGCGTGGCAGTTGCAGCACCGCCGTCACGCTCACGTGAAAAGCGCGATCTGCTGCTGTAGTGGCGTCGAAACCATAGATTTCCGTAAAGCAAATCGGCATAGAATTGCGCCGTCGCGGATATTCGCGACGATTCGTTTAGGACACTTCAAATGAAGAAGGTCTCGCTCGCGCTCGCTGCTGTCCTGACGCTTGCCGGCATCGCCGGCGGCTGCGCCACCAAGGAGCCGGAGAAGCCCGCTCCCGTCGTCCGCAAGGGCTGATTCACCGGCTGTTCCGGCGTCAATAAAAAGGCCGCGCCGGACACGTCCGCCGCGGCCTTAATCTTTTAAGACAGTATCGAATACTGTCACATATTCGAGTAGTTCGGGCCGCCCGCGCCTTCCGGCACCGTCCAGGTGATGTTCTGGGCCGGGTCCTTGATGTCGCAGGTCTTGCAGTGCACGCAGTTCTGCGCGTTGATCACGAAGCGCGGCAGCGTCTGCTTTTCCGGATCGGCATAGACCACTTCGTAGACGCCTGCCGGGCAGTAGAGCCGAGCCGGTTCGCCATAGATCGGCAGGTTCTGCAGCACCGGCACGTTGGGATCGGTCAGCTTCAGATGCGCTGGCTGGTCTTCCTCGTGATTCGTCGCCGAGAGGAAGACCGAGGAGAGCTTGTCGAAGGAGATCTTGCCGTCCGGCTTCGGATAGACGATCGGCGTGACCATCCCGATCGGCTTCAGCGTGGCATGGTCGGGCTTGCCGTGCTTCAGCGTGCCGAAGGGCGACCAGCCGAAGAGCTGGTTCAGCCACATGTCGATGCCGCCGAGCGCGACGCCGCCGAGCGTGCCGAGCTTCGACCAGAGCGGCTTGACGTTGCGCACCAGCTTGAGGTCGCGCCCGATCTCGGAGGAGCGCCAGCTGTCCTCGATGCCGTCGACGACGTCATGGGAACGGCCTGCCGCCAGCGCCGGCACGAGATGCTCGGCCGCCAGCATGCCCGACAGGATGGCGTTGTGGCTGCCCTTGATGCGCGGCACATTGACGAAGCCGGCCGAGCAGCCGATCAGCGCCCCGCCCGGGAAAGTCAGCTTCGGCACCGATTGCCAGCCGCCCTCGGTGATGGCGCGCGAGCCATAGGAGAGGCGCTTGGCGCCCTCGAAGACATCGCGGATCATCGGGTGGGTCTTGAAGCGCTGGAACTCGTCGAAGGGCGAGAGCGTCGGGTTCGTATAGTTGAGATGGACGACGAAGCCGACCGAGACCAGGTTGTCGTCGAAATGGTAGAGGAACGAGCCGCCGCCGGTCGACATGTCGAGCGGCCAGCCGAAGGAGTGCTGAACCAGCCCCTTCTTGAACTTCTCCGGCTTGACTTGCCAGATCTCTTTGAGGCCGATGCCGTATTTCTGCGGCTCGCGGCCTTCATCCAGAGCAAAGCGCTTGATCGCGATCTTGGAGAGCGAGCCGCGTGCGCCCTCACCGAGCAGGGTGTAGCGGCCACGCAATTCCATGCCGCGGGTGAAGCGCTCCGAGACCGAGCCGTCCTTGGCGATGCCCATATCGCCGGTGGCGATGCCGGCGACCGAGCCATCTTCATTGAACAGCAATTCAGCGGCGGCAAAGCCGGGATAGATCTCGACGCCGAGCGCCTCGGCGCGGCCGGCGAGATAGCGCGCGACCAGGCCGAGCGAGCCGACGAAGTTGCCGTGATTGTTCATCAGCTTCGGCATGGCGAAATTCGGCAGGCGTGCCCCGCCGGCCGGGCCGAGGAAATAGAAGACGTCCTCGCTGACCTCTGTGTGCAGCGGACGCGTCTCGTCCTGGCGCCAGTCGGGCAGGAGCTTGTCGAGGCCGATCGGATCGATGACAGCGCCGGAGAGGATATGCGCGCCGACTTCGGAGCCCTTCTCGACCACGACGACCGAGATGGCCTCGTCGAGCTGCTTCAGCCGGATCGCGGCGGCGAGCCCGGCCGGGCCGGCGCCGACGATGACGACGTCATAGTCCATGCTCTCGCGCGGCGTGCTCTGTGCTTCCTTCAGATCCATGCTGCCCTCCACCCCGCGCCGCTTATATCTCGTTAGATAGTTTATATATGAACTATCTCGATCGCCTCGCCAAGCCGCGGGGCTGATTGGAATTCCTCTATCCGGGGCTCCCGGTTATTTTGCAACAGCGAACGGGCTCGCTTCGTTCCGTGCGGCGCGGTATTCTGTCGCCCATGTCCTTCGACGCCATCTCCGCAGCAGAACTGATTGCCTGGTACGCCGAGATGGGCGTGACGGAGGCGCTCGACGAGACGCCGCACGACCATTTCGCAGCTGCAGCGGAGCTCGCCCCGGCGCGACAGCCTGTCGCACGCCTCGTGGCGTCCTCCCAACAGGCAACCGCGCGCCCCGCGGCAGCCGCCCCGGCGCCACCGGACGAAGCGGCGTTGTCGGCCCGGGCGCTGGCGCGCGAGGCGACGACGCTGGATGAGCTCAAGGCGGCACTCGCCAGCTTCGAAGGCTGCCCGCTCAAGGCCTCGGCGAAGAGCCTCGTCTTCGCCGACGGCAATCCGGCCGGAAAGGTGATGGTCGTCGGCGAGGCGCCGGGCGCGGACGAGGATCGCGCCGGCCTGCCCTTCGTCGGCCGCTCGGGCCAACTGCTCGACCGGATGCTGGCCGCGATCGGCCTCAACCGGCAGGAGCATGTCTATATCGCCAACCTTCTGCCCTGGCGCCCGCCGGGCAACCGCACGCCGACGCCGCAGGAGGTCGCGATCTGCCTGCCCTTCATCCAGCGCCAGATCGAACTCGCCGATCCCGAAATCCTGGTCTGCATCGGTGGTCCGTCTGCGCAGGGTCTGCTCGGCGTTTCCGGCATCCTGGCCTCGCGCGGCCGCTGGCGGGAATACGATACCGGCACCCGCGTGATCCGGGCGATCGCGACGCTGCACCCGGCCTATCTGTTGCGCCAGCCCTTGCAGAAGCGCCTGGCCTGGCGCGATCTGCGGGCGCTCAAAGCGGCACTCGACACGCTTTGACGCAGCGGCGCGATGCCACTGCGTCACCACCGACTGCTGCCCTCCCGCTACGGCTTGATTATTCCGTGTGCAAAGTAGAACCTGCAACCAGCAGGGTCTCGCGGCCATGACATTCGTGGCCGGTACGCCGGAGCGATGCGATGGAAATCGACGCCTTTCTGCTGTCCCGCATCCAGTTCGCCTTCACGATCTCCTTCCACATCGTCTTCCCGGCCTTCACGATCGGGCTCTCGGCCTATATCGCGACGCTGCTGGGCCTGTGGCTGAAGACCGGCGACCAGAAGTTCCATCTCCTCGCTCGCTTCTGGACCAAGATCTTCGCGGTCTCCTTCGCCATGGGCGTGGTTTCCGGCATCGTGCTCTCCTACCAGTTCGGCACGAACTGGAGCCGCTTCTCGGTCGCGGTCGGCAACGTCATCGGCCCGCTGATCGGCTACGAGGTCCTGACCGCCTTCTTCCTCGAGGCCTCCTTCCTCGGCGTCATGCTGTTCGGCTGGAAGCGGGTGCCGCCCTGGCTGCACTTCCTCTCGGCCGTGATCGTCGCCGGCGGCACCGCCCTCTCCGGCTTCTGGATTCTCTCCGCCAACAGCTGGATGCAGTACCCGGCCGGGCACGAGGTCCGCGACGGCATCGCCTATCCGGTCGACTGGCTGAAGATCGTCTTCAACCCGACCTTCCCCTTGCGCTTCGCGCATATGATGACGGCGGCCTATCTCACCACCGCCTTCGTCGTGCTGGCGACGGGCGCGCGCCATCTGCTCGCCGGACACCGGACCGAATCGGCCAGGACGATGGTGCGGATGGCGATCCTGATGATCGCGCTGACCGCGCCCCTGCAGGCGGTGATCGGCGACTTCCATGGCAAGCAGACCGCGATCTACCAGCCAGCCAAGCTCGCCGCGATCGAGGCGCATTGGGATTCGTCGAAGCCCGGCGCGCTCGTGCTCTTCGCCTGGCCCGACGAGAAGGCCGAGCTCAACCGCTTCGAGGTCGCGATCCCCGGCGTCGCCAGCCTGCTCACCCATGGCAGCATGGATGCGCTCTTCCCGAGCCTGAAAGACTTCAAGGTCGAGGACCGCCCGCCGGTGCTCATCCCGTTCTTCGCCTTCCGGATCATGGTCGGCATCGGCACGCTGATGATCATCTTCGGCTGGGTCGGCGCCTGGCTGTGGAAGCGCGGCACCGTGTTCGAGGCGCGCAGCTGGCTCTGGCTCGCCCAGTACAGCTGGCCGGCCGGCTTCGTCGCCATCCTCTCCGGCTGGTTCGTCACCGAGGTCGGCCGCCAGCCCTGGCTCGCCACCGGCATCCTGCGCTCCAAGGACGCGGTCTCGCCGGTGACGACGCTCGAGGTCGCGATCTCGCTGGCGCTGTTCGTCTTCGTCTACTGCGTCGTGTTCACCGCCGGCATCCTGCTGATCAACCGCCTGATCGACAAAGGGCCGGACGAGATCAGCCAGGAGGACCCGCCCGAGCAACCGTCAAAGCGGCCGCTCAAGGCGGCGCAGGCACCGGCCTCGGCCATCTTCGGCGACGGCCATCCCGGCGACGACAAGATCCAGCCGGCGAGCTGAGGAGAGCTACTATGGAATGGTATCTCCCCGTGATCTGGGCCGGGCTGATCGGCACCGCCGTGATGCTCTATGTCGTGCTCGACGGCTTCGACCTCGGCATCGCAATCCTGTTCCCAACGACGAAGGACGAGGGCGAGCGCGACCAGATGATGAACTCGGTCGCACCGTTCTGGGACGGCAACGAGACCTGGCTAGTGCTCGGCGGCGGCGGCTTGTGGGTCGCCTTCCCCTATGCCTACGCCATCATCATGCCGGCCTTCTATATCCCGGTGATCCTGATGCTGCTGGCGCTGATCTTCCGCGGCGTCGCCTTCGAATTCCGCTGGGTGGCGAAACCGCATCACAAAATCTGGGACTTCGCCTTCTGGGCCGGCTCGACGGTGGCCGCCTTCGCGCAGGGGTTGATCCTCGGCGGGCTGCTGCAGGGCGTGACGGTGGTCGACAAGCAGTTCGCCGGCGGCCCGCTCGACTGGCTGACCCCGTTCACGCTGATGTGCGGCGCCGGCGTCGTCATCGGCTACGCCACGCTCGGCGCGACCTGGCTGGTCTACAAGACGGAAGGGGCCGTGGCGGAGCGGGCGCGCCGTCAGGCCAAGACGCTCCTCATCGGTCTGCTCGCCTTCGCCGTGCTGGTCTCGTTGTGGACGCCTTATGCGCATCCGCGCATCGCCGAGCGCTGGTTCACGCCGTCGAACCTGATGCTGCTCTGGCCGTTCCCGGTGCTGACCGCCTTCTGCGGCTACATGGCCTGGAAGCGCCTGCATGGCGCGCATGAATTCACGCCCTTCGCCTTCACCATCGCGATCTTCCTGCTCTGTTTCCTCGGGCTCGCGATCTCGAACTACCCCTATCTGGTGCCGCCGAGCCTGACGATCTGGGACACGGCAGCCGCACCGAGCTCGCACATCTTCGTGCTGATCGGCGTGACCTTCCTCCTGCCGATGATCCTGTTCTACACGGCCTTCGTGTACTGGACCTTCCGCGGCAAGGTGAAGGCCGATGCCGGCTATCATTGAGGCGGCCTGCGCCCGCACCTAGGATGGGCAGGAGCGAAGAAGCCTGAACGGGAGGAAGCGATGAGCGGGATCGGGACATTGCGCCGCGCGGCGGTGGGCTTCTTGATGCTGGTTGCGGCTCCGGCGCTGGCGGCACCGCAAAAGCCGGTGCTCGATGCCGCAGAGGCCGAGAAGCCCGCCTATCTCGACACGCTCAAGGCCCTGGTCTCGATCGAATCCGGCTCGCGCGATTCCGAAGGACTTGCGACGATCGCCGCCCTCATCGCCCAGCGCCTGAAGGCCTTGGGCGGCGAGGTCGAGCTGCTGGAGTCGGCAGACGCGTCCAGATCCCCCGGCAAGACCGTGCTCGCGCGCTTCAAGGGCACCGGCACCAGGAAGGTCCTGCTGCTGGCGCATATGGACACGGTCTACAGCAAGGGCATGCTCGCCCAGCAGCCCTTCCGGATCGAAGGCGACAAGGCCTACGGTCTCGGCATCGCCGACGACAAGCATGGCGTCGCCCTCATCCTCCACACCGTCGCGCTCCTCAACAAGATCGCCGCCAAGGACTACGGCACGCTCACTGTGCTCATCAACGGCGACGAGGAGATCGGCTCGCCCGGCTCCAGGGCGCTGATCACCCGAACCGCTGCCGACCAGGACGCGGTGTTCTCCTGCGAGGGCTCCCCGGTCGGCCAGGACGCGCTCCGGCTCGCCACCAGCGGCATCGCCTCGGTGCAGCTCAAGGTCACCGGCCGCGCCTCCCATGCCGGCAGCTCACCGGAGCAGGGCCGGAACGCCCTCTACGAGCTAGCCCACCAGATCTTGCAGATGCGCGATCTCTCGAAGCCCGAAATGGGCCTCAAGCTGAACTGGACAATCGCCTCCGCCGGCTCCGTCAGCAACGCAATTCCGGCCGAAGCGAAGGCGCAGGCGGATGTGAGAGCGCTGCGCATGGCCGATTTCGACCTGATCGAGACCGCGGTGAAGGAGCGTATCCAGAACAAGCTCATCCCCGACACCGTCGTCGAAGCGACACTGACGCGCGGCCGCCCGCCTCTGGCCCCGACAGAGGCGGCGAAGAAGCTCGGCGCGCACGCCAAGCGCGTCTTCGACGAGATCGGCCGGCCTTTGAGCGTCGTCGAGAGAGCGACCGGCGGAGGCACGGACGCCGCCTATGCCGCGCTCGAGGCCAAGGGACCCGTGATCGAAGGCTTCGGCCTCAGAGGCTTCGGCGCCCATTCGAACCAGAACGAGTATGTCGCACTCGATTCGATCGTCCCCCGGCTCTATCTGCTGGCACGCCTGATCACCGACGTGTCACGCGACAGGGCCAAATAGTCCGCGGGTCGTCGTCAAACGCCATCGCACCTTGCGCATCGCCGCGACCGGGCAAGCAGCGGTGCTTGAGTTCCACCGCGTCCTCGCCGACATTGGCGCTGCTGCAACAAGGGTTCGCGCATGCGTTGGGAAGATTATCGCCAGTCCGACAATCTCGAGGACCGGCGTGGCGGCGGTGGCGGCGAATTCGCCGGCCTGCCCGGCGGACGCGGCGGCATCGGTATCGGCACCATGGTCGTGCTCGGCCTGCTCGGCTGGGCGCTTGGCATCGATCCACGCCTGCTGATCGGCGGGGCCGAGTTGATCGGTGGTATCGGCGGGCGCAGTGCGCCAACGCAGGAGCAGCGCAAATCGGCCGGTCCGCCGCAGGACGAGATGGGCCGCTTCGTCTCGGCCGTGCTGGCGCAGAACGAGGATGTCTGGAGCAAGGTCCTTCCGCAGCAGGCCAACCGCAAATACGTGCCGCCGAAGCTGGTGCTGTTCAGCGGCGTCGACCGCTCCGGCTGCGGCACGGCGCAGGCGGCGATGGGGCCGTTCTACTGCCCCAACGACCAGCGGGTCTATCTCGACCTCTCCTTCTTCCAGGAGATGCAGCGCAAGCTCGGCGGCGGCGGCGACTTCGCCTATGCCTATGTCGTCGGCCACGAGATCGGCCATCACATCCAGAACCTGCTCGGCATCCTGCCCAAGGTGAACGAGATGCGCCAACGGATCTCCGAGCGCGAATCGAACCAGCTTTCGGTGCGGGTCGAGTTGCAGGCCGACTGTTTCGCCGGCGTCTGGGCCTACAACATCCAGGCGATGGACCGCATCCAGCCCGGCGATATCGACGAAGCGATGCGCTCCGCCTCTGCGATCGGCGACGACAAGCTGCAGCAACAGGGCCGCGGCGTCGTCGTGCCGGATTCCTTCACGCACGGCTCGTCGGCGCAGCGCACGCGGTGGTTCAACACCGGCTTCAAATCCGGCTCGATGCAGAGCTGCGACACCTTCCGCACCAACCAGCTCTGACGGCTCAGAGTTCGGCGCGCTCGCGACGCACGGTGAGCCGGCGCGGCGCACGCGCCAGCCGGCCGGACAGGATCTGCGTCTTGGGCGCGATCAGCCCTGCCCTGACGTGGCGCGAGCGTAGCGAGACCGCGCCCCATTCGCGCAACCCCGCGGCCATGCCGCGCAGCGGCATCAAGGCCGGCCGCATCGCCATGGTCAGCAAATGCCGCTCTATGCTCGGCGTCCATTGCGGCTCGGGCAGATCGCCGGCTTCGAGCAGGATGACCCAATCGCCGCGAGCCTGTGCGACCCCGCTGGACCAAGCCTCGCCATTCTTGGCCAGATTCTTCGCCCGGACATAGCTGGCACCGGTCTCGTCGGCGAGACGCTCGATCGCAGCGTCATCCGCCTCGTCGATCACCACGGCATGGCCGATCACGCCCTGCGCGACCGCGGGAATCAGCACGGACAAGGTCGCTGCGAGCGCTTCGACGTCACGATTGGCCCGGATGACGGCGGTGATCATGGGCGATCAGCTTATGACGCAGTGCAACATGTCGCAATCCTGTCACTTGCATTCTGTTCCTGTTATGTTCACATTCCTTGGTCTCGGATCAACCGATTCCGCCGGGAGACGAAGCCATGCTGCAGGCCAGACCCTCAGCCAGGACGCAACCGCTCAAGCGCCGCGACACCGAGCCGGGAAGCATCTCGGCGCCGGCGCGTCTCGCGCCGGTCGATCCGCTCGCCCATGTCGGCAGCCAGATCGACCCGGAGCGGCGACGCGGACGCGGCGCGACGATCAACCCCGGCGGCCGCTACGAAGCCGAGACACGCATCAGCGAGGATGACGGCTGGGGCTCGCTCGGCGAGCTGCCGCCGTTCAAGACCGAGGTCTCGGTCGAGAAGCCGCGGACGATCATTACACGTAACGACTCCCCGGATATCTCGTTCGACCGCTCGATCAACCCCTATCGCGGCTGCGAACATGGCTGCGTCTACTGCTTCGCGCGGCCGAGCCATGCCTATCTCGGGCTGTCGCCCGGGCTCGACTTCGAAAGCAGGCTGACAGCCAAGCCCGATGCAGCGCTGCTTCTGGAGAAGGAGCTCTCGGCGGCGAGCTACCAGCCGCGCACCATCGCGATCGGCACCAACACCGACGCCTACCAGCCGATCGAGAAGAAACTGCGGATCATGCGCGGGATTCTGGAGGTGCTGGCGAAGTTCAACCATCCGGTCGGCATCGTCACCAAATCGGCACTGGTGCAGCGCGACATCGATATCCTCGCACCGATGGCGGCAAAGGGGCTGGTCAAGGTCGCGCTCTCGGTGACGACGCTCGATCCAAAGCTCGCCCGCAATATGGAGCCGCGCGCCGCTTCGCCCGCCAAGCGGATCGAGACGATCCGCAGGCTCTCTGAAGCCGGTATTCCGGTGACGGTTCTGGTCGCGCCGATCGTGCCGGCGATCAACGAGCATGAGATCGAGCGCATCCTCGATGCAGCAAAAGCAGCGGGAGCACGCGAGGCCGGCTATGTGCTGCTGCGCCTGCCGCTCGAGGTCAAGGACATCGTCCAGGACTGGCTGGTGACGCATCACCCCGACAAGATGCGCCATGTCGTCTCGCTAATCCGCTCGACCCGCGGCGGCAAGGATTACGACGCCGCCTGGGGCCAGCGCCAGGTCGGCTCCGGCCCCTATGCCTGGATGATCGGCCGGCGTTTCGAGATGGCGGCGGAGCGGCTCGGCTTCAACAGCGCGCGGCTGCGCCTGCGCACCGACCTCTTCGTCAAGCCTGAGAAGGATAAGGCCCAACTCAGCCTGTTCTGAGGAAACATAAGCTGCGGTCGTCCCGGACAAGCCGCGAAGCGGCGCCGATCCGGGACCCATGCCTGAACCGTTCCGGCATGGATCCCGGGTCTGCGCTGCGCTCCGCCCGGGGCGACCGGCCAGGGTATGAATGCTGCCAAGTGGACAAGATTCGATTTGGGCAGACCCTCTCGTCGCGATCTGGCATAGCGAAGCCATGACCGCCGATTTCAGCCGCGAGCAGGCCGCGATGATTGCCGGCCGCGCCCGCGTCGCCGGCGTGGACGAGGTCGGACGTGGCCCGCTCGCCGGTCCGGTTGTCGCGGCAGCCGTCATCCTCGATCCCTCGGCAATCCCGGACGGGCTTGCCGATTCTAAGGAACTCAGCGCCCAGCGCCGCGAAGAACTCTGTGTTCTGATCCTCGGCAGTGCATTGGCGGTGGGGGTCGGCAGTTCCTCCGCCGCGGAAATCGATACGATCAACATCCGGCAGGCGACACTGCTCGCGATGCGGCGCGCGGTGACGGCGCTGCCGCTGTCGCCCGACCTCGTGCTCGTCGACGGCAACGATCCACCGGCGCTGGCCTGCGGCTGCGAGGCGATCATCGGCGGCGACGGGCTGATCGCCTCGATCGCCGCGGCTTCGATCGTCGCCAAGGTGACGCGCGATCGCATGATGGCGCGGCTTTCGCTGGCATATCCGGCCTATGGCTTCGCCAGCCATGTCGGCTACGCGACGGCCGCGCATCGCGCTGCGTTGAAGACGCATGGCCCCTGCCCCGCGCACCGCTATTCCTTTGCGCCGGTGAAAGGCGTCTGGTCGCGCTCGCCCGTCTGAGCCACCCGGAGGCGTCATGCCCACCTTGACCATGCATCAGGTCGACGCGTTCACAGACCGGGTCTTCGCCGGCAATCCGGCCGCCGTCCTCATCCTGGAGGACTGGCTGCCCGAGGCGGTGCTGCAGGCGATCGCCAGCGAGAATAATCTCGCCGAGACCGCCTTCGCCCGCCCGAGCGGTAGCGGCTGGGATCTGCGCTGGTTCACCCCGGTCCACGAGGTCAATTTCTGCGGCCATGCCACGCTCGCGACCGCACATGTCCTCGCCAGTGCCCATGGCATCTCGGGCGAGATGGAGTTCGCCACCCGCGTCGGTCCAATCCGGGTCTCGCAGCAGGACAATAGCTACCAGCTCGATCTGCCGGCCTTCGCTCCGGAGCCGGTCGAGGCACTGCCTCCGGTTATCGCCGCGCTCTTTCCGGTGCCGCCGCGGGCGCTCTTCCGCAATTTCGAGAACGTCTTCGCCGTTCTGGCGGACGAGCAGGCGGTGCGCGCCTTCGTGCCCGATTCCGCGGCGATCGCGACCCTCGCTCCGCTCTGCTTCGGCATTACCGCGCGCGGCGAGAACCATGATTTCGTCTCACGCTATTTCGCTCCCAGCGCCGGCATCCCGGAAGATCCGGTCACCGGCTCGATCCATGCGACCCTGGTCCCGTACTGGGCCGGCGAACTCGGCAGGAACCGTCTCGAGGCCTTCCAGGCTTCGGGGCGCGGCGGACATCTCAGCTGCGAAATGGCGGGAGAGCGCGTGCTCATAACCGGGCAGGCTGCAACCTTCATGAAGGCCGAAATCTACCTGCCCGACTGACCGCCGGGAGACCCGCGGAACGGCCCAGAACTGCCGCAACGGCAGTTGGAAGCCGATTACCTTTCCTTAACTTCCGTTACGAATTTATCAACACATTCAATGGGCTAGGCAAAATCTGCAGCCCCAGAATGGGACGCATTTTTTTCACCCCGGAAACCCGACCTTTACCCTGACCGGCGAGGATCGCGACTGTTGAAGTTGCGTAACGGTCTTGGCGTCATGAGTACCTCGCGTACCGGGACCGCCAGCGCTCCCGTCCGGATTCAAGTTTCGCGTACCGGACGGCCCGCGCTGGGGGCCCGGATGAAGGCCACGAGCCTTCTTCCCACTCAGGTTCTCCCTCGGGAGCTGCCGCTCGATCAGGTGATCGTCGGCGATTGCGTCGCCGCGATCGAGGCGCTGCCCCCGGGCAGCGTCGACCTCGTCTTCGCCGATCCGCCCTATAATCTCCAGCTTGGCGGCGACCTGCGCCGGCCCGACGACAGCCTCGTCGATGCCGTCGACGACGACTGGGACAAGTTCGCTTCCTTTGCCGAGTACGACGCCTTCACCCGCGCCTGGCTCACCGCCTGCCGCCGCGCGCTGAAGCCCGACGGCGCGCTCTGGGTGATCGGCTCCTATCACAACATCTTCCGGGTCGGTTCGATCCTGCAGGATCTCGGCTTCTGGATGCTGAACGACATCGTCTGGCGCAAAGCCAACCCGATGCCGAACTTCCGCGGCCGGCGCTTCACCAATGCGCATGAGACGCTGATCTGGGCGGCGCGCGGCGAGTCTTCAAAATACACCTTCCACTACGAGGCGCTGAAGGGCGGGAATGACGACCTGCAGATGCGCTCGGACTGGTATCTGCCGCTCTGCACCGGCGATGAGCGCCTGAAGGATGACAAGGGCGTCAAGGTCCATCCGACCCAGAAGCCCGCATCTCTGCTCGCCCGCGTGCTGCTCTCGGCCAGCAATCCCGGCGACGTCGTGCTCGATCCCTTCTTCGGCACCGGCACGACCGGCGCCGTTGCCAAGGCGCTCGGCCGCCATTTCATCGGCATCGAGCGCGAGCAGGTCTACGCCGACGCGGCGCGCGAACGCATCGCTGCAGTTCAGCCGCTACCGCCGGAAGCCTTCGCCACCGCTCCCTCGAAACGCAGCGAACCGCGCGTGCCCTTCCTCAGCCTGGTCGAGGCCGGATTGGTAAAGGCGGGCGAGCGCGTCTTCGACGAGAAGCGCCGCCACAGTGCCACCATCCGCGCCGATGGCACGCTGGTGCTCGGCCCGGCCGTCGGCTCGATCCACAAGGTCGGCGCGCTGGCGCAAGGTCTGCCGGCCTGCAATGGCTGGACCTTCTGGCATGTCGAGCGCGAGGGCAAAGCCCTGCTGCTCGATGTCCTGCGCGGCGAGATCAGAACGCAGATGGCGGCGGCCTAAGGCCGCCTTTCCAAAGATCATTCGGCTCGGCAGCAGCCGCCCTCTCCGGTGCGGCGCTCGAGCTGGATCGGTGGGCACGGCACCGAGCCGTAAGAGCAGAACACACAGCAATCGCCTGCCTTCGGCCGCAGCAAGCGGCCGCATCCCTCACATTGGTAGAAGAACTGGCAGGCGTCAGTCGGCATGTCCTCGGTTTTGCGGTAGCCGCAATCCGGGCAGGTGATCTCGCTGCGAAGCTCTGGCTGCATCATCGACGTCGTGGAGTTGGTCAAGCGGCCCTCCGTCACCGTGAGACATCCCGCCGGGTAACTGAGAGCTACACGGCACTCTCAGTCAAATGGTCTCGCTCACGCGCTCGTCTCCTTCCGACGCTCGCACTCATCAGGGGCGCTGTAACTCCTCCAGCCCGGCTTCGAGCGCCTTCAGGAAGACGTTAGGAAACGCTTCCTCCTTCAGCCGGTTGAACGGCGTGAAGCGCATACCGTCCGGCGCCTGTGTCTCCAGCGGGACGCGCCCGACGAAGACCGTCAGCTCCAGCGGGAAATGCGTGAAGACGTGGCGGACCGGCAGCATCAGCCGGCGCCATTTCGCCGATACCGGCGCATCGCGCACCGCATCGCCTAGTTCATAGTCCGCCCGCCACTCGCCACCCGGCACCTCGACCATGCCCCCAAGCAACCCCTTGGCCGGCCGGGTGCGCACCAGCACGGCGCCGTCCTCGCGCATGGCGACGAAGGCGGCGCCATAACGCGTCTTGCCGGTCTTCTTCGCCGCCTTGCGCGGGAAACTCTCCTGCGTGCCGGCGATGCGGGCCCGGCAGGGCTCGCGCCAGGGGCAGAGCCCGCAGGCCGGCGAGCGCGGCGTACAGATCGTCGCGCCGAGATCCATCAGCGCCTGCGCGAAATCGCCGGGCCGGTCGTGCGACAGCAATACCAGCACCCGCTCGCGGATCAGCGGCTTGGCGCCCGGCATCTCGTCCTCGATCGCAAAGAGCCGGGTGATCACGCGCTCGACATTGCCGTCGACCGCGACCGCCGGCCGATCGAAGGCGATCGCCGCGACGGCCCCGGCCGTATAGGCGCCGATGCCCGGCAAAGCGCGCAGGCCCTCCTCCGTATCGGGGAATCGGCCGCCATGCTCGCTTGCAACCGCCTTGGCGCAGGCGTGCAGATTGCGGGCGCGGGAATAATAGCCGAGCCCAGCCCAGGCCTGCATGACATTTTCCGAGGGCGCGGCAGCCAGAGCCTCGACGGTCGGAAACCGCGCCATGAAGCGCTCGAAATAGGGTTTCACCGCCGCGATCGTGGTCTGCTGCAGCATGATCTCGGAGACCCAGACCCGGTAGGGATCGGCCCTCTCGCCGGGCAGCGCGCGCCAGGGCAGGACGCGGCGATGCCGGTTATACCAAGTCAGGAGATCGGCGGCGCGGGGCTGAGAAACGGGAGCGTCCATGACCTCGGGTGTAGCGCGGCAGCTGAGGTAAGCAAGCGCTGCCCTCGGTCCCGCAAACGGCTGTTTGTCGAGAACAGCTGCAGCTGTAGGGTGGCTGCATGGTCGCAAAACCCCTCGCCGAACTGATCGACGACTGCCTCGCGCCTGCGCTCGCCGCGCAGGGCTTCGCCGGGCGCTCCGTCGTCGCCTTCTGGCCGGAGATCGTCGGCGAGCGGCTGGCGCAGCGCACGCGGCCGCTCAAGATCGACTGGCCGCGGCGGCGTAGCGCGCCGGGAGAGCTGTCGGACCCGGCGACGCTGGTGGTGCGCGTCGAAGGCGCCTTCGCCCTGGAGATGCAGCACCTCGGCCCGCTGGTGCTGGAGCGGGTCAACAGCCATCTCGGCTGGCGCGCCGTCGGCAAGCTGGTGCTGAAGCAGGGGCCCGTTGCGCCGCCGCCTGCGCCAAAGCCCGCTCCGCCGCCGGACCCGGCCGTATTAGCGCGGATCGAGGCGCAGGTCGCAGGCGTCGAGAGCATCGAATTGCGCGAGGCGCTGGCACGGCTCGGGCGCGGCATCGCGCAGCGGCGCCAGGCCGCGGGCGACGACACGGCTTCGTGAGCGGGAAGCCGCGAACCGATCTTGCCACAATCCTGATGGCGACTATGGTCCGCAGCAATTACTTTGCCACCAGGGATTTTCTCATGACCAGCCGCCGCCAGGTGTTGATCGGCTCCGCCGCCTTGGCCCTCTCGCCGCTTCTCGCCAGCCAGGGCGCTTCGGCCCAGACCGCTCCCGGTGTCGCCAATCCGCTCGGCGACGTCTGGCTCGGCAGCCCCGACGCGAAGGTCTCGATCATCGAGTACGCCTCGCTGACCTGCAGCCACTGCGCCACCTTCCACAAGGACACCTGGCCGGCGCTGAAGGCCAAGTACATCGACACTGGCAAGGTGCGCTTCGTGCTGCGCGAATTCCCGCTGGATCCGCTCGCCACGGCGGGCTTCATGCTGGCGCGCTGCAACGGCACCGACAAATACTACCCGCTGACCGACCTGCTGTTCGCGCAGCAGCGCAACTGGGCCTTCACCGAAAAGCCGGTCGATGCGCTCTCGAACCTGGTCAAGCAGGCCGGTTTCACACAGGAATCTTTCGAAGCCTGCCTGAAACGACAGGACATTTACGACGCTGTCACGCAGGTTAAGGAAGGTGGGGCCAAGGCTGGCGTGGACTCCACCCCGACCTTCTTCATCAATGGGCAGAAGCGCTCCGGTGCACTCAGCCTCGCCGAATTCGACAAGATCATCGAGCCGCTGCTCGGCAGCTGAGCCGGCCGATAGCCCTATGGCGTGTCAATGCAGCTGACGCGCCTCAAGCTCGCCGGCTTCAAGACCTTCGTCGAACCGGCCGAGTTCCAGATCGAGCCGGGGCTGACCGGCATCGTCGGCCCCAATGGCTGCGGCAAGTCCAATCTCGTCGAAGCCCTGCGCTGGGTGATGGGCGAAAGCTCGTTCAAGAACATGCGCGGTTCGGGCATGGACGACGTCATCTTCGGCGGCTCGTCGGAGCGCCCGGCCCGCAACATGGCCGAGGTCGCGCTCACGCTCGACAATAGCGACCGCAAGGCGCCCGCCGCCTTCAACGACGCCGAGGTGCTCGAGGTCACGCGCCGGATCGAGCGCGAGGAAGGCTCGACCTACCGCATCAACGGCAAGGAGGTGCGCGCCCGCGACGTGCAGCTCCTCTTCGCCGACGCCGCGACCGGGGCGCGCTCGCCGGCGCTGGTGCGCCAGGGCCAGATCAGCGAGATCATCTCCGCCAAGCCGCAATCGCGCCGCCGCATCCTCGAGGACGCTGCCGGTATCGCCGGTCTGCACAGCCGCCGGCACGAGGCCGAGCTGCGGCTCAAGGGCGCCGAGGACAATCTCAACCGGCTCGAGGACGTGCTCGCCGAGATCGACGGGCAGGTCGAGGCGCTGCAGCGCCAGGCGCGCCAGGCAACGCGCTATCGCAACCTCGCCTCCGACATCCGCAAGGCCGAGGCGGTGCTGGCGCTGATCGCCCATCACGAAGCTCGGGCGCAGGAGGCAGTGGCCGAGCGTGCCCTCGAAGCGGCCGTGCGCGAGGTCGCGGACAAGACCGGCGTGCAGGCGGAGGCGGCGCGGTTGCAGGCGATCGCGGCGCATGCCCTGCCCGAGCTGCGCGAGAACGAGGCGGCTGCGGCGGCCGCACTCGTCCGGTTGAAGCGCGGTCTCGACGAGATCGAGGCCGAGAACCGACGCACGAAGCAGCGCACCGAGGAACTGGCCAAGCGCCTTGCCGAACTGCAAGGCGATCTCGGCCGGCAGGAGAATCTCAGCAAAGATGCCACCGACAGCCTATCGCGGCTGACGGCCGAGGATGAGAGCCTGCGGCTGGAGGCCGAGGCTGCCGCTGGGGGCAGCAAGGCCGCTGCTACCGAGCTCACTGAGGCCGAAAAAGCGCTGGCGGCGGCGGAGGCCGAGCATGCCGCGGTCCAGGCACGGCTGTCCGAACTGGCGGCCCGGCGCGGCGCGCTCGAACGCGCAGTGCGCGAGGCGAGGGAACGCGAGACCCGCCACGCCGGCGAGCGCGAGCGGCTGCAACGCGACCAGGCGGCGCTCGACGCCGACGGCACTGCCGCCTCGCTCGACGGGCTGCGCGCCACGGTCGCGACCGCAGAGACCTCAATGCAAAGCGCGGACGCGGCCGCCAGTGCAGCACGCGGCGCCCTCGCCGCTGCCCGCGAGGACGAAACGCGGCTGCGTGGCCCGCTCGCGGAAGCGGACCGCAAGGCACAGCGCCTCGAAACCGAAGTCCGTACCTTGCAGAAGCTGCTCGCACCGGCAGCCGGCGGGCGCTGGCCGGCGATCCTCGATTCGATCGCAGCCGCCAAGGGCTATGAAACTGCGCTGGGTGCCGCGCTCGGCGACGACCTCGACGCCTCGGCCGATCCGGCGGCGCCGGCACACTGGTCGGACGGAAGCGGCGGCGAAGACGATCCTGCCCTTCCCGATGGCGTCGAGCCGCTCGCCAAACATGTCCGTGGCCCGGCGGCGCTCGGCCGGCGGCTGCGCCAGATCGGCGTCGTTGCCCGGGCCGATGGCGCTGGATTGCGGCCAAAGCTGCTGCCGGGGCAGCGGCTGGTCTCGCGTGAGGGCGACATCTGGCGCTGGGACGGCTTCACCAGCGCTGCCGATGCGCCCTCGCCTGCCGCCCGTAGGCTTGTGGAGAAGAACCGGCTCGGCGATCTCGAACGCGAAGCGCAGGCCGCGCGTGAGGCGGCGGAAGCGTCGCGCGACGGGCTCGACCAGGCGAGCGAGCGCACCAAGGCGGCGGCGCTGACCGAGGCGAAGGCGCTGGAGGCGGCCCGCGAGGCGCGGCGCGCCCTCGATCAGGCCCGCGAGCGGTTGGCGCAGGCGGAGCGCAGGGCTGGCGAGACGGCGGCCCGCCGCTCGGCCCTGACCGAGGCGATCGGCCGGCTCGGCCAGAACATCGCCGATGCTCAGGCGCAGGCCGAGGCCGCGAATCAGGATCTCGCCGGCCTCGCGCCGGCGCCCGAACTGGAGAATGCCCTGCTTGCCGCCCGCGCCGAATTGGGCGAGCGGCGTGCCGCGGCGTCCGAAGCACGAGCGCGGGTACAGACGCAGGGGCGCGAGGCTGAATTGCGCAGCCGCCGGCGCGAAGCGATCGCAGGGGATCTGCGCGCCTGGCGCGAGCGGGCGGCGGCGAGCGAGCAGAGCGCCGCCGATACGCGCCAGCGAATCGAGACGACCGCGGCCGAGCACAAGTCGCTGCTGGAAGCGCCCGACACCTTCCTGGTCGAGCGTCGCCGCCTCCTTGCCGAGATCGAGACCGCCGAGGGCAACCGGCGTGGCGCCGCCGACAAGCTCGCCGCCGGCGAGGTCGCACAGGCCGAGGCCGACCGGCAGGCGCGCGCAGCGCTGGAGGGTCTGGCGGCTGCGCGCGAAGGCCGGGCGAGCGCGGAAGCGCGGCTCGAAGCGGGGCGGCAACGCCTCGCCGATGTCGTCCGTCAGATCGTCGACGGGCTGGAGACCGAGGTCGCCAACCTGCATCAGATCGCAGGATTGAAAGTTGGAGACACCCCACCCGAGGCCGAGGATGTCGAGCGCCGGCTCGGCGGGCTCAAGGCCGAGCGCGAGCGCCTCGGCGCGGTCAACCTGCGCGCCGACGACGAACTCTCGGAGGTCCAGGGCAAGCGCACCGGCCTCGCGACCGAGCGCGATGACCTGACCGAGGCGATTCGGCGGCTGCGCCAGGCGATCGGGGCGCTCAATCGCGAAGGCAGGGAGCGGCTTCTTGCCGCATTCGAGATCGTCAACGGCCATTTCCAGCACCTGTTTGGAGTGCTGTTCGGCGGCGGCACGGCCGAGCTGACACTGGTCGATTCGGAAGACCCGCTCGAAGCCGGCCTCGAGATCATCGCGCGGCCCCCGGGCAAAAAGCCGCAGGTGATGACGCTGCTCTCCGGCGGAGAGCAGGCGTTGACCGCGACCGCGCTGATCTTCGCGGTGTTCCTCACCAACCCCTCGCCGATCTGCGTGCTCGACGAGGTCGACGCGCCGCTCGACGACGCCAATGTCGAGCGCTACTGCGACCTGCTCGAGGAGATGGCGCGCAACACCGCGACGCGCTTCATCCTGATCACTCACAACCCGATCACCATGGCGCGGATGGACCGGCTCTTCGGCGTCACCATGGCCGAGCGTGGGGTGAGCCAGATGGTCTCGGTCGACCTTGATACCGCCGAGCGCATCCGCGAGGCGGTCTGAGACGCCTGCGGCAGCGCACAAGAATCGACCCGAACGCTTCGCCCCACTCTAAAATCATTTTATTTTTCAAGGTATTAATCGCCGCCCACTCAGCTTGACACCACTTGGAGCCGCCAATATGGTGCGGCCGATTTTTCCGGGCGGCGGGGCTTTTTCATCGCAGGGAACGATCGGCAATCCGACGAGCGCCCGCCATTGGCGATCCGGCAACGGATCAACCGGTTCAGGCAGCGCAAATCAGCGACAATTCCGGTATTGTCCGGTTCTCTCGCGAACCGAGCACGGAAAGGTCGTGTCATGATGGCTGCCTATCTGCGATGACGGGCCGGGACGAAAAAGGTCTGGACCCGCAGCGGCCTGCGGAAACGGATGCGAGCCTGGAGAGCCGGCTCAAATCCCTCGACGCGGGCCTGAAGCGTGTGACCAGTCAGGCGGAGGCCGAAAGCCGCAGCGAAAGCGGTCGGACCGATTCCGCTGGAATCGGTCAGGCGATGCGGCTTTCCACCGAATTCATCGCCGGCATCATCGTCGGCAGCGGGCTCGGCTGGGCCGTCGACAAGTGGTTCGGGACGGCGCCCTTCGGGATGATCGTCCTGCTGATGCTCGGCTTCGGCGCTGGCGTGATGAACGTCGTGCGCGCAGCGGGCTTGATGAAATCGCGCACTGACGATAAGTCGAGCGCGCAGAACTGAGGCGCGGCTCCGAAAGGGGCCGTCTTATGGCAGGAACAAGGGCGACAGATGGCTAGTCCGATCGAACAATTCGAGATCAAGCCGATCGTGTCTCTCGGCAAGATCGGCGGAAGCGAGATCGCTTTCACCAATTCCGCTCTGTTCATGGTCGCCGCCGTCGCCATCATCGCGCTGCTTTTCGTCTACGGCACGCGCAATCGCTCGCTGGTCCCGGGCCGGCTGCAGGCGCTGGCAGAGATGGGCTACGAGTTCGTCGCCAACACGGTAAGAGACTCGGCCGGCCATGACGGCATGAAGTTCGTGCCGCTGGTGTTCTCGCTCTTCATGTTCGTGCTGGTCTGCAACCTGCTCGGCATGATTCCCGGCTCCTTCACCGTCACCAGCCACCTTGTCGTTACCGCCGCGCTCGCCGCGATCGTGATCCTCACCGTCATCATCTACGGCATCGCCAAGCATGGCGCGCATTTCTTCGGCCTGTTCGTGCCCAAGGGCGTGCATCCGCTGATGCTGATCATCCTGGTGCCGATCGAGGTGATCTCGTTCGTCTCGCGCCCGATCAGCCTGTCGGTTCGTCTCTTCGCCAACCTGCTCGCCGGCCACATCGCGTTGAAGATCTTCGCCGGCTTCGTGGCGACGCTGCTCTTCGCCGGCGGCTGGGCGATCCTCTCGCCACTGCCGCTCGTGCTGACGATCGCGCTGATCGCGCTCGAATTCCTGGTCGCGGTGCTCCAGGCCTATGTCTTCGCGGTGCTGACCTGCATCTACCTGCACGACGCCCTGCATCCGGGCCACTGAGCGGCCCGGTCTCCAAGTTCACCCCTCGACTGCCACAACCATCCCCCTAAGGAGCATTTCCATGGATCCCCAAGCTGCCAAGTACATCGGCGCTGGTCTCGCTTGCCTCGGCATGGCCGGCGCGGGCATCGGTCTCGGCAACCTGTTCGGCCAGTTCCTCTCGGGCGCCCTGCGCAACCCGTCGGCGGCCGATGGCCAGCGCGGCACCCTGCTGCTCGGCTTCGCGCTGACCGAAGCGCTCGGCATCTTCTCGCTGCTGATCGCGCTGCTGCTGCTCTTCGCGGTCTGATCGCGAACGCTACCCGGGCCTGCCGCAGGCGACGCCCTCCGGGGCGTCACGCGGCGGGCTCCCGCCTCCCTTCCCATATGCCGTGCGAACCCTTCGGGCTCGTGCGGCCGGATGAGGTTCAGTGATGGCAGCGCCAGCCACGACCACCGGAACGACCGCCCATGGCGGCGCGGCTCCCGCCCATGGCGGCAGCTTCCCGCCTTTCCAGGGTGACACCTTCGCCTCGCAGCTGCTCTGGCTCGCGATCACCTTCGGCGTCCTGTACTGGCTCGCCGCCAAGGTGATCGTGCCGCGTCTCGGCGGCATTCTCGAGGACCGCGCCAACAAGATCGGCAACGATCTCGACGAGGCGGCCGCGATGAAGGCCAAGGCCGAAGAGGCCGGCCAGGCCTATGAGAAGTCCCTTGCCGAAGCCCGCGCCAAGTCGCAGGCGATCGCGCAGGAGACACGCGAGAAGGTCAACGCCGACAGCGCCGCGCGGCGCAAGACGGTCGAGGCCGATCTTGCCGCCAAGCTCGCTGACGCCGAGGCCATGATCGTCGCCACCAAGACGGAAGCGATGAGCCATGTCGGGGCGATCGCCGCCGACGCGGCCAGCGCCATCGTCAACCGCCTGACCGGCGCCGCTCCGGCTCCGGCCGACGCCGCCAAGGCGGTCAAGACCGCGCTGGGAGGCTGATCGCCATGCTGAGCAACCCAACCTTCTGGGTCCTGGTCTCGACCGTCATCTTCCTCGCCATGGCGGTGAAGATGGGTGCTCTCAAGAGCATCATCGGCGCACTCGACGGCCGCGGTGAACTTGTCGCCCGCGAGCTCGCGGAAGCCAGGCGCCTGCGCCACGAGGCCGAGCTGCTGCTCGCCGAGTACGAGAGCAAGCGCAAGGCGGCCGAGGCCGAGGCCGAGGCGATCGTCGCCAACGCCCGCGACGAGGCCCAGCGCCTCGCCAAGGACGCCGAGGAGAAGCTCGCGGAGTTCGTCACCCGCCGCACCAAGTCGGCCGAGGACAAGATCACCCAGGCCGAGACCCAGGCGACCGCCGAGGTCCGCGCCGCCGCTGCCGAGGCCGCGACGCGCGCCGCCGAGGTCATCCTGCGCGGCCAGGTCGCCGGTAAGGCCGGTGCCGATCTGGTCACCGCCGGGCTGAAGGACGTTCGCGCCAAGCTCAACTGAGCCGCCCGAGCTTCAGGCAAGAAAACAAGAACGCCGCGGTCTTCGGACCGCGGCGTTCTTCGTTTGACCTCCTGGAACCGGGCGAAAGCCCTCGTTCCTACTGGATCGCGACAGCCGTCCCAGGCGGCGGGAGCGGCATCGGGATCGGAGCGGCCGCAGACTTCGGCACGGCTGGTCGGACGACAGGCTGAGGCAGCTTCGCCGTGGCAGGTGCCGCCGCCGGCGCAATGACAGGCTTGGGCTTCGGCCGGCGCGGCTGAATCGTCGAGGTGACGATGCCCTGCGGCGTATCGAGCCCGTAGATGTCGTCGCGGAACTGCACCAGGCCGTCAGCGTCCTGCCAGCCGGTCATGTAGACCCAGGCGACCGGCACCGCCTTCTTCAGCGTGATGTTCTTGCGCTCGCCCTTGGCGATCTCGGCCTCGATCGCCGGTTGGGTCCACTCGGTGCCCTCGAGCAACCAGGCTGCGAGGTCCCGCACGCCCTCGATACGGGCGCAACCTGAGGAGTTGAAACGGACATCGTTGCGGAAGAGCGACTTCTTCGGCGTGTCATGCATGTAGACCGCCTCGCTGTTCGGCATATCGATCTTGAGCTGGCCGAGCGAGTTGGTCGGTCCAGGCTCCTGCCGGACGTAGAAATACGGGTTGGTCAGGCTCGCCCAGTTGACACTCGCAGGATCGATCTCGCGGTTCTCGGCGCCGAGCAGCTTCATGTTGGACTTGGCGATGAAGTCCGGTTCCTTGCGCATCTTCGGGATGATGTCGGCCTTCACGATCGACATCGGTACCGTCCAATAGGGATTGAGGTTGACCGAGGTGATGCTGGCCTGCAGCACCGGCGAGGCCCGGTCGGGCCGGCCGACAATGGCGAGATGGCGGCGCTGGACCACGCCCTTCTCCACCGCCTCGACGCTGGCACCGGGGATGTTCACCACGACATAGCGCTCGGTGAAGCTGAAGCCGTTGCCCTTCAGCCGCTCCAACGTCGCGGTGAGCTGGTTGAGGCGGACCTCGACCGGCACGTTGAGGGATTTCAAGGTCAGGCGGCCGACGGTGCCGAGCTCGGACAGGCCATGGCGGCGCTGGAAACGCTTCACCGCCGCGATGACGGTTGCGTCGTAGGTGTCGCCGGGTAAGGCATCGGGTGGCAGATCGCCGCTCAGCATCAGGCGCTGCTTCAGCAGCGCGACGTCCGGCCCCTGCGAATCGGGCTTCAGCGCAGCCGCTGCGCCCGGCACCTTCGGCCAACCGCCACGGCCAGCGATATCCTCATGCGTGATCAGCGCCTCGAGCGTACGGTCATAGGTCTTGGGGCCATAGCCCGGCTCCTCGGCGCGGGCGGCCGAGAACATCGCCGCGAACGAGACCGCGGCGGCGAGCACATGGCGAAGGCGAACGCGATACATGGGCGAGCTTCCAAGGCGCGAGAATACACGCCGTCGGAAGCTTCCCTCGCATATGGTCAAGGAAGCCTTAAGGCAGGCTGCCCAGGTAACGAAAGGGCAGCGGCCGCCTTGCCGGCGCCAATCTTTGACCTATATGGTCATGATAGTCATTTCTCGCGGAGGCCAACATGACCGCACTGCCCAAGGAAACATGGACTGTGGCCAACGCCAAGGCACGCTTCTCGGAGCTGATCGACAAGGCGAAATCCGAAGGCCCACAAACGGTGACGCGCAACGGCAAGCCAGCGGCGGTACTGGTGTCGGTGGAAGAATGGGAGAAAAAGACGACGCCAAAGGGAACGCTCGTCGAGTTCTTCCAGAACTCACCGCTCTACGATAGCGGGATCGAGATTGAACGCTTCAAGGGCGGTTTTCGGAAGGTCGATCTTTGAGCTTTCTGCTCGACACCAATGTGGTATCCGAGCTCGCCAAGCGGGATCTGTCGCCGAACGTAGCTCAATTCATTCGGACAAAGCCCCAGAGCGAGTTCTTCATCAGCGTGATCACCATCGCAGAGATACGCTGCGGTGTCGCACTGCTGCCAACTGGTAAGCGACGCGATGCGCTAGGGGCCTGGCTGGGCACCGACCTGCCACAGCGCTTCGACGGCCGAATCATCGATGTCGCACACGACATCGCATTAGCTTGGGGAGATCTGATCGCGTGGTCGCGCCGGAACGGCGCGAATCTCGAGCCAATGGACGGGCTGATCGCAGCGACGAGCCGGATGCGCGACCTGACGCTCGTCACGCGCAACATCCGGGATTTCGACCGCCTCGGCCTGCGGCTGCTCGATCCCTGGATCGAGCAGCGTTGAGCCCCTACTCCGCGGCTTCCTTCACCGGCGCAGGCTTCTCCCATTTCAGCACCGGCTGGCGCGCCGCCCTCGTCTCGTCGAGACGGCGGATCGGGGCATGGTGCGGGGCTGCGGTGAAGCGGGTCTTGTCGTTGCCTTTCGCCGCGATGGCGAGATCACGCAGCGTCGCGACGAACAGGTCGAGCGAGGCCTTCGATTCCGACTCCGTCGGCTCGATCAGCATGGCGCCGTGGACGACGAGCGGGAAATATACCGTCATCGGGTGGTAGCCCTCGTCGATCATCGCCTTGGCGAAATCGAGCGTCGAGACGCCGGTACCCTTCAGCCAGTCATCGTCGAACAGCGCCTCGTGCATGGAAGGGTGATCAGGGAAGGGCAGCGACATCAGGTCGACAAGGCCGGCGCGGATGTAGTTGGCGTTGAGCACGGCGTCTTCCGAGGCCTGCTTCATGCCGTCGGCGCCATGGCTGAGCATATAGGCGAGCGCGCGGACATACATGCCCATCTGGCCGTGGAAGGCGGTCATGCGGCCGAAGGGATCGTTACCCTCAGGCGCATCGGCCTTGTGCTCGACCAAGCGCGACTTGCCGCCCTCGACATGGATGAACGGCACCGGCGCGAAGGGCGCCAGCCGCTCCGAGAGCACGACCGGGCCGGCGCCTGGGCCGCCGCCGCCATGCGGGGTCGAGAAGGTCTTGTGCAGGTTGATGTGCATGGCGTCGACGCCGAGATCGCCCGGACGCGCCTTGCCGACGATCGCGTTGAAGTTGGCACCGTCGCAGTAGAAATAGGCGCCGGCCTCGTGCATCGCCGCGGCGATCTCGACGATCTGCGGCTCGAAGATGCCGCAGGTATTGGGGTTGGTCAGCATGATCGCCGCGACATCGGGGCCGAGCAGCGCCTTGACGTCCTCGACCGCGACCGTGCCGTCGGCGCGGGCCGGCACCGACTTCACGGAAAAGCCGATCAGCGCCGCGGTCGCCGGGTTGGTGCCATGGGCGGATTCGGGCACCAGCACGACATTGCGGGTCGCGCCCTCGCCCTTGGCGGCGATGGCGGCCTTGATCGCCATCATGCCGCAGGCCTCGCCATGGGCGCCGGCCTTGGGCGAGAGCGCCACGGCCGGCATGCCGGTCAGGGTCATCAGATAGTGCGCGAGCTCAAGCATCACGTCGAGCGCGCCCGGCACGGTCGAGACCGGCTGGAGCGGATGCACATCGGAGAAGCCCGGCAGCCGCGCCACCTTCTCGTTGAGGCGGGCATTGTGCTTCATCGTGCAGGAGCCGAGCGGGAACAGCCCGGTGTCGATGCCGTAGTTCTTCTGGCTGAGGCGCACGTAGTGGCGCATCGTCTCGGGCTCGGAGAGGCCCGGCAGGCCGATCTCGCTTTGGCGGGCATGCTTGCCAAGACGGCTTTTGAACGGCGCCGGCCTGTCGATGTCGACGCCGGTCGACTCGTGATGGCCGATCTCGAAGATCAGCGGCTCGATCTGCTGCAGCGCGCGATTGCCGGTGAAGGTCTCGTGGCGCTCGGCCGCGCCCTCGCCAGCCTGGCTGGGACGTCCCTGACGGTTCAGCATATTATTCTTCCTCTCCGTGGGTGCCGAATTCCGGATCCCATTCGATCGCCGCGAACATGGTCCTTGCCCACTCACATCGATCAATTTTCCCGAGCTCCCGAAGCACAGCTTTGAGACCAGGCAAGGACACTCGAACCGGGGAATTTAGCCACTCGGAAGCGAACACACCTTCCGGCGTATCTGTACGATCACTTCCCTTCATCCAGCCGCTATTCATCGCCCCATAGGACGCCTGGAATCTGGAGGCGATAATTACGGGTTGATCGGTACCCAGCTTTCGATCTCGCCTGTCGCAGACAAAAACATCATCTGACGGTTGGAAGTCGGCTGCACGGTTGAAATGGATTTCCGCGTGCTCTGCCGGGATGAGCATCGCCATCACAGCACCTCCGCGAGCGCCGCCACGAAGGCCGCTCGATCTTCATCCGTGTTCACTTCGGTATTGGCGACGATCAGAAGATCGTCGAGCCCGACGCCGGGCTTCAGGCGCGAGGCCGGCACGCCGGCGAGAATGCCCTTTGCGGCCATCGCCTCGACCACCTCTGCCGCCGGCTTCGACAGCTTCAGCGTGAACTCGTTGAAGAAGCTCTCGTTGACGACCTCGACGCCCTTCACTCCGGCGAGCGCGTCGGCGAGCTTGACCGCATTGGCGTGGTTGACCTCGGCGAGGCGCGACAGCCCGGCCTGGCCGAGCAGCGTCATATGGATGGTGAAGGCCAGCACGCAGAGGCCGGAATTGGTGCAGATGTTCGAGGTCGCCTTGTCGCGGCGGATATGCTGCTCGCGGGTCGAGAGCGTCAGCACGAAGCCGCGGCGGCCATCGGCGTCGACGGTCTCGCCGCAGAGCCGGCCCGGCATCTGGCGGATATATTTCGACTTGGCGGCAAAGAGGCCGACATAGGGCCCGCCGAAGTTCAGGGCATTGCCGATCGACTGGCCCTCGCCGACGACAATGTCGGCGTCCTGGGCGCCGGGCGGCGTCACCGCGCCGAGCGAGACGACCTCGGTGAAGACCGCGATCAGCAGCGCGCCATGAGCGTGCGCCTTGTCGGCAATCGGCTTGAGATCGCGCAGGTTGCCGAAGACGTCAGGCGACTGCACAACGACACAGGAGACGCTGTCGTCGATCTGGCTGAGGATGTCTTCGGTGGCGCGAACGTCGGGCTTCAAAGCCACGACCTCGTCGCTCGCCATCTCGGACAGCGTCTCGACGACCTGGGTATAATGCGGGTGCAGCCCGCCGGAGAGCACCGCCTTGCGCCGCCTGGTGACGCGATGCGCCATCAGCACCGCCTCGGCGGTGCCGGTCGAGCCGTCATACATCGAAGCGTTGGCGACCTCCATGCCGGTCAGCGCTGCGACCTGGGTCTGGAACTCGAAGAGGTATTGCAGCGTGCCCTGGGCGATCTCGGGCTGGTAGGGCGTATAGCTGGTCAGGAACTCCGAGCGCTGGATCAGATGGTCGACCGTCGCCGGGACATGGTGCTTGTAGGCGCCCGCCCCGACGAAGAACGGCACCGCGCCGGCCGCCGTATTCTTCGCCGACAGCCGCCCGAGGATGCGCTCGACTTCGAGTTCGCCCTTGGCGCGCGGCAGGTCGAGCGGTTCTTTCAGCAGCTTGCCAGCCGGCACATCGGAGAAGAGCGCGTCGACATCGGGCACGCCGATGCGCGCGAGCATGTCCTCGCGGTCGGTCTCGGTCAGGGGGAGATAGCGCATGGAGGTTCCTTGAATGGCGTCATGCTCGGGCCTGACCCGAGCATCTCTTCAACCAGTGCCTTCTCGTCCGGAGGTTCTCGGATCTCCGGACGAGAATGACGTGTCCCGACGCCTCAGAGCGTCTTCAAGTAGTCCTGGTACTCGGTCTCGCTCAGCAGGCCCTCCAGCTCGGCAGCATCCGTGAGCTTGAGCTTGACGAACCAGCCCTTGCCGGCCGGGTCCTCGTTGACCGTTCCGGGCGCGGCTTCGAGCTCGCTGTTGACGGCGACGACCTCGCCGGAGACCGGCGCATAGACCTCGGACGCCGCCTTGACGCTCTCGACGACGGCGGCTTCACCGCCCTTGGAGAGCGCCTTGCCGAGCGAAGGCAGCTCGACGAAGACGACGTCGCCGAGCTGGCCCTGGGCGTAATCGGTGATGCCGACCGTGCCGGTATCGCCTTCGATGCGGATGTATTCGTGGTCCTTGGTGTAGCGGGTCTCGGCCATGGGTTTCCTCCGGCGAAAAGGGGTGAAGCTCAGCGCTTGTAGCGGTTGGGGACGAAGGGCATGGCGGCGACGGTCGCCGCCAGCGGCTTGCCGCGCACGATCAGATCGAGCTTCGTGCCGGGAGCGGCATGCTCCCTGGCGACGTAGCCCATGGCGCAGGGGCCGTTCAGTGTCGGGCCGAAGCCGCCCGAAGTGACCTTGCCGACGATGGTGCCGTCGGCGAGCGCGATCTCGGCGCCTTCGCGCGCCGGAGCCCGGCCTTCGGGCACGAGGCCGATGCGGATGCGGGCCGGCTTCTCCGCGAACTCGCGCTGAATGCGCTGCGCTCCGGGAAAGCCGCCCTCCTCGCGCCGGCGCTTCTGGATCGACCAGTTGAGCGCCGCCTCGACCGGTGAGGTCGTGGTGTCGATGTCATGGCCGTAAAGGCACAAGCCGGCTTCGAGCCGCAGCGAATCGCGGGCACCGAGGCCGATCGGCTTGACGCGAGCGTCGAGCAGGAGCGCATCCCAGATCTCGCCGATGCGGTCCGCCGCAGCGGAGATCTCGTAGCCGTCCTCGCCGGTATAGCCGGAGCGGCTGACATTGGCCTTGACCCCGCCGAGCTTCAGCGTGCGCAGGGTCATGAAACCCATTTCGGCAGCTTCGGGATTGAGCGCCGCCAGCGCCTCTTCCGCCTTCGGTCCCTGCAGTGCGATCAGGCCGCGATGCTCGGCCTTGACCAGCTTCACATTGGCCGGCAGCCGTGCCTCGATATGAGCGTAGTCGGCGATCTTGCAGGCGGCGTTGACGATGAGCAGCAGCGCACCGTCCTCGTCTGGATCGGCCGAGCGCGTCACCATCAGATCGTCGAGAATGCCGCCGTCCTCGTTCAGCAGCTGCGAATAGCGCTGCTTGCCGGGCGGCAAGTTGACGATATCGGCCGGAATCAACGCCTCGAGCGCACGGGCCGTGGTCTCATGATCGGGGCCGACGAGGAAGGCCTGGCCCATATGCGAGACGTCGAACAGGCCGGCGCTCTCGCGGGTCCAGTTGTGCTCGGCCATGATGCCGGCAGGGTACTGCACCGGCATGTCGTAGCCGGCGAACGGCACCATACGCGCACCCGCCGCGACATGGCGGGCATGGAACGGTGTCTTGAGCAACGGCTCGGTGCTTGCAGTCTCGGCTTCGGCAGCCATGGCATCCCTTCCAGAGTCGAGCGCGAGCCCCGGACGGATTCGTCCGGAGCGCGCCCCCTCTGTCTCGGGACCTGAGAGATTTCCCCGCCAGGCTTAAAGCCTAGGGCGAGTTACCCCCGTCGGTGGGCGAGCCTCAAAGGCCCGCCACTTTCCAGAGCGCCAACTCCCACGCGGTCCGTTTGCCTGAGCGTTTCCGGGGCGGTTGCGCCTTCGGCGCCGACGCCGGACAAGTCCGGCTCCGGTCTCTCCCGCGGGGATGATGCGGCTGAGCCAGCAATAGACGAGCGAGGGGCCGAGTCAATCGGCTCCCTGCCTCAGTTCACGGCAGCGTGCCGCTTATCGGCGCCGGCGCCGCGTCGGTTCGGCACCACCGGTGTTCAACCCGACGATGATCTCGACCTCGCCGGAGCCCGGTGGGACGACAATGTTGCCCTCGACATGCGAGAAGTCCGCGCCAGTCTGGCCGGAGGGGATCGCCCCGCCGACACGGGAGCTGCGGCGCGCAATGACCTGGTTGTTGCGCATCACCTGGGTGATCAATGTCGCGCCATAGCTGCCGGCGCTGCCGGCCGGGCCAATCAGGATACGCCCCTCGACGCCGACCTTGAGGGTGAAGCCGCCATCCTTGTTCGCCTGGGTACACTCGCGCGCGGTGGTGGTGATCGAGACCTGGCTGCGCAGACTGCCGCTGTCCGGTCCCGACTGGGCCCGGATCGCCGCTCCGCCATCGGCGATGATCACCGAGGGGCAGATGAAATAGACCTCATCGTCCGTCGGCAGCTGATTGGGCTGCGGCGGCGTGGTCGACTGGAACATCAGGATATTGCCGAGCTTCTGCGTGGTGCTGGGCTCGCCCGTGCTCGACGAACCGGAGGAACCGCAGCCGGCGAGCGCGAGGGCCAGGCCGGCGGGCAGAATGAACCGGCCGAAGCGGCCAGCAAAGCGATCAATCACGGCAAAGCCTCCACGCCGGGGCCGAATCCGTTGAGCGAAACCGGAATACCGACCCCTTCCTCCGGTGTCTGAAACACGATGAATGTGGCGCTCTTACCAGTCTTGAGCTGACCGAGCAGGGTATCGTCCATCACGACCTCGGCGACACAACCGGTCGTCAGGCAGCGCACGAAGCCGGCGCGACCGATATCCTTGTCGTCGATCTTGAGACCGAGGCCGGAAGGCAGCAGCACGCCGAGCGGGGCGACCACGCGCAGCAGACGGCTCTTCTGGTCAGCCGTCTTCAGCACGATCACCAGCAAGGTAAGGTTCGGCCGATCCTCGGCCGCGACATTCTGCACGAGCGCGCATTGCTCAGCCTTGGCGCCGGGCGGGGTCTCGCAGCGCATCTGCCAATCGCCATGAGTGGAGCGCACCGCACCCTGCGCATGGGCCGGCGCAGCCGAAAGCCAGCCGCAGCCCAGGACGGCGAGCGCCGCGGCCACGGGACCGATCAATAAGCGCATCGCTGTCCTCCTCTCCTTGCGGGCGCTGGGAATGCAAGCAGACCCACGCCGAACGGCACCCCCGCCATGCGAGAATGCGTTCCGACCATGCGTCCCGATTCCTGTCAAGGCGAAGCATCATAAGCGCCCGCGTGGCGGACTCGACACTGGCGACGTCGACCGGCAGGCCGGCGCCCATGCGCATGTCGCGTACTTATGCCGCACGGACTGGGTCACGGCCTGTCATTGTCCCACTGGCGCAAGCGTGATCTTTGATTTATCGCAATGCCGAACAACCGGGGTGGCCAGACGTGGCCGTCCCGGCGCGCCTGCCTTGAAGCTGACCGAGGCAGATCGCGCGGCATCAAAGGAGCTATGTCGGACCGATGCGATTTGTGACCACTCCTCTCAAGAACGCGCTGGCTGCCTTCGCTGCAGCTCTGGTAGCGTTTTCGCCGGCCGTCGCATCGGCCCAGAACGGCATGCCGCAGCCTTGGGAGCTGAATCTCCAGCCGGCCAATTCCGAAGTGATGACGTTCATTCACTGGTTCCATGACTGGGTGAACGTACTCATCTTCATCATCACGCTCTTTGTGCTGGGCCTGCTGGTCTATGTCGCCTGGCGCTTCAACGAGAAGGCGAACCCGGTTCCCTCGAAGACGACGCACCACGCGCTGCTCGAAGTGGCCTGGACGATCATTCCGGTGCTGATCCTGGTCGTGATCGCCATCCCCTCCTTCCGCCTGCTCAAGCTGCAGCTGGAGATTCCGCAAGCCGACATGACCGTGAAGGTCACCGGCAAGCAGTGGTACTGGTCCTACGAGTACCCGCAGGACGGCGGCAGCTTCGGCTTCGATTCGCTGATGCTCGACGAGAAGCAGCGCGCCGAGGCGATCCAGACCAAGAAGATCGCCGAATCCGAGGCGCCGCGCCTGCTCGCCGTCGACAACGAGGCGGTCGTTCCGGTCGGCAAGATCGTGCGCGTGCAGGTCACCGGCGCCGATGTCATCCACAAGTTCGCGCTGCCGGCCTTCGGCCTGAAGATCGACGCCATCCCCGGCCGACTGAACGAAACCTGGTTCAAGGCCGATCGCGAAGGCATCTTCTACGGCCAGTGCTCGTTCATCTGCGGCCAGAACCATGCCTACATGCCGATCGCCATCCGCGTCGTCAGCCAGGAGCGCTACACAGCCTGGCTCGCGGAAGCGAAGCAGAAATTCGCCAATGCCGCCGACGCCACCAGCAAGGTCGCCGAAGCGGCCCGCTGAACCCGACACTCTTGAAAGAACTCACGCGAACCGTATTCGCAGGAGGAGACGAATTTCATGGCTACCGCGGCTCCCCACGCCCACGGGCATGACGACGCCCACGCCCACGAGCACCACACCCCCACGGGTTGGCGCCGCTGGCTGCTCTCGACCAACCACAAGGACATCGGCACGCTCTATCTGATCTTCTCGATCATCGCGGGCCTGATCGGCGGCTTCCTGTCGATCATGATGCGGATCGAATTGCAGCAGCCGGGCCTGCAGATCTTCGCCAACGGCCAGAGCTACAACGTCTTCGTCACCGGCCACGGTCTGATCATGATCTTCTTCATGGTCATGCCGGCCTTGATCGGCGGCTTCGGCAACTGGTTCGTGCCGCTGATGATCGGCGCGCCGGACATGGCCTTCCCGCGCATGAACAACATTTCGTTCTGGCTCACCGTCGCCGGGCTCATCCTGCTGCTGATCTCGATGTTCGTCGAAGGCGCCCCGGGGGCGAAGGGCGTCGGCACCGGGTGGACGATCTATCCGCCGTTCTCGTCGACAGGCCACCCCGGCCCGTCGGTCGATTTCGGCATCCTGGCGCTGCACCTTGCCGGCGCAGCCTCGATCCTGGGCGCGATCAACTTCATCACCACGATCCTGAACATGCGCGCGCCCGGCATGACCATGCACAAGATGCCGCTGTTCGCCTGGGGCGTGCTGGTCACCGCTTTCCTGCTGCTGCTGGCGCTGCCGGTTCTCGCCGGCGCGATCACCATGCTGCTGACCGACCGCAATTTCGGCACGACCTTCTATGATCCGTCCGGCGGCGGCGACCCGGTGCTTTACCAGCACCTGTTCTGGTTCTTCGGCCACCCCGAAGTCTACATCATGATCCTGCCGGCCTTCGGCATCATCAGCCACATCATCTCGACCTTCTCGAAGAAGCCGATCTTCGGCTATCTCGGCATGGCCTACGCCATGGTTGCGATCGGCGTCGTCGGCTTCATCGTCTGGGCCCACCACATGTATACGGTCGGCCTGTCGCTCAACACGCAGCGCTACTTCGTCTTCGCGACGATGGTGATCGCGGTGCCGACAGGCGTGAAGATCTTCTCGTGGATCGCGACGATGTGGGGCGGGTCCCTGCGCTTCACCGCGCCGATGCTCTGGGCGATCGGCTTCATCTTCCTGTTCACCGTCGGCGGCGTCACCGGCGTCGTGCTGGCCAATGCCGGTCTCGACCGCTCGCTGCATGCGACCTACTACGTGGTGGCGCATTTCCACTACGTGCTGTCGCTCGGCGCCGTGTTCGGCATCTTTGCCGGCTTCTACTACTGGTTCCCGAAGATGAGCGGCTACATCATCCCGGACTGGGTTGGCCGCCTGCACTTCTGGGTCGCGTTCATCGGTGCGAACCTGCTGTTCTTCCCGCAGCACTTCCTCGGGCTCTCGGGCATGCCGCGGCACTATGTCGACTATCCCGACGCCTTCGCCGGCTGGCATTTCTGGTCGTCGATCGGTTCCTACATCTTCGCCGCCGGCCTCCTGATCTGGCTCTACGGCATCGTCGTCGCCTTCACGAAGAAGGAGATCGCCGGCAACAATCCGTGGGGCGAAGGCGCGACCACGCTGGAGTGGACCCTGCCCTCGCCGCCGCCCTTCCACCAGTTCGAGACGCTGCCGCGCATCACCGGCTCGGATCACTGAACCAACTGGCGGCGGGCCTCATGGCCCGCCGCCGCCCCTCCCCCGAGCGCCTGGTTCGAGGCGCTCCGGAGACGGGCGGATCCCGTAAACGATGCCCTCGGGCATCACGAATGTTGAAGCGAACGAATTTCGATGTCTGCTGCCTTCGATCAGATCACCCAGGCTGACGACGGAGTCTCGCTGAGTTCCACCGGCGAGGCGCGCGACTTCTTTGCGCTGCTCAAGCCGCGCGTGATGTTCCTCGTGATCGTGACGGCGCTCGGCGGCATGGTCGCGGCGCCGGGTGCGGTCAATCCGGTGATCGGCTTTGCCGCCCTGCTGGCGATCTCGGTCGGCGCTGGCGCCTCGGGCTGCCTCAACATGTGGTGGGATGCCGACATCGACGCGGTGATGACCCGCACGGCCAACCGGCCGATTCCCGCCGGCCGTATCCTGCCGTCCGAGGCGCTCGCCTTCGGGCTGACCCTCTCGATCGGCTCCGTGCTGGTGCTCGGCCTCGTCGCCAATCTGCTCTCGGCGGCGATGCTGGCCTTCACGATCTTCTTCTATGTCGTCGTCTACTCGATGTGGCTGAAGCGGGCGACGCCGCAGAACATCGTCATCGGCGGCGCCGCCGGCGCCTTCCCGCCGATGATCGGCGAAGCCGTGGTCACCGGCGATTTCGGCATGACCTCGATCGTGCTGTTCGCGATCATCTTCCTGTGGACGCCGCCGCATTTCTGGGCGCTGGCCCTGGTGAAGTCCGATGACTATGCCCGCGCCGGCATCCCGATGCTGCCGAACGTCGCCGGCCCCGCTGCCACGCGTCGCCAGATCGTCGCCTATACGCTGGTGTTGGCCCCGGTCGCAGTGCTGCCGGCGCTGATGGGCTTCGGCGGGCTGATCTATCTCATCGTCTCGGTCGTGACCGGGCTCGCCATGATCGGCCTGTCGCTGCGGGTGCTGCGGATCACGCAGGGCGAAGCGGCCAACAAGGCGGCCTATGCCCTGTTCGGCTTCTCGATCCTCTATCTCTTCCTGCTCTTTGCCGTGCTGCTGGCCGAGAACGGCCTCGGCCTGATGTGGGCCCTGCCCAAGGTGCTGGGATGAGCCAAGCCCCGCAGGACAAGAAGCAACCGCCGGCGCCATTCTCGCCAGAGGACATGGCGCGGCGCAATCGCCGCTCGATCGCGCTCGCGCTCGTGCTCGGCGGGCTCGTGCTGTTCTTCTTCATCGTGACGCTGGCCAAGACCGGGCCGGCGATCCTCAACCGGCCGCTGTGACGCGATGACGGCCGCCTCCCGAAACCGCCGCACCGTCCTTGCCTGCAGCGCCGCCGTGCTGACCATGACCGGGCTCTCCTTCGCCGCGGTGCCGCTCTACAACCTGTTCTGCAAGGTCACCGGCTTTGCCGGCACGCCGATGGTGGGCACGGCCGCCACTGGCAAGACCAGCGAGCGGATCGTCTCGGTCGCCTTCGACGCCAATGTCGCGCCCGCGCTGGGCTGGCGCTTCGAGGCGGAGAGGACGGAGATCAAGGCGCAGGTCGGCGTGACGCAGACGGTGTTCTACAAGATCACCAACACGTCCTCGCGGCCGATGACCGGGATCGCGACCTATAATGTCCAGCCCAACCAGTCGGGCGCCTATTTCGTCAAGATCCAGTGCTTCTGCTTCACCGAGACGACGCTGCAGCCCGGTGAGACCATGGAAGCGCCCGTGGTGTTCTACATCGATCCCGAGATCGAGCTGAACCGCGAGCTCGCCAGTCTGAAATCGATCACCCTGTCCTACACCTATTTCCCGTCGAAGAACGGGCAGCCGGTGGCGGAAAGCAAGGGTGACGGCAACCAACCGAAACTATAAAGCTGCGCTGACGCGCTGCGCTTCTATCGGACGTGGAGAGTTGAACACGATGGCCGGGGCCCATACCAAGAACCACGACTACCACCTCGTCGATCCGAGCCCGTGGCCGATCGTCGGCGCCGCCAGCGCGACCACGATGGCGATCGGCGCGGTGATGTGGATGAAGTCGATGCCGGTCGCCGGGATGAATATCGGCCCGCTCGTCTTCGGCGTCGGCCTGCTCGGCGTGCTCTACACCATGCTCGCCTGGTGGATGGACGTGATCCGCGAAGCCGAGCGCGAGGGCCATCACACCCGCGTGGTGCAGCTGCACCACCGCTATGGCATGATGATGTTCATCGCCTCGGAGGTGATGTTCTTCGTCGCCTGGTTCTGGGCCTATTTCGACGCCAGCCTGTTCACCGGTGAGCACATCCAGTACGCCCGCGCCGAGTTCACCGGCGGGCATTGGCCGCCGAAGGGCATCGAGACCTTCGACCCCTGGCACCTGCCGCTGCTCAACACCCTGATCCTGCTGACCTCCGGCACGACCGTGACCTGGGCGCACTACGCCTTGATCCAAGGCGACCGGAAGGGCCTGAAGCAGGCCCTGTGGCTGACCGTAATCCTCGGCATCCTGTTCACGGCCTGCCAAGCTTACGAGTACGCGCACGCCGCTTTCGCCTTCAAGGGCAACATCTACGGCGCGACCTTCTTCATGGCGACCGGCTTCCACGGCTTCCACGTCATCATCGGCACGATCTTCCTGGCGATCTGCCTGTGGCGCGTCTATCTCGGCCACTTCAAGCCGGACCAGCATCTCGGCTTCGAGTTCGCCGCCTGGTACTGGCACTTCGTCGACGTGGTCTGGCTGTTCCTGTTCGCCTCGATCTATGTCTGGGGCTCCGGCGTGCCGGCGGCGCACTAGGCCCCAGGCCGGAAGCGGCCGCGAACCTGAATAAGGGGCGGCCGCAAGGCCGCCCTTTCCGTTTACAGGAGGCAGCGATGGTACAGCCGCAGATCACCCCGCCTTCACCCTTCTCGACAGGCCTCACCGGCCGCTGCCCGCGCTGCGGCGAAGGCAAGCTGTTCGACGGCTATCTCAAGCTGAAACCGCGCTGCGCCGCCTGCGGCCTCGATTTCGCCTTTGCCGACTCAGCCGACGGGCCGGCCGTGTTCATCATGCTGATCGCCGGCTTCTTCGTGCTCGGCCTCGCGCTCTATGTCGAGATCACCTACACCCCGCCGATCTGGCTGCACCTTCTGCTCTGGCTGCCGCTGGCGCTCGTCACCTGCCTCGGATTGCTGCGGCCGATGAAAGGGCTCGCAGTCGCCCTGCAATACGCCAACAAGGCCGAAGAAGGCAGGTTGAAGAAGTGAGCGAACAGATTGCTCCCGCGGGCCAGCCGAAGCTGCTGCTGCCGACCATGCTGACGATCGTCGGTGTCGGCGTCCTCCTTTGGCTCGGCGCCTGGCAGTGGCAGCGCATGGACGAGAAGCGCGCCTTCATCACGCGGCTGGAGACGCAAGCCGCAGGCTCCACCGCCGCGCTGCCGCCAGCGAGTGACTGGCCGCGGCTCGACCTCGCAGCGGTCGATCTCACAAGGGCTGTCGCCAAGGGCAGCTATCTCGACGGAATCGCCGGCGTGCGCACCACGATCGCTGCTGGCCCGCCGGGCTCGCGCCAGCTTTCCGGCTTCGGCCGCTGGGTCTTCCAGGGCTTCCGGCTGGAAGACGGCGCGACGATTCTCGTCAACCGCGGCTTCGTGCCGGAAAGCCGCTTTGCGACGGTCACCCCGGCAACCGGCGCTGCGACCATCACCGGCTATCTGCGCGCGCCGGAAACCCGCAACAGCTTCACGCCGGCCGATCTGCCGCAGCAGCGCGAGTTCTACACACGCGATCCCGCCGGTATCGCCGCAGCGCTCGGCCTGTCCGCAGCCGCCCCGTTCTATCTCGAAGCGGAACGCCAGGGCGACGGGCTGACGCCGCCGGCCGGCGTCGACGTCAAGGAACTGATCGCCCGCATCCCGGACAACCATCTGCAATATGCGCTGACCTGGTGGGGGCTGGCACTGACGCTGATCGGGGTGTTCGGGGCCTATGCCTGGCAGGCGCGGAAGCCGACGCAGAGCGGCTAATCAGCCTTTGCTTTTGCCCTCCCCCGCCAACGGGCCTATAGGATCAGCACGACATCAGAGACCATCATCGTGCTGCATATTTCGACCCGTGGCGAAGCGCCGTCGCTCTCCTTCGCTGACGCGCTGCTCGCCGGACTCGCCCGTGACGGCGGCCTCTATCTGCCGCAGACTTTGCCGCGCTTCAGTGCGCCCGAAATCGCGGGCTTCGCCGGCAAACCCTATGCTGAAGTCGCGGAGCGCGTCGTCGGTGCGCTTGCCGATGGCGACGTCGCGGCCGATGCGCTCAAGACGATGATCGGCGAGGCCTATGCCAGCTTCCGTCATCCGGCCGTCTGCCCGCTCGTCCAGCTCGGCGATAACCTGTTTTCGCTCGAGCTCTTCCATGGCCCGACACTCGCCTTCAAGGACGTGGCGATGCAGCTGCTCGGGCGGCTGATGGACCATGTGCTGGCGCAGCGCGGCGAGCGCGCCACCATCGTCGGCGCGACCTCGGGCGACACCGGCAGCGCCGCGATCGACGCCTTCAAGGGTTTGGAACGGGTCGACGTCTTCATCCTCTATCCGGAAGGCCGCGTCTCCGACGTGCAGCGCCGACAGATGACTACGGTCGAAGCCGGCAACGTCCACGCCATCGCGATCGAAGGCACCTTCGACGATTGCCAGAATCTGGTGAAGGCGCTGTTCAACCATCACGCCTTCCGCGACGAGATCCGGCTCTCCGGCGTCAACTCGATCAACTGGGCGCGGATCGCGGCGCAGGTCGTCTACTATTTCACAGCGGCGAGCGCACTCGGCTCGCCTCACCGCCCGGTCTCTTTTTCGGTGCCGAGCGGCAATTTCGGCGACATCCTCGCCGGCTGGATCGCCAAGCAGATGGGCTTGCCGGTCGGCCGGCTGATGATCGCCACCAACAGCAACGACATCCTGGCGCGCACGCTCCAGACCGGCGTCTACGAGATGCGCGGCGTCGCGGCGACGACCTCGCCCTCGATGGACATCCAGATTTCCTCGAATTTCGAGCGACTGCTGTTCGAGGCGCATGGCCGCGACGGCGCTGCCGTGCGCCGGCTGATGCAATCGCTGGCGCAATCGGGCCGCTTCGAGATCGCGCCCGAGCCGCTCGCCCGCATCCGCGCCGATTTCGACGCGGTCTCGCAGGACGAGGCCTCGATCGCCAACGAGATCGGCACGACCTGGCGCGAGGCCGGCTATCTGCTCGACCCGCACAGCGCCATCGGCGTCGCCGCCGCGCGCAAGCTGCTGCAGGCCGACCCGGCGACGCCGGTGGTCGCGCTCGGCACCGCCCACCCCGCCAAGTTCCCGGCGGCAGTGGCGGCGGCGAGCGGCGTCATGCCCGCTCTTCCTGAGCATCTGTCCGACCTGATGGAGCGCAAGGAGCGGTTCAGCGTGCTGCCGAACGACCAAAGCAAGCTCGAGCGCTTCGTCGCCGAGCGCGCCCGCGCCGTGCGGAGCGCCGCAGCATGAAGGTGATCAAGACGTTGAAGGCGAAGACCGACAAGCCGAAGACTGTGAAACAGGGCGAGGCAGCCGGCCATGACCCGGCCGTCAGCCTGACGACGCTGCCGTCCGGCCTGCGCATCGTCTCAGAGCGCATGGCCCATGCCTCGACCGTCTCGCTCGGCATCTGGATCGGCGCCGGCGCGCGCGATGAGCTGCCGCATGAACACGGCCTCGCCCATCTGCTCGAGCATATGGCGTTCAAGGGCACGGCCCGGCGCTCGGCTCTCCAGATCGCCGAGGAGATCGAGAGCGTCGGCGGCGACCTCAATGCCGCAACGTCAGTCGAATACACCTGCTACACCGCCCGCGTGCTCGGCCAGGACCTGCCGCTGGCGGTCGACATCCTCGCCGACATCCTGACCGCGCCCGCCCTCAGCGAGGAGGAGCTGGCGCGTGAGAAGGGCGTGATCCTGCAGGAGATCGGCGCCGTCCAGGATACGCCGGACGATCTCGTCTATGACCGCTTCCTGCAGGCCGCCTTCCCGGAGCAGCCGCTCGGCCGGCCGATCCTCGGCACGGCGGAAACTGTGCAGAGCTTCACGCCCGACGCGATCCGCGCCTATCTCGGCCGGCACTACCATGCCGGCAACATGGTGCTGGCGGCGGCCGGCGCCGTCGACCATGACGAACTCGTCGCGCTGGCTGAAGCCTCGCTAGCCGCCCTGCCGCCGAAGCCTGCCGCGGCACCCAGCCCGCGCGCGCAGGCCAGCTATCACGGCGGCGAAGCTCGCATCGACGGCGACGAGGAACAGGTCCATATCGTCCTCGGCTTCCCCGGCAAGCCGTTCACCAACGGCGCGCATTATCCGCTGCAGATCTTCTCGGCCGTGCTCGGCGGGGGGCTGTCCTCGCGCCTGTTCCAGGAGGTGCGCGAGCGCCGTGGCCTGGCCTATGCGATCGACGCCTTCCACTGGCCCTTCTCCGATTGCGGCGTCTTCGGCATCAGCGCCGGCACCGCGCCGGAGGATGTCGGCGAGCTGGTCGAAGTCGCGCTCGACTGCCTGAGCCAAGCGGCCCGCGACGTCAGCGAGGTCGAGGTCGCCCGGGCCCGGGCCCAGATGAAGGTCGGGCTTCTCGCTTCGCTCGAAAGCCCCGGCGGCAAGCTCGAACAGATGGCGCGGCAGGTGCTCGTCTTCGGCCGGGCGATCCCACGCGAGGAATTGGCGCGCCGGCTCGATGCGGTCAGCCTCGCCGATGTGCGTGCCGCCGGTCAGGCCCTGCTCGACGGCGTGGTCACCGTCGCGGCCGTCGGCCCTCTCGACAATCTTGCCCCAGTGGCCACTTTGCGGGCCATGCTGGCGCGGGCTGCCTGACGACGATGGCGCTCTTCCGCTTCGCCACCGACCCACCGGCGCGGCCGCTGATCAGGACGCAGAACCTGATCATGCGCGCCCCGCTCGCCGGCGATTATTCGGCCTGGGCGAGCCTGCGGATGCAGAGCCGCGACTTCCTGACCCCGTGGGAGCCGGTCTGGAGCGAGGACGACCTGACCCGCACCTCCTTTCGCCTGCGCGTCAAGCGTGCCGCCCGCGAGATCGCGTCCGACGAAGCCTATTCGCTGTTCATTCTCGATTCTCATTCGGAAACCCTGCTGGGCGGGCTGACGATCGGCCTGGTCCGGCGCGGCGTCGCGCAGGCCTGCACGCTCGGCTACTGGATGGGCCAGCGCCATGCCGGCAAGGGCCATATGACCGAGGCAGTGCGCGGCGCGCTCGACTTCGCCTTTTCCGAGCTGGCTTTGCACCGGGTCGAAGCGGCCTGCCTGCCGAACAACGAGCCGTCGCGCCGGCTTCTGGAGCGTGTCGGCTTCACACGCGAAGGCGAGGCCCGCGGCTATCTCAGGATCAACGGGGTCTGGGCCGACCACCTGCTCTATGGCCTGCTCTCCTCGGAGCCGCGCCTCCCGTCCGCAACTGGCCGCAAGTTGTGAACAGGCCGGCATTGCCTTGCCCTCGCCACGCCGCGCCGATACCACTGACCGTCACGCCTGAAGAGTTCCCCGCAGAGTCCACCTTGTCATCGCCATATCGCTTTTTCCGGTCCGGCATCGCCGTTTGCGGCCTTCTCATGCTGGTGCTGCTGGCGCTGCTGCGCCCGGCGCTGGCGGTCGAGGCCCAGCGCGTGCCGCTCGACGTACCGGTGCTCGACCTGACCGATGTCGTCGAGCGCAACAAATCCGACGGCGACGTCATCCAGATCTCGACTGCGCCTGGCGCCGACGGCATCGTCCGGCGCATCGCCGTCAGGGCGCGCGAATCCGGGGCGCGGCCGGACTGGATCGTCTTCGCGCTGACCAATGATTCCGACGAGCAGATCGACCGCCTGCTGGTCGCCCCGTTCCACCGCCTGATCGGTTCGGGCGTCGTCTGGCCCGATCTGGGCGACCGCCGGATCGAAGCGATCACCGCGAGCCAGGGCCTCAGACCCGAGCGCGAAGAGGCACCCGACGCCGACATCTTCCAGATCACGCTCGATCCCGGCACCACCGTCACCTTCGTGGCGGAGCTGAAATCGCCGAACCTGCCGCAGCTCTATCTGTTCGAGCCGGAAGCCTATCGCCAGAAAACCAACGGGCTGACGCTCTACAAGGGCATCATCATCGGCATCGCCGGACTGCTCGCGCTGTTCCTGACCATCATCTTCGTGGTCAAGGGCGCGGTGATCTTCCCGGCCGCGGCAGCGTTGGCCTGGGCGGTGCTGGCCTATGCGGGGCTCGATTTCGGCTTCTTCCAGCGCATCTTCCCACTGACCCCCGCGATCGAGCGAATCTATCGCGCCGGCGCCGAGGTGGTTCTGGCCGCGACGCTGCTCGTCTTCCTCTTCGCCTATCTCAACCTGTCGCGCTGGCATGTGCGCTACAGCCACATCACCATCGTCTGGATTCTCGGCCTCGCCGGATTGGTCGGGCTTGCGGTCTTTGACGCGCCGATGGCGTCGGGCATCGCCCGCATCTCGATCGCGGCCGTCGCCGCCATCGGCTTCGTGCTGATCCTGCACCTCGCCACCCATGGCTATGAGCGGGCGGTGATGTTGATCCCGACCTGGTTCCTGCTGCTGGTCTGGGTCACGGCGGCCGGCTTCACTGTGGTCGGCCACGTCACCCGCGATCTCGTGCCGCCGGCGCTGATCGGCGGCCTGATCCTGATCGTGCTGCTGATCGGCTTCACCGTGGTGCAGCACGCCTTCGCCGGCGGCACGCTGGGTCAGGGGCTGGTCTCCGACACCGAGCGGCAGGCTCTTGCGCTCGCAGGCTCCGGCGATCTCGTCTTCGACTGGGACGTCTCCGCCGACAAGATCTTCGTCTCACCGCAGACCGAGATATTGCTCGGCCTGTCCAAGGGTGCGCTCGAGGGCTCGGCCGCACGCTGGCTCGAACACATGCACGTCGCCGATCGCGACCGCTACCGGGTCTCGCTCGATGCGGTGATCGAGCAGCGCCGCGGCAAGCTGAATCTCGATTTCCGCCTGCGCGCCGCGAGCGGCGCCTATCACTGGTTCAGCCTGAAGGCCCGGCCGGTCGTCGGCTCGGATGGCGAGGTCATCCGCGTTATCGGCACGCTCTCGGATGTGACCGAGCAGCGCACGGCGCAGGAGCGCATGCTGCACGACGCCGTGCACGACAACCTGACCGGTCTGCCCAACCGCGAACTGTTCCAGGACCGGCTTACCGCGGTCTTCGGCTTCAGCCGCGCCGACGACGCCATCCGCCCGACCGTGATCGTGATCGACATCGACCGCTTCAAGCAGGTCAATGAATCAGTCGGCTTCTCGGCCGGCGATTCGATCCTGCTGACGCTGGCGCGCCGCCTCGGCCGCCTGCTCAGGACGCAGGACACGCTGGCACGGATCGGCGGCGACATCTTCGCGATGATCCTGGTCTCGGAGAACGATCCGGAGCGCGTACTGGCGCTCGCCGAACTGATCCGCCGCGCCGTCTCGACGCCAATCACCTTCGCCGAGCGCGAGATCGTGCTGACTCCGTCGATCGGGCTCGCGCTCTTCGACGGAACGCCGACGGCCCGCAAGGACGACGCGCTCAAGAACGCCGAGCTCGCCATGGCGCATGCCAAGAACCAGGGCGGCAACCTGGTCGAGGTCTTCGTCCCGGCGATGCGCAGCGATCGCAACGACCGCCTCGCGCTCGAAAGCGACCTGCGCCGGGCGATCGAGCGTGGCGAGATCCAGGTGATGTACCAGCCGATTGTCAGGCTGGAGGACCGGACCATCGCCGGCTTCGAGGCGTTGATGCGGTGGGACCATCCGCGCGAAGGTCGGCTGCTGCCGCAGGACTTCCTCGCGATCGCCGAGGAGAGCGGGCTGATCGTCGATCTCGGCGTCTATGTGATGGACCGCACCGCGCGCGAACTCGCCGCCTGGCAGGCCGCGCTCGAAGTCGACCCGCCGATCTTCGCCAGCGTCAACGTCTCCAGCCGCCAGCTGCTGCGCCACGACCTGCTGCGGGACGTCAAAGCCGTGCTGGCGCGCCGGCGCGTGCTGCCCGGCACGCTCAAGCTCGAGATCACCGAGAGCCTGGTGATGGAGAACCCGGAATATGCCGCGCAGATGCTCTCGCGCATCCGCGATCTCGGCGCAGGGCTCTCGCTCGACGATTTCGGCACCGGCTATTCCTCGCTGTCCTATCTGCAGCGCTTCCCGTTCGACACCATCAAGATCGACCAGAGCTTCGTGCGCCAGATGGGCAACGGTAAGCCGCCGGTGATCCTGCGCTCGATCGTCCAGCTCGCCGGCGACCTGCAGATGGACGTCGTCGCCGAAGGCGCCGAAACCGAATCGGATGCGATCGAGCTCTACCAGCTCGGCTGCCAGTACGCGCAGGGCTACACTTTCGGTCAGCCGATGACGGCGGCGGAAGCGCGGCGGCTGGTGGGCGCGTCGAGCTCGACGTTCGAGGCGGCGTAAGCGGGAAGTGTCATTCTCGGGCGAAGCGAAGCGCAGACCCGAGAATCTCGTGACGCGAAGGCTCAGGTTGGAGCCTCATTCGGCCTGAGATGCTCGGGTCAAGCCCGAGCATGACGCTCTTCAGGCGTGCCCGGCGTCCTTCGACAGGAAGGCCGGATCGATGCCGAGCTTGCCGAGCGCCCGCGTGTATTTGGTATCAAGCGCATCATCGAAGAGCAGCTCGGGATCGGCCGGGCAATGCAGCCAGCCATTGGACTGGATTTCGGATTCGAGCTGGCCCGCCCCCCAGCCGGCATAGCCGAGCGCCAGCACCGCACTCTCCGGCCCGGTGCCGACGGCGATGGCACGCAGGATGTCGAGCGTCGCGGTCAGGCAGATGCCGTCATCGATCGGCAGCGTTGCCGATTCCAGGAAGAAGTCGGCGCTGTGCAGGACGAAGCCGCGCTTGGTCTCGACCGGCCCGCCGCGCAGGACCTTCACCCTCTCGGCCTGGCTCGGCAGGCGAATCGCCTGATCGGGCGGGATCACGTCGAGCTGGACGAGCAACTCCGGGAAGCGCGTATCGGCAGCGGGCTTGTTGACGATGATGCCCATCGCGCCATCCTCGGAATGGGCGCAGAGATAGACGACGCTGCGGGCGAAGCGCTGATCGCTCATGCCCGGCATGGCGATCAGGCATTGCCCGTCGAGATAGCTGCGTCCGCTGACGCGCTGGTTCGAGCCGAGATTCATGTCGCCATGCTAAAGCATGTTGGGCTGATGTGGGAACCACTTTGGCTCGGTAGTGATCCCGGCCTTCCGGCGTAGCGCGAACGTGCCCGAACCGCCCGCTCTATGCTCGCCGCAATGCTGGCGCAAAACTGGCGATGCTTGAACATGTCCCGATACGGGATCACAGCATCGGTATCGTCCTCGCAAAGTTGGACTGGATCGCCTAAATCAAACGCGTGAAAACGGTCACAGCCCTCACTCTCCTCGCCGCGCTGGCGCTCGGCACGCCGGCTTCCGCCCAGGAAGCCGCGGTTTCGCCATGGTCGAAGGCCGCATATTCCTCGGTGCGCCTGATCGCCGGCGCGACCGCTCCGTCGGGCAAGCAGCGCATCGGCGTCGAGATCACGATGTCGCCTGGCTTCAAGACCTATTGGCGCAGCCCCGGCGACGCCGGCGTACCACCGGTCTTCGACTGGAGCGGATCGGAGAATGTCGGCGGGCTCGATGTCCGCTGGCCGACACCCGAGCGCTTCGAGGACGGTGCCGGCTCCGGCATCGGCTATGTCGGCCAGGTGGTGGTGCCGGTCTCGGTCCAGCCGATCGACCCGGCGCGTCCGGTCACCGTGGTACTGAAGCTCGACTATGCGGTCTGCGACAAGATCTGCGTGCCCGCCAAGGGCGAGGCGCGCCTGTGGCTCGAGCCGGGCGTCACCTCGGTGGCCTCGCCACGGCTCGAGCAGTTCGAAGCGCAGATCCCGCACCCGATCAAGGTCGGCGAGGCCAGCGACCGCCTTTCTATCCTGGAGGTCACGCATAGCGACGCCGCCGTGAAGCTGCTGCTGAAGGCGCCCGAGGGCGGTTCGGTGGAAGACGTCTTCGTCGAGGGCGCCGGGATGTGGTCCTTCGGCCGGCCGATGCTGATGCCGCAGCCCGATGGCACGGTCGCCGCAAAGCTCAAGATCGTCGAGCGCCCCAAGGGAGCAACCGGCCCGACACCCCTCATCATCACCGTGCGCGGAAAACCGCAGGCAGTGGAGACGCGGCTCGAACTCGACATCGGCAACGCGAAGCCGTAACCCTGCCGCCGGGCGGTAACCAGCCGCAGCAGGAGACATGGCGATGGCGATCAAGGTCGGTGACAAGCTTCCGCAGGCGACGTTTCGCGTGATGACGGCCGATGGGCCGGCCGCCAAGACCACGGACGACCTGTTCAAGGGCCGCAAGATCGTGCTCTTCGCCGTGCCGGGCGCCTTCACGCCGACCTGCCACAAGAACCATCTGCCCGGCTTTGTGAACAAGGCGGCCGAGATCAAGGCCAAGGGCGTCGAGGAAATCTTCGTCACCGGCGTCAACGACGTCTTCGTGATGGATGCCTGGTCGAAGGCGACCGGCGGCGTCGGCGTCATCACCTTCCTCTCCGACGGCAATGCCGATTTCGCCAAGGAGATCGGCCTGTCTATGGATGGCTCGGGCTTCGGCCTGGGCACCCGCTCGCAGCGCTATTCGATGGTCGTCGAGGACGGCGTCGTCACCACGCTCAATGTCGAGGAGGCGCCGGGCAAGGCCGACCTCTCCGGCGCCGAGGCGCTGCTGAACCAGCTCTAAGCTGCAACGTCAGACAGTTTTTTGAGCCCGCGCCTCCGGCGCGGGCTTTTCTATTGGGCCGTTGCGAGTCAAGCCGCCCAACGCGCGAATGTCGCAGTTGGGCCGATAACGGACGTTCGCTCTCAACACCTCAGTCGCGCGGTGGAACGGTATCGTATTGCGGCAGGCCGTCTGCGATCTCGTAGTAGTCCCCCTTGTCAGCGACGTAGATATGCAAATTTGCAGTGGTCTCTGTCGGTCCGTCGAAAGCACCCATTGCCACGGCGATCCAACCCCGATCCGACCGATCCCAGAATAGAGACGATCCGCATGTCGAGCAGAAGCCGCGTCGGATGTTCTCCGACGATTGAAACCACGTCAGCTTCTCCTCGCCGACAATCTTCAAGGCAGTCCTAGGCACATCAGTGGACGCGAAGTGGTGGCCCGAGTGCTTGCGGCACATACGACAATGGCAGAAGTTAGGATTTGGCAGACTGTCAGCCACTGTTAAGCTGACCGCACCACAAAGGCATGAGCCGCTGTGCATCCTCGATTCACTCCCGCAGGCGTCTAGTCGGGAAGCATGGCATCGGGGTTGCGACGTTCGCAAGAGCGTCCGCTATGGGCCGCAAACGGAAGTCGATAGTGCAGCGCCGTTGCCTATACTATCTTCCGTGTTTCCGCTGCGGTTCGGGCGCGCCATGAGAGATATTTTCGACGGAATGAGCAGGACTTGGCTCCTTGTCCTGGCCGTCCTGTCAGTGGTCGGCACATGCTTGGCAGCAGCTAGCTTGGCGGCGCTTCTATATGTCGGTCGTTACTTTGTGCATGATCCCAAACTCGCGGTTGATGGCGCAAATGACATCCCGGCTCTGATCTATATCGCGGCCGCGGCTTTCCTTGTTCTAACAGTTGGCGCGGGCGTATTCGCCCGTGGCTGCTACCTTTCGATACGCCAAATCGCGGCCCGAAGACCATGAGCCTCCGCGTCCGCAACGGGTCGTGAGCTGACAGCCCCGCCAGGTCTCTGGCTTCTCTCCGAAGTCGGCGCTTTGGCCACTTCATGGTTGGGTCCGACGAGTGGTGGATCACGCTTTTCGCGGGGTGACCTTGCGGCCCCCAATCCGCCCTCGATCTCACCGCTCTTTTTAGTATCCCGCACCGAATCCGATCGATCCGATCTGCGCTTGTCATGAGACAGCGCCGAAGGCCGCCGCTAGCCTCCCGATCAAATTCGAGGAGACGCCAAGCCCATGTCAGAGATCAGCATCCGTCCGCTCGTGGCGAGCGACCGCGCCGCCTGGGAGCCGCTCTGGCTGGGCTACATCACCTTCTACAAATCGTCGCTGACGCCGGAGACGACGGACACCACCTTCACGCGATTGACGAATGGCCAGGAGCCGATGGGCGGCTTCATCGCCGAGCGCGACGGCAAGGCGCTTGGCATCGTCAACTACGTGCTCCACCGCACGACCTGGAGCCAGAACGAGATCTGCTACCTGCAGGACCTGTTTACCAGCGAGGAGGCGCGCGGCCACGGTGTCGGGCGCAAGCTGATCGAGGCTGTCCGGCAGATGGCCGAGGCGAAGGGCCTCTTCCGCGTCTATTGGCAGACGCATGAGAGCAACCTGCAGGCGCAGGAACTCTACGACAAGGTCGCCCAGAAATCGGGCTTCATCGTCTACCGCCAGCCACTGGGCTGAGCCGGCGGGCCACAACGCTGCTATCGCCGAGCTTGCATCGCGACATTGGCATCCGTGCATGAACGCCCGGGCGAGGCTGTAAATGCCGCCTATATGAGGGAGACTTACGCCCGACGGCACCGGCCGCCCGGGCGTTTTCTTGTCGCGGAACAGCTCCGCGCTCGCGGTCGTTCACAGGCGCAGCATCATGAAGAAGATCGGTTTCTTGTCCTTCGGGCACTGGTCGCCCTCGCCGCAGTCGCAGACGCGCTCGGCGGGCGATACGCTGCTGCAGTCGATCGAGCTTGCCGTTGCAGCCGAGGAACTGGGTGCCGACGGCGCCTATTTCAGGGTGCACCACTTCGCCCGCCAGCTTGCATCCCCTTTCCCGCTTCTGGCCGCGGTCGGCGCCAGGACCAGCCGCATCGAGATCGGCACCGCCGTGATCGACATGCGCTATGAGAACCCGCTCTATATGGCAGAAGACGCGGGCTCGGCCGATCTTATCGCCCGCGGGCGCCTGCAACTCGGCATCAGCCGCGGCTCGCCCGAGCAGGTCATCGATGGCTGGCGTCATTTCGGCTACCAGCCGGCCGAGGGACAGAGCGATGCCGACATGGCGCGCCGCCACACCGAGGTCTTCCTCGACGTGCTGCGCGGCGAGGGCTTCGCGCGCCCCAATCCGCGCCCGATGTTTCCCAACCCGCCCGGCCTGCTGCGGCTGGAGCCACATTCGGAAGGCCTGCGCGAACGCATCTGGTGGGGCGCCTCCTCCGACGCGACAGCCATCTGGGCCGCGCAGCACGGCATGAACCTGCAGAGCTCGACGCTGAAGACGGACGAGAGCGGCGAGCCTTTCCACATCCAGCAGGCCAAGCAGATCCGCCTCTACAGGCAGGCCTGGAAGGAGGCCGGCCACAGGCGCGAGCCGCGCGTCTCGGTCAGCCGCAGCATCTTCGCTTTGGTCGACGACCGCGACCGCGCCTATTTCGGCCAGGGCAACCAGGGCGACGATTCGATCGGCTATATCGACGACACCACGCGCGCGATCTTCGGGCGCAGCTATGCGGCCGAACCCGACAAGCTCATCGACGAGCTGGGCAAGGACGAGGCGATCGCCGAAGCGGATACGCTGCTGCTGACGGTGCCGAACCAGCTGGGCGTCGACTACAACGCCCATGTCATCGAGGCGATCCTGAAGTATGTCGCGCCGGGGCTCGGCTGGCGCTGAGGGGCGCGTAGCTATGGCACCGGAGAGAACGGGTACCGGTCTGATCGTCCTGCTTCCGACCCATCTGAGACGTCAGACGATCGATGTCTAGCGACCGGAGTTAGCCCAATTGTGGGCATTTGCAGTGTCCGGATTCGGGGGCCTGGCTGGCTAACAGCCTGACGTGATGGATGGCGTTTCGCGATCGACTGGCGCTGATGCCGGGACGCACATGCTCCGCGTTGCAATGATCAGCCTCTCACGTTTTGTCAGCCTTGAGCTCAATCTCAAACGGACCGTGAGGCGGCCGAGGCGATGGGTTCAGCGAAAGAGGTTCGGGGGCAATGGCGGCTCTTCACTGAGCAGAGTGATCCTCACCCGCCGGTTTGGCGCGATGTAGGGATTGTCGGGGAAGACCGGCTCGGTGTCAGCGCGCCCCACCACGGAAGCGAAGCGGTCGTTGGGGAGCCCTGCACTCGACAGAATCTCGCGCACGGCGAGCGCGCGCCCGGTGGTAAGGCTCCAGGGATCGACGCCCGCCACCGAGCCCGGGCGCGCGGCGGCCGTGTGGCCGGTGACAGCCAAGCGGTTGGGCAGGCGGCGCAGAGTGGGCGCGAGCGTCTCCAGCACGCGACGGGTGCTCGGGTAGGGTTGGACAGAGCCCTCGGGGAACATGGAGCGGCCGGACTCGTCCATGAGGGCAACATCCAACCCCTCCCTGGTCGGCTCGATCACAATGTTGCGCGACAGATCGGCAATTTCGGGCATGCTCTGGAGCGCCTGCCGGAGGCTGGCTATCGCGCTGTGGCTGGCCTGCTGGCCGGCAGCCGAGCGGTTGACCTCTCGGTCGCCGGTGCCGCCAGAGTTGGTCCGGCGCGCTCTGTCCTCCGGCTTGGTCCCCGTCGCCACCTCGCGTGGCGGCGCCGGCTTGCTGCCCGATTTGTCGAGGGCGGTACCCCACAGCATGCCGCCAGCGCCACTGGTGCTGGGGCTCACAGCCCCAGGCGCGAAATACTCCGCCAGGCCTTCCTTCTGCTCCGGCGTCGTCATGCTGATCAGCCACATCAGCAGAAAGAACGCCATCATGGCGGTCACGAAGTCCGCATAGGCGATCTTCCAGGCGCCGCCATGGTGCGCATGCGCGGCCTTCCTGACCTTCTTGACGATAATCTGCTGGGCGGGCTTGGTCATCGAGTCCCTGCTGGAGATTGGGCCGGATCTAGGCGGCCAGCTTGGCGGTTGCCGCTTCCACTTCGCTGAAGGTCGGGCGGACTTCGCTCATCAGAGCCTTGCGGGCAAATTCGACCGCCATCACCGGCGGCTGACCGCTGATATGGGCGAGGAGACCCGCCTTGAGCGACAGGAAGTATTTGGCTTCCGCCTCGAAGGTGCTCTTGAGCGACGCCGCCATGGGCGCGAAGAAGCCGTAGGCGACGAAGACGCCGAAGAAGGTGCCGACGAGCGCGCCGCCGATCAGATGTCCCAGCACCTCTGGCGGCTCTTTGATCGCCCCCATCGTCTTGATCACGCCGAGCACGGCGGCGACGATGCCGAGCGCCGGTGTTCCGTCGGCGATCGACTGCATGGCCGAAACGAGACGCTCCTGCTCCTGGTGGTGCGTCTCCAGTTCCTCGTCCATGAGAGAATCGATCTCGTGGGCGTTGTCGGCGCCCATCGTCAACATGCGCATGTAGTCGCAGACGAACTCGACCGCGTGATGGTTCGCCGCAAACGTCGGGAAGGCGTTGAACAGCGTCGACTCACTTGGATTTTCGATGTGCTCCTCGACCGCGAGCATGCCCTTCTGCTTCACGAGCTTGTACAATGAATACTGCATCCCCAGCAGTTCGACATAGCACTCCTGCGTGTACTTGGGGCCCTTCAAGATCGTGCCGAGCATGGAAGGCACGGCCTTGAGTACCGGCGCGGTGTTGCCGATGATGAAGGCACCGACCGCTGCACCGAGGATGATAACGAACTCGAACGGCTGCCAAAGGACGAAGAGGTGACCACCCATGGCCGCGTAGCCGCCGAATACGCAGGCGAAGACGATGATTGCGCCGACGATCAGCCGCATGGTTTGCTACCCTCGCACCGCAGCAGCTACAGCCCGCCCGAAGCCACTACTGGCCCGACCAATTGACCAGTCATGGTTAAGGGAGAGTTAGGGACATGGCAGGCTTGGGGCGGCAAATTGGCCCAGGGGAGGAAACCGGAGTGCAATGACTAGCCCGCGGCTTGCTCAGTGAGCAGCGACTCTTGCGAATGCCCGCTGAGGGCCGATAGCGGTTAGTAAGCAACGGTCGCCTGGTTATGTCTGCTTTCCGGCAGTAGTCGAACGTCGGCTGCTGGCGCGATCGCGACACCCAAGAGGCGCTCTACGAATTTCAGCAACCCACCCACAGCTGCCGTTGAGATAGCAGTCCGCGACCGCTCACCGCCCCGGCTTGAACGGCGCCATGCCGGCTCGCGCCAGCGCGTCGGCGCGCTCGTTCATCTCGTCACCGGCATGGCCCTTGACCCATTTCCAATCGATCTTGTGCTGCTTCAGCGCCGCGTCGAGGCGCTTCCAGAGCTCCTCGTTCTTGACCGGCTTGCGATCGGCAGTCTTCCAGCCGTTCTTCTTCCAGCCATGGATCCAGCTGGTGATGCCCTGGCGCAGATACTGGCTGTCGGTGTGGAGCGCGACCGTGCAAGGCCGGGTCAGCGTCTCCAGCGCCGCGATCGCGCCCATCAGCTCCATGCGGTTGTTGGTGGTCTGCGCCTCGCCGCCGGAAAGCTCGCGCTCCTTGCCCTTGTAGCTGAGGATCGCACCCCAGCCGCCGGGGCCCGGATTGCCCGAGCAGGCGCCGTCCGTCCAAACCTCGACCGGGTCGCTCATGGCAGTCTCCGGCCGCTTTTAGTTGCGCGAATGGGGCAAGCCCCAAGCGCGCCCGTCCAAACTTCAACTGGATCAGTCATCGACGCAGCCCATATTCGCGCGCGTCCGAGACCCGCTGGTGGAAGGCGAGCTTGCGGTCGTATTCGAGCGGATCGAGCGGCTTGACGAACGCGCCCGGCGGCACATTCAGCCAGTCGACCAGCCGCGTCAGCAGGAAGCGCAGGGCCGAGCCGCGGCAGAGCGCCGGCAGCGCCGCGACCTCCGCATCCTCGAGCCGGCGCACGCTTTCATAGCCGGCGAGCATCGCCTGGCCCTTGGTCAGGTTGAACGAGGCATCGGCCTCGAAGCACCAGGAGTTCAGGCAGATGGCGAGGTCGTAGGCGAAGGCGTCGGTGCAGGCGAAATAGAAGTCGATCAGCCCCGAGAGCCTGTCCTTGATGAAGAAGACATTGTTCGGGAAGAGATCTGCATGGATCACGCCGCGCGGCAGATCCTGCGGCCATGATCGTTCATGGATGTCGACCTCGGTCATGATGCGCTTGGCGAGGCCAGGCGAGACGGTGTCGGCGGCGGCGCCGGCACGCTCGGCCAGCGGCCGCCAATCGGGGACCGAGAGGGAGTTGGCCCGTTCCATCGGGAAATCGGCGCCGGCCTGATGCAGCAGCGCCAGACCGCGGCCGAGTTCGGCGCAATGCGTCGCGTTCGGGCGCCGCACCGAGAGCCCGTCCAGGAAGGTCACGATCGCGGCCGGGCGACCGGCGAGGCGACCAACCGCTGAGCCGTTCAGCGCCTTGACGGGCTGCGGGCAGATCAGTCCGCGCGCCGCCAGATGCTCCATGAGGCCGATGAAGAAGGGCAGATCGGCGATGTCGACCCGCTCCTCGTACAGCGTCAGGATGTAAAAGGCCTTGCTGGTATGGAGCAGGAAATTGGAGTTGGAGACGCCCTCGGCGATGCCCTTCACCGCGAGCAGATCGCCAATGCCATAGCTCGCCACGAAGGCAGCCATCTCGTCATCGGGTACTTCAGTATAGACGGCCACGCGATCTTTACTCGGCTGCGGTCGGGGTCGGCTCGCGCAGCTCGCGCGGCAGCGGGAAGAAGACGCTCTCATCGGCGGTCGAGACCGTCTCGACCGTGACCTCGTAGCGCTCGGCGAAGGCGTCGATGATCTCCTCGACCAGCACCTCGGGCGCGCTGGCGCCGGCGGTGATGCCGAGGCGGCGGATGTCACCGAAAAGCGACCAATCGATCTCGTCGGTGCGCAGGACGAGACGCGATATCGGGCAGCCGGCCCGCTCGGCGACCTCGCGCAGGCGCTGCGAGTTCGAGGAATTGGGCGAGCCGACCACAATCAACCCGTCGACCAGCGGCGCTACACGCTTCACCGCCTCCTGGCGATTGGTGGTGGCGTAGCAGATGTCTTCCTTGTGCGGAGCGATCAGCGCCGGGAAACGCGCCTGCAGTGCCTGCACGATCTCGCGGGTGTCGTCGACCGAGAGCGTCGTCTGCGTGACATAGGCCAGCTCCCTGCCCTCGGGCGGCGCGAGCGTCGCGACATCGTCGAGCGTCTCGATCAGCGTGATCGCGCCCTCCGGCAACTGCCCCATCGTGCCGATCACCTCGGGATGGCCGGCATGGCCGACCAGCAGGATGTGCCGGCCGCGCTTGCGGTGGACCTCGGCCTCGCGATGCACCTTGGTGACCAGCGGGCAGGTCGCGTCGATGGCGAACAACTGGCGCGCCTGCGCCTCGGCCGGCACGGATTTCGGCACGCCATGGGCTGAGAAGATCACCGGCCGCGTCGCATCCGGCACCTCGGAAAGCTCGGCGACGAAGACCGCGCCCTTCCGCTTCAGCGATTCGACCACGTATTTGTTGTGCACGATCTCGTGGCGGACGAAGACGGGGGCGCCATGCAGAGCCAGCGCCTTCTCGACGGCGTCGATCGCCCTGACCACGCCGGCACAGAAGCCGCGCGGAGCGCAGAGCAGAATGTCGAGCGGCGGCTTGGCGGTCACAGGAGCGCGGGTTCCAAGGAGATCGCGCCTTCTTTCGGTCTGGCGGCTTCGATGTCAAGAAAGCGCGGTGCCGCAGCGCATCGCCGCTCATGCAACGCCGCCTCTCGCAGGATGCCACGGCAGGCCCTACATTGCGCACAACCGGCCATTGCCTTTACGCGGCCAGCCTTCGCTTCAGCACGAGTTCCTTCATGGCCGATGCCGTTTCGCATGCCAGCTATCTGCCGCCGATCCTGACCTTCTGTGCGGGGGCGGTGGTGGCTGTGCCGCTATTCCGCCGCTTCGGGCTGTCGGCAGTGCTGGGCTATCTTGCCGCCGGCATCGTGATCGGGCCGTCGGCCCTGGCGGTGATCAAGGATCCGGAGACCGTCCGCGGCACCGCTGAGATCGGCGTTGTGCTGCTGCTCTTCCTGGTCGGGCTCGAATTGCAGCCGGCGCGGCTCTATTCGATGCGCAAGGACATCCTGGGCGCCGGCCTGACCCAGATGGCGCTGAGCGCGCTGGCGATCGGTGCGGCCGCCTGGCAGTTCGGCGTCGCGATGGGCGGCGCGATCGCGATCGGACTCGCGCTCGCCTTGTCGGCGACCTCGATCGCCCTGCAATTGCTGGAGGAACGCGGCGACGGGGCCGAGCCCTATGGCCGGCGAACCTTCTCGATCCTGCTGTTCCAGGACATCTCGATCGCTCCGGCGCTGGCGCTTCTGCCGCTGCTGGCGACGACCGGCGCTGCCCATGGCGGTGGCTCGACCAAGGCGCTTACAGGGCTTGGCCTCGCCCTGCTCGCCATCGCCGTGGTGGTGCTGGCCGGCCGCTATGCGTTGAACCCGTTCTTCCGCCTGCTCGCCAAGTCCGGTGCCAAGGAGGTGATGACCGCCGCCGCGCTCCTCGTCGTGCTCGGCGCCGCCCTGCTGATGGAGCAGGTCGGGCTCTCCATGGCGATGGGCGCCTTCCTCGCCGGCGTGCTGCTGGCGGATTCGCATTTCCGGCACGAGCTCGAAGCCGATATCGAGCCCTTCCGCGGCGTGCTGCTCGGCCTGTTCTTCATGGCGGTCGGCATGTCGATCGACCTGAAGCTCGTCGCCGAGAACGCGCTGCTGCTGGCGCTGGCGGCGCCGCTCTTGGTGCTGTTCAAGATCGCGGCAGCGGCGGCGATCCTGCGCGCCTCCTGCTCTTCGACGAGCGAGGCGATCCGCGCCGGCGCCCTGCTCTCTCCCGCCGGCGAGTTCGCCTTTGTGCTGCTGCCGCTCGCCGCCTCACTCGGCCTGCTTGACGAGAAACAGGGCGCGCTGGCGATGGCGATCGCCGCGCTCAGCATGCTGATCGGCCCGATCGCCGCCAAGCTGATCGACCTCTGGCTCGCCGCCAACGCACCGCCACCCGAGGAGATCGAGGAGACCTTCGACGGCGTGACGCCCTCGGTGCTGGTCATCGGTTTCGGCCGCTTCGGCCAGGTGGTGACGCAGGCGCTGCTGCTGCAGCACCTCGATGTCACCATCATCGATTCCGACATTGAGCGAATCCGCTCGGCCGCCAAGTTCGGCTTCAAGATCTATTATGGCGATGGCACCAGGCTCGACGTGCTGCGCGCCGCCGGCGCCGGCAAGGCGAAGGTGGTGTGCATCTGCATCGACGACCGGCAGGCGGCACTGCGCATCGTCGAGATGGCCAAGGTCGAATTCCCCTCAGTGCGCATCCATGCCCGCGCCTATGACCGTGTCCATGCGATGGATCTGATGCGCCTCGATGTCGACTACCAGATGCGCGAGACCTTCGAATCGGCCCTCGGCTTCGGCCGGGTGACGCTGGAAGCGCTCGGCCTGAGCTATGAGGAAGCCAGCTTCGTGATCGAGCATGTGCGCGACCGCGACGCGCAGCGCATGGAGATCCAGTTCAGCGAGGGCGTCGCCGCCGGCCTCGAGAAGGTGCCGCGCGTCACGCCCGAGCCCATCATCGCGCCCAAGGGCAAGTCGAAGGCGCTCACCAAGGAGACGCAGGACGTGATCGAGGATGGCGGCGCCGAGATTGCGGTCGGCGGGGTCGGGGAACCGGCCGAGTGAACGCGCCCACGCTACCCTCGCAGGCGGTCTTCGTCAGCGGCTCGACGCTGCGCCATGTCGCGGTGATGACGTCGACCGCCTCGGTCGGGCTGATCGCGATCTTCGTCGTCGACTTCCTGTCGCTGCTCTATGTCTCGCGCCTCGGCCGACCGGAGGCGACGGCGGGCGTCGGCTACGCGACGATCGTGCTCTACCTGATGATCTCCTTCAATGTTGGCCTGATGATCGCAGTGACCGCGCTGACGGCGCGCGCGCTCGGGGCCGGCGACCGCGAGGGCGCGCGGCGGATGGCCGGCTCGACACTCACGGTACAAGCGATCGCCGGGCTGGCGCTGAGCTTCGTCATGCTGCCGCTGCTGCCCTGGCTGCTGCCCAAACTCGGCGCGCATGGCGAGTCGCTCGCCGTCGCGACCTCGTTCCTGTGGATCACCCTGCCCTCGAATGCGCTGATGGCGCTCGGCATGGGTCTGTCCGGTGTCCTGCGCGCCGTCGGCGACGCCAAGCGGGCGATGTACGTCACCCTGGCCGGCGGCATCGTCACGGCGGCGCTCGATCCGCTCCTGATCTTCGGCCTCGGGCTCGGCCCGGACGGCGCCGCCTGGGCGACCGTGCTCTCGCGCGTCGTCTTCCTCGCCGTCGGCTTCCACGGCGCGCTTCGCGTCCACCGGATGATCGCCCGCCCGACCCTGGCGGCGCTGCGCCGCGACGCGAGGCCGACCTTCGCGATCGCCGCCCCGGCGATTATGACCAATCTCGCTAATCCGATCGCCAATGCCTGCTTCTTCGGCATCATCGCCCGCTTCGGTGATCAGGTCATCGCGGCGAGCGCGATCATCGACCGGCTGGTCCCGGTCGCCTTCGGCGTGCTGTTTGCGCTGTCCGGCGCGGTCGGGCCGATCCTGGCGCAGAACTGGGGTGCGCAGCGCTATGACCGCATGCGCCGCGCGCTGACCGACTCCGTCGTCTTCGCCGGCGCCTATGTTGCTGTCGCCGGATTGCTGCTGGCGCTGCTGCGTCACCAGATCAGCGCGCTGTTCGGCACCAGTGGCGAGACCGCCGAGCTGGTCGCCTTCTTCGGCCTGATCGCCGGGCCGATGTGGCTCTTCGTCGGCGCGCTCTTCGTCGCCAACTCGGCCTTCAACAATCTCGGCATGCCGTTCTACTCGACCCTGTTCAGCTGGGGGCGCGCGACGCTCGGCACCGTCCCGCTCGCCTGGCTGGGCGCGCAATATGCCGGCCCCAAGGGCGCGCTCGCGGGCGCTGCGCTGGGCGCGGTCCTGTTCGGCATCGCAGCGCTGGTCACCGCCTATCGCGGCATCGCCCGGCTCGAACGCTCGGCTCAGATGGCGGCGAGACCGTCGCTTGCCTGACGGCGACCGGCTGCTATCGTCGATTCCGTGAGTTGGCGGGCTCGTCCCGCGAGGGAGCGCGCCATGATGAACCTCTTCGAGATGATGCAATCGGCCCAGAACGGCCAGGCCATGCAGAACCTGGCCCGGCAATACGGGCTCTCGATGCAGCAGACCCAATCCGCGCTCGACGCTCTGCTCCCGGCCTTCTCGATGGGGCTGCAGCGCCAGACCCAGAACCCCTACGCCTTCGGCAATCTCGCCCAGATGATGACGGCGACGCCCTTCGGCCAGATGTACGACAGCGACGGCGATGGCATTCCCGACCGGGCGATGCCGATGGGCCAGGACGTGATGAGCCAGCTCTTCGGCTCGAAGGAAGTCGCCAACGCCGTCGCCGCCCAGGCAGCAGCGACCAGCGGTGTCGGCCAGGCGGTCCTGAAGCAGATGCTGCCGGTGATCGCCTCGATCCTGATGGGCGGGCTGTTCAAATCGGTGAACAACCAGGGCCTCGGCGGCATTCTCGGCCAGTTCGCCGAGATGATGCGCGGCCAGATGCCCGGGCAGCAGCCCCAGGCCCCGCAGGCGAACCCCGCCAATCCGCTGGAAGCGATCCTCGGCGGGCTCTTCGGTGGACAGAAGCCGCCAGCCGGTCAGGCACAGAGCGGTGGCCCCTTCGGCGGCGGCACCATGCCCGGCATGCCTGCCGACATGGGCAATATCTTCGGCCAGATCCTCGGCGGCATGTTCGGCGGTGCGCAGGGGCAGGCCCCGGAGAGCGGCCCCAGCCCAGCGCCACAGTCGCGCCGGCCGGCGCCTGCGCCCGAGCCGGACGAGCCGCCGCCGTCCTCCGGAGAGACCGGGCCGGGCTCGATCGGGCTCGATGCGCTGAACCAGATGTTCGAGCACGGCCGCCAGGTCCAGGCGGGCCAGCAGGACGCGCTGCGCTCGATCTTCGAGACGATGCTCGGCGGCGGCCAGCGCAAGGCCTGAGCCATGACAAGCGGCCGCCCGGAGGCGGCCGTCGATCAATTCCAGTGATGCCGCTTATGCTCAGGCCCGGCGGCGTTTATCCCATTCATAGGCCTCGTCCGCGACCGGCGTGCCGGTCAGTATCGCGGCATCGTCACCCGTGCGGAAGCTCGCGACCAGCTCGTTGAGACGGCGGATCTGGCCGCTGAGCGAACCTGCGGAGGCCGCGCTTTCTTCGGCCAACGCTGCGTTCTGCTGGGTCATCTCGTCCATATGGGCGACGGTCTGGCTCATCTCGTCGATGCCGTTGGCCTGCTCGGCGGATGCCGCTGAGATGTCGGAGACCGTCGCCGAGACCTTTTTCGAGGCTTCGACGATCTGGTTCAGCGCCTCGCCGGCGGCACGCACCAGCCCGACACCCTGCTCGACCTCGACGCCCGATTGCGCGATCAGGGCAGTGATATCCTTGGCGGCTTCGGCCGAACGCTGAGCCAGCGTGCGAACCTCGCTGGCGACCACGGCGAAGCCCTTGCCGGCGTCGCCGGCGCGGGCCGCCTCGACCGCTGCATTCAGAGCGAGCAAATTGGTCTGGAAGGCGATCTCGTCGATCACCGAGGTGATGTCGGAAATCTTCTTCGAGGCCTGCTCGATCCGCGCCATGGCGTCGACCGCCTGGCTGGCGACGGCGCCGCCATTGACTGCGACACCAGTCGCCTCATTAGCGAGCTGAACCGCCTGCCGCGAAGCCTGCGCCGAGGCCTTGACCGAGGCCGCGAGCTGCTCGGTGGTGGCGGCCGTCTGCTCGAGCGAAGAGGCCTGCTCCTCGGTGCGTTTCGAGAGGTCGTCAGCGCCGGAATTGATCTCGCGCGCGGCGGCCCCGACATCGGCCGAGGTCGCCTGGATAGTCGCGATCGTCTGCGCCAAATGGCTGACGGCGCTGTTGAAATCCTGCTTGAGTGAGACGTAGTCGGCAGCAACCTCGTCCTCGACGCGGACGCTGAGATCGCCTTGGGAGAGCCGGGTCAGACCTTCGGCCAAAGCCCTGACCACGACCGCCTGCTCCGCCGCGAGGCGCTGCTGCATCGCTGCTGCACTGGCGCGCTCGGCATCGGTCGCTAGGCGCTGCCGCTCGGCTTCGGTGCGGCCAGCTTCCGTCTCGCTCTCGAGGCGCTGAACGGCGAGGCCGTTCTCCCTGAACACCTGCACGGCGCGGGCCATCTCGCCGACCTCGTCGCGGCGGCCCTGGCCCTCGATCTCACTGGCATAGTCGCCATTGGCGATTTGTCCCATGCTCTGCTTCAGCCGATTGAGCGGCCGGGTGATCGCGACGCCGGTCAGCAACACACCGCCGAGCAGGCCGAGCAACGTGCCAGCGAGGCTGAGACCGATCGCGATCATGGTGATGCGGTGCGCATCCGTTGCAAGCACCTCCGAGGTCGCCTCGGTATCCTTCTTGATATCGTCGTTGATCTTGGCGGCAGCGCCGGCGATATCGCTGATCGTCTTGTCGAGCTGCGACATGATCGAGAGCGCCGGCAGGTCTTCGTCGCGGGCGGCCTGCGCGACGATCTGGTCGATGTCGGACTTGGTCGCCTGCAGACGGCGGCTGAGTTCGTCGAAGCCCTCGGCCCGCTGCGGGAAGCTGATCTTCGCCTCGACCAGCGCCTGCAGCGAAGCCGCATAGGCGGTCTTCACCTCCTCGATGCTGGTCGTATTCTGCTTCATGAACTCGGGATAGGCGATCGCCTGGTAGAGGTTGCCGACGATCTCGCCCATGGCGCTGGCGGCGCGGGCCGAGTCGAGGATGGCAGCCGCACGCTGCGAGATCAGATCGGAATAGGTCTTCTCGATCCGGCGGAATTCAAGTGCGCCATAGGCGGCCGAACCGATGCCGATCGCTCCCATGACCAGCATCGGGATGGCGATCTTGATCCGGATCCGCAGATCCTGAAAGCGAAGGCGACGCATGGAAAACCCCGGGGCGAGGGATCGGGGCGCCGGGCTCGGCGCAATGCGGCGCAAATGTGGTCGAACTTGCTGAATGAAGCGTTACGATGCGCGCGATCCGGTTAACGACCGCGGCCAGGTTGCACGCCGAGCAAAAAAAAGGGCGGCAGCCGAAGCCACCGCCCGCAGGGACGCGTCACGCCAAGGGGTCAGGCGTTGCACGCGATCTTGATGTCTTTCGCGCTCGGCCGCAGCGCAGTCTGAATCACCACCGGCCGTCGAACCCCGGCCTCTCGCCGGCTCGCGGCAGCCGACTGCTGCTGGTCGGAGCGTGCCTGCAGCACGCTGGACGGATCTTCCAGCCAGGAGGTGGCGAGCGCGCCGGCGATATCGGAACGCACGAGGCCGATATCCTTCAGCCCGCGCTCGTCGAGCTCGCTGAGATGCATCACCTCGCGGCGGTGCACCAAGGCTCGCACCAGATTTTTGACGCCGATGACCGTCTGGGTGGCAGCACGCGTCGCGCCACCAGAAACGGCAGACAGGGACTTCGTGACGAAGGTCATGACCAGCATGACAGCCTCCTCGGGAGTTGAACGGTTCATCTTCCCACTCAACCGCGACATCGGCGGGCAGGAGCGGGACAGTGACCAAAGGATAACTCTGCTCTGGTCATCAGCCAAACGAATGGTTATGATGGTTGACACAACCGATCTTGATGAACCTCTGGGAGGAGGCCGGTCATGGCCCATGTGCTCGACGCCGATCAGCTCAAGACCTTCGTCGCCATCTCCGACACCGGCTCTTTCACCCGCGCCGCCGAGATCGTCTTCAAGACGCAATCGGCCGTTTCGATGCAGATGAAGCGGCTCGAAGAGCGTGTCGGCCGGCCGCTCTTCGGCCGCGACGGGCGCCATGCCAAGCTGACCGAGGACGGCGAGCGCCTGCTCGACTATGCCCGCCGCATCGTCCGGCTCAACCTCGAATGCGTCGCGAGCTTCACCGAGGCCGATCTCAAGGGCCGCATCCGGCTCGGCGTGCCCGACGACTACGCCGACCGCTACCTGCCGGAGATCCTGGCGCGCTTCGCCCGCTCGAATCCCCGTACCGAGGTCACGGTGGTCTGCGAGCCGACCCCGATGCTGGCGGAGCGGATCGGCACCGGCGACATCGACCTTGCGATCATCACCCATGTCGAGGGCCGCGGTCAGGGCGAGATCATCCGGATCGAGCCCCTGCTCTGGGTGACCTCGGCCCGCCACTGCGTGCACGAGGAAGACCCGTTGCCGCTGGCGCTGGGACGGCCGACCTGCAACTGGCGCCAGGCGGCGGTCGAGGCGCTCGAGAGCAAGGGCCGGCGCTTCCGCGTGCTCTATGCGAGCTGGAATTCGACCGCGGTCGGCGCGGCTGTGGTGGCGGGGCTCGCGGTCTCGGTGCTGCCGGAGAGCGCGGTCAGGCCCGGCATGCGCATTCTGGGACCCTCGGAAGGCTTCTCCACCCTGCCCTCCTGCAAGATCGGCCTGCTACGCACCAGGCACGACCCGTCGATCCTGTCGAACGCGCTCGCCGAGCACATCATCCAGAGCCTGGACAATCTGCAGAGCTTCAAGGTCGCGGCGGAGTAACCGACTGCTGCGAGCCCGAACCGGCGATCAGGAACGAGAGGCGAGAACGACGCGGGCAGCGCGGAAATTCTTGGTCATGAAGCCCCAGTCATCGGCGAGACCGAGGATAATCGGCTGGTGGGTATAAGTCGCGAGCACCGCTACCCCTCTGTCTCCATTCGCCATCGTCGCCATGGCGGTGGTGTTCATATCGGTCGGCAAGTAGGTCATTGTGCCTACAATGTCCTCGACGCGGTTGTTTCTCTTCTCGAAATTGGCCATGCCGACCTGCATTGTCGCGAGTTTCGGCGCGATGGTTGCTTGCCGCAGCCTGACCGCTTCCATCGCGGAGATCGCGCAGCCCGAGGTTCCCTTGCAGGAGGCGGCGATGGCCTGGGCCACCTCCACCGTGAACCGATTCAGGTCGCGCTGGATGGTGATAGCCTGAGTGACGTCAACGGCCCCCGAGAGCAGCGCGAACATGCCCGTGCTGATCAGGGCGAACTCGATGGCTGCGACGCCGCTCTGGTCGCTGACCAGATCGCGCTGCTTTGCGCGCGGGAATAATCTGGTGATCAGCTTCATCACGGCCTCGTATAAAGCGCGGCTGCGTTGACGTTCAACGTCGGCAGCCCGGGCACGAAGGTGACCACCGGGGCCCGGGCCCGAATGAGCATCATGGTGCCTGAAGTGCCCGCGACAAAGGTCGCCCCCGTGACTGGCTGGGCGGCTGCCGGATAGCTCGCCAGCGGCTGGGTTTCCACTCGCAGATTGGTCGCGCAGTTATCGAGCGCGATCATCCGCGCACAGATTTGCGTTACCACCGCACTGCGATTGCCGGCATAGGTGCCGGCGGTCCGACCGGTGGCCGCGTCGGCAACGGCATCATGAATGTACATCTGTGCCAGGAAGGCGAGCGCGAACTGGAGAATGCCGAGCATCAAGACAATGAAGCTCATGCCGATGAAGGCGAACTCGACCGCCGTCGACCCTGCAACGTCGCGTCGGAACTTCCCCAATCGCGCTACCAGACGCCTCGCATTGATCAGTGGAATACCGCTCTTGGCCATGCAGCGCTCCATTACGGGCATTTGATGCTGCAGAACCGGATGTAATCGATCAGACCACCATAGGTATCCTCTCGACCAGCAGCCTGGAAGAAGATGCGATAAGTCCCCTTCGTCGTGACTTTCAACGGGATCTTACGCTCGGTCCACTTGTCGGTGTGCACGCAGACATCGACCTGATCGGTGGCCTTGTCCACATCCTTGGAAGGCGTAGCATAGCTGCTCGACTTCTTCTGGAAGAAGACTTCGATGCGGTTGGTCTTCTCTCTCCAGTCCGCCGCCTTGACCTTGTCCCATACCGCTTGCGCGTCGGTCTTATAGGCGCACAATGTCTGGCTGCCGTAAGCTGGGTTGCGCTCGCGTGAGATGTACCAGTAACTCAGCTCGTAGTCGCCAACCTCGAGCTGTGGGTTGGTCCCAAACTCGCGCCACATGCTTGAATTGGTCTTGCAGCCCGAGGTGTAGCAATGCGAGTCAAGCTCGGCGAAAAAGTTGCCGAAGCGGATCGTGTTGGCCGCGAGCTCGGGAATTCCGTTGATCTCGATGCCGCCCTGGCTGCTTTGCGTCGTCCAGCCGTTCCAGTTCTTCAACACGGACCAGCTGTTCGAGGCGACGTTATGGCCGGTCTCCCAGGATTCGACGAAGAGAACCGTGCCGGTTCCAGTGCCGGGCGGTGTCCCAGGCGTTCCTAACGTATAATTGCATTGCCGTTCGATGCGCAGCGCGATCGTGTTGTAGCCCAGTATACCGCCGAAGGCGTTCGTGCTGGTGGCGGACGCAACGGCAGTGATGACGTTGTTGGCAAGCGAACTCGTCATTGTGACGCCGCTAACGCCAGATTGGGAGAGGCTGTTGATCCTGTCCCTGATCTTGGTGTTTGCGACCGAAGTATAGTCCTTTTTCGGATCGGCCCCTGTCTGAGACGACTGGTAGTTGATCTCCAGCGCTGCCTCACGGCAGCCGATCTCGACCTCACTGGCGATGCGTTGCCGTCGCGCTGCCGCCTGACTGAGATCAATGCCGCCGCCGACCGCGAGCGCGATCGCCGGCGCAGCGAGGCCGAACATCAGCGCGCTGACGCCGCGAGCATCCTTGAGGAAAGAGCGAAACAGGGCCGACATCCGGGAGCCTCGCAGAACTACGCGATCGGGAAGCATCATGACGTGACGCTAGGCCAAGCCGGATTGAGAAAACCTTTCAAGGGCCAGTGAAAGTCACTGGCATTGTTGCAAAAAAGGCGCCCGGCAGCGGGTTTCTCCAGCAATATGGTAAAATGCAGTTAAAACTAAGTGCAGAATGAAGGGCCAGGATCGCGGGAAGGACGACTGGGCAGGATGCCCGGGGGGCGGAGCCGCGAGCCAAGTTTCAAACGTGCTGCTCGACGGTCGATTATTGCAGGCCCGGCAGGATGCTCGCGTATTTCGCATCGAGCAGCGGCCCGATCTGCCGGATGGTGGCGATCGCCGCAATCGAGACAAAGAATGCGATGAAGCCGTATTCCAGCGCGGTCGCGCCACGACGATCGCGCAGGAAGTCTAAGACCAGGGCGGAAAAGCGTTCCATAGCCCAATAATGGCGCAAAATTCCGGACGATTGGTTAATCCGAAGCGCGAAACGCGTCGGTTCGTCCTCGCCTGATCTTGAGCTCGCCGGCTAGAGCATTTCCGCGTTTCTCCGAATCGCAGAAATGCTCTAGGTCATTGTTTTATCGCACTTTCTTCACGCGAACCGGTGTCCACTTCGCTCGAAAATGCTCTAGAAGGCGAGCTCCGGGAAGACCGGCTCGACCTTGCCGCTCCAGGCGCCCTGCTCACGGACCGCCAGGCGCTCGGCGAGCGTACGGCCGCTTTCGGCGATCGCGACGACCGGATCGAGATACTGTGTCTCGTCGCGGCCCTGCGCGTCGAGCAGCGCCCGGCGGGAGAGGCCCGCGCGCGACAATTCTACGACCTCGCGGGCCAGTTCCCGCAGCGGTCGCCCGCCGATCCGCGCATTCAGCCCGGCCTTCGGCGCCGTATCGCGCAGTTGCTGCCGCTCGTCGGCGCTCCAGCCCTTGACCAGGTCCCAGGCGGCCGAGAGTGCGGCGTCATCATAGAGTAGGCCGACCCAGAAGGCCGGCAATGCGTTCAGCATCTCGACCGGGCCGGCATCGGCGCCGCGCATCTCGATGTAGCGCTTGAGCCGCGCCTCCGGGAACAGAGTTCCGAGATGGTTGACCCAGTCCGATATCGTAGCGCGCTCGCCGGGCAGTTGCGGCAGCTTGCCGGAGAGCAGATCGCGGAAGGAGGCGCCGGCGACGTCGTGATAGGTATCGCCGCGCTTGACGAAATACAGGGGAACGTCGAGTGCCCAATCGACATAAGCCTCGTAGGACATGCCTTCGTCGAAGGCGAAGGGCAGCATGCCCGAGCGGGCATTGTCGGTATCGCGCCAGATCTCGGAACGCATCGACTGGAAGCCGTTGAGCTTGCCCTCGCTGAAAGGCGAAGCGGCGAAGAGCGCCGCCGCCAGCGGCTGCAGCGCGAGCGAGACGCGTAGTTTGCGGACCATGTCGGCCTCGCTGGCGAAGTCGAGATTCACCTGGACCGTGCAGGTGCGGAACATCATGTCGAGGCCGCGCGTGCCGACCTTGGGCATGTAGTTCTTCATGATCTCATAGCGCCGCTTCGGCATCATCGGCGTCTCCTCGCGCGTCCAGAGCGGCGAGTGCCCGAGCGCGAGGAAGCCGATGCCGTGCGGCTCGGCCACCGCCTTCAGATCGGCGAGATGCTGGTCGAGCTCACGCGCCTCCTCATGCACGCTTGCAAGCGGCGCCCCCGAGAGCTCGAACTGGCCGCCCGGCTCGAGCGAGATCGCGCCGCCGCCATCGGGACCGGCGAGGCCGATGATGTGACCGGCGTCGAGGATCGGCTCCCAGCCGAGGCGCTCCTGCATGCCCTCGAGCAATTGCCTGATGCCGCCGCTGCGGCCCGCGGCAGCGCCCTCATAGGGAACCGGGCTGAGATCGTCGGTGTAGAACGGGAACTTCTCGTGCTCGGTGCCGAGCCTGAATTCGGAGGCCGGTTTCTCGCCCTGCGCGATCCAGCCGATGAGTTCGGCCTTCGAGCTGATCGGGGTGGTATCGGATACGTCGCGGGCCATGGGCGCTCCGGCATGCGTGCACCGGCGCGCCACCTGCCTTTTTCAGGCAGCTGGAGAACGCTCCGGATCGAACGGGGCGACATGGCCAGCGGGAGCGGATGCCCCGCCGCGCCATGCGCTAAGGAGCGCCAGACATAGGCGAGCCGCGACAATCCGACAACGACCGCCAGCGCGTGCAGGCGCGCTTCGACCTTGCATGGATGCATGCACGGCCAAGCCCGCCTCAAGCGGCGCCCTGCAACAGATTTGCCCCTTGCGGCAGGAGCCCGTCATCGTCTGCACGTGTCTGCGCCGCGATCCAGTCGGTCACAGCGACGAGGCCTGCGGCCTGTCCGCCGGCGCCGGTGCGCGCCTCCTCATAGACCGCGAGCTGCATGTCGGCGCTGGTGCCGCCGACGGCGATGTTGCGGCAATGGGCGAGATCGAGGCCGCAACCGAGTGCGGCGGCGTCCTCGTCGAGCAGCGCCAGCACCTCGTCCAGAAACTGCCCGACCGGGAGCATGGCGCGGCGCTTCTCGCAGACGAAGCCACCATGCAGGCCGTAGCGCTGGGCGCGCCAGATATTCTCGCCTGCGAGGGCGCGCGAGGCGGCCGTCAAATCGGCGTTGAGTCCGGGCTTGCGAGCGAGATGACGCACGAGGCAACGATAGAGCGCGGCGATGGCGAGCGTGTCGTCGAGCCGCGTACAGCTGTCGGCGACGCGCAATTCCAGCGTCGGATGCTTTTTGGACGATCGGATCGCCCACCAGATGAAGCTGGAATCGCGCATGGCGCCCGACACCACCATGGTGTCGACATAGGTCCGGTAGTCGGCGGCGCTGGTGAAGAGCTCCGGCAGGCCGGTGCGCGGCAACTCCCCATAGGCGCAGAGCCGGTAACCCATCAGGCCGGTCCGCCGCCCCTGCCAGAAGGGCGAAGAGGTCGAAAGCGCAAGCAGCAGCGGCAGGAAAGGGAGCATCCTGACCATGATCGAGATGCGCTGCTCTTCATCCGGCACCTCGACATGGATGTGCAGGCCGCAGAGCTGGTTGCGGCTGCCGAGCATCTGCAGATCGCGCATGATGCCGTCATAGCGCTTGGCCTCGGTCGCGCGCTGGCGGGCCCAGACCGCGCTCGGATGCGTGCCGCAGGCCAGCAGAAGCATCTCGTGCTCGCGGGCGAGCGCCGCCAGACCGGAGCGTAACTGCCTCAACGACTGGCGCGCCTGGGTCATGTTCTCGCAGACCGGCGTCGCGACCTCGATCTGCGACTGCAGCATCTCGCGCTGCAACTCTTTGGGGAAAGCGGCCTGGGCTGCCTCGATGAAGTGCGGTGCGATCCTGCGCACGACGCCGCGGCTTTCGGCATCGGACAGGAAATACTCTTCCTCGACACCAAAGCGGTAGGCGTTGCTCACCATGATATCTCTCCCCTGGCGGCGCGCCCCGAAGCGGAGCGGCGGCGCCAGACTGCCCGTCAATGAGTCGGAACTGCGACCAGCGGCGCAGTTTCGACGCCTCAACGCGGCACTGGCTGCCGCGTTCCGACCGGCGGCGAAGAAGCCGATCTTCGGCAAGCCACGGAGTTAGTTGGCGGACCAGTCGCCGAGCGTCGCCTGGACGACGGCGAGCGCCGCGACTGCCGCGGTGTCGGCCCGCAGGATGCGCGGTCCCAGCGACAGGCGCAGCGTCCGCTCGCGCTGGAGAATTAAAGCGCGTTCCGATTCGTCGAAGCCGCCCTCCGGTCCAATCAGCACGGCGAGCGGCCCGCGCGGCGCTCCCTGCAGGGCAGCCAGCGGGCTTTGGGTGTCGAGCGCCTCGTCGCAGAAGATCAGCAGCCGCTCCGGTTCGAGGGCAGCAAGTGCCGCGGCGAGCGGTTGCTCGGGCCTGATCTGCGGCAGGGCCAGGATGCCGCATTGTTCCGCCGCCTCCACCGCATTGGCGGCGAGCCGGTCGAGATTGAGCCGGGAGACCTGAGTGAAGCGCGTCAGCACCGGCTGGAGCACGCCTGCTCCCATCTCGACGGCCTTCTGCGCCATATAATCGAGACGCGCATGCTTCAGCGGCGCGAAGAGATAGGTAAGATCAGGCGCCGGCGGCTGTGGACGAAGCTGCTTCACCGCTTCGAGGCTCGCCTGCTTGCGTCCCTCCGCCCGAATCGCACAGAGCCATTCGCCGTCACGGCCGTTGAAGACCAGGATGGTGTCACCGCCGCGCAATCTCAGCACGTTGAGCAGGTAATTCGCCTGGTCGCGCGCGAGCTCCAGCACGGCTCCCGCCGCCAACGGCGCCTCGCTGAACAGCCGGTGCTTGGTGAAATCCCGCATGCGACCCAATCCCATACTTGCAAGAATGGCGCGAAAGTCGCCACAATCCTGCGCTATCGGCAAGTCGATCCTAGTCAAATGCAAGCCGGCGCTTGTTGGCGCACGGCACTGGCTGTTATGGGAAAGCCCGCAGCGCCGGGACGGGCGTGGGTAACGGGACAAGAGCGGAGCGGATGATGCGGCGATACGCGACCCTGAAGCTGGCTACGGCGCTGGCCGGCCTCGGTCTGGCCGCGCCTGCCTTGGCGCAGGCGCCCTCGGGCTGCGAGAATCTGCAGAAGCTCGTCCAGGAGCGCCAATCCATCGTCCAGCAGCTCAACGCCTCCACCAAGGCGAAACGCAAGATGACGCCGCAGCAGGCCTGCGGCACCTTCGGCCGACTGGTCGGCAACGGCAATGCGCTGATCAAGTTCGCGACCGCCAACCAGGACTGGTGCCAGATTCCGGCGACCTTCGTCGATGGCATGAAGGCCGACAACGAGAAGGCCGACACGTTCCGCGGCCAGGCCTGCAATGCGGTGAAGCAGCAGGCGACGATGCAGCGGCGTGCGCAGCAGCAGGCGCAACAGCGGCAGGGCGCCAACCCGTTCGGCGGCTCCGACTCGGTCACCGGCGGCGCGATGCGCGTGCCGCAGGGCGCGCTCTGACGGCGCCCGATGGCGCCCTCTCCCCCAGTCGCTGACGCGCCACTTCCCGACGCGCTGACCGGGCACTGGGTCGACACCAGAGCGCCGAAGCGCTTGCGGCCCTATCTCAAGCTTGCCCGGATCGAGCGCCCGATCGGCTGGCAGTTGCTGTTGCTGCCATGCTGGTGGTCGGCCGGGCTCGCCGCGATCGCAGCCGGGCTGCCCTTTCCCAATCTCTGGCACTGCCTGCTCTTCCTGATCGGCGCCATCGTGATGCGCGCCGCAGGCTCGACCTTCAACGACATCGTCGACCGCAAGCTCGACGCGCAGGTGGCGCGCACGCGGGGCCGCCCGCTGCCCTCCGGTCAGGTCAGCGCGAAGGCAGCCGCGCTCTTCATGGTCGGACTGTCGCTGGCCGGCTTTATCGTGCTGCTGCAGTTCAACCGCTTCACGGTGATCGCTGGCATCGCCTCGCTGGCGATCGTCGCGATCTATCCGTTCATGAAACGGATCACCAACATGCCGCAGTTCGTGCTCGGCCTCGCCTTCTCCTGGGGCGGGCTCGTCGGCTGGAGCGCGGTGTTCGGCCGGCTCGATGCGCCGGCCTATCTGATCTACGCCGCCGCCGTGTTCTGGACGATCGGCTACGACACGATCTACGCGATGCAGGACATCGAGGACGACGTGATCGCCGGGATCAAGTCGAGCGCGCGCTATTTCGGTGCCTTCACCCAGCAGGCCGTCGGAATCTGCTACGGTGCGACGATCGCGCTCGCCGGCGTCGCCGCCTGGTTCGCAGGGGCCGGCCTCGTCGCCTTCATCGGGCTCGGGATCTTCGCGCTGCACCTGGGCTGGCAGGTCCACAGCATCGCCGGCGCCGATGGGCGTAACGCGCTGATGCTGTTCCGGTCCAATTGGCATGCCGGCCTGATCCTGGCGGCCGGCTTCGCACTCGACGCGCTGGTCGCCTTCGTCTTTTAGGACAGGATCTCGCCCCGGATTACCACCGGGCGCTCCGGCAGACGGCCAGTCTTGCGCCTCGTCAGGAAGCGCGGGCGGCGCCCGGCCAGCAGGGCATGACGGCGGCGGATGCGGGTCGGCCCCAGAGCGAGCCGGCCGATTTGCGGGTAGGGTTCGGTGATCGCGCCATCGCTGGTTTCGAGCAGGAGCGGCAGGCCGCTGGCGCGGCCGGCGTCTCGCCAGACGGCGATGGCGTCGTCCTGATCGAGCACGGCGACGATGACAGAGCGGCCGTCACCCGCGGTCAAGGCGAGTTGAAAACGATCGTCATCTTCGATCGCGCCACCAGCCAGGCGCAGCGCAATGCCGCGCCAACCAGCACCGCCGCGCAGGATGCGCACCGGGCCGATACGCTCGATACGGGGCCCATCTTGTTGCAGCGGCGCATTCGCGGGCTGCGGGGGCTGTCCATTCTGATTCTGTGCACCACCGGAGAAGGTAGGCACGCAGCCAACCTCCCCGGCGGCCGGCGTGACGCTGGCCATCGGTTTTAACGCCTCTCTTCAATCCCTGCTGCCGGAACCCTCTGTCGAGGCGGGGTTCTCGTGCTTGCAGGAAGGAGAGTGGCCGGAAGGATTGTCCGAGCGCTTAAGAGCTTGGGTTAAACAAAGGTGATGAAGCGGTTTTCAGCCCGCTACCGGTCGGTTTCCCGGATGATGCTTGACGAAATCTTTCAGGTCGCCCCGGTTTTTTCCTTGTTCCGTCGCACTCTGCGGCCATAACGGGTCATGATGGAAAAGACTCTGCTGCCAATCGCCGAGGATATGCTGCCCGCGGTCGAGGCCTCTTGCCGCGAGGCCGGCCAGCTTGCGCTCGACCTGTTCCGCCCCGGCGCGCAGACCGCTGCCAAAACCTGGTCGAAAGCCGGCGGCTCCCCGGTGACGGAAGCAGATATCGGCGTCGACACCTTCCTGCATGTGCGCCTGTCGGCGCTGCTGCCGGACGCAGCCTGGCTTTCCGAGGAAACGGTCGACGACGCGCTGCGCCTGTCGCGCCGCTTCGTCTGGGTCGTCGACCCGATCGACGGCACCCGCGCCTTCATGTCCGGCTCGCCCGATTGGGCGGTCTGCGTTGCCCTGCTCGACGAGGGCAGACCCATCCTCGGTGTGGTGCACGCTCCTGCAAGCGCTACGACCTATACGGCGATCAGCGGCGGCGGCGCCATGAGCAACGGCAAGCCGATCCGGACGCGCGCGGTCGACACGCTCGCCGGCGCGCGCATTGCCGGCCCGAAACCGATGCTCGACGCGCTGGCACGACAGGACAGCTTCATCCCGGCCGACAAGATCCCGTCGCTGGCGCTGCGCCTCACCCGCATCGCCGATGGCACGATCGATGCCGGGCTGGTTTCACCGGATGCGCGCGACTGGGATCTCGCCGCCGCCGATCTCGTCCTCAGCGAAGCCGGTGGGCAGGTCACCACGGCCGAGGGCGAGGCGATGCGCTATAACCGCGAGGTGCCGGTCCACGGCATGCTGGTGGCGTCGGGCCGCAACCTCGTCGCCCCGCTTGCGCAGGCGCTGCGCCGCCTGCGCGAAAGCCAGCCGCAGCGCAGCTGAGTGCGACGCAGCGCTGCTGCCGCCACGTCAGGACGAAACTGCCGGAAATAACCGCATTTTCTTGCTGAACGGGCCTCGCGCGCGAACGGCGGATGGCTTATCTGATCGCACGGTAAAAATGCGATTGGGGTAAGCTGGAGCGGTCCGGCGGCGCCTCAGCGTGCTTTCGACAGACAATTCGAGACACAGGCCGGAGACGGATGATGAGCGCGAGCCAGGACAACAAGCAGCTGCTGCACCTCGTGATCGGCGGCGAGTTGAGCTCGCTCGAGGGAGTCGAATTCAAGGACCTCTCCAAGGTCGACATCGTCGGCGTCTACCCCAACTACGCTGCCGCTCACGCCGCCTGGAAGGCGAAGGCGCAGGCCACGGTGGACCAGGCCCAGACCCGCTATTTCGTCGTGCACCTGCACCGCCTGCTCGATCCCTCGACGGGCCAGCACTGACGATAAAGGACGCTGCCAGACCGGTTCGATGGGATTTTCCCTGCTCAAGACGAAGTTCGCACAGGAGGCGCTCGGCCGCAGCCTTGCCTTCTATCTGCGCCTGGTGCGACGCACGAACCGCTTCGTCGTCGAGCCGGCCGAGATCTATGATCAGGTCCGCGGCGAGCTGCCGCTGATCATTGCGATGTGGCACGGCCAGCACATCATGATCCCGTTCGCCCGGCCGGACTGGATGCCCTCCTATTCGCTGGTCTCGCGCCATGGCGACGGCGGCTTCAATGCAGTGGCGCTGCGCGAGCTCGGCATCGGCGCGATCCGCGGTTCTGGCGCCTCGGGCAAGAAGGTCCGCGAGAAGGGTGGCGCGCCGGCCTTCCTCGCCATGATCCGGCGGCTCGCCGCCGGGGACACCATGGTGCTGACCGCCGACATTCCCAAGCGTGCGCGCGTCTGCGGGCCCGGCATCGTCCAGCTGGCGCGCGCCTCGGGCCGGCCGATCCACCCGATCGCGGTGGTGACCAGCCGACGGATCGATTTCAACAACTGGGACCGCGCCTCGATCGGCCTGCCCTTCGGGCGCGGCGCCATCGTCGTCGGCGATCCCGTCAGGATCGCCCGCGATGCCGATGAAGCGACCTGCGAGGCCGCGCGCCTCGCCGTCCAGGCCGGGCTCGACGCCGTGCACGAGCGCGCCTATGCGCTGATCGGCGCGCGCGATCCTGGCGCCGGGCTGCGCGAGGCCGCGGCCGCCAAGGCCGCTGCCAAGGCCAACGCCGCATGATCGGCCGCAGCTTCGTCATCAGCGCCTACCGGACGCTCTCGGCCTTGCTCGAGCCGGCAGCCGCCGGGCTGCTCCTCTGGCGGCGTCGGCGCGGCAAGGAAGACCCGGCAAGGCTGTCGGAGCGACGCGGCTATCCGAGCGTCGAGCGGCCGGCCAAAACGCTGGTCTGGCTGCACGGCGCCAGCGTCGGCGAGACGGTGACGCTGCTGCCGCTGATCGAGCGTCTGCAGCGGCGTGGGCTCGCCGTGCTGGTCACCTCGGGCACCGTGACCTCGGCGCGGCTCTTGGCGCAGCGCCTGCCAGCAGGGGCGATCCATCAGTTCCTGCCGCTCGACGTGCCGCGCTACATGCGCCGCTTCCTCGACTATTGGCGCCCCGATCTCGGCCTGATCTGCGAATCCGAGATCTGGCCGAACCTGATGATCGAAGCCGGCAAGCGCAGCGTGCCTTTGGTCATGGTCAATGGCCGCATGTCCGAGCGCTCCTTCCAGCGCTGGTACAAATTCCCCAAGACCTCGCGCTATCTGCTCTCCGGCTTCGACCGCTGCCTGGCGCAATCGCAGGAGGACGGGCAGCGCCTCGCCCAGCTCGGCGCGCCGCGCGTCAGCATCGCCGGCAATTTGAAATTCGACGTCCCGGCCCCGCCGGCCGATCCCAACACACTGGCTCTACTCGACGGCCTGGCGGCGGGACGGCCGGTCTGGGTCGCGGCCTCGACCCATCCGGGCGAGGAGGAGGACGTGCTCGCCGCCCATCTCGGCGTCCAGGCGCATCTGCCCAAGCTCCTCACCATCGTCGTGCCGCGCCACCCCGATCGGGGCGGCGAGGTCGAGGCGCTTGCAAAGGCCAACGGCGTCGTGAGCGCTCGCCGCTCGCTCGGGCAGCTACCCGAGCGCGACATCGATTTCTACATCGCCGACACGCTCGGCGATCTCGGGCTGTATTATCGGCTGGCGCCCGTCGCCTTTATAGGCGGTTCGCTCGCGCCGATCGGCGGCCACAACCCGATCGAGCCGGCCAAGCTCGGCTGCGCCCTGCTGCACGGCCCGCTCGTCCACAAATCGGCCGAGCTCTTCGCCGCCTTCGATGCGGGCGGTGGCGCGATCCAGGTTGCGGACCGACAGGAACTCGCCCAGGCGGTGCATCGCTGGCTCAGCGACCCGGCGGCTGCACGCCAGGCTGCGCGCGCCGCGGCCCGGACCAGCGCAGAACTCAGCGGCGCGCTCGACCGTACGGTCCAGGCGATCGAGCCCTTGCTGCTGCGTGCCACCATCGGCCAGCGCGAGACTACGGACTGATGCGCGCCCCGGGCTTCTGGTGGCGCTCGTCCCCAACCGCCCTCGCCCGGCTGCTGCAACCGTTCGGGGCGCTCTACGGCGCGATAACGCTCAACCGGATGCAGCAACCGGGCGCGCGAGCCGGCATCCCGGTCATCTGCGTCGGTAACTTCGTCGCCGGCGGCGCCGGCAAGACACCGACCACACTGGCGCTGGCGGCACGGCTGATTGCGATGGGGGAGACACCCTTCGCCCTGACGCGCGGCTATGGCGGCAAGCTGCCGGGCCCCCTGCGTGTCGACCCAGCCCAGCATATCCCCGCAGATGTCGGCGACGAGCCGCTGCTGCTCGCAACCCGCCTGCCGACTGTCGTCGCACGCAAGCGGCCAGCGGGCGCGGCGCTCGCGCGCGGTTCCGGCGCAAGCCTCGTCCTGATGGATGACGGGCTGCAGAACCCCTCGCTGTACAAGGATCTGCGGCTGGCTGTCGTCGACGGCGCAGTCGGCGTCGGCAACCGCCTGTGCCTGCCGGCGGGGCCGCTACGCGCGCCGCTCGGTGGTCAGATGGAGCAGGTCGACGCGATCGTCCTGATCGGAGACGGCCTGGCGGGAGACCATGTCGCCACGCAGGTGCTCGCTGCCGGAAAGCCGGTGCTGCGCGCCAAGCTCGCACCGCCGGCCGAGATCCGGGCGGAGCTCGCCGATCTGCCGGTTCTGGCGGTCTCGGGGATCGGCCGGCCGGAGAAATTCGCAGCAACCCTGCGCGCCGCAGGAGCGCGGCTCGTCGGCGAACGTGCCTATGGCGACCACCACGCCTATACGGCGGGCGACGTCACAGCGCTGATCGCCGAGGCGAAGGCGAAAGCCTGCTGCATCGCCGTCACCGAAAAGGACATGGTCAAGCTCGCGCCGCTCTGGCCGGTTGCCGAGCGTTCGCTGCTGCTCTGCGTGCCGGTCACGCTGGCCTTCGAGGACGAGCCAGCACTTGATGCGCTGCTGCGTGCGATGCTCGCACAGGCTCGTTCAGCTGCGGCCTGAGCGGCGGACCCGCAGCAGCACGGCCTCCGGCGAGGCATAGGCTTCCTGCCATTCCACCGACCAGTAGCGCAGATCCTCGAGCCGGATCACGGCGCCGGTGATGGCACAGCGGACAAAGGCGCCGGGACGCACGACGCGGAACTCGCCGTGGCCGTAATCGACCAGTGCTTCCGATCCGGAGGGGGGCAAGCGTTCGTTGATGTTCATCACGGAGCCGGACGATAGAGCGGCGAAGAGCTAGCGTAAAGGTTGCGATAGGGCGCAACCACTTCTGAATCAACGCATTGTTCCAACATGGTCTTTCTGTGATAGCGTCAGTTACGATGATGTCCAGCCTGACCCGCGCCCTGGCCTTGGCGATTGGTCTTGTTACCCTGCTCGCGGTGCCCGCGATGGCGGGTGGCTATGAGCGCGTCCGAATTCCCCACGATGATTACCAGCTCGATGCGGTGCTGTTCCGCCCGCCGGGCCCCGGTCCCTTCCCGGCCGTCGTCGCGCTGCATGGCTGCGGCGGCCTCTGGCGCGAGCCCGACAAGCTCTCGCTGCGACATAGCGACTGGGGCGAGCGCCTGGCCGCAACGGGCCTGATCGTGCTGATGCCGGACAGCTACGGCTCGCGCGGGCTCGGGTCGCAATGCGGCGTCAAGGACGTGACCATCCGCGCCAGCCGCGAGCGCGTCGGCGACGCGATGGCGGCACGGCGCTGGTTGCAGGATCGTGCCGATGTGCGCCGCGACACGATCGCGCTGCTCGGCTGGTCGGGTGGTGGTTCCACCATCCTCGCGGCGATCCGGAAGGATCGCAGGCCGGCCGACCGCCAGCCCGATTTCGCGCGTGCCGTAGCGTTCTATCCCGGCTGCCGGACGCAATCGGAATCGGGCAGCTTCGAGGCCCGCCTGCCGACACTGATCCTGATGGGCGATGCCGACGACTGGACCCCGCCCGCCCCTTGCGATTTCCTCGTCAAGGCCGCCCGCGCCCGCGGCGAGCCGGTCGAGCTCGTGCTCTATCCCGGTGCCGTGCACGATTTCGACCATCCACGCCTGGACCGGAGGGAGAAGGAAGGCGTCGCCTTTTCCGCCTCCGGAACCGGCAAGGTCACGGTGGGCACCGACCCGGCGGCACGTGACGACGCGATCCGGCGGGTCAAGGCTTTCCTGATGGGCAAGTGACCCGGCGGCCGAGGGCGGTTCTGCCCGGCCGCTACCGCGCCGAGGCTGCGAGCGTCACCGTGGGCTTGTCGCCCAGAAGCGAGCGGGCGATGTCCTGCGCCAGGCAGGCATAGCCGGCATCGCTCATATGGAAGCGGTCGCCGGCGAGCGCAGCCATGAAGCCGGCCTCGTCCTGCTGATACCAGCCCAGCATCGCCTGATAGCGCGACAGGACCGGGACGGCCTGCGCCCTGGCGATCTCGGAGATCGCATCGACATAGGCGCGATAGCGCGCCGTCTCCTTGATGCCGGGGTAGAACTGCGGATCGAGGATGACGAGCCGGGTGCGCGCCTGCCTGGCGGCAGCGATGCCGTCGGCGACGAGTTGGCGGAAAGTGCCGAGATCGCCGCCGGTCACCGCATCATTGGTGCCGACCTGCCAGATCACCAGATCATAGCGGCCTTCCGCCAGCGCGGCCTTGAGGCGCGACAGCGTCTGCGGCGCGGTTTCGCCGCCGATGCCGGCATTGACCATTTCGATGGAGCGGCCCGAAAGGCCCTCGCGCAGCAGCGTGCCGAGCCGGGCTGGATAGGTCTTGTCCTTGCCGCTGGCGCCGATGCCCTCCGTCGAGGACGAGCCGATGGCGAGAATGCGCAGAGGCGTGCCGCCTCTGTTCCAGGCCGAGGCGAGATCGATGGCGTCGCGCGTGAGTGTCGACGGCTTGCAGATGAACTCGGAGGCGTTCGCCTGCTGGGGCAGCAGGCCCGCAAACGCAAGCATGGCAAAGGCGCAAGCAAAGCCTGTCCGGAAACCGGCGAGCATCAAGGAGCATCCCCCAACCGCGATCAACCAGCGATTATCCGGAGCTAGCTGAACGCTATCTGAACAAGGCGGGGCTCATCCAGAACCGTGGTGAATCGCAGGTTTTCGGGGTTGTCAGAACAGATCGCCCTGCCCGCCACCTCCGGCTGGCTTGCGTCCCGATGGCCGCGGCGCCGGCGCCGAGGTTCCGCCCGGCACGACGGCTCCGAAGCTGCCATCGGCAAGCGTGACCTGAAGGGCCAAACCAGGCCTTGCCGCTGCTGCGCTGCGCAGCAGATTGCCGTCCTCGTCGCGCACCAGCGCATAGCCACGCGCCAGCACCGCTTGGGGCCCGAGCGAGGCGGCGAGCGCCCAGACGCTCTCCAGCCGGTCGCGGCGGCGCTGGAGCTGGCGGGTGAAGGCCGGCAGCGCCCGTGTGGAGACCGAATAGAGATTATCTCGGGCTCTGGCGATCCTGTTGCGTTCGACCAGAAAGATCTTGCCGCGAGCCGCGGCGAGAAGCTTGGCGAGGCCATCGAGCTTCGCGGCATGCGTCTTGAGCTTTGCCGCCGGCGACTGGCCGTGCAGGCGCCGGTCGAGCTGGGCAAGCTTCTGCTCGTGCACGCGGGCATTGCGCGCCAGCGCCGGGCCGAGCTTGGCAGCCGCAAGATCGAGCCGCTGGCGCGGCGCTGCCAGCAGTCCTTCCGCCGTCGGCAGGGCCCGGGCGAGCGCGCGCAGATCGCTGCGCCGACGCTCGGACAGGCGCAGCGTCGCGCCGGACAGCCGGCGCGACAGGTCGGTGACTTGCGCCAGCAGCTCGGCACGCACCGGCACGACCTTCTCCGCCGCGCCGGTTGGCGTCGGGGCGCGCAGATCGGCGGCGTGGTCGATCAGGGTCACGTCGGTCTCGTGGCCGACGGCCGAGACCAGCGGGATCAGCGAGGCCGCGGCAGCACGCACCACCGCCTCCTCGTTGAAGCCCATCAGGTCTTCGAGCGAGCCGCCGCCGCGCGCGACGATGATCACGTCGGGGCGCGGGATGCGGCCGCCTTCGGGCAATGCATTGAAGCCTGCGATCGCATTGGCGACCTCGGCTGCACTGCTCTCGCCCTGGACGCGCACCGGCCAGACCAGGACATGGCGCGGAAAGCGTTCCTCGAGCCGGTGCAGGATGTCACGGATGACAGCACCTGTCGGCGAGGTGATGACGCCGACGACGCGCGGCAGGAAGGGGATGAGCTGCTTGCGGCCCGCATCGAACAGGCCTTCGGCAGCGAGCTTCTTGCGCCGCTCTTCCAGCAGCGCCATCAGCGCGCCGATGCCGGCCGGCTCGAGCGAATCGATGATGATCTGGTAGCTCGACTTGCCGGCGAAGGTGGTGATCTTGCCGGTCGCGATGACCTCGAGCCCTTCCTGGGGCTTGGTCTTCAGCCGGCCGAAGACACCCTTCCAGATCACCGCGTCGATCTTGGCGTTGGCGTCCTTCAGCGAAAAATAGACATGACCAGAACCGACCGGGCCGCGGTAGCCGGAGATTTCACCGCGCACGCGCACGAAGCCGAAGGCATCCTCCAGCGTGCGCTTGAGCGCACCGGAGAGATCGGAGACCGACCATTCGGGGGCGTTGCCAGCCGGCGGGGGCGATTCGCTGTCCATGGCGCGAACTTAGCGGCGCAAGGCCGCAAGCAGAAGCGTTGCTCCGTCAGCCTGCGGCAGCTATTGCGCCTTTGAGCAAGCGGAGAGGTGCGATGAACATTCTTCTGATCGGGTCCGGCGGGCGTGAGCACGCCCTGGCCTGGGCGATCTCGGCGTCGCCGCTTTGCGACAGGCTCTTCATCGCGCCCGGCAATCCCGGCACCGCGGAATGCGGCACGAATGTCGTGCTCGACATCGCAGATCACCGCGCCGTCGCCGATTTCTGCAAGCTGATGAGCGTCGGCCTCGTCGTGGTCGGGCCGGAGGGCCCGCTGGTCGACGGCATTGCCGACGATCTCGAAGCCGCCGGGATCAAGACCTTCGGCCCGTCCAAGGCGGCGGCGCAGCTCGAAGGCTCGAAGGCCTTCACCAAGGAACTCTGCGCCGAGTTCGATATCCCGACCGCAGCCTTCGCCCGCTTCACCGACGAGGCCGCGGCCCGGGCTTATGTCGCGAAGACCGGTGCGCCGCTGGTGATCAAGGCCGACGGACTCGCCGCGGGCAAGGGCGTGGTCATGGCCGAGACGGTCGAGCAGGCGGACGACGCGCTGGCGATGATGTTCTCCGGCGGGCTCGGCGCGGCCGGCGCCGAGGTCGTGATCGAGGAATGGATGATCGGCGAGGAAGCGAGCTTCTTCGCGCTCTGCGACGGCGCCCATGCGCTCGCGCTCGCCTCGGCCCAGGACCATAAGCGCGTGGGTGACGGCGATACCGGCCCGAACACCGGTGGCATGGGCGCCTACTCGCCGGCGCCGGTGATGACCAAGGCGCTGGAAGAGCGTGTCATGGCCGAGATCATCGCGCCGACGCTCGCCGGCATGGCCAAGCGTGGCACGCCGTTCAAGGGCGTGCTCTTCGCCGGACTGATGATCACGGCTGATGGCCCGAAGCTGATCGAATACAATGTCCGCTTCGGCGATCCCGAATGCGAGGTGCTGATGCCGCGCCTGAAGAGCGACATCGTGCCGGCGCTGCTCGCCGCGCGCGACGGCGTGCTGAACGCCGTCGATCTGCGCTGGTCGGACCAGGCGGCGCTGACGGTGGTGATGGCTGCGAACGGTTACCCCGCCACGCCCGAGAAAGGCAGCGTCATCAAGGGCATCGAGAAGGCCGCCGCCGAAAAGGACGTTCTGGTCTTCCATGCCGGTACGCAGGCGAAAGGCGACGACCTCGTCGCCAATGGCGGGCGCGTGCTCAACATCGTCGCGCTCGGGAAGACTGTCTCTGAAGCGCAGGCCAAGGCCTACAAGGCCGTCGACCTGATCGACTGGCCGGGCGGCTTCTGCCGGCGCGATATCGGCTGGCAGGCGGTGAAGCGCGAGCGCGAAGGCTGACAAAGCGGGCAATGTGACGTATATATCGCGCGGTAATCGATATATACGCGAGGATGCCATGGCCATCCTGATCAAGGACCCGGAAACCGATCGCATCGTCCGCGAACTGGCGATGCGCACCGGCAGAACAATCACGGACGCAGTCAAGACAGCGGCCGAGCGGGAGCTCGCTGAATTGCCGCCGCGCAAAGGCCGGATCGACATGGCGAAGCTGGAGCGGACGCTCGCTGAAATCCGCTCCTATCCGAAGATCAATGAGCATCTGACGGATGACGAGATCATTGGCTACGATGAGAACGGCCTTCCCTCGTGACAACCTTGCCGGTTGTCGTCGATAGTTCTGCCATCATTGCCATTATCCGCAGCGAGCCCGAGCGGGCCGAGATGCTTGGCGTCCTCAACAATAGCGGCGCCAATTTCTGTTCCATGGTCACTTTCGTCGAAAGCTTCATGGTCTCGACGAATCGCAACGCCGATGCTCCAGTTGCCCTGCATCTGAGGTTGTTCGACGATCTTGGCATCGAGACCGTGCCTTTGGATCAGAAACAAGCCGTTCTCGCCGCCGAGGCCTTCGCCCGCTTCGGCAAAGGTCGCCACCCCGCCAGGCTCAATCTCGGCGACTGCTTCTCCTACGCTCTTGCCAAATCCTTGAACGCTCCCCTGCTCTACAAGGGCGACGACTTCGGCCGGACTGACATCGTTTCAGCGGCCGCGATGGGAGCACGCCCATGACCAACATCGACAGCCTCTTCCCCGGCTTCAAACCGCATTGGATCGACGGACCGGTCGGCAAGATCTTCGCCCGTGTCGGCGGCGAGGGACCGCCGCTCGTGCTGATCCACGGCTTCCCGCAGACCCATGCTGAATGGCATGAGATGGCGGGCGAGCTCGCCAAGACGCATACGGTCGTCTGCCCGGATCTGCGCGGCTATGGCTGGTCGGCCGCTCCGCATGGCGACGGCGGCAAGGCGCTCTACAGCAAACGCGGCATGGGCGAGGATATCGTCGCCGCGATGAGTGCGCTCGGCTTCAACCGCTTCGCGGTGATCGGCCATGACCGCGGCGCCCGCGTTGCCTATCGCCTCGCGCTCGATCATCCCGGCCGGGTCGAGCGGCTCGTCCTGCTCGACATCCTGCCGACTGTGTCGATGTGGGAAGGCATGAACGCGGCGCGCGCCATGCAGGTCTATCACTGGACCTTCCTGGCCCAGCCCGAGCCGGTCCCGGAAAAGCTGATCCAGGCCGACCCCGCCGGCTGGCTCGATCATACGATCGCGAGTTGGACGCGGGCGAAGGAGCTGAAGGCCTTCCACCCGCTGGCGCTGGCCGCCTATGCCGACTCCTTCAACGACCCGTCGCGCATCCATGCCGCCTGCGAGGATTATCGTGCCGGCGCGACGACCGATCTCGACCATGACAAGGCCGATCTCGGAGCGGGGAAAAAGATCCTCTGCCCGGTCCTCGTGCTCTGGGGCGAGGCCGGCATACCGGCCAAGGGCGCAAGCCCGCTCGAAATCTGGCACGAAACCTTCGCGCCGCAGGCGGAAGGTCAGGCGATTGCCAGCGGTCATTTCCTGCCGGAGGAGAATCCGCAGGACACGCTCGCGGCGGTGAAACCTTTCCTCGCCAGACCGGTTGCCTGAGCGGCTTCCGCGCCGCAACATCCGGTCATGACCAGCGTCTCCAGCCCCCTCGCCCGCCTGCCCGGCCCATCCGGACCCGAGCTCGTCCTCGTGCTCGGCTCGGGCGGCGCGCGCGGCCTCAGCCACATCCCGGTGCTCGAGGCGCTCGACGAGCTCGGGCTGAAGCCGGCGCTGATCGCCGGCTCGTCGATGGGCGCGATCGTCGGCGCGGCCTATGCCGCCGGCCTCTCCGGTCGCGATTTGCGCGCCCATGTCGAGGTCAGCTTCCGCGACCGCGCCCGGGTGATCGCCCGTTTGCTCGAAGCGCGTGTCGGCAAGATCGCCGATCTCTGGCGCGGCGGGCTCGGCAATCCGGTGCTGATCGATGGCGAGCGCCTGCTCGACCTGTTCTGGCCGCAAGTCGTGCCGGACCGATTCGAGGAACTGGGCATCCCCTTCCTCTGCGTCGCGACCGACTACCACCTGCATGACGAGGTCATCATCGGCAGCGGCCCGCTGACGCCGGCTGTCGCCGCCTCGCTGGCGATCCCGGGCCTGATCCGGCCGGTGACGATCGGCGGGCGGGTGCTGATCGATGGCGGCGCCATCAACCCCCTGCCCTATGATCGCCTGCTCGCCCCGGGACGGCTCGTGCTCGCGGTCGACACCAGCGCGCCGGCGACCGTCAGCGACAGCCGCGTGCCGGAGCCTCTCGAGGCGATGGTCGGCGTCTCGCAGATCCTGACGCGGGCGCTGGTCCAGCGCATGATCGAGCGCCAGCCGCCGGGTATCCTGATCCGCGCCGGCGGCGAGGGCTTCGGCGGACTAGACTTCTTCCGCTGGCAGGCGATCTTCGACGCTGCGCAGCCGGCCAAGGAAGAGGTCAAGCGGAGGCTGTCAGAGGCGCTCGAACGGGCGGCGTAACAGCGTCAGGTTCGTCGCAGCGGAAGCCCGGCAGGCCAGCCTCCAGCGCCGCGCGCCCCTCCTCCGTCAGGATGACGGCGCGACTGTCCCTGATCCGCGTCACCCAGCCTGTTTCGAAACAGCGGCAGGCCAGCGCCGCCGCCAGCGAGCCGGCGAGATGCGGGCGGCGCTCGCTCCAGTCGAGACAGGGACGCAGCGCCGCGCGCTTGCCTCTGCTCGCGGTGGCAGGATCGACCCCGAGTCCGGCGAACAGCCCGACACCAGAACGGGTCAGCCCATAGCCGCCATCGGCGACGGAGAGATGCCCGCCAGCAACGAGCGCATCATGGATCGCGATGCCCAAGCGGCCAGCGAAATGATCGTAGCAGGTACGCGCCCGGGCGAGGTCCGCTCCAACGCGCGACGGCAAGCGCCGCCCGTTCGCCTGGCCGCCGGAGAGCACCATCAGCCCTTCGAGCGCGGCGGCAACCTCCGGCCCGGCCAGCCGGTAATAGCGATGGCGGCCCTGCACGGCGACGCCGAGCAGACCGCCCTGCATCAGCTTGGCGAGATGGCCGCTCGCCGTCTGCGGCGCGACGCCGGCGAGGAAGGCGAGCTCCTTCGCCGTGAGCGCGCGCCCATCCATCAACGCGTGCAGCATGTTGGCGCGGGCCGGATCGCCCATCAGATGGGCGATCTCGGCGAGATAAGGTCCGTGCATGGCCATGGCTCAACGCCCTCCATTGTGGCTGCCATGATGACGTCCGCGCCCGCTGAGGCAAGCAAGGACGCTACGGCCGGGACCGTAGTATCCACTCGCGACAGGAACGGGCAGGACTGCGACAAGCGACCCGACGCAATCGACCGACAGGGCCGCAGGATCATGGACCAGACGACGCTCCTTACCTTCATCGCCGCGACCTTCGTGCTCGCCGGCTTCGTCAAGGGCGTGATCGGGCTCGGCCTGCCGACGATCGCCGTCGGCGTGCTCGGCGTGGTGATGGCGCCGGCCCAGGCCGCCGCGCTGCTGGTCATCCCCAACCTCGTCACCAATAGCTGGCAGATCACCGGGCCGAAGCTGAAGGCCATCGCCATCAGGCTCTGGCCGATGCTGGCCGGGACCTGCGTCGGCACCTGGGCCGGCGCCGGGCTCCTGGAAAAGGCCAAGGACGGTTCGGCCACGCTCTGGCTCGGCATCGCGCTGGTGCTCTATGCGCTGGTCGGCCTGAAGGCCGCCAAGCTGCGGGTGCCCGAGAAGGCCGAGATCTGGCTCGGCCCGCTGGTCGGGATCATCACCGGCGCCGCCACCGCCGCGACCGGCGTCTTCGTGCTGCCGGCGGTGCCCTATCTGCAGGCGCTCGGCTTCGACAAGGACGAGCTGGTGCAGGCGCTCGGCCTCTCCTTCATCGTCTCGACGATCGCGCTATCCTTCGGACTGGTCGGTGCCGGCGCGCTCGATATGAAGGTCGCCGGCGCCTCGCTGCTGGCGCTGCTGCCGGCGCTGGCCGGCATGTGGTTCGGCCAGGCGATCCGCCAACGCATCTCGGCGGCGACCTTCAAGCTCTGCTTCTTCGCAGGCCTACTCGCGCTGGGCGGCTATCTGGTCGCCCGGGCCTGGCTCTGAGCTAGCGCCCACGCCCCGCATAGGCCAGGCGGCGGCTGCGCTTCTTGCCGTACCAGGCGATTTCGCGATCGCCGACATCGACATGGACGAGGCCGTTCGAATAGGAGCCGACGCCGCCGACGCTCTCGATCGCCTTGGCGGCGGCCGCAGCGTTCCTGGGCGAGGTGGCGAGCGGGCGGAAATCGATGGCGTTGCCGCGATAATGCTGGGAGTTGCGGGCATGGCGACCGCCACAGGTCGAGGTGATCTGGATCGGGCCTATCTTGGCGGTGAGTTCCTTGATCATGCCAAGGGTCTCCGGCTTGAGGCAGCCGAGCCCTTTCACCTGCGGCTGAAACGAGATCTTCGCGAGCGCGGTATCCGCGGCAAGGGAGGAGGACAGAGGCCAACAGGCCGCGAACAGCGCAGCCAACGCAACTTTACGCATAATGGAGATGAACCGATTTTGGGGAATGGAAGGCTCAAGCCACCATTCCTTGGTCTGGCTGAGCAGTGCATCGGCGACCTACAAACGATACAAGGCCAAAACATGGCGATATACGCCAGCAACGCCAAAACCGATCAACTCTGCGCTTCCTTACCCCATCAGGGGTAGGCCCATCGAACTAGGCCTTCGATAGAACATATATACCTAATTTATATTTCAGTCAGAACCAGCATATACGTCGAAATCAAGATAATTACCTAAAACCCAAGTGCTAAGCCGGTCCCTGGAAGAATTCGCACACCAGCTCTGCCGCCGCGCTTTAGGCTGTGCCACCGTGGCCCTCGATGCGCTGACGAAGTCGACTTCCGATCGGCGAAGCGGCTTTGAAACGGACGGCTACAGCCCGAACGCGGCCGGATAGCTGACCGATCCCCGCTCGCCGGCCAGGGCTCCCGGCACCAGTTCCAGCGCCATGAAGGCCTCGCTGGTGAAAGGAGAGGCGAGATTCCGCGCCAGCGCCGCCGAGAAGCCGAAGCGCGGGTAATAGTCGGGATGGCCGAGCACGATCACGGCCTCGGCTCCGGCCGCCTTCGCCTCATGGAGCGCCGCCACGATCAGCCGGCCGCCGATGCCCTGCTTCTGAGATCCCGGCTGAACGGCCATCGGCGCCAGCGCCAAGGCCTTCACCGTGCGGCCGTCCATTGTGGTCGGCAGCCAGCTCAACAGGATATGGCCGACAATCGCATTGTCCCGCTCGGCGACGAGCTCGACGGCGGTAAGGCCATCCCGGCGCAGGCGCTCGACGATGCCGACCTCGTCCTCGCCACCGAAAGCTGCGCGGTTGAGCGCCGCAATGGCTTCTGCATCAGCCGGTTGCGCCGCGCGAATGGCGCCAGCCATCAGCGCCGCTCCCGGAAGAAATCGCGCAGCAGCTCCGCCGCCTCGCGCTCGCTCAGGCCGCCATAGACCTCCGGCGCGTGGTGGCAGCTCGGGCTGCGATAGAGCCTGACGCCGTTCTCGACAGCCCCGCCCTTCGGGTCGGGCGCCCCGAAATAGAGCCGCCTGATCCGGGCGAAGGAGATCGCCGCCGCGCACATCGGGCAAGGCTCGAGCGTAACATAGAGATCGCAGTCGATCAGCCGTTCCGATTGGATCGCTTCGCAGGCCAGCCGGATCGCCAATGTCTCGGCATGGGCCGTCGGGTCCTTCAGCTCGAGCGTGCGGTTGCCGGCGCTCGCCAGCACCTGTCCGTCGCGAACGACCACGGCGCCGACCGGCACCTCGCCACGCTCCGCCGCGGCGCGCGCCTCGCCCAGCGCCAGCGCCATCGGCATCACTTCGGCCTTGCTTGCGTCGATCGATCCCATAAAACCTTCATCTTTGCCGTCGCAGCGCACGAAAGCGCCTGCTACAAGCGCCGGCTAATACCAGATTCAAAAGCCGCTGCCGTCCCGGATCGCTTCGCAACCCGGTCCGTGATGATCCGGCTTCAGGAGCCACCATGAGCGACGACAACAACCAGAAAAGCCGAGGCCCGCGCAAGGGCGGCGGAACCGGCGGCCGTGGCGGCGGACGCGATGGCGGTCCCGGACGTGGCGGGCCTGGTGGCAGGCCGCCCGCGCGCGGCGGCTCCGGCAAGCCGCCCTCCCGCTCGCGCGATGGCGAGGACCGGCCCCGGCGCGCACCCGCTGAAGGGGCCGAGCGTCGCCGCAGCGAGGGCGAGCGCCCGGCGGCGCCGCGCTTCGAGAAGAAGCCGTTCCGCGAGCGCCCGAGCGGCGAGCGCCCGCCACGCGAAGGTGGCGAGCGGCCACGCGGCGACCGGCCCGGTGGGTTCGGGCGCCCTTCCCGCGATGGCGCACCGTCGCGCCCGCCGCGCGAGGGAAGCGAGCGGCCATTCCGCGACCGCGGCGGTGACGAACGCCGTACCAGCCATCCCCCGCGCGACGGCGAACGGCCAAGTCGTGACAGGACTGGCGGCGACAGGCCCGGCGGGTTCGGGCGTCCTTCCCGCGACGGCGCACCGTCACGCCCACCGCGCGAGGGAGGCGAGCGGCCATTCCGCGGCGGCGACGAGCGCCATGCCAGCCGGCCGCCCCGCGATGGTGAGCGGCCACGTGGCGACAGACCCGGCGGCGACAGGCCCGGTGGCTTCGGGCGCCCGTCCCGCGATAGCGCGCCGTCACGCCCGCCGCGCGAAGGCGGCGAGCGTCCCTTCCGCCAGCGCAGCAATGACGAGCAGCGTCCGAGCCGGCCGCCGCGTGAGGGCGAGCGTCCCCGCGGCGACAGGCCGGCGGGCAAGAGCTTCGGCGGCGCCAGAGGCGGTGAAGGCCGCAGCTTCGGCGCCAAGCGCTTCGACGCGCCGCGCGGCAGCAATCCGACCCGCACCCGCCCCGATCGGGCGCATCGCAACGCCGCCGAGATCGCCGAGGCGGTCTCGGTTCCGGCCGCGCCGCAGGAGCCCGAGCGCATCGCCAAGGTGATGGCGCGCGCCGGCGTCGCCTCGCGCCGCGATTCCGAGGCGATCATCGCGGAAGGCCGCGTCAGTGTGAACGGCAAGATCATCGAGAGCCCGGCGCTCGATATCGGCCCGAACGATGTCGTTCTGGTCGACGGCGAGGCGTTGCCGGCACGCGAGCGCACGCGGCTCTGGTTCTACCACAAGCCGCGCGGCCTGGTGACGACCAACCATGATCCGGAAGGGCGCCCGACCGTGTTCGACGCGCTGCCGGAGGATCTGCCGCGGGTGCTCTCGGTCGGCCGGCTCGACATCAACACCGAAGGCCTGCTGCTGCTCACCAATGATGGCGGGCTGGCGCGGATGCTGGAGCTCCCCGAGACCGGCTGGCTGCGGCGCTACCGCGTCCGCGCCTTCGGGCAGGTGAACCAGGGCCAGCTCGATACGCTGAGGGGCGGCGTCACCATCGACGGCGTCCAATACGGACCGGTCATCGCCCAGTTCGAGCGCGAGCAGGGTTCGAACACCTGGCTCACCGTCGACCTGCGCGAGGGCAAGAACCGCGAGGTCAAGACGGTGCTGGAGCATCTCGGCCTGCAGGTGAACCGCCTGATCCGGGTCTCCTTCGGCCCGTTCCAGCTCGGCGACCTGCCCGAGGGCGAGGCCGAGGAGGTGCGCTCCAAGGTGCTCAAGGACCAGCTCGGCACCGAATTGATGGCCAAGGCAGGGGTCGATTTCGACTCGCCGCGGCGCGACGAGGGCCCAGCGGCGGAACGACCCGCGCGCGGCAGGCCCGCACCTGCCGGCGACGACCGGCCACGCCGCCGTCCTCGCGCCGAGCAGGACGAACGGGGCGAGGATGGGAGCCTGATGCGCGGCGACAAGCCGTGGACGCGCGGCGTCTGGCGCGATGCCGAAGCCGAGCCGCAGCGCGATCGCAAGGCGGCACCGCGACGCGGCCTCGATCCCAAAGAGGAGCGGCAGGCACGCGAGGCGGCCGGCACCGTCAAGCGCATGCGCGACAAGGCGATCGCCGATCCGAAGGGGCGGCGCGTCAAGGTCGAACGCATCAGCGCCAAACCGAAGGACGAGCCACGCGAGGAGCGCCCGGCGCGCGCGCCACGCAGCGAACGCCCGGAGCGGGCACCACGCGAGGAGAGCTTCGGGCACGATCGCAGCGGCGAGTCGCCTTGGCGTGGCGCCGGCGACTGGGCCGACAAGCCGCCACGCGGCAAGCGTCCGCCCAGCGGCGGCGCTGGCGAGGCCCGGCCCGAGCGTCCGTTCCGCGACAGGCCCGCAGGTGACCGCCCGGGCGGCGATCGGCCCGGCGGACGCGGCGGCCCGCGCCCCGGCGGCGACAAGCGCCCACCGCGCTCCGGTCCGCCACGGTCCGGCCCGCCGCGCTCAGGTGGCGGGCGTGACCGCCGCGGCTAAGGCTTAACCGATGCGCATCGTCGGGGGGCGCTTCGGCGGCCGGCCACTCGTCAGCCCGAAACCGGGGATCGGCGCGATCAGGCCGACCTCGGATCGCCTGCGGGAATCGCTGTTCAACGTGCTGGCGCATGGCCATGGCGAGGCGGCGGCCGGTGCGCGGGTGCTCGATCTCTTCGCCGGCACCGGCGCGATGGCGTTCGAGGCGCTCTCGCGGGGCGCCGCCTTCGCGCTGCTGGTCGATGACGGGGCCGAGGCGCGCGGGCTGATCCGCGAGAACCAGATGGCGCTGGGGCTCGCGGGCTATAGCCGCATCTTCCGCCGCGACGCGACGAAGCTCGGCCCGATCACCGGCATGGCGCCCTTCGACCTCGTCTTCTGCGACCCACCCTATCGCAAGGGACTGGGCGAGAAGGCCCTCGCCTCGGCCCGCGAGGGCGGCTGGCTGGCGAAGGATGCGCTGGTGCTGCTGGAGGAAGCTGCGGACGTTGAGATCGCGCTGCCGGAGGGTTTCGAGGAGCTAGACCGACGGGATTATGGTGAGACGCAGGTGCGGTTTCTGAAGGCGGGCTGAAGCAAAGGATCGTCACGCTCCCAGCTACGCCTCAGGATAGCTTCGGTTCGACGCAGGCGGGATCGCCGAGCCGGACGAAGTTCGCATTCAGCGGATACACGCGTCGCGGCTGAAGTGCTGTGCCGGTGTGCCCGAGCATCCACAGGACGGCAGCGCTGCCCTGATCTTTGAGCGTCACGCTGACCGCATAGGGCTGGGCCTCGGGTATTACTTCGAGTCGGCCGGCGAAGCTCGGCATCGGGCCGGAGGCATCGCGGGCAGCTTCGAGACGCAGTGCGGTACGCCCGCATCTTGCGCCCTCGGTCACCTCGATGCCGCACCAGCCTTCGCCGCAGCGGACGATATCGAGGATCAGCCTAGGGCGTTGCGCCGACCAGCGTCCGGTCAGATCGGGCGCATCCGCGGCATGCGCCTGGCCCAGCGCCACGCTGGCGACAAAAAGCGCGCCCAGCGTCCCGGCTCGACGGGAGAAGGCATGGATGCGCAATCTCAGCACGGTCCGACGCGTGCGCCCGGGCGCCGTTGTCGCTGCACTGATCATCGCCATCCTTGTCGCTCCTACGACTGGGTTCGCCATTGCGATCGGGAGCAATCTGCTGCCCCTGCCCGACGTCCTGCTGCTGGTCCGCCAGAAGCTGCCATTGGCGTTTCCGCTCCATATGATCGCATCGGGGCTGGCGCTGATCTTCATAGCGATCGCGGCGGCGACGAGGCATCGGCGTGGCGTTCATCGGGCTGCGGGGCGCATCGCAGCGCTCTGTGTCTTGATCGGGGGATTGACGGCCCTGCCCGTGGCGCTGGCGAGCGAAGCCGGTCTCGTCGCGCAGGCCGGCTTCTTCGTGCAGGGTATCGTCTGGCTAAGCTTGCTGGTCGCGGCACTGATCGCGATCAGGATCGGCCATGCGAAGCGGCATGCGCGCCTGATGATGGCGATGGCGGCAGTCGCATCCGGCGCAATCTGGCTGCGGGTGGCGGTCTGGTTTGCGGTCGCGCTGCAGCTCCCGTTCGAAGCGAGCTATGCGATTGCTGCGTGGGCCGCCTGGCTCCTGCCGTTGGGTCTCGCCCTGCTTCTCGGCAGGTCCGGTGCCGGCGCACGCCTTGCCGACCATCGACCTCAGCATCGCAGGACGCAGATGCCGCTCCTGCGGACCTGACCGACAGGCGCCCTAGCGCCGCCCGAACAGCTTCTCGATATCGCTGAGCTTCAGTTCGACATAGGTCGGCCGGCCGTGATTGCACTGGCCGGAATTCGGCGTTGCTTCCATCTCGCGCAGCAGCGCGTCCATCTCCTCGGGGCGCAGGCGGCGGCCGGCGCGGACCGAGTTGTGGCAGGCCATGGTCGCCAGCACATGGTCGAGCCGACGCTCCAGCGAGCCGGCGTCGCCATGCTCGGCGAGCGCATCGGCGACGTCGCGGACGATGCCCTGCAGGTTGCCGCCAGCGATGGCGGACGGCGCCTCGCGCACCAGCACGGCGCCGGGGCCGAAGCTCTCGATGACGAGGCCGAGCGAGGCAAGATCGGGAGCGGCTGCGTTCAGCCGGTCGGCATCGACCGGATCGAGCTCGACCACCTCGGGCAGCAGCAGCGGCTGACGGGCGATGCCAGCCTTGGCCCGCTCGGCCTTTAGGCGCTCATAGACCAAGCGCTCATGGGCGGCATGCTGGTCGACGATGACCATGCCGTCGCGGGTCTGGGCGACGATGTAGGTGCCGTGGACCTGGGCGCGGGCAGCGCCCAGCGGCCGGTCGAGCGCGTCCTGGGCCGGCTCGGCGAGATGGGCGCGGGCATCGGCCGAGGGCATGGCGAGATCGGAAAAGCCGGCCTGCATCGGCTGCGCGCCCGGCTCGGGCATGCGCCAGTCGGCCACGCTGCCGAAGTTCGGGTGCTGGATCGTCTGCGGGCCGCCACCGAGGCCGCCGCCTGAAAAGACCGCGCGGAAGGCATCGAGCGTGCGGGCGCCGCCGGTGGTGGTGGCGCGATGGCCGGCGCCGGCGAGCGCGGCCTTGAGACTCGAAACCACGAGCCCGCGCACCAAAGCCGGATCGCGGAAGCGGACCTCGCTCTTGGCCGGGTGGACGTTGACGTCGACGACGGCGGGATCGCAGAGCACGTCGAGATAGAGCACGGGATGCCGGTCCGAGGGCACGACGTCGGCATAGGCGCCGCGCACCGCCGAAAGCAGCAGCTTGTCGCGCACCGGGCGGCCATTCACCGCCATGTGGACGCCGGCCGAGGTGCCGCGATGGAAGGTCGGCAGGCCGGCGAAGCCCGAGAGCCTGACGCCCTCGCGCTCGGTTTCGACCGATAGCGCATTCTCTGGAAAATCGCGGCCGAGCGCGCGGCCGAGACGGCGCAAACGGCCCTCCTCGCTGAATGGTTCGGCCGGCCAGTCGAAGGCTGAGACATGCTCGCCCTCGAGCGAGAAGCGGATTTCGGGATGGGCAATGGCGAGCCGCCGCAGCATGTCGGAGACGGCCTGCGCCTCGGCCCGGTCGCTCTTCAGGAATTTGAGGCGGGCCGGCGTGAAGATGAAGAGATCGCTGACCTCGATGCGCGTCCCGGATGCGGCGGCCGCCGGTCTGACCGCCCCCTTCGTGCCGGCTTCGACCACGAGGGCAGAGCCCTGCGCCGCCTCGCGCTGGCGGGTGGTGATCGAGAGCCGCGCCACCGAACCGATCGAGGGCAAGGCCTCGCCACGGAAACCGAGCGAGCGAATGGCGAAGAGGTCGCCATCGGGCAGTTTCGAGGTGGCGTGGCGCTCGACGCAGAGGGCAAGGTCATCCGGGCTCATGCCGGAGCCGTCGTCGACGACGCGGATCAGCTCGCGCCCGCCGGCCCGGATGGTGACGGCAATGCTGGTGGCACCGGCATCGATCGCGTTCTCGACCAGCTCCTTCACCGCCGCAGCCGGCCGCTCGATCACCTCGCCGGCGGCGATGCGGTCGACCAGGACGGGATCGAGACAGCGGACGGTCATGGCGGTGGCGACGGCCGCCTCAGACCAGCCCGACCGGCCGGCCGACGGCCTGGACGAGCAGCTTGCCGTCGCCGAACAGGCGCTGGGCGACGCGCCGGACATCGGCCAGCGTCACCGCGGCGAAGCGCTGGTTGCGCGTCTCGACGAAGTCCGGCTGCTCGCCGCGGATCGCCAGGCCGAGCAGTTCGCCGGCGATCTTCGGCGAGGTGTCGAAGCGCAGCGAATAGGAGCCGATCAGATAGCGCTTGGCCTCCTCGACCTCATGCTCGCTCGGCCCTTCGGTCACGAGCTTGGCAATCTCCTCGCGGATCACGCTCATGGATTCAGCGACGCGGTCATTGCGGGTCGAAGTGCCGCCGACGAGGAAGCCGGTCTGGCGCAACGGCATCAGGCTGGAGGAGACGCCATAGGCGAGGCCGCGCTTCTCGCGCACTTCCATGAACAGGCGCGAGGTGAAGGCCGAGCCGCCGAGGATATGGTTCAGCACGGTCGCGGCGATGAAGTCCGGGTCGTTCCACATCACCCCGGGACCGATGAAGCGCAGCACGGTCTGCGGCACATCGAGATCGAGCACATGCGTCTGCCCGAGATCGCCGATCGGCAACGGAGCGGCTGGCTGGGCGCGCGGCGCGCCGGCCGGCAGCACGCCGAACAGGGCGTCGAGCCGCGTGGCCAGCTCGGCCGCGGTGATGTCGCCGACCGCGACGACCTTCAGCCCGCCGCGCGTGAACAAATCGCGCGTCAACGCCTTCAGCCCCGCCGGCTGCAAGGAGCCGACGCTGGCGACATCGCCGCGCTCGGGCCGGCCGTAGGCGTGGCCGGGGAAAGCCGCGGCGAAGAGCGCGTTGCGGCAGATCACATCGGGATTCTGCGCCTGGCGCTGCAGCCCGGCGATCACCTGCGCCTTGACGCGCGCCACCGCGTCGGCGTCGAAGCGCGGCGCGTTGAGCGCGAGGCCAAGCAGCTCGAAGGCGACCTCGCGATGCTGCGACAGGGTCTGGAGCTGGCCGTGGAAATCGTCGCGCCTGGCGTCGAAGGAGAGGTTGATGGCGTGATCGGCAAGACGGCCCTGGAAGGCCTCGGCGTCGAGATCGCCGGCACCTTCGTCGAGCAGGCCGGAGACCAGATTGGCACTGCCGGCAGCATCGGCCGGGTCGCGATTGGCGCCACCATCGAAGGCGAAGTCGAGCGCGAGCAGCGGCAGGCTGTGCTCCTCGACCAGCCAGGCCTCGACGCCGCAGGCAGCAGTGACGCGCTGAACGGCGAGCGAGGGGCCGGGAGAGGCGATGGCGGGGGCGAGCGAAACGGTCATCAGCAATCCTCGATGGCAGCTCTGCGCTGCCCGTAATGGCTTGGTCGAAGCGTCAGGCCGCAGCCGGCAGGAGCAGGCCGGTGACCGAGCGGTCGGGCTTGAGATAGCGCCTGACCGCCTCGGTGACCTGTTCGCGCGTTACCGCCTCGATCCGTTGCGGCCAAAGCAGCACGTCCTCGACCGTCTCGCCGACGGCGAGCGAAGCCCCGAAAATGCGGGCGAGCGAGGACTGGCTGTCGCGAGCGAAGACCGTCTCGGCGACCAACCGGGTGCGAGCACGGGTGAGTTCGAGCTCAGTTGGCCCTTCCGCGATGAAGGCCGCGAGCGCGACGTCGAGTCCGGCTTCGAGCGCCACCATCTCGACACCCGGGCGCGGGCTGACCGAGAGCTGGAAGGTCGAGCGATCGACCATCGAGCCCATGAAATAGGCGCCAGCGCCGGCGGCAAGCTCCTGCTCGACGCAAAGCTTGCGATAAAGCCGCGAGGTCGTGCCGCCACCGAGGATCTCGGCCGCGAGCTCGAGCGCAAAGGCCTCGTCGCGCTCCGGCGAAACATAGGTCGGTGCCAGCCAGGCACGGCGCAGCGAGGGCTGCTGCACGCGTGGGTCGTTGAGCACGACGCGGCGCGCGGCACGCGGCTCGGGCTCAGCCGGGCGCTTGCGGCGCGGGGCATCGCCGCGGCCCGGGATCGTCCCGTAAGTCTCCTGCGCTAAGCGCAGAACCTGTGCCGGCTCGACGTCGCCAGCCACGACCAGAATGGCGTTCTCCGGTGTGTAGAAGCGCTGGTAATAGGCGAAGGCGTCGTCGCGGGAGAGTTCCTCGATCTCGTGCTCCCAGCCGATGACCGGCGTGCCATAGGGGTGGTGGACATAGAGTGCGCTGGAGAACTCCTCGCCGAGCTGCGCGGCGGGATCGGCGTCGACGCGCATGCGCCGCTCTTCCAGCACGACATCGCGCTCGGGCGCGACCACGCTCTCGTCGAAGGCGAGCCCGGTCATCCTGTCGGCCTCGTAGTCCATCATCGCGCGCAAATGTTCCTTGGGCACGCGCTGGAAATAGGCGGTGTAGTCATAGGAGGTGAAGGCGTTCTCCTGGCCGCCATAGCCCGCGACGATCTTGGAGAACTCGCCCGCTGGCCATTTCGCCGTGCCCTTGAACATCAGGTGCTCGAGGAAATGGGCGATGCCCGACTTGCCGGCCGGATCGTCACCGGAGCCGTTGCGGTACCAGACCATGTGAGTGACGACAGGCGCGCGATGGTCGGCGGCGACGACGATCTCGAGCCCGTTGGCGAGGCGGAAGGATTCGACCGGGCTGGCCGCGTTGCCGGACGGAACCTGGCCGGGCGGGGTATGGACCGTCATGATCGGATGAGGCTCCTGCGCGAATGGCGGCTTGATAGCAATCCGGCCCGGGCCCGCAAGGACCCGAGCCGGGAAAAGGCTCGTTCATAGATAGGTCGGCTGCGCCGGAAAACCAACGCGGCGCGAAACGATGGCTTGCGCCTACTCGTAGACCTTCTGGCCGGTGAGGAATTCGCGCTGGCCGACCGCCTGCTTGTCCTCGCGCGGCCCAGAGGCGCCCGGACCAAGGGCTGCCGTGCCGGCCGGGCGGCGATAGCCGGAGGGCGGCTCGTGCAGATAGCGGCGTGAGGGCTCCTTGCCATATTCGAGGTTGGAGGTATCGGTCGTGACTTGGCGCGCCGCCATCTCGCGGCCGATGCGGATCGGTGCGATCTGATTGTTGCCGGTGTTATGATCTTCGACGATGCCATCCGGCCCGTTGGTGCGGCCGGTCACGCGGCCGCGACGCAGCTCTTCCTGCGTCAACAGCGGCTTGGTATTGGCGCGATAGGCCTCGGTGTTCGAGAACAGAACGTTGGAACTGTCGCGCTCGGCCCTGCGGCGGGCGACGTCCGGATCATCGGGCCAGGCAGCGCTGCGGCTGGCGCCAGCCTCCTGCGGCTTCGGCAGGGTCGAGCCCGGCGGCACGACCAGCGGCGCGCGCTGCTTGTACTCGATGTCCGCCTTGTCGGTGCCGAACAGGCCGAGCCCGCTCACCAGGTTCTTGAAGAGCATGCCTTCCTGGGCGAAAGCAGGGGTCGTCGCCAGCAACAGGCCGCCCGCGAGCAGCATGCGCGAAGCGCGGATCCGATAAGCCATCTCACCTCTCCGTAGGAATGTCGGCCACTGTCATGGAGCAGCGGCGCGGCAAAAGCATGGCGGGCCTTTTAACCCATATCCGGCAAAATCGGGAGCACTTTTGCCGGATCAACGTAAATGGCTGTGGCCAGCCGGCTCAAGCGGCTTTGTCAGGCCGCCTTGGAACGGTCCGCGCCCGGCCGCAGCGACTCGTAGAGCAGGCCGAGCACGCCGAAGACGATCGCCGCGTCGGCGATGTTGAAGATGTACCAGCTGAAGCTGCCGACGTGAAAATGCACGAAGTCGACCACCGCGCCGTAGACGATGCGGTCGAGCCCGTTGCCGAGCGCACCGCCGATGATGAGCGCCAGGCTCACCACGGTGAGCTTGTCGCCGGTGCGCCACATCCAGCGCCAGAGCCAGATCGCCGCGACGATGGAGAGCACGACCAGCGCCCAGCGGCCGATATCGGTCGATTGCTGGAACAGGCCGTAGGAGATGCCGCGGTTCCAGGCGAGCACGATCTCCAGGAAGGAGGCGAGCTGGAACGGCCCCTCTTCGGCGAGGCGCGCGCCGAAGAGCAGCCAGAGCTTCAGCGCCTGATCGAGCACGAAGGTGAGCGCGACGATCCAGACGCCGAGGCGGCGCGCCGGCGTCATCCCGGCCTTCATGCCGCGCGCCCGAGCTCGCGCAGCGCCTTGGCGTCGCGCGGCGTCACCTCGGGGAAGCCGGGTTCGGCCGTGGCCGGATCGAAATACTTCCACGAGCGGGCGCATTTGATGCCCGAGGCCCGCGCCGGCACGACCGCGACACCGGGCACGTCCGGCAAGCGGAAGGCATCGGCCGGCCCCTCCCCGTCCACGATCTTCGCACCGGAGGTGATGCAGATCTCGGCGAGATCGAGGCCGCTCAGCGCCGCGCGCAGATCGGGATCGGCGATATGGACGATCGGCGCAGCCTCGAGCGAGGAGCCTATGCGCTTGGCGGCGCGCTCCAGTTCGAGCGCGCCGGTGACGACGCGGCGCACGCGGCGGACCTTGGCCCAGCGCTCGGCCAGCTCGGGGGCGAGCCAAGCATCGTCCACCTTGGCGAAGAGCTCGATATGGACGGACGCTTCGCCGGCCTTGGCATCCGGATAGCGTTCGAGCCAGGCCTCCTCCGCGGTGAAGACCAGGATCGGCGCGAGCCAGGTCGTCAGGCAGCGGAAGAGATGGTCGACGACAGTCAGCGCGCTCTTGCGGATATGGCTGGAGCGCGGGTCGCAATAGAGCGCATCCTTGCGGACGTCGAAATAGAAGGCCGAGAGCTCGGTGTTCATGAACTGCGAGAGCAGGGTCACAACCTTCTTGTAGTCATAGGTGCGGTAGGCCTCCTCGACCTGGGGGCCGAGCTCGGCGAGACGGTGCAGCATCAGCTGCTCCAATTCCGGCATCGAGGCCGGCTCGGAGATGCGGATCGCCTCGTCGAAATGGGCGAGCGTGCCGAGCATCCAGCGCATGGTGTTGCGCAGCTTGCGATAGGTCTCGACGAAGGTCTTGAGGATCTCCTTGCCGATGCGCAGATCATCGGAATAGTCGGCAGCCGCGACCCAGAGGCGCAGAATGTCGGCGCCGCTGTCCTTGATGATGTCCTGTGGGGCGGTGACGTTGCCCTTCGACTTCGACATCTTCTCGCCCTTCTCGTCGAGGCAGAAGCCATGGGTCAGCACCACGTCGAAGGGCGCGCGGCCACGCGTGCCGCAGCTTTCGAGCAGGCTCGAATGGAACCAGCCGCGATGCTGGTCCGAGCCTTCGAGATACATCACCTTGTCGCGGCCGCCATCGACGACGCGATGCGTCTTGAGATCGGCGCGCTTTTCCAGCGTGAAGGCATGGGTCGAGCCCGAATCGAACCAGACGTCGAGCACGTCGGTGACGCGCTCGTACTTCGCCGGATCATAGCCATGGGGCTTGAGGAAGCGGGCACCATCGGTGTCAGTGAACCAGGCGTCGGCGCCCTCCTGCTCGAAGGCCTCGGCGATCGCAGCGTTGACCTTCGGGTCGAGGAGGATCTCCTTGCTTTCCTTCTCGACGAAGACCGTGATCGGCACGCCCCAGGCGCGCTGGCGCGAGACCACCCAGTCCGGCCGGTTGGCGATCATGCCGTTGATGCGGTTCTCGCCGGCGGCGGGGACCCACTGCGTCTGCTTGATCGCGCTCAGCGCGCGATTGCGCAGCGTGTCGGCATTGCCGCCGGCGGTCGGCGCCGGAGCCTCGAGATCGGGCGCGCCAGCCTCGCCAAAGGGCTTGTCCATGGCGATGAACCATTGCGGCGTATTGCGGAAGATCACCGGCTTCTTCGAGCGCCATGAATGCGGATACTGGTGCTTGAGGCGCCCGCGCGCGACGAGGTTGCCGGTGGCGGCGAGCGCCTTGATCACGACCTCGTTGGCGTTGCCCTTCTCGCCCTTGTCGGTGATGACCTGCGCGCCCTCGAAGCCCGGAGCTTCCTTGGTGAAGCGGCCATCGGCATCGACGGTGTAGGGGATGCGCGTCTCGATACCGCGCTCGGCCAGCATGCGGCCATTGGCCGTCCAGACGTCGAAGTCCTCGCGGCCATGGCCCGGCGCGGTGTGGACGAAGCCGGTGCCGGCATCGTCGGTGACATGGTCGCCGTCGAGCAGGGGCACGTCGAATTCGTAGCCCTGGCCGCGCAGCGGGTGGGCGCTGGCGAGGCCGGCGAGATCGCTCGCAGCGACGTCGCGCACCAGCTCGTAGGCCTCGATCTTGGCGGTCTTGAACACTGACTCGGCGAGGTTCTTGGCCAGCACATAGCTCGCCCCGGCCTTGGCCCAGTTGCCCTCCGGCGCGGCAGTGATCCGGTAGAGGCCGTAGGTGATCTTGTTATGGAACGAGATCGCGCGGTTGCCCGGGATCGTCCAGGGCGTCGTCGTCCAGATCAGCACCGCCGCGCCAGCGAGTGGGCCGGAACCGAGTACCGGAAACGCCGCGAAGATCGTGTCGCTGGTGTGCTCCTCATACTCGACCTCGGCCTCGGCCAGAGCGGTCTTCTCGACCACCGACCACATCACCGGTTTGGAACCGCGATAGAGCTGGCCATTCTCGGCGAACTTCATGATCTCGCGGGCGATCTGCGCCTCGGCGCCATAGGCCATGGTCAGATAGGGATCGTCCCAGTCGCCCTCGACACCGAGGCGCTTGAACTCGTTGCGCTGGATATCGACCCATTTCTCGGCGAAGACCCGGCATTCCTTGCGGAACTCGACGACCGGCACATCGTCCTTGTTCAGGCCCTTGGCGCGGTACTGCTCCTCGATCTTCCACTCGATCGGCAGGCCGTGGCAGTCCCAGCCCGGCACGTAGTTCGAGTCGTAGCCGAGCATCTGCTGCGAGCGCGTCACCAGATCCTTCAGCACCTTGTTGAGGGCATGGCCGATATGGATGTTGCCATTGGCATAGGGCGGGCCGTCATGCAGCACGAAGCGGTCGCGGCCTTGGCCGGCTTCGCGCAGCTTGCGGTAGAGGTCCATCTTGGCCCAGCGGGCGAGCAGCTCGGGTTCGCGCTGCGGCAGACCGGCGCGCATCGGGAATTCCGTCTGCGGCAGGAACAGCGTCTGCGAATAGTCTGTGGTCTCAGGCTTCTCGGCGGTCTTGTCGGTCATGATCCGGCTCGGTGCGGATGGCGGCCTTCGAGGCTCGAGGCGGCGCCCATCCTGGAATGTCACGGGGAAGCGATCGTCGTCCCGGCCTGCGCAAACGCCCGCGCATCAGCGCAGGGCGGCAGCCGGGCCGGTAATTCGCTGGGGCGGAACGAGGAGCGGAGCGGACATCAGCGGCTTCTAGCAAAGCCTCGTCAGGGAAGAAAGGCCGGCGTCTTCGCCAGGATGTCGCGCGCGCTGGCACTGTCGGCATCCATCTGGATGATCAGTGCTTCAAGAGAGTCGAATTTCGCCTCGCCGCGCAGCCAGGCGACAAAGGCGACATCGACGGTCTTGCCGTAGAGATCGCCGGAAAAGTCGAAGACGAAGGTTTCGAGCCGGGGCGCGCCATCATCGAAGGTCGGGCGACTGCCGAAGCTGGCGACGCCATCGTGCCAGGCACCATCGATCTTCATCCGAACCGCATAGATGCCGAAGCGCAGGCGGCAATCGCGGGCCAGATGCATGTTGGCGGTGGGGTAGCCGAGATCGCGGCCACGCTTGTCGCCATGAGCAACCTCGCCACGCACGAACCAGGGCCGGCCGAGCAGCGCGGCAGCATGGCCGACATCGCCGGCTTCGAGCGCGGCGCGCACCAGGGTCGAGGAAACGGCCTCACCCTGGAAGGCAAAGGGCGGCACGACGGCGACGGGCACGCCGACATGGCCGGCCCGCGCTTGCAGCATCTCAGGCGAACCGGTGCGACCCTTGCCGAAATGGAAGTCGTAGCCGCAGACGAGACCGGCAGCGCCGAGCTGGCCGAGCAGCAACTCGTCGACGAAGGCCTCGGCCGGAATGCCGGCGATCGCGCGATCGAAGGCTATGATGAAGCTGGGTGAAAGCCCGAGGCCGGCGAGCAGCGCGACCTTGATCGGCTCCGGAGTCAGCCGGAAGACAGGCTGCTCCGGCCGAAACACGGTGCGCGGATGCGGCTCGAAGGTCAGCGCCGCGGCGGTGGTCCCCTGCCCGGCCGCCATCTCGCCGGCGACGCGCGCGAGCTCGGCATGGCCGCGATGGACGCCATCGAAATTGCCGAGCGCCAGCACCCGGCCGCGCAGTTCGGCTGGCACTGGCTTGCCGGGATCGAGGAGGAAGACGGGCTGCGTATCGGATCGCGGCGCGTCAGAAGATGAGGTCATGGAACGCAGGGTCGGCGCCGGGAAGCCCCGGCTAGCGCCGTGTTTGGCCCCAAGCGGCGGGGAGCGTCAAGACCGAGCTTCAGCCCTTTGCCGCGGTACGCGGCAACGCCACCCAGGCCTCGCCTTCGAGCACGGCCTTGCCGTCGACCAGGCATTCGCAGAACAGCCGGGCGCGGCGGCGCTCCGCTACGAGCTCCACCACCTCGACCTGAGCGGTGACGACATCGCCGATCTTCACCGGCGCGAGGAAATTGAGCGTCTGCGAGAGATAGACCGCGCCCGGCCCGGGTAGGCGCGTGCCGAGCAGGGCCGAGACCAGGCTCGCCGTCAGCATGCCATGGGCGATGCGCTGGCCGAACTTGGTATTGGCGGCATAGCGGTCGCAGAGGTGGATCGGATTGGCGTCGCCCGAGAGATCGGCGAACAGCGAGATATCGCGCTCCATGACGGTGCGCATCAGGCTCTCGCGCTGCCCAACGACCAGATCCTCGAAGGCGTGAACTTGATAGAGCGTGCTCGCCATCATCGGTCAGCTCTCGCAACTGCAGCACGGCGGAGGACCGCCTGCATCCGGATTTGAGCAGGAAGCGTCTCACACCTCGCTGCACCGCACCATTGAACTTTGGTGCTTGTTGGGTGGTTCCGCCCTCACCCAAAGGTAGCATGTCGCAAGGTCACTCCGCGACCGGGTTAACGGCTTTGAAACGTCGCCCGCCTATCACAGTTGACCAAAGGTCGCCTCTCTGCGAGAGCGGCCCGCGTCGGCATCGTCGGCGCCGCAGACTACTTGCTTGGAGCGCCGTCATGGCTGTCGATCCGTCAATGCCCATCCTGGTAGTGGACGACTATCAGACGATGGTGCGGATCATCCGTAACCTCCTGAAGCAGCTCGGATTCGAGAATGTCGACGACGCCTCCGACGGCACCGCCGCGATCGCCAAGATGCGCGACAAGAAGTACGGGCTGGTGATCTCGGACTGGAACATGGAGCCGATGACCGGCTACGAGCTACTGCGCCAGGTCCGTAACGAGGACGCCATCTCCGAGACGCCGTTCATCATGGTGACGGCGGAATCGAAGACCGAGAACGTCATCGCCGCCAAGAAGGCCGGCGTGAACAACTACATCGTCAAGCCGTTCAACGCGCAGACGCTGAAATCGAAGATCGAGGCGGCTTGCGCCGCCTGAGCGCGCTTTCCGTTCAACCGGAACGGTCGAACGATCAGAATTCGCGCCAGAGTATGCTCGCTCACCAGGCCAGATGCGGCATGGCGTAGTCGGGCCGGTGGCTCTGCCGCCCGAACCAGCCCCGCAGCGCCTCTTCCTCCAAGCCTGCCATCTCGCCGGCATGGATGCCGGCCACGCACATCAGCGAAGCAAGCCCATACCCGACCGCGCCGGCGATGTCGGTGCGGATCGCATCGCCGATCGCGAGGATGCGTGCCTTCTCGACCGTCTCGCCGCGCAATTCCTGGCCGAGGCGAATGGCGAGTTCGTAGATCGGCGCATGCGGCTTGCCGGCATAGATCGCCTTGCCGCCGAGCTTCTCGTAAGCGACAGCCAGTGAACCGGCGCAGGGCACGATGCGCCCGCCGCGATCGACCACGAGATCCGGATTGGCACAGATCAGCGTCAGGTCGCGGCGCGCGAAATCGGCGAGTTGATCGGCATAGGTCTCGGCCGTCTCGGTCTCGTCGTCGAACAGGCCGGTGCAGACGATATAATGCCCCTCGTCCGGCCCGACGCGCGGCGCATCGAGCCCGGCCATGAGCGGTAGGTCACGCGGCGGGCCGAGATGATAGAGCGGCTCGCCGGCGCGATGGGCGATCAGATCGCGCGCGACGTCGCCGGAGGTGACGATCGCGTCGAAGGTATCGCCGGGGACACCGAGCTTGCCGAGCTGGACGGCGATCTCCGAACGCGGGCGCGGGGCGTTCGAGACCAGCACGACCGTGACGCCGGCCGCCCGCATCTTCGCGAGGGCATCACAAGCCGCAGCGAAGGGCGCAACGCCGTTATGGACCACGCCCCAGATATCGCAGAGGCAGAGCTCGTACTGGCCGATGACGGGCGCAATTCCGGACAGAAGGCGGGTCGATGACGGCACGGGCGAAGAACTCCTAGCAAACAGGCGCGGCCTGTTTACGCGGCTTCGCCGGATCGAGCCAGCGCTTCCGTCCTCAGCGAGGGTTCAAGCGGTGGCGCGGCGCAGGATATCGCGGAAGGGCACGCGCTTCACGGCAGGCGGCTGCGCCAGGGCGGGATGCTCCACCACTTCGGCGGAAGCGGCCGGTGCTAGAGTGACCGCAAGCGTGGAGGCTGCGGCAGGAGCCGCCTCCGGTTGCGGCTCGGCGAAGACTTCGGGACGGACCGGACGTGGCGGCGAAAAGACGACGCCCTGGCCGTAAGCAATGCCGAGATCGAGCATGTCGGCGACCATCGGATCGTCCTCGACCTCCTCGGCCACGAGCTGAATCGAGCCGCGCGCAAGTTGAGTCGCGAGATCGCCAATGGCGATGTCGGCAAGCTTGCCGCCACGCGCCTCCGCCAGCAGCAACGCCGCCGAGGCCTTGACGAAGCGCACGCCACGATCGTGCAGCGAGACGGGATCGAAGCGCAGGTCCGAGACATGATCGAGCGCGAAGCGCACGCCACCTGCCGACATGGCGCCGAGCAGGCCGAGGCTCGCCGGCTCCAGCGTCCTGAAGACGCGCTGCGGCATCTCGATGACGAGATTGCCGATATGGTCGTGGTATTTTTCCAGGATGCGCGACAACGCCGCCAAAGCCCGGGATGAACCCCAGGTCGCCGCGCTGAAATTGCAGGAAACGAAGAGCTCGCCCGGCTTGCTGCCGAGATGACGCGCGATGGCGAGGGCGCGCGTCAGGACGAGCGCATCCAGCGTCGGCCCGAAGCCGCGCTCCTCGACCGTGGTCAGGAACTCGGAGGGCAGCAGCAACGTCTTCTCGTCGAGCCGCAGCCTGACCAGCGCCTCGTAGCCGCGGGTCCGGCGCTGCGGCAGGCTGACGATCGGCTGGAGATGGACCTCGACCTGCCCCTTGGCCAGCGCCTCGCTGATCAGAGCGGCGCGCTCCTCGGCGGCACGAAGCCGCGCGGCCTCGGTTGGATCCTGGCGGCTCGCAGTCAGGGGCTCCGGAATGCGGGGCTCGGCCCGCTCGGGCGTGAACGCCACGAGACGCGCCGGCTGCGGCTGCGGATTGGCGAGCCGCCCTTCGATCCGGCTGAGCTGGTCGTCGTGCTCGCCCAACGTGGTCGCGACCTGTTGCAGGAGATCGCCAAGCAGGCCGACCTCTGCTGTCAGTTCGTGGAGCATCGCCTTGGCGGGCGCAGCATCAGCCTCGGCCATCGGCAGCTGGTCGAAGCGCTTGGCCATCGTATCCACGCGGATCGCGTTGGTGGCGAGGCGGACCTTGACCTCGCCGATCGCAGCGAGCAGCTGCTCACGCTCTTGTACCCGGCCCCGACGCGCGAGAGCCGCAGCCCCGGCAAGACCGAGCCCTGCACTCAGGAGGCCGATCGCGTTGGCGAGATTCCCCGGCAGCAGCAAAATGGCGGCGGCGCCCAACGAAAAGCCGGCGACGCCGCTGGCGGCCGGAGAGAGAGCGCTGAGGCGGATGCGAGCCAAGGGCTGAAATCGCGCAAGGGGTTGAGGGGAAACGCGACGCTACGAATCAGCTGCGACCAGCACAGAGTAGCGGCCGGATTCATCGCCTGCGAGGCCCTTCGACAAATCTTGTAGGCGCGTCCGGAGAAGTACACAGAAACCCGTGCTAACGCGGTTGCAATCCGACCTGCCCGATGGCGGCGAGAATGCGGTCGCTGGCAGCCGGGGAGAACCCCTTGCGGTTCAGATAGAGGCGCGAATCGAGGGCAAATAGCGGCTCGGCCTGCCCGAGCACCCGCAGGACCTCGGCCAGATCGACACGATCGTCGGTGGCAGCACTCGCGACGGCGCGCCCGATCAAGCCGAGCGGGGTCTCGTCCGACTTGATCAAGGCGCCCTGGGTTTCGGCAAGCTTGCTGGCGCCGGTCAGGTGGGCCGCCAGGAACAAATAGACGTCGTACCAGGAGGGGCGTCCATTGCTCAGGGCGGCGGCGCGCTCGAGCAGTGGCAGCCCCTCTGCCGCGCGATCGAGTTGGACATAGCGTGCGCCAAGATCGGCCATGATGTCGGGATCGTAAGGGTTGCGCGCCAGCGCTTCCCGGCCCGATTTGAGCGCCTCTTCCGTCATGCCGCGCAGGAACTGCGCCTCCATCATCGCCTGGTGCGCCCGCGCACTCACCGGCGCCAGTCGCACGGCATTGACCGCAGCGGCAAGAAGGCGATCGAGCGGCGAGCCGGAGCGGACGTTCAGGCCGGAGGCGTATTCGTCCGTGGTGAGCAGCGCCAGATGCGACCAGGCCGGATGGAACTCGGGATCACGCGCGATAAGCGCATCGAGGCAGCTGCGGGCAGCGAGGTGGTCTTCCGCCCGCATGTGCCGGCGGACATTGAGCGCCTGATAGATACAGCTGGTCGCGGGCGGCAGCGTGGCCAGCCTGAGGTCGGCATGCAGGATGCCGTAAGGCTGGGCGAGGCGGATGGCCAGCCGCTGCGCCATTTCGCGCAGCTCCGCACCGTCCCCGAGCGCGGCAAGGCTGCGCTCGCCGGATGTCGTCCAGACGATGCGCCCATCCTTCGCAGTGCTCAACCGCACGAAGCCCTCGACCTTGTCGCCGGCCCGCGCGGTGTTGAGGGTCAGGACATAATCGGCCCCTTCCTCCGGTCGCAGCGCCGTGCCTGGCGTCTTGACCACGAGCAGGTCGTCGAAACGAGCCATGGTGTCGACGAGATGGCGCATGAACAGCCGCGTCGCATCCTCGATCGCAGGGTCGGCGATGTCGCCGGCGACGACGACGGCGACCACTGGCAGGCTCGCCGCCACCGTGACCGGCTCGGCGGCCGGTTCCGAGGCCGCCTGCTCCCGCGCGACGGACAAGGCTGGCCGCGGTGCGAGCGCTTCGCCCCTCGACAACGCCGCTCCGGCCTTCGGCTCGATCTCGGAGAAATGCCAGGTCGCAAGCCCGATCAGGGCCGCCAGCAGCGCTGCGGCGCCTGCATAGAACCGGAGCCGTACCGGTGCTGCAACCGGCATGGCGGCCCGCTCCGCATTCGTCAGCACCGCGACCGACTCCGGCCCGGACGCCGCGAGCCACGAGAAGCTCGGCACATAGGCTCCCACGGGAATCGCGATCCGGACCGGATCGCGCACGCCGTCAGCCGCGAAATAGAGGTTGAGCGCCTTGCGCAGCCGCCCCGCCTCGACCCGGACGATCGGATCGGATTGCGGATCGAAATCGGCGGAGCGGCCGAACGCCTCGACGGCGATGGTATAGCCTTTCAGCTCGCCGGCGCGGCCAGCCAGCGCCTGCTCGACGACATAGCTCAGGAAGGCGGTCAGCTGCGGCGCGCTGCGGAAGATATCCGACGCGAGGACGCGATCGAGCTGCGCACGGATCTGCTCCGCCGCGATGGGCTCGTTGCCGTCCGGACCAGCGACATCCTCGGCCATCGGGGCGTAGTCCAGTGTTAACCCCTTATTGAGCCTACGCCACAAACGACGTTACGTCACCTTACACCAGCAGACAGGCCGCCGCCCGCCGGACGCAGGCATGCCCCGAGCCGATGCGGATTTACAGCCCCGACCGCGCTGCTAGGTTGAGGAAGCTTTAAAAAACTAAATAGGACCGGATCATGACCTCTGCGCCGCGCGCCATCAGCTCGCCGAACGATCTCGAAGCCTATTGGATGCCATTTACGGCGAACCGGTCGTTCAAGCAGAACCCGCGCATGGTCGCCCGGGCCGAGGGCATGTTCTACTACACGCCCGAGGGCAAACCTGTGATGGACGGCACGGCCGGCCTCTGGTGCTGCAATGCCGGCCACGCCCGCGAGCCGATCATCGAGGCGATCCAGGCGCAGGCGCGCGAGCTCGACTACGCCCCCTCATTCCAGTACGGCCACCCCAAGGTCTTCGCCGCTGCGGCGCGGATCGCGGCGCTGGCGCCGGGCGATCTCGACCACGTCTTCTTCGCCGGGTCCGGCTCGGAAGCGGCGGATTCGGCGCTGAAGATCGCGCTCGCCTACTGGAACGTCTCGGGCAAGGGCTCAAAGACCCGGCTGATCGGCCGCGAGCGCGGCTATCACGGCGTCGGCTTCGGCGGCATCTCGGTCGGCGGCATGGTCAACAACCGCAAATTCTTCGGCGGGCTTTTGACCGGCACCGACCATATCTCGCATACCTATGATCGCGAGAAGCAGGCCTTCAGCAAGGGCGAGCCGGACTATGGCGCGCATTTCGCCGATGATCTCGAGCGCGTCGTCGCCCTGCACGACGCCTCGACCATCGCCGCCGTGATCGTCGAGCCGATGGCGGGCTCGACCGGGGCGCTGCCGCCGCCGAAGGGCTATCTCAAGCGGCTGCGCGAGATCTGCGACAAGCACGGCATCCTCCTGATCTTCGACGAGGTCATCACCGGCTTCGGCCGTCTCGGCTTCGCCTTCGCCGCCGAGCGCTACGGCGTCATCCCCGACATGATCACCTTCGCCAAGGGCGTGACCTCGGGCACGGTGCCGATGGGCGGCGTGATCGTGCGCAAGCACGTCTACGATGCCTTCATGGGCGGACCGGACAACGTCATCGAGCTGTTCCACGGCTACACCTATTCCGGCCACCCGCTGGCGGCTGCGGCCTGCCTGGCAACGCTCGACATCTATCGCGAAGAGGGCCTGTTCGAGCGCGCCCGAGCGATGGAGGAGAGCTGGGCCGATGCGGTGATGAGCCTGAAGGGCGAGCCGAACGTCGTCGATATCCGCACGCTCGGCCTGGTCGGCGCCATCGACCTCGCGCCACGGGCGGAGGGTGTCGGCAAGCGCGCCTATGAGGCGATGGACCGCCTCTTCCGCGATGAGGGCCTGATGGTCCGCACCGCCGGCGACACCATCGCCTTCTCGCCGCCGCTGATCATCACGGAAGCCCAGGTCGAGGAACTGGTCGAGAAGCTGCGCCGGGTGATCCGGGCTGTGGCGAACTAAGGCGTTCCGGCGCCATGGACCGGCGCGTTTTTCTCGCTGCGACCGGCGCCGCGCTGCTGGCGCGCCCCGCCGCGGCACAGGTCCCGATCCGCCAGTGGGCGCAGTTGTCGCTGGGCGAGGCTGGCTTCAGGCCAGACGCTGGCGAACGCATCGAGAAGGCGTTCGCCGCGGGCGAACTGAAGGGCCTGCATGGCCTTGTCGTGCTCCGGCACGGCAAGATCGCGCTGGAGCGCTATTTCCCCGGCGCCGACGAGATTTGGGGGACGGACCGCGGCGTCATCGCCTTCAACGCCGACGAGATGCACGACCTGCGCTCGGTGTCGAAGAGCATCGTCGGCCTCCTCTACGGCATCGCTCTGGCAGAGGGGCTGGTGCCGAAGCCCGAGGCATCGTTGCTGGCGAGCTTTCCGGACTATCCCGACCTCGCTTCCGACCCCGCCCGCCAGCGGCTGTGGATCGAGCACGTGCTGACGATGACGATGGGCCTGGAATGGGACGAATCCCTGCCCTATAGCGACCCGCGCAACAGCGAGATCGCGATGGAGCAGGCGCCCGACCGCTACCGCTTCGTCCTCGACCGACCGATCATCCGTCCGCCCGGCGAGACTTGGACCTATAGCGGCGGGGCAACGGCCTTGCTCGGCCACCTCATCGCCAAAGGCGCCGGCCAGCGGCTCGGCTTGTTCGCATCGAGCCGCCTGTTCGCGCCGCTCGGCATCCACAATTTCGCCTGGACCAACGGCTTCGACGGACAGGAGGCGGCGGCTTCGGGCCTGCGCCTGCGTCCGCGCGACCTCGCCGCCATCGGCCAGCTCCTGCTCGACAAGGGCGTCCATGAGGGCCGGCAGGTCGTGCCCGCCGATTGGCTGACGCAGAGCCTGACCTCGCGGACCAAGACCGGCGGCGGGCTCCACTACGGCTATCAATGGTACCTGCCGCGCTACGGCACGCCGTCGGTGCGCTACGGCGCCTTCGGCAATGGCGGCCAGCGCCTGCTGGTCGCACCGGACCTCGACCTTGTCATCGCGATCACCGCCGGCAACTACAACCGTCCGGATGGCTGGCAGACCTCGGTGAAGCTGGCCGACGAGTTCGTCTTCGGCGGGCTGGCGAAATAGCCGGCAGGCTCAGCCCCGCCGCAGCTTGTTGTAGCGGGCGATCAGCCTGTCGCGCTTGAGCCGGGACAGGCGGTCGATCCAGAAGGTGCCGTCGAGCTGGTCGATCTCGTGCTGATGGCAGATGGCGAGCAGGCCGTCCGCGTCCTCGCTCTGCTCCATGCCGCCAAGATCCTGATAGCGCACGCGGATGCGGGCGTGGCGTTCGAGCTCGTCGGTGACGCCCGGCATCGAGACGCTGCCCTCGGTATGGCGGATGGTTTCGCGCGAGACCTGGTCCAGCTCCGGATTGACATAGGTGCGGGCCTCCCCGGGCGTCAGCTCCAGCACGACGAGTCGCGAGAGCACGCCGACATGCGGCGCCGTGATGCCGATGCCCGGCGCCGCCCGCATCGTCTCGAGCAGATCCTCGGCGAGCGCACGCAGATCCGCGTCGAAGCGCGTGACCGGCGTCGCTGGCAGCCGCAGACGCGGATCGGGAAAGCTCAGGATCGGACGAACAGGCATGGCGAGATCGTAACGCTTTCCGCGACTGAAGCGTCATTGCAAGTGCAGCGTAACAATCCAGGTGGGCGCACTCTACGCTCCCTAGGTTGCTACGCCTTACTCCTCACAAGAATGATATCGCGATCGGATCAGAAGTCTGCCCGGCCCACTGCGCTCACTTCGTCGTGTAGCCGCCGTTGACCAGAATGGTCTGGCCGGTCATCCACCAGCCATCCGAGACGAGGAAGCGGATGAAGGGGACGATGTCCTCGATATCGGTGAGACCAGTTTTCGAGAACTTCGATAGCGCCGCCGCGGTTCTGTGATAGGCGACCGCGTCCGCCCCTTCCGCCGGGTAGAAGAAGGGCGTGTCCATCGGGCCCGGGCCGATCGCGGTGACCGAGATGCCGCGCTCGCCGAACTCCTTGGAGGCGGCGCGGGTGAAGTGCTCGACCGGGGCCTTCATGCCGGCATAGGCGGCATAGAAGGGTGTGAAGGCGCCGAGCAGCGAGGTCACCACCGTGGTGATCTTGCCGTTGTCGTTCAGCGCCTTGCCGGCCTCCTTGAGGAAGAAGAAGGCCGATTTCGAATTCACCGCGGCCATCTCGTCGTATTCAGCCTCGCTGATCTCGGCCATCGGCTTCTTCAGCACCTTGCCGACGGTGTTGATCGCGATATCCGGCCGACCGAGCGCGGCGACCGCATCGGCGAAGAGCTTTTCGACCGCGCCGGCAGTGGTGAGGTCGGCCTGAAGGGCGACAGCCTCAGCACCAGCAGCTTTCACGGCGGCAACGGTCGCGTCGGCATCCGCTCTGGTCGCGGCACTATTGTAGTGAACAGCCACCGCCCTGGCGCCATGGTCGGCAAGATCGCGGGCCAGCAGCCCGCCGAGATTCTTGGCGCCGCCGGCGATGATGACGGTCTTGCCCTTGATTGCGTGGTCGGCCATGGCCTTGCCTCCTGCTGTCGCTGCGAGCGTCTCTCGCCCTGGCAACAAGGTAGTTGGCCGATTGTCTCGATAAAGCTGGATAAGCTGACATAACTTGTCAGCCAGAACAAACAATCGCATCGTCCAGCAATGGACCGGATCGACCTCTTCGCCACCTTCGCCCGCGTCGTCGAATGCGCCAGCTTCACCCGCGCCGCGGCGACGCTCGGCCAGCCGCGTTCCTCGGTCTCGGCGGCGATCCGGTTGCTGGAGGACAGGCTCGGGACGCGCCTGCTCCACCGCACCACCCGCCATGTCGCGCCGACGCAGGACGGGCTCGCCTTCTATGAGCGCTGCCTCAGGCTGATCGCCGATGTTGAAGACGCGGAAGCCTTGTTCCGCAGCGCCACCGATGGGCCGGCCGGCAAGCTCCGGATCGATGTGCCGGGCCGGATCGGCCGGCTGATCATCGCCCCTGCTTTGCCCGATTTCCTGGCGCACTATCCGGACGTCGCCATCGAGCTCGGTGTCACCGACCGCGCGGTCAATCTGATTGAGGACAGCGTCGATTGCGTGCTGCGCGTCGGGCCACTCAGCGATTCCAGCCTGATCGCGCGCAATCTCGGCGAACTCCGGCTGATCAATGTCGCGAGCCCGGCCTATCTCGCCCGGCATGGGGTACCGGAGCGCCCAGACGACCTCTCACGGCACGAGGCGGTGCACTATGCCTCGCCGTCGACCGGCGCGGTCGAGGACTGGCAATGGCTGGAGGGCGAGCGGTTGCACAGCCGGGCCATGGCCGGCCGCGTCACCGTCAACAGCGCCGAGGCCTATATCGCCTGCTGCCTCGCCGGGCTGGGTCTGATCCAGATCCCGGCCTATGACGTCGCCACGCATCTCAAGGCGGGCGACCTCATCGAGGTGATGCCGGAGCACAGGGCCGAGCCGATGCCGGTCGCCCTGCTCTATCCGCACCGGCAGCATCTGTCGCGCCGCCTCAAGGTCTTCGCCGACTGGCTGGAGCCGCTCCTGAAGGAGCGGCTCTTCGCCTGATCAGGCCGCCGCCTTCTTCTCGGCGCTGCCGTAGAAGCTCTCGCCGGTCTTGGCCATGCGCTTCAGCAGCCGGTTCGGCTTGAAGCGCTCGCCATGCTTCTTCGCGAGGCCCTCGCAGAGCTTCACGAAGGCGGCTGCGCCCATATTGTCGATATAGGAGAGCGTGCCGCCGCTATAGGGCGCGAAGCCGAAGCCGATGATCGAGCCGACATCGGCCTCGCGCGGATCGGTGACGACGCCTTCCTCATAGGTCCTGGCCGCTTCGAGCGCCTGGGTGACCAGGAGCCGGTGCTTCAGCTCTTCCATGTCGACCAGCTCGGGCTCGAGCTTGTTCTTGGTGAGCTCGGCGAGGCCAGGCCAGAGCCGCTTCGGGCCCGCTTCCGGATAATCGTAGAAGCCCTTCTTGTTCTTGCGGCCGAGGCGGCCGTGCTTCTCGACCATCTCGGCGAGGAGTTTTTCCTGCGCCGGATCGACAGCGGCTTCGCCGAGCTGGGCCTTGGTCGCCTTCAGCACCTTGTAGGCGAGATCGACCGCGACCTCGTCATTGAGCGAGAGCGGGCCGACCGGCATGCCGGCCTGCTTGCCGGCGGCCTCGATCATCGCCGGCGGCACGCCTTCCATCAGCATGAGGTGGCCCTCGCGGATGTAGTTGCCGACGCAGCGATTGGCGTAGAAGCCGCGGGTGTCGTTGACGACGATCGGCGTCTTCTTGATGGCGCGGACGAAGTCGAGCGCCATGGCGAGCGCCTTCTTGCCGGTCTTCTTGGCCATGATGATCTCGACCAGCAGCATCTTCTCGACCGGCGAGAAGAAGTGGATGCCGATGAAGTTCTTCGGCCGCTCGCTGTGCTCGGCGAGGCCGGTGATCGGCAGCGTCGAGGTGTTGGAGCCGAAGATCGTCTTCGGACCGACCACGGCCTCGACCTTGGCGATGACCTCGGCCTTGACCTTGGGATCCTCGAACACCGCCTCGACGATCAGGTCGCAGCCCTTGAGGTCGGCATAGTCGGCCGAGGCCTTGATCCGGCCGAGCAGCGCGTCGCGGTCGGCGGTCTTGGCGCGGCCCTTGGTGATCTGGTCGGTGATCAGCTTGTGCGAATAGGCCTTGCCCTTCTCGGCCGCCTCGAGGTCCTTGTCGACGAGGACGACCTCGATGCCGGCATTGGCGGTGACATAGGCGATGCCGGCGCCCATGAAACCGGCGCCGATGACACCGACCTTCTTCAGCTTCGAAGCCGGGACGTCGGCCGGACGGCGGGCGCCCTTGTTCAGCTCCTGCATCGAGACGAAGAGCGAGCGGATCATCGATGCCGCCTCCTTCGTCCGCAGGATCTTGGCGAAGTAGCGGCTCTCGACCCTGAGGGCGAGGTCGATCGGCAACTGCAGGCCCTCATAGACGGCGCTCAGGATGGCGCGGGCGGCCGGGTAGTTGTCGTTGGTCTCGCGGCGGTAGATCGCGCTGGCCGGCGGCCAGATCTGCATGCCAGCCGGCGAATGGACCTTGTTGGACGGCAGCTTGAACTTCGGATCGTCCCAGAGCGCCTTGGCCTGCGGATTGGCCTTGAGCCATTCCTTGGCGGCGGCGACGATCTGGTCACGCGGCACGACCGCGTGGACGAGGCCGGAATTGCGGGCCGGCAGCGCTTTGATCTGCTCGCCCTTGAACATCATCTGCAGCGCGTCGCCGGTCTGCATCAGGCGTGAGACGCGCTGGGTGCCGCCGGCGCCCGGAAACAGCCCGACCTTGATCTCGGGCAGGCCGACGCGGGTCGAGGCATCGTCCGAGACGACCCGGAGCTGGCAGGAAAGCGCGAGCTCGAAGGCGCCGCCGAGGCAGACGCCATGGATCGCCGCCGCGAACGGCTTCCCGCAGGTTTCGAGCTTGCGGTAGAGCAACGAGAGCTTGCGGCTCTCGTCGAAGAAGCGCTGCATCGCAACCTGCTCGCCCTGCTCCTTGGCGAGCTTGACATAGAGGTCGCGCAGGCCTTGCAGCATGGTGAGGTCGGCGCCGCCGGAGAACGAGTCCTTGCCGGAGACGATGACGCAGCCCTTGATCGCCTCATCCGAGGCGACCTTGTCGACGACGCTGTCGAGCTCGGCCATCACCTCGGGGGTGATGACGTTCATCGAGCGGCCGGGCATGTCCCAGGTCAGGGTGGCGATGCCGTCGGCGTCGGTCTCGAAGCGGAAATTGACGAGGTTCATGGACGATCCCTCCGGGGAGCCTCCGTGCCGGAGGCGTTGTCAGGTAAGGCGCTTCCCCTCCCCCTTGTGGGAAGGGGATAGGGGTGGGGGGCGTTCCGCTCGGTGATCGCTCACCCGGTCGTTCGCCCCCCATCCCCGGCCCTTCCCCACCAGGGGGAAGGGAGGGAGGTTCAAACCCGTTCGATAATCGTAGCGACGCCCATGCCGACGGCGACGCAGAGCGTCACCAGCGCGACCTGCTTGTTGGTACGCTCCAGCTCGTCGAGCACGGTGCCCAGGATCATCGCGCCGGTGGCGCCGAGCGGGTGGCCCATGGCGATGGCGCCGCCATTGACGTTGAGCACGGCGTCGTCGATGTCGAAGGCCTGCTGGTAGCGCAGCACGACCGAGGAAAAGGCCTCGTTCAGCTCGAACAGGTCGATGTCCTTGACGCTCATCCCGGCCTTCTTGAGGACGAGTTCGGTGACGTCGACCGGGCCGGTCAGCATCAGAGCGAGATCGGAGCCGGTGGTGGCGAAGGCGCGGATGCGGGCGCGGGGCTTGAGGCCCGATGCCTTGCCGGCCTTCTTCGAGCCGACCAGCACGGCCGCAGCGCCATCGACGATGCCGGAGGAATTGCCGGCATGGTGGACGTGGTTGACGAACTCGACATCGGGATGCGCCGCGGTGGCGACCGCATCGAAGCCACCCATCTCGCCCATCTGGACGAAGGAGGCCTTGAGCGAGGCGAGCGCCTGCATGTCGGTGTTCGGGCGGATGGTCTCGTCGCGGTCGAGCAGGATCAACCCGTTGACGTCGGTGACCGGGATCACCGAGTTGTTGAAGTGGCCGGCCTGCCAGGCGGCCGCGGCGCGCTTGTGCGAGCGCACGGCATAGGCGTCGACATCGTCGCGCGAGAAGCCGTATTTGGTCGCGATCAGGTCGGCCGAGACGCCCTGCGGCATGAAATAGGTGTCGATCGCGACCGACGGGTCGACCGCGATGCCGAAGCCCGAGGCGCCCATGCCGATGCGGGACATGCTCTCAACGCCGCCGCCGATCGCCATCTCCTTCTGGCCGGACATGACCTGCGCCGCTGCAAGGTTCACTGCATCGAGGCCCGAAGCGCAGAAGCGGTTGATCTGCACGCCCGGCACCTCCTTGCCGTACCCGGCCTTGAGCGCGGCGGTGCGGGCGATATCGGCACCGGCCTCGCCGACCGGATCGACGCAGCCAAAGACGACGTCCTCGACCAGCTTGGTGTCGAGATTGTTGCGCTCCTTGATGGCGCGCAGGGTCTGCGTGCCCAGTTCGATCGCGGTGACTTCGTGGAGCGAACCGTCGGCCTTGCCCTTGCCGCGCGGCGTCCGGACGTGATCGTAGATGAAGGCGTCAGCCATCAAGGCCTCCCATGTGGACTTTTGCGTGCAGCCTAGCCGTCATTGCGAGCGAAGCGAAGCAATCCAGCGGTCTGCGTGAGGCTTCTGGATTGCGTCGTCGGCCTTGCGGCCTTCTCGCAATGACGGTCGGTCAGAACAGTTCCGGCGCGAGCGCCATGGTCGAATCCGCCCCCGTGGTGATCCGCGCCAGATGGGCGGCGGTCTCGGGCAGCGAGCGCTCCATGAAGAAGCGGGCGGTGACGAGCTTGGCGTTCATGCGCTCGGTCGCGCCATTGGCGCCGGCCTTGAGCTTGTCCTGCGCGACCTTGGCCATCTTCGCCCACATATAGCCGAGCGAGACCAGGCCGAGCAGGTGCATGTAATCATGCGCGCCGGCGCCGGCATTGTCCGGCTTGGCGAGGGCGTTCTGCATGAACCACATCGTCGCCTGCTGGAGATGGCCGAGCGAGACGGCGAGCGAAACCAGCAGCGGCTTCAGCGCCTCGTCGGCCTCGTTCTCCTTCACGAAGGCGCCGACCTCGTTGAAGAAAGCCATGATGGCGCGGCCACCGTCGCGGCCGAGCTTGCGGCCGACCAGGTCCATCGCCTGCACGCCGTTGGCGCCCTCGTAGATCATGGCGATGCGGGCATCGCGGACGAACTGCTCCATGCCCCATTCGGCAATGTAGCCATGGCCGCCATACATCTGCTGGGCCTTCACCGCATTATCGAAGCCGACATCGGTGAGCACGCCCTTGAGCACCGGCGTCATCAGGCCGAGCTGATCGTCGGCGGCCTGGCGCTCGGCGGCGTCGGTCGAGCGGTGGGCGACGTCCGACTTGATCGCGTTCCAGAGCACGAAGGCGCGCGCCGCCTCGTTGAAGGCCTTGATCGACATCAGCGTGCGGCGCACGTCCGGGTGGACGATGATCGGGTCGGCGGCCTTGTCGGGGCTCTTGGCGCCGGTCAGGGAGCGGCCCTGCAGGCGGTCCTTGGCGTAGACGACGGCGTTCTGGTAGGCGACTTCGGACTGGGCCAGGCCCTGGATCGCGACGCCGAGGCGAGCCTCGTTCATCATCACGAACATGGCGTTGAGACCCTTGTTCTCGGTCCCGACCAGCCAGCCCTTGGCCCCGTCATAGTTCATGACGCAGGTCGAATTGCCGTGGATCCCCATCTTGTGCTCGATCGAGCCGCAGGAGACATGGTTGTTCGCGCCAACCGAACCGTCGGCGCCAACCTCGTTGCGCGGCACGACGAAGAGCGAGATGCCCTTGACGCCCTGGGGGGCGCCCTCGATGCGGGCGAGCACGAGGTGGACGATGTTTTCGGTGATGTCCTGCTCGCCGGCCGAGATGAAGATCTTGGTGCCGGTGATCGCATAGGTGCCGTCGCCGTTCGGGACGGCCTTGGTCTTGATCAGGCCGAGATCGGTGCCGCAATGCGGCTCGGTCAGGTTCATCGTGCCCGACCAGGTGCCTTCGGCCATCTTCGGCAGATAGGTGCGCTTCACCTCGTCGGAGCCGTGGACATAGAGCGCGGCCATCGCGCCCATGGTCAGGCCGGGATACATCGAGAAGGCCATGTTCGCCGAGGAGGAGAACTCGTTCATGATCGCGCCGAGCGTATAGGGCAGGCCCTGGCCGCCATATTCGGGGTCCATGGCGAGTCCGACCCAGCCGCCGGCGGCGTAGGCCTCATAGGCCTGCTTGAAGCCCTTCGGCGTCGTCACCGAGCCGTCGTCGTTGCGCTTGCAGCCTTCCTTGTCGCCGGAATGGTTGAGCGGCTGCAGCACCTCCTCGCAGAGCTTGGCGCCCTCGCCGAGCACGGCCTCGACCAGGTCCGGCGTCGCCTCGGCGAAGCCCGGCAGGTTGTTGTAGCGCTCGAACTGGAAGACGTCGTTGAGCAGGAACAGCGTGTCTTCGACGGGTGCCTTGTAAACCGGCATCGCATCCCTCCCTGGCGTTTTGACAACGATCTTGGACGAAGCTTGCCGGCTTTATATGACAGCGGCGCCTCGGAATAGTTCATATATAAACTATCTGGTCGCAACTTGCCAAGGGGCCACCTCAACTTTTTCGCCCGGACAGCGCTGCCAGGAGAGATTGGCGCCAGCAGCGATAGGCTTGCAAACGAAAAATGCCCCGAACCAGCGAGGTTCGGGGCATCGTGATCTCAGCGGAGGGCCGGTCAGGCGACCGGATCGCTTCAGGCGTCGAGGCGCGCGAGGGTCGTCTCGAGCTCGGCGATGGCGGCCTCGATCTCGACGCGCTGGCTGCGCAGCAATTCGAGCTGCTCGGCGATCTGGCCGCGGCTGAGCAACAGGCCGCCGACCGAGGCGGACGGCTCCTTGCCCTTGATCTCCTTGCCTTCCTCGTTGGCGAGCATGGCGCGGATTTCGACCAGGGTGAAGCCGAGCTGCTTGCCCTTGAGGATGAGCGAAAGACGGGCGCGATCGCGGCCGGAATAGATCCGGGTCAGGCCCGAGCGAGCCGGCGCGAGCAGGCCGCGCGATTCATAGAAGCGCAATGTGCGCAGGGTCACGCCGAATTCGCGGGCGAGGTCGCTGATGGCGAAGCCACCAGCGTCGGTGTCGTTCGTCGTCTGAGGGGAGGCGGAGCGGCCGTCGTGACTCGGTGTGGCCGCCAGAGCTGAGCCTTGGCGCGGCATATCTGATCCTTGCGGGTTGCGGGGCGGAGCTGCCTGACCCATCGGAAGGCACTCCTGCGTTGCCGGCAATGTAGGGGCGCGGCTCCCTTACGTCACGTTATCCGCCTCCGTTTGGGGGTAAGTTACAGTTATGCCCCCCATTAGCGTGCACCAGCGAGGCTGTCCCGGCGCAAGTTTGGACAAAATTAACGTCCGTCCCACCGATCTTAACGCTCTGTTTACCGTGACTGCGAAAAGTCGTTCCCGCGAACTCCGGTATCGGCCGCATCAACCCGATGTTCATGAATACCGAGTTCGCAGGGGCGCCGCCGTATGAGGGGGCAGCGCGCTCGCTTAGCAAAGACCTGCCCCTCGAGGCGAACGTGACATGGCGACCAGCCTGCCCTGGAGCGTCAAGGGCGTCGACCCGCGCACACGCGATGCGGCGAAGACTGCTGCTCGCCGGGCCGGGATGACGCTCGGCGAATGGCTCGACAGCAAGATTCGCGAAGAGGCCGGCGAACCGGTCGACGCTGCAGGCGATGCGGAAGAGCAGGATATTGCCGCGCTGTCGGAGCGCCTCGCCCGCCTCTCCCAGGGGGGAATGCAGACGGCAGCGGCGCCCCAGGCTGCCAATGCCAGGCCAGACATCGCGCGTGACCGCATGGACGCGTTCATCACCCAGGCGGCGATGACAGAGCGCCTGACGCGCGACAGCAATGCCAGGACGGCAAGCGCCCTCGACTCGATCGCCAAGTGGATGGAGCGCACCGAAAGCCGCCTGTCGCACGGCGAGCGCGCCACGGTGGAGCGGCAGGAACGCACCACCTCCGTGATCGCCGATTCCATCAAGGCGATGAGCGAGCGCCTCGTCGAGATGGAACGCCGGGCCGAGGAGGCGAGCCGCCGGCCGGTCGCGCAGCCGCCGCGTCCGGTGCTGAGCCGCGATGGTCTTGCTGCCGCCGTTTCCGATATCCGCTCGCGCCAGCGCACACTCGACGGCGATGCGCGCGCTGCCGTCTTCGACCGCCCGAGCCCTGCGCCGTCGCTCGCGAGCCTGCGCGACGATCTCAGGCAATTCAGCGACCGGATCGCCCCGGCCCCGCAACCCGCGCCACGCGCCGAAGATCAGCGCAGCACCTATCGGCCGCTGGAGCGCGCAATCGGTGAGCTCGGCACCCGGCTCGATCGCTTCGACGGGCGCGACCGGCTCGATCCGGTCCTCAAGCCTTTGGCGCGGATCGAAGCCGAGATCAGCCGCCTCGCCGAGTCCCGTTCGAACGAGAGCTACAACCGCTTCGAGCTGGAGATCGCCCATCTCGCCGCCAAGGTCGATGCGCTCGCCACGCGCGGTGGCGACCACCAGACGGTGGCGCCGATCCTGCGCGAGATCGCCGAGCTGCGCGACGTCGTCTCGGCGACCGACGGGCGGCGGCTCGACGACCTCTCGCTGCAGCTCAATGCGCTGACCTCGGATGTCGGCCGCATGCGCGAGGACACCCGCGATCTGCACGGCCTGTCTCTGGCGATCGAAGATGTCCGCGAGACCTTGCATGCCGACCGCCTGCGCGAGCGGGCCGGTGACAGCGGGCCAATGCTGGCCCTGTCACGCCAGGTCGAAACGCTCGCCCAGAAAATCGATTCCCTGCCGGCGATGCAGACCTCCGTCATCGATGGCCAGGTCGATCAGCTGATTGCCCGCCTCGGCGAGCTCGACGCCAGCGGACGCCCGGTCTCCAACAAACTGGCCGAGCGCATCGAAGCCCTGGTGATCAAGCTCGAACACCTGGCCGACAAGCCCCCGAGCCGGCTCGATGACCGGATCGAGGCGCTGACCAGCCGCGTCGAGCAGCTCGCCGCCTCGAGCACCCTCGCCCATATGGTCGACGATGGCGGCACCCCGCTGGCGCGTGTCGACATGCGGCCGGTCGAGGAGATGCTGCGCGGCCTTGCGACCAAGCTCGACGAGGCCGGCCGGCCGGGCGCCGGCTCGGATTCCTTCGACGCGCTGGAACAGCAGATCGCCGGCCTGACGCGGCGGCTCGACGAGCAGGCGGCGACACGTACGGCCGAAAACGGCATCGAGCGGACGCTGCAGGATCTCGTCGTTCACCTGCAGAGCATGCGCGAGGACACCGCGGTCACCGCCGAGCGCGCTGCACGGGCTGCCATGGCCGATCTGGCGCCTTCGCGCGGCGCGAGCCTGTCCGAGCTCAGCGATCTGATGACCGGCCTGCGCGAGACCAATGTCTCGGCCGGGCGCGAGACGCAGGATGCGATCGGCGCGGTGCACCGGACGCTGGAGACCATTATCGGCCGCCTCGGCGATCTCGAATCCGAGCTCGGCGTCGACCGCAGCCGCCGCGGCAGCGCGCCGGTATCCCGGGCTCAAGTTCCTACTGAGGCCGAAGACGCCAGGGCACCCGCCCTCACCGCACCGATGATGGCCGAGCGCTTCGCCGCCGAGCCGCGGCTGCCGCGCACAAGCGGGCTCGACTTGCCGCTGGAACCCGGCTCCGGCCGGCCGCGCCCCGATGCGCCCGCCCCGCAGGGCAATGATCCCCAGGCCGTGCGCCAGAGCCTGATCGCCGCGGCACGGCGCTCCGCCAAGGCCGCCAGCGAGGCGGCCTCCGCCAATCCGGCCGCCATGGCCGAGGCGACCAAGCCCGGCAAGCCTGCATCCCGCGGGCGTCTCAAGGAGATCATGGAGAAGCGCCGGCGGCCCCTGCTGCTCAGCTTCGCCGCGCTTATCCTGGCGGTCGGTGCTGCCGGGACCTACCTGTCTCAGCAGGCCGCCAAGAAGCAAGTGGCGAACGAAAGCATCCAGACCGCCCCCTCCAAGGCCGCGCCTGCCGAGATGCCGGCGATCAAGCCGACGCCGCAGTCCGCCCCGATTGAGCCGGTGGCTCCGCCGGTAAAGGATCAGAATTCCGCCCTGCCCCCGCTGCAGATCGGCACGACACCGGCGCAGGCGGCCGCGTTCGCGCCTGTACCGACCTTGCCGGCAGCGAGCGCCGAGGCACCGGCTGCCACGGTGCCCTCCCTGGTCGCCGCACTGCCTCTGCAGAGCCCGTCCGAGGCGACCGAGACCGTCACCGGCATCGGCGATCTGCCGGCAGCGCTCGGCAGCGCCGGCCTGCGCAAGGCGGCGCTCGCAGGCGATGCGCGCGCCGTCTACCAGCTCGCCGCCCAGGCGGCCGACGCACCGGCCAATCGCGACCCGAAGCTGGCGCTGCGCCTGTTCGAGCGCGCGGCCGTCGCCGGCCTCACGCCCGCCCAGTTCCGGCTCGGCAACATGTTCGAGAAGGGTATCGGCACCAATCGCGACCCGGCTCTCGCCAAGGTCTGGTATGGCCGCGCCGCCGAGCGCGGCAATGCCAAGGCGATGCACAATCTCGCGGTGCTCTACGCCGAAGGCGCCGGCGGCAAGCCGGACTATGCCACGGCGACCGAATGGTTCCGCCGCGCGGCCGAGCATGGCGTACGCGACAGCCAGTACAACCTCGCCATCCTGCTCGGCCGGGGCCTCGGCGCGCCAGCCGATCTCGGCCAGTCCTATCGCTGGTTCGCGATCGCCGCCGCCCAGGGAGACGAGGACGCGGGGCGCAAGCGCGACGAGGTGGCCGGCCGGCTGTCTGCGAGCGATCTTGCCGCGGCCAAGGCCGCCACGGAGAGCTGGAAAGCCAAGCCGCTCGAGGCGAACGCCAACGAGGTCACCCCGCCGGCAAAGGGCTGGGACGAGCAGCCGGTCGCCGCCAAGAAGCCGGCGAAGCCCGGCCGCGGCTGAGCCCTCGTAGTGCAGCCCGCGTAACGGGCGTCCAAGAGCAGCTCAGAACTGCACAAATTGAAAAGGTTTCAGCTGTAGCGTCGTGATCTCGACGCTGCAGCGTGTTCCGTTCGGCCGGAACCGGCCGGGCGACGGGAATTCGCGCCGGTCCGGCAGATCGGGCACGTTCTCGTCGCAAAAGTGGTGTCCACTTCTGCGGACCATGCCCGGCGTGAAGGCGTCGACGGCGGACGGGGTTTGGAAGAGTGCAGATCTATCTCCCGATCGCGGAACTGCCGATCAGCGTTTTCCTCGTCCTTGGTCTGAGCGGCGCGGTCGGCTTCATCTCGGGTCTGTTCGGCGTCGGCGGCGGCTTCCTTTTGACGCCATTGCTGATTTTCCTCGACATCCCCCCGGCCGTCGCGGTCGCGACCGTGGCGGCCCAGGTCGCCGGCTCGTCGATGACCGGCGTTCTGACCTATTGGCGGCGCAATGCGCTCGACTTCAAGCTCGGCGGCATCCTGGTCGCGGGCGGCCTGTTCGGCACGATCATGGGCGTGCTGTTCTTCAACTCGATGCGGCGCCTCGGCCAGCTCGAGCTGGTCATCACCCTGTCCTATGTCACGCTCTTCACCTTGATCGGCGGGTTGATGCTGTTCGACGCGGTCCGCGCCGCGATGCGCGACCGGGCCGGCAAGCCGGCGCGCCTGCGCCGTGAGGCCGGCTCGCACCCGCCCTGGATGGGCCTGCCGCTGCGGATGCGTTTCCCACGCTCGCAGCTCTATGCCAGCGTGATCCCGATCGCGGGCCTCGCCGTCATCATCGGCTTCATCGGCGCCGTGCTCGGTGTCGGCGGCGGCTTCATGCTCGTCCCGGCGCTGATCTATTTCTTCCGGATTCCGCCGGCCGTGGTGGTCGGCACCTCGCTGTTCCAGATCCTGGTCACCATGTCAGGCGCGACGGTGCTGCATGCGGTCACCAACCAATCGGTCGACATCATCCTCGCCATGCTGCTGCTGGTCGGCGGCGTCATCGGCGCGCAGTTCGGCGGCCGCGCAGCGCGCAATCTCAACGTCTCGTCGTTCCGGCTGCTGCTGGCGCTGCTGATCCTCTCTGTCGGCCTGCGCTTCGCCGTCGATCTCTTCCTGCCGCCTAACGAACCTTATTCGGTGGTCGTGCCGGAAGGAGCGCAGCGATGAGACACGCGGCGCTCGCCCTGGTCGCAACCTGCCTCGCTGCGCTCGCCACCATCCCGGCGAAGGCCGAGACGTTGATCGCGGCGCTGTCGACCCACCGGATCGCGATCGCCTCCAACTTCACCGGAGACCAGCTCGCCATATTTGGCCTGGTCGAGCGCGATGGCCGCTCGGTGGCGCGCGCCGACCCCTTCGACATCGTCGTCACCGTGCGCGGACCGCAGCGCATGCTGATCGTGCGCGAGAAGGAGCGTGTCGGTCCGATCTGGATCAACCGCACCCAGCGGCGCTTCCCGGATCGCTCGATCTATCTCTCCGTCGCGACCAACCGGCCGATCAAGGAGATCCTGTCGGAGGACGCAGCGCGGCGCGACCGGATCGGTCTTGCCAATGCGCAGCGCTCGCAAGCCGGCTTCGATTTCGACTTCGATATCGGCCGCTATCGCGACGCGCTGATCCGAACCCTCCAAGGCAAGCAGCTCTACTCGCTCGACGAGCGCGGCATCACCTTCCTGTCGCCGGCCCTGTTCAGCTCGCAGATCAAGATTCCGGCGACCGCGCCGACCGGACCTTATGAGGTCGAGGTGCTGCTCTATGCCGGCGGCTCGGTGCTGGCCCGCCAGACCACCAATTTCGAAGTGGTGAAGACCGGCGCGGAACAGAGCATGGCGTCGGCGGCGCATGAGCGGCCGTTCCTCTATGGCCTGGCGACCGCCGTCCTCGCGCTGCTGTTCGGCTGGCTGGCGACGGTGATCTTCCGGCGCGACTGACGGTCAGCCCGTCAGCACCTCGTAAGCAAGGAAAGGCGCGATCGTGCCCTCAGTGACGCTTGTCAGCTCGTCGGCGAGCTCGACCAGCCCGTCGGTCTCGGTCAGCGAGGTCAGCACGCCAGCCCCGTCCCGCGGATGCTTCTGCGCCACCGCGATGCCGTCGGCTCCTGGAGCGAGCGTGACCCGGACATATTCGCGCCGGCCGGCCTTCTTCTTGTAGGGAAAGCCGAGCCTGACCGGCAGGCCGTGCAGGCGCATCGGCTTCGTCCCGGACAAAAGCGCGATCACCGTGCGCGCGACGAAGGCGAAGGTGACGAAGACCGCGACCGGGTTGCCGGGCAGGCCGATGAAGGGCGTGCCGGCAACGAGGCCCATCGCGACCGGCCGGCCGGGCTTGATCGCCACGCGCCAGAAGGCAAGCTCGCCGGCGCGCTCCACCGCCGCCTTGACATGATCCTCCTCGCCGGTCGAAACGCCGCCCGAGGTCAGGATCAGGTCGCAGCTTTCCGCCGCCTCGACCAGTCGCGTGGCGAGGCTCTCCGGTTCGTCGCGCAGGATGCCGAGGTCGACCACCTCCGCTCCAGCGCGAGCCACCATCGAACGCAGCAGGCTGCGATTGGCGTCGTAGATGCCGGCCGGCGGCAAAGCCTTGCCGGGCTCGTTGAGTTCGTCGCCGGTCGAGAAGATCGCCACACGGACACGGCGGCGCACCGCGACCTCGGTCAGGCCGAGCGCAGCGAGCAGAGCCAAATCCTGCGGGCGCAGCCTCCGGCCGGCGGCGAGCGCGAGACTGCCGCATCCGATATCCTCGCCGGCGGGCCTCGCATTGGCGCCGCGCTTCAGCCCAGCCGGGAGAACGACTGCGTCGCCCTTCAGCGCGACATCCTCCTGCATGAAAACGGTTTCGGCGCCGGCCGGCAGCGGCGCGCCGGTGAAGACGCGCACCGCTGTCCCCGCCGTCACGACGCCGGCAGCATCTGCGCCGGCAGTAACGCGACCGGCGAGCGGCAGATGTGTTTGTCCTGACGTCGCCAGGTCAGTGAAACGGACCGCATAGCCATCGACCGCCGAATTGGCGAAGGGTGGCAGGTCGACCGGCGCAATCACGCCCTGCGCCAGCACACGGCCATCGGCCGCGGAAAGCGATATCGTCTCGATGCCGGCTACGGGCACAATGTGCTCGGCGGCGCGCTCGGCCGCCTGCTCGATGGTCAGCATCGGCCCGAAGGCGTCGGCATCCGCGCTGAGCTGCGCCATCGTCAGAGACCCTTCTTTGCCCGCGCCAGCACCGCGTCGAGCGGCTGCGCCTCAGCGAAGAGACAATCGGCGATGGCCGGCACATCGTCGAGCCCGATCACCGGTCGGCCAGCATCCGGGAAGGCAGTGTCGCTGGCGATCGCGACAATGCTCGAGTCATCCGGATGCAAGGGCGGCTTGCCGTTGGCGGCGCGGTAGACCTCGAGCTTGGCATGCGGGTCGCGCTTGAAGCCTTCGACGATGACGAGATCGACAGGAGAGAGCCGCGCCAGCAATTCGGGCAGCGTGGCCTCGGGCTCGTCGCGCAATTCATGCAGCAGCGCCCAGCGCTTCGCCGAGGAGATCAGTACCTCGGACGCGCCGGCCTGCCGGTGCGCGAAAGAATCCTTGCCGGGCGTGTCGAGATCGAAGGCGTGATGGGCGTGCTTGATCGTCGAAACCGTGACGCCCCGGCGGTTGAACTCCGGGATCAGCCTGGTGAGCAGGGTCGTCTTGCCGGCCCCGCTCCAGCCTGCCAGTCCGATCACACGCATCGACAGGGACATCCTAAAAAGACAAAGCCGGGCGCGCGAGGCGCCCGGCTGTCATCGTGCAAATGGGTTCAGCCGGTCAAGCGCGGCGAAGGCTCACTCCGCCGGCTGCAGCTTGCCGCCGTGGACGTGCCCCTTGCGCACCTCATCGGCGACCCAGAGCGAATGGTGCTCCTTGGCCCAGTTGAGATCGACCTCGCCGGAGCCCATCGCGTCGAAGGCGCCCTCCATGCCGATCGTGCCGATATAGATGTGGGCGAGGATCGCCGCGACCATCAGCACGCCGACGATACCGTGGACTACGTTCCAGAACTGCAGGTTGAGCACGCCGCCGGCAACCGCCGGGAAGAGCAGGTAGATGCCGGAGACCCCGAGCGCCGCGCCGCCAAGCACAACCGTCCAGAACACGATCTTCTGGCCGCCATTGAAGCGCTTCGCCGGCGGGTGGGCGTTGCCGACGATGCCGCCACCGGTCGCGAACCAGCGGACGTCGATCATCGAGGGTATGTTGTCCTTGATCCAGATCAGGAACATCAGGGCGATGCCGAGCATGAACGGCCAGGCGAGGTAGTTATGCGCCCATTTCGCCACGATCGAGATGTTGGTGAATGCCTCCGGGCCGATGAACGGCAGCAGCAGCGATTTGCCGAAGGTGACGTTGAGCCCGGACAGCGCCAGCACGATGAAGCAGGCAGCGGTCAGCCAGTGGACGAAGCGCTCAAAGCCGTTGAAGCGCGTCAGCGTCTGCCCGGACGGGCCGCCCTCGATCCGGATGCGTCCACGGAAGAGATAGAAGGCGACGAGCAGGATCAGCATGCCGAGCACGGCGACCGCGCCGATCTTGGTCATCGTGTTCTGGTGGAAGGCACGCCATTCACGCCCGGCCGGGCGTTCCAGTGTCGCCGCCTTGGTGTCGGGAATGGTGATACGGCCTTGCAGCTCGGCCGAGGGGTTGCCCTTCAGCGCGTCGAGGAACTGCTTCTCCTTGACCGAATCCGCGGTCGGATTGACCTGCTGGGCGGCACCGGGCTGGGCAAAGCCGACCGCGACGGCCAGCAGCAGCGCCGTGACGAGGAAGCGGAGATGAGCGCGGAGCGACATTGCGGCATCCTTTTCGCGAAGACGAGGTCGATCCGGGGAGGAACGCACCCGACCCTTTTCGGGCCGTGATGCGCCCCCCTCCCCCAGCTCAGATCGTGATGGTTTCCCGGTAGGCGGTCTGCCAGCCCCAGGCTCCCGAGCCGTAGCCGCGCTTGACCACCCGTTCCTTGTAGATCTGTGCGATCACCTCGCCGTCGCCGGCGAGCAGCGACTTGGTCGAGCACATCTCGGCACAAAGCGGCAGCTTGCCCTCAGCGAGGCGGTTCGAGCCGTATTTCTGGAACTCGGCCGGCGAGAGGTCGACCTCCGGGCCGCCCGAGCAATAGGTGCACTTGTCCATCTTGCCGCGCGAGCCGAAGTTACTGACCTTCGGATATTGCGGCGCGCCGAACGGGCAGGCGTAGAAGCAATAGCCGCAGCCGATGCACAGATCCTTGTTGTGCAACACCACCGCATCCGCCGTGGTGTAGAAGCAATCGACCGGGCAAACCGCCGCGCAGGGCGCGTCCGTGCAGTGCATGCAGGCCATCGAGACCGAGCGCTCGCCGGGCTTGCCGTCATTGATGGTGACGACGCGCCGGCGATTGATGCCCCAGGGCACGTCGTTCTCGTTCTTGCAGGCGGTGACGCAGGCGTTGCATTCGATGCAGCGGTCGGCGTCGCAGAGGAATTTCATCCGGGCCATGGTTCAGTTCCTCCTCACGCCGCCGCGATCTGGCACAGCGTGACCTTGCCTTCATGCATGGCGGTCACGGGGTCGTAGCCATAGGTGGTGATGGTGTTGACGGACTCGCCAAGCACGATCGGGTCCAGCCCCTTGGGGTAGTTGCCGCGCTGGTCGACACCCTGGAAGACGCCGCCGAAGTGGAAGGGCATGAAGGCGGCGCCCTTGCCGACGCGTTCGGTCACCAGCGCCTTGACCCTGGCCTTCGAATTGTTCTCCGGACCAGTCACCCAGACGAGGGAACCATCCCTGATGCCACGCGCCGCGGCGTCCGCCGGGTTGATCTCGACGAACATGTCCTGCTGCAATTCGGCCAGCCACTTGTTCGAGCGAGTCTCCTCGCCGCCGCCCTCGTATTCGACGAGGCGGCCGGAGGTCAGGACGATCGGGAAGGACTTGGCGATGCCCTTCTCGACCGCCGCCTTCTGCACCGAGGTGTGCAGGTTCGGGATGCGCAGCGTGCGCTCGTCCGGCCGGGCCGGCCATTTCGCCACGAGATCGACGCGCGGCGAATAGATCGGCTCGCGATGGACCGGTACCGGATCGGGCAAGTTCCAGGCATTGGCCCGCGCCTTGCCGTTGCCATAGGGCACGCAGCCATGCTCCATCGCGACGCGCTGGATGCCGCCCGACAGGTCGGTCGACCAGGAGACGGTGTCGAGATTATTGCCGCCGATCCAGGAGATGGTCGCCAGTTCCGCCGGCGTCAGGTCCTTGTCCCAGCCGAGCTTCTTCAACACGCCCATGGTGAATTCGGGATAGCCGTCCTTGATATCCGAGTTGAGGGAGTAGGAGCCGCCCTCGGCGAGCAAGGTGTCCTCGACCTTGCTGCCATCGGGCAGCGTGCGCTCGCGGGTCAGGCCGAAACGCGGGCGGAAGGTGCCGCCGCCATCCTTCGCGGCGAGCGAGGTGTTGTAGAGGATGTGCGTGCCGGGATGCTTGTATTCGGGCGTGCCCCAGCATGGCCAGGGCAGGCCGTAGAAATCGTTCTCGACCGGAGAGCCCTTGGCGCCGCGCAGCGTCACGATGTCGAACTTGTCCTGGTTCGCCATGTGCAGCTTCAGGCGCTCGGGCGACTGGCCGGTATAGCCGGTCGACCAGCCGCCGCGGTTGATCTCCCTGAGGATCGATTCAGCTGTCGGCTCCAGCCCGATCTTGCCCTGGACCATCTCATAGGGCCGGAACATCTCGGTGGCGAAGCCGAGCTTCTGCGAGAGCTTGTAGATGACGGCGTAGTCGCTGGCGGATTCGAAGATCGGCTCGACGACCTTCTCGCCCCATTGCACCGAGCGGTTCGAGCAGGTGCGCGAACCCGAGGTCTCGAACTGGGTGCAGACCGGCAGGATATAGGTGCCGTTCTTGCGGCCGCCGAGCGAAACGAAATTGGTCGGGTGCGGGTCGCAGACGACAAGCAGCTCGATCTTCTCGAGACCCTTCACCGCGTCTGGCATGCGCGGGATGGTGTTGCCGCCATGGCCCATGACGACCATGGCCTTGAGGTTGTCTTTCTGGTCGACCTGCTCGGCCGGCAGGTTCGCAGCGTCGAACCAGCGGGTCGAGGTGTGGCCCGAAGTCTCCATGTTCTGCTTGCGGGTACGGGCGGCGCGGCCGCCCTTGGCCGGCACCTCATCGAAGCGCGAGACGAAGTAGTCGTAATCGACGCCCCAGACACGGGACCAATGGCGCCAGGCGCCTTCGACCAGGCCGTAATAGCAAGGCAGATTCGAGATATCGAGGCCGAAATCGGTCGCGCCCTGGACGTTGCAGTGGCCGCGGAAGATGTTGGCTCCGGTGCCGGTCGAGCCGACATTGCCGGTCGCCAGCAGGAGGGTGCAGATGGCGCGGACATTGGCCGTGCCGACCGAATGCTGGGTCACGCCCATGCACCAGATGAAGGTCGCCGGCTTCACCGTGGCGAAGGTCTGGGCGACGCGCTTCAGCTGCTCGCCCGGAATTCCGGTGATGTCCTCGACCGTCTTGGGATCGTATTTCTCGACCTCCTTGCGGACGTCGTCCATGCCGTGGACGCGCGCGGCGATGAAGGCCTTGTCCTCCCAGCCATTCTGGAAGATGTGCCACATCAGGCCCCAGATCACCGCGATGTCGGTGCCGGAGCGGAAGCGGACATAGTCGGTCGCATGCGCCGCGGTGCGGGTCAGGCGCGGGTCGAAGACGATGACGTTGGCGCGCTGCTGCTCCTTGCCGATCAGGATGTGCTGCATCGAGACCGGGTGCGCCTCGGCCGCGTTCGAGCCCATGAAGATCACGGTCTTCGAATTGCGGATGTCGTTGTAGGAATTGGTCATGGCGCCGTAGCCCCAGGTGTTCGCGACACCTGCGACCGTGGTCGAGTGGCAGATGCGCGCCTGGTGATCGACGTTATTGGTGCCCCAGAAGGCCGCGAACTTGCGGAAGAGATAGGAGCCTTCATTGGAGAACTTGGCGGAGCCGAGCAGATAGACGGAATCGGCGCCCGACTTGGCGCGGATTTCCATCATCTTGTCGCCGATCTCGCTAACCGCCTGGTCCCAGGACAGGCGCTGCCACTGCCCGTCGACCAGCTTCATCGGGTATTTGATGCGCCGGTCGCCATGGACGAGTTCGCGCACCGACGCGCCCTTGGCGCAGTGGCTGCCGCGGTTGATCGGGCTTTCCCAGGCCGGTTCCTGACCAACCCAGACGCCGTTGGCGACCTCGGCACGGACGGTGCAACCCACCGAACAGTGCGTGCAGATGTTCTTGACGATCTTGGTACCGGTGGCCGGGCCGTAGCCGGCGGCCTCGGCCTTGCGGACGGAACCGATCTGCAGGGCGCCGGCAGCCGCGACACCACCGGCGACGAGACCAGAGCGACGCAGGAAGGAGCGGCGGTCCATCACACCGGAAGCGAGGCCCCCGAGGGCGCTCTGCAGGCGGCCGCGCTGGACGTCGGCGGATTTGCGCTTGATCAGCATGACGCCGGCCTCCTCAGTAACGGTTGACGCGGTAGAAATCTTTGACGTGCTCGCTCTCGCGATAGCGCGCCTTGGTCTCGTCCTTGCCGGGATCAACAGCGGCGGCAGGCGTGACTGCGACGGGGGCGACGGCTGCGGTCGCGCCGGCGCCGAGCGCCTTGAAGAAGTTGCGGCGGTCGAGCCCCGCATCCTTGCTCTTTTGCGACATCGTCGTCTCCTCCGTGCCGTACGTCATGCGGGCAGGCTCGCGGCCTGCGTCTCGATCGAAAGGTAGAGGCTGCCGACCCGGCCGACAGCGCGGTAGAAGCGCGCTGCCGGAGTGGTTTCGAGATCGGCGAAGAAGCGGTCGGCCCAGGGCCGGATATGGCGCGCGAAGAAGGAGCGTTCATCGACGCCCTCACCCGAGACCTCGCCGCGGATCAGCTTGGCCTGGATGTCCATCAGCACGGCGACATGGTCCTCGGGCTCGCCGACACGCTCGGCCCGGGCGAGACCCAGCTTGCCCATGTCCTCGCGCACCAGAGCGAGTGGACGCTCGTGCAGGAAGCCGGTGAGATAATAGGAGGCGTAGGGCAGGAGTTCGCCGCGGCCGACGCCGATGAAGAGCTGGAAGAACTCGTCGCGGACTTGGTCGGGGCTCGCCTCGGCCGCAGCCTCGGCCAGCGCCAGATGGGCCATGCCGAGCGGCGAGGCATCGCCGCGCAGGCCTTGCAGGGCAGACAGGGTCTCGGCGGTCGGCGCGCGCCAGAGCAGCGCGCCGATCAATTCGAATTCATCAGCGCGAGCGGCATCGATCTCGTCGATCTCGCTGGCGGCGGCAGGTGAAACAACCGGTTCGTGTGGATAAAGGTCGGGCCTGAGCTCGCTGCGCGAGATACCGGTCAAAGCTTCGACCGAAAGCACGCGGTCGGCGGGGACGCGCTTCCAGCTCGAGATCGCCGGCTGCGAGACGCCGACCGCCCGCGCCAGCGCACGTACGCCGCCGGCCGCTCCGATCGCCCGTTCCAGAGCCTGGTCTCGCATAAACGAAGGCGTCTCCAAATCCCGCACCCGCACGTTCGGACGTGCCGATACACGCGGTGATAATGAGACCTTATCGCTCTAGATTGCAATTGTTCTCAACTGAAACTCAGAGCGGTGTCGCACCGCCGCCGCGTCGCCTTGAGCGTTGTTGGGACGGCGGAATTTCGGGCGCCTTTTGCACTGCAGCAGAACCACCACCAAGGAAAGTGGCCGATTCAGCGGCTTTTTCAGCAGATTTTCTGGAAACACCCTCATCACTCAGCCGCACCGACCGGGGATCATCAACCGCCTTTGCCAAAACCTGCTGCGGCGCAGCAGAATCGGCCTCGCCCCCTTCATTAGACGAAGGTCGAACATCTGCGACGTCGTTACGCACCGCCTCGTCTTGCTCGGCGGCGGGTTCAGGCGGCTTGCCGAAGATATTGGCCAGCATTTCCTCGACATTGTCCGACTCGCTGAGCGGGCCATAGCCCGGCGCACCGCCCGGCGTGTTCCAGTCGAGGGCGTAGTCGCGGGCGGGGTCGAGATAGCTGGAGATCATCGGATCGCTCTCCCAGGCGCGCCGCAGCGCCTTGAGCTTCCACTCCTCCGGCACGTTCTGCTTCAGCCAATGAGCGAGGTCGAAATCCTTGTCGATCAGGTCAAGCGAGGGCGGCTCGACGATCTCAGGCTCGGGTTCAGGTGCGGCAGGATCGGAGGTGACGGCAGGAAGAGCTGGCGGCTCCGCGACGACCGGCGATGGCAGCTGCTGCGTCTCGCGCTTGCGGCGCGCCCAGCGCCCCAAGAAGCCCTCTTCACGATCCTCGTCGTCAGGGCGCGACATCAGTCCTCTCCGCGCTCGAGACCCGGACGCGGCCGCAGCCCGCCCTTGCGCGGATCATGCTCGGTGCGCTTGCGCTTGATGAATTCGCGCTCGACATGGTGCGTCTCGAAGAAGGCGAGCACGGCCTCAGCAATTGCGGCCGGCATCGGCACGGCCTCGACGATATCGCCGACATTCTCCAGGAAGACCTCGCCCTCGGAGGGATCGGCAGTGACGCCGATCAGCTCCAGCGCCGGCTCGATTCCGGTCGGCCTGACCGCAACCCAGAGCCTGGCCTGGCCCGTCGCGAAGTTCTCGCGAAAATGGGCGGTGTCGACCGAGTGCAGCGTCAGCACGGCCGAGCCGAGATAGAACTGCTCACGCTTGTCATCGCCCGCGAGCCTGCTCCAGGGCGCGAGCGGCGGCGGCTCGGGCAGGACCGCGATCGGCGCCCAGGCGTGATCGGCCCAGGGCGAGTCGAGCTTGCGCCGCTCGACCACGACACCGACTTCGTGATGCTGCTGCATGGCCTCGTCCTCAGTTCGCCATCTCGTGGACGGCAAGCGGCAGGCCGGTCACCAGGTTCTGTGGCTTCATCCGGACGATCCTGTCGCCGTCCATCGCCAGCATCAGATAGATAGGCGCTTCCTTGGCAGCCGGCAGCACCCGCACCTCCGGCGGCAGCGTCAAACGGTAGAGCGCGATCAGGCGCGAGGCCTTGTCCTCGTCGAGCGTCTCGCCCTTCCAGAGCGCATTGCCGATCGCAGTCGCCTCTGCATCGAGGCCGACGAACCAGCGCCAATTGGCGTCGCGGATGTTCTCGACGGCTTCGATCTCGACCGAAAAGCCGTGGACCTGCGCGATCCAGTGCGCGATCGCCTTGCCAAGCGCCGCGCGGCCGGAGGGCTTGCCGCCGAGATCGAGTACCATGTCGAAGGCATCCGAGCGCTGCCAGTAGCGGTCGGCCTCGGCCTGTTTGAGGATATCGAGCGAGGTCACGGCCGGGCCGCCTAGCATGGCGAGCAGGGGCGAGGCGTGCCGATCGGTCTCGTGGCCCTCGATCATCTCGGCATCGGCGAGCAGGATCGTGTTCTCGTGGAGGGTGGCACGCTGCGGCCGGAACAGGCATTCGGCGGCGCGCACCACGAAGGGGTCACTCTCCTCGTCGAGCCCGGCACGCAGGATGACGTGGACGAGTTGGTCGAGGAATACCGGCGGAATGCCGGAGACGCCGCCGCGGATGATGCCGGCATAGGCCGCCTGCAAGGTCGGCGCTGCCAGCAGCCGCTCGCGCCAGCCGAGCAGGAAGCGCCAGTTCTCGCGCGCATCGGCATCGGCGATGGCGGCGATCTCGCGATCGGTGACCTCAGCCTGCGGTTCCGCCATCAGCCTGGCATGCAGCGCCCGCTCGGCCGCGCAGGCCTCTTCCGGCGGCAGCACCTCCGGCCGCGCCAGATAGGCCTTCAGGAAATCGTCGGTGACGAGGAGGCCGCCACCGTCCTCGCGGTCGAGCAGGAGATGGCCGGAGCTCGCCCAGAAATGGGTCATCGCGGCGCGTCCCTCATCAGTTGCATCAGATCGACATGCTCCTGCGGCTCGTCTTCGCCATCGACCTCGACGAACTCGAAAGCCCGGAAGGCATCCTTCGGCATGTCGCCCCGCGGCATCAAGGTCCGGAAGCGTTCGCGGATCTCGCCATCCTCGAGCGTGCGGTGCAAGGCGAGCAAGGTCTGCGCCGGATGATCGCAGAGCGAGGCGGCAAACGCGATCTCTTCCTCGGCGGCAGCGCGCGCGGCCGCAAGATCGGGCGCACCGAGCTTGTCGACGAACTGTGCCGCAAGCTGCGCCACCGCCTGCTCGCGCTCCTCCGCCGTCGCCTCGCTGACGATGGCGAGCGTGCTCCAGCCGAAGCTGCCGATACCAAGGAAGCCGGAGCGGAAAGCGACGCGGCCCTTGGTGTCGAGCCCGGCGACGCTCTCGGGCGTGAACAGGAAGGAGCCGGTGACGAGCCATTCGCCGGGCTCCGCCGCCTTGCGGAAGACGAAACCGTCGGATGGATCGAGCCGAATGGCGCGCGGGAGCTTGAGGGCGCTCACAGCTTCGGCGCTCCGCTCTCCCGATCGAGCCAGTCGGTCTTGGCCAGAGCCTCGACCATGCTCCTGCGCTCGACGCCGTGCTGCGAGGTCGCGATCACGTCGCCATTCGGCTCGATGCCATGGCGAACGCCGACGACCTTCTCCAGTCGGTCGAGCCAGCGTCGCGCTGCCGCCTTGGCGCCCTCCTCCTGCCAGTGGCTGACGCCGAGCATGAGATGGCGGCAGAAGGCCTCGATCAGATCAACGGCATCGACCTCCTCGAAACCCTCCTCGGCCATGCCGACGCCGGTCTGGCCGAGCTGGAAGGGCGACATCGTCGTCGCCCGGACCATCGCGCCGAAGACGAGCCACTCCGGCACCTGGTTTTCCGGACACTCCGCCGGCCAGGCGAGACGCCCGCCGCCGATCAGGCCGAGATCATAGGTCAGCGCGTCGGGCCAGCGAAACAGTACCGGCCGCTCCGGTGGCGAGTGCACGCTAAGCGCATCCGCCAGCGCGTTCATGGCGAGGTAATGCGCGAGCCTCGCCTCGGCGAGGATGGCATCGGGCTCCAGTACCACCGCGAACTCGACGATGTCGAAACGTCGCACCCAGACGAGCGTCGCGGCGCCGGCCTCGGCCGCGATTGCCCGCGCATGGGCGAAGGCGTCGCCCGATTCGCGCAGGGTGACGAGCGAAAACCCCGGCGGCAGCACCGGCTCGCGCCTGAGATTATCCTGCCTGACCGGCCCTGCCGTCATCGTTCGCCGCCTGACGTCTCATCCCAAGGGAGAGGCTTGCTTCTTTGGAGCCATTCCAATTCCATATAAGATGAGATTATCGCAAGCGCGACCAAAGACGCGGCTGCGACCATGAGGACGCCTGCAATGACCGATGTCGCCCGCACGCTGATGGTCTGCTCGTGCGAGGACACGATGCCGCTCGATGGCGCGGCGCTCCGGCGCGGCTGCGGCGGAGCAGAGATCAGCGAGCACCGCCATCTCTGCCGCAGCCAGATCGAGCGCTTCCGCGACATGCTGGCCCAGAGCGATGCGATCACCGTTGCCTGCACGCAGGAGGCACCGCTGTTCGAGGAGGTCGCCGCCGACCTCGATTATGCCGGCGATCTCCTCTTCACCAATATTCGCGAGGCGGCCGGCTGGTCCACTGAGGCCAAGGCCGCCGGCCCCAAGATGGCCGCCCTGCTCGCTGCCGCGAGCGAGCCCTTGCCGCCGGCCACCTTCACCACGCTGACCAGCAAGGGCGTCGCGCTGATCTATGGCCGCGACGAGGTCGCGATCGCCCTGGCGCATCGCCTCGCCGAGCATCTCGATGTCACCGTGCTGCTGTCGCGGCCGGGCGAAATCGCACCGCCGCGCACCGACGAATTCCCGGTGCTAAAGGGTACGATCGCGCAGGCGAGCGGCTGGCTCGGCGCCTTCGAGCTGACCGTCAACGATTACGCCGCGCCTAGCCCGTCCTCGCGCGGCAAGCTCGTCTTCGATGCCCCGCGCAATGGCGCGGTCTCGCAATGCGATGTCGTGATCGACATCTCCGGCGGGACGCCGCTGTTTCCGGCCGGCGATTTGCGTGCCGGCTATTTGCGTGCCGACCCGCGCGATCCTACCGCGGTCGAGCGGCTAGCCTTCCAGGCGAGCGGGCTCGTCGGCGAGTTCGACAAACCGGCCTATGTCGCGCTGAACGAAGGGCTCTGCGCCCATTCGCGCTCCAGGAAGACCGGCTGCACGCGCTGCCTCGAGCTCTGCCCGACCGGCGCGATCACCCCGGCTGGCGATCATGTCGCGATCTCGGCCGAGATCTGCGCCGGCTGCGGCGCCTGCGCCGCCGTCTGCCCAACCGGCGCGGTAACCTATGCGCTGCCGCCGGCCGACGCGCTGCTGCGAAAACTGCGCACCTTGCTCGTCACCTATGCCGAGGCCGGCGGTCGCGAGCCGGTCGTGCTGCTGCATGACGGCGACCATGGTGAGCCCTTGATCGAGGCGCTCGCCCGCCACGGCTCCGGCCTGCCGGCGCGCGTACTGCCCCTGCGCGTCAACGAGATCACGCAGCTCGGGCTGGAGACCTTCGCCGCCGCGCTCGCCTTCGGCGCCTCCGCCATCCGCGTGCTCGGACGGGCCAAGCCCAAGCACGACATATCCGGCCTGACGCGCAATCTCGATTATGCCAACGCGCTGGCCGGCGCGCTCGGCTATGGCGAGGCCCGTGCCGCGCTGATCGAGACCGACGACCCCGATCAGCTGGCCGCCGCCCTCGCGAGGATCGCGCCCGGGACGAGCGCCGCGCAGCCCGCGCGCTTCCGGCCGATGGGCACCGGACGGCCGCTGCTGCGCCAGACGATCGGCGAGCTGCATGCCATCGCGCCGGCTCCGGTCGCGGCGATCCCGATGCCGCCGCTCGCGCCCTTCGGCACGGTGCATGTCGACACCGATGGCTGCACGCTCTGCCTCGCCTGCGTCTCGGCCTGCCCGGTCAGCGCGCTCGGCGACAATCCGGAACGCCCGACGCTCACCTTCCAGGAGGACCTCTGCGTGCAGTGCGGGCTCTGCGCCGCGACCTGCCCGGAGAAGGTGATCACGCTGGAGCCGCGCATCGATTTCGACGCCTGGAACGGTGGCCGCCGGATCGTCAAGCAGGAGGAGCCGTTCCACTGCATCGCCTGCGCCAAGCCCTTCGGCGTCAGGAGCACGATCGAGAAGATCGCGGCAAAGCTCGAGAACAAGCACTGGATGTTTGCCGGCGAAGGGGCGAAGCGAGCCTCTATCCTGCGCATGTGCGAGGATTGCCGGGTCGAGGCCGTGGTCAACGAGAGCTTCGACCCGCACCTCTCGCCGCAGCGCCCGCCGGTGCGCACCACCGACGACTATCTGCGCGAGCGAGCGGAGCGCGGTGAGGACCCGCTGGGGTGATCTGCCGTCATGCTCGGGCTTGACCCCAGCATCTCAGGCCGGAGGAGCGCCTTATCCTGCCTGAGATTCCCGGGTCTGCGCTTCGCTTCGCCCGGGAATGACGAGCTTTTTCACCGCGTCACCTTCTCCAGCCAGTCGACCAGCGCCTGCCGATCCTGCGCCGAGCCGATGGTCTGCTCCGGCATCTTGGTGCCGGGCGTATAGGCGTTCGGGCCGACCTCGAACAGCTTCGCCACGCTGTCCTTGCTCCAAACGATGTCCATGGCCTTGAGCGCCTCGGAATAGGCGTAAGCTGGCGCGGTTGCGATGCGACGGCCGAAGATGCCGTGCAGGGTCGGGCCGGCCCTATTGCCATCCGCCGGCGTCAGCGTGTGACAAGCCGCGCAGGCGCGGAAGACCTCAGCGCCGCGCTCGCCCCGGAAGGCAGCGAGCGCATCCTCGCCGGCACGCGGCACCACCGCCCCGACATGCTCGCCGGTGACGGCGTTCCAGCGCCGGACCAGCCGGTCGGCGCCGCCGGAGAGCAGCTGCCGGCCATCCGGCAGGAAGGCGAGCGACCAGACCGGCAGGCCCGGTCCGACCAGCGTGGCGCGGATGGTGCGCGCCTTGCGATCGATCAGCGCGACCTGGCCGCGCAGGCCACCGGCTGCGATGGTCGCACCGTCAGGCGAGATGGCGAGCGCGATCAACGGCGTCTCGCCGACCGCGATCTCGGCGCGCTGGGCTCCTTCCGGTCCGAACAGGCGCAGGCGGCCGTCGGCAGCGGCAACCGCGATCTCACCATCGGACGCAACCACCACGCCGTTGAGCGGCGCGGGCGTTGTGACGATCAGCGGCGAGCCGCCATCGGCAGGCCAGAGGCGCAATGTCGCGTCATAGCCGGAGGAGACGACCATACCGCCCGGTGCGAAGGCGATGCCATTGATCGGCCCCTGATGGCCTTCGAGCACGCGCGCAGAACCATCGGCGAGCGCTGTGACCCGGACCGTCCCGTCCCAGGAGGCGGAAGCGAGATGCTGCCCTTCCGGTGAGATTGCCAGCGCTGCGACCGGCCCCTTGTGCCCCTCGATGACCCTGGCCGGCTCGGGCGCATCGCTGCGCCAGAGCGCGATCTTGCCGTCCTCGCCGCCGGTGGCGAAGCCGAGGCCGTTGACCGCGACGGCGGCATTCACGGCACCCTGATGGAAGCGCAGCACCTTGATCGCGCTGCCGCGGGCGAGGTCCCAGAGGATCGCCGACTGGTCGAAGGAGCCGGTCAGCGCCGTCGTGCCATCGGCCGAGACCGCCGCGGCACGCACCGGCCCGCCATGGCCGCGCAGTTCCTGGGCATTGCCGGACACGATCGAAAGCGCCAGCGCGAAAAGAACCGCGCCTATCCTTCTCCCCTCGGGGGAGAAGGTGGCAGCGCGAAGCGCTGACGGATGAGGGCCGCGCCGCCGCGCCCACCTTCCCTCATTGCCCTGAGCCATCCTTCCCTCATCCGTCTGCTTCGCAGACACCTTCTCCCCCGAGGGGAGAAGGGTAAAGGCCCCCTGTTGCTCCCACGTGAAAAGCCATCATATGAAGCGCTGCCTCGTTCGATCGGCCTTCGCCCATGTCTTCCATTCCGCTCAATCTGCGCGGCCTGAAATGCCCCCTCCCCGCTTTGCGCGTGCGCAAGGCGTTGAAAGGCGCAGCGCCCGGCGCTCTGTTCCTGGTTGAATGCACAGATCCGATGGCGGCGATCGACATCCCCAATCTGATGCGCGAGACCGGCGATGCGATCGAACTCAGCAGCAGCGAGGGCGAGCTGCTGGTCTTCCACATCCGCAAGGCCGCGGCCTAGCGTCGCGCAAACACTGGAACCCAGATCGTGGCCCTTTCGCAAAACGACATCCTGCGCGCGCTCGAACTGGTGAAGCTGCCGGCGAGCGGGCAATCGCTGGCGGCGTCCGGCCGCATCGGCGACATCCTGATCAACGACGGCAAGGTGATCTTCGCAATCGGCATCGATGCCACTGAAGCCAACGCGATGGAGCCGGTGCGCAAGGCGGCCGAAAGCGCGGTCGGCGGCATTCCCGGCGTGACCCAGGTGCTGGTCGGCCTCACCGCCGACAAGGCGCCGGGGCGCCCGGCTCCATCGCAAGCGGCTGAGGCGCGCCGGCAGGCGCATGGCCAGCCCGGCCCAGGCGGGCCGGTGCCGAAGGCGGCGGGCATTCCCGGCGTCAAGCAGATCATCGCGGTGGCGAGCGGCAAGGGCGGCGTCGGCAAGTCGACGACCACGGCCAATCTCGCCGTGGCCCTCGCGACGCTCGGTCTCAAGGTCGGCGTGCTCGATGCCGACATCTACGGCCCGTCCGTGCCGAAGATCTTCGGCATCACCGGCAAGCCGCGGCTGGTCTCGGGCCGCACGCTCGCGCCGATGGAGGCCTATGGCCTGAAGATCATGTCGATCGGATTCCTGATCGACGAGGAGACGCCGATGATCTGGCGCGGGCCGATGGTGATCTCGGCGATCACCCAGATGCTGCGCGAGGTCGCCTGGGGCGAGCTCGACGTGCTCGTCGTCGACATGCCGCCCGGCACCGGCGACGCCCAGCTGACCATGGCGCAGCAGACCCCGCTCGCTGGCGCGGTGATCGTCTCGACGCCGCAGGACCTTGCTCTGCTCGATGCCCGCCGCGGCGTCGCCATGTTCAGGAAAGTCGAGGTGCCGATCCTCGGCATCGTCGAGAACATGAGCTATTTCATCTGCCCGGAATGCGGCCACCGCTCCGACATCTTCGCCCATGGTGGGGCAAGGCACGAGGCGGAGCGGCAAGGTGTGCCTTTCCTCGGCGAGATCCCGCTCGCCATGCCGATCCGCGAGACCTCCGATGGCGGCCGCCCGATCGTGGCGAGCGACCCCGACAGCCCTCATGCCAAGGCCTATGTCGCCCTGGCGCGGCAGGTGAAGGCCGGCCTCGCCGGGCCGGCCCGGGCAGCGCCACGGATCGTGATCGAATAGGGCTTTGGATCGCCGCATCGGATTTGCCCGAAAAGTGGTCCCCACTTTTCGGTCCGATGCTCTAGTTCTGCAGGTTGAGGCTGCTTGAGCGCTCAGCCTGCACTGCGAGCTGATCGGGGGTCACTCTCGTCGGCCCCTCCTGCCGCTCGATCAGCACCCAGATGTGTCCGAACGGGTCGAACAGCGAGGCGACCCGCCGACCCTCGACATCGGTCTGGACCCGGTCACGCAGCGCGGCCCCGGCCACGATCGCCTGTGCGAAGCAGGCCTCGATATCCGGCACCGTCAGCTGGACGATCGTGCTGACCGCGCCGGCTGCCTTGGGGAAGAACGGGCCACCATAGGACGGCTCCTCCTCGCGGCGCGGATTGGAGCCGGCGACGGAAATCCGCGTTCCACCCATCAGCATCTCCACCCCGGCGAGCTCGCCGTCGACCCTGTAAGTCTTGAGCTGCCGTGCTTCGAACGCCTCGCTGTAGAAGTCCGCTGCCTGCTGCTCGCGTCCATGCTGCACGAAAATCGTCAGGCCGACGCCGATACTCTGCTCCATCGCGAATCTCCTCATCCGTCGCCGCTGGCAAAAGGGCTGGCGAAGCCGGCGGAATCTTGATCGACCCACGGCAGGCTAGGACACAGCCCATCACCGATACGCGATGACATTCGATTTTGTTCATGTTATGTTCTAGTCGCAAAATTGAGGAGAAGCGGTGATGCCCGTCTTGCCAGCGCGCCATATCAGCATCTCGATCAAGCGGCCGGTCGAGGAGGTCTATGGCTTCCTCGCCGAGCCCATGAACTTCCCGAAATGGGCGGAAGGGCTCGGCGGCGAGTTCCAGCATGCCGAGGGCATGACCTATCACGCCCATACCCCGATGGGGCCGATGCGGGTGATCTTCAGCGAGCCTAATCCCTACGGCATCCTCGACCACGCGGTCGTACCCGACAACGGCGCCGCCATGCACAACCCGATGCGCGCGCTCGCCAATGGCAGCGGCAGCGAGGTGGTGTTCACGCTGTTCAGGCGCCCGGAGATGACGGAGGACGCATTCGCGCGCGACGCCGAATGGGTGGCGGCCGATCTCGCGCGTCTGAAAGCCCTGCTGGAAGGCTAAGCCGGACGCTTCAGAGCCGGACGCTGCTGGTGGCGTAGGCGACGTCGACCGGGCGCTGATAGGTCGCCAGCACCAGGCTCGCGCTATAGGCGGCGATCGCGGCGAAGGCGACGGCGATGACAAAAGACTTCATGCGACTTCCCCCAGAGGCAGGCGAATAAGCTTCGCTTATCAGTTGAATCTAGGGGCGGCGCCTTCCCCGATCAAGCGTCACCCAGCGCGGCATGCAGCCGCTCGGCCTCGGCGAGATCATCCGGCCGGTTGGCGTTGAAGAAGGGGTCGACCGGCGCCACCGGCCATTCGACCGAAACCACGCCATGGCGCGCCGTCCAGCGGTCGATCTTGCGCTCGTCCTCGACGGTGAGCGCATGGCGCAGTTCCTCGCGCAGCGCGACCGGCCAGAGCCCGATCACCGGATGCGTCCAGCCGCCCGAGGCGGCGCAGGCGAGCAGGACATTTGCCGCCGCACGCGCCGCATGCAGCCGCGCCACCAGGTCGCGCGGGATGAAGGGGGTGTCGGCGGCGACGCTGACCAGCCATTCCGCGCCCGGCCGGTTCACAGCCAGCCAGTCGAGCCCGGCAAGAATCCCGGCGAGCGGCCCGGCGAAATCCGGCACGCTGTCGGCGACGACCGGCAGGCCATAGTCGGCGAAGCGGGTGGGGTCGCCATTGGCGTTGAGCAGCAGCCCGTCGCATTGCGGGCCGAGCCGCTCGATCACATGGGCGAGGATGGTGCGGCCGGCGATGGTGCGCAGCGGCTTGTCACCGCCGCCCATCCGGCGGGCAAGCCCGCCGGCGAGGAGAAGGCCGAGGGTTGCCGGACTGGTATCAGTCATCGCCGGATCCCTTGCGGCGATGCTTGCCGCCTTCCTCCTCGACGCTGTCCGGGTCCTGGTCGAAGACGATGCGGTCTTCGCCGGCGAGCGCCAGGAAGCGCTTGCCACGGGCGCGGCCGATCAGGGTCAGACCGGCCTTGCGGGCGAGCTCGACGCCCCATTCGGTGAAGCCCGAGCGCGAGACCAGGATCGGGATGCCCATGCGCACGGTCTTGATCACCATCTCCGAGGTCAGCCGGCCGGTGGTGTAGAAGATCATCCTGCCGGGATCGACGTCGTGGCGAAAGAGCCAGCCGGCGACCTTGTCGACGGCGTTGTGGCGGCCGACATCCTCCATGTAGACCAGCGGCTTGTCGCGCTCGCAGAGCACGCAACCATGGATCGCACCGGCCTCCAGATAGAGCGAGGGCGTGGTGTTGATCTTGCGGGTCAGCCCATAGAGCCAGCTCGTGCGCAGCTCGGTTTTCGGCAGGACGATCTCGTCGATCGCCTCCATCAGGTCGCCGAAGGCGGTGCCTTGGGCACAGCCCGAGGTCAGCGTCTTCTTCTTCAGCTTCTGTTCGAAATCGGTACGCTCCGACGTGCGGACGACCACGACCTCGAGCTCCTCGTCATAATCGACCGCCTCGACCGGGTCGCCGCGCCTGAGCATGTTCTGGTTGAGGAGATAGCCGAGCGCCAGATACTCGGGATGGTCGCCGATCGTCATCATCGTGACGATCTCCTGGCTATTCAGGTAGAGCGTCAGCGCCCGCTCGGTGACGACGCGGGTCTCGACGCGGGCGCCGCTATGGTCGATGCCGGCGACCGTCGCGCCAAGGCGAGGAGCGGCCGGATCGGGCCGGATCAGGTAGTCATCGAGGAAGTCGCTGCCGAGCGGCACGGGGTAGCTCCTTGCGAGCCGTCAGGCCGGCTGGCGCAACGCCGCCATCGCCCAATTAGTCACGGCAGCAGATTCGGGCGGCAGGCGCTGCCAGTCTTCGCCGGCGAATTCCGACCAGGCAGCGAGCATGTCATCGCGCACGGCGGTCAGCAGCGGCAGTCCGGCAACGACGCCGGCGGCAATCTCGGCGCGGAGCCCCTGGCCGAGAACCTCCTGCTTGCCGAACTTGTTGACGATCACGAAGTCGACCGGACCGGAGAGCGCACCGGAAACGGCAGCGCCGGCGGCGGCCAGCCCGGCCGCGTCGAGCCGGCAACCGCTAGAGCCCGCGCCGCGATCCTCGCTGATCGGAAAGAGCTGGCCGGAGGCGAGATCCTCAAGCGCCATGCTGGCGCAGCCGCTCGCGCAGTCACCGTTGTTGTGCTGGACGACGCCGCCGAGCCGGACGGCCTCGCGCTTCAGGGTATCGGCCACCTCCGCCATCAGTTCGTCGATGGGGAAGCCCGTGGAATAAACGATCGCGGCAAGCGGAGCAGTCATCGCTCCCTTCATCCCACGGAACGGCCCGCGCAGCCAGTGAACTTTAGGTGTTCCAAACTGCGTGAGATGCTTTGCCAGTGTTGCAACGCACCTACAGTCGAAGCCCGAGGCAGGCGCTAGGGTGGAACGGGCTGTTCCTGGCATCCTGGCCGGAGGCGGCTCGCCGAGTACCCGCTTGCCCATGATCCGCCCGAACGCCCAGACGCCCCTCGATCCTGCGACCGACGCCGCATTGCTCCTGCGCCGCATCGGCTTTGCGACCCTGGCGCTTGCCTTGCCGCTGGCCTCGCTGGTGTCGCGCCGCGCCGCCGTCGTGCTGGTGCCGATCGGCGTCATCTTGCTGGCGATCGCCGCGCTGATCGAGGCGCCGCGCTGGTTCGCCGGCAACATCAGGGCGTCTCTGTTCAGCCGCGCCGGCGTGACGATTTGGGCGCTGGTCGGCTGGGCTGTGCTCTCGCTGGTCTGGAGCCCCTATACCGGCTCGGCCACCGAGAAGGCGGCCAATCTCTTCCTCGCCGTGGCGCTCGGCTTTGCCGGCGCAGCGGCACTGCCCGAGCGCATGCGGGCCTCGAACCTCAACCTCGCGGCGCTCGGCGCCGGCACCGCCGCGATCTTCGCGCTCGGCCTGCTCCTGACTGAAGCGCTGAGCCCGATCGACTCGCGCGCCGCAAATGCGGCCGGCAGCGTCGAGCGCGGCGTCAGCGTCGTGCTGATCATGGCCTGGCCGGCGCTCGCCTGGCTGCTCTCGCGCGAACGCGGCCTGACCGCGCTGGGGCTGGCGCTGGTCGTCGGCCTGCTCGCGCTCTCGCGCATCGAGGATGGCGAGGCGTTGGCGATGCTGTGCGGCGCGATCGCCTTCGGCGCGGTCAGCGCCAACCGCGTCGTCGGCGCCAGGCTGATGGGCGGGATCATGGCCGGGCTGATGCTGCTCGCCCCGCTCCTGCCCTTCCTGCTGCTGCCGTTCTTCCGGCTCTCGCCCGCGGTGTTCAGCACGGTCGGCATCGGTCTCGACATCTGGGCCGACATCATCTCGAGCCGCCCGGTGCAGCTCATCACCGGGCATGGGCTCGACACCGTGCTGCGCGGGCGCACCACCGGGGCGCTGCCGCTCGAGGTGCCGACCACGATCCTGTTCGAGACCTGGTACGAGCTCGGCCTGGTCGGCGCTGCGACGAGCGCGCTCTGCCTCTATTTCGCGGTCAGCGCCGCCGGCCGCATGCCCGGCGCGCTCGCCGCCGGCGGCGTCGCGGCCTATGTCACGGCCTTCGCGCTCGCGGCGCTCGGCTTCGCCTCGTTCCAGACCTGGTGGCTGATGACGCTGACCGCCGTCGCGCTGCTGTTCACCGCGATCGCGCGCGGCCAGTACCGCACCGAGCGGCCGGTAGCGCCGCTGAGCCGCCGTCCAAAGGCGCCGAGCCCACCGTCCGGAGCGTGACCGGAGGCGGCTTTTCCCGCCGGCTGCTGAGCGCTATCATCGCGCCGTCCCGGGAAGGCGAGGCCGCCATGCTTGCCGAAGACGATCCGCTCATCCTCGATCTCGTCGAATGGGTCGCACGCGACGAGCGCAGCCATGCCGAACTCCTGGAGATTTGGCGCACCTCCTGCCCGCGCCTGACGGTCTGGGAGGACGCGGTCGATCGCGGCTATCTCACGCGTCAGGACAGGCGGGTCACGGTGACGCGCAAGGGCCAGGAGCTGCTCAGCTCACATGGCCGGCGCGCCGCCTGAGCAAAGCGCCTAGGCCGCCTCTCGGCCCGCATTCACCGCATGGCAGGCGACGCCGTCGATCACCGGCGGGTTCTCGACGCGGCAGCGATCGAAGACCAGCGGGCAGCGCGGATGGAAGGTACAGCCCGGGGGCGGATTGATCGGGTTCGGGATCTCGCCCTTCACGCCCTCGTGCCGCTTGCCGACCATGGCGAGGTCGGGCACCGCGTCGAGCAGCATCCTGGTATAGGGATGGCGCGGGGCGGCGAAGAGCTGCTTGCCGTCGGAGACCTCGACCAGGCGGCCGAGATACATCACGCCGATGCGCGTCGCCATGTGCCGGACGACCGCGAGGTTGTGGCTGATGAAGAGATAGGTCAGCCCGAACTTCTGCTGCAGGTCGCGCATCAAATTGAGGATTTGCGCCTGCACGGAGACGTCGAGCGCCGAGGTCGGCTCGTCGCAGACGATGAACTCGGCATTGGAGGCGAGCGCGCGGGCGATCGCGATGCGCTGGCGCTGACCACCGGAGAATTCGTGCGGAAATTTCTTGCTGTCGTCCGGGTGCAGGCCGACCAGCGAGAGTAGTTCGCCGACGCGCTCTGCGATCGCCGCATCGCCCTGGATGATGCCGAAGGCGTGAATCGGCTCGGCAATGATCCGCCCGACGCGCCAGCGCGGATTGAGCGAGGCGTAAGGGTCCTGGAAGATCATCTGGATGCGTTTGCGCAGGCGCTGGCGCTCCTGACTCGCCTTCGCATCGGACATCGAGACGCCATCGATCGAGACCGTGCCGCCGGACGGGTTCAGGAGGCCGACGACCATGCGCGCCACGGTCGACTTGCCCGAGCCGGACTCGCCGACGAGCGCGAAGGTCTCGCCCTTGCGGATGTCGAAGGAGACGCCGTCGACGGCCTTGAGATACTGCTTCGGCGCATTCTCCAGCACCCGGTTGAGCCAGGGCCTGGAGACGTCGAAGACGCGCTTGAGGTCACGGACCTGGACGAAGGCTTTTTCGCTCACGCCGCGATCTCCGTCTTGCCCGCCGGCGCCTTGGCCTGGTCGTAGAGATGGCAGGCGACCTGGTGGCCACCGACATCGATGAGCTCCGGCCGGTCGATGCGGCAGCGCTCGAACACCTTGGCGCAGCGCGGATTGAAAGCGCAGCCCCTGGGGATGCTGGAGAGGCGCGGCATCGAGCCCGGGATCTGCACGAGCCGCTCGGCATCGCCAGTGATCGAGGGAATCGCGCCCATCAGCCCCTGCGTGTAGGGGTGGAGCGGTTCCTTGATGACGTCGCGGACCGGGCCGATCTCGGCGACGCGGCCGGCATACATCACCGCGACGCGGTCGGCCGTCTCGGCGATCACGCCCATGTCGTGGGTGACCAGCATCACCGAGGTGCCGCGTTCCTTGCAGAGCCGCTTGATGAGCGTGATGATCTGCGCCTGCACGGAGACGTCGAGCGCGGTGGTCGGCTCGTCGGCGATGATGAATTCCGGCTCGGCACAGAGCGCGAGCGCAATGACGACGCGCTGGCGCATGCCGCCAGAGAACTCGTGCGGATAGCCGTCGATGCGCCTGTCGGGCGCCGGGATGCCGACCTCATCGAGCAGAGCGATGGCACGCTTGCGCGCATCCGCCGCATTGAGATCGGTGTGGGTCTGGATCGTCTCGATCAGTTGCTCGCCGACCCGGTAGAGCGGATTGAGGCTGGTCAGCGGGTCCTGGAAGATCATGCCGATGCGCTTGCCGCGGAGGCGACGCATCTGTTCCAGCGGGAGATTGTCGACCCGCTCGCCGGAGAGCACGACCTTACCGCCGGCGATGCGGCCGGGCGGATCGATCAGGCCGATGATGGCGGAGCCGGTGACCGACTTGCCGGCGCCGGATTCGCCGACGACGCCGAGCACCTCGCCGCGGGCGATGTCGAAGGAAATCTTGTCGAGCGCGCGCAACGTGCCGCGGCGGGTGACGAACTCGACGGTGAGATCCTGGACGGAGAGGACAGTCTCGCTCATCGGCTCACCTCAACCGCGGGTTCAGGGCGTCGCGCAGCCAGTCGCCGAGCAGGTTCACCGCCAGCACCAGGATCGCCAGCGTCACGCCCGGGAAGGTGACGATCCACCAGTCACCCGAGAACAAATAGCGGTTGCCGATCGAGATCAGCGTACCGAGCGAGGGCTGGGTCGGCGGCAGGCCGACGCCGAGGAAGGAGAGCGTCGCCTCGGTGATGACGGCGAGCGCAAGGTTGATGGTCAGGATGACCAGCACCGGGCCGATCACGTTCGGCAGGACATGGCGCAGCATGATCAGCGGCGCCGGCAGGCCGACGAGTCTGGCAGCCTGGACATAGTCCTTGTTGCGCTCGACCAGGGTCGAGCCGCGGATGGTGCGGGCATATTGCACCCAGAAGGAAAGCCCGATCGAGATCACCAGCACGTAGAGCGCGGTATCCTCGCGGTTCGCGCCCTTGAAGATGCCGCGCACGACGCCGTCGATCAGAAGCGCGATCAGGATCGCCGGGAAGGTCAATTGCACATCGGCAATGCGCATGATCAGCGAATCGACGCGGCCGCCGAGATAGCCTGCGAGCAGGCCGAGCGTGATGCCGATCGTCGCCGCCAGCGCGACGCCAAGCATGCCGACGATCAGCGAGACGCGCAGGCCGTAGAGGATCGCCGAATAGAGATCGCGGCCCTGGTCGTCCGTGCCGAGGATGAATTTCGGGTCGCCGCCATCCTGCCAGGCCGGCGGGATGTTGGCGTCGGCGAGGAAGACGGTCGCCGGGTCGAACGGATTGGTCGGGGCGATCCAGGGCGAGAAGGCGGCGCCGATGAACAGCACCAGCACGATGACGGCCGCGACCATCGTCACCTTCGAGCGCAGGAAGCTCGCAAGGATGTCGCTGTCGAGGATGCGGGCCCAGAGGGAGGGCGGCTTTTTCGAGGGGGAAGCGGGTTGTGCGCTCATGACCGACCTCAATGCGCCCCGATCGTCGCGCGCAGGCGCGGATCGACCAATGCGTAGAGCAGGTCGACGATCAGGTTGATGCTGACGAACAGGAAGGAGATCAACATGAGATAGGCCGCCATGATCGGGATATCGACCTGCTGCACCGCCTTGAGGAAGAGCAGGCCCATGCCCGGCCACTGGAACACCGTCTCGGTGATGATGGCGAAAGCGATGATCGAGCCGAGCTGCAGGCCGGCGATGGTGATCACCGGCACCAGCGTGTTCTTGAGCGCATGGCCGAAGTGGATGGCTCTCGTCTTGAGGCCGCGGGCGCGGGCGAACTTGATGTAGTCGGTGCGCAGCACCTCGAGCATCTCGGCCCGGACGAGGCGCATGATCAGCGTCATCTGGAACAGCCCGAGCGTGATCGAGGGCAGGATCAGCGCCTTCCAGCCGGAACCGGTCAGGAGGCCGGTGGTCCACCAGTTGCCTATCTTGACGACCTCGCCGCGCCCAAAGGAGGGCAGCCAGCCCAGCGTCACCGAGAACAGGTAGATCAGGAGAATGCCGATCAGGAAGGTCGGCAGGCTGATGCCGACGAGCGAGACCGTCTGGAAAATCTTCGCCAGCCAGCTGTCGCGGCGCAGCGCCGTGTAGACGCCCATGGGTATCCCGACCAGCAGCGAGAACAGCGCCGACATGAAGGCGAGCTCCAGCGTCGCCGGTGCGCGCTCGCCGAGCAGCGAGATCACCGGCAGGCGGAACTGGTAGGAGACACCGAATTCGAGCCGCGCGGCATTGTAGATGTAGCGCGCGAACTGGACGACCACCGGCTCGTCGAGGCCGAGCGTCTGGCGCAGCTGCGCGACCTGCTCCTGCGGCGTGTCGACGCCGACCATCTGGTTCACCGGGTCGCCGACGAAGCGGAACATGGTGAAGGCGATGAGCGCGACCGCGAGCATCACCATTAGCGACTGGAACAGCCGGCGCAGAACAAATGCGAGCATGTTCGCCCTTACAAGGAATCTGAGGCCGCCCCACGCGGGACGACGTCTATGCTGCAGATAGAGAAAGGGCGCGTGGGCTCTTCGCCCGCGCGCCCTTCAGGCCCTTACTGCTCCTTGGTGGCGTAGTAGAGCAGCACCGAATTGTCGGCGCGCTGAGCGAGCTTCACCTTCTTCGAGACGCCCCAGGCCAGAGCCTGCTGGTGGAGCGGAATGTAGGAGACCTCATCGACGGTCATCTTGTAGGCTTCGCCGATCATCGCATTGCGCTTGGCGGTGTCCGACTCGACCAGGATCTTGTCGGTCAGCTCGTCGACCTTCTTGTTGCAGTAATTGCCGAGGTTCGACTCACCGCGCGAGGAGCCGGCGACATCGCGGCAGCCGAGGATGTCATAGAGGACATTGTGGCTGTCGAAGGTGCCGGGGGTCCAGCCGAGCAGGTAGAACGAGGTCTTGTAACCGCCGGGCTTCAGCACCTTGGCGAAGTACTGCGCCTTGGGCTGGGCGTTGAGGCTGACCTTGACGCCGATGCGGGCGAGCATGCCGACCACGGCCTGGCAGATCTGGCCGTCATTGACGTAGCGATCGTTCGGGCAGTCCATGCCGAGCTCGAAGCCGTTCGGATAGCCGGCCTCGGCGAGCAGCTTCTTGGAGGCCTCGGCGTCGAACTTGGCGCGGGTGAAGCCGGCGGTCGAGAACAGCTCCGGTGCGATCATCAGCGGCGACGGCGTCGAGAGCCCGCGCATGACGCGGCTCTTGATCGTCTCGATGTCGATCGCCTGGTAGAAGGCTTGGCGGACCTTGACGTCCTTGAAGGGGTTCTTGCCCTTGACGCTCGATTCCAGCAGCTCGTCGCGGGTCTGGTCGAAGCCAAGGAAGATGGTGCGCAGTTCCGGCCCGGTCAGCACCTGGGCGTTGCCCGCGGCGTTGACGCGCTGGATGTCCTGGATCGGAACCGGCTCGATCACGTCGACTTCGCCGGAGAGCAGCGCGGCGACGCGGGTGGCGTCCGAGGAGATCGGCGTGAAGACGATCTCCTTGATGTTGCCCTCGATCTTCTTCCAGTAATTCTCGTTGAACTTGAAGACGGTCTTCACGCCCGGCTGATGGCTCTCGATCTTGTAGGGGCCGGTGCCGTTGGCGTTGAGCGAGGCATGGCTCGGGGTGGTCGCAGCCGCCGGGGTCGGGGCGACGGCGTTGTTCGCCTCCGCCCACTTCTTCGACATGATGTACCAGGTGTCCCACTGCGCGTTCAGGATCGGATTCGGCGCGGTCAGGACGACGTCGATCGTATGGTCGTCGACCTTGACGAACTTGGCGCTGGTCGGGATGCGGGTGGTGAAGTTCGAGCCCGTGGCGCGGACGCGTTCGGCCGAGAAGAGCACGTCATCGGCGGTGAAGTCCGAGCCGTCATGGAACTTGACGCCCTTGCGCAGGAAGAAGCGCCACTTCAGGCCGTCGTCGGAAACTTCCCACTTCTCGGCGAGCGCCGGCTCGATCTTGAGGTCCTTGCCGCGCGCCGTCAGGCCTTCATAGGGATGGCCGAGATGGGCGTTCGTGGTGGTTTCGTTGACGGTGTAGGGATCGAGGGACTTCAGCTCGCCCTGGTTGGCGTATCGCAAGGTCTGGGCTTGCGCAGCCCCGCACATCAAGGCCAGGGCCGCTACAGCTGCCAGGCAATGGGTCTTGAACGACATGTGAGACTGCTCCCGATTGGTTGAAACCACTCCTCCCCAGGAGCGGTGCCGGCTGCCTGCTTATTTTGGCGGCACGCCGACGAAGGCGGCAGATTAATGACGGTTCGAAGCCCGCGTCCAGTGCGTCCGATCGACTTCGTTCCAGATCGAACTTTGTTGCGAATCTTACTAATCCAACGCACGAAGCTGCGAAGGGCGCGCCAAAGCCTCGCAATGAAGCGCCCCCGCTTTGCGTGCTCAGCGGGCCAGCTCCGCAATCAGCGCGCGGACAAAGGCCGTCCCGGCGTCGAGCTGGGCCACGGTGAGGAACTCGTCCGGCTGGTGCGCCTGGGCGATATCGCCGGGCCCGCAGACCACGGTCGACCAGCCTGCCGCCTGGAACAGACCGCCCTCGGTGCCGTAGGCGACGACATGGCTGGCATTGTCGCCGGTGACACGGCGGGACAGCGTCTCGGCCGCCCCCTCCTTTTCCGGCGCGAGCGGCGGAGTCTGGGAGGTGATCTCCATGGTGATGCCGGTTTCGGGCGCGATCGCCTTCATCGGCGCCTCCAGCTCAGCGATCTTGGCGCGGTAGCGCGCGACATAGTCGGCATCGTCGCCGGGCATGACGCGGACCTCGTGGCTAAAGGTGCAATGCTCGGCGGTGATGTTGACCGCCGTGCCGCCCTCGACGACGCCGACATGCAGCGTCGAATAAGGCGGCTCGAACGCGATGCCGGGCTGCACCTTCGCCTTGTTCTCCTGCATGACGTCATCGTGCCAGGCGATCAGCTTGCCGGCGACCATCACGGCGGGAACGCCGATATCGACGCGGCTCGAATGCACGGCGTGGCCGCGCACCGTCGTCTTCATGCGGGTGCCGCCCTTGTGGCCGGTGACGACCTGCATCATCGAGGGCTCGCCGACGATCACCGCCGAGGGCTTCAATCCAGCCGCCGCCATGGCGTCGATCATGATCGCGGCGCCGATGCAGCCGACCTCCTCGTCGTAGGAGAGCGCGATGTGGAAGGGCCGCTTCAGCCCGGCCTCGAGCATCTCCGGCACCAGAGCCAGCGCGATGGCGTCGAAACCCTTCATGTCGCAGCTGCCGCGGCCATAGAGCTTGCCGTCGCGCTCGGTCAGCGTCCACGGATCGGAACTCCAGTCCTGCCCTTCGACCGGCACGACGTCGGTATGGCCGGAGAGGACGATGCCGCCGGCGGCTTGCGGCCCGACGGTCGCATAGAGATTGGCCTTCTCGCCATCGGGGCTCGGCACGATCGTGCTCTCGACCCCGTGCGCGGCAAGATAGTCGCGGCAGAAATGGATCAGCTCGAGATTGCTGCGCCAGGACTCGGTGTTGAACGACACCAGCTTGGCCAGCATCTCCTTGGGGGAATAACGCACGGGTAAAATCTCCGATGAGCTGGCCGATAGGCAGGAACCGTGCCGGCAGGCTACGCACGCGCCGTCTGCCGTCAATCGGCATCGGGCGCTTGACCGGGCTGCGCCCGACGCGCTGTTGTGCCGGCCAAGCAACGCATTCCCGTGAGTCCGCCATGTCCTTCGACGTCACCCTCGCCGACATCCAGGCCGCCGCCGCCCGCATCGCCGGCAAGGTCAGGCGGACCCCGACCTTCCTGAGCGCCGGCCTCACGGCCAGGCTCGGCGTCGAGACCGTGGTCAAGGTCGAGAGCCTGCAGCTCGCCGGCTCGTTCAAGGTCCGCGGCTGCTACAACAAGCTGCTCGGCCTTTCTGAAGCCGAAAGGGCGCGTGGCGTCGTCACCGTCTCGGGCGGCAACCACGCCATCGCTGTCTCGCTGGTCGCCAGCATGCTCGGCATTAAGGCGCTGGTGCTGATGCCGAAGAACGTCGCCCCGCTCAACATCCGGCTGACGGAGGAAGCGGGCGGCGAGGTCGAGCTTTGCGAGGATGCGCTCGCCGCCTTTTCCAAGGCGGAGGAGTACGAGGGCAAGGGCATGACCCATGTCCACTCCTATGACGACCCCGCGATCATCGCCGGCCATGGCACGGTCGGCTTAGAACTTGCAGCCGATGCCGGCGGACGGGTCGACCATGTCTTCATCTCGATCGGCGGCGGCGGCTTCTCGGCCGGCGTCGGCGCGGCGCTGAAGGGGCTCGACCCGGCGGTACGCATCCACGGCGTCGAGACCGAGGGCGCGACGACGATGACGCAGGCGCTCGCAGCCGGAAAGCCGGTGCCGATCCGCCCGACCTCGATTGCCCGCACGCTCGGCGCGCCGTTCGCGACCGAGCGGACGATGGCGGCCGCGCGCCAGTTCCTCGAGGAGATCATCGTCGTGCCCGATGCCGAAGCGGTGCGCGAACTGGTCTGGGTGCTGCAGAACGGGCGCGTCCTGCTCGAGCCTGCCGCATCCTGCACCGTCGCCGCCGCCATGACGCGCAAAGACCAGTTCAAGCCGGGCGAGCGCGTCGCGCTGGTGCTGTGCGGCTCGAACGTCGCGCTCGACGATATCGAGCGCTGGCGCCAGGAATTCGGGGTCTGAGCCGACCTGCGCGGGAGCGCCGACCGAGGCGCCCCCTCCGGCCTCACGCTTCAGCTACGGGATGACGCTGCCGCGAGCCCGTCCACCCGCGACGCGGCAGGAACAGCCGGCGCCGAGATCGGCCGGATTGATCAGCTGGCAGGTGCGGACAGGCGTCTGGCAATAGTTGCCGATGCCTGAAGAGGCCGGGCCCCGATAGGTCTCGGCATAGTATCGCCGGGGATAATATGGCGGCGGCTCTTCATAAGAGGGCGTGCCGTAATAATAGGGATAAGCCGCCGCACCCCCGAGGATCGCGCCGGCGGCCAGGCCTCCGGCACCCCATCCCCAGCCACCGCCATAATAGCCGCGCCGCCCATAATAGCCGCCGCCATACCAGCGATTGGGCCGATAGCCCCAGCCAACGCCGCCGCGATTGAAGCCGCCGCGATAGCCATAGCCTCCTCCGAGGCCAGCGCGAGAGCCGCCGAAACCTCCTCCAAGCCCGACGCGATTGCCGCCTCCGAAGCCTCCGCCGCTGAGAGCGCCGCCCGCACGGACACCGCCTCCCCGGAAGGTACTGCCGCTGATCTGCGCCGAGGCGTCATTGGCGGCGAAAGCCAGCAGGGGAACGAGCGAAGTGGCGAGAACGATCAGGCGGCGCATGGCTGCCTCCCATTCGAGAAAGGATCGTCAAGCATCAACGCGCGGACACTTTGGCTGTTCCAAGGCGAGAGCCGCTCGACGTTAGAGATCATCTCTCGGCCGCGAGCATTCGCTTGAGCTCAGTCAAGAAGCGCTCGCTCGCCGGCGGCAGGGTCCGCCCGCGACGCTTCACCACCGCAATCGGACGGACGAAACCATCGCCCTCGATCCGCTGCGAACGCAGGCTGCGCTCGGCCCGGACCTCCATGGCCGCCCCCGGCAGAATGGCGACGCCCAAGCCGGCGCGTACCATGCCGACGGCACTCGACATGTAGGTGACCTCGGCGCCGACGAGCGGCACCGTGCCGGCTTCGGCGAAGGCCCGATCGACCACCTGCCGGACGCTGGTCGCAGCATCCATCAGCACGAGCGGATGCCTTGCCAGATCGGCGATCCCGATCTTGGCCAGGCGGGCGAGCGGGTGGTCTTTCGGATAGACCGCGTGCATCCGGTCGCTACCGCGCAGCAGGATTTCGAGGTCGGCATTCGGGACCGCGCCGCCGGTCAGGCCGAGATCGGCCTCGCCGCTGGCAACCAGCTCGGCGACGCCGCTCGCGATCACGTCGCGGACCATGAAGCCGATGCCCGGATGGCTCGCGCGAAAATCAGCGATGATCTCCGGCAGCATGCCGGAGGCGAAGGACGGCAGCACGGCGAGCCTGACGATGCCGCGCTGCATGGTCGAGAGCTGGCGTGTCTCGGCGAGCACGCCATCGAGATCGCGCAGGATGCGGCCGAACGTCGGCAAGAGCTCGGCGCCGTTGCGGGTCAGCGCAACCACGCGGGTGTTGCGATCGAACAGGCGGACGCCAAGCGCCTCTTCGAGTTTCCGGATCTGAACGGTGAGTGCCGGCTGCGACAGGTTCAGGCTCGCCGCCGCGCGGGTGAAGCTGCCGCTATGGGCGATCGTCACGAAGGCTCGCAGCTGCCCGACATCGAGATTCATAATTTTTCTCTATTACTGATATCCAATAATTTCAATTGTTTAATCAATAGGAGCCTGCGTCTGATATCCGGACGGGAGGACGCATGAAAACGGTGCGGATCGGAGCAGGCGCGGGATATGCCGGCGACAGGATCGAGCCGGCGCTCGAACTCGCCCAGAAGGGCGCACTCGATTATCTCGTCTTCGAATGCCTGGCCGAGCGCACGATCGCCCTGGCCCAGCAGGCGCGCCGCAAGAACCCGGCAACCGGCTTCGACCCCTTGCTCGGTGAGCGGCTGCGGGCCGTGCTCGCACCCTGCCGGCGCGCCGGCACGCGCATCGTCACCAATATGGGCGCGGCCAATCCGCTAGCCGCCGCCGAACAGGCTGCCAGCATCGCCCGCGAACTCGGCTTTCCCGGCCTCAGAATCGCCGCGGTGACCGGCGACGACGTGCTTGCGGTCATTGCCGGCAGCGGGCTCGCCATCGAGGAGTGCGCGCGACCGGTGTCCGCATTCGGCGATAGCCTGGTCTCCGCCAACGCCTATATCGGCGCAGAGCCGATCGCCGCGGCCTTGGCCGAGGGCGCCGATATCGTCATCACCGGCCGAGCCGCCGATCCATCGCTCTTCGTCGGACCGCTCGTCCATGAGTTCGGCTGGTCCTTCGACGACTGGCACCGGCTCGGCCAGGCGACGCTGATCGGCCATCTGCTCGAATGCGCGGGACAGGTCACCGGCGGCTATTTCGCCGATCCCGGCTTCAAGGATGTCGCCGGCCTCGCCCGCCTCGGCTTCCCAATCGGCGAGGCCTCGGAGGATGGCAGCGTCGTCGTCACCAAGGTCGAAGGTTCCGGCGGCCAGGTCACGCCGGCGACCTGCAAGGAGCAGATCCTCTACGAACTGCACGATCCCGCGCGCTATCTCACGCCCGACGTCACCGCCGATTTCTCGCAGGTTCGCGTCGCGCAGATCGGGCCGGACCGGGTGCGCATCGAGGGCGCGAGCGGCCGGCAGCGGCCGGACACGCTCAAGGTCTCGCTCGGCGTCGCGGAAGGCTTCACCGGGGAAGGCCAGATCTCCTATGCCGGCCCGGGCGCGACGGCACGCGGCGAACTCGCCCTGGCGATCGTGCGCGAGCGGCTGGCGCTGACCGGCGTCGCAACCAGCGAGCTGCGCTTCGACCTGATTGGCGTGAATGCCCTACATGGCGAGGCGCTCTCGGCCCGCGGCGGCCAGGAGCCCTATGAGGTCCGGGCCCGCGTCGCCGGCCGCACCGCAGACCGAGCCGAGGCCGGGCGCATCGGCCGCGAGGTCGAGACGCTCTACACCAATGGCCCGGCCGGTGGCGGCGGCGTCACGACCTCGGTGCGCGAGGTGCTCGGCGTGCTCTCGACCTATCTGCCGCGCGAGCAGGTCGTTCCCGCCGTGCATATTCTGGAGAGCTGAGATGAAGCTGCGCCAGATCGCCCATGCCCGTACCGGGGACAAGGGAAACACTTCCAGCATTGCGCTGATCGCCTTCGATCCCGCCGACTACCCGCGGCTTGCGCGCGAGGTCACGGCCGAGCGCGTCGGCGCGCATTTCGGCGCGCTCGTCGCTGGCGAGATCACCCGCTACGAGGTGCCGAGCCTGGGCGCGCTCAACTTCGTCATGCGCCAGGCGCTCGGCGGCGGCGTCACCCGCTCCCTTGTCCTGGATACCCACGGCAAGAGCCTGAGCTCGGCCCTGCTCGACCTCGACCTGCCCGACGACTGATCTGCCCGGCGACTGAAGAACTCCGCGTGAAGCGGGCGATGATCCACGACAATGGAGGAGACGATGATGAAGACGAGGCGTTGGCTGCTCTCAACTGCGGCCATGATCGCGACCGGACTGGCGCTGCCGGCCGCGGCGCAAGACTTCCCAGCCAAGAACATCAAGTTCGTCGTGCCGTTCGCCGCCGGCAGCGCGACCGACGCGCTGGCGCGCATCCTCGGCGAGCATCTCTCGAGAAGCCTCGGCAAGCCCGTCGTGATCGAGAACCTCCCCGGCGCCAGCGGCATCATCGCGGCGCAGAACGTCGTCCGGGCCGATGCCGACGGCCATACCCTGCTGATCACCACCAACACCACCCATGGCGCCAATCAGAGCCTGCTCAAGAGCGTGCCCTATGACGCGGTCAAGGATTTCGAGCCGGTCGGCAAGCTCGGCACGATCACGCTGGCGCTCGCGATCCACCAGTCGGTGCCGGCGAAGTCGGTGCAGGAGCTCGTCGCCTATGCCAAGGCCAATCCTGGCAAACTCACCTTCGGCGCCGGCTCGAGCTCGTCGCGCATCGCCGGCGAGATGCTGAAATCGCTTGCCGGCCTCGATCTCACCTATGTGCCCTATCGCAGCAATCCGCAGGCGATCACCGATCTGCTCGGTGGCCAGATCTCGATCGTCTTCGCCGACATCTCGACGACGCTGCCGCAGATCAAGGCGGGCAAGGTCAACGGGCTCGCCGTCTCGACTGCGAAGCGCAGCCCGCTCGCGCCCGACCTGCCGACGATGGCGGAGGCCGGCGTCGCCGGCTACGATCTTGCTGCCTGGTTCGCCGCCTTCGCCCCGGCGAAGACGCCGCGGCCAATTGTCGACAAGCTCAATCAGGCCTTCGTCGCCGCACTCAACGACAAGACGACGCAGGAGCGGCTGCTCGCTGCCGGCATCGAGCCCGAGACCAGCACAGCTGACGAGCTCAAGGCCTTCGTGCCGGTCGAGATCAAGAAATGGGCCGATATCGTCAAGGCGGCCGGCATCCAGCCGGAGTGAATCGCCGAGCGAACGCCGAAGCCGGCGCCGGCCCCCGCCGGCTCCGGCTGCGCGAGGTGGATCGCCGCCTCGTCACTGCAGCCTGAATTCGCAGGAGATCGCCCGCAGGTCTGCCGGGCCGATCAGGCCGTGATGACTCACGATGACGCGGAAGAGCTTGCCTTCGAGCGACCTCTGCCAGAAGGTGAGGAAGCGCTTCAATTCCGGGAACGATGGCGCCAGATCGTATTCCTGCCAGATATATTCCTGCAGGATCGAGGGATGGTCCGGCAGGCGGTAGAGGATGTCGGCGGTGGTCAGACCATAGCCGGCAAGCTGGCGCGCGAAGTCGGACGAGGCCATTTTCTGCTCCGTGACTGCTGGCGAAAGATCGCAGCGCCAAGTCGACGGGCCGGCAACGAAAAAATTGCCGTTTCACAATATTTCCAGTATCTTAGCATTTAATCGAGACGGGCGCCACCAATCGCTCGGGCGCAAGGGCGGGACAGGCTGTATCTTCGAGGGTACAGCGTCCGGGGGGGTGCCCATTTCACCGCGGGCGGAGCGGCGCCCATCGGACATGCGAACGGCAAGGAACCGGGAAAGCCAGGGGCGTCACCATCATCCCGACATCACCAGGCACGAAGATCGCCGCATCGGCATCCTGACCGACTGCCGCGCCATTTCATCCCCGACCAGGAGGATCGGATCATGGCTGCCAAGGAACTGCGATTTTCGTCGGAAGCCCGCGACAAGATGCTGCGCGGCGTCGAGATTCTCGCCAACGCCGTCAAGGTCACGCTCGGTCCGAAGGGCCGCAACGTCGTGATCGAGAAGTCGTTCGGCGCGCCCCGCATCACCAAGGACGGCGTCGCCGTCGCCAGGGAAATCGAGCTTTCCGACAAGTTCGAGAACCTGGGCGCCCAGATGGTGCGCGAAGTTGCCGCGAAACAGCATGATGCCGCCGGTGACGGTACCACCACCGCGACCGTGCTCGCCCATGCGATCGTCCGCGAGGGCGCCAAGGCCGTCGCTGCCGGCATGAACCCGATGGATCTGAAGCGCGGCATCGACATGGCGGTGGAAGCCGCGGTAGCGGACCTCAAGAAGAACTCGAGGAAGGTCACCTCGAACGCGGAAGTCGCGCAGGTCGGCACGATCTCGGCCAATGGTGACACCGAGATCGGGCGAATGATCGCTGCTGCGATGAAGAAAGTCGGCAACGAGGGCGTCATCACCGTCGAGGAGGCGAAATCGCTCGCCATCGAGCTCGACGTCGTCGAGGGCATGCAGTTCGACCGCGGCTATCTCTCGCCCTACTTCATCACCGACGCGGAAAAAATGCGGGCCGAGCTGGAAGACGCCTATGTCCTGGTTCACGAGAAGAAACTGTCGTCGCTGCAGGCGATACTGCCGATCCTCGAGGCCGTTGTGCAGACCGGCAATCCGCTGCTGATTATCGCCGAGGACGTCGAGGGCGAGGTGCTGGCCACGCTCGTCGTCAACAAGCTCCGTAGCGGCCTCAAGGTCGCGGCCGTCAAGGCTCCGGGCTTCGGTGACCGCCGCAAGGCCATGCTCGAGGACCTCGCGATCCTGACCGGTGGCCAGGTGATCTCGGAGGACCTCGGCATCAAGCTGGAGAACGTCACGCTCGCCATGCTCGGCCGCGCCAAGAAGGTGACGATCGACAAGGAGCACACCACCATCATCGACGGCGCCGGATCAAAGAAGCAGATCCAGGCTCGCGTGGCGCAGATCAAGGCGCAGATCGAGGACACCACCTCGGACTACGACCGCGAGAAGCTGCAGGAGCGACTGGCCAAGCTCGCCGGCGGCGTCGCGGTCATCCGGGTCGGCGGCGCGACCGAAGTCGAGGTCAAGGAAAAGAAGGACCGCGTTGACGATGCCATGCATGCCACCCGCGCTGCGGTGGAGGAAGGCATCCTGCCGGGCGGCGGCGTCGCCCTGCTCAGGGCGCTGAAGGCGCTCGCCGACGTCAAGCCGGCCAATGCCGACCAGCGGACCGGCGTCGAGATCGTGCGGCGCGCGCTCCTGGCCCCGGCCAAGCAGATCGTCGAGAACGCCGGCGAGGACGGTTCGGTCGTGGTCGGCAAGCTGCTCGAGTCGAAGGACTACGCCTATGGCTACAACGCCCAGACCGGCAAATATCAGGATCTCGTCGCGAACGGCGTGATCGATCCCGCCAAGGTGGTGCGCACCGCACTCCAGGACGCGGCTTCGATCGCCGGCCTGCTGATCACCACCGAGGCCCTGATCGTCGAGGCACCGAAGAAGGACGCCCCGATGCCCCCGATGGGTGGCGGCGGCATGGATTTCTGACGTTTTCCCGCGACGGGCCCGGCCCGGCGGTGCCGCTTCGGCGGCCCCTGGACCGAGCCGTCGTCAGGTCAGAAATAGCGCGCCAGGTTCCGCCTGATCCGCTCCAGCGGCGCCACACCGGTCGCCGGCGGTACGAAGGTCTGGCCGGTGATCGTCTCGAAGGCCCGGATATAGACCTGCGAGGTCTGCTCGATCAGCTCGTCCGGGATTGGTGGGATCGGCTCGTTATAGGGATCGCAGCGCGCCGCGACCCAGTTGCGGACGAAGTCCTTGTCGAAGCTCTCGGGCTTTTCGCCTTGGGCGAAGCGCTCGGGATAGCTCCCGGCAAACCAGTAGCGGCTCGAATCGGGGGTATGGATCTCGTCGGCCAGGATGATCCTGCCGTTGGGATCGGTGCCGAACTCGTACTTGGTGTCGGCGAGGATCAGCCCGCGCTCGGCGGCGAGCTTCTGGCCGCGGGCGAACAGCGCCAGCGCATAGCCCGACAGCGTCTCCCACTGCGCCTTGGTCACGAGGCCCTGCTCGAGGATCTCGGCGGGCGAGAGCGGCTCGTCATGGCCGCCATCGAAGGCCTTGCTGGTCGGGGTGATGATCGCCTGCGGCAGCGCCTCGTTGTCGCGCAAGCCCTCGGGGAAGCGAGCGCCGTACATCTCGCGCCGGCCCTGCTTGTACATGGTCAGGATCGAGGTGCCGGTCGTGCCGGCGAGATAGCCGCGCACCACGATCTCGACCGGCAGGATATCGAGCCGCTGGCCCACCACGACATTGGGATCGGGGTATTCGAGCACGTGGTTCGGGCAGATGTCCGCCGTCTGCTCGAAGCAGAAGCGCGCCGTCTGCGTCAGCACCTGCCCCTTGAACGGGATGCAGGCGATGGCGCGGTCGAAGGCGCTGAGCCGGTCGGTCGCGATGATGATCCGGCGCCCGTCCGGCAGGTCGTAGTTCTCACGGACCTTGCCGCGATAATGGTTCGGCAGCTCCGGGATCGTGACATCGCGGATGGTGTTCGCCTCGGACATCGCAATACTCGTCAGGTCGGGATCGCGTCCGGAGCGACACTCTCCGGGCCGGCAGCTCTTAACCCTTTCGCAGCGATGTGGACAGGCGGCGCGACGCATTCGCCAGCCTCCCACCCGTCATGCCGCAATCGGCTTGGACAGGACGCACGGCTCCGCGCTAGCTTGCGCAGCTGGCAACCCGTTTCCTGCCAACCCCATTTCCTGCAAAGCCGCGACCTGTCGAGGACAAGATGCCCAACTCCGATCTCATCGCCGCGATCGAACCCGAGATCAGCGCGATCCGCCGCGACTTCCATCGCCATCCCGAGCTGCTCTTCGACGTTGAGCGCACCGCCGGCATCGTCGCCGACAAGCTGAAGGAATGGGGCATCGACGAGGTCGTCACCGGGATCGGGCGCACCGGCGTCGTCGGCGTGATCAAGGGCAAGGGCCAGGGCTCGGGCAAGGTCATCGGCCTGCGCGCCGACATGGACGCGCTGCCGATCCATGAGGAGACCAATCTCGAGCACCGCTCGACCGTAGCGGGCAAGATGCACGCCTGCGGCCATGACGGCCACACCGCCATGCTGCTCGGCGCCGCAAAGTATCTCGCCGACACCCGCGACTTCGACGGCACCGCGATCGTCATCTTCCAGCCGGCCGAAGAAGGTGGTGGCGGCGGCCGCGAGATGTGCGCTGATGGCATGATGGAGCGCTTCGGCGTGCAAGAGGTCTATGGCCTGCACAACATGCCGGGTCTGCCGATCGGCCAGTTCGCCATCCGCAAGGGCCCGATGATGGCGGCTGCCGACAAGTTCCTGCTCAAGCTCGAAGGCCGCGGTGGCCATGCCGCCAAGCCGAACGAGACGATCGACCCACTGGTCGCCGCCTGCCAGCTCGTCACCGCGCTGCAGACCATCGCCTCGCGCAATGCCGACCCGCTCGATTCCCTCGTCGTCTCGGTGACGGCGCTGCAGGCGGGCACAGCTTTCAACGTCATCCCGCAGCATGTCGAGATCAAGGGCACGGTTCGCACGCTCTCGACCGAGATGCGCGACCTCGCCGAGAAGCGCCTGCGCGAGATCGTCGCCGGCACCTGCCAGGCCTTCGGCCTGACCTTCGCGCTGGAGTACGATCGCGGCTATCCGGTCACCTTCAACCATGCCGGCCAGACCGACTTCGTCACCAGCGCAACGAAGAGCACCTTTGGCAAGGAGGCGATCGACACCACCGTGCCGCCGACCATGGGCTCGGAGGACTTCTCCTTCATGCTCGAGGAGCGCCCGGGTGCCTATATCTTCATGGGCAATGGCGATTCCGCCGGGCTGCACCACCCCGCCTATGAGTTCAACGACAAGGCGATCCCGGTGGGCATGACCTACTGGGCGAGCCTGGTCGAAATGGCGATGCCGCAGCGCGCTGCATGAGCGATATCGACTGCCTGGTGATCGGGGCCGGCGTCGTCGGCCTCGCGGCGGCGCGCGCGCTTGCGCTCGGCGGCCGCGAGGTCGTGATCGCCGAGGCCGCGGACGGCATCGGCACCCAGACCTCGGCCCGCAACAGCGAGGTCATCCATGCCGGCATCTACTATCCGCCGGGCTCGCTGAAGGCGCGGGTCTGCGTCGAGGGGCGCAAGCGCCTCTACGCCTATCTCCGCGAGCGCGGCCTGCCACACAGGGCCTGCGGCAAGCTGATCGTCGGCACCCATGCCGGCCAGCGCCCGGCACTGGAGACGATCGCTGCACGCGCCGAGGCCTCGGGCGTGTCCTCGGTGCGCTGGCTCAATGGCGCTGAAGCGAAGGCGCTGGAGCCGGAGGTGGCCTGCGAGATCGCCCTGCTCTCGCCCGAGACCGGCACGGTCGACAGCCATGCACTGATGCTGTCGCTGCTCGGCGAGTGCGAGGCGGCCGGTGGCTCGCTCGCACTCAACACACCGATCCTGGCCTGGCGACGCGAGGTGGATGGCTTCAGCGTCGATTTCGGCGGCGATGACCCTGCAAGCTACACTGTGACCACCGTCGTGAACGCTGCCGGTCACAGCGCGCCGCGCCTGCTCGGCAAGCTCGACGGTTTTCCGGCCGTGCAGGTGCCGAAGCAGTATTTCGCCAAGGGCAATTACTTCTCGCTGCTCGGCAAGCAACCCTTCAGCCATCTGGTCTATCCCGTGCCGGAAGCGGCCGGCCTCGGCATCCACGCCACCATCGACATGGCCGGCCGGGTCAAGTTCGGCCCCGATGTCGAATGGGTCGAGGACGATCAGGATCTGGTCGTAAACCCCGCCCGTGCCGAAAAATTCTATGCGGCGATCCGGACCTATTGGCCGGGCCTGCCCGACGACGCGCTCGTCGCCGACTATGCCGGCATCCGCCCGAAGCTGCATGGGCCGACCGAGCCGATCGTGGATTTCCGCATCGACGGGCCGGCGGTCCATGGCGTCCCGGGGCTGGTCAACCTGCTCGGCATCGAGAGCCCAGGGCTGACGAGCTCGCTCGCGATCGCGGATCTGGTGGTGGAGCGGCTGGCGGAAACCCGGCTCTGACGGAGAAACGCGGGATCCCCTCTCCTGGAAGCAGAGGGTTCCCCGCGCCCTACTTCACACCGCCTCCGCCTCCAGCTCCGCACACCAATGTGCCAGCCGCGCCTTCATGACGCGCTCGCGGCCGGCCTCCAGCGCCTTCTCGTCGAGCCGCTCGATCTCCTCGAAGGCGAAAGCGCTCTCGCCATGCGCAGTCCAGGCCGCCTGCAGGCTGCGCTGACGGTGACTGCCATGGCGCAGCGTGAACCAGACGCGGTTCTGGATGGTCGAGAGATCCGGCGCCTGCCCGGCCCAGCTCTGATCGGTGGCAAGGCAGCGCACCAGATAGATGCCAGCCGCGACCTTGCGCTCCTTATAGGCCGCGACGACGGCCTTCCTGTCCTCGTGACGCATCGCGCCCTCCTTGTGTGAGGCGTGGCAAATATCACCCGGGCAATATTGACTCAAGTATTTTTATCCGGGTATTTTATTACCTCACTCAGGAAACGATCATGCCCGACGCCGACCACCTCTCAACCGCCTTCGACGGCAGCACCATCCTCGCCCGTGGCCGACTGGCCGACGTGGCAGTCGCCGTGCAGCAGCGTTTGGCCGAGCGCCCGGAAGCGGCTGTCCTGACCTTCGACGACGCGACCGGCCGGGTGATCGACCTCGACCTGCGCGGCACGCCGGCCGAGATCGTGGCGCGCCTGAGCGGTGAGGCTCGTGGGCGCGGCCGGCCGAAGCTCGGCGTCGTCGCGCGCGAGGTGACGTTGCTGCCGCGGCACTGGGAATGGCTGTCGGCGCAGCCCGGCGGCGCCTCGCAGGCGCTGCGGCGCCTGATCGACGAGGCGCGGCGCGGCGATCGCGGCGAAACGCAGGGGCGCATCGCCCGCGAGACGGCCTATCGCTTCATGAGCGCGCTCGCCGGCAATCTGTCCGGCTTCGAAGAGGCGACGCGCGCGCTCTTCGCCAATGACGAGATCGGCTTCTTCCGGCAGGCGGCGGGCTGGCCAGCCGACATCCGCACCTATACGCAGGAGCTGGCCTGGAGCGCAGTGCGCGACGCGGATTGAAGATTTGCGGGCTTGCACGGACCCGCGCCGTCATTCCGGGGCTTCGCGTTAGCGAAGAGCCCGGAACCCAGAACCGATGCGCCCGATCGCCAAGGCGCACCGACCGAAGCGGTCTCCCGGAACCGGTATCGGTTCTGGATTCCGGGCTCAGGCCTTCGGCCTGCCCCGGAAAGACGGTATGTGTCAGCCGCGCAGCTCCGCGACCTTCTCGCGCGCTTCCTTCGACAGCCTGGTGACCTCTGCCCAGTCGCGGTTCTTCACCGCATCGGCCGGGACGAGCCAGGAGCCGCCGACGCAGATCACCTGCGGCAGGGCGAGGTAACTGCCGAGATTGGCGAGCGAGACGCCGCCGGTCGGGCAGAACTGCATCTGCGGGAACGGACCGGAGAGTGCTTTCAGCCCGGCGACGCCGCCGGCCTGCTCGGCCGGGAAGAACTTGCAGGTCAGGCGGCCGGCCGAGACGGCGCGCATGCAGTCGGACGCCGTAGCAACGCCCGGCAGCCAGGGCAGGCCGGTCTTGCGCATGGCCTCATCGACGCTTTCGGTGAAGCCGGGGCTGACCACGGCAAGCGCGCCGGCATTATGGACCTCGGCCGCCTGCGCCGGGGTCACCACCGTGCCAGCGACGGGCAGGATGCCCGGCACCTTCTTCGCCACGACTTCGAGCGCCGCCATCGCGGCCGGGCGACGCAGCGTGATCTCGATCACGTCGATGCCGCCGGCGAGCAGGGCCTCCGCCAGCGGCACGGCGATCTCGGCCTCGTCGATGACGACGACAGGGACGACACCGCAGGCCTTGAGGCGGGCAATCTCGGGGGCAATCGACATCGGCAGAACTTCCTTTCGCGCCTTCCGCTTACGCCTTGGCCCAGTAGACGTCGAGCCCCTGCGGGCGGGAGAGTAGCAGGCCGACCGGAAACGCCGCCGGCATCTCGACCGCCGAAGCCAGCACGCGCTCCTTCTCCTGCCCCGAGATCAGCAGGGCGACATGGCCGGCGCCCTGCAATCGGGCCGGCGACAGCGAAAGCCGTGGCGGCAAATCGGGTGGGCTCGCGGCGACCGCATGCACGGAAGCCGGCGAGGCGAGCGCCGCCGTCTCGCCGGGAAAGAGCGAGGCGACATGCCCGTCCGCTCCCATGCCGCTGACGACGATGTCGAGCGGCGGCAGGTCCTTCAGCACGCGGTCGAGGCTGGCGGCCGCGACGGCGAGGTCATCGCCGGCGTTGTGGAAGGAGACGAACGGGCTCCGCCCGTCGCGCAAGGGGGCGAAGGCGGCGCGGATCATGCGCTCGTTCGAGGCCTGGTCGCCGGGAGCGACGAAGCGCTCATCGGTCGGCATCAGCGTGATGCTCTCCCAAGGCAGGTCATGCGCGCCGAGCGCCGCGAGGAAGCGCGCCGGCGTCGTCCCGCCAGGGACGGCGATAAGCGCCCTGCCCTGCGCCTTGACGAGCGCGCGCAGCCTGACCGCGACCGCCTCGGCCAGGGCCTCGGAGGCGTCGGCCAGCGTCTCGAAGCGGTGGCGAACCAGCGGGCCGGCCGTGCTCATTCCGTGAACTCCGGGTCGGCCCAGGAGCGGCTGTCGCGCTCGATCAACCCGATCGCCTGCGACGGGCCCCAGGAGCCGGCGGCATAGCGGTGCGGCTGCGGGTAGTATTCCTGCCAACCTGTCAGGATCGGGTCGATCCAGCTCCAGGCCTGCTCGACCTCGTCGCGGCGCATGAACAGGGTCTGGTCGCCGCGGATCACGTCGGTCAGCAACCGCTCATAGGCATCGGGCGTGCGCACGTCGAAGGCGGTCTCGTAACGCAAGTCGAGCTGGCGCGGCACGACCTTGAGCTTGCCGGAGCCCGGCACCTTCATCATCAGCTGCAACTGGACACCGTCATTGGGCTGAAGCCGGATGACCAGGCGGTTGGCATAGAGCTCCTCGCAGCCCGGCGCGCGGCCGAAGATCGAATGCGGCACCGGCTTGAAGGTGACGGCGATCTCGGAATAGCGCTGCGCCATGCGCTTGCCGGTGCGCAGATAGATCGGCACGCCAGCCCAGCGCCAGGTGTCGAGCTCGCAGCGGATCGCGACGAAGGTCTCGGTGCCGCTGAGATGGCCGAGCTCCTCGGAGTAGCCCTTGACGCGCTGGCCATCGATCGCACCCGGCCCATACTGGCCGCGCACGGTCATGCGCTGCACGTCCGGGCCGACGATCGGCCGGAGCGCTTTCAGCACCCTCACCTTCTCGTCGCGGACGGCGTCGGCCTCGAGCTGGTTCGGCGGCTCGATCGCGAACAGGCAGAGCAGCTGCAGCACATGGTTCTGGACCATGTCGCGCAGGTGGCCGGCCTTGTCGTAATAGCCGGCGCGGGATTCCAGTCCGACCGTCTCGGCCACCGTGATCTGGACATTGTCGATGTCGCGGCTCGACCAGGAGCGCTCGAACAGCGTGTTGGCGAAGCGCAGCACCAGCAGGTTCTGCACCGTCTCCTTGCCGAGATAATGGTCGATCCGGTAGGTCCGGCTCTCCGGCAGGATGCGAGCGACGGCGTCGTTGATCTCGCGGGCCGAGGCGAGGTCGCGGCCGAGCGGCTTCTCGAGGATGACGCGCGAGGTCGGCGTCAGGATGCCGGAGTTCGCCAGGTTCTCGCAGATCGGGATGAAGAGATCCGGCGGCGTCGAGAGGTAGAAGGAACGCACACGCTGGGAGTCGCCAAGCGCCTCCTTCAGCGCGCCATAGGTCTCGGGCTTGACCGCATCGAGCAGCACCATGGTGAGGCGGCGGCGGAAGGCGGCGATGCGCTCCTGCGACAGGCCGGCGGCGGCGAGCTTGGCGGCGATCTCGTTGGGGATGCCCTCGACATCCTCCTGCTTGCGGACGATGCCGAGAATGCGGCTCTCCTCCGGCAGAACGCCTTCCTCGTTGCGCTGGGCCAGCGCCGGGAAGAGCTTGCGCAGCGCAAGATCGCCGCCGGCGCCGAAGATCACCAGATCGAAGGGCGGAACCGGCGTGCGCTCCGGCGCAGCCTCCGGCTTCAGCAGGCGTTCGGCGATGGCGTCCATGGCGGCATACTCCTGATCGGCCGACACGAGGTCGGCGCGAATTCTCGTCGATCGATCCGTTCCGGTCGATCGGAAAGCGCGCCAGTCGAACCGAATCCTGCGACGACAATGCGACCAAGGGCGCAGCTTGCCAAACGCTTTGGGCAACAGGGCTGCTATGCCGTCATTCTCGGGCGAAGCGAAGCGCAGACCCGAGAATCTCAAGACGAAAAGGCAACCGGAGCCTCCTCCGGCCTGAGATGCTCGGGTCAAGCCCGAGCATGACGCCTCTTCCCTACCCCGCCCGCCTAAACCCCTCGCTCGCCGTCAGCAATTGCTGGGCATAGGCCGTCTGCGGGGCGCGTGCGGCAAGCGTTGCCGCCGTCATCTCCTCGACGCCGCGGCCGAACTGCATGACGAGCAGCCGCTCGCACATATGACCGACCACGGCGAGGTCGTGGCTGACCAGAATATAGGTGAGCTTGCGCTCGTGGCGCAGCGCCTGGAGCAGGTTCAGCACCTCGGCCTGGATCGAGACGTCGAGCGCAGAGGTCGGCTCGTCGAGCAGCAGGATGGTCGGTTCCAGCACGAGTGCGCGGGCGATGGCGACGCGCTGGCGCTGGCCGCCGGAGAGCTGATGCGGATAGCGGAAGCGGAAGGAGGTCGGCAGACCGACATCCTGCATGGCACGGCTGATCTTCGCCTCGGCGTCGCGGACACCGTGAATGGCGAGCGGCTCGGCCAGCGTGTCATCGACGGTCTTCTTCGGGTGCAGCGAGCCGTACGGGTCCTGGAAGACCATCTGGGCGGCGCGGTAGAAGGCCTTGTCGCGGAGCTTGGGCTGGCGCTTGCCAAGGATGTCGACCTCGCCGCTCCAGTCGCGGTTGAGGCCGGCGAGCACGCGCAGCACGGTCGACTTGCCGGAGCCGGATTCGCCGACGATGCCGTAGCTCTCGCCCGGCGCGACCGCGAAGGAAAGGTCCTTCACGACATGCGAATCGCCGAACGAGACGTTGAGCTTGTCGACGGAGATGGCGGGTTGTGTGCTCATGCCAGCACCTCACCGTCTTTCCGGGGCGGCCCGAAGGGCCGAGCCCGGAATCCATGAACACGAGGGCTCAAAAAGAGGCTGCCGGCCTTGCAGATCATCCTGACAAACCAGCGGTTATGGGTTCCGGGCTCGTCGCTGCGCGACGCCCCGGAATGACGGCAAAGGTTCGAGCGCGCAATCATGCCAGCCATGCCGGGTCGCGGGTGAGGGTGGCGAGCTTCTCGCGCGGATGGTCAAGATCGGGCAGGCAGCCGAGCAGGCCGCGTGTGTAGGGATGCTGCGCCCGGTCGAGCTCGCCCGCCGGCAGCGTCTCCAGCGCCTTGCCGCCATACATGACGATGACGCGGTCGCAGAACGACCTCACCAGGTGCAGGTCATGGCTGATGAAGATCAGTCCCATGCCGCGGCTGGTGACGAGGTCGTCGAGGATCTTCAGCACCTGCAACTGCACGGTGACGTCGAGCGCCGAGGTCGGCTCGTCGGCGATCAGGATCTCCGGCTCGGCGATCAGCATCATCGCGATCATCACGCGCTGGCCCATGCCGCCCGAGACCTCGTGCGGGTAGAGCCCGTATACGCGCCCCGGCTCGCGGATCTGCACGGCTTCGAGCATCGAGAGGCTGCGTTCCTTGGCCTCGCGGGCGCTCGCCTTGTGGTGGACGCGGTAGGCCTCGGCGATCTGGTCGCCGACGGTCTGGACAGGGTTCAGCGAGAATTTCGGATCCTGCATCACCATCGAGATGTGGCGGCCGCGCAGCTTGCGGCGGCTCGCCTTGTCCATCGCCGTCAGGTCCTTGCCGCGGAACTCCATGCGCCTGGCGCTGACCACGCCGGGATGCGGGATCAGGTCGAGGATGGCGCGGCCGGTCATCGACTTGCCGGAGCCGGATTCCCCGACGATGCCGAGCCGTTCGCGGCCGAGCGTGAAGGAGAGCCCGCGCACCGCGTTGACGATGCCGGTCGGGGTGTGGAAGTCGACGCGAAGATCGTCGAGCGTGAGCAGAGGTGCTTCAGACGTCGCAGTCATCTCGGTGCTCACCTCGCATCCAGCACGTCGCGCAGGCCATCGCCGAGCAGGTTGAAGCCGAGCGCGACAACGCAGATGGCGACGCCCGGGAAGGTCGCGACCCACCACTGGTCGAAGATCTGCTCGCGGCCAGTCGAGATCATCGCGCCCCATTCCGGGATCGGCGGCTGGGCACCGAGGCCGAGGAAGCCGAGGCCGGCGGCGATGATGATGATGCCGGCCATGTCGTAGGTGGTACGCACGATCAGCGAGGGCACGCACATCGGCACGATATGCTTCAGCACGATCCGCATCTGGCTGGCGCCCTGCAGGCGCATCGCCGAGATGTAGTCGGCATTGCGGATAATCATCGTCTCGGCACGGGCGACGCGGGCATAGGGCGGCCAGGCCGTGAAGGCGATGGCGATGACTGCATTTTCCAGTCCGGGCCCGAGCGCCGCGACGAAGGCCAGCGCCAGCACAAGGCGGGGAAAGGCGAGGAAGACGTCGGTGATGCGCATCAGCACGGTGTCGATCCAGCCGCCGAAATAGCCGGCGGCGCAGCCGATCAAGAGGCCGAGCGGCCCGACCGTGATGACCACGAGCATGACGATCACCAGCGTGACGCGGGTGCCGTAGACGATGCGGCTGAAGATGTCGCGGCCGAGCGCGTCGGTGCCGAACCAGTGCTTGGCCGAGGGCGCCAGTAGGCGCTGGTCGAGCGTCTGGGCGAGCGGATCGTATTGGGCGATCAGCGGCGCGAAGGCCGCGAGCAGCAGCAGTGCCAGCACGATCACGAGGCCGACCACGGCGGCCGGGTTCTTCTGGAACGCGAGCCATTGCCGGTAGAGCTGGCCAAGCTTGGCCTGCCGGCGCGATTCCGGCGAGGTCGTGGTCAGCCAGGCATGCCAGGTGACGGGAGGGGCGGTGTGGTCGGTCATGGCCATCTCCTTCAGCGCGCCCGCGGGTCGGCCAGCCGGCCGAGAATGTCGGAGAACAGGTTGATGGCGATGAAGACGGTGCCAACCACCAGCGTGGCGCCGAGCACCGCGTTCATGTCGGCATTGAGCAGCGCGTTGGTAAGATAGCGGCCGAGGCCGGGCCAGGCGAAGATCGTCTCTGTCAGCACCGCGCCCTCAAGCAGATGCATGTAGGAAAGCGCGATCACGGTGACGAGCGGCACGAGGGCATTGCCCAGCGCATGGCCGCAGACGACACGCCATTCCGACAGCCCCTTCACCCGCGCGGCCACGACATATTGCTGCTGCAGCTCGGTGATCATGAAACTGCGGGTCATGCGGCTGATATAGGCGACCGAGAGCAGGCCGAGCACGGAGGCCGGCAGGATCAGATGCCAGAATGCGTCCAGGACCGCCTCCCATTCGCCCTGCATCGCAGCATCGAGCATGACGATGCCGGTCATCGGGGTGACGAAATCCTCGAAGGCGACGGAGAGCCGCCCGGGCCCGGCGACCCAGCCGAGCTTGGCGTAGAACAGCAGGAGCCCCATCAGGCCGAGCCAGAACACTGGGATCGAATAGCCGATCAGCCCGATCACGCGGGCGATCTGGTCGATCCAGCGGCCCTGGTTGACGGCGGCGAGGATGCCGAGCGGCACGCCGAGCGCAACGCCGATCAGGGTGCCGAGCGTCGCGAGCTCCAGCGTCGCCGGAAACACGGTCTTGATGTCGTCGGTGACCTTCTGCGCAGTCAGCACCGAGGTGCCGAGATCGCCGGTGAAGACCTTGCCGATATAGACGGCGAATTGCTGCCAGTACGGCTTGTCGAGCCCGAGCGCGAGCCTTGCCTTGTCGTAGACGTCGGCGGGAGCGCGATCGCCGACCACAGCGAGAACGGGGTCGATCGGCATGACGCGCGCGATCAGGAAGGTGACCAGCAGCAGGCCGAAGATCGTGATCGCGACCGTGGTCAGCTCGCGGCCGAGGATTTTCGCCCAGCGAACGACACCATTCTTGGCGCGTGGCGGCGGTGCGGGCGGGGTCGGTGCAGTGATGGAAACCATCGTCGGCTCCGTTCTTCTTGTTCTTGGAGGGCGTCGGCCAGACTAGGCCGGGGCCAATGGCAAGAACCCGCCGCAGCCTGATGATGGGCTACGGCGGGCTCTGCTGGCGAAACGCCTCAGTTCTTCGTGATCGGAGCGTAGAAATTGGTGTCGGAGGTCGGTCCGATCACCCAGCCGGCAATGCCCTTGCGGTCGGCCGAAACCTCGACCTGCTGGAACATGATGACGAAGGGCGAGACCTTCTGGTGGTCGCGCTGCAGCTCGCCATAGACGCCGGCGCGCTTGGTCGCGTCGCTCTCCAGGACATTGGCCTGGGTGAGCTTGGTCATATCCGGGATGTCCCAGGCATTGCGCCAGGCCAGCGTCTTCGACTTGGCTTCCTCGCCATTGTCCTCGTTGATGGCGAAGGTCTCGGCATTGGTGTGCGGGTCGAGATAGTCCGGGCCCCACTGGCCGATATAGATGTCGTGGGTGCGGGCGCGGTACTTGGTCAGCGTCTGCTTGCCGTCGCCCGGAAGAATCTCGAGCTTGATCCCGGCCTGGGCCCAGGTCGACTGGACCGCCTGGGCGATGTCGGTGATCGGATTGACCGAACGGGTGTCCATGGTGACGGTGAAGCCGTTCGGCAGGCCGGCCTTGGCGAGCAGTTCCTTGGCCTTGGCGACGTCGAGCTTGTAGGGCCTGTCGGTGATCGCGCCGAGGAAGCCCTTGGGCAGGAAGCTCTCATGGCCCTTATAGGTGCCCTCGACGATGTTGCGCTCGATCGAGTCGTAGTCGACCAGCCACTTCAGGGCCTCGCGGACCTCGGGCTTGGCGAGGTTCGGGTTCTTCTGGTTCAGGCCGAGATAGAGAATGTAGCCCTTGTCGCCCTGGACGATCTCGACATTGGCGTTGCTCTTGACCGCCGCCAGTTGGTCCTTGGAGAGATTGCGGGCGATGTCGATATCGCCCTTCTCGAGCAGCAGGCGCTGCGAGGCCGGCTCGGCGACATGGCGGACGATGACGCGCTTGGTCTTGGGCGCGCCCTTGTACCAGCCCTCATTGGCATCGAGCGCATATTGCTCGTTCGGGCGATAGACGCGGACCTTGTAGGCGCCGGAGCCGGCCGAGGCGAGCTTGAGCCAGCCATTGCCCCAGTCGCCGTCCTTCTCATTCGCCTTGACCAGCTTGGAGTCGACGACCGAGGCGACGCCCGAGGTCAGGCAGTTCAGGAAGAAGGTCGGCGCGAACGGCTTGGAGACGGTGACGGTGACGGTCAGATCGTCGGTCGCCTTGACCTTCTCCAGCACAGTATCCTTGTTCAAGCCGAACTGGGTGAGGATGAAGCCCGGCGACTTGTTCAGCGTGACCGCGCGCTGGAAGGAATAGACCACATCGGCCGCGGTGAGCGGATTGCCGGAGTGGAACTTGACGCCCGGACGGAGCTTGAAGGTGTAGGTCAGGTTGTCCGGGCTGACGGTCCAGCTCTGGGCGAGCTCGCCGATCAGGGCGTTGTTGTTCTTGAGATCGACGCCGATCAGCTTGTCATAGACATTGGCGCCGACCTCGACACCGGAGAATTCGAAGGCCTCGGCCGGATCGAGCGTGATGATGTCGTCGATCTGCTTGGCCATGACGATGGTGTCTTTGGGCGTCTGGGCCTGGGCGGTCGTCGCCAGCAGGGCAGCGAAAGCGGAAGCCGCCATCAATTTCGCAACATGACGCATGGAAAATCCCCATTGTGCTGTCTGCGAGCGCTCCCGGGCGCCCGTTGGCGCGCACTCTGTGGCCAGATCGTGTCCGATGTCCAGCAGGGCCAAAGCAGAGTTCGGCCGATGGCGCGCAGCATGCACGCTTCTTGCGCAACAGCCTGAATTGCCGGCGCATTCCTGCGCACGAACCTGCTTGCTCCGGCGTCTTCTGCAGCTATCGTGACGGATCGTGGCCGCTCCCGGTCCGCACTTTAGCTAGCAGGGGCCCAGCTCTTGGCCATCATCGCTGCACTGCATCACGTTACCCATTACCGCTACGACCGGCCGGTCACGCTCGGGCCGCAGATCATCCGCTTGAGACCGGCGCCGCATTGCCGCTCGGCGGTGAAGAGCTATTCGCTCAAGGTCACGCCGGCGCAGCATTTCGTGAACTGGCAGCAGGACCCCAACGGCAACTGGCTGGCGCGCTACGTCTTCCCCGAACCGGTGACCGAGTTCCGCATCGAGGTCGACCTCGTCACCGAACTCTCGATCATCAACCCGTTCGACTTCTTCGTCGCGGCCGAGGCCGAGGAGTTTCCCTTCGCCTATCCCGAGGAGCTGCGCGACGAGCTCGCGCCCTATCTCGTCACGGAGCCGGCCGGGCCGCTGCTGAGCGAGTTCATGGCGACGGTTCCGCGCGCGAAGACCAACACCGTCAACTTCGTCGTCGATCTCAATGCCCGCCTGCAGCGGATGATCGCCTATGGCATCCGCATGGAGGCCGGCGTCCAGGAACCGGAGCAGACGCTGGCGATCAGGTCCGGCTCCTGCCGCGACACATCCTGGCTGCTGGTCCAGATCCTGCGCCATCTCGGCCTCGCCGCCCGCTTCGTCTCCGGCTACCTGATCCAGATGAAGGCGGACGTCGATCCGCTCGAAGGGCCGCGCGGCACCGACAAGGACTTCACCGACCTGCATGCCTGGGCCGAGGTCTATCTTCCCGGCGCCGGCTGGATCGGCATGGACCCGACCTCCGGCCTGCTCACCGGCGAGGGCCATCTGCCGCTGGCGGCGACGCCGCATTACCGCTCGGCCGCGCCGGTCAGCGGTGTCGCGAGCTATGCCGAGACGCAGTTCGGTTTCGAGATGAGCGTCGCGCGCGTTCACGAAGTGCCGCGCATCACCCTGCCCTTCTCGGATGAATCCTGGCTCGAGCTCGATGCGCTCGGCGAAAAGGTCGAGGCCGACCTCCAGGCGCAGGATGTCCGGCTCACCATGGGCGGCGAGCCGACCTTCGTCTCGATCGACGACCAGATCGGCGAGGAATGGAACACCGCCGCTGTCGGCCCGACCAAGCGCGAGCGCGCCGACGTGCTGATCCGGCGGCTACGCGAGCGCTTCGCGCCGGGCGGCATGCTGCATTACGGCCAGGGCAAATGGTATCCGGGCGAGAGCCTGCCGCGCTGGGCCTTTGCGCTCTACTGGCGCGAGGATGGCGAGCCGATCTGGCGCAATGCCGCGCTGATCGCGCGCGAGCCGGGCGCCAAGACCGGCGGCGACCGCGAACACGAGGTCGTGCCGACCTCGGCGGCGGTCGAGACGCTTGCCGCAAACCTGTCCGAGCGGCTCGGCCTCGGCGCCGACTATGTGCTGCCCGCCTATGAGGACACCGGGCACTGGCTGGTGAAGGAAGGCCAGCTCCCCGCCAATGTCGACCCGCTCGACCCGAAGCTGTCGGATCCGGAAGAGCGCGCCCGCATGGTCCGCGTCTTCGAGCGCGGGCTCGGCAAGCCGAGCGGCTATGTCATCCCGGTGCAGCGCTGGCAGGCGGCGGCGGACGACCGGCGCTGGCGCTCGGAGAAATGGAAGCTCCGGCGCGGCAAGCTCTTCCTGGTGCCGGGCGATTCCCCTGTCGGCTTCCGGCTGCCGCTCGGATCGCTGCCGCATGTCCCGGAGAAGGCCTATCCGCATATCCACCCGCAGGACCCGCTGGAACCGCGCGGGCCGCTGCCGCCGGCACAAGCGAGCGCCCCCGGAGCACAGCTCGCAGCCGATCCGCCACTCGCCTTCGCCGGCCTGGTCCAGCCGACACGTCCGGCCGGAAGCAGCGAGCCGCAGGCCCAGCGCCAGGACATCGTCGAGCAGGAGCTCGGCGCCGAGTCGGTGCGCACGGCGCTCAGCATTGAGGTACGCGACGGCGTGCTTTGCGTCTTCCTGCCGCCGGTCGAGCGGCTGGAGGACTATCTCGACCTGATCGCCAGCATCGAGGCAGCAGCCGAAGAGAAGGGCCAGCCGGTCCATATCGAGGGCTATTCCCCGCCGCATGACCCGCGCCTCAACGTCATCAAGGTCACGCCCGATCCCGGTGTGATCGAGGTCAACGTCCACCCGGCGAAGAGCTGGGCGCAGGCGGTCTCGATCACACGCGGCGTCTATGAGGAAGCGCGCCAGTCGCGGCTCTGCGCCGAGAAGTTCATGGTCGACGGTCGCCATACCGGCACCGGCGGCGGCAACCATGTCGTGCTCGGCGGCATGACCCCGGCCGACAGCCCGTTCCTGCGCCGGCCGGACCTGCTCAAGAGCATCGTGCTCTATTGGCAGCGCCACCCCTCGCTGTCCTACCTGTTCTCCGGCCTGTTCATCGGCCCGACCAGCCAGGCGCCGCGCATCGACGAGGCCCGGCACGACCAGCTCTACGAGCTCGAGATTGCCCTGGCGCAGACGCCCGGCCCGAACGCCCCGACGATCCCGCTCTGGCTGGTCGACCGGCTCTATCGGAACCTCTTGGTCGACGTCTCCGGCAACACCCATCGCACCGAGATCTGCATCGACAAGCTCTATTCGCCCGATGGCCCGACCGGCCGGCTCGGGCTGATCGAGTTCCGCTCCTTCGAGATGCCGCCAGATGCGCGCATGTCGCTGGCGCAGCAACTCCTGATCCGGGCGCTGATCGCCTGGTTCTGGCGCGAGCCGCAGATCGGCAAGCTCACCCGCTGGGGCACGAGCCTGCACGATCGCTTCATGCTGCCTGAGCTCGTCTGGCAGGATTTCCGTGACGTGCTCGCCGATCTGGAGCGGGTCGGCTACCGCGTCGACCCGGCCTGGTTCGCGGCGCAGCATGAGTTCCGCTTCCCCTTCTTCGGCAAGGTCAACCAAGGCGGCGTCGAGCTCGAACTCCGCCAGGCGCTCGAGCCCTGGCATGTGATGGGCGAAGAGGGCGCGGTCGGCGGCACGGTGCGCTATGTCGATTCCTCGGTCGAACGCCTGCAGCTCAAGGCGAGCGGCCTCACCCCGGGCCGGCACGTCATCACCTGCAACGGGCGAGCGCTGCCGATGACCGAAATCGCCGCCGGGGTCAGCATCGCCGGCCTGCGCTTCAAGGCCTGGCAGCCGGCCTCGGGCCTGCACCCGACGATTCCGGTGCATGCGCCGCTGACCTTCGACATCGTCGACAGCTGGGTGGGCCGCTCGCTCGGTGGTTGCGTTTATCATGTCGCCCATCCCGGCGGTCGCAATTACGAGACACCTCCTGTGAATTCCTACGAGGCGGAAGCCAGAAGGCTGGCTCGGTTCGAGGCGATCGGCCATAGTCCGGGGCCGCTGGCGATTCCCGCAGAAGAGCGCAATCCGGAGTTCCCGATGACCCTCGACCTGCGCCGGCCGATCGGGGTTTGAGGTCAAGGATGGCTCTGCAGGGCCGATCAAGCTCGACACGGGTGCGCAACGAGCGTCGCAATGCCCTGCTTTCGGGCTATCGGCCGCTGCCCGGCGCCTATGACGAGCTGATGGCGGCGGACGGCACGATCCGGCCGCAATGGGAGCCGTTCCTCGCCGAATGGTCGGCGCTGTCGAGCGATGAGCTGCAGCGCCGCTTCGGCCTCGCCGACCGGCATGTCCGCGACACCGGCGTCTCCTATCGCGTCCATGGCGATCTCGACGAGAACGATCCGCTCGCCAGCGAGCGGGCCTGGCCGCTGAACCACGCACCGCTGGTGCTCACCGGGCAGGAATGGCAGGTTATCGCCGCCGGCGTCGCCCAGCGCGCGCAATTGCTCGATGCCGTGCTCGGCGACATCTATGGCCCCGGCAAGCTCGTGGCCGGCGGGGCGCTGCCCGCCGCCGCCGTCACCGGCAGCCCCGATTATCTGCGGCCCGTACAAGGGGTGGCCGGCGCCGGGCAGCTTCAGATCTATGCCGCCGACCTCGGTCGCGGCCCGGATGGGCGCTGGTGGGTGCTGAACGACCGCACGCAGGCGCCCTCGGGCGCGGGCTATGCGCTTGAGAACCGGCTCGCCATCGGACGCGCCTTCCCGGACCTGTTCCGGACGATGAATGTCGAACGGCTCGCCGCCTTCTTCCAGGGTTTCCGCGCCGGCCTCGTCGCCCGCGCGAAGCGGGTCGAGCCGCGGATCTGCCTGCTGACGCCAGGCCAGCTCAACGAGAGCTATTTCGAACAGGCCTATCTCGCCCGCTATCTCGGCTTCCTCCTGGTCGAGGGCGGCGACCTCGTGATGCGCGACGGGCTGGTGCACGTCCGCACCATCGCCGGCTTCAAGCGCGCCGACGTGATCTGGCGGCGCATCGACGGCGATTTCGCCGACCCACTCGAGCTCAACGCCCGTTCCGCGCTCGGCGTGCCCGGCCTGGTCGAGGCAGTGCGTGGCGAGAACGTCATCGTCGCCAACGGCCTCGGCTCCGGCGTGATCGAGGCCCGGGCGCTGATGGGCTTCATGCCGCGGCTGGCGCGCGAGGTCCTCGGCGAGGACCTGATCCTGCCGAACATCGCGACCTGGTGGTGCGGCCAGCCGCGCGAGCGCCAGATCGTGCTCGACCGGCTGGGTGAGATGAATGTCGCGCCGGCCTTCCGTGCACCCGGCGACGGGCTCGACGGGGGCACCGTACTGGTCGCGGACCTCAGCAGCGCCGAGCGCGAGGCGCTGCGTACCCGCATCACGGAGCGCGGGCTCGACCATGTCGGACAGGAAGTGGTCCGGCTCTCGACCATGCCGGTGATGCAGGGCGGGCGGCTCGAGCCTCGGCCGATGACGCTGCGCGTCTTCGCCGCGGCAACGCCCGATGGCTGGCAGGTGATGCCGGGCGGCTTCTGCCGCGTCTCGGACGAATCCGATGCACGCGCCGTGACGATGCGCTCCGGTGTGCGCTCCAGCGATGTCTGGGTCACCTCCGATGAGCCCGTCGAGCAGGTGACGCTGCTGCCGAGCCCGGACCGGATCCCCATTCGTCGCATCGTCGGCATCCTGCCGAGTCGGGCGGCCGACAATCTGTTCTGGCTCGGGCGCTATCTGGAGCGGAGCGAGGCGACGCTGCGCCTGGTGCGCGCTTTGCTCGGGCGGCTGATCAATGCCGACGACCAGGCCCCGGGCCATGGCGAGACGATCAAGCGCCTCGCCAACCTGCTCGTCGCCTGGGGAGCGGCACCGGCGACACCCAAGGGCCGGCCGGTCGCGGCGCAGGCGCGTTCTGCGCTGCACGATATCGAGCAGTACGGCTCGGCCGCGGCCTCGGTGCGCGAGGCCAGGCGCACCGCCTCGGTCATCCGCGAGCGGCTTTCGGTCGATGCCTGGCGCCTGTTCGGCGACCTGCAGCGCCAGCTCGCCGCGCCGCCGGGCAAGCCGACCAGCGAAGGCGAGGCCTTCGAGATCGCCGATACCGGACTGAAATCGCTCGCCGCCTTCTCGGGCCTCTCCCAGGAGAACATGGTGCGCGGCGCCGGCTGGCGCTTCCTCGACATCGGCCGGCGGATCGAGCGCGGTGTCACCACCTGTCGCTTCGCCCGCCATTTCATCGAGAACGACGCGCCGGGCAACTGCCTCGACGCGCTACTCGACCTGACCGACTCGCAGATCACCTACCGCTCGCGCTACATGCTCGGCGCCTCGTTGCAGCCGGTTCTCGATCTCGTCATGCTCGATCCCTATAACCCGCGCTCCGTCGCCTTCCAGATCGAGCGGCTCGATGCCGAAATCGCCGCCCTGCCCTCGCTCCATGACGACGGCATGCTGGAGGAACCGCGCCGTCTCGCGCTCAAGCTCGCTGCCGAATGCCGCACGGCCGAGGCGAGCCGGCTCGACCGGACCGGCATTCTGCTCTTCGAGCAATTGCTGATGGGCCTCTCCAACGCGGTGGCCGAGCGTTATTTCCTGCAGAACTCCAGGCCGGAAGGTTCGCGGATGACGCGACTCGCGTAAGAGGGTCCGCGTGATCTACGACATCCGCCATCTCACCGCTTACGCCTATAGCCGGCCAGTGCCGTTCGCGCGCTGCATGTTGCGTGTGCTGCCGCGCGATGGGGCCGGCCAGCGCGTGCTGACCAGCAAGCTCGCCGTGACACCCCGCGGCGCCGAACGGAACGATGGCATCTGCTTCTTCGGTAACCGCACGACGACGCTGACCATCGCCAAACCGCATCGCGAACTGCGGATCGAGATGACTTCGCGGGTCGAGGTGACGCGGCCGGCCGCCCCCTTTCCGGCCCTGACGCGGCATTGGGAGGAAGTCGTCGAACTCGCGCTGAAGGCACAGAGCCTCGCAGCGGATTCCCCGGCGCAGTACCTCTATCCCAGCCGGCTGGCGCCGACCGTGCCGGAGATCACCGACTATGCCCGCGCGAGCTTCCCGGCTAGGCGGCCGGTCTTCGAGGCGGCCTGCGAGCTGATGGCCCGCATCCGTAAGGAGTTCCGCTACGATCCCGAAGCAACCGAGGTCGCGACCCCGATCCGCGAGGCTTTTGCTGCCCGTCACGGCGTCTGCCAGGACTTCGCCCACATCATGATCGCGGGCCTGCGCGGCCTTGGCCTGCCGGCCGCCTATGTCAGCGGCTATCTGCGCACCATCCCGCCGCCCGGCCAGGCGCGCCTCGAAGGCGCAGACGCGACCCATGCCTGGGTGATGGCCTGGACCGGGCCGGGGACCGGCTGGATCGGGCTCGACCCGACCAACGACCTGATCGTCGCCGACGACCATATCGTCACCGCAACAGGACGCGACTATGCCGATGTCTCCCCGCTCGACGGCGTGCTCGTCGGCCCGGGCAGCCAGAAGCTCGACGTCAAGGTCGACGTCATCCCCGTCATATGATTGCCGGTGACCTGATGGCTCTGCCCGCCATTCGCGGCATCCTGTTCGACAAGGACGGCACGCTGATCGACTACCAGGCGAGCTGGGCGCCGACCAATCTGAAGGCCGGACGGCTGGCCGCGCGGGGCGATCCCGACCTGGCAGCGCGATTGCTGACCGTAGCAGGCGTCGATCCCGCGACCGGCTACGCGATATCCGACGGGCTGCTCGCCTCGGGCAACACCGAAGACGTCGCTCAGGCCTGGACTGAGGCTGGGTCGCCCTTTGGCGCGGCCGAGTTGACCGAACGGCTCGATACCCTGTTCTGCTCAGTGGTCGTCGCAGCGGTGCCGGTCTGCGACCTCGCCGCCTTGTTCGCCAGCCTCACCGGGCGCGGGCTTGCCCTCGGCATCGCCTCCAGCGACAGCGAGGCCGCGGTTGTCGCCACCGCCGTGCGCTTCGGCCTCGAACCGCATCTCGCATTTCTCTGCGGCTACGATTCCGGCCATGGCGCCAAGCCGGAGCGCGGCATGGTCGACGGCTTCTGCCGCGCGACGGAACTGCCCGCGGAAGCCGTCGCCGTCATCGGCGATTCCAGCCACGACATGCACATGGCGGCAGCGGCCGGCGCTGGCCTGCGCATTGCCGTTCTGACCGGCGCCGGCAGCGCCGAGACCTTGCGCCCGCTCAGCCATCTGCTGCTGCCGAGCATCGCCACGCTGGAACAGGCCCTGTTCGGCTGAGCTCGCCCGTCAGCGCGCGATATTCATCCCGGTCCGATGGTCCTCGAGCCTTGCCGCCGCGATACGGTTGGCGAGGTGCCGGCCCAGCAGCCCGAGGCCCAGCACCGCCGCCGAGCCGCCGAAACCAGGGATCATGCTGGTGCCGACCGTGCCGAGCACCTGGACCACGCTATGCAGCGCGCCGCCGACCGGCAGATTGCCGGCCAGCAACTCGAACACGTTCGAGGCGGCGGGCTTGGCCACCGCCGCGCTGTTGACCGCGTCCAGGAACTGCCGCAACTCCGGAAACCGCGCTACGAACTCCTGCGGGAGCAAGCCGCGGATCTGCTGCACCGTTTGTACCGCTTCTGGCGAGAGCCCGCTGCCGAGGCCCTCCCGCAGTGTCTTGGCCTCTCCGGCCAGCCTTGCGAGTTCAGCCGTCGTCGCCCGGCCGGCCTCGCTCAGACGTTGCACGTCGACCAGGAAGGGCAACAGCGCATTGCCGGCTTGGCCGCCGGGGCCGGCCGTGCCAACCGCATTGACCACCGCGCTGTTGCCGATGCCGAGCGCGCCGAAAGCCGCCGTGATCCAGCTCGCAATCCGGCCCATGCCGGCATCCTTGATGATGCGCGAGCCACGATCGATCAGGTCCTGTTCCGTCGCCTCGGTGCGGGCCGGTGCGAGCGGGCGCTCGATCGGCATTTCGAAAGCGCGCTGCGTCGCCAGATCCAGGACGCCGGTCGCGGGCACCTCGTTGTCAGCCTGGAATTCCAGCAGCGCACCGCGGGTCAGGGTGCCGAATTTGCCGTCGACGTCGCCGACGCCGTAGCCGAGGCGCACCAGCTCCAGCTGCAATTCGGTGACGCGCTTGCCACTCATCCCGATCTGGAGAAATTCGCTGGCGATGCTCTCCCGGAAGACGATGATCGGCTCGTCCATGACCACCGGACCGGTCTCGCCCAGATCGAACCGGTACAGATCGTTCTTGCGCATGATCGATTTGAGCTTCTGGCCGTATTGCGAGTCGGTCGCATAGATGCCGGTCAGCGCATCCGCAAAGGCGTCGGGATCATCGCGGAACATCCGCGCCTTGACGTAGTGCTTACTCGTGCCGAGCAGCTCGGCGTGCTTGATGAAGGCTTCATCAAGACTGTCGAATACGCGAAATGGCTCCTGTTTCGAGACCAGCTTGCCGCCGATCTCCTCCTTGGTCATCGCCGCGACGCTCTTCTGGCCCGGCCGGGCCTTGATCCCGAACGGATTGTTCGAGCCTGCCGGCATGCGCTTGCCATAGGCACTCTCCAGCGCCCATTGCGCCATGGTGATCGAGGCAGGCACGCCCCACTTTCGCTGTGACGCCTGCGCCGCCCTGACGACCTCGATGGTAAAACGATCGGGGATATCGGCAAGGTCGAGACCCGCCGGCTTGATGACGATGACGTCGTCCATCAACGGTTGGGGCCGGATGGTGATGCCGAGGGCGGGTCCGCCCGCCAATGTCGGCATCTCGATGCCGAGCGCCTTTGCCGTCTCCGGGCCGACAACGCAATCGGCGCCCTGCTGCTCGAACAGCCGCTTCTGGAATTCGTAGAGCGCGATCAACGTCGTCCGGCCGAACTTGTCGTCAGGCGTGCCGATCTCGAAACCGGCCCTGACCAGAGCCGCCTGGACCTGGCCGACGAGGACCCCGCGCGAGCCATATCGAACGAGCTGGATCAGGTCGCCATCCTTGCCGCCGGCGACCCGAGCGACCTCATCCGCCTCGAACAGCATGCAGGTGAATTCCTGCTGGCCGCCCGTTTGATCGTAGGCATTACGGCGGAAGGCCTTCCACGGCCCTCGCTCGACGAATTTGCCGCTGGTCGTCGATGGGAAGCCGCAGACTACGAGGCAGCCCTCACTCGAATAACCCGGCTTCGCCGCATCGTCGTTGTAGGCGGCATGGATATTGTCCCAGACGAATTCCTCCGCCTTGGCGCTGCGAGCGAAATCGATCGCGTCGGCCAGGTCGAAGTCGCCGTCGTCGCGGGTTCGCTGCACCGGCAGGAAGATGTTCTGGCGGAAAGCGTCATGCCCGCTGGGCGAACTGCCCTTGTGGCGACCGCGGACATAGCGGAAGCAGCCGGGGATGACCTGGTTGGCCTTGGTCTTGCCAGCCAGGGCCGCGTCGATCGATTTGCGGCTCGGTACGGTCGAACCAGCAAAGAGGGCAAGCACGCCGTCGTCGAGCTTCCATTGCACGAAGGTGCAACGCATGTGCTCGTAGTCGAGACTGATCTCGCGGATCGCTTTGCTGGGCGCGAAACCATTGTCGGCGAGATCGGCCGGCGTCGCGCCGCGGATGCAGACGAAGACCATGCCGGAGTCGGGTACAGGGAAATTGTTACGCCGCGCGAGCCGCCGCAACAAATCGGGCGTCAGATCGATAGTCGCCATTGCCCCCTCCCGCTCGCCATGGTTGCATACTGGCGTGGCCCCGGAAGAGATTGCAAGCTTCTTTACGTAATCGGCCACCGCCTGAGCCATCAACGCTCTCGACTGCCTTAACTAGGCGCGACCGATACCGTTGGAATTCAATCCTTTCCTTCAGTCAGACCAAGTCTAATTCTTAGCCACGCTCCAATGCAAAAGGGCCGCGCTTGCGGCGCGGCCCTCCCTTCCTGGATGACGATCCGGCTCAGGCGAGCGTGTAGGAGGTCTTCACCGTGGTGTAGAACTCGCGGGCATAGGCGCCCTGCTCGCGCGGGCCGTAGCTCGAACCCTTCCGGCCGCCGAACGGCACGTGGTAGTCGACGCCCGCCGTGGCGAGGTTGACCATCACCATGCCGGCCTCGGCATTGCGCTTGAAGTGCGTCGCATGCTTCAGCGAGGTCGTGCAGATGCCCGAGGACAGGCCGAACTCGGTGTCGTTGGCGACGGCGAGCGCCTCCTCGTAATCCTTGACGCGGACGACATTGGCGACCGGGCCGAAGACCTCCTCGCGCGAGATGCGCATGGCGTTGGTCGTCTCGGTGAACAGCGCCGGCTGCAGATAGAAGCCGGGCGTCTCACGGTTGAGCAGTTCGCCGCCCCAGGCGAGCTTGCCGCCCTCGTCACGGGCGATCTGGATGTATTTCAGGTTCTGGTCGAGCTGGCTCTGGTCGACGACCGGGCCGATGGTGGTGCCGGCCTTCAGCGCGTCGTCGACGGTGACGCCCTTCAGCCGCTCGATCGCCGCCTCGACGAAGCGGTCATGGATGCCGGCCTGGACGATCAGGCGCGAGGAGGCCGTGCAGCGCTGGCCGGTCGAGAAGAAGGCGCCCTGCACTGCAGCCTCGACCGCGGTCTTGAGGTCGGCGTCATCGAGCACGACGAGCGGGTTCTTGCCGCCCATCTCGAGCTGGACCTTCTTCATCGGATTGCCGGCGATGCAGGCCGTCGCGACCTTGCGGCCGGTCGAGACCGAGCCGGTGAAGGAGATCGCGTGCACGTCCTTGTGCTCGAGCAGCGCCTGGCCGACGACCGAGCCGCGGCCCATCACCAGGTTGAGCACGCCCTTGGGCAGGCCGGCACGCTGGATGATGTCGACCAGTGCCCAGGCCGAGCCCGGCACGAGGTCGGCCGGCTTGATCACGACGCAATTGCCGTAGGCCAGGGCCGGAGCGATCTTCCAGGCCGGGATCGCGATCGGGAAGTTCCAGGGCGTGATCATGCCGATGATGCCGACCGGCTCGCGGGTGACCTCGACGCCGACGCCTGGACGCACGGAGGGAATGCTCTCGCCGCCCAGGCGCAGGCATTCGCCGGCGAAGAAGGCGAAGATCTGGCCGGCGCGGCCGGCCTCGCCGATGCCCTCTGCCAGCGTCTTGCCCTCCTCACGCGAGAGCAGGCGGCCAAGCTCGTCCTTGCGGGCGAGAATCTCGTCGGAGGCCTTCTTCAGGACCTCGTAGCGCTCCTGCGGCGTCGTGCGGCTCCAGGCCGGGAAGGCAGCCTTGGCGGCGGCGACCGCATTATTCAGGTCCTCGACCGAGCCCTGTGCGTACTCGCCGACGACGTCGTTGGTGTTGGACGGGTTGATGTTGCGCGAGGCGTTCTGCGACGCGGCCCACTCGCCGGCGATCAGGTTCTTGAAGGGAGCATTCATCGCAAAGCCTCTTGCCTAACCAAACTTGCCAAACCGAATTGAGGAGCCGGTCTTAACCGTTTTATGTCGGCAAGGCCATGCAGGATGGCCCGATGAATGGCGATGCGGGCCCCGCCGTGAGCGCATGCAGCAGGGCCGAAAGCTGGTCGTTGGCCGCAGTTTATCGCCGCCATTTCAGCTTGCTTTCACCTTTGTCTGCTTTGCTCCGACGGCAATGAAGCTTGCTCGCGCCTTTCCCTCCCGGCCCGCTCACAACCAGGAGCAAGCAGCGTCGTCCCGCCTGCTTCCCTGGCGTGCGGCGATGCTGATCGCGGGCATCGTCATCGCTGCCGCCCTGTTCGGCCATCTCACCCGGCCGCTCGGTTTCCTCTCCACCTTCTGGCCCGCCAATGCCCTGTTGATGGGCGTGATGGTGCGCAATCCCGGCTGGGCTGGACCACTCGGCTGGGCGAGCGCGGCGGTTGGCTACCTCGCCGCCGACTTCGCCATGGGCGGCGGCCTCGGCATCACGCTCTGGCTGACGGCGGGCAACCTGACCACCGCCAGCGTCGGATATCTGCTGTTCCAGCGCGTCGCCGGTACGGATCGCCGGCTCGAGCGGCCGCAATCGCTGCTGTTCCTGCTTCTAGTCGCCTTCGCTGCCGCAGCTTCGGCCTCGGCCGTCGGCAGCGGCTGCCTCGTCGTCTATTTCGGCCAGCCGCCGATGCAGGCCTTCGAGTTCTTCCTGATCAGCGAGTTCTCCGGCAATCTCGTCGTCCTGCCGATGGTTCTGACGGCGCCGCCACTGGCCGAACTGGCAAGACAGCTGAGTGCGCACGCATCACCGAGCAGATGGCGGCCGAAGGCGATCCTTCCGGGCATCATCCTGCTCGCTTCGATCCTCGTCGCCACCGCGATCGGCGGCTCGAGCGCAATCGCAATCCCGGTTCCGGCGATCCTCTGGTGCGCCCTGAGCTACGGCATCTTCCCAACCGCGTTGCTGACCTTCGGGCTCGGCCTCTGGCAAAGTACCGTGCTGCTGTCAGCATTGACGCCCGGCACCCCCGAATATGCCGTCGCGCTCACCTCCCACCGCTTCGGCGTCGCCCTGTTCTCGCTTGGGCCAATCATGGTGGCGGCGATCAATGCCGCCCGCTCTCGCCTGCTGCGCGAGCTCGATCTTGCCGCCAACCAGGACGCGCTCACCGGGGTGCTCTCGCGCCGCGCCTTCCTCCTGCGCAGCGAGGCGATCCTGACAGGGACGCCGGCCGTGCCCCGGCCGGTGGCGCTGCTGATGCTGGATGTCGACCGCTTCAAGCGGATCAATGACGATCACGGCCATGCGGCAGGGGACGAGGCCCTCGTCGCGCTCGCCGGGCACATCGCGACACTGCTGCGGCCGAGCGACCTGTTCGGGCGGCTGGGAGGCGAGGAGTTCGCGATCCTGCTGCCGGATCTGTCCCAGCCCGCCGCCCTCGCTCTGGCCGAGCGAGTGCGTGACGGCTGCGCCCGGCTGCGCATTCCGGTCGATAAGCGCGCGCCGCTCGCACTGACCATCAGCATCGGCCTGGTCTCGGGCGCGGCGGGGGAATCCCTGCAGCACTTGCTGCAGGAGGCCGATGCCGCGCTCTACCGGGCGAAGCAGGCCGGCCGCGACCGCGTCTTCGCAGCGCGCCTCGCAGCCTGATCTCCGACGTCCTCAGAACTCGGCGTCGAGCTCCTCGAGCTCGTCGGGCTCGGTCTTCGCCGCCGCGATCCAGCGCTGCAGAGCCGGCCAACCCAGGATCGTCTGGCAATAAGCCTGGCTGAGCGGGTCGAGCCCGACGTCGTAGGTCAGGAAGCGCAGGCAGACCGGCGCATACATCGCGTCCGCCATGGTGAGCCGCTCGCCGAAGAGATGGGGCCCGCCATAGCTGGAGATGCAGTCGCGCCAGATCTCGGTGACGCGGTCGATATCGGCCTGGGCGCCGGCCCAGAGCTTGAAGCCGGGATAATGCGCCTTGAGGTTCATCGGCAGGGCCGAGCGCAGATTGGCGAAGCCCGAATGCATTTCGCCGGAGATGGCGCGGCAATGGGCGCGCGCGCCGACCTCGGCCGGCAGCAGCCCGGCCTCGGGCTTCAGCTCGTCGAGATAGCCGGCGATGGCGAGCGTGTCCCAGATTTTCGTGCCGTCATGGCGCAGGCAGGGCACCAGGAAGGAGGGCGAGAGCAGCAGCAGCTCGGCCCGCGCCGAGGGATCGTCGACCGAGAGCATGATCTCCTCGACCTCGAGACCCGCGAGCTGGCAGAGCAGCCAGCCGCGCAGCGACCAGGACGAGTAGTTCTTGCTGCTGATGGTCAGCGTGGTGACAGGCATGCTCGGTATCCTCGGCGCGCGGAGAACCAGCGTAGCAAGAGACGTTCCAGCGACGCCGGCACGAGCGTGGCGGCGCGGGCACGGCGATTGCACGGGCAAACGGCCTCATGCAGGCGCGGCACGATCGGGATCGCCAGACGGATGCTCTATTTCGCCTATCAGGCCCAGTCCGACCTGTTCGATCCGGCTCGCGCGCTTGCCCAGGCGGCGATCGTGACGCTCGGCAGCCGCGCCTTGCTCGGCGAGCCGCTGAGCCTGCGTGCCGCGGCCGCCGGCTACGAGATGGTGACGCGAGCCGGGCTCACGCATGAGCGCCCACCCTATGGCATCGCCAGCGTCCGCGTCGGCAATCGCGACGTGCCGGTCATCGAAGAGGCGGCGCTGACCCTGCCCTTCGGCACCTTGCTGCATTTCCGCAAGGACAGCGATCTCGCCCAGTCGAAGGTGCTGGTGGTTGCGCCGATGTCGGGCCATTTCGCCACCTTGCTGCGCAACACCGTCGCGACGCTGCTGCAGGATCACGACGTCTACATCACCGACTGGCACAATGCCCGCGACGTGCCGCTCGAGGCCGGCCCCTTCGGCTATGACGACTATGTCGACTATCTGATCCACTTCCTCGATGTGCTCGGTCCGCAGGCACATCTCGTCGCGGTCTGCCAACCCTGTGTGCAGGTGCTCACCGCGGCGGCAGTGATGGCGCAGGCCGGCCATCGCGCCCAGCCCCGCAGCATGACGCTGATGGCGGGGCCGGTCGACACCCGCATCAATCCGACCGCGGTCAACCGGCTCGCCAACGATAAGCCGATCGAGTGGTTCCGCAACAACCTGATCTCGACCGTGCCGCGACGCTATGGCGGCGCCGGCCGCCGGGTCTATCCCGGCTTCGTCCAGCTCGGCGCCTTCCTGGCGATGAACATGAGCCGGCACGTCAACGCGCATATCGATCTCTTCACCCACCTCGCGACCGGCGAGACCGAGAAGGCGCAGACGATCAAGGCTTTCTACGACGAGTATTTCGCGGTGCTCGACCTGCCGGCCGAGTTCTATCTCGAGACCGTGCAATGGATCTTCCAGGAGGCGCGGCTGGCGGCGGGCACGCTGACCTATCGCGGCGAGCGCGTCGATTGCAGCGCGATCCGCAAGACGGCGCTGCTCACAGTCGAGGGCGAGCGCGACGATATCTGCTCGCTTGGCCAGACCGCGGCGGCGCACGACCTCTGCCGCGGGCTCAAGCCCTTCCGCAAGCGCCACCACATGCAGGCCGGCGTCGGCCATTACGGCGTGTTCTCGGGCCGCAAATGGGAGAGCCAGATCTACCCGATCGTCCGCAACATGATCCTGGCGAACAGCTGAGCGGCCAGCCTATTTCTCCTTGATCGACAGGCCGTTCTTGCCGACCGAGATCTCGACGCCCTCGGGCTGCCTCTTCTCCTGGTAGAGCGCATAGCTGACGGCCGCGAGGCCGATGACGAGCAAGCCGACCAGGAGGACAAGCGTATTGCGGGACAGCGTCATCAAGAACTCCGTTGCAGGCGCCAGAACGGCGCGCCCATCAACGCCGGCGCAGTCGCCTGGTTCCAGCCCGCCTCATATTGCGGGCTCGCCGCGTGCCGTGGTGGCCTGCACCATCTCCGCTTCCGTCCGGGCCGCGTAACGTCCGATCAGGAAGATGGCGAGACCTGACCAGGCAACTCCGAGGCACCAGCCGCCGAGCACGTCGCTCGGCCAGTGCACGCCGAGATAGATCCGACTCACTCCGATCGCGATGATCAGGGCCCAGGCTATCCAGAGGCAGAGCCGGGCAATGTCAGCGCGGCGCGAGGCGATGCCGACGAAGCCGGCGATGCCGAGCAGCACCACCGCCGAGAGGAAGGCATGGCCGCTCGGGAAGCTCGCGGTGAAGGTCAGCGCCGCATGCTCGACGATATCCGGCCGCTCGCGGCCGAAGGCCAGCTTCAGCAGCGTACTCGCCGCTGTCGCCGCCAGGACATTGACCACCAGGCCGATCGCCAGCGCCCGGTAACCGCAGAGCCGCAGCGTCAGCGCTGCGATCACCGTCGCGATGCCCAATCCGACGAAGCTGCCGAGTGCGGTCAGGTCGCGCATCATCTCGCGCACCCAGGCCGGGCCGATCGGTAGCGAGGGGTCGGCGGCATCGCGGAACAGCATCACCAACGTGGTGTCGAAGGCGAAATCACGACCCGAGACGACAAAGATCGCCAGCCCGACGAAACCGAAGGTAGCCGCGACAGGCAGGAGGAAGCGCGGCTGGAGGAGGAACATCGAACGCCTCATGAAGGGAACTGGTACTCGGCTGGATAGGACGGAAGCTCGGCCGGCCGGGCAGCGATCACCCGCAGCGCACCCGGCAGCAGGCGATAGGTGAACGGGCTGGCGCGGCGCTCGACCTCGCCGTCGAAGGTGACATGGCCGCGGCGCTTGTCGCGACGGGTCAGGGTGACGGCAGTGCCCGTCAGCGAGACCAGGTGCCGGGAGTTGCGCCAGCCACCGGTCAGCATCGAGAACGCCGCCTTGGCGCGCGACAGCGGGCCACCGGTATCGAGGATATGGATCTCGAATTCGCCACCGTCGAGACAGCTGCGACGCCATTCGGCGCCGTCGAACTGGTTGACGGTGACCAGAACCGCATCGGCTTCGACCAGACGACGCTCGCCGGCGATCTCCATCTCGATACGGATCGGCCGGGTGAACAGGATCGAGCGCGTCGCGGCGAAGAGGAAGGCGATGAGGCGGCTGAATGGGAACCGGCGCCGCGCATATTCACGCTGGCGGGCCATCAGGCTGAAGAAACCCATGCCTGAGACCGAATGGAACAAGTGGCCGTCGACGCTGCCGAGATCCATCGAGATCGGCTCGCCCTGGCAGAGCGCGGCAATCTGCTGCTCCACTGTGCCGATGAGGCCGAGATCGCGGCCGAGCACGTTGACGGTGCCAAGCGGCAGCACGCCCACGGGCCGCTTGCAGCCGACCAGGATCGGAAGGGCGCCGTTGATGCTGCCGTCGCCGCCGGCGATGACGGGGGTCACCGCCCTGTCGGCAACCGCAGCCCGCAAGCGTGCCTGCAATTGGCGCGGTTGCACCAGCTCGACCTCGGCGCGGCAACCGGCAGCTTCGAACCCTGCCGTGATGCGCCGCGAGAAGTGCGCCGCCCCCGCTTCCAGCACCGTACCCGCACGCGCGTTGGCGATGACGCGGAAGCAGCGCGTTGGCGCCGGCGTTTCGAGCTCGGGCGACGGTTCCGACAGTTTCGCCATGTCAGGCGGCGATATGGGCGTCTCTCTTGGCGGGAACAAGGCGGGTCGCCGTCGGCGCAAGCCGCAGCGGCTCCTCCTCGACCTCTTCGGTGATCACCTCGAAGCGCCGCAGCCAGTGCGGGCCAAAGGAGGTGATCATCGGTACGTCGGTCGCGTCGCGACCGCGCGCGAGGACGATGCGGCCAATGCGGCGCTGGTTGTGCCGGGCGTCGAAGGTATGCCAACGCCCGCCGAGCCAGACCTCGAACCAGGCGTTGAAGTCCATCGGCGCCGGGTTGGGCACGACGCCGATATCGCCGAGATAGCCGTTGCAATACCGCGCCGGGATATTGAGGCAGCGGCAAAGTGCGATGGCGAGGTGGGCGAAGTCCCGGCAGACCCCGATACGCTCATCGAAGGCCTCGGCCGCAGTCCGGGTGTTGCGCGCGAAGGCGTAGCCGAAGCTGACATGGTTATGGACGAACTGGGTCACGGCCTGAACGCGGGCCCAGCCCGGCTCGACCTGGCCGAACAGGCTCCAGGCGGTGTCAGCCAGCCGGTCGGTCTCGCAATAGCGGCTGCCGAGCAGATAGGGCAGGACCGCCTCCGGCAGTTCCGCCGGCACAGCCTCGCGGGCAGTAAGATCGGCCGCATCGGGCTCGCCGCTATCATGGATGAGGCCTTCGCATGCGAGCACGACACCGCCTGCCGGCGCGGTGAAACGGCGACAGATGTTGCCGAACGGGTCGAGATGCTGGCTGATCTCGATCGGCGCAGGCCGGCCCAAGACGGGCGCCACGCGCATCTCGTCCGGACGGATCAGATCGTGCCGGCGCGAGGGGTGAATATCGAGCAATGTGAGCAGGGTGGTCGGCTGCTCGCAGACGACCTCGATCCGGTAGCCGTAACGAATGTGCATGATGACCTCGATGATGCACGAAGGGAGTTACCCACCACGGTGGGAGCGGTGCCCAGCCGGCTCAATTACGCGCAGCTGCAGCCGAGGTTCCCCGCCGATTCCGTGATGAAGCCCCAAAAAAGGTGCGGGCCTTTCGGCCCGCACCACGCAATCACGACGATCCGGCTGGGGGGATAGCGACCGCCGCGAGTTGCGCCTTTGTGTGGAACGCCGGCCCTGCGGCGCGCTCTCACATCATCCAATACGGCATGGTGCCGTAGTAATCGTGCACCCGCTTGCCGTACTCCTTGTCGTGCCAGTCAGGCTCGCCATCGGCGCCGTACATCGGGGCGGCTTCGAGCTTCTCGCGGGTCAGCGGGACGACATAACCACCCTTCTCGACGTCGTAGTCGAGCATGCTCCACGGGATCGGGTGGTACTTCTCGCCGAGACCAAGGAACCCACCGAAGGACATGATCGCGTAGGCGACCTTGCCGGTCGCCTTGTCGAGCATGACGTCGTAGATCGAACCGAGATGCTCGCTGGCGGAGTTGTAGACTTCGGTACCGGCAACGCGAGCGCCGGCGATCAGCGGGTTGGCGGCGTGAGAGGCTGCGGTCATCGTAGCGCTCATCGATCCCTCCATGAATAGCTTACCGGGCCGACGTTCGGGCCGGCTCGTCACATCAACCCGGCGTCAGCGCCTAGGTTCCCGCCCCAGCAGACAAAATTGCGTGCCCCAGAAACCCCTGGAGCCGGCCGGGCGAAGGAGCGACTGAGCGAGCCGCGGAACAAAATTCGGCGCCTGCTGTTTGACAGGGCAGCGAACGATCGGCTGCGCGGATTTGCGTCGGCGCGAAACCAGGCGGCGAACAGGCGATGCCTCGCCGCGATGCGCGCTGTGCGCCTTCGCAGCAGACACAAGCAAAGGAAACGTCCGATGATGAAGAAGCTTCTTCTCGTGACCGCCGCGGTGGCCGCGCTCGGTGCCTGCACGCCCCGCGAAGAGAGAACAGCAACCGGTGCGCTGATCGGCGCCGGAGCGGGTGCCCTCATCGGCGGCGCCGCGACCGGGCGTGCTGGTGGTGCCCTGGCGGGAGCCGCGATCGGCGGCGCCGGCGGCGCCATCATCGGCAATGCGACCTCGCCGGATCAGATCTGCTACGGCCGCGACGAGTGGGGCCGGCGCGTCCGGTACGCTTGCTGATAGGCAGCATATCGCGAATGGCGGGAACCACCCGCCATTCGCCTCAAACCGCTCCGTAAGGTCCGAAGCGGCCAACGAAGCGGTGGCGACCGCCGGGATAGAGCAATCTCACAGCCGTGATCGGCTCGGCCTGGTTCCAGGTCCGGCGCTCGACCAGCAGGCAAGGATCGCCTGCATCGATCTTCAGCAGCTCCGCTTCCTCCGGTTCCGCCGCGATAGCGCTGATTGCATGCTCCGCCTGCGACCACAGAGAGTTCTGGAGGAGCCAATCGCCCGGCGGCGTCTCGGTGAAACTCTCCTCCAAGACCTGCGGCAGCGTGGCAAGATGGATCACCCGGTCCTCCAGCACATGCGACCTGCCATCGGCGAAGTGTAGCAAAGTCAGGTGCGTGATCTCGACGGAGCGGCCAAGTTCGAAACGCGCGGCAACTTCGCGCTGCGCCTTGCCGTCACGCCGTTGCAGGATGAGATAGCTGTAGGCCTGCCCGAGCTCGCGAACCTCCTGCGGGATCGAGAGAATGTCGAGCATGGCGTGGCTTGCCGGCGGGCTCGCGACGATCGTACCCGAACGGCGCCGGCGCGTGATCAGGCCCTCGCGGGCAAGCTGCGCCAGCGCGCGGTGCACGGTCATGCGCGAAGCGCCCAGCCGCTCCATCAGCGCGTGTTCTGGCGGCACCGCCGTCCCCGGCGGCCAGGTCCCGGCCAGGATCAGATCGCGGACGGCGCGACGGATCTGGTCATAGAGCGGACCGGCTCCATCCAGCGCCACGGCATCGATCTGAGTGGCTGACATGGCTCCCTGACTCTCAGGCGAGGAGATTGCGGATCACCTGGCCATAGCGGGCAGCGATCCGGGCGCGGTCAATGTGCCGGCCGGCGCTGACCACAGGCTTTCCACCGACGATGACCTCCGCGACCGGCAAGGCGGGTGCGGCGAAGATCGCGCTGTCGAGGGCGAAGTCGCCGGCCTTGCCGACGATGGCGGGATGCTCGGCATCGAGCGTGACGAGGTCGGCGCGATGGCCGACGGCGATCGCGCCGACACTGCGCCCGCAGGCCTGGGCCCCGCCGGCGCAAGCGTCCTGCCAGAGCCTGAGGCCGGCCGATACGCCAGCTTCAGCCCAGAGCGCACGCCGCCGATCCCGCAAGCGCTGCGAATATTCGAGCAGGCGCAATTCGCCACCCGCGCCGATCTCGACATTGGAATCGCTGCCGACGCCGATGCGCCCGCCCTTCTCGCGGTAACGCACGCCGTCGAAGATGCCGTCGCCGAGATTGGCCTCGGTGATCGGGCACAGGCCCGCGACGGCGCCGGACAGCGCCATCGCATCACGCTCGGCATCGCTGAGATGCGTCGCATGGATCAGGCACCAGCGCTCGTCGATCGCAACGTTCTGCATGAGCAGCTCGACCGGGCGCCGGCCGGTGATGGCGAGGCTGTCCTCGACCTCGCGGGTCTGCTCGGCAACATGGATGTGCAGCGGCACGCCCTGGCGCAGCTGCGCAATCCAGGTCAGGTCTTCGAGCGCGACCGCCCGCAACGAATGCGGGGCGAGGCCGACGCGGGCATCCGGCAGGCTTGCGACCGCCTTCTCGCTGCCCTCGATCAGGCGCGCATAGGCGTCGCGATCGTTGAGGAAGCGGCGCTGGCCGGGCGCGGCCGGCGCGCTGCCGAAATTGCCGTAACGATAGAGCACCGGCAGCAGAGTCAGGCCGATGCCCGTCTCTTCGGACGCCGCCGCGATCGCCGCGCCCATCGCGGCAATGTCGCCATAGGCGCGGCCGTCCTTGTCGTGATGCAGATAATGGAATTCGGCGAGCGCGGTGAAGCCGCCTTCCAGCATCTCGACCATGGCCTGCGCCGCGATCGCCTGGACATCGTCCGGGTTCAGCCGATCGAGGAAGCGGTACATCACCTCACGCCAGGTCCAGAACGAATCCTCGGAGGCGCCGCGTCGCTCGGCCAGGCCCGCCATGCCGCGCTGGAAGGTGTGGCTGTGCAGATTCGGCAGGCCGGGCAGCGCTAGGCCTGCCAGCTTCGTGCCCCCCGCAGATGCAGCCTGCCCCGCCGCGACCGACATGATGGTTCCATGATCGAGCGTCAGCGTGACGTTCTCGGCGAAGCCCTCGGGGAGCAGCGCCTGGGCGAGATGCAGTGTCGTCAATCCGGTCACGCTGGCGTCCTCGTTTAATTGCATATGCAAATGAAGCTTGCTATTTGCATATGCAATTGTCTAGCATAGCCGCAAGGCAGATTAAGTCGAGAGGAGGCGACGTGGCGGCGACCCCTTCCCCCAGCGAACGAGTGTGGACCAACGCACGGCTCGCGACCATGGCGGCCGATGCCGGCATGCCCTATGGCGCGATCGAGGACGGCATCGTCATCGCCCGCGAAGGCCGCATCGCTTTTGCCGGCCCACGGTCGGAGGCGCCCGCCTTCGGCAAGGCCGAGGTGATCGATTGCGCTGGGCGCTGGATCACCCCCGGGCTGATCGATTGCCATACCCATCTCGTCTATGGCGGCGACCGCGCCCATGAGTTCGAATTGCGCCTCAAGGGTGCAAGCTATGAGGAGATCGCCCGCGCCGGTGGCGGCATCGTCTCCAGCGTCAAGGCGACGCGCGCGGCCACTGAAGACCAGCTCTTCGCCAGCGCCGACAAGCGCTTGGCCGCGCTGATCGCCGAGGGCGTCACCACGGTCGAGATCAAGTCGGGCTACGGGCTCGACACCGAGAGCGAGGTCAAGGTCCTCGCCGTCGCCCGCCGGCTCGGGCTCGAGCGCCCGGTCAGGGTTCTGACGACCTTCCTCGGCGCCCATGCGGTGCCGGTCGAGTTCAAGGGTCGTTCCGGCGACTATATCGACCTCGTCTGTGGACCGATGTTGGACGCGATCGTGGCGCAGAAGCTCGCCGACGCCGTCGACGTGTTCTGCGAGGGCATCGCCTTCTCAGCCGACGAGACCGCCCGCGTCTTCGCCGCGGCCAAGGCGAAGGGCCTTGCGATCAAGATCCACGCCGAGCAGCTCTCCAATCTCGGCGGCGCGGCGCTCGCCGCCGGCATGGGGGCGCTTTCGGCCGATCATCTCGAACATCTCGACGAGGCCGGCGTCATCGCGATGGCCAAGGCCGGCACCGTTGCGGTGGTGCTGCCGGGCGCCTTCTATTTCCTGCGCGAGACGGTGCAGCCGCCGATCGAGCTCCTGCGCCAGCATCGCGTGCCGATCGCGCTCGCCACCGACGCCAATCCCGGCACCTCGCCGCTGACCTCGCCGCTGCTAACCATGAACATGGGCTGCACCCTGTTCCGGCTGACGCCCGAGGAGGCGCTGGCGGGCATGACCCGCAACGCCGCCCGTGCCCTCGGCCTCCAGGACGAGATCGGCACGCTTGAGGCCGGCAAGGCCTGCGATCTCGCGATCTGGGAGATCGAGCGCCCGGCCGAGCTCGCCTATCGCATCGGCTTCAACCCGCTTCACGCCCGCATCCGGAACGGACAATGACCACGCTCTCTCTCACTCCCGGCGAGGCTCGCCTCGCTGATTGGCGCCATGTCCTCGACGGCGCCACCGTCACCCTGACCGAGACCGGCGCCATCGCCGCCGCGCAGGCGATCGTCGACGACATCGTCGCCGCCGGCACCGTGACCTATGGCGTCAACACCGGCTTCGGCAAGCTCGCCAGCGTCCGGATCGCCGACAACGATCTCGCCAAGCTGCAGCGCAATCTCATCCTCTCGCATGCGGTCGGCACCGGCCCTGCTTTGCCGGACGAGGTCGTTTCCCTGATCCTCGCCATGAAGGCGGCGAGCCTGGCGCGCGGCGCCTCGGGCGTGCGCCCCGTCGTGGTCGAGGCGCTGATCGGCGCGCTCAAGGCCGGCGCCCTGCCGGTGGTGCCGGCCAAGGGCTCGGTCGGCGCCTCCGGCGACCTCGCCCCGCTCGCGCATCTGACCGCGGCGCTGATGGGTGTCGGCGAGATCAGGCTGAAGGGCGAGGTACTGCCGGCGGCCGAGGCGCTGAAGCGGATCGGCCAGGCGCCGCTGGCGCTCGGCGCCAAGGAAGGCCTCGCGCTGATCAACGGCACGCAGGTCTCGGCCTCGCTGGCGCTGACCGGGCTTACCAGCATCGCCCGCGTCTTCGACGCGGCGCTGATCGCCGGCGCGCTCTCGGTCGATGCGCTGAAGGGCTCCGACACGCCGTTCGATCCGCGCATCCAGCAGCTGCGCGGCCAGCCCGGCCAGATCAAGGTCGCAGCATTGCTGCTGCAGCTGATCGCCGGCAGCGAGATCCGCGAGAGCCATCGCTTCGGTGATTCCAAGGTGCAGGACCCCTATTCCCTGCGCTGCCAACCGCAGGTGATGGGCGCGGTGCGCGACCTGCTCGCCAACGTCGCGGCGACGCTCGCGATCGAGGCCAATGCCGTCACCGACAATCCGCTGGTGCTGGGGCCGGGCGAGATCGTCTCGGGCGGCAATTTCCATGCCGAGCCGGTCGCCTTCGCCGCCGACATGCTGGCGATGGGCGTCTGCGAGATCGGCAACCTCGCCGAGCGCCGCATCGCGCTGTTGGTCGATCCCGTCATGAGCGGCCTGCCGCCCTTCCTCGCCCGCGATGCCGGCCTCAACTCCGGCTTCATGATCGCGCAGGTGACAGCCGCAGCGCTGGCCTCCGAGAACAAGCAGCGAGCCTATCCTGCATCCGTCGACACCATCCCGACCTCGGCCAACCAGGAAGACCATGTCTCGATGGCGACGCATGGCGCCTTCCGCCTGATCGAGATGGCGAAGAACGCCGCGAGCATCATCGCCGTGGAACTCATGGCCGCCGCCGAGGCGATCGAGCATCACAGGCCGATGAAGACCTCGCCGCGGCTCGAGCCGGTGCTGGCCCTGATCCGCGAGAGGATCGCGCCGCTGACCGAAGACCGCTATCTCGCGCCCGACCTCGCGGCTGCGACGGAGCTCGTGCTCTCGGGCGCCCTCGGCAAGGCCGCCGGCATCGACAGCTTTGCGGAGCTTTCGGCGTGAGGCGCACGAACCGCAACGCGCCCCCTCTCCCCTTGCGGGAGAGGGCTGGGGTGAGGGGGCGCGCCGCCCTTCCCCGTCATGGTCGGGCTTGTCCCGACCATCCACGCCTTCCTTCGTCGCGTGCGGTGTTCAAGACGTGGATGCTCGGCACAAGGCCGAGCACGACGGAAAGCTCGCGCGACCCCTCATCCGTCAGCGCTTCGCGCTGCCACCTTCTCCCGCAAGGGGAGAAGGGAGCGCGCCCATGACCAACATCGTCTCCGTCACACGTGGCGCCTCGCCGCTCGTCCTGTCGATGCCGCATCCCGGCACCGGCCTGCCGGCCGAGGTCGCGGCGCAGCTCAATGCGCGCGGAAAGCTGGTCGAGGACACCGACTGGCATATGCGCCAGCTCTACGCCTTCGCCGAGCGCTTCCAGCCGACGATCGTAGAAGCGCAATTGTCGCGCTTCGTCATCGACCTCAATCGCGATCCGGCTGGCGTCTCGCTCTATCCCGGCCAGGCGACGACCGAGCTCGTGCCGACCACGACCTTCGACGGCGCGCCGATCTGGGAGACGGCGCCCGACGAGGCCGAGATCGCCCGCCGACGCGAGGCCTATTTCCGACCCTATCATGCGGCGCTTGCCGCCGAGATCGAACACGCCAAGGCGCAGCACGGCTTCTGCCTGCTCTGGGACTGCCATTCGATCAAGTCGGTGATCCCCCGCCTCTTCCCGGATACCCTGCCGACGCTCAATCTCGGCACCAACTCCGGCGCCAGTGCCGCGCCTTCCGTCGAGGCCGCCGCAGCCGCGGCGATGGCCGGCGGCGCCTTCACGCAGGTCGTCAATGGCCGCTTCAAGGGCGGCTGGATCACGCGGCATTACGGCCAGCCGGCCGAGCATGTCCACGCGCTGCAGATGGAGATCGCGCTCTCGGCCTATCTCGCCGAGGAGGCGCCGCCCTGGCGCTTCGACGCGGCCCGGGCCGCCAGCCTGCAAGCCACCCTTTCCGCCATGATCGAGGCCGCGCTCGCCGCCGCCACCCAGCTCGAACGGAGCAAGCCATGACCCGCATCGACAACAGCCGCGTCATCCGCGCGCCCCACGGCAACGAGCGCAGCGCCAAGTCCTGGCTGACCGAAGCTGCGCTGCGCATGCTGATGAACAATCTCGACCCCGATGTCGCCGAGAAGCCGGGCGAGCTTGTGGTCTATGGCGGCATTGGCCGCGCCGCCCGCACCTGGGAGGATTTCGACCGGATCTGTGCCTCGCTCCGCTCGCTCGAGGCCGACGAGACCCTGCTGGTCCAGTCCGGCAAGCCGGTCGGCATCTTCAAGACCCATCCGGACGCGCCACGCGTCCTGATCGCGAATTCGAACCTCGTCCCGGCCTATGCCAATTGGGAGCATTTCCATCATCTCGATAAGCTCGGGCTGATGATGTACGGCCAGATGACGGCCGGCTCCTGGATCTACATCGGCACGCAGGGCATCGTTCAGGGCACCTACGAGACCTTCGTCGAGGTAGGCCGCCAGCACTATAATGGCAGCCTCAAGGGCAAATGGGTCCTGACCGGCGGCCTCGGCGGCATGGGTGGCGCCCAGCCGCTGGCCGCGACCATGGCCGGCGCCTCGATGATCGCCGTCGAGTGCAGGCCGTCCTCGATCGATTTCCGGCTGCGCACCCGCTATCTCGACGAGAAGGCCGATAGCGTCGACGAGGCCCTGAAGATTATCGAAGCCGCCCATGCCAGGGGCAAGGCCGTCTCGGTCGGCGTGCTCGGCAATGCCGCCGAGATCTTTCCCGACATGGTTCGCCGCGGCATCCGCCCGGACGTCGTCACCGACCAGACCTCGGCCCATGACCCGCTCAACGGCTACCTGCCGGCCGGCTGGACACTGGAAGAGTGGGAGGAGCGCAAGGAGCGCGACCCGGCAGGGACGATTCTAGCTGCGAAGAAGTCGATGGCCGAGCATGTGAAGGCAATGCTCGACTTCCAGAAGATGGGCGTGCCGACGCTCGACTACGGCAACAACATCCGCCAGATGGCCAAGGATATGGGCGTCGACAACGCCTTCGATTTCCCCGGCTTCGTCCCGGCCTATATCCGCCCGCTGTTCTGCCGCGGCATCGGCCCGTTCCGCTGGGCCGCGCTCTCGGGCGATCCGGAGGACATTTACCGCACCGACCAGCGCGTCAAGGAGCTGCTGCCGGACGACAAGCACCTGCACAACTGGCTCGACATGGCGCGCGAGCGCATCCAGTTCCAGGGCCTGCCGGCGCGGATCTGCTGGGTCGGCCTCGGGGACAGACATCGGCTCGGCCTCGCCTTCAACGAGATGGTGGCGAAGGGCGAGGTCAAGGCCCCGATCGTGATCGGCCGCGACCATCTCGATTCCGGCTCGGTCGCCTCGCCTAACCGCGAGACCGAAGCGATGAAGGACGGCTCGGACGCAGTCTCCGACTGGCCACTGCTCAACGCCCTGCTCAACACCGCCGGCGGCGCGACCTGGGTCTCGCTGCACCATGGCGGCGGCGTCGGCATGGGCTATTCGCAGCATTCGGGCGTGGTCATCGTCGCCGATGGCACGCCGGAAGCAGCCAAGCGGCTGGAACGCGTGCTCTGGAACGACCCGGCGACCGGCGTGATGCGCCATGCTGATGCCGGCTACGACATCGCGCTCGACTGCGCCCGAGAGAAGGGCCTGAAGCTGCCCGGCATCCTGGGCTGAGGGCGAACGCCATGCGCATCATCCGCGCCGCCGACTGCCTGGTCATGCCGTGGAAGAACGGCGGCGGGACGACGACCGAGATCGCGGTTGCACCTGAAGGCGCCTCGCTGAGCGATTTCGACTGGCGCATCAGCATGGCCCATGTCGGGCAGGACGGGCCGTTCTCGTCCTTCCCCGGCATCGACCGGACGCTTTCGGTGCTGACCGGGGCCGGGATCACGCTGGCCTTCGGCGATGGCGAGCACGTCAGGCTGGATCGGACCAGCGCGCCCTACCCGTTCGCCGCCGACCGGGCGGTCGACGGACTGCTGGTCGAGGGGCCGATCGACGACCTTAACGTCATGAGCCGGCGCGGCCGCTGGCGGCACCGGGTCGAGCGCCTCTCCGGCGCAGGCTCGCTCAACGCGAGCGAGGGCCTGCTGGTGCTGGTCGCCCGCAAGGGTGATTGGCAGGTGAATGGCGCGGCGCTTCCCGCCGGCGACAGCGCAATCCTCGACGCGCCGGAGCGCGTCGAGCTGGTCGCCAGTGGTGGTGAGGCTGAACTCTACGCGGTCTGGCTGACGGCAATATAGGCAAGCGCGGGATCCCCTCTCCCGGATGGGAGAGGGGTAGGGGTGAGGGACCGCCGCGAATTAAGGAGGCGCAGCGGCACCGCCGTGACCTCAATCGGTAAGGGCAGGCCCTCATCCCTGCCCTTCTCCCACACGGGAGAAGGGTTCCCCGCGCTCTGCAGAAGCCTACGCCGCCTGACGCGGCTGCGGGCCGACATAGACCGATTGCGGCCGGATGAGCCGGCCGGTCTCGATCTGCTCGCGGGCATGGGCGAGCCAGCCGGTGGTACGGCCGAGCGCGAAGACGCAGGTGAAGGCCTCGGGCGGGAAGCCGAGCGCTTCCAGCAGCAGCGCGGTATAGAACTCGACATTCGTTTCCAGCGAACGGCCGGGCTTGCGCTCGCGCAGGATGGCGAGCGCCGCCTGCTCGACCGCCTCGGCAAGGCGCAGGCGCCCGGCATCGGCGCCGAGCTTCGCGATCGCCTGTTTCAGCGCATCGGCGCGCGGATCGCGCACGCGATAGATGCGATGGCCGAAGCCCATCAAGCGTTCGCCGCGATCCAGCGCGCCCTCGAGCCAGGGCCGGGCATTGGACGGCTCGCCGATCGCGTCGAGCATCTCGATCACCGGCCCCGGCGCGCCGCCATGCAGCGGCCCCTTCAGCGCGCTGATCCCGGCCAGCACGGCCGAGACCAGCCCGGCCCGCGTCGAGGCGACGACGCGGGCGGCGAAGGTCGAGGCATTGAGGCCGTGATCGGCGACGGTGACGAGGTAGGTGTCGAGCGCCGCCGCCTGGGCCGCGGTTGGGGTATCGCCACGCAGCATGCGCAGCGTGTCGGCCGCCTGCGACAGCGTCGGATCGGGCGCGATCGGAGCAAGGCCGCGCCGCTTGCGGACAGCAGCCGCGGTGAAGACGGCTGGCGCCGCGAGCAGTTTCAGTGCGGTTTCGGGTCGCTCGCCATCAGCGATCTGCGCGGTCCAGGCGCGGACCGCCTCGACCGGGCCGAGACCGTCCGAAAGCGCGGTGCGCTCGACGATGCCGAAGAGATCGGCACGAGCCTTGCCGAGCGCCACCGGGAGCTCGCGGCCCTGCGGCAGGCCGGGCAGCAAACCGTCGAGCATCAGCGCCGCCATCTCCTCGAAGCTGGTTCGGCCGGCGAGCTCGGCGAGGCTGTGGCCGCGGATCACCAGGCGACCGGCGGCGCCGTCGACTTCCGAGAGCACGGTATGGGCGGCGACGACGTCATCGAGACCATCGGACATGAGCTGAACTCCTCAAAGCATTCGCCTTGAGGATCGGCCTCCGCACTGCTAGAATCAATCTTGAACAATATAATCAATATACTGGACAAGGGGGCGATGCAGGACTGGCTGACGGCGCAAGAGGCGATGGCGCGGCTCGGGCTGAAGCCGCAGACGCTCTATGCCTATGTCAGCCGCAGGCTGATCGAGGCGCGGGGCGACGAAGGGGATTCGCGCCGCAGCCTGTACCGGGCCGAGGATGTCGCCCGGCTGGAGCATCGCAAGGCGCGCGGCCGCCGTCCGGCGGCGATCGCCGAGGACGCAATCGCCTATGGCGAGCCGGTCCTCGCCTCCGCCATCACCACGATCGAGCGCGGCGGCCTCTGGTATCGCGGGCAGGATGCTGCGCGCCTGTCCGAGACTGCCAAGCTCGAGGACATCGCCCGTCTGCTCTGGAATTGCGGGACGCAGCGCTTCCCGCCTTTGGCGATGATCGTCCCGTCGGGCGAGCCGCTCGCCCGCATCTTCGCGGTGATCGCGGCACGGGCCGCGACCGACCGGCCGATGGCGGGGCGGGTCAGGAAGGCGCTCTATCTTGAAGCTGCCGCCGTGCTGGACGCGCTGGTCGACGCCATCGCCGGCGGGCCGGGCGAAGGGCCGATCCATGCGCGGCTGGCGCGCGCCTGGGGCTGCGAGGCTGAGGGTGCCGAACCGATCCGGCGCGCATTGGTGCTGCTCGCCGACCATGAGCTCAACGCCTCGACCTTCGCCGCGCGCGTCACCGCCTCGACCGGCGCCTCGCTCGCCGCCTGCGCCATGGCCGGACTCGCGGCACTATCCGGCCCCTTGCATGGCGGTGTCGCGCCGCGCGTGCTCGCGCTGATGCGAGAGATCGAGCGCGACGGACTGGAGACAGCGATAGCGGCGAGGCTGGAGACCGGCGCCAAGCTGCCCGGCTTCGGTCACCCGCTCTATCCCGACGGCGATCCCAGGGCGCGAGCCCTGTTCGCAGCCTTCCAGCCGCCGCCGGCCTATGCGCAGGCGCAGGCCGCAATCGGAACGCTGACCGGCGAGGAGCCGAATATCGATTTCGCCCTCAGCGCGCTGGCGGCGAGGCTTGAGCTGCCGGAAACCACGCCGTTCCAGATCTTCGCGGCGGCGCGCTGCACCGGCTGGCTCGCCCATGCGCTGGAGCAGAATGAGACCGGCCAGCTGATCCGCCCGCGCGCCCGCTATGTCGGGCCGGCGCCGGCCTGAGACGACGCTACTGCGCCTGTGCCCGCAGCGCTTCGAAATCCTTGTCGAGCCTTCCAAGCGAGGTGGCAATCCGCTCGCGCCGTTCCTTGATCCAGGCACCCTGCTCCGCGATCCGGGCCTTGGCGGCGGCTAGCATCCGCTCCATCTCGGCCGGCTGCGGACCGCCGACAGTCGCGCGATTGCGCACGATCGCGACAGGGTCGAGCGTGGCGCGGAATTCGGCTTCGCTGATCGGAAACTCAGCCGGATAGTCCGTGCCCTTGACCGCCGCGGCATAGATGCGGATCGCCTCGGCATAGGGGAAATCCAGCGGCCTGATGTCGTGATCCTTGGCGTGGGAGACGACCTCGGAGGCGAAGTGATGGCCGACGCGGAAGGGCAGCCTGTATTTGCGCATCAGGAGATCGGCCAGCTCCTGCGAGGCGGTCCAGTCGCTGTTCAATTCCTCCAGCGCCCGCTCGGGGCTGATCACCAGCCCTTTCAGGATGCGATCCCAATTGGCGAGCACGGTGACCGCGCTCTTCACCATCGCGCTGTTGGGCCTGACGTCCTTGGGGTCGCTCATGCCAGGCGTGATGTTGTGGGCCTGGATCGCGGCGCCCATTGCCAGCGAGATCGCGGTCGAGGCCTGCTGGCGCGTGGTGTTGAGCAGGCCGGGATTGCGCTTCTGCGGCATGGCGCTGGAGACATAGGTGTTGCCGTCGCCTTCCTGCAGCAGCATCCAGGGCCGTGCGAAGGCGTATTGCATCATAACGTCCTCGACGAAGGCGCCGGCATGGAGGGCGATGCTGGTGACGATCGCACCCGCCTCGACCGGGTGCTCGGCCGAGGAGATCTGGCCGGCGTCATAGGCGTTGTCGACGATCGCCGCGAAGCCGAGATAATCGGCCATGCGCTTGCGGTTGAGCGGCCAGCTCGTGCCGTTGAGCACGGTCGTGCCCATCGCCGAGCGGTCGATCCGGAAATAGGCCTCGCGGATGCGCTGGGCATCGCGCTCGAGGCCGGCGGCATGGCCGAGCAGGGTGTGGCCAAGACTGTTCGGCTGGGCCGCGACGCCGTTGGTGTAGTTCGGCACGATGGTCGCAGCGTGTTTCTCCGCCAGCCCGACCAGCGTCGCCGTGGTGCGATTGAGCTGGTCGGCGAGCGCCAGCATGTCGTCGCGCAGGATCGCGGCGCGATAGGTCGCATGCATATCCTGGCTCGAGCGGCCGGCATGCAGCAGCGTCACTTCCTGCCCGCCCGCCGCGATCAGCAGCGGCTCGAAGCTGATCACGGTCGAGGGCCGCTTCGCCGAGGGCTTGGCGCCGTCCTGCAGCACCTTGCCGAGACCGGCGGCGATGCGCGGCGCCAGCGCCTTGTCGAGCAGGCCTTCATCCGTGTTGATCACGGCCGTGGCCTTGTTGATCTCGCCGAGCCAGAAGAACTCGTCGCGCGGCTGGCGCTCCTGGGCAAGGGCTGGAAGAGCTGACATCTGCGCTGCCACCGCAAGCGCAATCATCGATGATCGCACGATCAACCTCCGCTAATGCTCCCCGCCGGGCCGGAGCCTAGCGGGGGCATCGCGGTAGCTCAATCGCGCCGGTCAGGCTGCCCGTTCTACCGGCTCGGCAGACCTGCCCTTCTCGCTCATATAGTCCCGCGTCATCGGCAGCGTGCCGAGCCGCTTGGCGAGCTGGAGCTGGAAGACGACGAGGCCGTCATAACGGAAGCTCGCTTCGGAGGCGGCGAGATAGAACTCCCACATCCTGGCGAAGCGCTCGTCATACATCGCGACGGCCTCCGGCCGATGGGCGAGGAAACGCTCGCGCCAGGCCTTCAGCGTCTCGGCATAGTGCAGGCGCAGCACCTCGACATCGGTGATGATCAACCCTTCCTGCTCGACCGCCGCAGCAATCTCCGACAGCGCCGGGATATAGCCGCCGGGGAAGATGTACTTGGCGATGAACGGGTTGGTCGCGCCGGGCGGCGTGCTGCGGCCGATTGTATGGATCAGGGCGACGCCGTCATCCTCGAGCAGTTCCCTGATCTTGCGGAAGTAGTCGCGGTAGTAGCCGACGCCGACATGCTCGAACATGCCGACCGAGACGATGCGGTCGAAGCGCTCGCTCACGGCGCGGTAGTCCTGCAGGCGGAACTCGACCGGCAGGCCCGATTCCTCAGCCCGCTTGCTCGCAGCGGCGAGCTGCTCCTCGGACAGCGTGATCCCGGTCACCTTTGCGCCGGTCTCGCGCGCGATCGAAAGCCCGAGGCCGCCCCAGCCAGAGCCGATGTCGAGCACGCGCTGGCCCGGCTTCAACGCCAGCTTCGCCGCGATCCTGCGCTTCTTGGCGGCCTGCGCCTCTTCCAGGGTCGCGCCCGGATGCTCGAAGAAGGCGCAGGAATACTGCTGGTCGGCATCGAGGAAGAGCCGGAAGAACTCGCTCTTCAGATCGTAGTGATGATGGACGTTGCGCTTCGCCCAGTCCGGCGTGTTGTGCTGCTTCAGGCGCCTGACCGCCGTGCGCAGACGGCCCAGTGTCCCGGCCCAGGCCGAGGGCGGTTGGCGCGACAGGCCGCAGACTAAAGTCTCCAGCAATTGGTAGATCGTGCCGCGCTCGACGATGACGCGGCCATCCATCACGGCCTCGCCGAGCGCCAGCTCGGGATCGAGCGCCAGTTTGAACTCGGTTTCGCGATCAGCGATACGCAGCTTGATCGCCGGCACAGCACCTTGACCGGCCGAATGGAGCGATCCATCGGCGAATATCACGTCAATCCTTGGTTCCCGGACCAACCGGGACAACATCTTCGCAATCAGCGCCCGCATGGCTCCACCTCGCGGCAGTGCCCCTTCGCCATCAAAGATGGCAATCACCCGCGGCAGCGTAACAGAGGGTTCGGCGCAAGGCTGATCTACGCCCGCCGCATGCCGCAGCCGTCAGTCTCCTGACAGAAAATGGGGGCGGCGAGCCGTTCTCGCCAGTCCGCCGCAAGATCACCATGCGTCCTACCAGACGCAAAGTGGCGATCTTGCTCTTCGTTTCAGCATCGGATTTCCCCGAAAAGTGGATTCCACTTTTCGGTCCGATGCTCCAGCGCGCCTACCTGATCATGCCCATGGTGCGCGGCAGCCAGAGCGTCAGCTCGGGGATGAAGGTGATCGCGATCAGGGCTGCGAAGAGCGGGATCAGCCAGGGCAGGATCGCCATGGTGGTACGCTCGACCGAAAGCTTGGCGACGCGCGAGAGCACGAACAGCACCATGCCGAGCGGCGGGTGCAGCAACCCGATCATCAGATTGAGCGTCAGGATCAGGCCGAAATGGATCGGATCGATGCCGAGCTTGAGCGCGATCGGCAAGAGGATCGGCACGACGATGGTGATCGCCGCGATGGTGTCGAGGAAGCAGCCGATGAAGAGCAGCAGCAGGTTGACCAGGATCAGGAACACCCATTTGTTCTGGGTGAAGCCAAGGATCAGGTCGGAGAGCAGCTGGGCCGTCTGCGACACCGTGAGCAGCCAGGCGAAGATCGAGGCGGCGGTGACGATGAACAGAACCGAGGCCGTGGTCTCGATCGTGTCGAAGGTCGCCTTGGTCAGGCTGCGCATGGTCATCGAGCGGTAGCGCACGAGGCCGAGGAAGAGCGACCAGATCACCGCTGCGGCTGCGGCCTCCGTCGGCGTGAACCAGCCCATGGTCATGCCGCCGATCAGGATGACCGGCGTCATCAGCGCCATCACGGCCGAGAAGTTGAAGTAGTAATCCATGGCCAGCAGCACGGCGAGCGCGATGCCGATGGCGAGGTTGGGATCGAGCCCGGCGAAGACCAGTAGATAGGCCAGCACCGGGAAGCCCATGACGACCAGCACCTCGATGCCGGCAGAGCCGAGCTCGCGCAGCGAGAACTTGGTGTCCGCCCCCCATTTGTAGATGCGGGCGAAGATTGCGACCGTAAGCATCATGAACAGCGTCATCACCACGCCGGGGATGACGCCGCCGAGGAAGAGCGCGCCGATCGAGGTATTCGACATCATGCCGTAGATGACGAAGGGTAGGGATGGCGGGATGATCGGCCCGAGCGTGGCGGAAGCCGCGGTGACGCCGACCGCGACCTCGGCCGAATAGCCGTGGTCCTTCATCGCCTTGATCTCGATGGTGCCGATGCCGGCGGCGTCGGCGATCGCGGTGCCCGACATGCCCGAGAAGATCACCGAGCCGATGATGTTGACCTGGGCGAGACCGCCGCGCATCCAGCCGACGAGGGAGACGGCAAAGGCGTAGATCCGGCCGGTGACGCCGGCGATGTTCATCAGGTTGCCGGCGAGGATGAAGAAGGGCACCGCCAGCAACGGGAAGCTCTCGACACCGGCGATCATGCGCTGGGCCAGGATCACGTCCGGCACGGTGCCGGTGATGACGATGAAGGCGAGCGAGGCGACGGCCATCGAGATGGCGACGGGAACGCCGAGGATCATCAGGCCGAGGAAGCTTCCAAGCAGGATCAGCATGGGTCAGGCCTCCGAGCCGTCGAAGGCTGCGGGACGCTCCAGCACGGAGTAGCCGCGCCGCCAGTTCTGCCACGCAACCTGGATCGAACGCAGCGTCATCAGGGCGAAAGCGATCACGACCGCATAGAACACGATCGATTTCGGGAACTGGATCGTCGTCATCATTTCGTCTGGGATGAGCTCGGCATAGCGATGCGTCAGCACCGTGCCATAGGCGAAGAAGCCGATGCGGATCAGGTCGACGACGGTCGAGAGCGCCCGTCCCCCGCCATGCGACAAATAGCGGTAGAGGAAGTCGACCTGGATGTGGCGCGAGGCGCGCACGCAGAGCGAGGAGCCGAGGAAGACAACGACGATCAGCGCGTAGATCGCGATCTCCTCGGTCCAGGCGAAGCTGTCATTGAGGACATAGCGGGTGAAGAACTGCGCCACGACGCAGGCGACCATCAGCCAGAAGGCGGCAAGCGTCACCCAGTCCTCGAGGCCGTAGCCGGAAAGATCGGCCGGCGGCGGCGCCTCGTCGAAGACGTGGGCGATTTCCTCGCTGGTGACTTGGGTATGGACTTCCGGCGTCGTGGTCATGGCTCGCTCTTCGCTTCGGCATCGCTCCAGCCGTCATGCTCGCCCTTGTGGCGAGCACCGCGTCTTGAACACTGCGCTCGATCAGCGAAGCAAAGACGTGGATGGTCGGGACAAGCCCGACAATGACGGAGAGGGCGACGTTCATCGGTTCCGGAGCGGGCCCTACGGCCAGCTCCCGAAGGACAGATCAGCTCACTTGATCGCCTGGATCCTCTCCCAGTCGGCCTTGCGGTAGCCGTACTGCTCGAAATTCACGTTCTTCTGCACGGCGGCGAGGAAGTCGGCCTTGTCGACCTCGGTGACCGAGATCCCCTTGTCCTTGAAGACCTGGACGAGCTTCACCTCGTCGTCCTGGATCTTCTTGGTGGCGCGCGTCGCCGCCTCCTGGGCGACGTCGGTGAAGAGCTTGCGGTCCTCGGGCGAGAGCTTGGCCCAGAGCTGCTTCGAGACCACCGTGTTGAGATGGTCGACGATGTGCCCGGTGAGCACGATGTGCTTCTGGACCTCGTAGAACTTCTTGGCGTCGATGGTGTTGAGCGGGTTCTCCTGCGCCTCGACGGTACCGTTCTGCAGCGCGAGATAGACCTCGGCGAAGGCGATCGGCGTGGTGTTGGCGCCGCAGGCGCGCGGCATGGCGAGATAAGCCGGCACGTCGGGCACGCGGATCTTCAGGCCCTTCATGTCGGCGCAGGTCTTGATCGGCTTGTTCGAGGTGGTGTGGCGCGTGCCGTAATAGGTCACGGCCAGGATCTGGTGGCCGCTCTTCTCCTCATAGCCCTTGGCCATCTCCTTGAAGACGTCGCTCTTCACATAGGCGAGCAGATGGTCGGGGCCGCGGAAGATGAAGGGATAGTAGGTCACGCCGATCGGCGGATAGGCGCGGGCGGCGAAGCTCGAGCCGGAGATGATCATGTCGACCGTCCCCAGTGTCAGGCCCTGGTTGATGTCGGTCTCCTTGCCGAGCTGCGAGGCCGGATAGACCGTGATCTCGTACTTTCCGTTGCTGCGCTTCTTGATCTCCTCGGCGGCCCAGACCGACTCGGTATGGAACGGCTCTGAGGTCTCGTAGACATGGGCCCATTTCAGCTTGGTCTGGGCCTGCGCCGGCGTGCCGGCGAAAAGAGCGCCGGCGGCGAGCGCGGCGAGGGCGTAGTGCAACTTCATCTCATGTCCTCCCTGGACTTACGGATGCGATTGGCCTTGCGTCATTTGATCGGGCCGGGTCGGCGTTGACGCTCGCCTGCCCGCTTGAGGTCGACATCGCCGAAGCTCTGTGAAAAGCGCTCCTGCGAAGCCTGGAGATGGGCGTACATCGCCGCGCGCGCCGCCTCGCTGTCGCCGCGCGCAAGCGCTGCATGGATGGCGCGGTGCTCGATTGCGGCGGTGCGCCATGACTGCTCGTTCTCGAAATATTGCGCGAGCTGGCGGAAATACGGGCTCATGCGTTGGTCGAAGAGCTCGCCGACGCAGCGCACCAGCACGGTGTTGCCGAGCATCGCCGCGATCTCGACATGGAAGGCGCGGTCGAGCGCGATCAGCCGCTCGGCCGGCAGGCCCGGCTCTTCCATCTGGACGAGGATGCCGGCTAGCCCTGCCAACCGCTCAGGCGTCGCCTGCGCTGCGGCTTCGGCCGCGACCCCGCCCTCGATCAGCCTGCGGGCCGCGAGAACCTCGAACGGCCCCTCCATGGGAAAGCCGGCCCCGGCGAGCTGCGCCGCAGCCTGCGCGGGATCGACGACATAGACGCCCGAGCCCATGCGAATGCGCACGCGCCCCTCGACCTCGAGTGCGATCAGGGCCTCGCGTACCGAGGGACGGGAGACGCCGAGCTTTTCCGCGAGCTCGCGTTCGGGCGGCAGACGGCTGCCGACCGGAAATTCATGCTGGTCGATGAGATGGCGCAATTGATCGGCGATCTGCCGATAAAGACGCGGCGACTCGACGACTGCGAGCGGCATCAGCTCCCCGGACCCTTCCCTGCGCCGCCCGTTTGAGCGGCATCGATTTGGCCATGTGGTCAGGCCAATTTCGCTAGGGAAGGAACCACCATACCGGAGTGGAGTCAACCGGTATGGTGGATGGCGCTCAGTGCCCCTCGGCCGCCAGCACGGCCTCGACGCGGATCTCCTCGACCAGCCGCTCCTTCAGGGCGACGAACTCCGGCGAGGTCTTGATCGTGTAGGGCCTGGGATGCGGCAGCTCGACCGCGATGTCGGCCTTGATCCGGCCGGGCCTGGCGCTCATCACCACGACGCGCGAGCCGACGAAGATCGCCTCCTCGATGTCATGGGTGACGAAGAGCACGGTCTTCTGCTCGCGCTCCCAGATGCCGAGCAGCATCTCCTGCATCAAGGCGCGGGTCTGGTTGTCGAGCGCGCCGAAAGGCTCGTCGAGCAGCAGGATCTTGGGGTCGTTGGCGAGCGCGCGGGCGATCGCGGTGCGCTGCTGCATGCCGCCCGAGAGCTGCTTCGGAAAATGCTCGACGAAGCCGGCGAGCCCCACGCGCTCGGCCCATTTGCGAGCGATATCGAGCCGCTCGCGTTCCGGCACGCCCTTCTCGCGCAGGCCGAAGGCGATGTTCTGGGCCACGTTCAGCCAGGGAAAGAGCGTATAGCTCTGGAAGACGAAGCCGCGATCGGCACCCGGCCCGGTGACCGGCGCGCCGTCGAGCAGGATCTTGCCTTCGCTCGCGGTCTCCAGCCCGCCGATGATGCGCAGCAGCGTCGACTTCCCGCAGCCCGAGGGACCGAGGATGGTGATGAAATCGTTGTCGGCGACGCTGAGCGAGGTCGGCATCAGCGCGCGCGTCGGCTGGCCCTTGCCGCGCGCCGGGAAGACCTTGCCGACCTGGTCGATCAGGAGCTTGCTCATGCCTGCGCCCACGGAAACAGGCGCTGGTTGACCGCCTTGAAGAGGAAATCGGAGACCAGCCCGATCAGGCCGATGATGATGATGCCGAAGATGATCTGCCCGGTGTTCAAGAGCGCCTGGCTGTCGGTGATCATGTGGCCGATGCCGGAGGACGAGCCGATCAACTCCGCGACGATGACATAGGTCCAGGCCCAGCCGAGGACGAGGCGGAAGATCTCGGCGATCTCCGGCGCGGCATTGGGCAGGAGCACGCGGCGTACCACGGAGGAATCGCTCGCGCCCAGCGTATAGGCGGCGTCGACCAGATCGCGCCGGATGCCGCCGACCGCGACGGCGATCATCAGCACGAGCTGGAAGAACGAGCCGATGAAGATGACGAGCAGCTTCTGGGTCTCGCCGATGCCGGCCCAGAGGATCAGCAGCGGAATGAAGGCCGAGGCCGGCAGATAGCGCGCGAAGGAGACGAAGGGCTCGAGGAAAGCCTCGACCGGCTTGTAGGCGCCCATCAAGATGCCGAACGGCAGCGCCAGGACCACAGCCAGGACGAAGCCGCCCAGCACCCGCCAGATCGTCATGCCGATGTCGAACAGGAAGCCGTGGTTGACGAGCAGGTTCCAGCCCTCGGCGACCATGGTCAGGGGATCGGCGAGGAAGAGCTTCTGCACATAGCCGCCGAAGGTCGCGATCGACCAGACGACGACGAAGAGCGCGAAGAAGGCGATGCCGTAGCCGACGCGGGCGCCGGCTGAGACGGGCTGGAGTGGTTTCATCGTCAGAGGCTCGCTTCCTTGGCGAGAGCGGCGAGTTCACGCCAGGGTTCGATCGACCAGTAGCCCGAGGCGGCACCGGATGTGGACGGCAGGACGACGACGCGGATGTCGTCGATGGCTGCAGGCTGAAGGCCGTAAGCGAGCGCGCGACCGGCCTGGGCCAGAACAGCCTGAGCGGCGCGCTTGCCGTTGAAGGCGATGATGGCAGGCCGCTGCGCCCGCATCTTGCCGAGGAAGCCCGCGACGTCGAAGTGATCGCGCGCCAGCACCGTATCCGGTCCGAAGGTCCGCTTTGCGACATCGGTGCAACCGATGCCGTAGCGCGGGAGCTCGCGGAAATCCGCCGGACCGAGTGGCAGAGGGATCAGGCCAGTCTCGAACAGCGTTCGCCAGAACCTGTTGCCCGGGCCGGCATAATAGGCGCCCCGCCGGGCCGAGACGGAACCGGCCTGCGTGCCGCAGAAGACGACGCGCAAGCCCGGCCCCAACACGTCCGGCAGGACGTGATCCGTCACTTGCCGGCGACGTACTTGGTCTCGATCAGCGAATTGAGGTCGGGCTTGGCCTTGATCAGCCCGATCTCGAGCAGGAGGTCCGCCGCCTTGTTGGTGAAGGCCTGCCACTCGCCGGCGAAGAAGGCCTTGTTGCCCTCGGCGTCCGACCAGCGCAGGTAGTTCGCCGACTTGCCGAACTGCTCGCCGGTCTGCTTCACATCGGCGCCCATGATGCCATAGGCCTTGTCCTTGTCGGCCTTGATCAGCGCGAGCGCCTCGAAATAGCTCTTGGTCAGCGCCGCGGCGGCCGCATCGTTCTCGCCGAGGAATTTCGGCGTGCAGCCGAAGGTGTCCATCACCATCGGATAGTCGAGCGTGGTGGCGATGATCTTGCCCGCATCGGGCTTCTCGCGCACTGCCGAGAGATAGGGCTCATAGGTCATGGCCGCGTCGTTCTGGCCGGCGATAAAAGCCTGCGCCGCCGGGCCGGGCTCCATGTTGACCACGGTGACGTCCTTCACCGACATGCCGTTCTCCTTGAGGATCCAGGCCAGGGCGAAATAGGGCGAGGTACCGGGGGCGGAGGCTGCGACCGTCTTGCCCTTCAGGTCCTTGATCGAGCCGGTCGCGCTGCGCACCGCCATGCCGTCGGCGCCATAGCTCTTGTCGAGCTGGAAGATCTGCTTGGTCTTGATCCCGGCGGCGTCCCAGACGATCCAGGTCTCGACCGTGGTCGCGGCGCACTGGATGTCGCCCGAGGCGATGGCGAGGTGGCGGTCCTTCTGCGGGATCTTCTTGATCGAGACGTCGAGGCCGTTCTTGGCGAAGATGCCGGCCTCCTTGGCGAGCACCAGCGGGGCGAAGCCGGTCCAGCCGGAGATGCCGACATTGACCTTGGTCTGCGCCTGCGCGCCGCTTGCGGCCATGAGGGCTGCCAGGCCGATCCCGGCCGCCGTCCCGATACGCTTCACACCTGTCATGACGAACCTCTTCCCCTCTTGATTCCGCTCGCAGCGGACACCCCGGCCATCGCAGCCCGATCGTGCCCGATAAGCAAGCTTCGTTCCAATTCACGTTAAATGCATATGCAATTCCGTCAAGGCGCTGCGCTTATTGGCTTTGCGCGAACTCCGCTCGCCCGGCCGATCCCGGCCGGGCGGAGCGCGCGCTGATCAACGCCGCTTGGGAAAGCAATGACATTCTCTTGTTTGACACCGCAGGAGCGATCCCTTCCCCTCGGACCATCGGCGCGAAACGCCATGGCTATCGAGAGGTTCTTCCGGATGAATGGCGCCGACCGCCTGTGCGACACGCTGCTGGTCAACGATGTCGATGTCTGCTTCGCCAATCCCGGCACCTCGGAAATGCACTTCGTCGCGGCGCTCGACCGCAAGCCGCAGATGCGCTGCGTGCTCGGCCTGTTCGAGGGCGTGGTCACCGGCGCGGCCGATGGCTATGCCCGGATGGCCGACAAGCCGGCGGCGACGCTGCTGCATTGCGGTCCCGGCATGGCCAACGCCCTTGCCAACATGCACAACGCCAGGCGCGCCTGGACCCCGATGATCAACGTGGTCGGCGACCACGCGACCTATCACCTGCAGCATGACGCGCCGCTGACCAGCGACATTGAAAGCCTGGCCCGGCCGATGTCGCAGTTCGTGCGCCGCATCGCCTCGCCGGAAGATGTCGGCCCGGCGATCGGCGAAGCCTATGCCGCTTCGCTCACTTTGCCCGGCGTCACCACCGTGATCCTGCCGGCCGATTGCGCCTGGGGCAGCGTCGAGCCGGCGGAGCTGAAGCCGACGCCGCTGCCGGCGCTGAAGAGCGTCGATGCCGCCACGGTCCGCGAGGTCGCGGCCGGCCTGCGCAAGCACGGCGCGCGCGCCGCGATCATGCTGACCGGTCTGGCGCTGCGCGAGAAGCCGATGGAGATGGCGGCCCGCGCCTGCGCGGCGACCGGCGCCATGATCTTCAGCCAGATGTCGAACGGGCGGATCCAGCGCGGCGCCGGCCGCGTCGCCATGCCCAAGGTGTTCTACCCGATCGACAAGGCGCTCGATCAGCTCAAGGACATCGACTACCTCGTGCTCATCGGCGCGCAGGTGCCGGTGGGCTTCTTCGCCTATCCCGGCAAGCCCGGCCGGCTGGTCCATGATGGCTGCGAGGTCGCGACGCTGGCGCGGCCGGGCGACGACCTGCCCGCGGCGGTCACGGCACTCGCCGAGGAGATGGGCGCGACCAGGATCGCTCCCGCCTACATTGCCCCCTCGCGCACGGAGCAGCCCGCACTGCCGACCGGCACGCTCGACGCCGACAAGGCCTGCGCCATCGTCTCGGCGCTGCTGCCGGAGAACTGCATCATCTGCGATGAATCTGTCTCGTCGGGCCGCAACTTCTACTACGACTGCCACAGCGCACCGCAGCACGATTACATCCAGCTCACCGGCGGCGCGATCGGCGAGGGCATCCCGCTCTGCGTCGGTGCGGCCGTCGCCTGCCCGGACCGCAAGGTCATCGGCATGCAGGCCGACGGCTCCGGCATGTACACGGTGCAGGGCCTGTGGACGCAGGCGCGCGAGAACCTCGACGTCATCACCGTGATCTTCGCCAACCGGACCTATGCGATCCTGCACGGCGAGATGCGCGCAGTCGGCGTCAACGATTTCGGCCGCAACGCCAAGCTGATGCTCAACCTCGACGAGCCGGCGCTGGACTGGGTCGCGATGGCGAAGGGCATGGGCGTCGAGGCCGGACGTGCCACGACGGCCGAGGAGTTCACCCGGCTGTTCAAGGGCGCGCTCGATCGGAAAGGGCCGTTCCTGATCGAGGCGGTGATCTGAGCGAGAGCGGCGTTTGCTGGAGCGCGGGCCTTCCGTGCTTTCAAGACCTCTGCCGCTTTTGATGCTGATAGCGACCGAAGAACCAAAACAGGCACAACCATTGAGCCACGAAGGGTATCCCTGCGGGCAGGCCCAGCACCATGCTGAATACGATCGTCGCAAGGGCTGTGACCACGGCTCGCCAAAAGGCGGTCCAGAGACTGGGGATGTCCCAGAACCAAGCGCTGATGGAATCCCAAAGGCTGAGCATGCCTCTCGATACAGCTCATCGGCGAAGGATCGATTAAGCCGATCCGAGAAAGTGTGGGGCAGGCTTGGTTGACCGGAGGGGGCGTGGCCAAGCCGAGAATGAGGGGCCGTCACGAGCGGCCGTTTGCAGCGATCAGCCTTGCCAGCCGTAACCTGATGCGACGACATGGCGAACTCAGGTGTCGATGCTTATCTCGGCGGGATCAAGGAGGTTTGACATGACGGAACGTGCTGTACTCGCAGGCGGTTGCTTCTGGGGCATGCAGGAGCTGATCCGCAAGCTTCCCGGTGTCGAGAAGACCCGGGTCGGCTACACCGGCGGCGACGTGAAGAATGCGACCTATCGCAATCACGGGACCCATGCCGAGGGCATCGAGATCAGCTTCGATCCCAGCAAGATCGGCTACCGGCAGCTGGTGGAGTTCTTCTTCCAGATCCATGATCCGACGACGCTGAACCGCCAGGGCAACGACCTCGGCACCAGCTATCGATCGGGAATCTATTATGTCGACGAGGCGCAGAAGAAGACCGCCGAAGAGGTGATCGCCGAGGTGAACGCGTCGGGACGTTGGCCCGGCCGCGTGACCACGGAAGTGAAGCCCGAAGGCGATTTCTGGGAGGCGGAGCCGGAGCACCAGGATTATCTGGAGCGCTATCCGGCCGGCTACACCTGCCACTGGGTCCGCCCGGATTGGGTGCTGCCGCGCCGCGAGGCCGCGGAATAGCAGAGCGAACCAAAGGAAGAGGGGGGCCGGCGCCCCCTCTCTCGGACGAGGCGCCAACGTCAGCGCGCCGGCTCGATCAGATCCCAGCGATTGCCATAGAGGTCCTCGAAGACGGCGACGGTGCCGTAGCTTTCGCGGCGCGGCACCTCCAGGAAACGAACGCCGCGCGCCAGCATGCGGGCATGGTCGCGCGCAAAATCATCGGTCTCGAGGAACAGGAAAACGCGGCCGCCTGCCTGGCTCCCGATCTGCGCCCGCTGCTCGGCCGACGCGGCGCGAGCCAGCAGCAGCGCCGCCCCCTTGCCTCCCGTAGGCGCCACCCTGACCCAGCGCTTCTCTGCGCCGAGCGGCGTGTCCTCGAGGAGTTCGAAGCCGAGGGCGTCGACGAAGAAGGCGATCGCCTCGTCATAATCCCTCACCAGCAAGGCGAGGCAGGCGACCGCCTGCGGCACAGGCCCTACCCCTTGAACCCGCCGAGGAACGCGTCGAGGCAATCGCCGATCGCCTCGATCGCGTAGCCGCCTTCCTGCACCACCAGCGTCGGCAGGCCGAGCGCCTTCACACGCTCGCCGATCGTGCCGAAATCGGCAGCTTCGAGCTTGAGCACGCCGATCGGATCATCCTTGTGGGCGTCATAGCCGAGCGCGATGACGAGGACCTCGGCCCCGAATTCGCGAATGGCGCGGCCGGCGCGGTCGACCGCCGCTTCCATCTCGGCACCGGCGGCGCCGGGGGCAAGCGGCAGATTGAGGTTGAAGCCCTCCCCTGCCCCATTGCCGCGCTCGTCCTCATAGCCGGTGAAGAAGGGATAGTAGTTCACCGGATCGGCATGGACCGAGATGGTGAGCACATCGTCGCGGCGATAGAAGATCTGCTGGGTGCCGTCGCCATGATGGGCGTCGACATCGAGGATCGCGACCTTGCCGAATTTGCTGCGCAGGCGCTGCGCCGCGATCGCCGTGTTGTTGAGATAGCAGAAGCCGGTGGCGCGGTCGGCGCGGGCGTGATGCCCCGAAGGGCGGCAGAGCGAATAGACCGCGCGTTCGCCGGCGAGGATCGCCTCGGCGCCCGAAACCGCGGTCTCAGCCGAGCGCAGGGTCGAGAGCCAGCAATGCTCGCCGACCGGCACGGAGAGATCGCCAAGATACCAGCCGAGCTGGCCCATGATCCCGGTTGGCCGGCAGGGCGGACGAACATCCTCGTCGGTGCGGCCGCTCCAATAGGGGAAGGTGTTGGGCCAGGCCTCCGGCCCGCGCTCGGGCAAGGCGAGCCAGCGCGCCCAAAGCCCTTCCAGGAAGCGAACGAAGCCTTCGTCATGAACCGCGAGGATCGGGCCGGTGCCGTGCTCGGCCGGACGCTCGGGCGTCACGCCATGCTTTGCCAGCGCGCCGAGCAGCCGCTCGGTCCGCTCCGGCAGATCCTTCGGCGCCACGATCTGGCCGAAGCGCATATATTGCTGCGGATCGTGCTTGGACTGGTCGGGATGGTAGAAGGCGCGCATGCAAGGCTCGTGGCTTTGATCCGGAAGCGCGCATAGCGCCATGAAAACCGCGCCGCGACCAGTGCGCCGGCTCAGGCGGCGGCACTATCCCCATGCATGGCGCCGTTCTTCGGCAACAGGTCCGGAAGCTGCAACAGCCAGGGCACGCGGCCGGCGGGCGCAGGCTTGGCATAGCGATAGCCCTGAGCAAAGCGGCAGCCATGCTCGCGCAGGAAGGCCTCCTGCTCGGCGGTCTCGACCCCTTCGGCGATGACGTCGAGACCGAGATCGGCCGCGAGCCGGATCAGCGCCCGCACGATCGCTGCGTCGTCACTGCGCTCGGCGACATGGCTGACGAAGCCGCGATCGATCTTGAGGGCATCGACCGGGAAGCGCTTGAGATGGGTCAGCGAGGCGTAACCGGTGCCGAAATCGTCGAGCGCGACACGCAGGCCCGCCGCGCGCAGGGTCTTCAGCGTGCGCTCGGCCTCGTCGGCATCGCGGGTGAGCAGCACCGTCTCGGTGACCTCGACGCCGAAGCGATCGGCCGGCACGCCGGCGGCCGCCAGCTGACTGAGGAGGCGCTCCGGCAGCGCCGGGTCGCGGAAGACGCTCGCCGCGAGATTGACGTGGACGTGCCCGACATCGAGGCCGGCGTCGAGCCATCGCCGCAGGTCGCTCACCGCCGCGGCGATGATCGCATCGCTGATCCCGTTGGCGATCTCGGCGTCCTGGAAACCTTCCTGGAAGGCGGCGGCCGGGATGATGCCGCGCTCGGCATGGCGCCAGCGCGCCAGTGCCTCGAAACCGATGATCCGGCCGGTGTCGAGCGCGACCTGCGGCTGGTAGAAGGGCAGGATGCGCTCCTCCTTCAGCGCGCCGGCCAGCCCCTGGCAGACGGCAACCCGGCGTGCCATCGCGGCCCGCATCGCCGGCTCGTAGACGATCGCCATGTTGCGGCCGTTCGCCTTGGCCCGATAGAGCGCGAGATCGGCGTCCTTCATCAGCTCGACAGCATCCCGATCATGCTCGGGCGCGAACGCGATGCCCAGGCTCGCACGCGTCGCAATCGTCTGCCCGGCATGTTCGCAGGGCTGGCGCAGGACCTCGATCAGCCGCTCACCCTTCGCCAGCGCCTGCATCGTCGTCAGCCGCTCGGCGGACAAAACGATGAACTCGTCACCGCCGAGACGGGCGACAAAATCCTCCGGGCCGATCGCAGCGGCAAGCCGCGCCGCCGCCTGGATCAGCAGCGCATCACCGGCATCGTGACCGAGCGTGTCGTTGATCGACTTGAAGTCGTCGAGGTCGATCAGGAAGAGCCCGACCACACCGCCTTTGCGCGCCATGCGCGCCAGCCCCTGCTGCAGCCGCTCGCCAAAGAGCAGCCGGTTCGGCAAGCCGGTCAGCGCATCATGTGTCGCCTGCAGGCGGGTCCGCGCCTCGGCCGCCTTGCGGTCGGTGATGTCGACGATCCCCGCGACCACCGCCGGCGCCTCGCCGATCGGCAGCGTCGTCGCGGTGATCAGGACGTCGCGCACGGCGCCGCTGCCGTCGCGGATCTTCGCCTCATGGCTCTTGATCTGCTCCTGCTCGTGCAGCAAGCGGGCGATCATGCGCCGATTGCCGCCATCGAGCAGGATATCCTGGACCTGCGCCTGCGTGACCTCCTCGCCGAAATAGCGCTTGGCGGCATCGTTGCCGCGCAGGAAGCGGCCCTCGTCGCGCGAGGTCACGATGAGAGGGATCGGCACCGCCATGAAGATGCGCTCGATCATCGCCTGGCTGGCGACGAGTTCGTCCTTGGCCTGGCGCTCGGCCTGCGTCGCCGCCCATTCGAGCCGGCGCAGGCGGTTGCCGTGGACGACGACCAGTCCAAGCGCGAAATTGAGCATGACGAGGACGAGGATCAGGCCCGGCAAGGTCGATGGCAGCGGTCCGCCGCCGAGATAGCCGGCGAGCATCAGGGCGCTGCAACCGACACCCAGAACCATGCTCCAGCGAAAGGCCGTCGGCGCCACCAGATAGAAGATCGAAGGCAGCATCAGCACGACGAAGAGCGCAAGATCGCTGCGCGAGGACACCAGCAGCGCGACCGCGAGCCCCGTCGTGACCTCCCAGCCGATCAGCACGGCCTGAGCTTGCGAGAACCGTGTCGCCCGGCGCACCAGCGCAAAGCAGAGCAGCGAGGCGAAGACGACCATGAGCCGCGCCGGCACGGCGACGAAGAAATGCGGCGTGCCGTGGAAGCGCCAGTCGCTGGCGAGGAAGAGCGTGTTGAGGATCGCGGAGATCAGGAAGATCAGGCGGCACTGCCGGAGCATCTCGGCAAAGCGCGCATCGCGGAACGCCGCCTCCCGGAGGGAATCGCGGAATTCACCACCGAATCGAAACAGGCCGTCGCGCGTCATGGCCTACCGTCACCCGGCGCTGGTCAAAGCGAGGTTAAGGTGAAACGGCCAGCTGTCTTGGCCAATAGTTGGCTAGCTCTCTCGGCCAGCCTTGACCGGCGCGACCAGCGCCGCGAGCTCATCCGCAAGCTGGGCGATGTCGAAGCGCCCCTCGCGATACCAGTCGACCGAGCCGTTCATCGCCCCGAGCAGGAAAAGGCGCAGCCGCTCCGGCGCTGCCCCTGCCGCCAGCGCGCCCGTGCCGGCGAGCTCCTCGATCAGCGAGCGCCAGACATCCTCATAGTCGCGGCGGATGCGCCGGACGCTCTCTGGCGTCGGGTTGTCGCCGAAGCTGAAGACCTTGATGCTGGCGCAGGTGTAGTCGGAATGCCCGTGCAGCGCCGACAGATGCGCGGCGATCGCCGCTGCGAGGCGGCGGCGCGGGTCGGCTTCGCCGGCGGCGGCCAATGCTGCCGCCACGGCCTCGTGGACGCGACGGACACCGTCATTGACGACCGCCTCGACGATCTCCTCCTTCGAGGCGAAGTGGTGATAGAGGCTGGCCTTGCGGATGCCGACGGCTTCGGCGATCTCGCGCAGGCTGGTCTGGTGATAGCCATTGCTGCGCAGCAGACGCGCAGCATGGTCGAGGATCAGGCGGCGGGAACCGCCTTCTTGCCGAGCTACAGAGCTTGCCGCCGCCGGGCTCATGAACCACTCCCGTCTTTCCGGGGCGCTGCGCAGCAGCGAGCCCGGAACCCATGACCACGACGCCAATCCAATCCGTCATGCTCGCCCTTGTGGCGAGCATCCACGTCTTGAACACCGCAGTCGACGAAGGAAGACGTGGATGGTCGGGACAAGCCCGACCATGACGGGGAAAGGTCGTGTTCATGGGTTCCGGGCTCGCTGCTGCGCAGCGCCCCGGAAAGACGGGAGCGCATCGTCACAGCCGCTTCGCCACCTCTTCGAGCATGACTTCGGTGGCGCCGCCGCCGATCGCCTGGACGCGTGCGTCGCGGGCCATGCGCTCGATCGCGCTCTCGCGCATGAAGCCCATGCCACCATGGAACTGGACGCAGGCATACATGACTTCGTTGACCAGCTCGCCGCAATAAGCCTTGACCATCGAGACCTCGCGCGTCGCGTCGAAGCCCTTGGCGTCGAGCCAGGCGGCATGATGGACGAGCTGGCGCCCGGCCTCGACCTTGGCGGAGAGCATGGCGAGCTTCTGGCGGATCGCCTGCTTTTCCCAGAGCGGCGCGCCGAAGGCCATGCGCGTGCGGACATAGTCGAGCGTCAGCTCGATCGCGGCCTGCGCCTCGCCCATTGCCATGGCGCCGATCACCGTGCGCTCGTTCTGGAAATTGCGCATGATCGCGTAGAAGCCACGCCCTTCGCCGCCGAGCAGGTTCTCGGCGGGAATCCGGCAATCCTCGAAGATCAGCTCGGCGGTGTCGGAGGAACGCCAGCCATGCTTGTCGAGGGCGCGGCCGACGCGGAAGCCCGGCGTGCCCTTCTCGACCAGGAACATCGAGACCGCCTGCGAGGGCTTCGCCGACGGATCGGTCTTGGCGGCGACGCAGTAGAGATCGGCGTGGACGCCGTTGGTGATGAACATCTTGGCGCCGTTCAGCACGTAGGAATCGCCCTCGCGCCTTGCCGAGGTGCGAATGCCCTTCACGTCGGAGCCGGCATCGGGCTCGGTGACGGCGATGGCGCAGATCACCTTGCCGGCGATGACATCGGGCAGCCAGCGGTCGCGCTGCTCCTTGCTGCCGGCATTGAAGACATGGACCGAGGCCATGTCGGTGTGGACGAGCGCGGTGATGGCAAAGCCCGAGAAGGTCGAGCGGCCGAGTTCCTCGGCCAGCACCACGGTCGCGAGCGTGTCGAGTTCGGAGCCGCCATATTCGGCCGGGTAGCGGATGCCGAGGAAGCCGAGCTCGCCCATGCGGCGCAGCACCTCGCGCGGCACCATGCCGGCCTCTTCCCAGGCGAGCCCGTGCGGCTTGACCTCGGTCGCGACGAAGCGGCGCAACTGGTCGCGCAGCGCCTCGTGTTCCTCGCTGAAATAGGGCGAGCGGAGTGTCCCGCCGCCAGCCGCATCGAAATTGTCCATCGCCGCCAGCATGTCCCTCATGTCTCCGCGATAGCTTACCCTACCGGTCGGCAGGTAGACAACTCCCGAATGCCGCGAAGAAGAGAGGAGCGGCGCTCTCTCCTCTCTTCCTCCGGGCCGGCGTCAGCGACCGGCCTGGCTCTCCTCAGGGCTCAGTTGCAGCCGCAGCCGTGGCCGCCATTGCCGATGCCGATACCGCCGCGGCCGACGCTGACCTTGTTGCCGTTCAGGATGCCGTTGCCGCTCAGCACCGAGACGTTGTTGAGCACCTTGACGTTCGAGACGGCAGTCGTGACGGACGCCACCGAGGTGACCAGTCCACCGAGAAGGCCGCCGCCACGACCACCCTTGCTGCCGGCGAAAGCGGGGGTGACGGAAAAGGCAGCGATCGAGGCAAGAACAATTGCGTATTTCATCTTTCTCTCCCTGCTCTCGCTCCGGGTGTCGAAGCGATATACACGTTATGGTTGCGTTTCACTTTGAACACAATCTGAACGCATTGTTAACCATACTTGCTAGCCTTAACCGGAGAGCGCCTGAATACAGAGTAAACTATTACCTCGCGTATTATGTATTAGATGAAATCTATTCTTGAAATCACAGTCAACATCTTGGCTATATTAACTGACCGTTAGGCATGACCACCTATCTTTGTCTGAGAGGGGTGATGTCATGCGTCCTGTCCGTAGGGTATTCGTGCTTGTCTGCGCCTTGCTCTGCACCCTTCCGGCTGCGGCCGAAGAGAAGGCGGCGGAGACTCTGGTCTCCACGGCGGTGGTCGGCCTGCGCGGCGGTTTCGATTCCAGCCCGACCAACAGCAAGGGCGAGAAGGGTAGCCCGACGCTGACGGGCTTTGCGAGCTGGAACTATCTGCGCGGTACGGTTCAGGACGGCTATGGGCTCGATCTTCTCCTGGTCGACACCCAGTATGATCCACGCCAGTTGGCGGCCAGCCGGCTGCATACGCTGACGCTGAAGCACGCCACCGGGATCGGCGAGAACCTTACCCTGCAATCCTCGCTCGCGATCGACAACGAGCAGACCTGGTCGCGCCGCCGCAGCAGCCTGACCTGGCGCGAGCGGCTCAATCTCAGCCTCGGCTCCTTTCGACTCTTCGCCAATGCCGAAGCCCGGCTCGCCGCGCTGAACGAGCGCAATGTCTTCGCCAGCGGCGATTTCCTGCCGCAGGACGAGAACCTCGCCACGCTCGGCATCACGCCGGGGATCGCCTGGCGCCAAAGCGAGACCGAGATCGGCGTATCGTTCACGGCGTCACGCACGCGCTTCACCAACGGCACCGATTATCTCGGCATGCGCCGCGACAATTACCGGCTGCAGCCCAACCTGTTCGTCTCGACGGCGCTGGCGGGGGCGAGCTTCGAGGCCTCGCTCTCGCCGCTGCAAATCATCTTCCCGGACAAGGAGTTCGAGAACGAGAAGAAGCTGCTCTACACCGCCAAGCTGCGCGTTCCCTATGAGTGGCTGACGCTCGACCTCTCCTCGGGCCGCACCGTCGAGGATACCACCCTGCCCTTCGCCGTGGTCAATCTCGTGACCCAGCACGAGGGCAAGCTTACCGCGCGTTTCAACGACACCAACGCGCTCTCCCTCACCATCAGGCAGAAGCTGGAGGACTATCTCGGGCTCGACTCGACGACGCGCACATCCAGCATCGGCCTCGACTATGCGCGCGGTCTCGGCAGCGGCATGACCGCAACCGCCTCGGCCGCCTGGCGCAAGACCAAGGATACCGGGCTGGAAGCGGTGCCGGCCTTCGTGGTCCAGCTCGGGCTGCAAAAGCAGCTCGATTTCAGCGAGCCGGGCAAGGCGGCGAAGAAGGGCGTGTGAAACGCTTGCGGCGCGCCCGAGGCGCGCCGCGACGATCAATCGAGACTGACTTGGATCAGGCCAGCTTGCCGCCGACCGCCTTCTCCAGGATCGCCCAGGCCTCGTCGCCGAATTTGCCCTTCCACTCGCCGTAGAAGCCGGCCTTCTGCAGCGCGGCGCGGAATTCGTCGGCCTTGGTCGGGTTGATGACCATGCCCTTCGAGGTCAGCTCAGCCTGCAGGCCGGCATTGAGCTTGGCGACGTCGGCGCGCTCGAGCAAAGCGGCCGCGTCGATGTTCTTGGCGACGATGGTGCGCAGGTCCTGCGGCAGCCGATCCCAGGCGCGGCGATTGGCCAGGAACCAGAAGCCGTCCCACATATGGTTGGTGAGCGAGAGGTACTTCTGCACCTCGAACAGCTTGGCGGTCGCGATGATCGCCAGCGGGTTCTCCTGTCCGTCGACGATCTTGGTCTGCAGCGCGGTGTAGACCTCGGCGAAGTTGATGCTGGCCGGGGCCGAGTCGAAAGCCTTGAACATCGAGGTCCAGAGCGGCGAGACCGGCACGCGGATCTTGAAGCCCTTGAGATCGGCCGGGCTGGCGATCGGGCCCTTGGACGAGGTCATCTGGCGGAAGCCGTTGTCCCAGATCTTGTCGAGGACGTGCAGGTTCGCCTTGGCGATCTGGCCGCGGACGTAAGCGCCGAGCTCGCCATCCATCGCCTTCCAGACGGAATCATAGTCCGGGAAGGCGAAGCCGATGCCGCTGACCGAGGCGTTCGGCACCAGGGTCGACAGGATCAGCGGCGACAGCGTGAAGAACTCGACGCCGCCGGAGCGGACCTGGTTCAGCATGTCGGTGTCGGAACCGAGCTGGTTGTTCGGGAAAATCTGGATGACGACCCGGCCATTGGTCTCGGCCTTGATCTTCTCCATCGCCTCGGCGGCGCGCACGTTCATCGGATGCGCCAGCGGCAGGTTGTTGGCGTATTTGTAGGTGAATTCCGGCGTCTGGGCGCGGGCGATCGAGAAGGTCCCGATCGTGGCGGCGGCGGTGGCGCCCTGCAGGATCGTGCGGCGTGAGATCGACATGGTCTTTCCTCCCTCAAGGTTCTTCATTGGTCAGCGCGGCCTCGTTCGGACGCGCCAAGGTGTTTTGCTTATGCTGGCGCGGGTTTTCGCCATCCGGCAATCGACGGGCACGACGGGCGGCCATGATGGAGCGACATGGCGCGCCTCACAGGAACATCGTCGAGAAGGACGGCACATAGGCGATGATGGCGAGGCCGGCGAGCAGGGCCAGCAGATAGGGCCAGATCGCGCCCATCGCCTCGTCCGGTTCGACATTGCCGATCTTGCAGGCGATGTAGAAGCCGATGCCGATCGGCGGCGTCATCAGGCCGATGTTCATCGCGGTGACGACGACCATCGAATAGTGGATGTCGTTGATGCCGAGACTCTTGGCGATCGGGAACATCAGCGGCGCCATCAGCACGATCGCCGGCAGGCCCTCGAGCACGCAGCCGAGGATCATGAAGACGACGATCGTCACGGCCATGAAGCTGATCCAGCCGCCGGGCAGATGCGACATCGCGGTCGCGAGATCGCGGGCGAAGCCGGTCTGGGTCAGCGCCCAGGCCATGGCCGAGGCGGTGCCGAGAATCAGCAGGATCGCGCCGGAAAGCGCCGCGGTCTCGACCAGCATGCCGTAGAAGGTGCGCCAGCTGATGCCGCCATAGAGGACGATGCCGACGATCAGCGCGTAGAGCACGGCGATGGTCGAGACCTCGGTCGCAGTGGCGACGCCGCCGCCGACGGCGCTGCGGATCAGGAAGGGCAGGACGAGGGCGGGCGCCGCGATCAGCGCCGTCTTCCAGATCGTCGCGAACGGGGCACGGCGCACCCCCTTCAGCATCTCGCCGCGCGCCTTCCAGCGCGCCAGGATCGCGAGCACGAGCAGGAGCACGGTCGCGACGACGAGACCGTTGGTGAAGAGCCCGGCGATCGAGACGCCGGCGACCGAGCCGAGCACGATCAGCACGATCGAGGGCGGCACGGTCTCGGCCATGGCCGCGCCGGTCGAAAGCAGCGCGATCAGTTCCTTGGGCTGATAGCCGCGCCGCTTCATCTCGGGGAAAAGCGCCGGCGCCACTGTCGCCATGTCGGAGACCTTGGAGCCGGAGATGCCCGAAACCAGGAACAGCGAGCCGAGCAGCACATAGGACATGCCGGCGCGGACATGGCCGAGCATGGAGGCGAGGAAGTCGACAATCGCCTTGCCCATGCCGGTGGCATCGAGCACGCAGCCGAGCAGCACGAAGATCGGCACCGAGAGCAGGATCAGGCTCGACATGCCCTCGTCCATGCGCCCGATCATCACGAAGATCGGCACGGTGGTGCTGAACGACAGGAAGCAGAGGGCGCCCAGCCCGAAGCAGAAGGCGATCGGGATACCGGCAACGAGGCAGAGGCCGACGACGCCGAGCAGGAAGATGGCGATGTTGACGTAGCCGAGCGTCTTGAACACCGGCGTCAGCAGGAAGAAGGCCGCCGCGACAATGCCGATCACTACGGCCGAGATCAGGAGGTCGCGCAGCGTGCAGGTCTTGACCGCATAGGTCAGCACCAGCGCCAGCATGGCGATGATGCCGAAGGCGATCGCCGAGACCCGGTAGCTCGACGGGATGTTGAGCGCCGCCGAGGTGACGTAGGATTCCTCAATGACGTAGTCGATCGCCGGCCAGGTCATCACGGCGAGGAAGGTCGCGACTGCGAGCAGGCCGAAGGCGTGGACGAGACCGCGCAAACGCTCCGGCAGCATGCCGACGAACAAGGTCAGGCGCAGATGCTCGTTGCGGTCGATCGCGATGGCGGCGCCGAGCATGGCGAGCCAGAGGAAGCAGATCGAGGCGGCTTCGTCGATCCAGACCACCGGGATCGACAGCACATAGCGCGAGGTCACGCCGGCGAGCAGCAACGTGACGATGGCGACGAGCAGGGTCGCGGCGATGACTTCGAGCGGGCGCACCAGCGCCGAGCCGACACGCTTAGGGGTGTGGTCGAGACTCTCCAGAACCGCGGCGACGCCATCGCTGGCATGCGCGCCGGCGGCTGCGCTCGTGCTTGTTTCGGCCATAAGGGCCGCTCCTCCCATCCACCCGCCGCGTCGGCAGCGCCGATCGCAAGGGTCCACATTATGGCGATTTAGCTCGCTCGTTCCGTCTGGAACATACACGGATCGACCATTGTTGCAATCGCCAGCGCAGCCATCTACACCTTTAAAGCAGAAGAGAGGTCCGCATCATGGACCCAATACGGCAGAGGAAATGCAGCCCGAGTCCGTGCCGACGCCCGATCTGTCAGGCTCGCAGAGCGTCGACCGCGCTTTGCGACTGCTCTCGCTCGTCGGCCGCGAGACGGCATCCGGCCTGCCGCTCAGCGAGATCGTCGAGAACAGCGGGCTGAACAAGCCCACGGTCCGGCGCCTGCTGCTGGCGCTGATGCGGGCCGGGCTGGTCGAACAGGAGACCCGCACGCGGCGCTACCATCTCGGCGAAGAGGCCTTCGTGCTCGGCCTGCTCTCGGGCCAGCGCCACGGGCTGCTCGACCTCGCCATGCCGAGCCTCCGGGTGCTCTCCGACACGACGCAGGACACCAGCTTCTTCTCGATCCGGCGCGACCGCTTCGTCATCTGCCTGCATCGCGAGGAAGGTACTTGGCCGGTACGCACCCATGCCTTGCAAGCTGGCGACCAGCACCCACTCGGCGTCGGCGCCGGCTCGCTCGCCATGCTGGCGGCGCTAGCCGACGACGAGATCGCGGAGATGATCGAAGCCAATCGCGCCATCCTCGACGCGCGCTATCCGGCCTATTCGCCTGCGCAGCTCAGGGCCGAGATCGCCCTCACCCGGCGCCAGGGCTTCGCCCTCAATCCCGGCCACATCGTCGCCAGTTCCTGGGGCGTCGGCGTGTCCGTGCGTTATCCCGACGGGCGGGTCGCCGGCGCGCTCAGCATCGCCGCGATCGATTCACGCATGCAGCCGCAGCGGCAGCAGGAGCTCGCTACCCTGCTGCGCCAGGAGGCGCGGCAGGTCGAGCATAGGATCGCCGCCATGCTCGACCGGCGGCAGGGCAAGCCGGCGCAAGACGAGATCAGGACAGCGGAGACGACGCCATGACGACGAGCGCAGCGGGCGCCGGCCCGGCGGGTGGGCAAAAGCCCGTGACCACGCGGGTAATGAACCTCGCGCATTTCCTGACACGCAATGCCCGCCGCTTCGGCGACCGGCCCGGGCTGATTTGGGGCGAGCGGCAATGGAGCTGGGGCGAGCTCGATGCGGCAGCGCACGCGCTCTGCGCCGCACTGTCCGCCCGCGGCATCGGCAAGGGCGACCGTATCCTTGTCCACTCCAAGAATTGCGACGAGATGTTCGTCTCGATGTTCGCCGCCTTCCGGCTTGGCGCCGTCTGGGTGCCGACCAATTTTAGGCTGATGCCGGACGAGGTCGCCTATCTCGCGACGTCCTCGGGCGCCAAGGGCTTCCTCTGCCATGGCGATTTCCCTGATCATGCTGAGGCCGTCGCCAAGGAAAGCAAGGCGCTGCAGTTCACCTGGCGGATCGGCGCCGGCGCCTTCGGCGAGACGACGCTGACCGAGGCGATCGCCGCGCATCAGGGCAGCCACGTGCCCGACGCGATCGTCGACCGCGACGATCCCTGCTGGTTCTTCTTCACCTCGGGCACGACCGGCCGCTCCAAGGCGGCAGTGCTGACCCATGGCCAGATGGGCTTCGTGGTGACCAATCACCTCGCCGACCTCGTGCCGGGCTCGACCGAACAGGACGCCTCGCTCGTGGTCGCGCCGCTCTCGCATGGCGCCGGTGTGCATCAGCTGGTCCTGTCAGCCCGCGGCGCCCCAACGATCCTGCTGCCGACCGAGCGCTTCGATATCGACGAGGCCTTCCGGCTGATCGCGAAGTATCGGGTCACCAACATCTTCACCGTGCCGACCATCCTGAAGATGCTGGTCGAGCATCCGGCCGTCGACCAGCACGACCACTCCTCGCTGCGCCATGTCATCTATGCCGGCGCGCCGATGTATCGCGAGGACCAGAAGACGGCTCTGCGCAAGCTCGGCAAGGTGCTGGTGCAGTATTTCGGCCTCGGCGAGGTCACCGGCAACATCACCGTGCTGCCGACCTATCTGCACGAGGAAGAGGACGGGCCGGCGGCGCGCATCGGCTCCTGCGGCGTCGAGCGCACCGGCATCCAGGTTGCGATTCAGAACGACGCGGGCGAGGAGCTCAAGCCCTTCGAGACCGGCGAGATCTGCGTGATCGGCCCGGCCGTCTTCGCCGGCTACTACGAGAACCCCGAAGCCAATGCGAAATCCTTCCGCGACGGCTGGTTCCGCACCGGCGACCTCGGCCATATGGACGAGCAGGGCTTCGTCTACATCACCGGCCGCGCCTCGGACATGTACATCTCCGGCGGCTCGAACATCTATCCGCGCGAGATCGAGGAGAAGATCCTGACCCATCCGGCGATCGCCGAGGCCGCAGTGCTCGGCGTTCCCGATGCAGTCTGGGGCGAGATCGGCGTCGCGGTCTGCGTTGCGCGCAGTCATATCGATGAAAATGAGCTGGCAAACTACCTCGCCGAAAAGATCCCGCGCTACAAGATGCCGAAGCGCTTCTTCTTCTTCGAGGAGCTGCCGAAATCCGGCTATGGCAAGGTGCCCAAGCGGCTGGTGCGCGACGAGCTGGAGAAGCGCGGCCTGCTCGACTTCGTCAGGGCGCCGGGAGCCTCAGCGTGAGAAGGATCGAGCAGCCGGGGCCGGCCGAGCCCGAGCGCATCCAGTGGGCCGAGGGGCACGGCCGCAAGCTCATGCTTGAGCTGAAGCCCGGCCTGCTGCTCGACGCGATCGCCGAGGCCTTCGCCGCGCACGGCTTTTCCAGCGGCGTGCTACGCCTGCCGGCCGGGCTGGCGCTCGCGCCCTTCGCCTATGTCATGCCGGCGCTGTCGGCGACGCCGGAGCATGCCGCCTTCTACAGCGAGACCTTCCGGCCTGATGGCGTGACTCGGATCGAGGCTGGAGCCCTGACCTTCGGCGAGCGCGACGACGTCCCGTTCTTCCATGGCCATGCGCTCTGGCGCGAGGCCGATGGCACCCATAATGGCGGCCATATCCTGCCGGACCAGAGCTTCCTGGCGGAACCGATCACCGTCGATGCGGTCGGGCTGGATGGCGCCGGCTTCGTCGCCGGCCATGATCCCGAGACCAATTTCAAGCTGTTCATGCCGGCGGTACAGCCGAGCGCCGGCGCAGAAGCCGGCGGCCGCTTCTTCGTGCTGCGGCTGCGACCGAACCGCGACGTCTTTACCGCCCTGGAAGCGTTCTGCGCCGAACGCGGCATCGTCCACGCCGTCATCCATGGCGGCGTCGGCTCGACCATCGGCGCCCGCTTTGCCGATGATCGCGTCATCGAGCCCTTCGCCACAGAGATCGCGATCACGGCCGGCCATGTCGCGCCGGGCGAAGGCGGCAAGCCGGAAGCGGCGCTCGCCATCGCGCTGGTCGACTATACCGGCGGTATGGCGCAAGGCGCGCTCAAGCGCGGCGAGAACCCGGTGCTGATGACGCTGGAGCTGGTGCTGGAGGCGCACTAGCGCGCCTCCCCTTTCAGAACCTGACTTCGACCCTGCCCTTGAGGGCGTGGTCTCTTGAGCGTTCGCCGATGGCGGCGGAGTAGGTCAGGCCGAGCGCGGTGGCAGACGAGATGCGCCAGTCGAGCCCGGCCTCGGCGACGAGCGCCTCGCGATCGATTTGAGCCGCGAACACGCGCGCCGGGGTAGTGCCGAGCGCGAAGGCCGTGCTCGCCTGCGGGGTGAGTTCGCCAAAGCCGTGGCGCCAGCCGAGCATGGCGCGGGCGAAGAGCGGCGCCGAGCCGAGCTGCGCCTCGGCGCGCAGGCCGAGCGTGGTGAAGCCGAGCAGCTGCTCCGAGGAGAGCACCCGCAGCGCCGCGGCGCCGCCCTGCTCGGTGCCGGCCTCGGCCGAAACCCGGATCAGGGCGAGCTGCGCAAAGGGCTCGAGCGCAAAGCCGCTGAAGGCGAAGCCATAGCCGAGCTCGGCGAAGCCTTGCGCCACCGCGCCTGGGCGCTGCAAGCGCAGGCTGTCGCCAAAGCCGCGGATCTGGATCTGGCGGCGGATGTCGCTCTCGGACCATGAGTAGGCGAGACCTGCATCGAGACGCAGGTTGCCGAAGCGGGCGCCGGCATAGAGCGCGGCATGGCCGCTATCGAGCTTGCCCGAAGAGCGCCTGGCATCGAGGTCGAAGCGCGACTGGCTGTAGCCGCCGGCGACGCCGAGCCTGAGCGACGAGCCGGGATTGTCGTAGAGCATCAGGTCGGCGCCGAGCAGGGCCCCGCCGCTGCGGCGCGACAGGCCGGCCGCATTGCCGTCGGCATTGGTGTTGCCGGCGCCACCGAAAGCCTCACCCCAGAGGGCGTAACGCGGCTGCGCGACCGGCGCATTCATCAGCACCGCGCCCTTGCGGCCAGGCAGATCGGCCGAGAAGCTCGCCGCGACTTGACCGGGAGCTTGCGTCAGCAACGGCCCGCGCAGGCGCGACAGGATCGTCTCACGCACCAGCCGGCTCTCGTCAATCATCACGGCGACGCCTTGAGCATGCGCCTCGCCCGAGAGCAGGTCGAAGCCGGCGCGCGCCTCGGCCGCCGTGCCCGAGAGCAGCGTGTCGTAGATCGGGTTGCCGACGCCGAGCGCCTCGGCTGCGTGCCCGATCGAGGCCTGATTGCGGGTCCCCGCCACCTCCGGGAAGGTCGTGGCGGTGCGGCTCATCGTCAGGGTGACATTGTTGCTGTCATAGGCCAGCGACGGCGTCAGGAAGACGAGGTCCGAGGTCACGTTGCCGAACTGGCCGCTGACCCCACCCGCGGCGGTCAGGATGGTGTAGCTGGTCGATGCGGCGTAGTTGCCCCTCTCGGCCAGCACCGCGACCGTCCCACCCGAGATCGTCGCCAGCCCCGAAGCCAGGATCTTGTCGCTTTGCCCGGCAGGGTTGATCTCGACCTGATAGGTCGAGCCCGCCGCAAACGAGATGTTGCCGGCCACATTGAGCGTTCCGATCGAGTTGCCCGGCGCGACCGTGCCGCCGGCATTGGCGGCGATGCCGCCGACCGTGCCCGAGCCACCCAGCGCGCCGCCATCGATCGTCACTGCCCCGGTGAGCGAGCCGTTCACGACGAGCTTGCCGCCCGACACTGTCGTCGCGCCGGTATAGGTATTGGCACCGGCCAGGGTCAGCACGCCGGAACCGCGCTTGGTCAGCGTGCCCGTGCCGGAAATGTCGTAGGTCAGCGTCGCCGTATCGGTGAAGTCGGCAACGATGGCACCATCGTTGACGATCGCTCCCGCCGTGATGGTCAGCAGACCGGCGGTGCCGCCATTGCCGAGGTTGAGCGTGCCGAACGTGTCGATCTGGAGATCGCCCGCGGTGATCCGGAGTTCGCCGCCCTCGGCGAGGGTGACGGAAGTCGGGTCTGCCGAGCCGGGACCGATGGCGAAGGTGTTGGGGATGGTCCAGAGCGAGCCCGCGCCGGTCACCAGCGCGCTGGCACTGCCGCCGAAATCGGCCTGGACCGCGGCGCCGAGGTTTACGGTCAACCTCGCGCCGCCCGAGATGATCAGCGAGGCGTTGCTCGCCAGACCCTGCAGCAGGAATATATCAGTCGTGACCGAGGAGCCGACGCCGTCGATGCGCAGATTGGAGAAGACGACGAGGCCCCAGCCGGGATTGGTGAGCGTGCTGCCCTGGCTGACCACCAGTGTGCCCGCATTCACCTCGATATGCCTGCCGAGCGTCAGCGAAGCGGCCTGATCGAGAAGCAGCGTGCCGCCATTGACCTGGACACCGCCGCCGAAGGTCAACGAGCCGCCGCGGATGATGAAGGCGCCGGTGCTGCAGGCACAGATCGTGAGGTCGCCCCCGAGGCTGCTGCCGGTGCCGGTGACAATCTGCGTGCCCGAACCTCCGAACTCGAGCGAGCCATCGCCGAGAAAAAAGCCCGAGAAGGTGGTGGTCTGGTTGGTGCCTCCCATGATCAACGTCTCGTCGAAGCCGATCAGGACGAAGCCGGCGCCCGACAACGAACCGATCGTGGCGACGGTGTTGGCGCCTCCCGCCACCTCGAGCACGGCGTTGGCGGCGACGGTATAGTCCGACTTCGCCGAGAAGGCGCCTGAGTTTCCGGCGACCAGCCGCCCGCCCACGAGCTGCGTCGCGCCCTCATAGGTATTGATTCCGGTCAGGACTGTGATGCCGTCGATCTGGCGTACCGAGCCGGCGCCAGTGATCGCCGCGCTGAAGCCGTAGCCGACATTGGTATGGTTGAAGACCAGCTGGCTCGCGCTCGCGACCAGATCGACCTTACTGACGAGAAGATTGCCCGCCGCCACGGCGCTGCTGCCCTCAGCCGCGCCGATATTGATGATGCCACCAGCTCCGCCGATGCTCAGCCCTGCGATGATCGTGCCGTCGCTGCCGCTGCCGAGCTGGAGGCTGCCGCCGTTCGCGACTGTCAGCGTGCCGGCGTTGGAATGGCCGACATAGAGGCTCGCGCCATCGCCGAACCATTGCGAGCCGGATCCGGTGATCGTGACCGAACTCACGCCGCCGGCGCCGACGATGCCGACCGTGCCGGCGCCCGAGCCGCTCTTCACCGTGCCGCCAGCCTCGATCCGCAACGTGCCCGAGCCGTGCTCGCCGACCCGCATCTGGCCGGCGGTCTCCCAGCTCGATCCGGCGCCGGTGACGATCGCGGTCGCGCCGTTGCTGATATAGGCCTGCCCGCCGGCAGCGGTGCTGCCGAGCTTGCCGCCGCCCTCGATCCGCAGCGTGCCGTCGTTGACCCAGGTCCGGCCATTGTAACCGGCCGAGCTGTCACCGGTCAGAACCAGCGTGCCGGCGCCCTGCTTGATGAAGCTGGCGCTGCCGGTTGTCGTGATCGCGCCGGTCAAGGTCAGCGTCGTCCCAGCATCGGTCTCGATGCGGCCGCCGCCATTGGTGAAGGCGAGATTCCGGGCGCTCGAGAACGTGGCCGTCGTGCGCAGCACCGCATCGGCCCCGGTCCCCGCCCCGCCGACGATGGTCGCATTGGAGAAGGTGAGCGCTGAGCCCGCACTGCCGAGATTGGCATCAGACGAGACCGAGACCGTGCCCTGCGAAATCTCCGTACCACCGGTGTAGAAATTGCTGCCGGTCAGGGTCAGCGTCCCGCTGCCGGTCTTGGCGAGGCCGCCCGCACCGGTGATCGTACCGCCCATGGTGAAATTCTGGCCGGCGGTGACCTCGACCGTGCCGTTGGCGTTGAGCACCATCGCCCGGGCCGTGGTGAAGCTACCCGTCACCTGCAGGGTGCTGGCGCCGCCGAAGGTGATCCCGCTCGCCGCATTGCCGAGATTGGCATCGGCCGAAATCGAAAGCGTGCCGGCGTTGAGCGTCGTGCCGCCGGCATAGGTGTTGGCGCCGGTGAGGACCACCGTGCCCGCCCCATCCTTGACCACTCTGCCGCCGCCGCTGATGACGTTGCCGACCGTGACGGCGCTGGACTGATTGAAGGTCAGCGTGCCGCTGTCGATGATGATGCCGCCGGTCAGGCCGGAGGTGGCGTTGCCGAAGGCCAGCGTGTTGCTGCCACCGGTGAAATGGATCGCCGCCGACTGTGTGCCGCCACCACCGACCCCGCCGGAAATCGCGCCGCTGGTGGTGATCGACAGATTCGCTCCGACAATGCCCTCGCCGCCTGCACCATGGGCGCCCGGGCCCCCGCCCCCGCCCGCGTCTCCCGGGCCCGCTGCTCCGCCATTGCCGCCCCGGACCGTGCCGTTGACAGTCAGCGTGGTCGCCAGGCTGCCATCGGTGAAGACCATGCCGATGCCGCCGGTGCCGCCGGAACCGCCGAAGTCGGAAGTGCCGCCATCGCCGCCGGCGCCGCCATTGCCGCCGGAGACGATGCCGGTGATCGTCCCCGTCGTCCCGGCGCCGGTGACGACCGCGCCATAGCCGCCGCCGCCGCCGCCGCCACCGCCACTGAGGTTGCCGCCACCGGCCCCCGCGCCGCCAATGGTGCCGGAACTGGCGCCAACTGGCACGCCGGTGTCGACGGAGCCGTGGATGCCGCCTGTTCCGCCCTGGCCGGACCCGGCCGCTCCGTTAGGGCGACGGCCCCCGGCGCCGCCCGTGACGGCGCCTGCGCCGCCGCCGCCGCCGCCGCCGAAAGAAGGCGTGCCGTTGCTGCCGGCGCCGCCAGCGCCGGTCGGATTGTCGCTCCCGCCGGCGCCGCCCGTGCCCAAGCCGCCGACACCATTGCCGCCGCTGCCGCCATTGGCCAGAGCCGGCGCGGCGAGCGCAAGCAGGACAAACGCCGTGCCCGCGAGCAGACGCGACGCCAGCCGCAAGCGGCTCGGCCCTTCAGTCTCGGCAAACAGCACGGATGTCACGAAGTCCCCCCAACCCACCACAACATACCGTGCGGCGCCTCCGCGAGCCATGAACCGCCGTTCACATCCATCGTCGGTGGCGCTCTGTTGCAGACTTGTCGCAATGTGCGCATCCGCCGCCTCGGGGCATGCGATTGCAGGCCACGCGAAGCCTCTCTTCGTCCATGAGGGCCGGCGCCGAATCGACAGTGATTCCAGTATGATTTCTTGACCATTCCCCCATCCGACAACACAGACATATTGCCCCAACGTCAAGCGCGCGCCTGCCAGCCGGCGCCAGCGTTGCGGGGATAACCCGCCAATCAATCCCCGCCCCCGAAACCGGGCGTATTCTCCCCCCGTCCTGTCCGACCAAGGGGGCTGTCGCGAGGCATCGTGCGGCCGGGCGGGAGAGCGGTGTCCGTCTGAACAACCGTTGCGGGTTGGAATGGCGGAGGAGCCTCGTCCGGGCGAAGCCGGGTCTTGCCCGACCTGAAGGCGCGGCGAGGCACCTTAGAGAACCGCGCGCGGGGTTCGGGAGCGGCGTGTTCAAGCCGCTTCGACACTTCGACATCGACATTCGACATGGCGGCGAAGGCTGCCGCATCCGGACCCCGCGCACCCCTTGGGCTTGCGCTTGCCCTCAGACCCTCGCGGCAGGAGCCGGCGGGGATTTTGGTGCGAGCCTCAGGCTCTCGCCTCGACCAGCCAGCCTTCGCAACCGTCTGGTATTTAGAGCAAATTCAATCATCCTTGAAAGATACGCGACAATAGCCGGCTCGATCCGAGGCTTGTCGATCGACCGGACATAGCCCTGCCCAGCCAAGTCCACTGCAAAAATCGCCATCGCCGCGCACAATCGGTTGGAAGGCCGGCGCGAATCATCTGTATTGGCGGCAAGCTACTCGGTCGATGCGCTCCCCGGACGGCCTGCGCACGGGAGTAACGACTCGTTAACCAATGTTAATCGATGGTCAATGCATGACGGCGCGCACCAACCGCTTCCGGCGACAATGACGATTCATCGGCGAATGACGATCGCGGGTCTCGCGATCCCGTCAGCGCAGAAGGCAGCACTCCTGTGGGTCGCCGCCACGGCCTTGCTCGTGGCGGGTTGCGGCGAGCAGCGGCTGTCCGACGCCGAACTGACCTTCGCGACCCGCGCCATCGCAGTCGACCCCAGCCGGGCGCTGATCGCCTTGCCGCCCGGTGGCCCGCCCGCGATCGGCGTCACGCAGCGCAGCTACGAGAACGCGGTTTCGCAGACGATTTCGCTGGCGACGCGCGGCCGGACGCCCGGCGAGAACATGATCCAGGTCGCCTTCTTCACCGCGGCCGACCTGCCGGACAGCGCCGGTGTCGAGGGCAACCTGCTCAAGCTGCCGGGGATCGACGACTTCGCCGTCGCGCAGGACATGGAGGAGCGCCTGCCGGGCGTCGCCATGGCGCCGTCGGCCGTCTTCGTCCAGAACAAATACGGCCCGTTCGGCTATGCCTTCGGCCGCAGCGCCGGCGGTGAGGCCTGCCTCTACGCCTGGCAGCGCATCGCCGATGGCGACAGCGTCTTCCGGCCGAAATCAGGCGCAGTCTCGGTCCGCATGCGCATCTGCGATCCCAAGGCGAGCGAGGCCGCGCTGCTCCGCCTCGCCTATGATTATTCCCTGAACGCCTCGCTGCGACGGAGCGGCTGGGGCCCGATCGGGGACGCTCCGGCGCCAGCGCCGGAACTCGGCAAGGCCGGGGCGCCGATCTATCCGCTGCCGCAGGCTTCAGATCCGGAACCACCGGCGCCCCGACGCGTTGCGCGACCGCGGCCGGTGCGAGCTTCGCAAACCGAAGCCGACCGGTCCCATGATTCTCAGCCAATCCCGGACAGGCTGCTGGAGGGATACCCGACCGTTCCGCCACCACCTGCGCCCTGAGGCAACGAAGCGTCAGACGAATCGATGCGAACCGCGAGCTACGTCATCTTCTGGGCTATCGCGACCGCCGTGGTCGTGGCGCTCATCACGCTGCCGATCAGCCTGCAGGCGCATCTGATCGCCGGGACGATCGTCGTCGGGGCGATGATCCTGCTCAAATTCCTGCGCCCCTACGGGGTCTGGCGCCTGATCGCGCTCGGGCTCGGAACGGCGATGGTGCTGCGCTATGTCTACTGGCGCACGACGAGCACGCTGCCGCCGGTCAATCAGCTCGAGGACTTCATCCCCGGCCTGATCCTCTACCTGGCCGAGCTCTACAATATCGGCATGCTGTTCCTCAGCCTGTTCGTCGTGGCGATGCCGCTGCCGCGGCGCAAGACGCCGCCGCCGCTTCCAGCGGAGGCGCCCGCCGTCGATGTCTTCGTGCCCACCTACAACGAGGAGCCGGAGCTCCTGGCGACGACGCTCTCGGCGGCGCTCGCCATGGACTATCCGACCGGCCGCCTGACGGTCTACCTGCTCGACGACGGCGGTACCGATGAAAAATGCAACGCCGACAATTTCGTCGCCGCCAGCGCGGCGCGGGAGCGTCGGACCGCGCTGCAGACGCTTTGCGAGGGGCTCGGCGTCACCTATCTGACGCGCGAGCGCAATGTCAGCGCCAAGGCCGGCAACCTCAACAACGGCCTTGCCAACTCCGGCGGCGAGCTGATCGTCGTCTTCGACGCCGACCACGCGCCGGCGCGCAGCTTCCTGACCGAGACGATCGGCTATTTCGCCCAGGACCCGAAGCTGTTCCTGGTCCAGACGCCGCACTTCTTCATCAATCCCGATCCGCTGGAGCGCAACCTCAAGACCTTCAAGGCGATGCCGTCCGAGAACGAGATGTTCTACGGCATCATCCAGCGCGGCCTCGACAAGTGGAACGCCTCGTTCTTCTGCGGCTCAGCGGCGGTGCTGCGCCGCACGGCGCTACAGACGACCAGCGGCTTCTCCGGCCGCAGCATCACCGAGGACGCCGAGACGGCGATCACGCTGCACGCAACCGGCTGGAACAGCATCTATGTCGACAAGCCGCTGATCGCGGGGCTGCAGCCGGCGACCTTCACCAGCTTCATCGGCCAGCGCTCGCGCTGGGCGCAGGGCATGATGCAGATCCTGATCTACCACCGCCCGATGCTCAAGCGCGGCCTCTCCTGGCCGCAGCGCCTGTGCTACTCGTCCTCCGCCCTGTTCTGGCTGTTCCCGTTCGTGCGCCTGACCTTCCTGGTCGCGCCGCTCTGCTATCTCTTCTTCGGATTGGAGATCTTCACCGCCTCGGGCGCCGAGTTCATCGCCTATGTGTTCAGCTACATGGCGGTGAACCTGATGATGCAGAACTATCTCTATGGCCGCTATCGCTGGCCCTGGATCTCCGAGCTCTACGAGTTCATCCAGTCGGTCTATCTGCTTCCGGCAGTGATCTCGGTCCTGCTCAATCCCGGCAAGCCGACCTTCAGGGTCACTGCCAAGAGCGAAGAGCTGGGGACGCGGCGCGTCTCCGAGCTCGGCCTGCCCTTCTTCATCATCTTCGCCGTGCTGGCGCTGGGCGTCGTCGCCACCTATTGGCGCACCATCGCCCAGCCCTACAATGCCGACACCACCCTGGTGGTCGGGCTGTGGAACATCCTCAATTTGCTGATGGCGGGCTGCGCCCTCGGCGTCGTCTCGGAGCGGCCGGAAGGGCGTGGTGCCCGGCGTTTTCCGGTGAAGCGCCGCGGCGAGATCAGCATCGGCGGCCTGACGGCGCCGATCGTCACCGAGAACGTCTCCGTCGACGGCGTCGCCATCCGGGTGTTGTCCAAAGGCTTCGACAAACTGGCGGTGGGAAGCAAGGGCGAAATCTCCTTCGAGACCTCGATCGCGATGCCATCAGGCGGGTTGCCGGTCCGCATCGCCCGCCTCGCATCGGACCAGAAAGGGCTGGTGCTGGGCTGCCAATACGAACCCAGCGAGCCGCTGCACAGCCGCATCATCGCCGACCTCGCCTTTTCCGATGCCAGGATCTGGAGCGACTTCCAGAAGGCGCGGCGCCAGAACATGGGCGTCGTCTACGGCACCTTTCGCTTCCTGCGTCTCGCCGTGTTCCAGACCAGCCGCGGCCTGTCCTACCTCTTCGGCCTGTACCGCTTTTCGCGGTCGACCAAGCCGCGGAGTGCGGCGGAATGAGAACGCGCCTCCTGCCCATCCTCGCCGCGGCAGCGATCCTCCCGATCGGGGGCTTCGGACTGCGCGCGCAGGAGGCCCAGCCTCCGCAGGAGCCGGCGCCGTTCATGATCGCGCCGCCGGCCCAGCAGCCGGCCGCGCCTCGCCCGCCGGAGCCGCCGCGAGCTGCCGTGCCCACGCCGGTCACGCCCGCCATCCCCACCAGCTTCGCCTTCAAGCCGCTGCTGCCGGCGGCGCGTGTCACCCTCGAAGGCGAAAGCGATACGCGCGGCTGGGCCTTCTACCTGACCCAGGACGAGGCGAGCGCCGATCTCAATCTCGACGTCGCCTTCCAGAATGCACTGGTCGTGATGCCCGAAGCGTCGCGCCTGACGGTCCGCATCAATGGCGAGCGCATCATGGAAGCGCCGATCGCCTCCTCCGATCGCCTGAAGCGAACCTCCACCGCGATCCGCAAGGGGCTGCTCAGGCCCGGTCAGAACACGATCCGTTTCGAGGCCGTGCAGCGCCACCGCACCGACTGCACGATCACCTCCACCTATGAATTATGGACGCGGATCGACGGTGCGGGTACCAGGCTGTCCTTCAGGAACCCGGCGACGCAGCAATCGCGCCTGCGCAGCATCGACGACCTCCCGGCCGTCGGCGCCGACGAGAGCGGGCAGACGACGATTCATATCGTTGCGCCGGGTGCCACGCGCGCCATTGCTGCGAGCAGCATCCTCGCCGTCGCGCAGGGAGTCGCCTTACGTGGCCGCTATAGCCAGGCCGCGGTGCGGGTCTCCGAGCGGTTGCCGGAGCGCATCCGTCCCGGCGTGCTGACCGTGCTGCTCGGCACGAGCAAGGAATTGCGCGACCTCATCGGCGCGTTGCCTGCCGAGGCGGGAGCCGGCAGCTTCCTCGGCTTCGTTGCGAATCCCAAACTGGGGCCCGCTGCCCTCCTCGTCACCGGCGAGACCTGGCCGGATCTCGAGGCGATCATCGCCAGGCTCCTGACCGGGCCCGTGTCCAGGCCGACCAACATCAACCGCAAGACGATGGACACGGCGAGCTGGCATGTGCCGGACGCGCCATTCATCTCGGGCAAGCAGGCGCTGCGCTTCTCCGAGCTCGGCGTCCCCACCCAGGAATCCTCGGGCCGGCGCATGCGCGTGCGCGCTGTCGTCGCCATGCCCGGGGATTTCTACGCCAACGCCTATGGCGAGGCGACGCTCTATCTCGACGGCGCCTATTCGGAGGACGTCCTTCCCGGCTCCGGTCACATCGAGATCTTCGTCAACGGCAATGTCGCGGCGACGGTGCCGCTCAATGCGACGAATGGCGGGCTCTTCCAGCAGACCCCGATCACCGTGCCGCTCCGGCACTTCCGGCCGGGGATCAACGAGCTCTGGTTCGAGACGGTCATGCCGACGCGGTCCGACCTCGCCTGCGGGCCCGGCGCGACCCTGCCCGGAAAGAATCGCTTCGCCCTGTTCGACACCACGACGCTGGCGTTCCCGGATTTCGCCAAGATCGGGGTCAGCCCCAATCTCGCGGCCGTGGCGGGCACCGGCTTCCCCTATTCGATCGCCTCGCATGTGGCGCTCGTCATCGGCCGGCAAGACCTGCCCAATCTCAGCGCCGCCGCCACGCTGCTCGCCCGGCTGGCCCAGCGTGCCGACCGGCCGCTGCCGGTGGATGTCCTCGGCAGCGCCGCGACCGTCGGCAACCGCCCCGCCTTGATCGTCGGCGCCGCCGGCCAGCTACCGGCCGGGCTGCTGCCGCGCGTCGGCATCGCCGACAATGTCCGCAACACCTGGCCACAGCGCGCGGACGCGGTCGTCGTCGTGCCGGAAACCGAAGGCACGGCCGTGTTCGACGCGGTGATCAACCGCTTTCAGGGCCGACAGACGACGCCGGAGGATTCGGGCGGCTCCACGCCGACGACGGAAGGGGTCCGCGACCGCTGGCGCGGCTCGCTCGGCGGGCCGCTCGCCCGCTACTTCATCGGCTTCGACCAGTGGCTGCAGCGGACCTTCGACCTCTCCTTCGCCCAGCTGCGCGCGCCCTCGCGCGCGCCTTCGCTCTACGAGCCGGCCGAAGGAGCCGAATTGATCGCCGCGCAGGCGACCGACCCCGATACGCGGCAGGTCTGGACCGCCTTCGTCGTGCGCCAGGAGGAGGCGCTGGAGCGGGCGGCGGACAGGCTCGTCACCCCCGGCAACTGGGCCGGCATGGCCGGCCAGGTCACGGCCTTCCGCAGCGGCCAGGACAATCACGTCATCTCGGCGGACAGCACTTCGTTCGTCATGACCCGGCCGTTCAGCCTGGCCAATATGCGCCTGGTCTTCGCCAACTGGATGTCGAGCAATATCGGCATCTACGCGCTGGCACTGCTCGCGGCCTGCATCGGCCTCGGTATCGGGACCTTCCTGATGCTCGGCCGGTTGGGGAGGCGTTCATGAGACGGCTTCGCGCAGCCCTGGCCGCCACCCTCCTCTGCCTGACCCCCGGCGCACAGGCCGCCCTGCCGGCCGGCGCCTGGGAGCTCTACCGCCAGAAGTTCGTCACTACCGAGGGTCGTGTCGTCGACGACGCCAATGGCGACATCAGCCATAGCGAGAGCCAGGGCTACGGGCTGCTGCTGGCCTGCCTCGCCGGCGATCGCGGCAGCTTCGCCAGCATCCTCTCCTTCACCCGGACCGAACTCCTGATCCGCGATGACGGCCTGGCAGCCTGGCGCTGGGACCCGAAGGCCAGCCCGCGCGTCACCGACATCAACAATGCCAGCGACGGCGACCTCCTGATCGTCGAGGCTCTAGCCTGCGCCGGCACACGCTGGTCGATGCCGGCCTACACCACAGCGGCCCGCCAGATCGCCCGTTCGCTGGCCAAGGTCGCGCTCCTGAAGCGCGGCGGCGAGACCTGGCTGATGCCCGCAGCGAAAGGTTTTTCCGAGCAGGAGCGGGCGGACGGCCCGGTGATCAACCCGTCCTATTGGGTGTTCGAGAGCTTCCCTCTCCTCACCCGGCTCACCGGCGACCAGAGCTGGATGCAGGTACAGGCCAGCGGGCTGAAGCTGCTCGACGACCTCGCCAAGAGGAGGATCCCGTCGGCCGACTGGCTCTCGCTCAAGGGCGAGCCGAAGCCGGCCGACGGTTTCCCGCCGCAGTTCGGTTACAACGCGATGCGGATCCCGCTCTATCTCCTGCGCGCGGGCCTCGTCGACAAGCAGCGCCTCGAGCCGTTCCGCCAGGCCTGGGCCAACGGCATGGCGGTGATCGACGTGCCGACCGGCAAGCCTGTCGAAGCACTGCCGGATGCCGGCTATCGCATCCTCGCCGCCGCCATGACCTGCGCGCTCGACCGCACTCCGGTTCCAGCCGAGCTGAAGGCGTTCCAGCCGACGGCCTATTACCCGTCGACGCTGCATCTGCTCGCCCTCTCGATGCTGAGCGAGAGGTATCCGCAATGCATGTGAAATCCGTGCTGATCGCGGTCGCGGCATCGAGCGCCGCCTTCTATGGGCTCGGCCGTTACGGCCATAACTTGACGTGGCCGGACGCGCCGTCGCCGGCTGTCCAGCAGGCGCTGGCCCAGGCCGAGGCGAAGCCGGATCCCGCTCAATCGACCGGAGCCGTGCCAGGGCCGGCCGAGACCGAACTGGCCCAGGCCCCAGGACGGCCAGCCTCACCGGCACCGCCGCAGGGGCAGAAAGTCGACGAGACGGCCCTGCGCTATTTCGCGGCGCAGGGCGACACCCGCCGCTATGAGGCGGAGCTCGCCCGGTTGCGCGCCCTCTATCCCGAGTGGAAGCCGCCGACCGACCTGACCTCGCCGCAACCGACTGGCGATCCCGAGTTGGAACGGATCTGGCGGCTGTTCGCCGAAGGCAAATATGGCGAAGCGCGCGCCGCGATCGGGCAGCGCAGCAGCGCCGATCCAAGCTGGCAGGCGCCGGCCGATCTGATCGCCCAGCTCGACCGGGCCGAGGCCGGCCAGCGCCTGGCCAACGCGGCCAATGCCAGGCAGTGGGAACAGGTCATCCGCATCGGCACCGAGACGCCGGCGCTCCTGACCTGCGCCAATGTCGACGCGCTCTGGCGCGTGGCCGAGGCCTTCGTCCAGACCGGCGCGCCGGAGCGTGCCCGCGACGCCTATGCCTATGTGCTGACCAACTGCACCAACCCGGCCGAGCGGGTCGGCACCATGCAGAAGGCGCTCGCCAGCCTGCCCGAGGCGCTGGTCGTCCCGCTGCTGGCGCAGGAGCGGCAGAACGAGTTCTCCGGCATCCGCGACGAGATCGCCCGGCGGCATGTCGGCAAGGCCGCCGAAGACCCGACCCTGACCGCAACGCCCGAGGAGATCCGGCGCATCGAGGCACTCGCCAATGCGGCGACGACGCCGGACGATCCGATCCTGCTCGGCTTCTACACCTTCCGCCATAACGAGTCGGCCAAGGCCGTGAGCTGGTTCCAGATGGCGCTGGCGCGCAATGGTGGCGCCAAGGCGGCAGAGGGAGCCGTGCTCGCTTTGGGCGCGCTGCAGAAATACCAGGAAGCGGAAACCCTCGGCGCACAATGGCTGGAAGCCGGCCCCGCGAACCGGAAAGCCTATCTCGACGTCGCGACCGCACTGATCGCCCAGGAACCGGCGCCCCGGCTCGAACGCGCCGTCATCGAGCGCATCGCCAGGACGGTCGGCGTCGACCGCTATGCGCCCGGCGGCGCCGCGCTCGGCTGGTACGCCTATAATTCCGGGCAGATCGCGCCGGCCGAGACCTGGTTCGAAACAGCCCTGTCCTGGGATCGCAACTATGAGCCGGCCGCTTACGGCCTGGCGCTCGTGCATCAGCGCCTGCGCGACCAGGGGGCCTTACGCGCCATCATCGCCGAATGGCGCAGCCGTTCGCCGCGCATCGCGGATCTGCTGAACCCGGCGCGCGGTCGTGCCCCGGTCGCAACGCGAGGAACCCGGCCCCTGACCGAGACAAGCCCGACAGCCCGGACGGTTCCGGTGCCTGAACCCGTCGAGCGGGCACCGCGCCGTGTCGTCCGAACCGAACCTGCGCCGCCGTCCCGCTACGAAGACGATAGTCCTGCCGTGGTTGTGGCGCGCCGTCCAGCGCTCGAGCGCCCGCGCAGCGGTTCCTGCGGTACCGGCACCAGCGGAGCTGCCGCGCTCCAGCGCGGCTGGTGCCTGCTGAACCTCAAGCGGCCGGCCGCCGCGGCGGAGGCGTTCGACGCAGCCCAGCGCGGCGGCAACGCCCAGATCGCGGCCGATGCCGCTGCCGGCAAGGCCTATGCGAAACTCCAACAGGGGCTGACGGCGGAAGCCAGCGCCGCAGCCGCGAGCGCAGCGTTGCCGCCGGCGCGCCGCAAGGAGCTGCAGACCCTGCTCCTGTCCGAGCGCTTCTACGCCCAGTACGAGGCCAAGGATTTCAATGGCGCGCTGATCACGCTGGGCGAGCGATCGCGCCATGCCTCCGAAAGCACCGATCTGATGCTGATGCGCGGCTGGTCCTATTTCAATCTCGGCCGCTTCGACGACGCCGCGCAGGTCTTCCAGGCGCTTTACCGGGCGAATGGCTCGCCGCAGGCGATGTCCGGCCTGACGGCGATCCGGGATGTAACCCAGCGCAACCGATATTAGCGCCCGATCGGCGAAGACGGCGGAAACCGGCACAAGCCGGTGTGATCGATCCTGTCCGAGAGTGAAGCAAATGCGCCTTGCAGTCCTTGCCGCCATCGTCGCCGTCATGACCACGGCCGCGACCGCAGCGGAGCGGCTGCCGTCCTTCCCGAAGGGCACGAGCTATCAGGAGGCGCGGCAGAGCCTGATCGGCCTCGGCTACACCCCGGTCACGCTACCTGGCGCCGACAAGTGCTATGCCGGGGATGAACGCTGCCAGGGGCGCCCCGAAATGTCGTCCTGCTCCGGGACGGGCCTCGCCTATTGCAACTTCACCTGGCGCTCCAGGCGCGACATGCTGATCGAGATCACCACGATCGGCGAAGGGATCAACAAGGTTCACGCCGTCCGCTGCCGCGCGAACTGCAGCTAGGGCCAGCCGAATGATCGCTCCCTGTGGGAACGCGGGCCGACACGGCGATGTCCGGAAAGGGAAGTGGCGCGCAAGAGGGAACCGTAAAATCTGCCTAATCCGTTGAAACAGTTCCCTTTAAGAAATAGGTTTTCGGACCAAGGCCAACAATAAGGCCAACAAAATCTGAGGCTGATGGCAGCCTACTAGATTTCCGGCGGAAATCGAAAGCAGAACACGTTTCTTTCAAACTGTGGTCCAAAAAATCCAGCTTTCTCCTCTTGGGAGTGATCGGGGGTATTGGACTCGCAAGCCTACAAGGCGAGGTTCGCTCGAAATCGCCTATGCGAATGTGGCCATGTAGGCCGAAGGAGTGAGTGTCAATTTATCCTCAAAGGGATGCCTTACCTCGCAGCATATGGGAGACGATCCAAGCTGCGCTATTCGCAAAACGAGATAGGCCCCCCCTAAACTATCGGCGACCGCCAATTCATTGGACGATATATAGAATGCGTTATCTAAACCACCAAGCGTCGACTTAACTTCCAGATATCGCGGCGTTCCATCGGTCTCAAAAGACGAAATGTCATATCCAAGCGTATCATCATCCTTAGATACGTGGGCTATTTTCGCCAGCAACTCTGGAAAATCCTTGAGCCGCCATTTTTCAAATTTTATAGCGAACTCTTCCCCTGCACTTCCAACGAGCGAATTGGCCTTTGCGCGTTTCACATAATCTATTTTCTTTTTCTTTTCTGTAGAATTTGCCCCGACGGCCTGAGTCACAACAGTCTTTCTTTCCGGCATGCCGACCAAGACGCCCGAAAAATCCGTGATGTTCGGCACGACGAATGGGACCAGATCTGGCTCCTGACCCGCAGCCCCGACCGTAATGTCGACCGCCTCGACAGCCTCAGGCGCCACGACAATATCGGCCGCAAGTTCTACGCTACCGCCATCTGAAGCATACTCATCCAATATGCTCATTAGCGTGGTTTTTTGTTCGCTTGAGAACGGAACCCATACCCTCGGCCCCCTCGGGACGCCGAATTTCTCTATAATCGCTATCGCAGAAGACGGTCCCGCCACCGCAATTTCCAGCGCCATACAAAACGTCGCCCGGTGCCTTCCTCGAGGCACCTTGCCCTTAATCGCGTCTTCTATCCGGACCGCGCCATCCATAGCCGTTTGGCTAAGCCCAAGGGCTTTGAAGCTAGACAGTATGTCGATCGAAACATCGGTCAATCTTGCCTTGTTCGAGCGCAGAACATCACCGGGAGAGAAACCTTCAATTCTAGCATCTAGATAGTTGAGAACGTAAAGCTTGTCCCAGCTGTCTATAAGCTCAAACGGAGAGAAAAATTTTCTTATAGCTCTCCAGTATGAAACATACGAACCTATACGAGAGTCTTCGAGGTCATGGCCAACCAAAACCATAAGCAATAGGCGGGACATCTCGTCCCCAATGTCATCATTATCAACACCAAACCGCTCCCAAGCCGGAAGAATTTTTGCGCCCAGCGCCGACAGTGATTTGCCGTCATCGCCAAGAAACCCTGCCGAACGCAGATCGGCAACGCGCTGGGTAGGGTCGTTGACCGCTGGGGCACCGCCTTCGCGAATAGCCTTCAGGTTAGGCGAGACATCATCAAAATTTCGCATCGACGTCGCGAAAGGATCAAGCCTAACCTCCGGAGTATAGCGGCTCTGGGCCACACTCTCCAACCAGGTCGCCAGCTTCGGATTTAGATCGCTACCTCCCCAATCCAACGAGAATTCCTCCGCTGATTCGCCACATGCGCTACACTGCGCTTTCTGGCGACGAACAGAAACTCTTCAACCGATTTTGACTTGTGCCCCCCGTAACTCTGATAATTCATTCGATGGACCGGAAGGCACTCTAGCGAACCAGCTTCGAACATCGCACTATTGAACAAGCCCTCAATCAAGGGCCTTCCAATAACATCGTTGTCAGATTTAAATTCGCCCCAATGATTCCTCCCGTTAAAATAGCTCAGAATCACGTATTCGGCTTTAGAGCGCTCAATTATTTTTTTGAGTGACGGTATAAACTGCCCTTTCGAGCAAAAACTCGACTTGAAATCTGTAGACATGTTCTGTCCGCGCACAAATTCAATATTACCAAAAAATTCGTCCAAATCTCCTATCTCTGGATGCATAGAGAACGCATTCAGGAGAAAATAATATGAAGTATACTGCCTGAAGTTATACGGAGGGTCGAGATAGAGAACTTTATGGTCAGGGACTTTCATCGCGTATGTCAAAGAATCCTGCGCCTTCCCAAAGAATTCCGACGAAGGGCCTACAAAACTATCATCGGATGGCGGATTAATGATGATTTTTTTTAGTGAGCGAGGATCATAAATGTCTCTTGGAAAGTCATGGTATGTACCCTGCGTGTTACTCACTTTCTCTACCGCTGCGAGAAGAACGGCGCCAAGCAAGCAGCGAGTTTGCTCGTCAATCGCTTCCGATCGATGCCAGTGCCTTATGCGAGAGAGCGCCCGGTCGATCAGATGGCCGTTTTCCGCGCTAAAAAACCGGCGCTTCCCTACGGACCCTCTGGAACTGACAAATGCGCTGAAGCGCCCCGTTTCCGTATAACGATCAAAAACGTCCGTCCTACGGCTCTCCGCAGGAATGTCGGAATCATATGGCGCGGTCAGCTCGTTGACCAACGCGCGCCAGCATTGATCTTTTGTACTCAATCTTTTCAGCGGCCCGTTGGGCCAGGGAAGCGAGGAACTGGAGAGATATGCGCGAGCGTAAAGCCATGAAAAATGATTTATGTCATTGCATGCAACCCTAAACCCCGCCGCCTTAACTGCACGGGACACCGCCAAGGAGCCAGAAAATGCGTCAAATACGAGGTCGCCCGGCTTTGCAAGGCCTCGGATTATATTGACAATTTCATCTGCGATGACCGACTTATTACCCAGGTAACGCTGTATCATCATATCGAACACGCGATCATGATTTCAGGATCATCCCTCTTTGAATTGGCGAGATCGCCGCTATTAAATTGTCGATATGAATGATCTAGTTTTTCAATAGCAACCCGCTTAGTTCCGTAATAAGATCGCGCTAAATCGATTATATCATCAAGACCGATCATTCTGGCGTTTCCGTTCGATCCAATGCTTGAAACCGAATAACTTATAATAAGACACCCGCCCTTATTGCATATCGACCCGATCATATCCTTGAAAGCTATTTTAGCTTTTGCTTTTGATGAAAATGCTGATCGATATCGATCGTTAGTATACAATCCGGTTGTTGTCTCATCACCATGCAACAAGGACTCAATATTGTAATGGCATATCGTCTCTAGAATGTGATAGAATCTCGAGTACTGCTGCGCGGTATAGGGTGGGTCAGCATAGTATAGGTCGGACGCTCCGGGCCTTGACAAAAACTCCTCTGCGCTAGTTTGTAGGGCACAGTGTGGTTGTCCATTATAAACCGATCTTAGATTTAGCGATTTGCAGGCGAATGTGAATACCGAACCTATACAAACGCGCCTGTCGTCGATTATTCGCTTGCTGCGGAACTTCATATTTGCGCCACTCCCCGCTGTAAGGGGCTGCGCAAAATGCTTTCCTGCCGAGTGTACCGCTGCTGATGCGGCGGACATGAGCCCCGTTAAAGCAGCAGAGACCTGCCAGTCCGACAGTATTTGGTTTTTTCGGTTGTGCTCTATGACATGACGCAAAGCGTCAATCATAAGAGCTTGGTTGATCCCGAAATACGAACCTGCGTGAACACTAGCAATCAGCGGAACACGCTGAAACGCTGGTCGTCCATCTCCCTCTAATACGAGCCGATGATGTGGATGCGAGGGATCGCGCCAAGCAAGCGGCAGCTCCTCATACAGTGAACGCAGGATCGTTAGATCGCCGGCCTCGATGGCAGAACGCTCGCGGGCGGCTATGGAAGCCCATGCGGAAAACGCGGGCTCATCGAGAAGAGAATTAGCTTGGGCCAGGAGAGTCTCCGCCGGACATTCGATTCCGTCGACACGGCCGATGCCTAATGTAGCTGAAGCAAACACTTTAGCATAATTTTGAGTGTCGAGCGCTATCACGGAATACCCGCGATGCGCGAAGGTCTGAGCGACAACCGAAGTGCCCGTGAACAGATCGACGACAGAACCCTGGCTGCCAATTAGGTTCATGGCTCCTTCGGCAATATTATTGAGAACGCGAAGCTTATTGCCCAAATATTGCACGGGACGAAAGGCTGGCGTAGTTTTTACAAAAGCCGGGCTGTCAAATTTAGATAAGCCGCCGATCAAGCGATTCATCGAAATAGTCCTTTGTTCAGTGCAATCTCATTCGGCCCACCACTGCACCGACATATGCCGATACGATTACCTCTCGCGACTAATGGTTCGATCAACCGGCATTTTCTCGAGTCCTGAGGAAACGCGATCGCCGACCGGTATTCCTGTTTCAGCTCGACAAATCCTGCCTCAGCGCTCACGCCTCGCCTCCTTCGACCGGGCTCCTCGCCGCCGGGGGCATATTGCGAGTTGCTCGCGGCCTGTTTTACCCAGTCCATAATATGCGGCTGACCGGCAAACTGCTCCCACGCGATCTCCTCCTGTCGAGGCTGCCGGACCGATTCCATGTGAGGAGCGGCATCTCCGGCAGCCAGAAAGGGGCAACAGCTTGTTATTACAGACGAATTTCTTGCCCTGGATTGAAATTCGATCACGCATACCGCCCTGTCTGCTTCGCCATTTAGCTCATAGAGAGCAAAGGCTACCGGCTTGGCAAGGGCGGCCAACGCTTAGGCCGCCGTCGTCTGGAGATGCTGTAGGACGCGCTGAATCGTCGCTTGTGTCAGCGGCACATCGATGTCTTCTTCCTTTCGCGCGAGAGCCTTCAGGATGTCGGCCTGGCGTTGAACAGGAACCCCACCATAGCTCGTCAGCGTTGTCAGCACGTCGTCGTGGCCAAGGTTCTGAGACCACGCCTTCATTTCCTCCGGTGTCCGGCAGAGCGTCTGGCCAAGCGCGCCAAGCGTGCTGCGGAAGGAATGCGGGTTGTGATAGGGCAGGCCCGCCGCCGTGAAGGCTTGGCGAAAGATGCGGCGGATGGGTTCGGCATTGGACCAGAAGCGACGGTCCAGGCCAATCGGCGCGAAGCTACCGGCGGCGTCGAGACCGATGGCCGTCGCCGGAAATAGGGGATCGTCCGGCGAAAACAGCAGATGCTTCGCAAGATGCCCCGTCCAGTCCGCCACAATGGCGCTGAGATCGTCACCGACAGGAAAGAACGCCGTCTGGTAGCTCTTGCTGAACTTGGTCCGCACGCCTTCACGCGGCTCATGAATGACTGCCTTGCCAGTCGCATCCACATGCTTCAGGCGGAAGCTGGCGATGGCGTTGTCGCGCGCGCCGGATACGATAGCGAAGGCGATCAGTGCGCGGTCGCGCTTCTCAATGTCCGTCCCGTCCGGCATCAACTCTACGATGCGCCGGATCATCGCGAGGCTAGGGACGGGGCGCGCGGCAGCGCGTGGGGCCCTCGCCATGCGCGCGTCGCCAGCGGTCAGGTTAAAATACTCCAGATCGCTGGCGATCATGCGTCGATATCCGTTCCGGCCGATCAGGAATTTGAAGAACTTCTTCACCGCCATCAGCCGCGCATGGATGGTCGCCGTCGCCAGCGGCTTGTCGGTTTCCGCGTTGCGATGGTCCTGGAGCTGGCGCTTGAAGGCCATCGCCTGCTCGCGGTGGAAGAGCGCGAAATCCTTGTGCCGCGTCGAGCGCTCGAATTCGGCGAGGGCCGCCGCCGCCTGATTGACGGACGCGTCAGACTGTCCGTCGGCTTGGCGGAGCCATGCCAGATAGTCGCGCTTAATCCGCTCGTTTTTCGGGTGATGTTTTTTCATGGCGGTCGATCCTCTCGGAATGCGTCGTTCAGACAGGGGTTGGCTCACTTGGTTACTCCAGTGAATCGATGCCATCTTGAAAAGGCAGAAGATCTTGCCAGAGAAAGGCGGGGATCGGCTTGCGCGCGTCGTCTTGACGGCCAGATGCGATCAACCGCTGTTCTTGGAGCGCGCCCCACAATGCGCGCTTCGCCTCTATCGCCGTCATCGCGCTGGCGCGGTGGTCTGACTGCGCGGTATCGAAGCTGTCTCCTAGCAACAACCGGTCGATCGCGGCCGGCCTCAAATTTCTGATCTGCCAGCTCGCAGCAATGATGTATCCGTTCAGCCGCCCGCCCTTTGGCAGTCCAACATTCGACTCGCAATACCAATCTTCGCGAGCCGCCCTGTAATCCGATTTTTGCTGCGCAACCTTTTTCCAATCGCGTGACATTATCCAGGCCACCGCCATCGGCAGCGACCAAAACGCATCGTCACGTGGGTCGAATTTCGAAATGTCGGGTCTGTTCGCAAGCGGCTTACAATTTAGGTCAGCGGCCAGCCCTTCCGCTGTTTCCGCGTCAAGCAAGCCTAACGAGGCTGCGTGCAAGAGCGCATTCTGGATCGCGGCCGACGTGCCGGTAGGAAGCCCATAGATCTGATCGTCAGCAATTTCCGTTCGCCATTTCTCAAACAGGTCGCTGCGATCAGGTATCGCTGCCGCGATCTGGGCCAGCGCCTCCGAGACATCCGTCCCACCCGCAGTCAACGGCCTCTCCTAGCTTTCGCTTTGAGCCAGGAAACAACCTACATGCGATCATGCCAGACTGCAGCCGTAGGGATGTCTTTTCGTGACCCTTAGCGGACGTTCATAATGTATGCTTCGCGGACGCTCGTTCGACGCCTGATTCCGCTTCCACGAATTTTGAAAGGGGTCACGTCAAAATAAATCCCAAACTATCACCACATTTCGGACTCAGGCCCATTCAGCCGCGCGTTCTCTTCCTCGAGCTGACGCAGCCGCTTCATCTCCGAGGATATCAGGCCAGCGAACTTCTTGCGCCAGTCGTAGAATGTCGCATCGCGGATACCTGCCTTCCGGCAGACCTCCGATCCCGGCGTCCTTCCTCAGCTTGGCGCAGGATGAAGGCGATCTGTGCCTCCGTGAACTTCGACTTCGTAGTGCCTCAGACTCCGTTTGCAACCGGTGCTGCTAAGCTGGAATTTCCCAGCTTTTAACGGTCCAAGAAACCGGAGGCAGGTTAGCTGCGCTTGAGCCCACGGTCGAATTTCCCATAGTCCTGACATATCCTCGGTCTTTCGGGTTTATTTCCTAGAACATGTGACAATTTGCTCACCTTGGTAAGCGGGACAAGAGAACTACATATGTCGGCCTGCGGCGATCATCTCAGATGAACTCCGGCAGGCTGCGCCTTGGCTCGGCATAAGATTGCTTTCGAACAATGTCCCAGCACTCTTCCTTCTTTGCCCATTCAGAGACAATTCGTTGACCGGCGCTGGCACGCAGCACATCGTTGACACCACTACCCCATTGTAAGACCAGGTGCGCGAATTCATCTGAGATTCCCTGCTGCTGCCAGATCGTCGCGAGAGATATTCGGCCGCCAAGGCGGTCTGCGATCAGAGAGACAGTGTACGCAGAGATATTGGCTTGGAAGCCTTGGAACGCCGGACGGATAATTTTCTCCGCCCGCCGGAAAACTATGGCCTGCGCCATCAGGTTCTTGAACTCGGCAAGGTCGGGCACCTTGCCGCCGGCCAGCACCTCTTCGTTGAATATCTGGAAGTTCTTCTGGGAGCCCAGCGCCACCAAGTGCGGCTTCTGTCGCCATGCATGTACAAACTTCGCGAGATCGGTCTTTGTGAGCTTACGCGCCGACGGCATCGCGTTCTTCAGCTCCCGCTGACGGGCAGGGGTTTGTCCGTCCCGAGCCAGCATCACGTTATAGCTGCCGGTGGCGCGCTCATAGAACCAGCGACAAACACCGTCCGGGCAGTACGTCGTGCCCGACAGGCGTTCCATCTCAACATGGAATGGCTTGTTGGCAGAAAGATCGGAGACCCTCACTTGGTTTTGGCTGTTTGCGTATCGCGAGATGTCTGAGATCAGCGCTTCCTCAGATGTCTGGTCGGTCGACCGTAGAACGATGATCTTGGCTGGCACGCGTACTTCGGACAGGTTCACCTCGGGAAACTTCCTCTTGGTGAAATAGATCGAAGCGGTCGTCTGTCCGCCATTGACGATTTGCATGCCCCTGAGCCATGCGATGCCCGTGCCGCCGTCCTTCGAAGTTCCGATACTGAGCTCGTCAGCGACGACGACGATGCCGTTATTGTATGCGAGGAAGCGATCCGGTGCCGTGCGGAGGGTGTCGCGTATGCCCTTATTCACCTTGCCGGTCTGGCTCAGAAACGAACGCACATTGGCCTCGAGAAGCCTCGATCCCCATTTCTCGTACAAAGTCCTCAGCATCGCACCCGGGAAAGCTGCAAGCGCGTAATCATACTCGCCCGAAGTGCCTGGAACGTAAACGCAGGGGATCGGACTGCCGAATGCCTCATCGAAATTGACTACCAATTCGTCCCGCGGCTTTCCTTCCGACAGATGACGATGAAGCCTTTCGATGTCCATCACCTCGAGCAGGACAGACTTGCCGCCGATCTCGCGCGGCTTGAAGCTCTTGGTCTTCGACACACCGTCAGTAAGCACGTAAATGCGCACCTGATCCAGCGCCTCATAGCAATCCCGAATGGTCAGGATGAGATCATATGCCTCGTCCGAGGGATCGATTTTACCCGCCAGCGTTCCGGATACCGTGCCATTCAGGAACCTGATGCACTGCTCGGCAGCCTTGGTTATGTCGGCCTCCGGAACCGACGTGGGTTCATTGGCGTCGAGATAGAGGCTGACGAATAGATCAAGCTGATCGAGATCCTCTGAGATAGCGTATCCGCTGAGCTTCAGGATTGCCGTACCGAGCCTGCGCTCGACATGGAGTACCTGCGGCTCATTGGTCATTCCGGCGTCCGCCATGTGTTGCATGACGATTTCAGAGAACAGAGACACCGGATGGGGGAATGGTCCAGGCTGACCGGTGCGGTCTGCTGCCTCACGCTTCACATCGCCCTGGGTCTGAATGAGAAACTCTTCAAGCGTCATGGCTTCAGTTCGCCTCCGAACGCCACGAAGACTTCTTCCAGATCGACCGTGGCAATGTCGACGAGATCGAGATCGAGTTCGTATTTCGCCGCTCGGACGGCCAGCGGAGCAGTGCTCCGCGTGAGGCGAGGAAAGGCTTCCTTTATTTGGAAGACGCGCTCGTCCATCGGCTCGAATCCACGCACGTACTCACTGGCGTGGGCGTCGTCGTATCCAGCGAGGAGCAGGTTGCGCTCCAGTCCGATCCGACCATGATCCCCCGCTTTCTGCCTGATCACCTCCACCATGGCCGGCAGCGACGGCGCCGCGTCCTGCAGCGAGAACCTGAGCGCAGCAAGGAATACTGAGCGACCTGCCACGTCGTCGAGCTGTTCAAGTGAACTGATCCGTGCGGGAAATCCGTTGGGCGAAATCGTCGCCTTCACCTCTACGTCGTGCGTCTCTCCCATGAAATCGCGAAGCCCGTTCGCGGGGCCTTTCCAGCACTCCATGATCACCGATGGCGGAACGCCACAATCGAGAAGACGATTGACCATGGACAATTCCCCGAAAAGGCCCAGCTCCTCTTCGTCGGAGAGCCGTCGGTCGCGCGGTCGTTCCATGAACTGCTGCCAGCTCCGGATGCGAGACAGGAACTGATAATAGGCCCTTTGCTCCTCGCCTTTCGCCGCGCTGACTGAAGCGAGAATATCCGCCGCCATCAAGGTAAACATTTCAAGGCTTGCGGCAGGCTTCCTCGATACCCCGAACCAGACGTCGAATCCGCCACTGGGCGCGTCCCCAACCCTGCTCACCGAGAAGCCTCTTCCCTGCGGCAGGTCGGTCGCAGCCGGGGCTGTTATGCTGAAACCGACCAGCAATGCCTCTTCTCCGGCGGGGAAACGGACACCCGCCCGACACCTGCCGACACCTATGGGTATGGTGCGCCAGCCGTCGGAGGTTTCGGAAGTCGGGCTCAGAGATCTCCATGCGGACAGCAGTTCTTCGTGCTCATTCAGCAGAGCCATACTGAAGCTCCCATGCCACGTTGTTGACGCTGTAGGGAATCTTCGTCCCCAGTTCGCTCGTCGGGAAGCTCACGCCGATACCGATGATGGGCAGCCCGATGGCCTGCACTGCGCCGTGGACGCTCTTGGCGGGGTCGATCGGGTAGAGGAGCAGCAACCCGCTGCTGCCACCGCTCGTGCCACGCACGAACCTCACGGCCGGACCGTTCGGCTCCTCTGGCTCAGTCGCTCGCCTGCCGGGATCTTTCTGCCATGCGGCTTTGGCGATGGCCAGCGCGCGCGCCCACTCGGCCTCATCGAGATCGATCGCTTCATCGCGAGGTGAGAGCAACCTGCCGATGCGATAATCCTTGCTGGCCGCGAACTCCTTGTCTACTTGGCGGGTAGCGAGTTTAAAGCCTGGCAGCGGCGCGAAATCGGCGCCGGTGCCCCCCATCACCGCGACGGTCCAGCTCTGCAGCTCGCCTTCGCGGGCGAGCGATTCCACAAAATCCGCGATCAGATTGCTGCGAGCCTTCAGGGCGTTTTCACTGGTCGTATACGTCCTCAGGAAATCGAGGACTGTCTGATGGCCCACGTCCTGCCAGATCCGGCCCTGCCAGGTCTGCTCAGTACCCCCGCGCTTCCGCCGGATCTCATCGGCGTTCTGGGGACTACCCAACCGCTCGAGTAATTCCGTTGCCGCGCGTATATTCTGCTCGATCTTCGTCTTGTCGGTGCTGAACGACACGGTCTCGAGAAGCTGGCCACTGAAAGACAACATTAACGTTTTGGCGGCGCGCATCTTCATGCGCGACGTGACCATCAGCACAGGATGCGACTGCACCTTGAGACCGAAGTCGCGCGGCGTACCACCGCTGGCCGCCATCATCTCGAACTCCTCGCGGAGTTCCTCCGACGCGTCGGCGATGTGCCCGAACCATTCCGACAGCTCCCTGGTGCAGTAGAGGCGGCACAGGTCGATGTAGCCCGGCCGGTATCCGAACCAGCGTCCCATCTGCATGAGCGTGTCGTACATCTTAGACGATCGCAGGAAATAGCTCACGGACAAGCCTTCCAGCGTCAGACCCCGCGACAGCTTGTCCCCACCGACCGCGATCACCTTGAGACCAAGTCCCTTGGTATCCGCGTAGTCGAGCACATCCTTCGCGGTTCCGTTAATCTTCCGGACCTCTATGTCGGCGACGGCGTCGGCGAGAACTGCTTCCACGGTATCCCAGGACGGCGCCTCTTGAACTTCGAGATCGGCGTCCGATATCCTGATCTGTGTGGTCGTCAGCGCGAAGTCATCCTCATAGAGCGCTCGCAGACGCCCGAGAATTCCTGCGCTGTCTATTCCACGCACCAGGCGTTGGCGCTGCGCTTTGAGGTAAGTCTCCACCTGATCGAAGACATGTCCCTGCACGGCCGTGAAGCGGGTCACATGGACGAGCATCGAGCTGTGCTGGCTTCCCTGCCCACGCAGATGCCTGATCGCGCAGACAAGGAGGAAGGCGTCGATCGCCTGTTTCAGGGAGTCGGGCAGATCGGCACGGCCTTCGAACATGGGGAAGTGTCCGCTCTTGTGCTTTGAGAACATCCACCCCGCCGTATCCTCATCGGTCGACCAGTCTTCGATGTGCCGGACGACCGGCAGGCTGCCGACACGGCCGTTCTCCGTAGGTCGCCCAAACAGGCGGGCGGGTCCGACGTAATTGCTCGGTGCGCCAAGGTTGATGATGAAGGAGGCGGGGAAAAGGTCGGGGCCCTCCTCGGCGGTCGCGCCCCTCTCGTGGATGAAGATGTTCGCGAACGGAGTGGCGGTGTAGCCGACATAAGCCGATTTCGAGAAGCTGATCAGCAGCTTGCGGATGAGCGAATTGATCGCCTTGGGCTGATGATCATCGTTGGGGCGGCCCTCCTCGTCCACGATGTCGGCGCCCGTGTCGACGGAAGCGTGATCGGCCTCATCATCGATCAGCAACAACGGCAGGTTGGTGACGGTCCGCTTTCCCGTCTTCGGGTCCTCGGAGTCGGCGACGTGGTTGCGCACCCACTTGTTGAGCTTCTCGAGCACGCTCTTGTTTTTCTTGACGACGAACAGCCAAGGCCGCTTTTCCGGGCTGATTCCGAGCTTGTTGGCGACGGCGGCATTGAAATCGCCGTTGTTGGACCTGTTGGTGACGTAGTTTGGCCGGATGGCAGGATCGGCGTCGAGTTCGCCGACGCCGATAGGTCGTATCGCCTCTGGATCAGGATGAGTCTCGTAGCCCAGAAAACCCTCGTCGAGCCGCATCTGTGTCTGCGAGCGCAGGTTGTTGTGTATACCCGCCAGCACGATGATGATCTTGTATCCCGCATCCGCAGCTTTGCAGATCAGACCCGTATAATTGCCGGTCTTGCCGGACTGGACGTGTCCCACGACCATTCCGCGGCGGTCCCAGCTGCCGCCCCTCAGCGGATCCTCCAGAAGCGCCAGAATATCGTCGGTAACTTCATCCAGGCCGTCGACGACGCTCGTCGCCATTTTGCGTTCGAGGTACTCGCGGTAACGCTGCCAATAGCGCCATTGCGACTTGCGCTGCGCATTAAGCCAGGTCTCATGACCAGCGTCGTTCTTCAGCGTAGCATTCTCTCCCATCCACATGCTGAAGCGACGGATCAGTTCGGTCTGCACGGTTTCGCGGTCGATCGCGCTCGCCCATCCGGCTCTGAGCTTGAGCACTTGATCGATGATGTCGCTGATGAACGCGGGAGTGACGGCTGTCTTTTCCTCGTCGGCGATCAGCTCCTGCGCGAATTTGATCACCTTCTGTTCGATTGCAGCGTCTCCCATTCACTTCTCCTCCGTCAGCGTTGCGACGAGTTCGGGGTATTGATCGAAAGGCTCTGTCCGGAGCAGCGCGGCGCGTGCCAGTTCGGGCGCCATGCCTTTCCGTTTTATCATTGAGTTGAACAGGGTTTGAGCGACCGACTTCGCTTCGGACGGGGGCTCTCCCCCGAAGCCGGTTCGGGGCGTATCTCTGTTCTCGGCGGTGTCCAGCCAGATGCGTTGAACAGGAACCGTTTCCTCAATCACGCGAAGCATGGCGAGCACATCCTGGCGCAGCCCGCCTCCTGCCGCCCCTGCCGCAGACAGGACGGCGCTAACGGCAGAGTGCTCGTGACTTATGCGATAACGAACGCCGGCCCGCACCTTGGTCGTCTCCCAAACCTGACTGACCGGTTCACGACGCGGTCCCGTCACCGGCGTGCCACGGTGAGCGAAAATCCTGCGTGCACGTTCTCTTGCGTCCTCTGCGACATGCGTGAGCATCATTCGCACTGATGGTGGTGGCTGGGCCGTCGACTTGCGAATGTCGATCTTCCAGTCTCCATCGAGGGAGTTGGGCAGGTCGAGCTGAATGCGGGCCAGACGATACGGCTCCTCTCGCGTCCAGTGCCGACCCTTTCCAAGCCCCAGCCACCCACCGGAGAGCAGAAGGCGGTCGTTTCGATAGACAAAGAACCCCTGATGCGCGTTCCAACCCTCCGGACCGGCCGCCGCGTTATGTTCTTTGGACTTGAGGTGATCCCGGTGGGGCAGCACGAAAGCCTGCACCCAAGCCCCTTTGGCTCTCTTCCCCAGCGGCGTGCGGGGCGACGACCATGTCGCGGAGTTTCCCGCAAGATAGGGATCCCAGCCGGTCACCGCCTTTCCGTTCAGCAGTATCGATATGCGCCGGTCGGCGATGAACCGGTGGAAGACCATGCCTAGGTGCTTCTCGATACGGTCAAGCAGATCAAGCACGTCCTGCGCACCGTCCGAGCCCGGCATCATGCGGTCCAATAGTTCCCAGATCACGAGCGTGCCGGAAGCGACACTGTGCAGCATGTCCACTAGGGGCGCTGATTCCGGATCCGCTCCTTCGAGCAGATGCCACCCGCCATCGGCGCTGTTAAGTAGGTAATCGAGGTCCCAGCGAAGAACACTGACCGTGTCGTTCTTCTTCGAGGCGACCGTCAGTCTTCTGCCTTGCGAGAAGGATGCCGTTTTCAATCCAAGGCCGAACCGCCCGAGATCAGTTTCCGTTCTGTCGTCGAGCGGACTTCTGCCGCCAAGACGCATGGCCAGCTCGAGAGCGTGGTCGTCCATTCCGGACCCATTGTCGAGTATCGTGACGACGCCGCCACCGGCCTGCCAGTCCACGGCAACGCGGATTTTAGAAGCTTTGGCCGCGATGCTGTTGTCGATGATATCCGCGATCGCGGTGCCTGCCGTGTAGCCAAGACCTCGCAGCGCCTCGACCATGGCACTGGCGCGGGGAGGAGCAAGCCTGCTCGGAACGTCAATCATCGAGAAACACCTTCAGCTCTCTGGATCGGCTGGGATGGGCGATGATTTTCAGCGCTTTGGCCTCGATCTGCCTGATCCGCTCGCGAGTCACGCCGTAGAGAGCGCCGACTTCTTCAAGGGTGTGCTCGTCGTTCCCGGCCATGCCAAAGCGCAGCGTGAGTACTCGTGCCTGTCGGGGATCGAGGTCCGCGAGACGATCGTCGAGTTCCTTCCTGAGCTCCCACTCCCATGTCGTGGCGTCAGGTCCGGGTGCAGGATCTGGAAGGCCTTCTGTCATGTCGCGCTTCAGGCGCTCAACATTGTCGCCGTTCGTCGGGACGAACTGCGCAGTTCTCGCCTCCAGTGTCGCGACGGACATTTCGGTCATTTCCATCTTTCGCGCCACTTCCTTCACCGTCGGTTGTGCACCTGTTTCGGCGCGAAGCGTTTCTCGCACGCGGTGAAGTTTCCGAGCGTTGTCCTGGACGTGGACCGGCACTCGAATCGTCCGACCCGTGTCGGCAATGGCGCGCGTGATCGCCTGGCGGATCCACCAGATAGCGTAGGTACCAAGACTTGCGCCGCGGGAGGGATCGAACCTCTGCACGGCGGTCATCAGACCGATGTTTCCTTCTTGCACAACATCGAGATACTCGACACCGCGGGATCGGTAGCGGTTGGCGAACCAAGTCACCAACGACAGGTTCGTTTCGACAATGCTGGCCAACCGAGCCTCGAGTTCGTCAAGTATCGGACGAATGATCTCGACGCCGGCGACGGGGTTCACAGCTGCGAATTCGACCGCTCGCTTCATCACTGCCAAAGGCAGCCGCAGTTCGACCAGATGATCCGCAAGCTCCCCTACCGAAAGATTGGTCAGCGCGTTCGAGAACTGGTGATCGGCGGGATGGCCGTCCTCGGCTTCGTCGACGGACCGATTGGGTTCATCGCCATCGGCTGCATCGACGAGATCATCCCCCGCCGGTTCATCGTCCTCGGAGTCAGCAAACGCCGCTCCAGCAGCCTCAAGGTGTTGTAGTCCGCCCGGGAGCGAGGCGAATGCGGCCGCCGCACGTCGCCGCAACTCCTCCACCCTGGCCCACAGTATCGATTGAATTCCTGCTGCATCCTCCCGCAGGGCCTGCGTCTCCAACAGATAGCGAGATTCGATGTCGTGACCAGCGAGCGCGCTGACATGCTCCACGACCTCAGTTAGGAATTCCTCGTCTCGGACGGCTTCGACTGGCGAGTCGTTGTCGGGGAGGAGCATGTCTTCGTAGGCCGAGTCGCGGATCGCAATGCCCAGATCCGACAAAACGAACTTCAGGGGTACGGCGAGTTCGCCACGAATTTTCGCTGTCGGCAGGGACGACCGCAGGCTAGCGCCGGATATCCAGCCAACGTTCAGCCCGCGCGACACCATAACCTCCACTGCTGGCGGGAGGCGGTCGGACGGACCGCCAAGCGATCGCGGAAGTTCGACGGCAACGGAGGACCAATCCGCTGCGTCCCCCCGCGGGCTCGCGCGAGAAAAGACATCGTGGGCAGCATGAGCGGCTCCCACCTGCATTGTGTCTTCCGCAGGGGCACCGGATTCGATCTCCGGCTCCCATCCGAACATCTCTTCGCCTTCGTCGGCGGCTGCACCTGTAGGCACACAATTCGCCAGCGTCGGGACAGGCTCAGGCTCAGGCTCAGGCTCAGGAGATTGTTCGTCCCGCACCCCGATCAGATCAACAAATCCCCACTGCAAAGCGTATTCTGACAGAGTTCGTCCGCTCGCGTCGCTGGCTGCGGGATCGGCACCGTGCTCAAGCAGAATTTCGCAAATTTCCTGGCGCCCCCGCGATGCGGCGATGAGCAGAGCGGGTGAGCCCGTGTTGTCCCGGGCATTGGCATCTGCACCTCGTTCGAGGTGCGATTTCACGGTTTCCACTCTCCCCGAAGCGATCGCCAGCCGGAACAGGGATGTCATCTCCTGCGACGTCACCGGCCACCTGCCTGCCCAGGCAGGCAATCCTCAAATTCACCCCCCCAAGAAATCACCTGCTAGCTGCCCCTGTCTGCCCCTTTGGCGGCTGTTTTTCCGCTTGCACTTGAAATCGCTGCCAGAACTTCGGTGGCGTTCGAGCGCAACTGGCACTCCCAGGCGACGACCACTTTCCAGCCGGCATTCTGCAACGCGACGATATTCTCTGCGTCCCTTTCAATAGTCCTTGCGAACTTCTGCTCCCAGAACTGCGTATTCGACGACGGCGTCGTGGTGTATTTGCAGCCCTCGTGCCTGTGCCAGTAGCAGCCATGCACGAATACGGCCACCTTGCTGCCTGGCAGAACTATATCCGGTCGTCCCGGCAGATCCTTTCGATGCAAGCGAAACCTGAACCCGGCGCTATGCAGCAGAGAACGGAGCCAGATCTCAGGCTGTGTGTCCTTGCCCTTTATGCGGGACATGTTGAAGCTGCGTTGCGCAGGCGTATGGACATCAGCCATGGGCGAGCAGCTCCTCGCGAGGCGCCTCTTCGGCTTTGGCGGCGGCGAACAGCACTGCTACGCAACGCGCAAGCTGCACAGCAAGAAGCGGCGGAACGGCGTTGCCTACCTGATGGTATTGCTGGGTTCTGTTGCCGCAGAAGTAATAGTCGTCAGGAAAAGTCTGCAGTCTTGCAGCCTCCCGCACCGTGAGGCTGCGGTTCTGGCCGGGATCGGGGTGGATAAAATAGTGGCCGTCCTTGGCGATATGGGAGGTAACGGTCGATGAAGGTTCGTCCCACACCTGCACCTTGAATCGATCGGCGAAACCGGACGCCTCCACTATACCATCTTCATTGACCCCGACGTTTTTGTGCTTCGGCAGCAGTTCTGCGGGCCATTGTTCCAGTTTCGGGCTTTTCCCCGTCGCCGCAGCAACTGCTGCGACATAGAGGTAGCGCTGAAGGTCAGAGGCCATGTGAGACCGGCTCTCGTGCTGAGCGTACCCCTGGAGTTCAGGACTGGAAAGCCACGCATCCAGCACCGTATTTTGCCGCAACCCTGGCAAGGATCGGGCAAAAGTTGCCCCTCTGCTGCCAGGCGGTGCGTCTGACGTCGTGAAGGAGCGCACCATGTCCTTCGCAGTTTCCGGCACATCTGCCGAGAGGATCGCCTCTGCCGATGCGCGCCGCACCTGCAGCCATTCTGACTCGGTGTCCTTGCCACGAGACAAACCGCTTCTCACCGGCGGCAAGTGTCCCAGCGCATCCCTTACGGAAGCAGGCCTTTCGCGCCTCAGGGTTTCCGGAACCCCGGGATGATCATCCCGAATTCCAACGACGATGACCCGATGCCGCTTCTGCGGAACGCCGAATTCCTCCGACTTGATCAGGAAATCGGAATTAGCTGGCTGACTGGACCACAGATCGGCTGCATCGGCCGTCAGCGCCTGCAAACGATACCTTGGTCGGCCTGACCGGGCGACTGCCTTGAGTTCCTCAATATCCTCGTCATCTTCGAGCGCAAGCCAGGGATCCTGCAAGTCCGCCCGAATGCGATCGAACATGAACTGTGGGTTACCCTCCGCGTCCGGTAGCTTTGCGGAGAGAATGCCCTTCACGTTTTCCATGACGAAGGCCGTTGGCTGGTGAACCGCGATGATACGGAGGTATTCGCGATAGAGCACATGCCGCACGTCGCCGTGGAATATGCGAAGCCGCTCCAGCCGCGCGAGCTCAGCCGCCTCCGCATCGCCCTTGGCGGCGAAACCGATACCCGTCATGCGTGCGCGGCCAATCAGCGAATAGGCCTGACAGGGTGGTCCGCCAATCAACAGCCAGTCGTCGGCGCCCTTGAGTCTCTGCTCGATGCGACCATGGAGCTCATTTATCGGTATTCTACCCAGTTCCGCCTCCCAGACGTGCCGCTCAGCCGCCTTCCATTCGGGGAAGCCGCTGAGGACGTCCATCGACGCCTCTCCCCTCAGCACCGACCAGTATTCTGAGGGCAATTCCCCGTCGAATTGCCGGTAAAAGGCACGAAGCGTCAGGGTGCGGACCGCGGTCTCGTCCTTCTCGATGCTCAGAACACTTTGAAAGCACACGCGCTCGTCTCCGAACCAGTCGGAGTAGCGGCTGAAACCTTCGCTCAGGCCCCCTGGGCCGGCGAAGATGTCTATCATTGGAACCGTACGGCGCGAGGGATGACTGTTCAATTCGCCGACCCGACGTCAGAGAGCGGGTCAACACATTGTCCGCTGTTGGGAATCTCCCGTATCCCGCCCATAAGCTACACTTTTCTCCATTGCGCTTTACCATGCAACATCGCCATGGCCATGGCATCAAGGCAAGCGGACATTCTCGTCGCCTTCGGACCAACGAGTTAGCGGCAGTGGCGGCTGCACTCGAGTTTTTGCTGAACGAGCTCCCGCTGTGCGACAAGCTGCCCCCAAGCTCTGGGCATCGCCGCCACATTCAACGAGGTGACCCTCGTTCGGTCGCTTTAGAATGTCCGCTGTCGGGCAGATCTTCAACGTCAGCTATTGGCGCGATTAGGTCGTTTGCGGCGCCGGTCGCGAAGTTCGGCTATCGACCCGTCACGGACGTTCAGAAGGTCGGCTTCTGAGAAACTTTGCGAACAGAAATGGGCTCATCCTGCCTTTGGCGCGAAGGAAATGACCCTCGCTCCATCGCGCCATGCGTCGAGTTGATCAGCCCACCATTGCGCCATCGCGACCCGTTCCTTCCAGTGCTCTCCACGCGCGTATGCGCGCCGCACTGCATCGGGGTCCTGATGCGCCAACGCCCTTTCGATGGCGTCGGCAGAGAATTTGCCGCTCTCATTCAGGAGCGTCGAGGCGGCGGCGCGGAAGCCGTGTGACGACATTTCATCCTGCCCATAGCCCATGCGTCGAAGAGCACCGTTCAGCGTATTCTCCGATATCGGCCGTTGCTCCACCTTCCGGCCCTCGCCACCGCTGACACCATAACCGGGAAGAATAAGCCGGCCGCAGCCGGTAATCGGCTCAAGTTCCTTCAGGATCGCCAGAACCTGACGCGGCAACGGCACAGAGTGCTCACGTCGCATTTTTGCGCGGATGGCAGGGATCGCCCAAACCGCCTTGTCGAGGTCGAATTCCCGCCATTCGGCCAGCCGCAGCTCGCCGGGGCGGGGGAAGAGATACGCCATCAGCTTCAGCGCCGCATTGGTCGATGGCTGGCCCTTAAAGCCGTCGATGGCACGCATCAGGCCGCCAAGCTGCACCGGATCGGTTATGGCCGCGCGATGCTTCACCACGGGCGCGGATATTGCGCCACGAAGGGCGAACGTAGGATCGTTGACAGCGCGAGCGGTCGCGATGCCGTAGCGAAAGACTTCGCCGATGACGGCGCGAAGGCGCTTGGCGGTTTCGAGCCGCCCCTTGCTTTCCACCTTACGCAGCACCAGCAGCGGTGATTTCTGTCACCGGCCGATTGCCAATGGCCGCGCTCGCAAGCCCGTACAGCCATTCGAGCTTGGCGAGCGTGTTGGCCGCTTTGCCCTCCCGCCGCTTCTTGTCCAGAAGTTCGGACGCGACCTTGGCAAAGGTCTGGCCCTGCGTCTCCAGCGCCTGCGCCTTGTCCGCCTGCTTCTGGATCGAGGGATCGCGGCCGGCAATCAAGTGAGCCTTGGCTTCCTGACGCTTGGCCCGCGCCTCCGACAGGCCGATGGCGGGATATGGACCGATGGCTAGTTTCTTCTGCTTCCCGGCGAAGCGGTAAGCCAAGCGCCAGAGCTTCGCGCCATTGGGCATGAGCCAGAGTTGCAGGCCGCCACCGTCGGACAGCTTCTGCACCGTGGCGGCTGGCTTCGCGGCGCGGATCGCGACATCGGACAGCGGCATGTGTTGGCCTCGCCTGTGTTGGCCCTGTTGCCCAAGCCAACAGGAAGGCCAACAATCGGTGCGACTGTCAATGAACGCGGCTGAACACGAGCGGCGGGAAACAGGGCCAAAACCAACAAAAAACCGCCCTTTTGGGGCGGCTGCGAACGTCTCAGAATGTCGGAGTGGTGCCGCAAGAGGGATTCGAACCCCCGACCCCCTCATTACGAATGAGGTGCTCTACCAGCTGAGCTATTGCGGCGACGGGTGGGGCTGTATCAGCCCGACCCCATTTTGACAAGGCAGGCAGGCGTCACAAGGCACACGGAATTCACACCCGGCCGAGGAATCCTGCGGGGCCTTGGGAGCCCCTGCCCTCACCCCTTCTTCAGCTTCTCCGTCTCGGCCTTTTCCTGGCCGAGCGCGACGATGCCGCGGCGGATGGTGCGGGTGCGGGTGAAATGCTTGTGCAGGGTCTCGCCGTCACCATAGCGGATGGCGCGGGTGAGCAGCGCGAGATCCTCGTTGAAGCGGCCGAGCATCTCCAGCACCGCCTCCTTGTTGGCGAGGAAGACGTCGCGCCACATCGTCGGGTCGGATGCTGCGATGCGGGTGAAGTCGCGGAAGCCGCCGGCCGAGAACTTGATCACCTCCGACTGCGTCACCGCCGCCAGATCCTCGGCCGTGCCGACGATGTTGTAGGCGATCAGATGCGGCAGATGGCTGGTGATGGCGAGGACGAGGTCATGGTGCTGCGAGCCCATCACCTCGACGATCGCCGCCATGCCCTCCCAGAACTGGCGGGTGCGGGCGATCGCGGCCTCGTTCGTGCCGGGCGGCGGCGTCAGGATGCACCAGCGATTGAGGAAGAGGCTGGGAAAGCCGGCATCCGGGCCGGAATTCTCGGTGCCGGCGACCGGATGAGCCGGGACGAAATGCACACCCTCCGGCAGATGCGGCATCACCGCCTCGACCACCGCATGCTTGACCGAGCCGACATCCGACAGGATCGCGCCGACTTTCAGCACGCCGGCGATCTCGGCTGCGACCGCGCCGCAGGCGCCGACCGGTACGCAGAGCACGATATGGTCGGCGTCGCGGGCCGCGTCGACAGCGCTCTCGGCAATCTCATGGCCGAGATCGAGCTCGCGGGCGCGGCGGCGCACATCGGCGTCGGCGTCGCTCAGCACGATATGGCCGGCGAGATTGAGCTCCCTGGCCGCATGCGCGATCGAAGAGCCGATCAGGCCGATGCCGATGATAGCGAGCCGCCCGAACAGCGGCTCGTCGCGGCGCGGCGCGAAGCTCTCGGGAGCGCTCACGCGGCCTTGCCCAGGAACTCGGCCAAGGCGGCGACGACGAGGCGATTGGCCTCCTCGCTGCCGATGGTCATGCGCAGTGCGTCCGGCAGGCCATAGGAGGCGACCGAGCGGAGGATCAAACCGCGCTGGCTGAGGAAAGCGTCGGCCTCCTTCGCGCTCTTGCCGGTGCCCGCCGGGAAATGGATCAGGATGAAATTGCCGACCGAGGGCGTCACGGTGAGACCGAGCTTCTCCAGCTCGGCCGTGGTCCAGGCCAGCCATGTGTCGTTGTGCTCGATCGCGGCGGCGATGTGGGCCTCGTCGGCGATCGCGGCGACGCCGGCCTCGATCGCCGCTCCGTTGACGTTGAAGGGGCCGCGGGTGCGGTTGAGCGCATCGATGATATCGGCCGGCCCGTAGAGCCAGCCGAGGCGCAGGTTCGCGAGGCCATAGATCTTCGAGAAGGTGCGCGTCATCACGACGTTCTCGCTGGTCGCGACCAGTTCGAGGCCGGAAGCGTAATCGTTGCGCCGGACATATTCGGCATAGGCCGCGTCGAGCACGAGCAGGACATGCGGCGGCAGGCCGGCCTGGAGGCGCTTGACCTCGTCGAAGGGCAGATAGGTGCCGGTCGGGTTGTTGGGGTTGGCGAGGAAGACGATCTTGGTCCGCGGCGTCACCGCCGCGAGGATCGCGTCGATATCCGCGGTGAGGTTCTTCTCGGGCACGACCACCGGCTTGCCGCCGGCGGCGAGGATGGCGATCTTGTAGACGAGGAAGCCGTGCTGCGTGAACACGCCCTCGTCGCCGTCGCCGAGATAGACCTTGGTGATCAGCTGCAGCAATTCGTCCGAGCCGGTGCCGCAGACGATCCGGTTCGGATCGAGGCCATAGCGGCCGGCGATCGCCCCGCGCAGCTTGGTCGCCGAGCCGTCCGGATAGAGCTCGAGCTTGCCGGCGAGGCCGCCATAGGCCGCGACCGCCTTCGGGCTCGGGCCGAGCGGGGTCTCGTTCGAGGAGAGCTTGTGCAGCTTGACGCCGGCGGGAGCCGAGGACTTGCCGGGGACATAGGCCTCGATGTCGAGGACACCGGGACGCGGAACGGGGCGGGGAGCGGGCAGAGCCATGGGGCTGGACCTTGAGAGCAGCGTGAATTGATCAGCGAACGGATTTGAAGGCGAAGCGGGCGGCGTGGCTGCCGATCTCGGTCAGCTCCTTGAGGCCGGCCGGCTCGAGCGCGCCACGAATGGCTTCGACCGGGGTCTCGCCGGACGCCGCGACGAGCAGCGCCAGATGCGAGCCGTCGGCGGCGCTGGCCGAGACCTCGGCGAGATGATGGGCGAGGCCGTGGCGAAGCTGCTCCGACCAGCGCTCGACGCGGGCGGCATAGAGCACGATCTCGCGCACGGCGGCGTCGGTCAGCGGCTTGGCGATGCAATAGACCGGCGTGCCGGCGGGATGATCGGGCCGCTCGATGAAGGGCAGGCGCGCGATGATCTTGGGCTGGGCGGGGCCGATCAGGTCGCGCCACCAGACGCCGGCGCTGGCGCCGAGATCCATGCGGAAGATGCCGAGATCGCCGGCCGATTCCGCCACGGCCGCGATCACGGCGCGGGCATCCTCATGCGGGACGTAAGGCACGGTGAAGCCGAAATGGAAGCGGGCGCTGTCGCGCATCGGCGCATCGCCGCCGGAGACATCGGCATGGACCGAGTAGTTCGCCTGCACGAAGGTGAAGGTCGCGATGATGATGCGCCAGATGCTCTCGACCGTGTCGAGCGGCAAGAGACCCTGATGGCGCAGGGCGAGACGCTTCATCATGTCGGCCTCGCGGCCGGGACGGAAGGCCGAGCCGGAGACTTGCGTCTTCTTGATCGCGATCAGCGTCTCGATGATCTGCGAGCGCTCCATCAGGAGGCCGTGCATCGCTGAATCGATGCGGTCGATCTCGCTGCGCAGATCGGCCAGCGTGGTCGGTGCGGCTTCGGTCATGATGGCCAGACTTCTTTAATCGTGCCGGTCTCTTAGCGGTCGTTGCCGGGCTTGGCAAAGCGCTCGCCACGCATCGCCGCGTTGACAGGCGGGAAGAGCCGCGCCATCGGTAAAGTCCGCTATTACGAACGGACCGGGCGACAAGACAAATCCGAATGCCGAACCGGACGCAAGCTCCCGAACTCCTCGCCGACCCGCTGGCCGAAGCCAACCAGCCGTCGAGCCTGCTCGCGCGGTTCGGGCCGGACAAGGCGCTGCAGCTTGATTCCGGCGCGACGCTGGAGCACTGGCAGATCGCCTACCAGACCTATGGCGAACTCAATGCGGCACGGTCGAACGCCGTGCTGGTCTGCCATGCCCTGACCGGCGACCAATATGTCGCGAGCCGTAACCCCGTCACCGGCAAGGGCGGCTGGTGGACCGCGATGATCGGGCCGGGCAAGCCGATCGATACCGACCGCTTCTTCGTGATCTGCGCCAATGTGCTCGGCGGCTGCATGGGCACGACCGGCCCGGCTTCGACCGATCCTGCGACCGGCAAGCCCTGGGGTCTCTCGTTTCCGATGGTGACGATCCGCGACATGGTGCGGGCCCAGGCTCATCTCATGGACTCACTCGGTATCGACAGCCTGTTCTGCGTCGCCGGCGGCTCTATGGGCGGCATGCAGGTGCTGCAATGGGCGGCGACCTATCCGACGCGGGTGTTCTCGGCCTTGCCGCTCGCCACCGCCGCCAAGCACTCGGCCCAGAACATCGCGTTCCACGAGGTCGGCCGGCAGGCGGTGATGGCCGATCCGGACTGGCGCCAGGGCCGCTATCTCGACGAGGGCACGCGGCCTTCGAAAGGGCTTTCGGTGGCGCGCATGGGTGCGCACATCACCTATCTCTCGGAGCCGGCGCTGCACCGCAAGTTCGGCCGCAAGCTGCAGGAGCGCAGCGCGCCGACCTTCACCTTCGACGCCGACTTCCAGGTCGAGAGTTACCTCCGCTACCAGGGCATCAGCTTCGTCGAGCGCTTCGACGCCAACTCCTATCTTTATGTGACGCGGGCGATGGATTATTTCGACCTCGCCGCCGACCATGACGGTGTGCTGGCGAAAGCCTTTGCCGGGACGCGGACGCGTTTTTGCGTGGCGTCCTTCACCTCGGACTGGCTGTTCCCGACCACCGACTCGCGCGCCATCGTGCACGCGCTCAACGCTGCCGGCGCCTCGGTCTCCTTCGTCGAGCTCGAAAGCGACAAGGGCCACGACGCCTTCCTGCTGGAGGAGCCCAACCTGTTTGCGACGACGCGCGGCTTCATCGGCGCCGCGGCGCGGGCCAGGGGAATCTGAGCATGGCGCTGGCGGACACCCAGACCAACCGCATCGACCTGCGCCTCGTCGCCGAGATGGTGACGCCGGGTTCGCGCGTGCTTGATGTCGGCTGCGGCGACGGCGAATTACTGTCGCTGCTCGCCGAAACGCGTGGCGTCGACGGGCGCGGCATCGAATTGTCGCGTGAGGGCGTCGCCGGCTGCGTCGCCCGAGGGCTCTCGGTGATCCAGGGCGATGCCGACACCGATCTCGCCGATTATCCGGACGACAGCTTCGACTACGTCATCCTCTCGCAGACCATCCAGGCGACGCGCAATCCGCGGCTCGTCCTTGAGCACATGCTGCGCATCGGCCGGCGCGCCATCGTCTCCTTCCCGAATTTCGGGCATTGGCGGATGCGCACCCAGGTCTTCTTCCTCGGCCGCATGCCGGTGACCGACTCCCTGCCCTATGCCTGGTGGGATACGCCCAACATCCATTTCTGCACGATCCGCGACTTCGTTGCGCTCTGCGATACGGTGGGCGCGGAAAAGGAGCGCGCGGTCGCACTCGACGTCGCCGGCGGCAGGGTCGGCGTCAGCGCGCCCTGGTGGTTCTGGAACCTCTTTGGCGCACAGGCGGTGTTTTTGCTGAAGCGGGGTTGAGAGAGCTCACTACCGGAACCGCGACCCAACCTTCTCTCGGATGGGAGAAGGTGGCGCGGAGCGCCGGATGAGGGCCTGCCTCATCCGCAGAAGACGCAGCGGCGCCGCATCGCCTTAATTATTCGCGGCAGTCCCTCACCCCTGCCCCTCTCCCATCCGGGAGAGGGGTTCCCCGCGCCTCGCTAAAAGTACGTGCCCGCCCCGGAATGACGGCGCCCCTCAGAACGCCTCTTCCCAGTTCCGGCTGAGCCGCATCGCCGAGTTGATCAGCCCGACCATCGAATAGGTCTGCGGGAAGTTGCCCCAGAGCTCACCGGTCTCGAAATCGGCATCCTCCGAGAGCAGGCCGAAGCTGTTGCGCCGCGTCAGGATGCGGCCGAACAGCTCCTTGGCCTCGTCCTTGCGGCCGATCGCGTGCAGCGCATCGACATACCAGAAGGCGCAGATCAGGAAGCCGGTGTGCATGAAGCCGAAATCGTCTTCGGTGCCGTAGCGCAGGATGAAATCGCCGCGGCCGAGATCGCGGCCGATCGCCTCCACCGTCGCGATGTAGCGCGGATCCTCAGGCTTGACGAAGCCGAGCTCGGCAATGAGCAGCAGGGTCGCGTCGAGATCGGCCCCGTCGAAGGTCGAGACGAAATGGCCTTTCTCCTCGTTCCAGATCCGGTCGGAGATGATGCCCTTCAGGCGCTTGGCCTCGCCGCGCCAGAACTCCTTGCGGTCGGCGCGGCCGAGCGTGCCGGCGATGCGGGCGAGCCGATCGCAGGCCGCCCAGCACATCACGCTTGAGAAGGAGTGCACGACCTGCTTCTCGCGCAACTCCCAGGGGCCGGCATCGGGCTTGTCGAAGACCGCAATGGCGCGCTCGCCCATGCGCTCGAGCTGGGCGAAGAGTGCCTCCTTGCCCGGCTGGATGAGGCGGCGGTCGAAGAAGGACTGGGTCGCGGCGAGCACGACCGCGCCATAGCCGTCGTTCTGGACTTGCGTCGCCGCGCCATTGCCGACGCGCACCGGTTGATGGCCGCGATAGCCGGCGAGGTTCGGCACCTCGAACTCGCGCATTTCGCCGCCGCGCGTGATCGGATAGAGCGGCGGCAGATGCTCGGCGCCGCTCTCCGAATAGGTGTCGACGATGTTGGTGATGAAGCCGAGATAGTCCTCCATCGTCCGCGTCGTGCCGAGACGGTTCAGCGCATGGACGACGAAATAAGCGTCGCGCAGCCAGCAGAAGCGGTAGTCCCAGTTGCGCTGCGTGCCCGGCGCCTCCGGAATCGAGGTGGTCAGCGCCGCGACGATGGCGCCGCTCTCCTCGAAGGAACAGAGCTTCAGCGTGATCGCGGCGCGGATGACCTCGCGCTGCCATTCGAACGGGATCGAGAGCGAGCGGACCCAGTCGCGCCAGTAGTCGGTGGTCTTGTCGAGGAATTCGCGCGAAGTCGTCTCGATCTCGGCGCGCAGCGCCTCGTCAGAGCCGATGAAAAAGGAAAACGGCTTCTCGACCGCGAAGGGGATGCTCTCCAGCACATAGGAGATCGGTGCGTCGGTGGTCAGCCGGATCGTCTGATCGGCGCCGACGAAGCGGACATGGTTGGAGCCGCGGGTGATCTCGTCCGGCTCCTCACCGAGGCCGAGGCAGGGCTTGACCACGACGCGGATGCGCGGGCGACCGGAGATGCGGCGGACGCGGCGCACCAGCTGCGGCGGCCGGAAGAAACGCTCAAAGCGGACGAAGCGCGGCGCGAAGTCGAGGATCTCGAGCGCATTGCCCTGGTCGTCGGAGAGCACCGAGGAGAGGATCGCGGTGTTGTCGAGATAGCTCTGCTCGCAGCGGGTCATGCCGACCATCTCGATGGCGAAGACGCCCTTCTTGGGCATCGCATCGCCGTCTTCGATCTGATTGTCGATCAAGGAGCAGAAGACGGGGTCGCGGTCGAAGCGCGGAAAGCAGCCCCAGACGATGCGGGCGCGCCGGTCGATCAGCGCCGCGATCGAGCAATTGCCGATGACGCCGAGATCGAGCGAGGCGACACGCGGCGAAGCGGTGGTCGTCACAGTCATGCCTGTTCCTGAAGTCAGTTCTGGAGAAAGGTTTCGAGTGTCAGGTCGCCGCCGTCTGCGGCCGCCAGAAGAACATGGTGCAGCGCCGTTGGCGAAGCCAGACGATGGCGGGCACAGGTCTCACCCCCGCCGATCCGGATGGAGAGTCCTTCCACCGCATTCACCGTGGCAAAGCCGTCCTCATCGGTGATGTCGTCGCCAATAAAGACCGGCGTGCGGCCGATATAGGCTTCCTGCTGCATCAACCAGGTGATGGCGCCGCCCTTGCTCGCCCCCGCCGGAACCAGCTCGGCAACCGCCTTGCCGTGCTGGAGGCGCATGGACGGACCGATCTCGGCGGCGATGCCTTCCATCAGCGCCAGCGCCTCGTCGGCAAGTGCGGGCGCAAGCCGCCAGTGCAGCGCGACCGACTGGCGCTTGTCCTCGATGATGACGCCGACATGGGCGTTGGCGAAGCGGACCATGGCGCGGAGCGCAGTGTGCAGTACCTCGGAGGGCGCAGCGAGCGGCGCATCCCCACCGCCGATGCGAACCTGGGCGCCGTGCAGTCCGGCGGCGTCGAAGCGATGGGGCGCCATCATCTCGTCGAGCAGCGCCACGGGACGCCCGGAGACCAGCGCCAGCGCGCCGCCGAGCCGCTGGCGCAACGCATCCAGCGCGCCCGGCAGGCGCCGGTCGATCCGGACATCCTCCGGCGAGGGCGCGATCTCGACCAGGGTTCCGTCGAAATCCAGGAAGAGCGCGATCTGTCCGGTCTGGGCAGCGGCTTTCGCGGGGGGCTCGGCGATCTCGGGACTCAGCATCTGGGACATGGCGGCCTGACTAGCGGACGAAGCGGGCAAAAGGACGACGAGCGAGATGGTCCCCTCATCGCCACATTCGCGGTTCAGTTTGGCGCCTGCCCGCCATGATCCGGTCACGGCGGCGACGCGAATCCGGCCGGGAGGCCGGGTGTGCACACGAAACATTACGCCTGCCCGCGCGTTCTGTTCCCGCGCCTCTATGGCAAGCGTCAGCAAAAAGTGAGGCATCATGCGTCTTGTCGTCGTGTCCAACCGCGTCACCATGCCCGAGCGAGGCGAAAAGGTGGCGGCAGGGGGCTTGGCGGTCGCCCTGCGTTCCGCACTCGAAGAGCACGGGGGCCTCTGGTTCGGCTGGAGCGGAGCGACCAAGGCGGAGCCGGCGAGCAGCGTGGAGCCGATACGACACGGCAAGGTCACCTATGCCGTGACCGACCTGACCGAAGCCGAGCGCCAAAGCTATTATCTCGGCTTCGCCAACCGGGCCCTCTGGCCGCTGATGCATTACCGGCTCGGCCTGACCGAGTTCACCCGTACCGATTATGCCGGCTATCTCGGCGTCAACCGCCGTTTCGCACGGCTGCTGATCCCGCTGCTCAAGCCTGACGACATCATCTGGATCCACGATTACCACCTGATTCCGTTAGCGGCCGAGCTACGTCGGCGCGGCGTCACCAACCGGATCGGGTATTTCCATCATATTCCCTGGCCACCGGCCGAGGTGTTCGGCGCCCTGCCCTTCTCCTCGACGCTGATCAGCACGATGGCGGCCTATGACCTGATCGGCATGCAGACACCGAACGACGTGGCCAACCTGATCAGCGGGATGGTGGCGCTCTGCGGCGCGCAGCGCGAGGGCAACCGCGTCAGGGCCGGCCAGCGCGAGGCCGTGGTGCAGGCCTTCCCGATCGGCATCGACGTCGAGGCCTTCCGCAAGCTCGCCGTCGCGTCGATGCGAGCGGCGACGCAGCCGATCCGGGCAACGACAGGCCCACTCGGCAGCCGCAAGCTGGTGATCGGCGTCGACCGGCTCGACTATTCCAAGGGCATCGTCCAGCGGCTCGAAGCCTTCGGCACCTTCCTGCGCAATCACCCGGAGCACCGCGGCGCCGTCGGCCTGCTGCAGATCGCGCCGCCCTCGCGCAGCGACGTGCCTGAATATGCCGAGCTCGACCGCATGTCGGACGAGGTCGCGGGCCGGCTCAACGCGGCGCTCGGCGAATTCGACTGGACGCCGATCCGCGTGGTGAAGAAGGCCTATTCGCGCAGCGCCCTCGCCGGCCTCTACCGGCGGGCGCAGGTCGGGCTGGTGACGCCGATGCGCGACGGCATGAACCTCGTCGCCAAGGAATATGTCGCCGCGCAGAATCCCGAGGATCCCGGCGTGCTGATCCTGTCGCGCTTTGCCGGCGCGGCACAGCAGCTCGGCGAGGCGCTGATCGTCAACCCGTTCGACACGCACGAGGTGGCCGAAGCGATCAGGACCGCTCTCGCCATGCCGAAATCCGAGCGGCTGCGCCGCTTCGAGCGCCTCTATGCGACGATCTCCTCGACCGACATCGAGTGGTGGACATCGCGCTACCTCGCCGCGCTCTCCGGCCTCGACATTCCCAGCGGCGACATTGTGCCGCCGGGCCAGCCGAAACCGCTGCGCAGCACACGCAAATCGAGTGGCAACGCAAAACCCACACGTGACAATACACTCCCCCATGCTTCGCGTTCCGCGCACAGCAAGTTCGATCCGGTGCCCGCAAAGGCCTTGCCGAACGCTCCCTCGGCTGGCTAGAAGCTCGACGCCAGGGGCGGCGATACCCGGCTAGCGCTTGCGACTCAGCCGTTGCGGTGTCAGGTCTGCTGGGGGTATTCGGCTGACATGGCCGAGGAGGCGGGCGGAGGGCTTTCTTGATGCGAGGCGCACTCGGGGGATCGGGCGTGCTGCTGCGCCGTCTCCGCGAGGTGATGGCGGCGCCGGTCAGTCCGCAGGAGCGGCTCGACCGCCTCGTCGTCGTGATCGCCGGCAACCTCGTGGCCGAGGTCTGCTCGGTCTATGTCCTGCGCGAAGACTCCTCGCTCGAACTGTATGCCACCGAAGGCCTCAATCGCGAGGCGGTCCACCTCACCACCATGCGCGCCGGCGAGGGCCTGGTCGGCCTGATCGCCAGCGATGCCGAACCGCTCGCGCTCTCGGACGCGCAGGCGCACCCGGCCTTCTCCTACCGGCCGGAGACGGGCGAAGAGATTTATCGGTCCTTCCTCGGCGTACCGATCCTGCGCGGCGGCGCGGTGATGGGCGTGCTCGTGGTGCAGAACCGCGCCTCGCGCCTCTACAGCGAGGACGAAGTCGAGTCGCTGCAGACCACGGCCATGATCATGGCCGAGATGATCGCCGCCGGTGGCCTGAAGGCGCTGTCGAAGCCCGGCGCGACGATCGGCCTCGACCGGCCGATCCACAGCATCGGCACCACGCTCGCCGACGGCGTCGGCCTCGGCCATGCCGTGCTGCACGAACCGCGCGTCGCGATCACCAACCTGATCGCCGAGGATCCGGGCCGCGAGGTGCAGCGGCTGGAAGCCGCGATCGCGACGATGCGGCTCGCCATCGACGAACTGATCGAGCGCGGCGACGTCGCCCACACCGGCGAGCACCGCGACGTGCTCGAGACCTTCCGCATGTTCGCGCACGACCAGGGCTGGCTCCGGCGCATGCGCGAGGTGGTGATGACCGGCCTCACCGCAGAGGCCGCGGTCGAGCGCGTGCAGTCGGACACCCGCGCCAAAATGCTGCGCCAGACCGATCCTTATCTGCGCGAGCGCCTGCACGACCTCGACGATCTCGCCAATCGGCTGCTGCGCACGCTGGTCGGCAAGTCCAACGGCGTCACCCGCGAGGACCTGCCCGAGAACGCGATCCTGATCGCGCGCTCGATGGGGCCGGCGGCACTGCTCGACTATGATCGCAGGCACCTGCGCGGCGTCGTGCTCGAGGAAGGCGGCCCGACCAGCCATATCGCCATCGTGGCGCGGGCGCTCGGCATTCCGGCCGTCGGCGAGATCGCCAATGCGACGGCGCTGATCCAGGCCGGCGACGCCGTCATCGTCGATGGCCAGGCCGGCGAGGTGCAGATCCGGCCGCAGCCGGATGTCGAGAACGCCTACAAGGACAAGGCGCGCCTGCGCGCCCGCAAGCAGGAGCAGTACCGCAAGCTCAAGACGCAGGCCGCCGTGACGAAGGACGGCGTTGAGATCCAGCTGCAGATCAATGCCGGCCTTCTGGTCGACATGGCCAATCTCGATGAGACCAACGCCTCGGGCGTCGGTCTCTTCCGCACCGAGCTGCAGTTCATGGTGGCGCAGCACATGCCGACCACGGCCGAGCAGCAGGCGCTCTACGGCGCCGTGCTCAAGGTGGCGAACGGCCGCCCGATCACTTTCCGGACGCTCGACATCGGCGGCGACAAGGTGCTGCCCTATATGGAGCGGCTCGAGGAAGAGAACCCGGCGCTGGGCTGGCGCGCCATCCGCATCGGGCTCGACCGGCCACGGCTGCTGCGCGGCCAGGTCCGGGCGCTGCTGCGCGCCGGCGCCGGCTGCGACATGAAGATCATGCTGCCGATGATCGCCACCGTGAACGAGTTTCTGCGGGCGCGCCTCCTGGTGCGGCGCGAAGTCGCCATGCTGGAGCGCGATGGCCGCCACGGCCCGACGAGCCTCAAGCTCGGCGTCATGGTCGAGGTGCCGTCGCTGCTGTTCGAGCTGCCGGAGATCGCGCGCGAGGCGGATTTCCTTTCGATCGGCACCAATGACCTGATGCAGTTTCTGTTCGCGGCCGACCGCGAGAACAAGCGCGTCTCCGAACGCTTTGATCCGCTCAGCGCGGCGGGCTTGCGGGCGCTGCGCAGTATCGTCGATGAGGCCGGGAAGGCGGATTGCCCTGTCACCGTCTGCGGCGAGATGGGCGGCAAGCCGATCGAGACGCTGGCGCTGATCGCGCTCGGCTATCGCTCGTTCTCGATGTCCGCAGCCTCGGTCGGCCCGGTGAAGGCGATGCTGCGCGCGCTCGATGCCGGCAAGGCCCGCCAGCGCCTCGACGCCTGGCTCGGCTCCTCCGACGGCGCCGCCAGCCTGCGCCCCTTGCTCTCAGCCCTCGCCACCGAGATGAAAGTGCCGGTCTAGCGAGACACCTCTCGCCTGCACCCGCCCCAGTTCCGTTCAGATTGTTCCCGCATCATGTCGCTTCCCCTGCCGCAAGACCGCCTCGACTCGATCGTCGCCCGCCATGCCGCGGCGAGCGACGCCATCAACCATGCGACCGAGGCGGTACGCGTCGTCGAACTGTCGAAGGAACTCGCCGAGCTCGACCCGGTCGTCGCGGCGATCGCAGCCTGGCGCAAGGCGCAAGGTGGGCTCGAAGAGGCGCTCGCGCTGATCGACGATCCCGAGACCGACAGCGAGATGCGCGACCTCGCCTATGAGGAACGCGATGCCTCCAGAGCCGAGATCGAGGCGCGCGCCCGCGAGATCCTGATCGCGCTGTTACCGAAAGACGCTGCCGACGAGCGCGGCGTCATCCTAGAAATCCGCGCCGGCACCGGCGGCGACGAAGCCTCGCTCTTCGCCGGCGACCTGTTGCGGATGTATCAGCGCTACGCTGCCAGCAAGAGCTGGAGCGTCGATGTCCTGACCGAGAGCGAGGGCACAGTCGGCGGCTTCAAGGAGGTCATCGCCGAAATCTCCGGCAAAGGCGTCTACGCCCGGCTGAAATATGAATCCGGTGTGCACCGGGTGCAGCGCGTCCCGGATACCGAGACGAGTGGGCGTATCCACACCTCCGCAGCCACCGTCGCCATGCTGCCGCTCGCCGGCGAGGTCGACGTCACGCTCGACGAGAAGGACCTGCGCATCGACACGATGCGGGCCCAGGGCGCCGGTGGCCAGCACGTCAACAAGACCGAGTCGGCCGTGCGCCTCACCCATATCCCGACCGGCATCGCCGTCCTGGTCCAGGACGAGCGCTCGCAGCACAAGAACAAGGCACGCGCCTATGAGCTGATGCGGGCCAAGTTATACGACATGGAGCGCAGCCGCGCCGATGCCGAACGCTCGGCCGACCGGCGCTCGCAGGTCGGCTCCGGCGACCGCTCCGAACGCATCCGCACCTACAACTTCCCGCAGGGGCGAATCACCGATCACCGCATCAACCTGACCCTCTACAAGCTCGACGAGATGATGCAGGGGCTCGTGCTCGACGAGGTCATCGACGCGCTGACGGCCCAGCGCCAGGCCGAGCTGCTCGCCGAGCAAGGGAGCGTGTGAAACCTTCATCTCTCTCGCGCGTTCTGGACGCACTGACCGTTCCCATGGGGAGGATAGAGAGATGAAAGTTCTGTTCAGCGCGATCGCCCTTGCCGCTGCCGTCGCCTTTGCGCCGGCGTCTGCTGGCGCACAGGAACGGACCGCGAAGAAGGTCCTCAGCGGCCAGCCGGCGACGCTTCAAGGTGCGAAGACCGAATCGCAGGCACGGCGCGATTGCCAGCGCCAGTATCGTGGCGCTAGGGAAAGCAAGTCCGCTCTGCGGATCAAGATCAACGCCTGCGTCCAGGAAGGCATGCAGGGCAGATGACCGGCCAGGCGCCGGGCCAAGGACGCGTTTGACCGGCACGGACAGAGCACTACACGACATCGCGCCCGTTGCATCTCCGGTAACGGGCGAAGCTGTGTCTGCTGTCCGCAAGGCCATTGCGCGAGCCCTAAAGCGTGCCGGCATCGCCGATTTCACCTTTGAGGCCCGCATCCTGATCGAGGATCTTGCTGGCAGTGGAGAACGGCTCGACGAGGCCGCCGCCGCACGGCTGAAGGGTGCACTCACGCGGCGCCTCGCCGGCGAGCCGCTGTGGCGCGTCCTCGGGGCACGCGAATTCTGGGGGCTGAACTTCACGCTTTCACAGGGCACGCTGGAGCCACGACCTGACAGCGAAACCCTGATCGAGGCTGCCCTCGTCCATCTCGGCGCACGCCGGCTCGAACCACTGCGCGTGCTCGATCTTGGAACAGGGACCGGCTGCCTGCTGATCGCAACGCTACGAGAGTTTCCGCAGGCGACCGGGCTCGGCATCGACCTTTCGGCCGATGCGGTCGCGACCGCTACGGGTAATGCCGCCCGCAATGGCGTCGCCGGGCGCGTGGCCTTCCAGCTGGGCGACTGGACCGACGGGGTAGAGGAACGCTTCGACCTCATCCTGTCGAACCCGCCCTACATTGCGAGCGACGAGGTCGCCGAGCTCGACAGGACCGTGCGCGAGCACGATCCGCACCTTGCCCTCGACGGCGGCGCGGACGGGCTTGTTGCCTATCGTGCACTCGCCGCCGCATTGCCGGACCATCTGAATCCCGGTGGCCACGCCATCCTGGAGATCGGCGCCGGACAGGAGGCCGCGGTCATCGCGCTGATGGAGCAGGCCGGCTTGCGTCATCTTCACTCCCACCGCGATCTCGGCGGCCATATTCGCGCCCTCGTCTTCGGGCATAGCCCTTGAACCGTGCACAGCAAGTTGCGCGAATTTGCTTGGAAGCAGCGGCAAAACCAGTTATGCACGCATGGTCTTGAAGACAGTGTCGACAGCATATGACCGTTGGCTGGACCCTGTAGAGCAGACCAAGCCCTCGGATCACTGCCAGAATCGACGTTACTGACATAGCGAGACCGAGACTCCGAATGCGCGAGACAGCCGTTCGGAGGGGGAGCCGGTAAGGCTCCATTGGAAAGAGCGCGTGAAGACCCATATCGGCGCAGAGCCCTTTCAGGTCGGATTTCTTACGCACGGCGTCGCAACCCGCCGCGCGTCACGACGCGCATGACGACCTCAGGTTGTTTTGAATGAACGGAACGCGAGACAGACGCGAATGAGACCAGGTCAGAACCGGCGCATGCGCGGCCGTAGCAACAACAGCAATAGCAACAACAGCAATAATAATAGCGGAAACCGTAAGTCTCCCAACCCGCTGCAGCGCAGCTACGAGTCGAACGGCCCGGACGTCAAGGTCAGGGGCACGGCACAGAACGTGGCGGAGAAGTATCTCCAGCTCGCTCGCGATGCGCAGTCCTCCAGCGACCCGGTCGCGGCGGAAAATTATTTCCAGCACGCCGAGCACTATTATCGCATCCTGCTCGCTGCCCAGGAGCAGATGACCCAGCAGTTTGGCCACAGCTTCCAGCCGAACCGCGCCTTCGTCGAAGATGCTGATGACGGCGAGGAAGAAGGCGACGAAGAGGTCATCTTCCAGGGCGGCCAGCAGCAGGGCGAGCGCCAGTACAACGGTAACGGCAACGGCGTGAACGGCCAGGGCGGCCAGCGCCAGGAGGGTCAGGGCGGCCAGGGCAACGGTGGCCAGCGCCAAGAGGGCGAGGACGGTGAAAACGGCCAGAACAACGGCCAGCGCTTCGACCGGCCTAATAATAACAACCGCCCTGAGCGCAATTTCGACCGTAACGGTCAGCGCCGCTTCGACCGGAACGACCGCCCGGATCGCGGCGAGCGGCAGGACCGGGGCGAGCGTCGCTTCGACCGTCCCGAGGGCCAGAACAGTTCCTACGCTCCGCGCCCCGAGGCTCAGCCCGGTGCCGAGCAGCCGGACATCGCGCCGGTCCCGAGCCAGGGTGAGCGCCGCGTCGAGCGGCCGGAGCGCCAGGACCGTCCGCCGCGTAGCGAGCGCCCTTCGCGCCGTGACCGTGAGGAGGCCCGCGCCAGCAACGCCAACGAGGAGCAGGACGTCGCGGCAGCGCTTCCGGCCTTCCTGACCACGCCGACCCGCGTGCCGATCGCGATTGCAGAGGAGCCCGAGGCTCCGGTCGTCGCGTCACCGGCAGCAGCCGCTCCGGTGGAAACGGCGGAGGGTGCGTCCGAAGCCGGCGAGAAGCCCAAGCGCCGGGCGCCCCGGCGGCGTTCGCCGCGCGAGGTGATGGATGCGCTCGGCGGCGATGGTGGTGAGCCCCCGGCCGAATGATCCCGCCCAGGGAAATCAGGATTGTGTAAAGAGGGCCCGAAAGGGCCCTTTTTCGTTTCAGGCGACGCCGAGCACTGCCGGCTCGCTGGCCTCGACCAAGGTCAGGCGCTCGCCCTCGGCCAGTGCGCCACCGGCGATGATCCGGCAGTAGATGCCGCAATCGACGTGGCCGTAGCCCTTCATCAGCGCCTTCGGGATCTGTAGATCGCGAGCCCCTGTCACCGGGTCGACATTGGTCGCAGCGCAGCGCTCGATGCGCTTGATCACCGATAATCGCAGACCTGACGGCGCGGTGAGTTCGCGCCCCACCAGATCGAGCTCGGCCCAGGCCGGCAGATCCTCGACCATGATATTGCCGCGGAAGCGCAGCGGATCGACCGGTACGCCGAGCCGGCCCTCGAGATCGGCGATGCTGGCTAGGTTGATGATCGAGACGAAGCCCGAGCGCGAATCGGTGAAACGATAGCCATCCGGCGCCGCGAGCAGGCGCGGCTCACCGCGCAATTCCTCCGGCATGAAGGTCTTGAAGAAGCTGCCGAGCCTTTCCTGGCCCGCCGCCGCGCCGGTCGCGATCCGCGTCTCGGCGCCGTCATGGCCGATGACGAGATCGCCGCTGCCATCGTCATAACGGGTGTGCAGGCATGCCAGCGATTCATTGCGCATCAGCATCAGGTATTTGATCTTCGGTTGATGCACCGGCTCGGCCGGATCGAAACCGGAGGGGCCATTCTCGATGGCGAAGAGCCGGTCGCCGGGGAAATAGCCATCGGTCGGCAACTCGGCCCGACTCAGCCGCTCCGGTGACAGACCTTTGACCGGATAGCGATACAACGAAGCGACACGCATAGGCTCTGCCCTTCCGATTGCGAGAGCATTTCCGCGTTTCTCTGAATCGCGGAAATGCTCTAGCGCTTTGATTTGTCGCATTTTCTTCACGCGAACCGGTGCCCACTTCGCTTGAAAAATGCTCTAGGCGGCGGAACCTGCCATGCCGGGCATCACGACGCCACCACCGCAGCCATCACAGTTGATGAAAGGATTGCATCGATCCGATCAATGCGGCTGCTCTGCGCCCTACTCCACGTCCTCCTCGGCTATCGAGCGCTGGCAGCCCCAGCTCGACAGCACGTCGTCGATGGCGTCGACGACGAAGAAGCGGGCGGCATCGCGCTCATAGCCTTCGGCGAGCAGGCTGTCGTAGTCGGTATGGCTGTGCCGAACATGGCTGCCGAGCGCGAGCCAGAGCGCGGTCGGGGGCGGCAGCGACTTCATCTGGGCCCGGCCGGCGAGCGCCAGCACCGCTTCGGCGTCGAGCAGCGGAATGCCGGGCACGAGCGCCCGCAGCGCCTTGCGAATCGCCTGTTGCCGCTTGGTGCCGATCATGTCCGCAGGCTGGGCGCGGCTTTCGACAAAGGTCAACGCCAAAGCTGTACTCGCCCCCTTCCGTTGCGCGAAAGCAACACTATCTTCTGAGGCGAAGGGCTGCCCATCAGGGGGCCCTATCCCCATGAAAGGCAGCCGGCTCCGTCGCTTCGGGGCGTGACCGGCGGGCGGAGGCAACTGAATGAACATCGAGAAATATACCGACCGGGCGAAGGGTTTCCTGCAGGCGGCGCAGACGATCGCGATGCGCGAGGGCCATCAGCAGTTCACGCCCGAGCATCTGCTGAAGGCACTGCTCGACGATAGCGAAGGCATGGCTTCCGGCCTGATTGACCGGGCCGGCGGACAGTCGCGGCAGGCCAAGCAGCTGGTCGACGCAGGCCTCGCCAAGCTCCCCAAGGTGAGCGGCGCGGGCGCCAACAGCCTGCACCTGACCCCTGCGCTGGCGCGCGTCTTCGACACGGCCGAGAAGGCTGCCGACAAGGCCGGCGACTCGTTCGTCACGGTCGAGCGGCTCCTGCTCGCGCTGGCGATCGAGAAGGACAACGAGGCCGGCAAGATCCTGGCCAAGGCCGGCGTCACGCCGCAGGGTCTCAACGCCGCGATCGAGGCGATCCGCAAGGGACGCACCGCCGACTCCGCATCGGCTGAGCAGGGCTATGACGCGCTGAAGAAGTACGCACGCGATCTCACCGCTGCGGCCCGCGACGGCAAGCTCGATCCGGTCATCGGCCGCGACGAGGAAATCCGCCGCACCATCCAGGTGCTGAGCCGGCGCACCAAGAACAATCCCGTGCTGATCGGCGAGCCCGGTGTCGGCAAGACCGCCATCGCCGAGGGCCTGGCGCTGCGCATCGTCAATGGCGATGTGCCCGAGAGCCTGAAGGACAAGGAATTGCTCGCCCTCGACATGGGCTCGCTGATCGCCGGCGCGAAATATCGCGGCGAATTCGAGGAGCGGCTGAAGGCCGTGCTCTCCGAGGTCTCGGCCGCGGCGGGCGGCGTCGTGCTGTTCATCGATGAGATGCACACGCTCGTCGGCGCCGGCAAGACCGACGGCGCGATGGATGCCTCGAACCTGCTGAAGCCTGCGCTTGCCCGCGGTGAGCTGCATTGCATCGGCGCGACCACGCTCGACGAGTACCGCAAGTATGTCGAGAAGGACGCGGCGCTGGCGCGGCGCTTCCAGCCCGTCTTCATCGACGAGCCCTCGGTCGAGGACACGATCTCGATCCTGCGCGGCCTCAAGGAGAAGTACGAGCAGCATCACCGCGTCCGCATCTCCGATTCGGCGCTGGTTTCGGCGACGACACTGTCGAACCGCTACATCACCGATCGCTTCCTGCCCGACAAGGCAATCGACCTGATCGACGAGGCGTCGGCACGCCTGCGCATGCAGGTCGACTCCAAGCCCGAGGAACTCGACTCGATCGACCGCGAGATCGTCAGGCTGAAGATCGAGCAGGAGGCGCTGAAGAAGGAAAGCGATGCCGGTTCGAAGGAGCGGCTGAAGCGACTCGAATCCGAGCTTGCCGAGCTCGAGGCGCGCTCGGCCGTGATCACCGCGACCTGGAAGGCCGAGAAGGACAAGCTCGGCCAGGCGGCGGAGATCAAGACCAAGCTCGACAACGCCCGCAACGAGCTCGCCCAGGCGCAACGCAAGGGCGAGTACCAGCGCGCCGGCGAGCTCGCCTATGGCGAGATCCCGCAGCTCGAGAAGCAGCTCTCCGAGATCGAGGCCAGGGGCGATGCGCCCGGCATGGTCGAGGAGGCGGTGACGCCGGACCATGTCGCGCAGGTCGTCAGCCGCTGGACGGGCGTGCCGGTCGACAGGATGCTGGAGGGCGAGAAGGCAAAGCTCCTGCATATGGAGCAGAGCCTCGCCAACCGCGTCGTCGGCCAGGCCGAAGCGGTCGAGGCGGTATCCAAGGCGGTCAGGCGCGCCCGCGCTGGGTTGCAGGACCCGAACCGGCCGATCGGCTCGTTCATGTTTCTCGGCCCCACCGGCGTCGGCAAGACCGAGCTGACCAAGGCGCTGGCGTCGTTCCTGTTCGACGACGACACGGCGATGGTCCGGCTCGACATGTCGGAATACATGGAGAAGCACTCGGTCAGCCGGCTGATCGGCGCCCCTCCCGGCTATGTCGGCTACGAGGAAGGCGGCGCGCTGACGGAAGCAGTCCGGCGCCGGCCCTATCAGGTCGTGCTGTTCGACGAGGTCGAGAAGGCGCATCCGGACGTGTTCAACGTCCTCCTGCAGGTGCTCGACGACGGGCGCCTGACCGACGGCCAGGGCCGCACGGTCGACTTCCGCAACGTGCTGATCATCATGACCTCGAATCTCGGTTCGGAGTACCTGGTGAACCAGCCCGAAGGGCAGGACAGCGACGCCGTGCGGGACGAGGTGATGGGCGTGGTGCGCCATGCTTTCCGGCCGGAGTTCCTGAACCGGATCGACGACATCATCCTGTTCCATCGCCTGCAGCGGTCGGATATGGGCGCGATCGTCGACATCCAGATGGCGCGGCTCGCCAAGCTGCTGGTCGACCGCAAGATCGCGCTCGATCTCTCGGAAGAGGCGCGCGACTGGCTGGCGGAGAAGGGCTACGACCCGGCCTATGGCGCGCGCCCGCTGAAGCGCGTGATCCAGAAGTCGGTGCAGGACCCGCTGGCCGAATTGCTGCTCGCCGGCACGATCCGCGACGGCGAGAGCGTGCCGCTGACCGTGGGCCCGGCCGGGCTGATGCTTGGCGAGTTTCCCGCCGCGAGCGAGGGTCGGCCGGCCGGGGTTGCGCTGAACTGAACGTCTGACTGCTCAAACGGCAAAGACGAGGGCGCGGGAACCCCTCTCCCGTGTGGGAGAGGGGTAGGGGTGAGGGACCGCCCTTGAACTTAAAGGCGCTGCCAGCGTTCGGACCGAAAGAGCGGATATCGCTTGCCCCATCCTGGACCGTCAGTCCCTCACCCCTGCCCCTCTCCCACACGGGAGAGGGGTTCCCCGCGCCTTCTCTTGTTGATCCAGTGGCTTTCGGGTCTCCGCTTCAGCGACTGTCGTGTTCCAGCCTCATTCCATCCGTGCCGCCGTGCGCATCACGGCCAGGGCCAGTGTCTGCGCCGCCGGGACGATGCTCTCGACCTCGAGGAACTCGTCCGGCGTATGGGCCATGCCGCCGATCGGGCCGACGCTGCACAGGGTCGGGCAGCCCTGCGCCGCGGTGAAGCCGGAATCGGCGCAGCCGCCGGTGTATTCCGCCGTCACTGCGATGCCCAAGCCCGCCGCTGCTTCGCGATAGGTGTCGTAGAGCAGCAGCGAATCCGGCGTCTGCTCCAGCGGGTAGAACTCGCCCTTGATGATCAGCTTGGCCGAGGTGCCTTCGACCACCGGCGTCTCGACGATGGCGCGGATCGCCTCGACCAGTTCTTCGCGCTGCGTCGGCGTCTTGTAGCGCAGGTCGATCTCGCACCAGGCCGATGGAGCCACCGTGTTGACGGTCTGGCCGCCGCCGATCAGCCCGACATTGACGGTGACGCCGGCCTGAAGATCGGTCAGCCCCTGCAAACTCGGGATCTTGTGGCCGAGATCGACGATCGCCGAGACGCCCTTCTCGTAATTCGCGCCGGAATGGGCCGCCTTGCCTAGAAACTCGGCGCGCATGAAGACGCCGCCCTTGCGGCCTGATGTGATCGACTGCTTGTGGTCGCGGCTGTAGTCCGTGCCCGTCGGCAGCCGGCTCGGCTCGGCGTTGAAGACGCAGCGCGACTCGCGCGCTGCGGCCTCGATCACCGGGCGCGAGGACGGCGAGGCAATCTCCTCGTCGCTGGTGGTCAGCATCATCAGCGGCGCCTTCAGGCCGCCATTGGCGGCGAAGGCGGCGGCGACGAAGGCCTCGATGACGAGCCCCGCCTTCATGTCGGCGACCCCCGGCCCATAGGCGCGCCCGTCGCGGATAGTGAAAGGGCGACGCGTCGGCTCGCCCTCGGGGAAGACAGTGTCGCGATGGCCGAGCAGCAGGACCGGCCGCTGGTCGTTGGCGGTCGGGTTGGGCAGGTGCGCCTTGACCGCGTCGCCATAGCGGGCATCCGGCACGATCTCAACGGAGAGCCCGTTCGCTTCATGGAAGCGGGCCAGCACCTGTCCGGCCCGGTCGACACCCGCCTTGTCATAGGAGCCTGAATCGGTGTCGACCATCTCGCGCAGCAGATCGATCATCCCCTGCTTGCGCTCGCCGAGCCAGGCGAGGATGCGGGCTTCTTCCTGTGTCGTATCGGTCATGATCGGACTTCCGGCTGGTAGGACTGCCGCGAGCTTAGCCAAGCCCTTCCGGCGCCGATAGGACGAGTGCGCAAGCCCGGCAGACCTCCGACGCGGCCGCAGCGCGCATGCCGGTTAAGCGAAAATTCAGCGTAAGAAAGCAGACTATCCAAGGGGGATAGGCTTGCCAGCAGCCATCCCCGGATCGCGCGCTCACAGGCTACCGCCCGCATGCACACAGATTCGGCCGAAATCTACCTGACGCAGCTGCGGCTGCGCGTCGGCGGAGCCTTGATCCTGCTGCTCTGGCTTTTCGCGCCGGCGACGATGCTGGCCGCGCTCGCAGCCGGCAGCGTCGAGCCGCTACCGCCTTTGCTGCTCACGGTCGGGCTGGCAGCGCTCGCGACCCTGGCATGGCGGCGCGATCCGACCGGCGTGGCGACGCAGATCATCCTGTCCGTGGGCGCCGCCGGCAGCGCCCTCGCCTTCACCTTCGCGCTCAAGGGCCCGGGCTGGCATGAGGCAAGCGACGCGGTACTGCTGATCATGCTGACGCTCTCTGCCGGCTGGTGCGCCTGGCAACCGCTCGTCGCCACCACGATCCTGGCACTCGGTCATGCTCCGCTGCTCCGGATGTTCCTGTCCGGTGCCAATCTCTCCCTGCGCGACGAGGCACTGTTCGTCGCCTGCATCGTCGTCCAATTGGGCTTACTGCTCTGGATCACGCGGCAACAGGCCAGGACGCTCGCCGCGGCAGGCGACATGGCAGCGCAGGCGCGCGACGACGCCACGGCCCAGGCCGAGGAACTGCATCAGGCGCAACTGCGCGACATGGAGCGCGAGGCGGCCCGCCGCAAGGCGACGCAGAATATCGTCGCCGGCTTCAATACCCAGTTCCTCGCCACGCTCGACACCGTGCTGGACAATATCCGTGGCCTGAAGGAGCGCGCCGCTTCCCTGAACGAGATCGCCAACATCGCCAATGGCGAGGTCACCGCCGTGGCCTCGACCTCGGAGGAATCCTCGCGCAACGTCTCTGACGTCGCCACCGCGACCGAGCAGCTCTCGACCGCAATCACGGCGATCGACCGTCAGCTCGCCACCACCCAGGCGCTGGTCGCCGACATGAACGGCAACGCCCGGACCACAGCCGGTTCGGTCAGCCTGCTCGACAGGGCAGTCCAGCGTATCGACGGCATCGTCACCCTGATCCGTGGCATCGCCGAGCAGACCAATCTCCTGGCGCTCAACGCGACGATCGAGGCCGCCCGCGCCGGAGATGCTGGCAAGGGCTTCGCCGTCGTCGCCGCCGAAGTGAAGAGCCTGTCGCACCAGACCGCGATCGCGACGCAGGACATTGCCGGGCAGATCGGCGAGATCAAGCAGGCTACGGCTGCCGTGGTCGAGACCATCGCCAGGCTGACCGCCGGCATGGCCGACATGGACGAGCGGACGCTCTCGATCGCGGCCGCGCTGGAAGAACAGGGCCAGATGACGCATGTCATCAGCCGCAGCATCACCGAGGTCGCAACCGGCACCGAATATCTGGCGCAGACCACCAACAACATCCGCGGCTCGGCCAACCAGACCCATGAGGTCGCGACCGCAGTGCTCGCCTCGACCACGGCGCTCGAAGGCCAGGCCGAGGAACTCGAGACAGCAGTGCATCAGTTCCTGGAGCGCGTCTCGGCCGCCTGAGGCGGTATCCCGGCAATCCGCCTAGGCGCGCTATGCCTAGGCAGCCACCTCGCGCGCATGGGTGCCGAGATAGGCGATCGCAGCCGCAACACCACCGCTGCCATGCGGGATGCCCTTCGCCTGCAGAGCCATCTCGACCGCGCTCAGGCTGCCCAGCACCATCGGCGCGTTGACATGGCCCATATGGGCGATGCGGAAAGCCTTGCCGGAAAGATCCCCAATGGCGATGCCGAGCGTCACACCGCAGACCTGCTGTGCATAATCGGTGATCGCAGCCGGATCGCCATCGACGAGGATCGTGGTGACCGAGGGCGCACGCTGCAACGGCTCGACGACATTGTAGCTCAGCACCTGGCCCTCGGCCCATTTCGACATGGCGGCATGGGTCGCTGAAGCCAGCAGCGCGTGGCGCAGCCAGACGGCCTCGAGGCCTTCAGCGAAGATCATGTCGAGGGCGGCGCGCAGAGCGAACATCAGATGCTCGGGCGGCGTGCCGCAGTGCTTCATATAGAGCAGCGGGTTCAGGCGCGCGGTCCAGTCCCAATAGGGCGTGCGCATCGTCGCGCGCTGATGCGCGTGCAGGGCCTTCCCGTTCGCGGCGACGAAGGCGAGGCCCGGGGGCGTCATCAGGCCCTTCTGCGAGGCCGACATCGCGACATCGACGCCCCAGGCATCCATCTCGAACGGCATGCAGCCGATCGAGGCGACACCATCGACCATGTAGAGCGCCGGATGGCCGGCCGCATCGATCGCGCTGCGGATCGCCGGGATATCGTTGAGCACGCCCGAGGCGGTGTCGATCTGGACAGTCAGGACCGCCTTGATCTCATGGCCCGTGTCCCGGCGCAGGCGCTCCTCGACGGCAGCCGGATCGACCGCCGCGCGCCAGGAGCCGGCGAGCACCTCGACCTCGGCGCCCATGAACCTTGCGGTCTCGCCCCAGCCGATGGCGAAGCGGCCGCTCGCGAGCACTAGGATCTTGTCGCCGCGCGACAGGACATTGGTGAGCGCCGCCTCCCAGCCGCCATGGCCGTTGGCGGCATAGATGAAGGTCTCGCCGGTCGTGCGGAAGATCGCCTTGAGATCGCCCAGCAGGGTTTCGGTCAGGTTGACGATCGTCGTCGAGGAGAGCTCCTCGGCGGGCCGCATCATCGCCTGCAGCACACGATCGGGAACATTGGTCGGGCCCGGCATTGCGAGCAGAGCCCGGCCATTGGCGACACTCATGGAAAGCTCCTGCCTTATGCGCTGCGGCGAGCGCGTGAGCCACCAGCGGCCCGGTGGCGCGATGCACAAACCTTGCTAACCGTGCAGAAATCGTTGCTGGCGCTCGGTCAACGGCGTGCTTCGGCCGCCATACGCACGGCAAAACCCGCGAGCATCGTGGCCATCAGCCAGCGCTGCACCAGCGCCCAGAACGGACGCGTGCGCAGGAAGATGGCGATGCCACCCGCGGCGAAGGTGATCAGCGTGTTGACGCTGACGGAAACGATGATCTGGATGAAGCCGAGGATGATCGACTGCGCCAGCACACTGCCGGCAGCGGGGTCGATGAACTGCGGCAGCAGCGCCAGATAGAACATCGCGATCTTCGGGTTGAGCAGGCTGGTGAGAAAGCCCATCGCGAAGAGCTTGCGCGGCCCGTCATGCTTGAGCTCGCGGACATGGAAGGGCGAGCTGGCGCCCGGCCGAACCGCCTGCCAGGCGAGCCAGAGCAGATAGGCGGCGCCGGCGAGCCGCAGCGCGTCATAGGCGAAAGGCACCGCAAAAAGCAGCGCGGTGATGCCGAAGGCGGCGCAGACAACATAGAAGACGAAGCCGAGCGCGATGCCGCCGAGCGAGATCAGTCCGGAGGCCGGCCCCTGCGAGATCGAACGCGAGATCAGATAGATCATGTTCGGCCCGGGCGTCAGCACCATGCCGAACGCGAGCAGGATGAAAGCGATCAGGTTGGTCGTGTCGATCATGGCGCGCTCCGGCGGCTAGAGCAGGATGCGAAAAAGTGGGAACCGGTTTTTCGCAAGAATCCTGCTCTAACTTTTTGATGAGAGACGGATTCAGATTTCAGATGGAAGCGCAAAGCGATTCCATCTGAAATCTTCCGGCTCAAGGTGCAGGACCATGGCATTGCCGGCGAAACGACCGCAAGACACAGCTCATGCAGCCGCCGCATCGCCGCCATCCCAAGCCCGGCGGGTCCTGACAGGAGCTGGCGGGAACGAGTCGCCGCCTGCCGGGTTTCATGGCGCACGGTCTCCGGGGGGAGTTGCACCATGACCTTGTTCAGTCGCCTGCTCTATTCCGCCATCGCCGGCGTCCTGCTGCTCGCCGCGGTCCTGCTGATGGCGGTCGCGGTCGCGCGCACCTTCACCGGCTTCTGGACCGGGGAAGGCGCACTCGACACCATGCTCGACGGCATCGGCCTGGTGATCATCGCCGTCGCCGTCGCCGATGTCGGCAAGTTCCTGTTCGAGGAGGAGGTCATCTCCGATCGGGAGCTACGCCGCCCGGCCGAGGCGCGCGGCTCGCTGACCAAGTTCATGACCATCATCATCGTCGCGCTCAGCCTGGAATCGCTGGTGCTGATCACCAAGGCGGCGCGCGACAAGCCGGCCGATATCCTGTTCCCGGCCCTGCTGATGCTGGTCGCGGTAGCGGCACTCGTTGGCCTCGGCCTGTTCCAGAAGCTGAGCCAGCATGCGACAGCGGTAATCCCCGACGATGTCGAGGATAGCGAGGACGAAGACGAAAAACCCAGGCGCCGCAGAGCGAAGGCCGCGGGATGAGTGAAATCCGTCATGCTCGGGCTTGCCCCGAGCATCTCAGGCAGGAAAAGGCTCCAATCGGCGCCTACGCGTCACGAGATTCTCGGGTCTGCGCTTCGCTGCGCCCGAGAATGACGACGCCCCTTCTTATCCCCCGACCTCCACCAGCATCAGGTCGGTGTCGCCGGGCTTGACGCCGGCAGCGGTCAGCATGGCGTGGACCTGCCCTCGGTGGTGGGTTTGGTGGTTGAAGAAGTGCATGACGAGCAGGGCCTTGGGTTTGGTCAGCTCGCGGCGGGAGATGCCGGAGACCCAGGTCAGATCGCCGGCGAGCCAGGCCGGCGTGAGCCCGGCAGCCCAGTCGCCGATCAGTGCATCGGTCGCCCGCCGCTCGGTGACGAGCTCCTCCCAGGCCTCGATCATCCGGGGGGATTCGCTGCCCGGTCCAAGCGGCTTCGGCGTGCCGGCGAAGCGCGAGAGCCACATCCGGTCAGCCCAGAGCAGATGGCAGAAGGTGCCGTGGATCGAGCCGAAGAAGGCGCCGCGATCCTGCCGCCGCGCCTCATCGCTCAAGCTGGCGGCCGCGCCATAGAGATTCTCGTTCTGCCAGGCGTTGTAGCGCGCCATGACGGCGACATAGGCTGGATCGATCACCGGGCCGTGCTCCTCAGATGATGTTGGCCTCGCGCAGGGGACGACCAGCGACGACCCGCTCATGGCCAAGATCGGCAAGGTCGAGCGTCAGATAACGGCCATTCAGGATATGCTCGGCAAGCCCACGGCCGACCGCCGGGGATTGCTGCAGGCCATGGCCGGAAAAGCCGTTGGCGAGATAGAGGTTCGGCATGCCGACAGCCGGCCCCAGGATAGCGTTGCCATCTAGGCCGTTCATGTCATAGGGGCCGGCCCAGGCGCGGCCGGGCTTGATCGCCTCGAAGGCGGGAACGCGGTGAGCGAGCGGCGCCCAGACATACTCCTCGAAGAAGGACCAGTCGACGTCCTCGACATCGGCGTCGGTCTCGATCCATTCGCGGTCGAGCTCGGCCGGCGGCGAGGAGCCGCAGATGAACATCTGGCCGTCATTGCCGCGCTTGCCCTCGGGGCGGACATAGGCGCCAGAGGTGTCGATCAGCAGCGGGCAATTGTCGACCTCGCCCTTGCAGGTAAAGCTGTAGACATAGCGCTTCATCGACTTGACCGGGATGTCGACGCCGGCGGTGGCGGCGAGCCTCGCGCCATGCGTGCCGGAGGCGTTGACCGCGGCGGCGCAGGCGATGCGGCTGCCATCGGCCAATTCGACACCGGTGACGCGGCCGCCCTCGACGACATAGCCGACAACCTCGCCCTGGCGATATTCGACGCCGAGCGAGCGCGCTTTCTTGCGGAAGGCCTGCAGCAAAGCCCAGCCGTCGAACCAGCCTTCGCCGCTGACGCCATAGGTGCCGCAAATGAGATCCGACGTATTTAGCCAGCTGAATTTGCTGCGCAACATTTCTGCAGCATAAAGCGCGACATCGGCGCCCTCCTGCTGCTGAAGGCTTTGATTCTGCTCGAGAACCTTACGCCCCTCGTCACTGGCGACATAGAGATAGCCACCCTCATGCAGATCGATCGAGGGCACCTCGCCATCGACTGTGAGGTGCTGGCCGATGCTGCGCAAAAACGCGATACCGAAGAGCGAGACGCGGATGTTGACCGCGCTGGAGAACTGCTGGCGGATCGAGGCGGCCGAGAGTGCCGAGGCCGAGAGCCGATAGGTCGGATCCTTCTCGACGACGATGACCTTGCCCTTGAAGCCGGGATCACTGGCGAGGTGATAGGCGACGGAAGAGCCGATCGCCGCGCCCCCCACGATGACGATGTCGGCCGAGCCTGTAGCGGAAGACATGAGTGACCTGCGCAAGCGATGGTTCGTGATCTCAGCGCATGAATGACGGCTCAGCTCGCGCTTGTCGAGAGGCTAGCTCGTCTCTCCGCATTCGCCGAGCAGCCAGTCGCGGAAGGCGATCACCGCCGGCAGGCTCGCCTTGGCCTCGGGATAGACGAGGTAATAGCCCTCGGGACCGCGCACCGGCCGATCCACCGGAATGACCAGCGCGCCGGAGCGCAATTCCTCCTCGATCAGGAAGCGCGGCACGATCGCAACGCCGAGCCCCGCCACCGCCGCCTGCGCCACCATGGCGAACTGCTCGAAGCGCGGCCCCATCAGTGCCCGTTCCGGCGGCAGGCCCTGCTGCTCCAGCCAGTTGGCCCAGGCGCGCGGTCGGGTCGACTGCTGCAGCAAGGGCTGGCGCAGCAGATCAGCCGCCTCGCGGATGCCAGCACGGGCGATCAGCGCGGGCGCTGCGACCGGCACGACCTCCTCGCCCATCAAACGATGCAGGCGCGCGCCCGGCCAGACCGGATGGCCGAAATGGATGGCGGCATCGGCCTCGTCATGGGCGAAGTCGAAGGGCACGAGCTTGGTCGAGAAATTGATGGTGACACCGGGATGCGCCTCGGTGAAGCGCGGCAGGCGCGGGATCAGCCAGCGCGTGCCGAAAGTCGGCAGGATGGCGAGATGGAGCAGGCCGGCGCCGCCGCGGAAGGCCATGGCGGAGAGCGTCGCCGCGGCCAATCGCGAGAGCCCGTCGCGGACCTCGACGGCATAGGCGCCGCCGGCCGGCGTCAGGCTGACGCGCTTCTTCACCCGCTCGAACAGCTTCAGGCCGAGATTCTGCTCGAGCAGTGCGATCTGGCGGCTGACCGCGCCTTGCGTCAGGTTGAGTTCCTCGGCAGCGCGGGTGAAGCTGCCATGGCGCGCCGCCGCCTCGAAGGCGGCGAGCGCCGAGAGCGAGGGCACCGACAGGCGTCCGGGAACGATCTCCAAGTTCATGATCTCATCTCATCAAGTCGTGAGAACATATCGATTGCGGAGAGCAACCGGAAGAGGGCATTGTGCAGCCGAACTGGCAGGCTTCCGGCAAGCCGCCATCCCTGGATGGACCGGCATCCGGGTTCATTTGCGTTGCTGATGCTGCGCGATGGCCCGATGGCGGCAGGAGCATAAGCGAACGATGACGACCTCCCTTCCGAAAGACGCTCTTGCCCTGCTGAAGCGCCTCGGCGTCTCCGACAGCGCCTATGCCAGCGCCGGTCTCTCGGCCTCCTCCCCGATCACCGGCGAGACTGTCGCGACGCTGCGCGAGACCTCGCCGGCGGAAGCCGAGGCCGCGATCGGCCGGGCGCAGGCCGCCTTCCTGAACTGGCGCAAGGTTCCGGCGCCGCGGCGCGGCGAGTTCGTTCGCCTGCTCGGCGAGGAATTGCGCACGCACAAGGCCGATCTTGGCCTGCTGGTGACGCTGGAAGCCGGCAAGGTCACGTCCGAGGGCCTCGGCGAGGTCCAGGAGATGATCGACATCTGCGACTTCGCCGTTGGCCTGTCGCGCCAGCTCTACGGTCTCACCATCGCCACCGAGCGCCCGAACCATCGTATGATGGAGACATGGCACCCGCTCGGCGTCTGCGGCGTGATCTCGGCCTTCAATTTCCCGGTCGCAGTCTGGTCGTGGAACGCGGCGCTTGCCTTCGTCTGCGGCGACAGCGTCGTCTGGAAGCCGTCGGAGAAGACCCCGCTGACCGCGCTCGCCGTGCAGGCGATCACCCTGAAGACGATGAAGCGCTTCGGCCCCGAGGCGCCGATCGGCCTGTCGGAAATCCTGATCGGTGGCCGCGAGATCGGTGACATCCTGGTGCAGGATCATCGCGTTCCCATCCTCTCCGCCACCGGCTCGACCCGGATGGGCAAGGAAGTCGGCCAGAAGCTCGCCGCCCGCTTCGCCCGCGCCATCCTCGAGCTCGGCGGCAACAATGCCGCGATCGTCGCGCCCTCCGCCGATCTCGACCTCGCCTTGCGCGGCATCGCCTTTGCGGCAATGGGCACGGCCGGCCAGCGCTGCACCACGCTGCGCCGGCTGATCGTGCATGAGAGCGTCTACGACAAGCTCGTGCCGAAGCTCGCCAAGGTCTACGGCTCGGTGAAGATCGGCGATCCGCGCGAAGCCGGCGTTCTGGTCGGCCCGCTGGTCGACGAGGCCGCCTATCACGGCATGCAGAAGGCGCTGTCCGAGGCCAAGGCCGAGGGCGGCAAGGTCCATGGCGGCGGACGAGTCGATGTCGGCTCCGGCGGCTTCTATGTCCGTCCGGCCCTGGTCGAGATGCCCAGGCAATGCGGCCCGGTCGAGCGCGAGACCTTCGCGCCGATCCTTTACGTCATGAAGTACAACACGCTGGCCGAGGCGATCTCGCTGCAGAACGCGGTCGGCGCCGGCCTGTCCTCCTCGATCTTCACCCTCGACATGCGCGAGGCCGAAACCTTCGTGTCAGGCGAGGGCTCGGATTGCGGCATCGCCAACGTCAATATCGGCCCATCCGGCGCCGAGATCGGCGGGGCCTTCGGTGGTGAGAAGGAGACCGGTGGTGGCCGCGAGGCCGGCTCGGACGCCTGGAAGGCCTATATGCGCCGCGCCACGAATACGCTGAATTACGGCACCACGCTGCCGCTGGCGCAGGGCGTCAGCTTCGACGTGGATGCTTGATCGATAAGCCGTCATTCTCGGGCGAAGCGAAGCGCAGACCCGAGAATCTCGTGACCAGCCAGCTGGTTTCCGAGATGGTCGGGTCAGGCCCGACCATGACGATCAGACCAAACGGGGAGTTGAGACCATGGCCGAAGCCGCGCGCAAGACCGCCCAGAGCCACAAGCTGGCCGAGTTCAACTGGCAGGACCCCTTCCTGCTCGACGACCAGCTCAACGAGGACGAGCGCCTGATCCGCGACACCGCGCGCGACTATGCGCAGGAGAAGCTGATGCCGCGCGTGGCCGACGCCTATCTCGAGGAGAAGACCGAGCGCGGCATCTTCAACGAGATGGGCGAGCTCGGCCTGCTCGGCCTCACCGTCCCCGAAGAGTACGGCTGCGCCGGCGCCAACTACGTCTCCTACGGGCTGGTCGCCCGCGAGGTCGAGCGGGTCGACTCCGGCTATCGCTCGATGATGTCGGTGCAGTCCTCGCTGGTGATGTACCCGATCTACGCCTATGGCGACGAGAACCAGCGCAAGAAGTACCTGCCCAAGCTCGCTTCGGGCGAATGGGTCGGCTGCTTCGGCCTGACCGAGCCTGATGCCGGCTCCGACCCGGGCGGCATGAAGACCCGGGCCGAGAGGGTCGCCGACGGCTACAAGCTGACGGGATCGAAGATGTGGATCTCGAACTCGCCGATCGCCGACGTCTTCGTCATCTGGGCGAAGTCGGCCGCGCATGACAATCAGATCCGCGGCTTCATCCTCGAAAAGGGCATGAAGGGCCTGTCCGCCCCAAAGATCGGCGGCAAGCTCTCGTTGCGCGCTTCGATCACCGGCGAAGTGGTGATGGACGGCGTGATCGTGCCGGAAGAGAACCTGCTGCCGAACGTCTCCGGCCTGAAGGGCCCGTTCGGTTGCCTCAACCGCGCCCGCTACGGCATCTCCTGGGGCGCGATGGGCGCCGCCGAGGATTGCTTCCACCGCGCCCGCCAGTACGGGCTCGACCGCAAGCAGTTCAACAAGCCGCTCGCCCAGACGCAGCTCTACCAGAAGAAGCTCGCCGACATGGTGACCGAGATCACGCTCGGCCTGCAGGGTTCGCTGCGCGTCGGCCGCCTGCTCGACGCTGGTCAGATGGCGCCGGAGATGATCAGCCTCGTCAAGCGCAACAATTGCGGCAAGGCGCTCGACATCGCCCGCCAGGCCCGCGACATGCACGGCGGCAACGGCATCTCGATCGAGTACCATGTCATGCGCCATGCCGCGAACCTCGAGACGGTCAACACCTATGAGGGCACGCACGACGTCCACGCGCTGATCTTGGGCCGGGCGGTCACCGGGCTGCAGGCGTTCTTCTGATCCTACGGAAGTTGGAGCGGATCGATCGATGAAAGATGCCAGGCCCGGACACGTTTCGAGCCTGGCTGCCTGCATCGTCGCCGGCATGGCAATTGGGGCCTTCGCTGCGGATCTTCCCAAGCGGACACCAGTGCCATTCGTCGTCGATCCGTTCAACACGTTCGACGAGCAACCATTGATGATCGGCAAGCCAACGGCGTTGGACTGGCAGAGCGCTCAGGCAGCAACTCCACGATTTTCTCGGCCCGTTTATCAGTCCTTCGATTTTGTTTGCCGTCGCGATCAATCCGTGTGCCCAGCGGACGACGAGGTTCACTGCGACGTGCGCATCTTCGGCAAGCCTGCGCAGGAGAACGGCAAATCGGTGCTCTTGAGCGAGTGGGTAACCTCGCAAGGGTGCGAACGTCTCGACGATTTGCGCCCCCATAAAACGGGCATGCACAGTTCCGTTCGCTTCGATGGGCCCGGTTTTGTCACTTCAGGACCTGAGATGTTCAAAGACTTCCTTCTGCTCGGCTCGACATCCCCATGACCCCTCCCCTCGCCGGCCTGCGCGTCCTCGAACTGGCGCGCATCCTCGCAGGCCCGTGGATCGGGCAGCTTCTCGCCGATCTCGGCGCCGATGTCGTCAAGGTCGAGGCGCCGGAGGGTGACGACACCCGCAAATGGGGGCCGCCCTTCGTCGAGGGCGTCGGCGACGAGAATCTCTCGGCCGCCTATTTCCATTCCGCCAATCGCGGCAAGCGCTCGATCATGGCCGATTTCCGCACGGCGGAAGGCCAGGCGCTGGTGCATCGCCTCGCCGCTCATGCCGATGTGGTGATCGAGAACTTCAAGGTCGGCGGCCTCGTCAAATACGGGCTCGACGCTGCGTCGATGCGCAAGGCCTATCCGCGCCTGATCTATTGTTCGGTCACCGGCTTCGGCCAGGACGGCCCCTACGCGCCGCGCGCCGGCTATGACTTCCTCGTCCAGGGCATGGGTGGGCCGATGTCGGTCACCGGCGAGCCCGATGGCGCGCCGATGAAGGCAGGCTATGCCGTCGCCGATATCTATACCGGCCTCTACGCCACGACCGGCATCCTCGCAGCACTGCGCCAGCGCGATCAGACCGGCCAAGGTGCCAGCCTCGACATGGCGCTGCTCGATGCCCAGGTCGCCGTGCTCGGCAACCAGGCGATGAACTACCTGACCTCTGGCAAGGCGCCGCAGCGCCTCGGCAACGCCCATCCGAACATCGTGCCCTATGACGTCTTCCCGGTAGCGGACGGGCACATCATCATCGCCACCGGCAATGACGGGCAATGGCGCAAGCTCTGCGAGGTCGTCGGCGATGCCGGCTTTGCCAGCGAGCCCGATTATCTCGACAACCGCTCGCGCGTCGCCAACCGCGCCGCCCTGACCGCGCGCCTCAATGCGCTGACCAGCCGCTTTCTCAAGCTCGACCTGCTGGCGAAGCTGGAAGCGGTCGGCGTACCGGCCGGCCCGATCAACACGATCGAGGAGGTCTTCGCCGACCCGCAGGTCAAGGCGCGCGGCGTGCGCGTCGATCTGCCGAGCCCGGCGGCCAAGGCCGGCACGATCCCGACCATCGCCTCGCCGATCGTGCTCGACGGTATCAGACAGGTCGCGAGCCGGCCGAGCCCACGCCTCGGCGAGCACGCCGACGAGATCCTGAACGACCCGGCCTGGGGAGGGCCGCATAATGGCTGAGCGCACCGGCGGACAGATCCTCGTCGACCAACTCCTGATCCATGGCGCGACCGACGCCTTCTGCGTGCCGGGCGAGAGCTATCTTGCCGTGCTCGACGCGCTGCACGACGCCGACATGAAGGTCACCATCTGCCGGGCCGAGGGTGGCGCGGCGATGATGGCGGAGGCCGCCGGCAAGCTGACCGGCAAGCCCGGCATCTGCTTCGTGACGCGCGGCCCCGGCGCCACCAACGCCTCGCCGGGCATCCACATCGCCGACCAGGACTCGACGCCGATGATCCTGTTCGTCGGCCAGATCGAGCGCGGCATGCGCGAGCGCGAGGCCTTCCAGGAGCTCGACTACCGCGCCGTCTTCGGCACGATGACGAAATGGGCGACCGAGATCGACGATGCCGCCCGCATCCCGGAGATCATTAGCCGCGCCTTCCATGTCGCGACCGCCGGCCGGCCCGGCCCGGTGGTGATCGCACTGCCCGAGGACGTGCTGACCGACCTCGCCGACGTGCCGGACGCACTGCCCTATCAGGTCACCGAGACGCATCCCTCCCTGCTGCAGACGATCGACCTGCAGAAGCGGCTCTGGGCGGCGAAGGCGCCGATCGCGATCCTCGGCGGCTCGCGCTGGGATCCGCAGGCGATCGCGCGCTTCCAGCGCTTCGCCGAGCGCTTCGACTTGCCGGTCGCGGTCTCGTTCCGCCGGCAGATGATCTTCCCGGCGGATCACCCGAACTTCGCCGGCGATCTCGGCATCGGGCCGAACCCGAAACTGCTGAAGCGCATCCAGGACAGCGACCTCGTGCTGCTGGTCGGCGGGCGCCTTTCGGAAATGCCGAGCCAGTCCTACACGCTGTTCGGCATTCCCAATCCCGGCCGGCCGCTGGTGCATGTCCATCCCGATGCCGAAGAGCTCGGCCGCGTCTACCGGCCGGAGCTGGCGATCAACGCCTCGCCGACAGCCTTCTGCGCCGCGCTCGAGACGGTGCACCCGCCGCAGGTGATTCCGTGGGCCGGCGCAGCGGCCGAGGCGCATGAGAGCTATCTCGGCTGGAGCGAGCAGCCGGCGCCGGTGCCGGGCAAGTTCCATCCCGGCGAGATGGTGACCTGGCTGCGCCGCAACATCCCGGCCGATGCGATCATGTGCAACGGCGCCGGCAACTACGCGACCTGGGTGCATCGTTTCCACCGCTTCACCAAGTTCGCGACGCAGCTCGCGCCGACCTCGGGCTCGATGGGCTATGGCGTGCCGGCCGCGATCGGCGCCAAGCGGTTGTTCCCCGAGCGAACAGTGATCGCCTTCGCCGGCGATGGCTGCTTCCTGATGAACGGCCAGGATTTCGCGACGGCGGTGCAATATGAGCTGCCGGTCATCGTCATCGTCGTCGACAACGGCATGTACGGCACGATCCGCATGCACCAGGAGAAGCACTATCCTGGCCGCGTCTCGGCGACGATGCTGAAGAACCCCGACTTCGCCGCCTATGCCAAGGCCTTTGGCGGCCATGGCGAGCGGGTCGAGACGACCGAGGAGTTCGCGCCGGCCTTCGAGCGAGCGCTGAGCAGCGGCAAACCGGCGATCATCCACTGCCTGCTCGATCCCGAGGCGATCACCCCGGCGAAATCGCTCTCTACGATCCGTGCCGAGGCGCTGGCGTCTCAGGGCAAGGGCTGAAGGCCGAGGCCAAACCACATCCGGCGCAGCAGCCCGTCTTTCATCACGAACTGGTGCAGCAGGGCTGCGCCGGCATGGACGGCTGCGAGCACGGCCAGCGTAGCGAACAGCGCTTCGTGGAGGGCCAGCATCGCCTCGTAGACCCCCTTGCTCGGGCCGATCGGATGGGGCACGGCGATCCAGCCGAATAGCAATGTCGGAATCTGGATCGGCGCGGCCGAGACCATCAGCAAGCCGGTCAGCGGCAGCGCCAACAGGCAGAGATAGAGTCCGGCCTGGACGGCCCCCGCAGCGAGCCTCTGCCAGCCGGGCATGGCGACGGCTTGCGGTGATGGCAGCGCGAGCCGTAGCGCAAGGCGCAGCAGCGTGAGCGCTGCGATGCTCAACCCAAGGGACTTGTGCCATTGGTAGAGCGTGAAACGGCCGATGAGATCGCGCGTCTCGTCGCGCATCAGCCGCGCCAGCCAGAACTGCCCGGCGATCAGCACCAGCGCCAGCCAGTGCAGCACGATGATCAGGGGATGCCAGCGTCTGGAGCGCATCGCGAAAGTCATGTCGTTCAGCGCAGGATCTCGCCCCGGATCGCGAGATCGACCTGGTCGTCCACGACATTGACGTCGCGGCCAATGCCGAAGGCAGTCCGTGAGAACCCCGTGGTCGCGCGGAAGGGCAATGGTTCGCCAGGCCGGACCGCCGCCGGATCGCGCTCGACCATCGCGCTGACACTAACCGGCTGCGTGGTGCCCCGGATCGTCAGCCGGCCGCGGATCACCAGGCTGCGCTCATCGACGCGGGCGATCTGCTCGGACACGAAGGTCGCCGTCGGGTGGTGGCCGACATCGAGCATGCTCTCGCCCTTGACGAAGCCATCGACCAGGGCGGCACCGGTGTGGAGTGAAGCCGTTTCGATCGTCACCCTGATGCGGCTGCGCTCGGGATGGTCGAAATCGAGGGTAATGACGCCATCGACATGGTCGAAGATGCCCGAGCTCGTCGGCACGCCGAAGCGCTTCGCGACGAAGGAGACCTCGCCGGAACCCTGCCGAAGCGAGCCTGGCGGTTCTGCGGAAGCCGCCGGCGCGAGAGCCGCGGACAGGAGCAGCGCGAGGAATGAACGGATCGCCATGACAGCCCCCCGGCCTGGTTGGACGAGAGCCCACGTCTAAGCCCATGCCACAGTGCCCGCCAGAGCACGCGCGCAATCGTGTACGTCCGGCCGCGGCCGCCGGAACAAGGCCCGGGCAATGGGTGTGCAACGAGCCGATCGAACTTTCACGTCCGATCGTCGTTTAGACGATGCGGACACCTTGCATCTCGATTGCTGCGCTGAACCCCACAAGCGCCGGCAGAGCAGCAAGCAGACGAACGGGAGGTTCGGCAATGACGCGACGGATGATCCTGGCGATCGGCATGGCGAGCACTCTCGGCCTCGCCATGGCTCCGCAAGCGCAGGCTGCGGGCTTCCTCGACGATCTGACGCGGGCGATCTTCGGCAACCCGACGCCGCCAGCCGCGATCGGCGGCCCGGACGGGCCGGCCATCAAGCCAAAGCCCAGCAAGCCGCGCCCGGCCAGCACCAAGGCAGCCGAGCCCGCAGTCAAGCTCGATCCTGCCAGCGACGCCTACTGGTATCTGCGCGATCCGACGCTGCGGAAGGGTGACATCGTCGTCACCCGCAACGGCATCGTCGTCTTCGACGGGCAGAAATCTTCGGAGCACGCGAGCAGCGCGTTCACCGCGCTGGAAGACACCAAGCGGCTACCGAAGGTCCAGCAGCAAACGCTTGAAGCCGCAGCAGCGCGCGGGCGGGCTTATTTCACGCCGTCCACCACCGCTCCGGTCGTCCCTGTTCTGAACGCGAAGACGGAAAGCAACGCAACCGCACAAGCTCAATAGGTCGCGCGGCCGCCCGAGAGATCGAAGACGGCGCCGGTCGGGAGGCTCACGCCGCCTTAGCCTCGTCGAGCTTGGCGGCGACGAGCTTGCGCAGGCTGCGCAGATCCTTGACGAAGCCGCGAATGCCCTCGGCGAGCTTCTCGGTCGCCATCGGGTCCTCGTTCATGGCGAAGCGGAAGGCCTTCTCGTCGAGAACGATCCGCTTGGTGAAATCGGACCCCGACTGCGGCGAGGATGCCGGCGAGAGCCTGCGCGGCAAATTGCCGGTGGCTGCCGCCAGCTCGTCGAGCAGACCAGGGCCGATCGTCAAACGGTCGCAGCCGGCGAGCGCCTCGATCTCACCGGTGTTGCGGAAGGAGGCTCCCATGACCACGGTCTTGATCCCGAACGCCTTGTAGTAGGCGTAGATGCTCTTCACCGAGACGACGCCCGGATCGGTCTCAGCCGTATAGGGGCCGCCGCCGGCCTTGACGTGCCAGTCGAGGATGCGGCCGACGAAGGGCGAGATCAGGAAGGCCCCGGCATCCGCCGCGGCAACGGCCTGCGGCAGCGCGAAGAGCAGGGTCAGATTGCAGTCGATGCCTTCGCCCTGCAGCACGCGGGCTGCCTGGACGCCCTCCCAGGTCGAGGCGAGTTTGATCAGGATGCGCTCGCGCCCGACGCCGCGCTCTTTATACGCGGCGATAATGGCACGCGCCTTGTCGATACTGGCCTGGGTGTCGAACGACAGGTCAGCATCGACCTCGGTCGAGACGCGGCCGGGGACGATCCTGGTCAGCTCGGCGCCGAAGGTGACGGCGAGCCGGTCGCAAACCGCCTCGACCGCGCCTGAGCCACCCTGGCGCTTGCCCCAGGCAATCGCCTCCTCGACGAAGCCGGCATAGGCCGGCGTCTCCACGGCCTTCAGGATCAGCGTCGGATTCGTGGTGCAGTCGACCGGCTTCAGCCGGCGCACGGCCTCGATGTCGCCGGTGTCGGCGACGACGGTGGTCATAGCGCGGAGCTGGTCGAGCTTAGAGGCGGTCATCACGTCATCCGTAAGGGTTGTTGCGGCGTCCACCACCAATATGCGGTCTGCCGCCGGTCATTGCGAGCGAAAGCGACGCAATCCAGCCCTGCATCAGCTCCGGCTGGATCGCCTCGTCAGGCCCCTGTCAGCTCTTCACTGCGCCCGCGGTCAGGCCCGAAACCATGTTCTTGCGGAAGCCGTAATAGATCACCGCCGGCGGGATGGCGTAGACCAGCCCCGCCGCCATCAGCAGGTTCCAGGGCGCATCGTCGGCCGAGAGGAAGAGGCCAAGGCCGACCGCGAGCGGCAGCGCCTGCTCGCTGGAGAGCAGCAGGAAGGCGTAGAGATACTCGTTCCAGGCGAGCAGCAGCGCATAGATGCCGATCACCACCATGGAAGGCCGCATCAGCGGCAGATAGACCAGCCGGAAGAGCTGCAGCGAGGTCGCCCCGTCCATGATCGCGGCTTCGTCGAGCTCCTTGGGCAGCTTGTCGGAGGCCTGCTTCAGCACCCAGATGGCATAGGGCGAGGCGAGCGCGACCATGGCGAGGATCAGCGCGGCGCGGGTGTTGAGCAGGCCGAAAGTGCCCATCGCCTTGTACATGGGGATGGCGAGGAAGGCGGCCGGGATCAGATAGGTCGCGAGCGCGAAGTTCATGATGGTGCGCCCGCCCGGCGCCTTCAGCCGCGAGATGGCGAAGGCGGCGCAGGTCGCGATGAACAGTGTGATCAGCCCGGTCGAGATCGCGATCAGGAAGCTGTTGAACAGCTGCAGCCAGAAATTGTTGAGGTAGTAGTGCTGCTGGTTGAAGACGATCTGGAAATTCTGCAGCGTCGGCTTGTCCGGCCAGAGCTTGCCGGCCAGCATCGATTCCTGGTTGGAGATCGACAGCACGAAGAGATGGTAGATCGGCAGCAGGGTCCAGAGCAGGACCGGGATGGCGATGAGGATCAGCTTGCTCTCGTCTAGGACCTTTTTCATCACTCGGCTCCCTTCGACAGACGCTTCACCATGAACCAGACCATGGGCAGGATCAGCGGCATGGCGACGATGATCGACGCGATGCCGAGATCGAGATTGTTGTTGCGCATATAGCGGATACCGAGCGTCGCCAGCACATGGTTGAGATCACCGGGACCGCCGCCGGTGAGCAGATAGACGCTGTTGAAGTCGCCGAGCGTCCAGATCATCGAGAGCAGGGTCGAGGTGACATAGAGCGTCGCCAGTGAGGGCCAGGTGATGAAGCGGAACTGCTGCCATCGGTTGGCGCCGTCGACGCTCGCGGCTTCATAGAGGTCCTGCGCGATGGCGAGCCGGCCGGTGACCAGGATCAGCGTCCAGAACGGCAGAGACTTCCAGATATGGACGAGGATCGAGGAGGCGAAGGCGAGCGTCGGGTCGGTCAGCCAGCCCGGCCCTTCGACGATGCCGAACCACTGGAAGAGCTGCTGGTTGATCATGCCGTTCTCCGGGTTGAGCATGACCCGGAAGGACAGGATGGTCGGAATCGAGGGCACCGCCCAAGGCAGGATGAACAGCACGAGGACGATGCGCACCCAGGCGCGCTGCTGGACGAAGAAGCCCGAAAGGAACAGCGCGATCAGGAATTTCAGGTTCACCGCGATGAACAGGAAGACGACGGTGTTGATCACCGTCCGGAAGAAGATCGGGTCGGCGAAGAGGGCCTTGTAGGACTGCCAGTTGAGGCCGAGCCAAAGGCCGTAGGCGACCGGATAGACCACCATCACGGCGAAGACGAGGATATAGGGCGCGAGCATGATCGTGCCCCAGAGGGCGCGGTCGCGCGCCTGCCCGGAGGTCGCGTCGCTCGGCAGCGTCGTCGGGGCTGGCATCGTTGCGGCGGTCATGTTTCCTGTCTCCTCTCCACGCCCGCCGGTCGAGACGGGTCAGCATCCCGCGACGCTTGCCGCCGCGGGATGCTGTATCGTTCAGGCAGCGATGGCCGGCGTCAGCCGGCGATCTGCTTGATGCGGGCGATCATCTCGTCGACCGCCTGCTCCGGCGCGACCTTGTCGACCAGGACGCGGTTGATCGCCTTGGCCCAGACGTTCTCGGCGTTCACGGCGGTGAACTTGTAGTTGTAGACGAACTGGAAGGGGATCGTGCCCGAGCTGAACTGCTTGTAGACCAGCGCGCGGTGCGGATCCTTGCCGTCGGTCCAGAACGGGCTGGCGAGCCCGGACTTGGTCGTCGGCAGCCAGCGCCCGAGCGAGCCCTCGACGAAGGGGCGCAGATTCTCGTCCTTCATCATGAAGGCCATGAACTCCTTGCCGCGCTTCTTGTTCTTGCCGTCGGCGAAGACGACCGCGGTCTTCACCGCAGCCAGGTTCGGAAGCGGCTTACCGTCGGGCTTGTCGGGGAACTGGGTGGTGCGGATGTTGTCGAAATAGTTCTTCTTGGCCTGATCGCGCTGCTCCTGGGTCAGGGCCGGGTTATTGCTGTCGTCGAGATGCTTGGAGGCGATCGAGATCGTCGCGTTGTGCGTCATCGCGATCGTCTTGTTGTGGAAGGCGACGTTGTTGTCCGGGTCGAGCCAGTTGACCGAAGAGGGCGGCGTGCAGCCGCGCGAGGAGATGTTGGCGTAATCCTTCACCGCCGCGACCATCGCCGCCTTGTTCTTGGGGTCGTCGAGGACGATCTTGCCGTTCTCGTCGACGACCTTGGCGTCATGCGCATTGGCGAAGGTCAGGAAGCTGTAGAAGGTGTCGGAAGCCGCGACGCCCATCGGATGGCCGACGGCATAGATGCGCTTGCCCTTGGCCCGCAGCCCGCCCTGGACCTTGTCACACCAGAAATCCCAGTAGCCGTTCCAGCTCTTCGGGATGTCGCTTTCCTTGAAGCCGGCCTCCTCGAGCATGTCCTTCCAGTAGGTGATGTGCATCATCTGCTGCTGGATCGGGAAGGCGTAGTAGGATTTCTTCTTGGTCTTGTCGTTCATCAGCAGGGTGGTGACGAGCGAGTCGGGCAGGATGTCGCCCTTGAGCGGCTCCAGCACGTCGGTCACATCCTCGAGCTTGCCCTCGAAGGCCCATTGCCCGGTGGTGCGGAAATCATAGGTGGTGCAGAAGCCGACGTCCGGCGGCGTGCCGGCCTGGACCGCGCCGACCGACTTGGTGACGCAATCCTCGGTGGAGTAGAGGGAGAGGTCGACCTTGACGCCGGTCGCCTTCTGGAATTTGTCGACGACGGCAAGCAGCGCATCGTCCTCGCCCTTGTAGAAGCCCTTGGTGAACCAGACCGTCACCGTCTCCTGGGCGACAGCTGCTTCCGACCAGCCGGCCGCGATTGCGGCCAAGGCTGCACCAGCAGCCAACGAGCGCACGATTTTCATGAAAACCTCCCATTTAAAACGTTTAGATTGAGTTTTTTTGACCGCCTCTTCCTAAACACTAGTCGAAGAGCCCCGCAATAAACAAGCGGCTGGGTTGCACGATTTTCATGCGAAGCTCGACAAGAGGCTTCCCCATCCTCCCCCGCCAGAGCCTTGCGAATCGGCTTTGACGGCGCAGCCCGGCCGCGTCAAAGAGGGCAGTGTCACGGATGTGTCATCGATACGGCTTACCCCCCGCCGCACGATCCATATCCAGACCTTCGCGCGGCCTCATCGGCGTCGCGGCAAACTGACCGGAGTTTCACATGCGCGCCCTCGCAACCACCGCCGCCCTGGCGCTCGGCCTGGCCCTGCCGGCGATCGACGCCGCCGGCGCGGTCGAAGGCAAGCTCGTGCTCTACACCAGCCAGCCCAACACCGACGCCCAGCAGACGATCGACGCCTTCAAGGCCAAGTACCCCAAGGTCGAGGTCAGCTTCGTGCGCGACGGCACGCCGCGCGTCATGGCCAAACTCCGGGCCGAGATCGAGGCCGGCGCGCCGCAGGCCGACGTGCTTTTGATCGCCGACGCCGTGACCATGGAAGGCCTGAAGAAGGAAGGCCGCCTGCTTGCCCACGACAAGGCCGACATCTCGGCCTTCCCGGCCGGCGTGCACGACCCGGCGAAGATGTGGTTCGCGACCAAGCTGATCACGACCGGCATCGTCTACAACACCAAGGCGGCGCTGAAGCCGGAGAGCTGGCTCGACCTCGCCAAGCCCGAGGTGAAGAACCAGCTCGCCATGCCGAGCCCGCTGAACTCCGGCGCTGCGATGATCCACACGATCACGCTGACCGGCAACCTGCCGGGCGGCTGGAGCTTCTACGAGGAATTGAAGAAGAACGGCACGCTCGCCGCGGGTGCCAATGGCGACATCCTGCGCCAGGTCGCAACCGGCGAGAAGCTCTACGGCATGATCGTCGACTTCATGCCGATCCGCGAGAAGGCCAAGGGCGCTCCGGTCGAGTTCGTCTTCCCGAAGGAGGGCGTCTCGGCAGTGAGCGAGCCGGTCGCGATCCTGAACAGCAGCAAGAACCCGGAGGCGGCCAAGGCCCTGGTCGACTTCCTGATCTCGAAGGATGGCCAGGAACTCGCGCTCAAGCAGGGCTATGTCTCGGCCCATCCTGACGTTGCCCTGCCGGCCGGCTATCCGGCGCGCGGCGCGATCAAGCTGATGCCGTTCGACGCGGCCAAGGCGCTCGCCGAGGAGCCGGCGGCGCGCAAGCGCTTCAGCGCGATCTTCGAGGGCTGATCGGCAAACCGGTTTCGGCATCGACGCGATGACGCTCGCCGCCCCCGCAGAGTTCCGGCAGACCGGCATCCGCCCGGCGCTGCCGAGACTTGCTTTGCCGTCAGGCCTCGGCCTGCCGGCACTAGTGCTGCTCTGCGCGGCACTGTTCGGCGCCCTGCCCTTCCTGCGGCTGCTCGCTGCCGCCTTCGCGCCCGGCTGGCAGTTCGCGCCCGAGGGCGCGCTGGCGGAGATCAGCAGCCGCGCCGCGGTCAACGCGACCCTGCACACCTTTGAGACGGCCGGGCTCTCGGCGCTCGGCGCGCTCTTGATCGGCGGGACGGCGGCGATCCTGCTCGCGGTCACCGATGTCCGCGGCAAGCGGCCCCTCGCCTTCGCCCTCGTTTTCTCGATGATGATCGCGCCGCAGGTGGCCGCGCTCGCCTTCCTCAGCCTGTTCGCGCCGAACTCGATCCTGCTCGGCATTCTCGGGCTTTCGCCGGCTCCGGGCACGCCCAACCCGCTGCTCGGGCGCGGCGGCATCATCCTGGTGATGGCGCTGCATCATGCGCCGCTGGTGGCGATCACGCTCTGGACCGGTCTGCGCAGCGTGCCGCATGCGCTGGTCGAGGCAGCGCAGATGGAAGGCGCGGCGCCTGCGACCATCGTCGGCCGCATCCTGCTGCCGGTGCTGCGGCCGCAGATCATCGCCGCCGCCCTGCTCGCCTTCGTCGCCGGCATCGGCAATTTCGGCATCCCGGCCCTGCTCGGCCTGCCGGTGAACTATCTCACTTTGCCGACGCTGATCTATCGCCGGCTGTCGAGCTTCGGCCCGGCGGGCCTGCCTGATGCCGCAGCGCTCTCACTCCTGGTCGCGCTCGTCGCCGGCCTGGGTATCACCGCCGGTCTGCTCGCGACGCGGCGCGCCGGCGGCAAGGTCGAGATCGAGCGGCCACTGCAGCCCTTCTGGCATCTCGGCCATGCCCGACCTATCGTCTTCGCCGGGCTCTGGCTCCTGATCGCGCTCAAGCTCGGCCTGCCGCTGCTGGCGCTGATTGGCGAGGCGCTGACGCCGGCACTCGGCGTCGCACTCACCTGGCAGAATCTGACCTTCGACAAGTTCGCCGAGGTCCTGCTACGGCAGGACGTGACGGTACGCGCCTTCCGCAACTCCCTCCTCTTCGCCGGCTCGGCCGCGGTGATACTGGCGCTGCTTTCAATCGCCTTCGCCTATGGGCTGGAGCGGCGCATGGGCAAGCTCCGGCGGGTGGTCGAGGTGGTGATCGAGCTACCCTATGCCCTGCCTGGCGTCGTCCTCGCCATCGCCTGCATCCTGATGTTCCTGAAGCCATTGCCGCTCATCGGGGTGAGCATCTACGCGACGCCGTTCATCATCCTGTTCGCCTATATCGCCCGCTTCCTGCCGCTGGCCCTGAAGGCGCCGGTGGCGGCAATGGCGCAGATCGAGGCGCATCACGAGGAAGCCGCCAAGCTCGATGGCGTCACGCTCTGGCAGATGCTGCGCTTCATCGTCGCGCCGATCCTGGCGCCGGCTGCAGCGGTAAGCGGCCTGATGGTCTTCCTCGTCGCCTTCAACGAGCTCACGGTCTCGGCCCTGCTCTGGTCCTCCGGAACCGAGACGCTCGGCGTCGTGCTGTTCAGCCTGAAGGAAGCCGGCCTCGCCGGCGAAGCTGCGGCGGTGGCGATCAGCGCCTGCGTGGTGATCCTCGCCGTGATGCTCGGGCTCGATGCGCTTGGCCGCAAGCTGCCGGACAACATCCTGCCCTGGCGGATCTGAGCGACCGCCTCGGCGCGGATAAGAGTATCTTATCGCGGCGAGTCGGCCGGACATAGTTAAGCCCAATTTAACGTTACGGCAGGAAGGTCTGCCGCATGGAGTTCGCCGTTCTATCGCGAAGCAGAGCTCGAAACCTGCCGCGCACCCTCGCGGCGCCGACCGGGGACCTGTGAGCTCAATGGCCTATCGCGCAACCGGCCGCCGCCAAAGCGAACCCATTTCCGAAGAGCTCAAGATCCTCCTCGTCGAGGACTCGCGCACCTATGCGCTGGCGCTGTCGCGGCGCCTCGAAGCCGAGCTTCGCCTGCCCATCGTCGTCTGCCAGTCGCTCAACGAGCTGCACGAGGTCGTCACCGAGGATCGCGCATCCTTCACCTTGGCGGTGGTCGATCTGAACCTGCCCGACGCCCCGCGCGGCGAGGCCATCGACTTCACCGTCCAGCGCCGTATCCCGACGATCGTCCATACCGCCAGCTTCGACATCGAGACGCGCAACCGGATCATGGAGCGCGACGTCATCGATTATGTCCCGAAGGACAGCGCTTTCACGCTTGAGACCGTGGTCACTACCGCCAGGCGCGCGCTCAGCAACCGGCAGACCCGCATCCTTGTGGTCGACGACACCGCGGCAACCCGCAAGCTGCTCAGCCATATGCTGAAGGTGCAGCAATACCAGGTGGTCGAGGTGGAGTCCGGCGAGGAAGCGCTGTCACTGATCCAGGACAATCCCGACATCCGGCTGGTCGTGAGCGATTACTACATGCCGGACATGGACGGCTACGAACTGACGCGGCGCATCCGGCGCCAATTCGCCTCCGATCGGCTGCGGGTGATCGGCGTCTCGTCCTCCAGCGATCGCATGGTATCCGTGGGCTTCCTCAAGGCGGGCGCCAACGACTTCATCTCGATGCCCTTCATTCCGGAGGAGCTGCAGTGCCGGATCGCGAGCAATGTCGAGACGCTGGAGCAGATCGAGCAATTGCAGAGTCTCGCCTCGCGCGACTCCCTGACCGGCCTGTTCAATCGCCGCCATTTCTTCGCCAACGCCGACAGGCTGGTCGAGGAGGCGCGGGCAAAAGGCCGCGCCAGCGCCATGGCCATCCTCGACATCGACGACTTCAAGCGCCTGAATGATAGCCACGGCCATGATTTCGGCGACCAGGCCCTGGCGAAGGTGGCGCGCTATCTCGCCCAATCGGTCGAGGGCAACGGCCATCTGCTCGCCCGGATCGGCGGCGAGGAATTCGCCATCCTGTTCCCGGGGCTGAACGCCAAAGAGGCACTGCGCCTCAGCGATCACATCCGCCTCGACATCTCGCACGAGACGCTGCTCGTCGACGATCAGCAGGTCACGCTGACAGTCTCGATCGGCGTCGCCGAGATCGACGGGCAAGGCAGCCTGGACCAGCACCTGGTCGCCGCCGACCGCGCGCTCTACGTAGCCAAGCGCGAGGGGCGCAACTGCGTCCGCGTCGCAGCCTAGAACAGGCCAGTCTCAGCCAGCTGCAGCCAGACGCGGGCCGCCTGCAGCCGCCAGCTCACCCATCAGCAGCGCGCGATTGGCCTTCGACTCGCGCACGATGAAATCGACGACCGCCCGAACCCGGGCGACGTCCTTGAGATCGGCGTGGACGAGCAGCCAGAAGGAGCGCGTGATCGAGACGCTCTCCGGCAAGACGGGAACGAGCCGGGGCTCGTCGACCGCCATGAAGTGGTGGATCACGCCAATGCCCGCGCCGGCCGCGACCGCATTCATCTGCGCCAGCACGCTCGAACTCTGGATCTGCGCTCGCAGGCCCTTAGCGACCTCGTCGAGATAGTCGAGCTCGGGCGTGAAGATCAGATCGTCGATATAGCCGACGATACGGTGGCCGAAGAGATCCTCCGCCGCCGTGACCTGCGGCATCGCGTCGAGATAATCCTGCGAGGCGTAGAGCCCGAGACGGTAATCGCAGAGCTTGCGGGCGACGACCTTGCCCTCCTTCGGTGGAGCCAGCGTGATCGCGACATCGGCCTCGCGCTTCGACAGCGAGAGCAGGCGCGGCATGGCGATGAGCTGGAGCTCGAGTCCCGGATAGGCCTTGCCCAAGCCGGCGAAGCGCGGTGCCAGGAAGGTCGAGCCGAAACCGTCGGGCGCGCCGATCCGGACCGTGCCGGAGAGCGCCATGTCGGCGCCGCCGATCTCGCTCTGGATCGCCAGCGCCTCGGTTTCCATACTCTCGGCCTTGGCCAGCAACTGCTCGCCATGGCCGGTCAGCGCATAACCCTGCGGCCGCCGCTCGAACAGCTTGGCCTTGAGCGATTCCTCCAGCGAGGTGATGCGGCGCGAGACGGTGGCATGATCGGCGCCAAGACGGCGCGCGGCGGCGGTGAGCCGGCCGGAGCGGGCGACGGCGAGGAAGAAACGCAGGTCGTCCCAGTCGAACCGTTCCATGGCGCTGCTCCCGTATCTGTGTTTTTGCACGACGTTAGCCGATATCTGCCTATAGCCGTGCGCAAACGATAATGATAGGGGTAGCTCAAATCAGCGTCACACGACTTTAGGGGAGGATGCCATGCGTCAGATCGGTCACTTCATCGGCGGCAAGCACGTCGCTGGCACCTCGGGCCGCACGGCCGATGTCTACCAGCCGATGGACGGCTCGGTGATCGGCAAGGTCGCCCTCGCCTCGCAGCAGGAGCTGCGCGCCGCTGTCGAGAACGCGCTCGAAGCCCAGCCGAAATGGGCGGCGGTCAACCCGCAGCGCCGCGCCCGCGTGCTGATGAAGTTCCTCGACCTGATCGCGCAGAACAATGACGAGCTCGCCGAGTTGCTCGCCCGCGAGCACGGCAAGACCATTCCCGACGCCAAGGGCGACATCCAGCGCGGCGTCGAGGTCGTCGAGTTCTCGCTCGGCGTGCCCAACCTGATGAAGGGCGAGTTCACCGACGGCGCCGGCCCGGGCATCGACATCTATTCGCTGCGCCAGCCGCTCGGCGTCGTCGCCGGCATCACCCCGTTCAACTTCCCGGCAATGATCCCGCTCTGGAAGCTCGGCCCCGCCATCGCCTGCGGCAATGCCTTCATCCTGAAGCCGTCCGAGCGTGACCCCGGCGTGCCGATACGCCTTGCCGAGCTGTTCATCGAGGCTGGCGGCCCTCCCGGCATCCTCAACGTCGTCAACGGCGACAAGGAGGCGGTCGACGCCATTCTCGACGACCACGACATCAAGGCGATCGGCTTCGTCGGCTCGACCCCGATCGCCGAGTACATCTACGCTCGCGGCTGCGCCAATGGTAAGCGCGTTCAGTGCTTCGGCGGCGCCAAGAACCACATGATCATCATGCCCGACGCCGACATGGACCAGGCGGTCGATGCTCTGATCGGCGCCGGCTACGGCTCGGCCGGCGAGCGCTGCATGGCGATCTCGGTCGCGGTTCCCGTCGGCAAGGCGACCGCCGACGAACTGGTCAAGCGCCTGATCCCGCGCGTCGAGAGCCTGAAGATCGGCCCCTCCACCGACACATCAGCCGATTACGGCCCGGTCGTCACCAAGGCGGCGATGGAGAAGATCAAATCCTATGTCGACATCGGCATCGGCGAAGGCGCCAAGCTCGTCGTCGACGGCCGCGACTTCAAGATGCAGGGCTACGAGAACGGCTTCTATGTCGGCGGCTGCCTGTTCGACAACGTCACCAAGGATATGCGCATCTACAAGGAGGAGATCTTCGGACCGGTCCTCTCCGTGCTGCGCACCGAGAGCTATGACGAAGCGCTGAAGCTGACCAACGATCACGAATACGGCAACGGCACCGCGATCTACACCCGCGACGGCGATGCCGCCCGCGACTTCGCCTCGAAGGTCCAGGTCGGCATGGTCGGCATCAACGTGCCGATCCCGGTACCGCTGGCGTACTACACCTTCGGCGGCTGGAAGCGCTCGGTCTTCGGCGATCTCAACCAGCACGGCCCGGACTCGATCCGCTTCTACACCAAGACCAAGACGGTGACGGCGCGCTGGCCGTCTGGCATCAAGGACGGCGCAAGCTTCGTCATCCCGACGATGGGCTGAGGCTGGCGGCGAAGGAGACCAGGGCATGTTCTCCCTCACCGAAGACCAGATCGCCATCCGCGACATGGCCCAGGGCTTCGCAGCCGAGACCCTGGCGCCGCATGCTGTGCGCTGGGACGAGGAGAAGCATTTCCCGGTCGAGGAGATGCGCCAGGCGGCCGCCCTCGGCATGGGCGGCATCTACATCCGCGACGATGTCGGCGGCTCCGGCCTGTCGCGGCTCGACGCAGCGGTGATCTTCGAGGCGCTGTCGACGGGCTGCCCGACGGTCGCGGCCTATATCTCGATCCACAACATGTGCGCCTGGATGATCGACCGCTACGGGTCGGACGAGCAGCGGCAGAAGTACCTGCCGAAGCTCTGCACCATGGAGCATCTGGCGAGCTATTGCCTGACCGAGCCGGGCGCCGGCTCCGACGCCGCCGCGCTGAAGACCAAGGCGGTGCTCGACGGCGACCATTACGTGCTCGACGGCCAGAAGCAGTTCATTTCGGGCGCCGGCGTCGCCGACATCTATGTCGTGATGGTTCGCACCGGCGAGGCCGGCCCGTCGGGCATCTCGACCATCGTCGTCGAGAAAGGCACGCCCGGCCTCTCCTTCGGCGCCAACGAGAAGAAGATGGGCTGGAATGCCCAGCCGACGCGGGCGGTGATCTTCGAGAACTGCCGCGTCCCCGTCGCCAACCGGATCGGGCCGGAGGGCATCGGCTTCAAGATCGCCATGGCCGGGCTCGACGGCGGGCGGCTCAATATCGGCGCCTGCTCGATCGGCGGGGCGCAGGGCGCGCTCGACAAGGCAATCGGCTATGCTCAGGAGCGCAAGGCCTTCGGCAATCGCATCGCCGATTTCCAGGCGCTGCAGTTCAAGCTCGCCGACATGGCGACCGAACTGGAGGCGGCGCGGACCTTCCTCTGGCGCGCCGCGGCGGCGCTCGACGAGAAGACGCCGGATGCGACCAAGCTCTGCGCCATGGCCAAGCGCGTCGCGACCGACACCGGCTTCGAGGTCGCCAACCAGGCGCTGCAGATCCATGGCGGCTATGGCTATCTCGCCGATTACGGCATCGAGAAGATCGTCCGCGACCTCAGGGTCCACCAGATCCTCGAGGGTACCAACGAGGTGATGCGGATGATCGTGGCGCGCTCGCTGGTCGGGCGGGCGAAGGGGAATTGAAGACGCACCGTCATTCTCGGGCGGAGCGCAGCGCAGACCCGAGAATCTCCTGAAAGAGATGCTCGGGTCAGGCCCGAGCATGACGCCAATAACAGCGGGAAGGACACGACCATGAGCACCATCGCTTTCATCGGGCTCGGCAATATGGGCGGGCCGATGGCCGGCAACCTGGTCAAGGCCGGGCACAAGGTCTTTGCCTTCGACCTCTCGCAGGTCTCGAAGGATGCGGCGGCCGCGCTCGGCGTCGGCATCGCCGCTTCGGCCAAGGAAGCGGTCGCTGAGGCGGAGATCGTCGTCACCATGCTGCCGGCCGGCAAGCATGTGCTGGGGGTCTGGGCCGACATCCTCCCCGTGGTGAAGCCGGGCACGCTCTTGATCGATTCCTCGACCATCGACGTCGAGAGCGCCCGCAAGGCGCATGCGCTCGCCGCCGAGCGCGGCTGCCTCTCGCTCGACGCGCCGGTCTCCGGCGGCGTCGGCGGCGCGCAGGGCGCGACCCTGACCTTCATGGTCGGCGGCAGCGCGGACGCCTTCAAGCGCGGCGAGCCGATCCTGTCGGCCATGGGCAAGAAGGTCGTGCATTGCGGCGACGCCGGCAACGGCCAGGCGGCGAAGATCTGCAACAACATGATCTTGGGCATCTCGATGATCGGCGTCTCGGAAGCCTTTGTGCTGGCCGAGAAGCTCGGCCTGTCGCATCAGGCGCTGTTCGACGTCGCTTCTACCTCCTCGGGCCAGTGCTGGTCGTTGACGACCTATTGCCCGGTGCCGGGCCCGGTCCCGACCTCGCCGGCCAACAACGACTACAAGCCCGGCTTCGCCTCGGCGCTGATGCTGAAGGACCTGAAGCTCGCGCAGGAGGCGGCGCAGGCGGCCGGAGCCTCGACCCCGCTCGGCGCCGCCGCGGCGCAGGTCTACGGCCTTCACAATGCCTGGGGCGAAGGCGGCACCGACTTCTCCGGCATCATCCATTTGCTGCGCGGACGCGGAAACACCTAAGCGCCGGCGAACGTTCGCATACGTATAATTCTGCTTTCAACCCCGTTCCGATCGGAACGAAAGCGGAGTAGGACGGGAGGCATGAACGACGCCTCCCGCCGCAAAGAACGCTCAGCCCAGACCGGCTTCGCCACCAGCCCGCTCGACCGTCGTGCCGATCTGCGCGACCGGCCGGACGAGGTCGCCGAATTGCGGGCGCGCAGCGATGCGCGCTTCACCGTTGTCGCCGGCGAGACCCCGATCCTGTTGCGAACTGGCGCCGAGACCCAGACCGTCTGGTTCGACGAAAGCGGCGCTGACGGGCTCGGCCCGGCGCTGGACGAGGTCTTTCTTGGGCTCGATCCCGCTGGAGCGCCGCGCTTTGGCCGGCTGATCGACCGCGAGTTGCTGGAAGGCCTGCGAGAGCAGGCGGTGCTCATCGTCAGCGACCTGCGCAGCGTCGCGCTGAAGCGGCTGGTGCCGAAGGAGGAACTCGGCCCGCTCGGCGAGGCCAAGGCCCTGCTCGACTGGCATGCGCGCCATCGCTGCTGCGCCCAATGCGGCGCGCCGACGAAACTCGGCTCGGCCGGCTGGAAGCGGCAATGCGAGGCCTGCGGCGCCCAGCATTTCCCGCGCACCGACCCGGTCGTGATCATGCTGGCGGTGCGCGGCGACAACTGCCTGCTGGCGCGCCAGGCGCGCTTTGCGCCCGGCATGTATTCCTGCATCGCCGGCTTCGTCGAGCCGGGCGAGACCTTTGAGGACGCGGTCCGCCGCGAGACCTGGGAGGAAGCCGGCCTGCGCACCGGCACGGTGCGCTACATCGCCTCGCAGCCCTGGCCCTTCCCGGGATCGCTGATGATCGGCTGCATCGCCGAGGCGCTGAACGATGACATCGTTCTGGATGGCACCGAGCTCGAGGCCGGCCGCTGGTTCAGCCGCGCCGAGGCGCTGCAGATGCTGGAGGGCAAGCACCCCGACGAGCTGTTCTGCCCGCCGCATATGGCGATCGCCAACACGATCCTGAAAGCCTGGGCGGTGGATGGCGAGGAGCCGTAGGGCGCCAATTCTGTCGAGACCGTCAAGCCGCCGCGCCTCGCTGACGTTCTGAAGTCGGGCCAGGGGCCGCGCAGGGCGCTCTAGGCCCGCCAAGCTATTTCCTCGCTGCCATTTGCGTCGTCGCCGTCAGCTATTGGTATGAGTCCGCTGCCAAAAGCCAGGCCACCCCTTGTTCTCGCTAAACGGGTACGCTAGCAACAATGCTACCTTGATCGGCTGCATGTACCCGGGTCGCTGAATGGCTACGCTAGTTCGCTACAATGTTGGCCCCGGCACGGGCACGGTTCCTTGGCACAATACGATCACCTATAATTTCACAAGTCAGAACGGCGGGACGCTCCTTGTCCTGACGAATCTCGACGGCACGCGGACGCAGGTTGTCGGCACGGGCTTCACATTCGATGGAAGCAACGAGCCAACTGGCGGCACCGTCACCGGCCTTATCCGCACGACCGCCGATGGAAGCACGATCATCGAGCAGGTGACGGGCACGTCGATCTCGCTCACCAGTTTCCGGCAGTCCATCAGCTGGGAGTTGGGTGGTGCTCTCTCCGGAGCGGACCAACTGACGGGCAGCGCAGCCTCAGACTTCCTGTATGGTCATTCGGGCAACGACGTGCTCGACGGTGGCACCGGGGACGATACTCTGTTTGGGGGCACCGGTAATGACACCTATATTGTCGATTCAAGCAGGGACTGGATCGAAGAGGTCTACAACAGCGGAATCGACACAGTTCTGTCATATGCATCTTCCTATATATTGAACCACGACGTTGAAAATCTGACCGGAATGCTCTCGTCCGGCCAGACATTACTAGGCAATGAGCTTTCAAATACAATTCGCGGCGGCGCTGGCAACGACCTTCTGAACGGCTGGGAAGGGGCCGATGTTATGATCGGCGGCGCGGGGAACGACACCTATTCGGTCGACACCTGGAACGACATCATCGTCGAAGCAGCCGGAGAGGGCATCGACACCGTAGTCGTTGCAAGAGGCTCGTACACCCTTCCTGACCATGTCGAGAACGCGGAAGCGCAGTTTTCCGGCAGCGGCCAGACCATCACCGGCAATGCCGGCAACAACAGGCTGACAGGCAGCCTCGGCGCCGACGTCCTGGTGCTCGGCGAGGGCGATGACGTTGCCAACGGCCTCCTCGGCAACGACTACATCTATGGCGGCTCCGGCAATGACTGGGCCTCCGGTGGTCCCGGCGTCGACGTCCTGCTGGGCGGGGCCGGGAGCGACACCCTGTTTGGCGATGCCAATGACGATTACCTGTATGGCGAGGCCGATCGCGACTACCTGATCGGCGGAGATGGCAACGACGTCCTCTATGGCGGCGACGGCATCGATGTCCTGATCGGCGAGGATGGTGCCGATTGGCTCCTCGGCGATGCTGGCAGCGACTATCTCTACGGTGGCAACGGCAACAACGTCTATTTCGGCGGCGACGGTAACGACATCATTGTCGGCGGCCGCGGTCATGAGACCGCTTTTGGCGACGCTGGCCAGGACTACTTCTACATGGGCGACGGCAACGACGTCATGTACGGCGGCGCCGGGGTCGATGTCCTTCTCGGAGAGGGAGGGGACGACACCTTCGACGCCGGCTCCGGCGTCGATTATCTCTTCCTCGGCTCGGGCAACGACACCGTCATCATCAATGGCGGGTCGGGTATCCAGGTGGTCAACGAGTTCACGCCTGGCGGAGGCGATGTCGTGAGCTTCATTGGGACCGACCTAAAGGACTTCGCCACTCTGAAGGCAAATACCTATGATTACGGCTCCTTCAGCATCATCCAGGTCGATGCGGACACCGCCATCTGGCTGATCGGCGTCACACCGTCGCAGTTCACCGGAGCGGAGTTTTACTTCGGCTGAGTCCGTGAGCGTCCAAGCGCTCCGATCTTTGCGATGGCCGGTGCGTAAACGCTCCGGCCAAGCTGTCGGGCGCAGCGGGTCCAGGTTGACCTGTCTGCGCGGACATGAACCGTTTTCCCCGGTCCTTTACTCGCCCGGCTCGGGGAAGCTGTCGCGGAAAGCGTGCGCCGGGTAGACGCCGAGGATCTTCATCTCCTTCGAGAAGAAGGCGAGTTCGTCGAGCGCGCGGCGCAGCGCCGGGTCGTCGGGATGGCCCTCGACGTCGCTGTAGAACATCGTCGCCGAGAAATGGCCGTCGACCATGTAGCTTTCCAGCTTGGTCATGTTGACGCCGTTGGTGGCAAAGCCGCCGAGCGCCTTGTAGAGCGCCGCCGGCAGGTTGCGGACCTGGAAGATCAGCGTCGTCACCGTCTTGCCGGCACCCTGACGGGCGAATTCGGGATATTTCGAGAGCACGACGAAGCGCGTGGTGTTGTGCTTCTCGTCCTCGATGTCCTCCATCAGGATCTTGAGGCCGTAGACCTCGGCGGCGATGTGCGGTGCAATCGCCGCACGCGTCGTGTCGCCCGCCTCGGCCACCTGCCTGGCGGAACCGGCGGTGTCGGCCGCGACCTCGGCCTTGAGGCCGAGCTTGCGGATGATCTTGCGGCACTGACCGAGCGCGTGGATATGGCTCTGCACCGTCTTCAGGGTCGCCAGCGTCGCGCCCTCGACCGCCATCAGATGAAAGCGGATCGGCAGGAAATGCTCGCCGATGATGTGCAGGCCGGAGCGCGGCAGCAGATGATGGATGTCGGCGACGCGGCCAGCGATCGAGTTGTCGATCGGGATCATGCCGTAGCGGGCGGCGCCGTCCGAGACCGCCGCAAGCGCGTCCTCGAAGGTCCGGCAGGGCAGCAGTTCGCAATCCGGGAAGACCTGGAGGGCGGCCTGCGAGGAGAAGGCTCCGGGCTCGCCCTGATAGGAAACGACGACTGACATTGGGGTCTTCAGGCTCCGGCGTGGGACTTCAGGAACGTGCGGGCGCGCTCCAGATCAGGGGGTGTGTCGACGCCTCGCGGGACGTGATCGATGATCATGGCGTCGATGCGCATGCCGTCCTCGAGGGCGCGCAGCTGCTCGAGCTTCTCGCGCAGTTCGAGCGGCGACTGCGGCAGGCTGACGAAGCGATCGAGCGCGCGGCGGCGATAGGCGTAGAGGCCGACATGGTGATAGAGCGGGCCATCGCCGTAAGGCGCCGTCGCCCTGGTGAAATAGAGCGCGCGCATCCGGCCGGGGGAAATCTCGCTGCCGATCAGTTTGACCACGCTCGGCGCGGTTTTCTCCTCTTCATCGGTGATCACGCCGGCCAGCGTCGCGATATCGACGGCCGGATCGGCCAGCGGCTCCACCGCCGCGGCGATCGCAGTCGGCGCCAGCGTCGGGAAATCGCCCTGGACGTTGACGATGATGTCGTGCCTGCCCTCGGGGTCGACGATGTCGGCTGCTTCCTTGATGCGATCGGAGCCGGTCTGGTGCTTGGGGCTGGTCATCACCGCCCGCCCGCCAGCCTCTTCGATCGCCGCGACGATGCGGGCCTCGTCGGTTGCGACCACGACCTCGCCGACGCCCGATTCCATGGCACGGCGCCAGACGCGAACGATCATCGGCTCGCCCAGAATGTCAGCCAGAGGCTTACCCGGCAGGCGCGTCGCCTGCATGCGGGCCGGGATCAGGATCAGCGGGTTGGGCATTGTCTGGGGAAAGCTCGCGGGGCGGCAAAAGGTCTCAAAGCGGAGCGTGCTTATACGAGTTGCAATGCAGCGCGCAAAGCGGTTAAGCAGCGCTGACGTGCCGGTGCCTGCGAGGGTCCGGCCGCAGCGCTGTCTTGCTTCGCCGACGGGCGGGCCGGGGGTTGTGAGAGACGATGAATATCGAACTGAACAAGATCGCTGGCGCGGGCCTTTCGACCCTGCTCGTCGTGATGGCCTTGAACATGACGGCTGGCATCGTCTTCGCCCCGAAGAAGCCGGCCGTTCCCGGCTACGACCTGCCGAGCCTCGAGCCGGCTGCGGCTGGCGGCGCCGGCGCCCCGACGGCAGTTGCAGAGGAGCCGATCGCGGTGCGCCTCGCCAAGGCCGATCCGGCCAAGGGTGAAAAGGCTGTCGGCGCCTGCAAGGCCTGCCACACCTTCGAAAAGGGCGGCGCCAACAAGGTCGGCCCGCATCTCTACGACGTCTATGGCCGCAATGAAGGCTCGGTCACAGGGTTCGGCTATTCGGCCGCGATGAAGGGCCGTGGCGACAAGAGCTGGGACGCCGATGCGCTCGACCACTTCCTGAAGAGCCCGAAGGCTTACGTCCCGGGCACCATCATGGCCTTTGCCGGCCTGAGCAAGCCCGAGCAGCGCGCCGACGTCATCGCCTATCTGAATACGCTGGCCGAGGCGCCGAAGCCGCTGCCGAAGCCCTGATTTGGCCGCGCCTTTCGCGCCAATGTGACCACATGAGCCGGGCCCAAAGCCCGGCTTTTGCTTGTCGGCGCCATGCAATTGCCGTCACCATGACGGGGAATGCGCGCAACACTGGCTTCGGCCGGGTGTGACGACATAATCGGACAACGAATCGCAAGGGGTTTTTGCATGGCGATCCGGATCACCCGCCGCAGGTTGCTCGAAAGCGGCGGCGCGCTCGCAGCCGCGGCCACGCTGCCGGGCTCGCTCACGGCAGCTCTGGCGCAGGAGAACGAGGTCCACGGCCTCTCGACCTTCGGCGAGTTGGCGCTGCCACCGAACTTCCCGCATTTCGCCTATGTCAACCCGAAGGCGCCCAAGGGCGGCTCGATTACCATCCAGATCAAGCGCGGCGGCGGCAACCAGAGCTTCGACACCTTCAACACGCTGAACACCTTCGTGCTGCAGGGCGATGGCGCAGCCGGCATGGAGGCCTGCTTCGACAGCCTGATGGCCGGCTCGGCCGATGAGCCCGGCTCGCTCTATGGCCTGCTGGCGAAGAGTGTCGCAGTCTCGGCCGACAAGCTGACCTATCGTTTCCGCATGCGGCAGGAGGCACGCTTCCATGACGGCTCGCGCGTCACTGCGGGCGACGTCGCCTTCTCGCTCAACCTGCTCAAGAGCAAGGGCCACCCGACCTACCGGCTGATCCTCGCCGAGATGACCTCGGCCGTTGCGGAAAGCGACGACCTCATCGTCGTCAAGCTCTCGCCCAAGCGCAGCCGTGACCTGCATCTCGTCGTCGCTGGCATGCCGGTGTTCTCCGAAAAATACTGGTCGACGCGCAATTTCGAGGCCTCGACGCTGGAGCCGCCGCTCGGCTCGAGCGGCTACAAGGTCGGCCGCCTCGAGCAGGGCCGCTTCATCGAGTTCGACCGGGTGCCGGATTACTGGGCCAAGGATCTGCCGGTGAATATCGGCCAGAACAATTTCGACCGCGTCCGCTGGGAGTATTTCCGCGACCGGCAAGTGGCGTTCGAAGCCTTCAAGAGCGGCGTGATCACCTTCCAGGAAGAGTTCACCTCGCGCATCTGGGCGACCGGCTACGACTTCCCGGCGATCAACGAAGGCAAGGTCAAGAAGGAGGCCCTGCCGAAGACCGAACCGATCGGCTCGCAGGGCTGGATCTACAACCTGCGCCGCGACAAGTTCGCCGATCCGCGCATCCGCGAGGCGCTCGGCCTCGCCTTCGACTTCGAGTGGACCAACAAGAACATCATGTTCTCGTCCTTCTCGCGGGCGACCTCCTATTTCGAGAACTCGGATTCGAAGGCGGTCGGCCTGCCCTCGCCGGAAGAATTGAAGCTGCTCGAGCCCTTCCGCGGGAAGGTGCCCGACGAGGTCTTCGGCGAGCCCTATTTGCCGCCGGTCAGCGACGGCTCCGGCAGCGACCGCGCTTTGCTGCGCCGCGCCGACGAGATGCTGCGCGCCGCCGGCTGCAAGCGCGACGGCAATGTGATGAAGCTGCCGAACGGCCAGCCCTTCGAGATCGAGTTCCTGGATTCGACGCCCTCGCTGCAGCCGCACACCCAGCCCTTCCAGGCCAACCTCAAGCGGCTCGGCATCAACGCGACCTCGCGCATCGTCGATGGGGCGCAGTACCAGCGCCGGCTCGACGAGTTCGACTTCGACATGATCAGCCGGGCGATGAGCGGCAGCGCCATCCCGAGCGACAGCATGCGCATCCTCTACGGCTCGGAAGCCGCCAAGACGCGCGGCTCGCGCAATGTCGGCGGCATCGCCAGTCCGGCGATTGATGCGATGATCGAGGCGGTCGGCCAGGCCGACAGCTATGCCGAGGTGGTGGTGGCAGCCAAATGCCTCGACCGTTTGCTGCGCGCCGGGCGCTACTGGATCCCGATGTGGTGGAACGCCAGCGAATGGCTCGCGTATTGGGACATGTATGAGCGCCCGCAGACCAAGCCGAAATACGGCTCCGGCGCGCCGGGGACATGGTGGTACGATCCCGAGAAGGCGAAGCGAATCGGGAAGGCATAAGCGGGCATGCTGAACTACATCGCCCGGCGTCTGGCGCTGATGGTGCCGACCCTGTTCGGTATCCTCCTGATCTCCTTCGTCATCGTGCAGTTCGCGCCGGGCGGGCCGGTCGAGCGGGTGATCTCGCAATTGCAGAATCCCAACAGCGGCGCGGCCGAGCGGGTCGGTGGCGGCTCGGGCGGCGATGCCGGGGCGCAGGCGCTGGATTCAGGCTCGGCCTATCGCGGCGCACAGGGGCTCGACCCTGCCTTCATCAAAGAGCTGGAAAAGCAGTTCGGCTTCGACAAGCCGGCGCATGAGCGCTTTTTCAAGATGCTGAAGGACTATGCGACCTTCGATTTCGGCCGCAGCTACTTCCGCGATGCGCCGGTACTGCAATTGATCAAGGAAAAGCTGCCGGTCTCGATCACGCTCGGCCTCTGGATGACCCTGCTCTCCTACGCGATCTCGATCCCGCTCGGCATCCGCAAGGCGGTGAAGGACGGCTCGCGCTTCGACACCTGGACCAGTGCGGTCGTCATCGTCGGCTACGCCATCCCCGGTTTTCTGTTCGCGATCTTGCTGATCGTGCTCTTTGCCGGCGGCTCGTTCTGGCAGATTTTCCCGCTGCGCGGCCTGACCTCGGAAAACTGGGCGCAACTCAGCCTGCTCGGCAGGATCGGCGATTATTTCTGGCATATCGCCCTGCCGGTGCTGGCGATGGCGCTGGGCGCCTTCGCGACCTCGACGCTTTTGACCAAGAACTCCTTCCTCGACGAGATCAGGAAGCAATACGTGCTGACGGCGCGGATGAAGGGCCTGTCCGAGCGCGGCGTGCTCTACGGCCATGTCTTCCGCAACGCCATGCTGATCGTCATCGCCGGCTTCCCCGGCGCCTTCGTGCATGCGCTCTTCGCCGGCTCGCTCCTGATCGAGACGATCTTCTCGCTCGACGGGCTCGGGCTGCTTTCCTTCGAGGCGATCGTCAATCGCGATTATCCCGTGGTCTTCGCCAATCTCTTCATCTTCTCGCTGATCGGCCTCGTCGTGCACCTGATCACCGACCTGACCTATGCTTGGGTCGACCCGCGCATCGACTTCGAATCGCGGGAGGCCTGAGGTGAGCGACACATTGCTCGACGCCCCGCCGCCCAGCCTGCGCAGCGCCGCCCCTGCGGTCGCGCCGGCACAGGCCAACCAAGGCTGGCTCAAGCTCTCGCCGATCAACCGGCGCCGGCTCAACAGCTTCAAGGCGAACAAGCGCGGCTGGTGGTCGTTCTGGATCTTCCTGACGCTGTTTGTGCTCTCGCTCTTCGCCGAGTTCATCGCCAACGACCGGCCGTTGATCGTCCGCTACAAGGGCGAGACGCTGTTCCCGGTCGCGGTCAACTATCCCGAGGAGAAATTCGGCGGTTTCCTCGCCACCACCGACTATCGCGACCCGACCATCGCCAGGGAGATCGCAGCCAATGGCTGGGCGCTGTGGCCGCTGATCCGCTATTCCTACCGCACCCATAATCTCGACCTGCCAGTGCCGGCCCCTGCCCCGCCGACCTGGATGCTGAAAGACGAGCAATGCCGGCCGATCGCCGAGCGCACCGGCGGCATGACCTGCCGCGAGCTCGAGTGGAACTGGCTCGGCACCGACGATCAGGGCCGCGACGTCGTCGCGCGCCTGATCTACGGCTTCCGTATCTCGATCCTGTTCGGGCTGATCCTGGCCTCGATCTCTTCGGTGATCGGCATCGCCGCAGGCGCGATCCAGGGCTATTTCGGTGGCTGGACCGACCTGATCTTCCAGCGCGTCATCGAGATCTGGACCTCGATCCCGGCGCTCTATCTGCTGATCATCGTCGCGGCGATCATCACGCCGAGCTTCTTCGTCCTGCTCGGCATCCTCTTGCTGTTCTCCTGGGTCGCGCTCGTCGGCGTGGTCCGCGCCGAATTCCTGCGGGCGCGCAATTTCGAGTATGTCCGCGCCGCGCGGGCGCTCGGCCTCTCCAACCGGGCGATCATGGTCAAGCACCTGCTCCCCAACGCCATGGTGGCGACGCTGACCTTCCTGCCCTTCATCCTCAACGGCTCGATCACGACGCTGACCTCGCTCGACTTCCTCGGCTTCGGCCTGCCGCCCGGCTCGCCCTCGCTCGGCGAACTCCTGGCGCAGGGCAAGGCCAACCTGCAGGCGCCCTGGCTCGGCCTCTCCGGCTTCATGGTGATCGCGCTGATGCTGTCGCTCTTGATCTTCATCGGCGAAGCCGTCCGCGACGCCTTCGACCCGCGCAAGACCTTCGCGTGAGGGCCGTGCTATGATTGCCGCGAGGAGAGAGGCGATGAACAAGATCGTGCGCGAGCACTATCCAGTCGAGAAGCTGCCGGAGGACTTGCGGGCAGAGCTGGGGCTTGCAAAGACGGTTAAGGTCGTCATCGAGGCAGATGAGGTCGATGCAAAAAGCGCAGCGCGTGTAGCTGCGATCGCCGAGCTGCTGGAACATCGGCGAAAGCTGAAGCCCAGCGCCAATGACTCAGTCGCGCGCGTCCGAAAGCTCCGCGACGAGTGGAGCCGATAGCGATCGTGGCTGGGCTGGTTTATCTCGACGCCTGCGCGATCATTGACGCCATCGAAAAACCGACGGCAGAAGGCCAGGCCCTGATCAATCTGATCGCCGAGGGAGCCGGTACCGAGACACCTTTCATCACCAGCGATCTTTCACTCACCGAAGTTCTTGTCGACCCAATTCGAGGCCTCATCGACCGCGCTGGGACGGATGAGAATCCAGAGAGCCGATTTCATCACGATTGGTACATTGGCAACCTCGTACCCGATGGTCTGCTTATTCAAACAAAGGCAATCGATCGCGATATTCTTGCGCAAGCAGCGCTCATGCGGGCGCGCGTCCGGTCTCTGAAGGTTCCGGACGCCATCCACGCAGCTACCGCTTTCCGATTCAACTGCACCCATTTCGTAACCGGCGACGCGAAGTTGATACGCGGTATCCAGCGCGATCCCGCTTGGTCCATTTCTCCGCGGAAGTTCAATTTCGTCCCGTTGAATGCCGACACGTTGGACGCCTTGAGAAACGAGCTGACTTCGTGAGTTCCTCCCCGCTCCTCTCCGTTCAGGACCTCTCCGTCGCCTTCCGCCAGGGCGGGCAAGAGACGCTCGCGGTCGACAAGATCTCGTTCGAGATTGCCAAGGGTGAGACGCTGGCGATCGTCGGCGAATCCGGCTCGGGCAAATCGGTCTCGGCGCTGTCGATCCTGAAGCTGCTGAACTACCCGGCGGCGTATCATCCGTCCGGCAAGGTGCTGTTCAACGGCCAGGACCTGATCGCGGCCGACGAAGACGCGATGCGCAAGGTCCGCGGCAACGACATCACCATGGTGTTCCAGGAGCCGATGACCTCGCTCAATCCGCTGCATCCGATTGCGCGGCAGATCGGCGAGATCCTCGAACTGCACAAGGGCCTGCGCGGCGAGAAGGCGCGTGTGCGGACGCTCGAACTGCTGTCACTGGTCGGCATCCGCGATGCGGAAAGCCGGCTCGACGCCTATCCGCACCAGCTCTCGGGCGGCCAGCGCCAGCGCGTGATGATCGCCATGGCGCTAGCCAACGAACCCGACCTCCTGATCGCCGACGAGCCGACCACGGCGCTCGACGTGACCGTGCAGGCGCAGATCCTGACCCTGCTCAAGGAATTGCAGGGCCGGCTCGGCATGGCGATCCTGTTCATCACCCATGACCTCGGCATCGTCCGGCGTATCGCCGACCGGGTCTGCGTGATGCTGAAGGGCAAGATCGTCGAGCAGGGCCCGGTCGCCGATATTTTCGGCAAGCCGCAGCATGCCTATACGCAGCGCCTGCTCGCTGCCGAGCCGAAGGGCCGGCCAGAACCTGTTCCCGACGGCGCCCCAATCCTGCTGGAGGCCGGTCCGATCAAGGTCTGGTTCCCGATCAAGACCGGGCTGCTGCGCCGCACGACCAGCCATGTGAAGGCGGTCGACGGCATCTCGGTCACGGTGCGCGAGGGCGAGACGCTCGGCGTCGTCGGCGAATCCGGCTCGGGCAAGACGACGCTCGGCCTCGCTATCTTGCGGTTGATCTCCTCCGAGGGACCGATCGTCTTCCTCGGCGACCGCATCGACGGTCTGAGCAGCGCCGCGGTGCGGCCGAAGCGCAAGGATCTCCAGGTCGTCTTCCAGGACCCCTATGGCTCGCTCTCGCCGCGCATGTCGGTCGCCGACATCGTCGCGGAGGGGCTCACCGTCCAGCAGAAGGGGCTCAGCTACCAGCGCCAGCGCGAGATCGTGGCGCAGGCGCTCGCCGATGTCGGGCTCGATCCTTCGACGATGGATCGCTATCCGCACGAGTTCTCCGGTGGCCAGCGCCAGCGCATTGCGATCGCCCGCGCCATGGCACTCGACCCGAAATTCGTCGTGCTCGACGAGCCGACCTCGGCGCTCGACATGTCGGTGCAGGCGCAGATCGTCGAATTGCTGCGCGGGCTCCAGGCCAGGCGCAAGCTCGGCTATCTCTTCATCAGCCACGACCTCAAGGTGGTCAGGGCGCTGTCGCACCGGGTGGTGGTGATGCAGAACGGCAAGGTGGTCGAGGAAGGGCCGGCCGAGGAGATCTTCCAGCGCCCGCGCGAGGCCTATACGCAGGCGCTGCTGGCGGCTGCGCTCAACCTCGAGCCGGCGGCCGATAGCGCCGCGGTGCGGGACTGACAATGGCACGCGCCATCCTGATCGTTCTCGATTCCGTCGGCTGTGGCGGCGCTGAGGATGCCGCCGCCTATGGCGATACCGGCGCCGACACCCTCGGCCATATCGCTGAGGCTTGTGCCGAGGGGCGCGGCGACCGCGACGGCCTGCGCAGCGGGCCGCTCCATATCCCCAATCTCGCCCGACTGGGCCTGAGCCATGCCTGCGAGGCCTCGACGGGTAAACCGCTCGCCGGCGTGACGCGGTCGGACGCGCCGCAGGGGCAATACGGCTACGGCGTAGAGATCAGCCAAGGCAAGGACACGCCATCCGGCCATTGGGAGATCGCCGGCTGCCCGGTCCCGTTCAAATGGGGCTATTTCACCGCGCTGGAGAGTTCGTTTCCGTCCGATCTTGTCGCCGCCATCATCCGCGAAGGCGCCCTGCCCGGCATCCTCGGCAACAAGCACGCCTCCGGCACGGCGGTGATCGACAAACTCGCTGAGGAGCATATCCGGACGGGCAAGCCGATCTGCTACACCTCGGTCGACTCGGTGCTGCAGATCGCTGCGCATGAGGAGCATTTTGGCCTGGAGCGGCTTTACGACCTCTGCAAGAAGGCCCGTGTCCTGGTCGACCCCTTGAGGATCGGCCGCGTCATTGCCCGCCCCTTCGTCGGCACGGCCGAAACAGGCTTCACCCGCACCGGCAACCGCAAGGACTTTTCCATCCCGCCGCCGGACGAGACCATCCTCGACCGGCTCGCGGCCAAGGGCCGGCCGATCGTCACCGTCGGCAAGATCGGCGACATCTTCGCCCACCGGAACACGGGCGAGGAGATCAAGCCGTTCGGCAATGCCGCCATGTGGGCAGCGGCGCTGGAGGCGTTCGCGCGGCTGCCCGATGGCGGCTTCTGTTTCGTCAACCTCGTCGACTTCGATACCGAGTACGGTCATCGCCGCGACATTCCGGGCTATGCGGCGGCGCTCGAAGCCTTCGATCGCGACCTGCCGAAGCTCGAGGCGTTGCTCCGGCCCGGCGACCTCGCCGTCATCACCGCCGATCACGGCAATGATCCGAGCTGGCCCGGAACCGACCATACGCGCGAGCATGTGCCGATTCTCGGCTTCGGGCCGGCTGTGCCGGCGCGCGAGATCGGCCGCAGGGCGAGCTTCGCCGATATCGCCGCGACGCTCAGCGAATGGCTGGGTGTCGGGACCGTCGGTCCCGGACGCCCTTGGTAGCTAGAACCCGTTTACCGATCAGGCTGATCTAACCCGATCGGATCCGGCTCTAAGCCGCGGCGACGCGCTCGCAGAACTCCGCAACCTCGCGGCGGATGCGCTGTGCTTGCGTCGCAAGATCGGCGGACGAGCTCTGCAGGCTGCCAGCTGCAGCGTAGGTGCGCTCGGTCACCGCCTCGAAGCTCTGCAGGGTCTGGGCGCTGCGGCCGGCGCCATCGGAAGAGATCTGAACCTCCTTGGCGATCTCGGCGGTGGCGCGATCCTGCTCGCCTACCGCATAGGCGATGGCGACCGAGACGGTCTCGACCTCGCCGATCGCCGTGACCATCTCGCGGATCGACTTGAGCGAGCGCTGCGAGGCGGTCTGGATGGCTTCGATCGAGCGCGCCACCTCCTCGGTCGCAGACGCGGTCTGCGCCGAGAGCGTCTTGACCTCACTGGCGACGACGGCAAAGCCCTTGCCCATCGCGCCGGCACGCGCCGCCTCGATGGTCGCGTTCAGCGCCAGCATGCTGGTCTGCGCCGCGATGCCGCGAATGATTTCCGCCACGGCGCCGACGCTTTCGCCGGTGCGTGCCAACGCCTCGATCTCAGTGCTGGCTGCGCGTGCGAGCCTGGCCGCCGATTGCGAGCTGCCGGCCGATTGCGTGACGTTGCGGCCGATCTCGGCGATCGAGCTGGCAAGCTCCTGGCTGGCTGCCGCGGTCTGCTCGATGCTGGTCGTCACCTCGGTCGAGCTGCGCGAGACGAGCGAGATTTGCTGACGCGCCCGGTCGGAAGCGCCGGTGAGGCCACGGGCGTCGACCTGCATCACCTCGGACGCCTTGTCGAGAACGGCCATGGCGCCGTCCATCTCGTCACGGAAGTGCTCGACCATCGCGCGCAGATGTCCGGCACGCGCCTCGGCTTCGTCGGCGAGCGCCCGTTCGCGCTCGCTCGCCAGGCGTTCGCGCTCGGCGACCTCTTCGGCTCGGCGGAGATTGGCCTCGGTCTGCGCGAAGATGCGCGCAGTCATCACTGCGATCGCTGCAAGGAAGGCGGTTTCGACAACCACAATGACGGCATGCAACAGCACCCGCAGCAGATTGCCGCCCTGATAGAAGACAGCGGCAGGCAGGACGAACTGCAGCACCAGATGGTGCGCCGCCGTAAGCGCAGCGCCCAGGATGATCGGCCGCCAGTCGCAGAAGCCGGCGAGCAGCGCGAGCACGGCGAAGTAGTACATGTGCATGTCGGGCTGCCAGGGATGCCCGGAGAAGACCGCGACCAGAATCGAGACCTGGCCGATCAAGGCAACAGCGATCGCGCACTGCGTCAGCAACGTCGCACCGACGCCGCGATAGGCGATCAGCGCCGCGAGCGCGAGCAACAACGCGCTCAACCCCGGCACCAGCCCGTCGCCGGACTGCAGCAGGGACGCCATCGCGAGCAGTGGGACGTGGAGGAAGGCGAGGCCGATGAGGCAGCGCGCGACGAGGTCGCGAAGGCCAGACAAGGTCAAAGTCATAGGCGGTTCGCTTCGGCCTCCGATGAGATGATGCAACCGGCAAGCCCGTCGAGACGCAGCATCAGCATGGCGCCGACCGGCCTCGCCGCCGGCACTATCCCAGCTTCTGGCGCAAGGACGACGACGAAGGGCATCGCACCTTGCCGCAGGAGCCTGGCGCCGGTCGCGAGGCTGCGCGCCACGGCCTCCTCGCCGGAGACCCAGGGCGGAAAGATGACTGCCAGCGGTACGGCTGGGCCGGCAATCGGACCGGGCAAACTGGCAAGGGTTACAAGGCCGGAGCAGAGCGCCAAGCCTGCGATCAGACCGATATCGCGCCACTGTCGGAGCTGCCGAGAGCGGACATTGGTCGGTATCGCGACGGTGCTCATTCGTCAGGTCGTTTCTCGGCTTAGCTAACGTAACGTTGCCCTCAGTGAAGCTCCTGGGCCCTGCCCCTTAAATTTCGATTAATCAGCCAATTCGTTTCAATGATTACCCCGTAGTCCTGAATGTAGGTTTTACGGTTTATAAAGGCGCCGGCTATACACTCTATGGTTGTAACTTCCCGTGGAGTGAACATGCCATGCGCTCGTTCATACGCCTACGGATTGATTGCTCCGCAGCCACTGCCGTAGAATTCGCCTTCATCGCGCCACTTCTGCTGCTGCTCCTCTTCGGTATCATCGGCTATGGCCACGCCTTTGGCGTGTATCACGGCGTGCAGCAACTGGCGGCGGAGGCGGCCCGTGCTTCCGTCGGCGGGCTCGACGACACCGAGCGTGAGCGGCTGGCGCGCGCCTTTGTCACACGCAGCATCGGCTCATACGCTTTCCTCGATCCGAGCAAGCTGACAGTGCGGACGACCGCCCTGGGTGCGCCGGCGCCGAGCTTCGAGGTGGCGGTCGTCTACGACTTCTCCGACAGCATCTTCAATCGCCTCGGCTCGATAGTTGCGCTCCCCACCCCGGTGGTCGAGCGCCGGGCCGTGGTGCAGCGCGGCGGTTACTGAACCCGCCCGTCGAGGCAAACGGCAAGGGAGGCCGTCATGATCAATCTCTTGCGGAGGCTGTTTGCCGACCACCGCGGGCTCTCATCGATCGTTTTCGCCGGCAGCTCCATGGTTCTGTTCGGCTTCGGCACGATGGCCGTCGATGTCGGGAGCTTCTTCTACCAAAAGCGCCGGCAGCAGACCGCGACGGATCTCGCCGCGCTCGCCGCCGCGGCTGACCTCGGAAAGGCGGACGCGGCCGCACGATCAAGCGCCGGACGCAACGGCTATACCGCAGCCGCAGTCGAAAGAGTGCAGTTGGGCACCTATACGGCGGATGCGACGCTTGCGCCTGAAATGCGCTTCCAGCCGAGCTCGGCGGCCGGCGCGAACGCTGCCCGGATCGAGATGCGCGCGACCACCCCGATGATCCTCGGCCGGGTGATTGGAGCGAGCGGCCTTGGAAACGAAGCCGGCGACGTCGCAATCCTGACGCGGGCGACCGCCGCACAGGACATGCAGGCCGCCTTCGCCGTCGGCTCGCGGCTGGTCCGGCTGGAGGGCGGCGCCCTCAACGGCCTGCTCGGTGGCCTGCTCGGAACGAGCCTGTCGCTATCGGTCATGGACTATGAGGGGCTGGCGCGGGCCCGGATCGACCTGTTCGGCTTCGCGCGGCAGCTGGCGACGCGCGCCTCGATCTCCGCACTGACCTTCGACGAGGTCGCCCGCGCCCAGGTCCGTATCGGGGACGTCATCCTGGCGGCCCAGGATGGGGCGCGCGCCCAAGGCGCGGGCAGCGACGCGATCGCGGCGCTGGGGCGTCTGGCATCGGTGCTCGCCGGCTCAGGCCAGCGCATCAACCTGCAGAGCCTGGTCTCGTTCGGCACCTATGGCAGCCGTCAGCTGAACGAGGAGGTGCCAATCAAAGCATCGCTGTCGGCACTCGACCTCGTCTCGGCCACGGCCCAGATCGCCAATGGCGCACGCCAGCTCGATCTCGGCCTGGCGGTCAACGTGCCCGGCCTCGCTTCGGTTTCGCTGAAGCTCGGCATCGGCGAGCGACCGGTCGGCACCAGCCTGGTGCGCGTAGGCCGCAACGGCGCTACGGTCCACACCGCCCAGACGCGCCTGTTGCTCACCCTCACCCTCGTCGGCAGCGGCCAGGCCTCGCTGGTCAAGCTGCCGCTTTATCTGGAACTCGCCTCCGCGACGGCCCGCCTGACCTCGATCTCCTGCGGCGCCGGCGACATCACAAGCGCGCGGGTAACGCTCGGCGTGACGCCGGCCGTGGTCGATGCCTGGATCGGAGATGTCTCCAACGCCGAGTTCAGCAATTTCAGCACGCGACCGAACCCTCCGGCCGCAACGCTGCTCAACCTGCTCGGCCTCGCAAAAGTGACGGGTCGGGCGCATGTCACGATCAGCAATACCAGCGAGACCCCGGTCAGCTTCAGCTATGCCGAGATCCAGCGCGCCGAGAAGAAGACGACCTCGACGCAGAACTTTGTCGCGAGCCTGCTGTCGCGGCTGGTCGCTGATCTCGACCTGCGTGTCGAGCTGTTGGGACTCGGCTTACCCATACCCGGCCTCGGCGGCGCCGTCTCCGGTGTCATCGCCGGTGCGGCGGCGCCCCTCGACCAAGTGCTGACGAGCCTGCTCAACACACTCGGGATCGGGCTCGGCCAGGCCGACAGCTGGGTCAGCGGCGTGCGCTGTGGCGGGGCTGTGCTGATCCAGTAGAGCTTCAGGATCTCAACCGCTTCGTGATCCGCTGCATCAGGCCGTCACGGACGGCGCGATAGGCTTCGAGGACCTGTTCGCGCGAGCCTTGCACGACGGTAGGGTCCGGCGTCGGCCAGTATTCGACCTCGGAGGCGACCGTGCGGGTCAGGTCGAGCGCCTTGTGATGCGCCTCGGGCGAGAGCGTGACGATCAGATCGAAGTTGAGCCCCTCCCATTCCTCCAGCTCTTCGAGCGATTTCGGCTTGTGCTTGCGGGCGTCGATGCCGATCTCGTCGAGGACCTCCAACGCGAAGGGGTCGACCTCGCCTTTGCGTGCTCCGGCCGACTGGACGTAAACCGACTTGCCGAAGAAGTGCTTGGCCATCGCCTCCGCCATGGGCGAGCGCACCGCGTTATAGGCGCACATGAACAGTACGCTCTGGAGCTTGCGCGGGGCGGACGGCTCCAAGCGCTCAGCCCTTCCAGTGCAGCGCGTAGATCAGGGTGAAGAGGCGGCGGGCCGTCTCGCGGTCGATCTCGACCTTGTTGGTCAGCCGTTCGACCAGCAGGTGAGCTGCCTCGTCGTGCAGGCCGCGGCGCCCCATGTCGATCGCCTCGATCTGCGACGGCGTCGCCGTGCGGATAGCAGCATAGTAGCTGTCGCAGACCAACTCGTAGTCCTTGATGATGCGCCTCAACGGCGTCAGCGAGAGAAGGTGCGTGACGACCGGGGCGCCATCGGCGCTCCTGATCTCGAAGGCAAGGCGCCGCTCGACCAAGGCAAGATGGACGGCATAGGGGCCGCCGTCGAAATCCGGTACGGCGAAGTGGTTGCGTTCGATCAGGTCGTAGATCGCGACAGCGCGCTCATGCTCCTGGTCGGCGCCACCCCGGCCGAGCGAGGCTTCGTCGAGCGTGACGGCGACCAGATGGTTGCGTTCCGACATGTCTTCTCCGCGCAGCGGGATGTCGGTGCAGAATCGCTGTCCCGACCTCAGCCGTTGAGTCGGATCGTCACGGAACGCGCATGGGCCTGCAAGCCCTCGGACTCGGCGAGCGTGACCGCGGCGCCGGAGAGTGCACGCAAACCGTCCACCCCGCAGCGCAGAAGCGAGGTCCGCTTCATGAAATCGGGCACGCCGAGCCCCGAGGAGAAGCGGGCGGAACGGGCCGTCGGCAGGACATGGTTCGAGCCCCCGACATAGTCGCCGATCGCCTCGGGCGTATGTCCGCCGAGGAAGATCGCACCGGCATTGCGAATGCGTCCCGCCAGGCGCTCCGGTTCAGCGGCGATGATCTCGAGATGCTCCGGCGCCAGCCGGTTGACCAGCGGGATCGCCATGTCGAGCGCTTCGACCAGGATGACTGCGCCGAAATCACGCCAGCTCGCACCGGCGATCTCGGCGCGCGGCAAGGTCCTGAGCTGGCCTTCGACCGCACGCTCGACCGCATTGGCGAGTGTGGCATCGTCAGTGATCAGGATCGACTGGGCGGCGGTGTCGTGCTCGGCCTGGGCGAGGAGATCGGCGGCGATCCAGTCGGGATTTGCGTCCGCATCGGCCAGGACCAAAACCTCTGACGGGCCGGCGATCATGTCGATGCCGACAGTGCCGAAGACACGGCGCTTGGCAGCGGCGACATAAGCGTTGCCGGGGCCGACGATCTTGGCGACAGGTGCGATCGTCGCTGTGCCGTAGGCAAGCGCGGCGATCGCCTGAGCCCCGCCGATCCGATAAATCTCGTCGATGCCGGCGAGCTTCGCCGCCGCCAGCACGAGCGGGTTACCCTCACCGCGCGGTGTCGGCGCGACCATGACGAGACGCTCGACGCCGGCGACCTTGGCCGGAATCGCATTCATCAGAACGGACGAGGGATAGCTCGCCGTGCCGCCCGGGACGTAGAGGCCGACGGCCTCAATCGCGCTCCAGCGCCAGCCGCTCTCAACGCCGAGCGCATCGCGCGACCAGGAATCGGTCGGTTTCTGGCGCAGGTGATAGGTCTCGATCCGGGAGCGGGCCGTCTCGAGCGCATCGAGCTGCTCCCGCGTACAGGCCGCCACCGCCGCCTCGATCTCGCTATCGGTGACGCGCAGCGTCTGCGGCGTCAGCAAGAGTTTGTCGAAACGCTCGGTGTAATCGATCAAAGCAGCATCGCCGCGGGCGCGGACATCGGCGATGATCGCGGCTGCGACCTGATCGACATCCTCGGAGACCTCGCGCTTCATCGCGAGCAGAGCGGTGAACTCGCGCTCAAAACCGGCATCGCGTGCGTCAAGCCTGATCGGCATCGGGATATCCTGACCGGAAGGAGTTCAGCCGGCTTCCGGATGGGCAGGCGTCGCGACCGCTTCCCAGATCGGGCCGAGATCCTTCATCTGCGCCTCGATGCACTCGACATCGAGGCGGATGGCGGCGCCGTCGGAGAAATGCAGGGTGACTTGCCCGGCCGGCCCATCGCTCTCGGCGAAGGTGACGGCGAGCAGGCTGAGCACCGCGCCCTCGCCCGTCGCGATCTTCGTGCTGCGCGCGGCCGTCACCCGCTCGAAATGCAGGGCAGAGAGCCGGCGGCGCTTCTGGCCCTGGGTCGCGCCTTCCCAGTCGAAGCGGCGCAACGCCAGGGCGAAGCGCTTCTCGGCCGGCAGATAGGCGATATCTCCGCGCTTCAACACCGCATCCTGCAGATGCGCCGAAATCACCGACAGATCGTCGGCATCCAGCGCAATCAGTTTCAGCGGCTCGGCAACGGGATCGGACATGCGCCTTATCTGGCGGGGGTCTGGCCCTGCGTCAACCGCTGATGCGCTCGATCTGGGCGCCGCAGCGACCAAGCTTGGTCTCCAGCGCCTCAAAACCGCGATCGAGATGATAGACGCGGTTGATCATCGTCTCGCCCTCGGCGACGAGGCCGCCAATGACGAGCGAGACCGAGGCGCGCAGATCGGTCGCCATCACCGGTGCGCCGGTAAGCTTCTCGACACCGTCGACATAGGCGGCATCGCCATCGAGCCGGATCTTCGCGCCGAGCCGGGCGAGCTCCTGCACATGCATGAAGCGGTTCTCGAAAATCGTCTCGCGAATGCGCGATGTCCCCTTGGCCATCGTCATGAGCGCCATCAGCTGGGCCTGGAGATCGGTCGGGAAGCCCGGGAAAGGATCGGTGGTGACGTCGACCGGCTCGAGCGCCGCGCCATTGCGGCGGACGCGAATGCCTTCATTGGTCTCGGAGATGTCGACGCCGGCCTGGCTGAGAACATCCAGCCCCGCCTGGAGCAGATCGGCGCGCGCCCCTTCAAGCAGGACGTCGCCGCCCGTCATTGCCACCGCCATCGCATAGGTGCCGGTCTCGATCCGGTCCGGCAGGACGGCGTGGTGCGCCCCACCGAGACGAGAGACGCCCTGAATGATGATGCGGGAGGTGCCGGCGCCCTCGATCTTGGCGCCCATCTTGTCGAGGCAGGCGGCGAGGTCGACCACCTCGGGCTCGCGCGCAGCGTTCTCGATGACGGTGGTGCCATCGGCCAGCACCGCAGCCATCAGCGCGGTATGGGTGCCGCCGACGGTGACTTTCGGGAAGACGATCTCGGCGCCCTTGAGCCCCTTGGGCGCGCGAGCCAGCGCATAGCCACCCTCGATGGTGATCGTCGCGCCGAGGCGCTCCAGCGCCATCAGCAGGAGATCGACCGGGCGGGTGCCGATGGCGCAACCGCCGGGCAGCGACACCTTGGCCTCGCCCATGCGAGCCAGAATCGGCGCGATCACCCAGAAGCTCGCCCGCATCGTCGAGACAAGGTCATAAGGCGCGCAGGTGTCGACGATCTGGCGTGCCGTCAGAGCGACCGTCTGACCGGTCTCGGCGCTCTGGCCGATGCGCTTGCCGGCAACCGAGCGATCGACGCCGTGATTGGAGAGGATGCGCGAGAGCGCGCTGACGTCGGAGAGCCGCGGGACATTGGTCAGCGTCAGCGTCTCGTCGGTGAGGAGGCTCGCGATCATCAGCGGCAGCGCTGCGTTCTTCGCACCGGAAATCGGGATCACGCCATTGAGGCGCTGGCCGCCGGTGATGCGGATACGGTCCATTGGGCTCGTCCTGCAGGACGGCCGGCGGCGGGCGCCGGCCAAAAAGGGGGATCAGGACCGGGGAGGTTCGGCCTGGGCGGGCGGTAGCTGGTCCTCGGCCGGCGTGTCCGAGGTGCGCCGAGCCCGGGCCTGCGCCTTGCGGCGCTTCAGATTCTCGCGGAGGGCGGCAGCGAGGCGCGCCCTTCTTTCATCGTCGGCTTCGGTCTGGCGGCTCAAGGCGTCAGCTCGTCGGAAGGCCTGCAGTCATATGGCGGCAGGTGTTGGTTCATGGTTAGCCGCTCGGCCCGGTCCGGACAAGACCAAGCGAATTGCTACGTCTCCATGCACGACCGATTGCGGCACAACTGCGACGCCGTTGGTCTCCAGATGGGACAGCCCTGTTCCGAGCGTTCGCCCGCCATTGCTTTCCGCGGACAAAGTTACACCGCTCCCAGCCCCTTCGCCGGCACGTCGACGCACATCACAAAGCGTTGCGTCGATTGGTAAAATTTTCCTTATCTCGGCAACCCTGACCGAATGGTGGTACGGTGGCACGCCCATTGCGTGCACCGACGGCACGATAGCGGCGCTGACGAAACAACCGAAGGGCGCGGTTCTCGCTGGTGAGCCGACTTGAGACGTAACCGATAAAACTTAAGTAAATTAACCATTTCCGGCGGTTTGCGTTTACAGATCATTAACTTTGTCTACCCTCGGCGATGTCGAGGGGTGCGATGCGAGGCGGAGACAAGACGATGTTTCAGAGCTATGCACCCACGGCTGGCGGCCAGACCGTTGCCGAGCTCACCAATGGCGATGTGATCGAAGCGATCCGCCACCACGCCGGCTTCCTGCCGGAGGTTCAGCTCGCCTATGAGCCGGAGCTGCGCCTGCTCTGGGTCACCATCAAGCCGGAGCTGAAGCCGGTCTTCACGCTGCAGCTGCTCGAGAGCCTCGGCAAAATTCAGCAGGCGATCATCGATCTCTGGGGTGCGTCGGAGCAGTATCACAACGCCCCGGTGCGTTTCCTTGCCTTCCGCGGCACAGGACCGTTCTTCACGCTCGGCGGCGACCTCGACTTCTATCTCGACTGCCTCGCCAAGAATGACCGCCCCGCCTTGGCAGAATACGCCCGGCTCTCGGTCGAGGACGCGCTGCGCAACGCGAGCGGCCTCAACGGCATGGTCGTCACCCTGTCGACTATCCACGCCAAGGCGATCGGCGGCGGCATCGACGCACCGCGCTCGTGCAATGTCATGATCGCCGAGGAACAGGCGTCGTTCGTCTACCCGGAAATCAAGTTCAACCACTTCCCGATCACGGCCGTAGGGCTGCTGTCGCGCCGGATGGGGCAGCGTGCGGCCGAGCACATGCTGCAGTCCGGCGAGGAGATGAGCGCAGCCGAGTTCATGGCCGCGGGCGGGCTGGAGGCGGTGGTGCCGGCCGGCACGGGCGAGGACTGGCTGCGCAAATACGCCGCCGACTCGCTGCCGATCCACGCCGCCAGGACGGCGTTGTTCTCGGCCTTCAACCGCCGCGCCGGCAATCTGCGCGAGGAACTCGAATATCTCGGCCAGCTCTGGACCGACTGTATGCTGCGCCTGCACCCGAGCGCGATCTCGAAGCTGCAGCGCATCGCCCAGACGCAGGACCGCATGCTCTCGCGCGTCTATCAGCGGGTCCCGGAAGACCGGTTCGCCGGTGCCGGCGCCGGCTGAACAGGCCGCAGCGAACGCCCGCCATACCGGCGTTCGCAAGGATTGTGCGACTCCGCCGTGTAACTCTCATGAAACTTTTACCTTTCCCTCTTAAAGCCGTTAGGTGACGCGGCATAGGATAGGTCGTTCAACCGCCTCTCCGGAGACCGTCAAAAGGCAGGAGCGGATGGCGGGAGTGCCGAACCGGTTGCGCGACGCCAGCGCAGACAGGACGATCGCGGGACAGCCGGCCGGGCATGACGGCCGGAACGCGGTCGACCTTGTCGATTATCGCCTGCTCGTCTCTTCGCTGTTCTCCTCGCCGGGCTCGATCATCCCCGGCGGTATCGCCGGTATCCTCACGCCACTCCTGTGCTGGATTGCCACCAGGGCCGAATTGTTCATGGCGCTGACGCTTGGCGTCGCGCTGGTCGTCGTCATGCGGATCATCACGGTGGTCCGTTATCGCCGGCTCGACCATTCCGAGGATACGCTCGCGCAGACTAGGCGCTGGGACCGGGAGTATTTCCTCGGCGCGACCGTATTCAGCGCGGTCCTCGGCTTCAGCTGCTATGCGGCGCTGGCCTGGACCGACGATCCCGCCGCCCATATCACCTCAGTGTCCTCGACGATCGCGCTCGCCTCCGGCTATGTCGCGCGCAACGCGGGACGGCCGAAATTCGTCGCCGTCCAGCTCCTGACCTTCTGCGTCCCGATGGCGATCGGCCTGATCCAGGCGCAAAATCCGTACTACCAGTACATCGGCTATTTTGCCTTCCTCTATGTCGGCGCCAATATCGCGATCACCAACTCGCTGCACCGCAACCTGCTGGCACTGAGCGACGCGACCAAGCAATCCAAGGCCCTGGCGACCGCGCTGCGCTCGCAGAACCTGACTCTCGACGCCGCGCTCAACACGATGATCCATGGTTTGGCGATGTTCGACCGCAAGCTCGATCTTGCGGTCTCGAACGCGCCGCATGCCGCTCTCTACGGGGTTCCCGAGACACTGGCGCTACCGGGCACGCCGATTACCGCGATCGCCCGTTTCCTGGTCGAGCGGCAGGTGATGACGCCGGAACAGGTGCGTGACATCAAGGCGGCGCTCGATGGCGTCCGGATGACGCAGCAGGCGGCCATCTACGAGCTGCAGTCACGCAATGGCCGGATGCTCGTCGTCACCCTCGCGCCCGCGGCCGAAGGCGGCGTCCTGATGCTCACCGAAGATGCGACGGAGCGGAAAGCGACCGAGGCGCGGATCGAGCAGATGGCGCGCTTCGACGAGTTGACCGGGCTCGCCAACCGGTTCGAGTTCAACACGCAGCTGGCTGATGCCTTCCGCCGGCACGAGCGGACCGGCGAGACCTTCGCGCTGCTCTATATCGACCTCGATGGCTTCAAGCAGGTCAACGACAATCTCGGCCACGACATCGGCGACCGGGTCCTGATCCAGACCGCCGAGCGCCTGAAGAGCACGATCCGCCACAACGACCTGCTGGCGCGCTTCGGCGGCGACGAATTCGTGCTGATCCTGCCGGCAACCGATGTCGCGACGGTCCGGATGATCGCGCAGCGCATGATCGAGACGATGGACCGGGCCTTCGAGCTCGATACCAAGACAGTCTATGTCACCGCCAGCATCGGCATCGCGCTCGCGCCGGTCGACGGCGCCACGCCCGCCGACCTGCTGCGCCATGCCGACACGGCGCTCTACAAGGCGAAGGGAGCCGGCCGCAACACCGCGACCTTCTTCGACCCGGCCATGGCGGAAGAGATGCTCGAACGCCACGAGATCGAGCTCGATCTGCGCCAGGCCAGTGCCGACGGCGTGCTCGAGCTGTACTACCAGCCGATCATCGAGCTGCGCACGCAGGAGATCGTGACGCGCGAGGCGCTGATGCGCTGGCGGCACCCGACGCGCGGGATGGTCCCGCCCGGCGTTTTCATCCCGATCGCCGAACAATCTGGCCTGATCGCCGGAATGGGCGACTGGGCGATCCGCCAGGCCTGCCGCGATGCGGCGAAATGGCCCGACGGCGTCGGCGTCTCCGTCAACATCTCGCCGCTGCAGTTCCGTGAGCCCCGTCGCATCGTCGAAACCGTGAAGAATGCGCTGCTGCTTTCCCATCTCGCGCCTGGTCGGCTGACGCTCGAGGTGACGGAATCGCTGCTGATCGAGGACAACAAGACGACGCTCGAGGTCATCAACGAACTCCGTGCGATCGGGGTGAAGTTCGCACTCGACGATTTCGGCACGGGCTATTCCTCCCTCGCCTATCTCTCGACCTATCCGTTCTCGCAGGTGAAGATCGACCAGAGCTTCAGCCGTGACGTCAATAGCGACGAGGCCTCGAAGGCGGTGATCGAGGCGGTGTGCCAGCTCGCCCGACGCCTGTCGATGAACGTGGTCGTCGAAGGCATCGAGACGGAAGCGCAGCGCATGGCGGTGCAGTTGCTCGGCGCCCAGCGGGCGCAAGGCTACCTGTTCGGCCGGCCGCAGCCGGTGTCGGAGTTCGGCAAGGACGAGCCCCGCAAGATCGCCTGAAGATAGGCGTCCAACCATCGTCTCGCCGGAATTGGCCGTTTCTACCCGGGTATCGCAACGGCGCGCTTGATTCCGCCGGTGCGGCAACGCATCTGCACCAGCAGGACAGAGCAGGATGCGAAAAAGTGGGAACCGGTTTTTCGCATAGATCCTGCTCTAACCCTTTGATGAGAGACGGATTCAGATTTCAGTTGGCATCGCCCTGCGATTCCAACTGAAATCATCCGGCTCTAGCGACCGGGAGACGCGGCGTGAGTGATACCGCCAGCCCAGCAGCCAGCAAGGAGCCGCTGACGCCGGATATCTGCGTCATCGGCCATGGCCCGGGCGGGGTTGCGGTCGCGACGGCCGCTGCATTGTTCGGCGTCCGAACCGTCCTGGTTCGGCATGGTGGGAGCGAGCTTCCCCCGAACGAGGGCGCACGCGGCCAGGCTTTGCGCGCCGCAGCCGGCCAGGCGCGGGCCGTCGCCGGCGCCACGTCCTTCGGCCTTGCGGCAGATTCGGGCCAGATCGATTATAGCCGCGTCCGGGCTCACCTCGACCGGGTTGCAGCCAAGTCTGCCACGAACGACTCGGATGAGCGCCTTACCGCCCTGGGTGTCCTCGTGCTCAAGGGCGAAGCGCGCTTCCAGAACCGCCATCAGATCAGCGTCGGCGAGACGGTGATCAGAGCCCGGCGTTTCATCATTGCCACCGGCTCGCTGCCGGCGCGACTTTCGATTCCGGGCCTCGCCAACCTGTCCTATCTGACAGAGGACAGCATCTTCGATCTGGCGAAGCAGCCGGACCGGCTGGTCGTGCTCGGCGGAGCAGCAGCAGCCGTCGAGCTCGCGCAGGCGATGCGTGCGCTCGGCAGCGATGTCACCTTGATCGCGCCGGACGGCCTGCTGCCGGACGAGGATCCGGAAGCGGTTGGCGTGCTCAGGCGCGCCCTGCTCGGGGACGGCATCACCTTGCATGAAGGCCGGCTGGTCCTGCGCGCCGAGAGCCACCGGCAGCGGCCACGCCTTGTCCTCGACGGCGATATCGCCATCGATGGCACGCATCTCCTGGTCGCGAGCGGCCGCAAGCCGAATATCGCGGCGCTCGAACTCGACCTTGCGGGAGTTCGCACCGACGACACAGGCGTCATCGTCGACGCCTCGCTGCGCACTGCCAATCGCCGCATCTACGCCATCGGCGCCTGCGCCGGCGGCGCGGCAGCCGGGATGGCGCCCAGCCAGGCTGCCCAGCATCAGGCGGGGCTCGTGCTCCGCAATGCCCTGTTTCGCCTGCCGATTCGCTTCAGGCGGGACCAGGTGCCGCGCACCATTCACGGCCGGCCGGCATTGGCGAGCGTCGGCCAGGGCGAGGCACAGGCTCGCGCGCAGGGCGCGATCCGGGTGCTGCGCTGGCCCTATGCCGAGAGCGGGCTCGCTCAGGCAGAGCAGCAGGCGGAGGGGCTGATCAAGCTGATCACCGACAGCAAGGGCGTCATCCTCGGCGTCGTCATCGCCGGGGCGCAGGCCGCCGAACTGATCGCGCTTTGGGCCCTGGCCGTGCAGAAGAGGATGAACGTCAGGGACATGGCCGGGTTCATCGTTCCGTCCCAGAGCCTCTCCGAGATTTCGCAGCGAGCAGCGCTCTCTTTCCAGGCGCCACTGGCGGCGAAGCCGGGCATTCGCCGGCTGATCGGCTTTCTGCGCCGTTTCGGGTAGATTGGCTCTTGATGTCCCCGAGACGGTTCGATCCCAATGCTCTGTCGATCAGCGTTCCGCGCGGGCCGACGCAGCTCGGCCTGTCGGCCAAGCTGCTCGTCCTGACCATCCTGTTCGTGATGCTGGCCGAGGTGCTGATCTATCTGCCTTCGGTCGCAAATTTCAGGCGCAACTGGCTGAACGACCGGCTGGCGGCGGCACAAATCGCCGTGCTCGTGCTCGAAGGCGCTCCGGCCGAAGGCATGCCCGAGGGCAGCGAGGAGCGGCTGCTCGCCGGCGTCGGTGCCTCCGCCATCGCCGCGCGTGTCGGTGGGGCGCGGCGCCTGCTCAGCCTCGACTCGATGCCTCACGAGGTCGCCAAGACCGTCGACCTGCGCGACCAGAGCTGGATGCAGTCGATCGTGGAATCGGTGGCGACGCTGGTCAGCCCGTCGCACGAGATGCCGATCCGAGTGGTCGGACAGGCGGTCGGCGCCGCCGACTTCGTCGAAATGGTGATCGACGAACGGCCGCTGCGGCGGGCCATGCTGAAGTTCTCGGTCAACCTGACGCTGGTCACGCTGATCATCTCGATCCTGACGGCGGGGCTGGTCTATCTCTCACTGAACTGGCTGATCGTGCAGCCGATCCGGCATCTCGCTGCCAATGTGATGGAGTTCGAGCACGACCCGGAGAATCCACGCCGGATCATCGAGCCGACACAGCGCGCCGACGAGATCGGCGAGGCGCAGCGGGCGCTGGCGCGCATGCAGGCGACGCTCGCCGACGATCTTCGCGCCAAGAAGCACCTCGCCGAGCTCGGGCTCGCCGTCAGCAAGATCAACCACGACCTGCGCAACATGCTGGCCGCGGCGCAATTGATGTCCGACCGGCTGACCGAGACGCGCGATCCGAAGATCAGGCGTTTCGCGCCGCGATTGATCGCGACCCTCGGGCGCGCCATCGATTTCTGCCAGGCGACGCTCGCCTATGGCCGGGCCACCGAGGCGAACCCGACGCTGCGCGATGTGGCGCTGCGCCAGCTCGTCGCCGAACAGGCCGAGCTGCTCGGCCTCGGCGAGAACGGCACGATCGTCTTCGCCAACGAGGTGCCGGCCGAGGTGATCGCGCCCTGTGATCCCGACCAGATGGCCCGCGTCCTGTCCAATCTGATGCGCAACGCGATCCAGGCGCTCGACAGCATCGCGGAAGCCGGCGAGCGGACGCCAGCGCTCAGGATCAGCGCCGGCCGGCGTCATGAGGAGATCATCCTCCGCATCGCCGACAACGGGCCGGGCGTGCCGGCGCGGGCGCGCGACAACCTGTTCCAGGCCTTCCGTGGCTCGGTCAACCCCGGCGGCACCGGCCTCGGCCTCGCCATCGCCGCCGAGTTGGTGCGGCTGCATGGCGGCATGATCGCGCTCGAACCGTCCGAGACCGGCGCAGTCTTCACTGTGTCTTTGCCGGCGCAGCGCGTATTGGCCTGAGACCTTCTGAGCATCGGCTTTACCCGAAAACCGGTTCCCACTTTTCGGGCCGATGCTTTACTGGCTCGCCCAGATCACCCGCGCCATGAAAGCGATCTCGGCGAGCGCCAGAACGCGGTCGGAATGCTCCGGATTGAGCGAGGCGAGCTCGACCGTCTTCGCCGTCTGGCGCCTGAGCTGCTTGGCCAGCACCTCGCCCTCGACGGTCTTGACCACGACACGGTCGCCGCGACGGATCGCGGCACCGGGCGAGACGATGATGGTGTCACCGTCACGATAGAGCGGCAGCATGGAATCGCCGGCGATCTCGAGCGCATAGGCTTTCTCGTCCTGCAGGCCGGGAAAGGCGACCTCGTCCCAGCCCGAGCCGAGCGGGAAGCCGCCATCATCGAAGAAGCCGCCGGAACCGGCCTGGGCGAAGCCGATCAGCGGAATCGTGCGCGTTGGCGGCGCACCGCGCCGGATCACGTTCATGAACTCGTCGAAGGAGGCGCCGGTGGCGGCAAGGATCTTGGCGATCGATTCGGTCGAGGGCCAGCGCTCGCGTCCATCGGTGCCGACACGCTTCGAGCGGTTGAAAGTGGTGGCGTCGAGCCCGGCCTTGCGGGCCAGACCGGACGGGGAGAGGCCATAGCGCTGGGCGAGCGTGTCGATCGCGCTCCAGATCTGGTCATGGGACAGCATCGCGGAGAGGCCTCTTTCCTGATGGTGCCGACGCGGCGCTAAGCGGGGATCGATATAGGAAATATCCCCTATCCGGTAAGAATTCAATCTGATTCACTGTGCCTAGCGGCCACCGATGGCGGTTTTTTTGACCGCAAGTGGCGCTCCGGCATAGGCAAGCCGACATCCAGGCGAAGAAATCCCCGAAGCACCTCGATGCGGCACGGTTTCCGCTTTTGTCGACGCCCCGCAAGCGATATGCCGAGCGCCATGCCGCTCATCTACAAGATCTGTCCCGAGGCGCTCTGGCGCGAGGCTGAGGCCACAAGCCTCTTCAAGGGAGCGCCAATCGACCTCGCCGACGGCTTCATCCATTTCTCGACCGCCGGGCAAGTCCGCGAAACCGCAGCAAAGCATTTCGCCGGTCAGGACTGCCTGCTGCTGATCGCCGTCGATGACGCCAAGCTCGGCGAGGCCCTGCGCTACGAGCCATCGCGCGGCGGCGCAATGTTCCCGCATCTTTATGCCCCACTCGATCCGAAGCAGGCGCGCTGGATCGCGCCGCTGCCGCTCGACGATGGCGGTCACGTTTTTCCGGAGGATATCGCGTGATCGGAGCATTGTTCGGCCTGGCGCGGCCGCTGATCCACAAGCTCGACGCCGAGCAGGCCCACCGGCTGACGATCGCGGCGCTGGCGGTTGCACCGCCGCTGCGGCCGGCGGCCGATCCGCCGTCGCTGGCGGTCGAGGCCTTCGGACTGCGTTTCGCCAACCCGGTCGGCCTCGCCGCCGGTTTCGACAAGAATGCCGAGGCGATCGACGGCGCACTCGGGCTCGGCTTCGGCTTTGTCGAGGTCGGCGGGGTGACGCCGCTGCCGCAGCCCGGCAATCCGCGCCCGCGCGTCTTCCGCCTGCCAGAGGACGAGGCGGTGATCAACCGCTACGGCCTCAACAGCGAGGGCATGGAGGCGGTCGCGGCTAGGCTTTCAGCGCGTCGGAAGAAGGGCGGCATCGTCGGCGTCAACCTCGGCGCCAACAAGGATTCGGCCGATCGCAGCGCCGACTATGCGGTGCTGGCGGGCAGGCTCGCGCCGCTCGCCGATTTCCTCACCGTCAACGTCTCCTCGCCGAATACGCCTGGCCTGCGCGACCTGCAGGCCGAGGACGCGCTCGACGATTTGATCGCGCGCACGCTCGCCGCCCGCGACGAGGCCGCGGCCGGGGGCAAGCCGACGCCGGTGCTGATCAAGATCGCGCCCGACCTCTCCCTGTCCGAGCTCGATGGCATGGTTTCAGTCGCGAGGCGTCGCAAGGTCGACGGCATGATCGTTTCGAACACGACGATCGCGCGGCCGGACAGCCTGCGCAGCGCGAACAAGGTCGAAACCGGCGGGCTCTCGGGCAAACCGCTGTTTGCGGCCTCGACGCGGATCCTTGCCGAGACCTTCCTGCGCGTCGAACGCCAGTTCCCGCTGATCGGCGTGGGCGGCATCGATTCGGCGGAGACCGCCTTCGCCAAGATCCGGGCCGGGGCGAGCCTGCTGCAGTTCTATTCGGCGATGGTGTTCAGGGGGCCGGGGCTGGTCGGCGAGGTCAAGCGCGGGCTCGATATGCAGATGCGCAAGGCCGGACTGCCGCGGCTCGACGTGCTGGTCGGGCGTGATGCTGAGGCGATCGCGCGCGGCGAGACGATCTGAAGAAGACAGCGCGAGCCGAGTAAGATCAGCCAGCCCTGACACAAGCCCGGGGCGGCGGCTGGACGTGAGCCTGAGCAGGCCGTCGCGCCGAAAGTTGCGTGACGCAAGCGAAGCGCTATCTTCTTGGTATGCTCGGACGCCTTTACGCCAATCAGGACTGTGCCGCCGCCTTTGCATTGGAGCTGGTCGGCGAACGCTGGAGCCTGCTGATCCTGCGCGATGCGATGTTCCGCGACTACACGCGCTTCTCGCAGTTCCAGAAGAAGCTCGGCATTGCCACCAACATCCTCGCCAAGCGCCTCGAAGCCTTCGTCGCGGCCGGGCTGATGGAGCGCCGGCAAGGCGGCTCGTCCGGCGAGCCTGCCGAATACCTGCTCACCCAGAAGGGGCTGGAGCTGAAGCCGGTGATCATCGCCCTGACCCATTGGGGCGACAAATGGGTCGAGCCCGGTCCGGTTCTGTTCACGAATCGCGCCGATGGCCAGCCGGTAACGCTGCAGTTGCGAGAGGCTGACGGCGAGGGCGAAGTCGCGGTCGTGGATATCGTTGCGCAGCGGCGCCAGCCACGCCCGAAAACACAGCGGTAGCTGCTCGCGCCTCGAGCGCCCGATCGAATACGTGGCTGACGGCTGAAGCACGACCGTCGTAGCGCATTCCGCCTTCCACTCGCCAATGCCACGCCCTTCACAAAGGCGCAGCTCGCGCCCCCACACCTTTCCCCTGCTCCACGCGATCGACTTCCGGCCCTTCGGAACTCGCTTTCAGCTCCACTTGACTTGCATCATGCAAGCGAGTCACAAACTTGCATGATGCAAGCAAAGCCTCAAGGGAGCCTCGGGCGATGAATGATGTGAACCAAAGCCGATCGGCGGAATCGAAAGCCCCGGCACCATCCAGTTCACAGAAGGCCTGGGTGCTCGGCCTGACCTCGGCGGCTTCGCTCATGGCAGCCCTCGACGCCATGGTCGTGGCGACCAGCCTGAGCACGATCCGGGCCGATTTCGGCTCATCGATCGAAGCGCTGCAGTGGACGCTCAACGCCTATAATCTGAGCTTCGCCGTGCTGCTCCTGACCGGCGCCGCGCTTGGCGACCGCCTCGGGCGCAAGCGGATGTTCAGCGCCGGGATCGCCGTCTTCGTCGCGGCCTCGATCATCTGCGCTCTCTCGGGCAACGCCACGTTTCTGATCGCGGGACGCGCCCTGCAGGGCGTCGGCGCAGCCTTGCTGATGCCGCTCGCCATGGCGCTCTTGAGCGCGGCCTTCCCGCCCCAGGAGCGCGGCAAGGCGCTCGGCATCTTCAGCGGCGTCACCGGGCTCGGCATCATCGCTGGCCCGCTCGTCGGCGGCGCGATCTCGCAAGGGCTGGCCTGGCAGTGGATCTTCTGGATCAACCTGCCGATCGGCCTCGCCATCATTCTCCTCGCCCGCCGTCATGTTCCGGAAAGCCAGGGCCAGGACAAAGCGATCGACGGGCTCGGCGTGGTGCTGGTCACGCTCGCCGCCCTCGGACTGGTCTGGGGCATCCTGCGTGGGAACGGCGCCGGTTGGGCCAGCACAGAAATCCTCACGGCTCTGGTCGGAGGCGTGGTGCTCGCCCTCATCTTCATCGGCTGGCAGCGCTCCGCGCCGCAGCCGATGATCCCCTTGCGCCTGTTCCGCTCGCGCCGGTTCGCGGCCGGCGTCGTCGCGAGCTTCCTGTTCTATGCCGGCATGTATGGCGTCGTGTTCTTCCTGCCCCAGTTCTTTCAGGTCGCGCAGGGATACGGGCCGCTCGATGCGGGCTTGCGGCTTCTGCCCTGGACGGCGACGCTGTTCTTCGTCGCGCCGATCGCAGGGCGACTGATCAACCAGCTCGGTGAGCGCCTTATCGTCACCGGCGGCGTGCTACTGCAGGCGCTCGGTTTCGGCTGGATCAGCCTGATCGCCGCGCCCGATCTCGCCTTCGCCAATCTGGTCGCGCCGCTCGTCATCGCGGGTGCCGGCATCTCGATGGCCATGCCCGCTGCCCAGAACGCCGTGCTGAGCGCGGTCGACAAGCCGGAGATCGGCAAAGCCGCCGGCATCTTCAACATGTTCCGCTTCCTCGGCGGTGTCTCAGGGATTGCCGTGGCGGTCGCGGCTTTCGGCAACGCCGGCGGCGTTCAATCGGCACAGGCGTTCAGCACGGGCTTCTCGGCCGCGATCGCCGTATCGGCGATCCTGTCATTTGCCGCGGCGGGCCTTGCCCTGATGCTCCCGGGCAAGGACCTTCAGGAAGCGCGTCAGGCGCAGGCGACCGATCCGTTGCCTACCGCTTCGAAGCAAAGAGCCGGCTGAGCAGCCAGAGCGGCACGACGACCAAGGCGCCGGCGATCGCCCAGCCGCCGACCTCGCGGACCGCGTCGAAGCCGAGATCGGTGATCGAGCGGACGAAGCGCAGCACCGAGTCGAAGAGACCGCGCGGCGACAGGCCAAGGAACGCCATCGCCGCGCCGACCAAGAGCGAGATGAAGAACAGGCGCACGAGGACACTGAGGACGGAACCGCCCAGAAAACGCTCGGTGCCACCACCATTAGCCATGGAAATCCCCTTACGGATCGACAGCAGGACAAAACCCGCTCGCGGTTGAACCTGCGCTGAACGCCGCCGTCAACCGCTACGCGTCTCAGCTCGTCGCCGAAGCGCCTTGCGCTGCCCAGCCGGCGCCGGCGATCTTGGCGGCGGCGATCACGGCTTGCGTGCGGCTGTCGACATTGAGCTTGGTCAGGATCGCCGAGACATGCGCCTTGACCGTCGCCTCGGAGACGCCGAGCTCATAGGCGATCTGCTTGTTGAGCAGCCCCTCCGACAGCATCATCAGCACGCGCACCTGCTGCGGCGTCAGCGTGGCGAGGCGGCGGACCATGTCGGCGGTCTCATGATCGACCGGCGCGGAGAGATCGACGCCGGGCGGAGTCCAGACGCCGCCGTCGAGCACGGCCTGGATCGCCTCGCCCATCTGCGCGACCTCGGCGGTCTTGGGCAGGAAGCCGAGCGCGCCGAACTCGATGCAGCGGCGGATCACCGCGGGGTCGTCATTGGCCGAGACGACGATCACCGGAATCTCGGGATGGGCGGCGCGCAGGAAAAGCAGGCCGGAAAAACCCTGCACGCCCGGCATGCTGAGATCGAGCAGGATGAGGTCGGTATCTGAGGCCTCGGCGAGCGCCTGGCCGAGCGCCTCGAGCGAGCCGACCTCGCTCACCTCCGAGCCGGCAAGCGCATGCGACACCGCCTGGCGCAGCGCGCCGCGAAAGAGCGGATGATCGTCCGCGATCACGATCCGGGTCGACGGCTGACGACTCATTACTGGCATTCCCTCCCATCGATTGCCGCACAGTCTGGCCCTGCGCGGTCGCGATCTCAAGCGCCACCGCCGGTTTCGGCGGGGACGATGCCCGATCATTGCGATGTCGCGCAGATCGACTGCGGCTGCAACGCGGTCGCGACTTGGTCTTTGGATGGAGACTTACGTCTTTAGTACACATTCTTTCGTCGACCCACTTCCATTAACCTACCGTTAGGCGGTTGGGGACCGGACAGGCGCGAATCACGAGAATCCGACAACAGCCGGAGTTGCACAACAAGCAATAATCAAACTCTCGGGAGAAACGTTTCATGGATTCGCAAGAAGACGATCACCATTGGCAGAAAACAAGCAAGCTCATGCTCGTCATGATGGCGCTTTGGTTGTTCTTCAGCTACGCCATCCACATGTTCGTGACGCCGCTGAACGGCATCAAGATCTTCGGATTCCCTCTGGGTTTCTATATGGCTTCCCAGGGATCACTCATCGCTTTCGTCGTGATGCTGTTCTGGTTCGCCAAGGCGCAGGACAAGATCGATCGCGACGCAGGCGTGGCCGAAGACGATTGAGCCGGGGAGGGCTACGATCATGTCGAGCGAAGCACAGGCCGGCTCGGGTGGCTTCACCTCAAGCCTCGGCCGCATCTACGGGATTTATACGGGCGGCTTCGTCGCCTTCATCATCCTGGTCGCCATCCTGGAAAAGGCCGGCGTCCCGAACAAGATCCTCGGCTACATGTTCGTCGGCTTCACCATCCTAGTCTATGCCATCATCGGCATCATCTCCAGGACGGTCCAGGTCTCGGAATATTATGTCGCCGGGCGCTCCGTTCCGGCCTTCTACAACGGCATGGCGACCGGCGCAGACTGGATGTCGGCGGCGTCCTTCATCGGCATGGCGGGCTCGCTCTTCCTGCTCGGCTATGACGGCCTCGCCTTCGTGCTCGGCTGGACCGGCGGCTATGTGCTCGTCGCGGTGCTGATCGCGCCGTTCCTGCGCAAGTTCGGCGCCTATACCGTGCCCGACTTCCTGTCGGCGCGCTATGGCGGCAACGTCGCGCGCTTTCTCGGGGTCATCGTGCTGCTGGCCTGCTCCTTCACCTATGTGGTGGCGCAGATCTTCGGCACCGGCCTGATCGCGCAGCGCTTCCTCGACATGGACTTCACCGTCGCCGTCTATGTCGGTCTTGCCGGCATCCTGGTCTGCTCGATGCTCGGCGGCATGCGGGCGGTGACCTGGACGCAGGTCGCGCAGTACATCGTGCTGATCGTCGCCTATCTGGTCCCGGTGGTCATCCTGTCGGCACAGAAATACGGGCTGCCGATCCCGCAGCTCACCTATGGCCAGGCCCTGCAGGAGATCACCGCGCTCGAGCAGAGCTTCCTGCAGAACAACCTCGCCACCGCAGCCACGCTCAAGCCCCACACGACACCGTTCCTGAACTACAGCCCGGCGAACTATTTCGCCCTGATCCTGTGCCTGATGGTCGGCACCGCCTCGCTACCGCACGTGCTGATGCGCTACTTCACCACGCCGTCCGTGCGTGACGCCCGCATCTCGGTCGCCTGGTCGCTGCTGTTCATCTTCCTGCTCTACTTCACGGCGCCGGCCTATGCGGCGTTCTCGAAGCTGGAGGTCTACTCGACCCTGATCGGCAAGAACCTCGCCGACATGCCGCAATGGGTCTTCAGCTGGGGCAAGCTCGGCCTGGTGACGATCTGCGGCAAGGCGGCGGAAAGCGTCCAGGCGATCACGGCGGCCTGCGGTGCGGTCAGTGGCCATACCGGCGTGCTGCGCCTGCAGGATTTCGGCATCAACACCGACGTGGTGGTGATCTCGACGCCCGAGATCGCCGGTCTGCCCTATGTCATCACCGGCCTCGTCGCGGCCGGCGGCCTTGCCGCCGCGCTCTCGACCGCGGACGGGCTCCTGCTCGCCATCGCCAATGCGCTCTCGCACGACGTCTACTACAAGATGATCGACAAGAACGCGCCGACTGCACGCCGCCTGATCGTCTCGCGCGTGCTGCTCGTCATCGTGGCGGTGCTGGCAGCCTACACCGCCTCGACCAGGCCTTCGGACATCCTTGCCATGGTGTCCTGGGCCTTCTCGCTGGCGGCGGGCGGACTGTTCCCGGCGCTGGTGCTCGGCATCTGGTGGAAACGCGCCAATTCGGCGGGCGCCATTGCCGGCATCACGATCGGCTTCGGTCTGACGCTGTTCTACCTGGTGATCAGCCGATACTACCCGCATCTCGGCGTGCAGTATTTCGGGATGAGCTCGCTGCTCAACCCGGTCTCGGGCGCGCCGCTGATCTCGCCCGAGAACATGGCGAAGTTCCTGGCCGACCCGGCGATCGCCAGCGGCCCGGCGCTGGTGACCAACCCGCTTGCCTCCAAGGTCGGCTGGTTCAACATCAACAACATCTCCTCGGCGCTGTTCGGCCTGCCGGCCGGCTTCCTGGCGATGTATGTCGTGTCGATGCTGACCGCCGCGCCCTCCAAGGCGATGATGGACTTCGTCGACGCCTGCCGGCGCCCGCGCGGCGGCACGATCATGGAAGAGAAGACGAGCTGATCGCCTTCCGGCCCTGAACACCAACGAAGGGGCGGGACTTACTTCCCGCCCCTTCCCGTTCACACTGCCGCAAATCGAGATTTCGCCGCGCGCCCGGCCGGCTACAGGAGAAAGCTGCTTGACCGATTCCGTCGGGTTCTGGGTCTTCCACCTGCCCAATCTCATGCTGGCCGCGCTGATCTACACGCTGCTCGGGCGCTATATCCTCTCCCTCTTTTTCCCACCCGACAGCGACAAGGTGATCTGGCGTGTCTTCTGCCAGATCACGGATCCGATCCTGAACCTGGTGCGGCTGGCGACGCCGGCGCTGGTGCCGCCTCCGCTGCTCAATCTGTTCGCGATCGTCTGGCTGTTCCTGCTGCGCTTCCTGCTGTTCTACATCGTCCGCATGCTCGGGCTCCTGCCCGCCGCCACGGGGTGACGCCATGAATCAGACCACAGATAATGGCGATGATCGCGACAGGTTGGTGCGGCAGGACGGGCTGCTCGTTGGCATCGCCGGCTTCTCCCTGCTCTCAGGCATGCATTTCTCGCCCTATTTCGACCCGGCCTTCATCCTGGTGAAGTTCCTGCTGGCGCCGTCCTTCTTCGTCACCTCGCCGATCCTGCTTTACTATTTCACCTCGCTCTTCGTCTCGGTCGCCTGCCTGATCCTCGCCGGCGCACCGGCCGCGGTCTTCGAGCGCCTCACCGGCCGACGGAATAGTGATGCGACGTCGCTTGGCATCTGGCTGGTCGGAGTGCTTATTCTGGCGCTGCCGGCGGTGACGGGGTTCTAGAACGGCCCCGGCCGCCCTCCGCATGGGAAGCCGCATGTCGAGCGCTGGCGATCCGGACAAGGCCGACCCGCTGCGCCGCCTGCGGACGCTCGCGGAAATCTCGACGGCGCGCGCCTGCGGCTTTGCCGGCCTTGCCACCTTCTGCCTGATGGTCGGCCTCTCCGGCAGTCCGCCGGCCGCGCTCAAGGCGGGCGGCTATTGCGCACTCCTCGTCGTCGCGGTGCTGCTCATGCTGGCACAGCAGGCGCCGCTGCGGCCCTACAAGCGTACCGAGATCTGGCTGATGCTCGACCAGGCGGAGCGCCCGCCGGAGGCTTATGCGCAGGGCGTGTTCGCGCGGGTGCGCCGTGAAACCTTCCTGCGTTTCGCCGCCTATCACGCGCTCGCGGCGGCGATCCTGCTCGCTGCGGCCTTCTTGATCCGCTGAGCCCTCCGCATCAGCCCCCCGCCGGCAGAAGCGCCTCCAGCGCCTCGATCCGGTCGGCCTCGCCCGGCGGCTTATCCCAGCGAATGCGGTTGATGCGGGGAAAGCGCATGGCGATGCCGGATTTGTGGCGTGTCGAGCGCTGCAAACCCTCGAAGGCCACTTCGAAGACCAGCCCGCTCGACGACGTATGCGTCACCTCGCGCACCGGCCCGAAGCGATTCAGCGTATTCTTGCGGACATAGCGGTCGATCTCGATCAGCTCCTCGTCGGTGAAGCCGAAATAGGCCTTGCCGACCGGCACCAGCTCGTCCGTGCCCGCTTCCCCGACCCGCCAGACGCCGAAGGTGTAATCGGAATAGAAGGAGGAGCGCTTGCCGTGGCCGCGCTGGGCATACATCAGCACGCAGTCGACCAGGCGGGCATCGCGCTTCCATTTGTACCAGTAGCCCTTGGGTCGCCCGGGCAGGTAAGGCGAGTCGAGCCGCTTCAGCATGCAGCCCTCGACCGCCTCGGCATCGGGGCCCGCGCCGGCGCTGGCCGGATCGGCGCGAGCCTCCGTCAGCTCATCCCAGCTCGAGAACGCTATGGTCGGCGAGAGGTCGAAACGGGCGTTGTCGAGCCTGCCGAGGAACGCTTCGAGCCTGGCGCGCCGCTCCGTGTACGGGTGGGCACGCAGGTCGTCGTCGGCCTCGGCCATCAGGTCGTAGGCGCGGATATGGGCCGGGAACTCGGCCAGCATCTTCGGCGTCACCTGCTTGCGGTTAAGCCGCTGCTGCAGCGTGTTGAAGCTCTGGACGACGCCGTCGCGCATCACCAGCAACTCGCCGTCGATCGCACCGTCCTCCGTCAGCGCCTCGGTCAGATCGGGAAAGGCGCCGCCGATCTCCTCGCCGGTGCGGGAATAGAGCCTGACGGTCCGGCTGCCGTCGGGCCGCGTGCCGGCGACAGCCTGGACGCGGATGCCATCCCATTTCCATTCGGCGGCGAATTCGCCGGCATCGAGCTTGTCAAAATCGCCGTCCTCGATCGCATGCGAGAGCATGACCGGACGGAACGGCGCCGGATCGGTCGCCTCGGGTCGCGCGCCTGAGCCCTCCAGCCAGGCGAACAGCGCGGTATAAGGCGGCTCCAGCCCATGCCAGACCTGCTCGACCTCGTCGGCCGGAATGCCGCCTAGGCTCGCCGCCGCGGTCTTGGCGAGGCGGGCGGAGACGCCGATGCGCAGGGCACCGGTGATCAGCTTGAGCAGGGCCCAGCGGCCGGTCTCGTCGAGCGCATCGAGCCAGGAGGCGATCAGGCGCGGCATCTCGGTCTTGCCGGAGTTGCGCAGGCCGGCGACGACATCCGGCAGATGCGGCACGTCGTTCACGCCGTGCCGCGCCGGCCACATCAGCGCGACCGTCTCGGAGAGATCGCCGACATAGTCATAGGAGAGTGCGAACAGCACCGGGTCGGTGCGCTCGGCGATCAAGGCGCGGATCAGGCCGGGCTTGGCATTCTGGAACACCAGCCCGCCGGTCATCGCCGCGAGCGCATAGCCGCGATCGGGATCGGGCGTGGTGCGCAGGTAATCGGCGATCAGCGCGAGTTTTCCGTTGCGGCGCGGCTCATAGGCGAGGCGGTCGAGCAGCCAGGCGAAGCGGTTCATGCCGACACCTCCGCCGGCCTGGCGTCCGGCTCGGCCTCGCCCTCGTCGCCATAGCCGACGAGGTGGAGCGGCGTGCCCTTCAGCCCGACTGTGCCGCACCAATGCGCCAGCGCCTCGGCCTCGCCATGGGTGATCCAGATCTCGCCGGCGCAGACCTCGCGGATCGTCGCCTGCAGGTCGTCCCAGTCGGCATGGTCGGAGATGATCAGCGGCAGCTCGACGCCCTTCTGACGAGCCCGTGCCCGCACGCGCATCCAGCCCGAGGCGAAGGCGGTGACCGGATCGGGGAAACGGCGCGACCACAGGTCCTGGATCGCGCTCGGCGGGCAGATGACGATCTCGCCGGCAAATGCCTTGCGTTCCTCGGCCTTGCGCTCGCTTGGCTCGACCTTGCGGACTTCGCCGAGAGGCACGCCCTCGGCCCGGTAGAACTCGGTGATCTTCTCGACCGCACCGTGGATGTAGAGCGGGCGCTCGTAGCCGGCCTCGCGGATCAGCGCCATCAGCCGCTGCGCCTTCCCCAGCGAATAGGCGCCGACGATATGCGTGCGCTCCGGGAAGAGCCGGACGGAATCGACCAGCTTGGCGGTCTCGGCATGGGCCGGCGGATGGCGGAATACCGGCAGGCCGAAGGTCGCCTCGGTGATGAAGACGTCGCAGGTGACCGGCTCGAACGGCGCGCAGGTCGGATCGCGCTCGCGCTTGTAGTCGCCGGAGACGACGATGCGCAGGCCCTTGTGCTCGACCACGATCTGGGCCGAGCCGAGGACATGGCCGGCCGGGACGAAGCGGAAGTCGACCGCGCCGATGCGGATGGTCTCGCCCGGCGCCGCCGCCTGCTGCGAGCCGGTGAAGGCCTCGCCATAGCGCAGCGCCATGATCGCCAGCGTCTCGCGCGTCGCCAGCACGGCGCCATGGCCGGCTCTGGCATGGTCGGAATGGCCATGGGTGATCAGCGCCCGCGCTACCGGACGTACCGGATCGACGTAGATATCGGCCGGCGGGCAATAGAGCCCGGCGGGGGTCGGCATCAGGAGGTCGGAAGGCTTCATCGTCTGGCCAGTGTCATTTGGCTCGGTTAAACCCGCAGCATGATCGAAAAGGGCAGCAGCGTGTACTCCGCCAGTTCCGGCGATGAACGTCTCGACCGTCGCTATGCCTGGGCCGAGGCGGCGCTGAAGGATGGCGACGCGCAGGCGGCGATCGATATCCTCGATCAAACGCTCGCCGAGAACTACGATTTCACCGCCGCCTGGCATCTTTACGGGCTGGCCCAGGAGGCGCTCGGGCACAATGAGGAGGCCGCCACCGCCTGGCGGCAATGCCTCGACCTCGACCCGAACGACCATGTCGGCGCCAAGCTCGACCTCGCCCGCATCGGCGCCCTGGCGGCCGAGCAGGCGACCTCGGAGAACTTCTCCGGCGTGCTCTTCGACGGTTACGCCGACCGCTTCGACAGCCACCTCGTCGGCACACTGCAATACCAGGCGCCAGCACTGCTGAAGGAGGCGCTGGCGCGCCGCTGCGCAGAGGCCGGAAAGCCCTTCCATTTCGGAACGGCCTATGATCTCGGCTGCGGCACCGGGCTGATGGGCGAAGCGATCCGCGCCGAGGTGGAGTTCCTCGCCGGCTGCGATCTCTCGCCGCGCATGGTCGCCAAGGCGCGCGACAAGCTCAGCGCCGATGGCCAGCCGCTTTACGACAAGCTCGCCACGGCGGGCTTGACCGCCTTCCTGTCGAGCCGCCCCGACGCCTCGGCCGATCTCGTCATCGCCGCCGACGTCTTCGTCTATCTCGGCGACCTTGCGCCGAGCTTTCATCAGAGCGCGCGCGTCCTCAAGGCGGGCGGGCTCCTCGCCTTCACGGTGCAGAGCCATGCCGGCGAAGGCGTCGCCGTCGGCCAGGACCGGCGCTTCGCCCATGCCGAGGGCTGGCTCAGGGAGAGGCTCGGCGAGGCGAGGCTGGAGCCAATACTGATCGAGGCGCAAAGTACCCGCATCGATCGCGGCCAGCCGGTGCCAGGGCTGCTCGTCATCGCCGAGCGCCGCTGAGGGCACGAAGAGCGGCGATCGCTAAGCCGCCTCCGCGTCGACCTCGGACACAAGCTCGAACCTCGGACTGCCCAAACGCTATCCTCAGATCAGGTCGCCACCTGGTCACGGCCCTGTTCGCCCATGGGTCGAGAACGGCGATGTCTGGTAGAAAGCAGGCGTTCGATAGGTCTGTCTGGCCGGCAGGAAATGGGCCGTTAGCCGGCGGACTGCTTTCGGGGAGTAGGCGCTGAAAGCTGACATTCGTTCATCAGCGGCTCGAAGGTCCACTTTTGACCCGCAGCAGACGATTTTTGCCGCCGCTGCCGCGGTGTATCACCTCGAATGACCGGTCTACGGCAGGGCAAGTTGGGGACGCTTGCGCTTCCTGCATGAGCAGGTTAGACACTGAACTATATGGTTCAGTATATAAGTCCTCCCCTCGATCTCTCGTTCGCGGCGCTGTCCGATGCGACCCGTCGCGGGATCATCGATCAGCTTGGGCGAGGGGACGCGTCGATCACCAGTCTCGCGGATAAGTTCCAGATGACGCTGACCGGCATGAAGAAGCACGTCCAGGTTCTCGAGCGGGCGGGGCTCGTCGTCACGCAGAAGGTCGGGCGGGTGAGGACCTGCAAGCTTGGGAAACGCGGCCTCAAGGCGGAAGCCGAGTGGATCGAGGCGCATCGTAAGCTCTTCGAAGCCCGCTTCGAAGCATTGGACGAAATCATCAGCGAAATAAAACAGGAGGAAAGCGATGAATCAGCAAGTTAACAGTGCAGGTGGTGCGCAGAACCACACGTCAGTCGAGCGCAGAGGGGATCGCGAACTCGTCGTAACGCGGACATTCAATGCGCCGCCGAGCACGGTTTACAGGGCGTGGAGCCAGCCCGAGCTGTTCCAGCGCTGGTGGGTGCCAAAATCGGTATCCGGCATTTCGCTCGTATCGTGTGATATGGACGTCCGTACCGGCGGCAAATATCGGCTGGAATTCGGCGCCGGCGGTTCCGACACCATGGCCTTCTACGGCAAGTACCTCGAGGTGGTGCCGAACGAGCGCATCGTCTGGACCAACGACGAGGGCGAAGAGGGCGCGGTCACGACCGTGACCTTCGAGGACCTGGGCGGGAAGACGCTGCTAAATTTCCACGAAGTCTATCCGTCCAAGGAGGCGCTTGAGGAAGCACTACAGGGCTCGGCGGCCGCATTGCCGGAGCAGCTGGAGCAGCTCGACGAATTGCTTTCCAGCATAGGCGAGTAGCGGTCGGGAAACTCGCCTGGGGGGAACGTCTGCTCTTGGCAAGTGACTCCACACAACCGACTGCACGGCACCGTCGAACCCTGGACGATCGGAACGATGGTCTCGTCGGGCTGCATCCGGCTGCTCAACCAGGGCATCATGGGCCTCTATCGACGCGTGCCCGTCGGCAGCAGGGTCGTGGTGCTGGGATCGAACGCTGGCATCGCCGCGTGAAAGGCACGAGCCCGCCGTTCCCTTTTCGTTCGACAGAGCCTATCTCTGTCCTCCGATGGATGCGCCCTCGCCTCTCCCGCCGGCTTTCTCCGCCTGGTTCGCCAGCCGCGGCTGGAGCGTCCGGGCGCATCAACTCGCACTGCTCGAGGAAGCCCGGGCCGGGCGCTCGACCTTGCTGGTCGCGCCGACAGGCGCCGGCAAGACGCTTGCCGGCTTCCTGCCCTCGCTGATCGAGCTGACCCAGCGCGGCGCAGAGAGAGACGGGCTGCACACGCTCTATGTCTCGCCGCTGAAGGCGCTCGCGGTCGATATCGCCCGCAATCTCGAGACGCCGATCCGCGAGATGGGGCTCTCCGTCAAGGTCGAGACCCGCACCGGCGACACCTCGCCGGCCAAGCGCGCCCGCCAGATCGAGCGCCCGCCCGACATCCTGCTGACCACGCCCGAGCAGCTCGCGCTGCTGGTCTCGCACCGCGATGCGAAGCCGTTCTTCGCGAACCTGCGCCGCGTCGTGCTCGACGAATTGCACGCGCTCGTCACCTCCAAGCGCGGCGACCTGCTCTCGCTCGATCTCGCCCGGCTGCGCGGCCTCGCGCCCGAGATGAGCGCGGTCGGCCTGTCGGCAACGGTGCGCGAACCGGCGGACCTGCAGGCCTATCTCGGCGGCGCCGAGACACCGTCGGGCCTCGTCACCGTCACGGGCGGGGCGAAGGCGCAAATCGGCATCATGGCGACCAGCCGCCGGCTGCCGCTGGCGGGCCATGTCACCGCCCATGCCGTCGGCGACATCTATGCCGCGATCCAAGCGCACAAATTGACGCTGGTCTTCGTCAATACGCGCATGCAGGCCGAGTTCATGTTCCAGGCGCTGTGGAGCGTGAACGACGAGACGCTGCCGATCGCGCTGCATCACGGCTCGCTCGATGTCGGCCAGCGCCGCAAGGTCGAGGCGGCGATGGCGGCCGGCAAACTGAAGGCCGTGGTCTGCACCGCGACGCTCGATCTCGGCATCGACTGGGGCGATGTCGACCTCGTCGTCAATGTCGGCGCGCCCAAGGGCGCGAGCCGGTTGATGCAGCGCATCGGCCGCTCGAACCACCGCATGGACGAGCCCTCGCAGGCGCTGCTTGTGCCGTCGAACCGCTTCGAATTGCTCGAATGCCGCGCCGCGCTCGATGCGGTGGCGGAGGCGGCGCAGGATACGCCGCCGCCACGGATCGGCGCGCTCGACGTACTCGCCCAGCACGTACTCGGCGTCGCCTGCTCCGACGGCTTCGAGCCCGACGCGCTTTATGAGGAAGTCCTGACAGCCTCGCCCTATGCCGACCTTACCCGCGCCGATTTCGACGCGGTGGTCGATTTCGTCGCGACCGGAGGCTATGCGCTGAAGAGCTATGAGCGCTTCGCCAAGCTCCGGCAGAGCAAGAACGGGCTTTATCGCGCCAGCAATGCCCGCGTCATCCAGCAGTACCGGATGAATGTCGGCACGATCGTCGAGTCGACCATGCTCAAGGTCCGGCTCGGCCGCTCGCGACCGGCCCGTCCCGGCGGCCAGAAGATGCTCAGCCGCGGCGGGCGCATGCTCGGCGAGCTGGAAGAGTATTTCGCCGAGACGATGACCCCCGGCGACACCTTCATCTTCGCCGGCGAGGTGCTGCGCTTCGAGGGGATCGTCGAGAACGAGGTGGTCTGCTCGCGCACCGCCGCCGGCACCGATCCTAAGATCCCGTCCTATAATGGCGGCAAGTTCCCGCTCTCGACCTTCCTTGCCGCCCGCGTCCGCGCCATCCTGGCCTCGCCGAAGGAATGGGCGAAGCTGCCCGACGAGGTCTCGTCCTGGCTGCATGCACAACGGCTGAAATCGCGGCTGCCCAAGCCGGGCGAGCTTCTGGTCGAGACTTTTCCGCGCGCAGGGCGCTTCTTCCTCGTCGCCTACCCCTTCGAGGGCCGCCTCGCCCACCAGACGCTCGGCATGCTGCTGACCCGCCGGCTGGAGCGGGCGCGGCTGAAACCGCTCGGCTTCGTCTGCAACGATTACGGCATCGCCGTCTGGACGCTCGGCGACATGGCGGCGGCGATCGCACGCGGGGCGCTCTCGCTGGACGAACTCTTTTCGCAGGACATGCTCGGCGACGATCTCGAGGACTGGCTGGCCGAATCGGCGCTGATGAAGCGCACCTTCCGCTCCTGCGCCGTGATCGGCGGGCTGATCGAGCGCCGCTTTCCCGGCCAGGAGAAGAGCGGGAGGCAAGTGACGATCTCGACCGATCTCGTCTACGACGTGCTGCGCCGGCACCAGCCTGACCATGTGCTGCTGCGCGCCGCACGCGCCGATGCCGCGACGGGCTTGCTCGATATCGGCCGCCTGGGTCAGATGCTGACACGGATCAGCGGGCGAATCGTGCATCAGCCGCTCGATCACGTCTCGCCACTCTCGGTCTCGGTCATGCTCGAGATCGGGCGCGAGGCGGTCCATGGCGAGGCGGCCGACGAAATCCTGGCGGAAGCCGAAGCCCAGATGCTCGAAGAGGCGATGGCGTGACCCTGGCGGCGCAGCAAGCGACGGAAACGGCGGCCGAGGCGTTCATGCTCGGCCGGCTCGCGCTCGTGCCCGACCTCTCCGGCGCGCTCTACCTGCCCGACGAGCGCACGCTCGTCATCGCCGACCTGCACCTCGAGAAAGGCTCGGCCTATGCGGCGCGCGGCGTGCTGCTGCCGCCCTATGATTCCGCCGCGACGCTGCGGCTGCTCGGCGCCGCGATCCTGCGCTATCAGCCGGCGCGCGTGATCGCGCTCGGCGATTCCTTCCATGATCGCGGCGCCGAAGCGCGGATCGACGAGAGCTGCCTTGCGACCTTGCGCGGCTATCAGGCCGGCCGCGACTGGCTCTGGATCAGCGGCAACCACGACCCGGCGATCTCGGCCGCCATGGGCGGCGCGGTGGTCGACGAGATCGACCTCCGCGGAGTCAGGCTGCAGCACGAGCCGAGCCCTGCTGGTGTACTGCCAGAGATCGCCGGCCATCTGCACCCCGCCGCCAAGGTCCGGATGCGCGGCCGGGCGCTGCGCCGGCGCTGCTTCGCTTTGTCACCGACGCGCTGCGTCATGCCGGCGATGGGGGCCTATGCCGGCGGCCTCAACGTCCGCGACGCCGCCTTCCGGCCGCTCTTTGGCCTGGGCTTCTCCGCCCATCTCCTCGGCGACGGCCGGCTCTTCCGCATCGACCAGCGCCTGCTGCTGCCGGACTGAAGGCGAGCGGGAATCGAACCTGTGACCACTCCCGTGCGAAGGGAGTGCTCAGGCGCCCTTCATTTTCAGATGCAGGGATATGTGCGTAACAGGTTGCGTCGGCGCAGGGCTTATGGCATCAGGACGCCGCTTCGGAACGGCGCGGCGCCTTCCGGGTCCTCGATCGACCCGAAACGCCAGCATAAGCACGGTCCTGCTGCGGTAGCTCAGTGGTAGAGCACTCCATTGGTAATGGAGAGGTCGAGAGTTCAATCCTCTCTCGCAGCACCAGCCTTTCTCTCGACATCGCGGCCCAGCAATCGGTGCCCAGGGCGCTGACAGTGCATTCTGGCAGCCTGCGAAGCTCCGCTGAATACAAGGCTCGCCGCCAGGCTCCGGTCGCGGGGCAACGCAAGCGCTCCGCGCAATTTTCTTAATGCGTCTTGCCGTAGCGCCTCAACGCGGCACGCTCTCATCACTTTGATAATCAAAGCATTTTCGTATCATCTCCGCATGCCTGCGCGATACTTTCCCTGCAAATCGTCCGACCTATTTACCGCTCGTTAACCATTCGATTCTTACATCTGAGCAACCGAAAATTTACCAAGATGACCGCCGTGTTAACCAAACCCCGGCCGATCCGCCTCAAGGGGCGATCCTACCTTGCGCTGACGCTGACACCCGAGCTGCCCTTCGAGGATTGGCTGGTGCGGCTCGACGATCTCGCCGGCCGCTCCGCCGGCTTCTTCCTGCGGCGGCCGGTCGTGCTGGACGTCGAGGGCCTGGATATCGACCGCGCGCAGCTGCGCGACCTCGTCGGCAAGCTCGGCGCGCGCAATGTTCGGATCATGGGGATCGAGGGCGCACGCCCCTCCATGCTGGGGAACGATCTGCCGCCGGCCATGTCGGGCGGAAAAACAACCGGAGACATCGAGGAACCGGCGGCCGAGCCGGCCAAGGAAGCTCCTGTCGCCGAGACCGCGGCAGAGGCCCCCGCCACGCCGCTGCCCGCCAGGACCGCGCCGGCGTCGCTCGTCGTCACCCAGCCGGTGCGCTCGGGGCAGTCGATCTTCGCCGAGGGCGACGTGACCATCGTCGGATCGGTCGCCTCCGGCGCCGAGGTCATCGCCGGCGGTTCGATCCATATCTACGGCACCCTGCGGGGGCGGGCGATGGCCGGCACATTGGGCAACGCGGAGGCCCGCATCTTCTGCCGCAAGCTCGAGGCCGAGCTGGTCGGCATCGACGGCTACTACAAGACGGCCGAGGACCTGGAGCCAGGCCTGCGCGGCAAGCCCGTCCAGTTCTGGCTCGAAGGCGAAACCTTCACGGCCGGGTCACTGGCCTAGCGCGCTTTCCGTTCGGCCTGGACCGGCCGAACGACAAGAATTCGCGCCACATCGAAGAGTCGACAGACAACGCGTCCACCGGAACTAGGAGAGGTCAATGGGCAAGGTCATCGTGGTCACATCGGGCAAGGGCGGCGTCGGCAAGACGACGTCCTCCGCCGCCCTGGGCGCAGCTTTGGCGCAGAGCGGCGACAAGGTCGTGGTCGTCGACTTCGATGTCGGCCTGCGTAATCTCGACCTGATCATGGGGGCCGAGCGGCGGGTGGTCTACGACCTCGTCAACGTGATCCAGGGCGAAGCCAAGCTGACGCAGGCGCTGATCCGCGACAAACGGGTCGAGACGCTCTACCTCCTGCCGGCCTCGCAGACCCGCGACAAGGACAACCTCACCTCCGAGGGCGTCGAGAAGGTCATCGGCGCGCTGAAGAGCCATTTCGACTGGGTGATCTGCGACAGCCCGGCCGGCATCGAGCGCGGCGCCACCCTCGCCATGCGCCATGCCGACATCGCGATCGTGGTGACCAATCCGGAAGTCTCTTCGGTGCGCGATTCCGACCGCATCATCGGCCTGCTCGATTCGAAGACACTGAAGGCCGAGAACGGCGAGCGCATGGAGAAGCACCTGCTCCTCACCCGCTACGACCCGGCCCGCGCCGAGCGCGGCGACATGCTGAAGGTGGAGGACGTCCTCGAGATCCTGTCGATCCCGCTGCTCGGCATCATCCCCGAAAGCATGGACGTGCTGCGCGCCTCCAATATCGGCTCACCCGTCACCCTGGCGGATGAGCGCAGCGCGCCGGCGCTCGCCTATTTCGACGCGGTGCGCCGCCTCAAGGGCGAGAACCTGCCGATGACCATTCCCGGCGAAAAACGCGGCTTCTTCGGCAAGATCTTCGGAAGGAAAGCGGCATGAACCTGCGTCGTCTCTTCTTCCGGCCCCAGTCGGCTCCCGCCGCGCGCGAGCGCCTGCAGGTCCTGCTCGCCCATGAGCGCCTGTCGGCCGATGGCGCCGACCTCGTGACCAAATTGCGCGACGAGATCCTGCGCGTGATCGCCAAGCATGTGCAGGTCGACGACGACAAGGTCACCGTCCGGATGGAGCGCGGGCCCCAGGTCTCGACGCTCGCCGTCGACATCGAGATTCCGTTCGATGCGGGCAAGAAGGCGGCCTGAGGGCCGCCTTTTCCGCGCCAAGGTGCGGTGACTTCACATCACCGCCGGCCCTCGGCCGTCATATTCCGCGTCCGAAACCTTATCGAGCCAGTCGACGACCTTGCCCTCCAGGGCCTCCTGCACGGCGATATGGGTCATCGCCGTCTCCGGCCCGGCGCCGTGCCAGTGCTTCTCGCCCGGCGGAAACCAGACCACGTCGCCCGGCCTGATCTCCTCGACCGGGCCACCCCAGCGCTGCACGCGGCCGAAGCCCGCGGTGACGACCAACGTCTGGCCGAGCGGATGGGTGTGCCAGGCGGTGCGGGCTCCCGGCTCGAAGGTGACGCTGGCGCCCTGCACGCGCTCTGCTGCATGCGGATTGAACAACGGATCGATGCGGACGGTGCCGCTGAACCAGTCGCTCGAGCCTTTCGCCGAAGCCCTTGTCCCGGCGCGGATGATGTTCATGACGTCTCCTTAGGCCTGCGTGCGAACTGACAGTGAGGCCGACAATCTAGTCACGCCAGAGCATTCAAAGAATGGCGACTGGATGCAGTTGTGATGAGGCTCCCGGCCTCAATGGAAATCGCGCGACTTCGGCAGGATGCGGACATTGCGGGGATGATGCGCCCGCAGAATCTGCGGATGCTGGAATTCGTCGGCGCGGGTGAGCACGATCTCGGCCCGGTGGGTGTCGGACAGGCTGAGCAGCTCGGCCGAGCGATCGACGACGCGTTTCGCCATCAGGTGGATCACGTTCTCCGGGCTCTTCTGCACCCTGCCCTCGACGAGGAGCAGCCGCGCCGCCATCACTTCGCGGCGGAAGCGCTCGAAATCGCGGGCCCAGAGCACGACATTGGCGATGCCGGTCTCGTCTTCCAGCGTGATGAAGATGGCATTGCCCTTGCCGGGACGCTGGCGCACCAGCACGACGCCGGCGACGCTGGCCCAGGTCCCATCGCGCATCGCTGAAATCTGCTCGCAACTGGCGATGCGCTCGCGGGCGAAGCGGGGTCGCAGCAGGCCCATCGGGTGGCCCTTCAGCGAGAGCCGCGCCGTCTGGTAATCGGCGACGACATGCTCGGCGAGCGGCATCGCAGGCAATGCAGCGGCCTGCTCGGCGCCGAGCTCGCGCGCCTGCGCCACCTCGAACAGCGGCAGCGCCTCGTCGTCCGGCAGACGGCGTACCGCCCAGAGCGCCTCGCGTCGATCCAATCCCAGCGAGCGGAAGGCGTCGGCATCGGCGAGCAGGCGCATGGCACGGGCCGGCAAGCGGGCGCGGCGAGCGAGTTCCTCGACATCGCGGTAACCTTCGCCGCGGGCGGCGACGAGGCGCTCCGCCCAGTCTTCCTTGAAGCCGTCGAGTTGGCGAAAACCGAGACGCAGCGCCCAGGGACTTTTCCAACCCGGCTCCCCTGGCTCCAGCAGGTTGTCCCAGGCACTGGAATTCACATCGATCGGGCGCGGCTCGACGCCGCCATTCTCCTGCGCCTCCCGGACGATCTGCGCCGGGGCGTAGAAGCCCATGGGCTGCGAGTTCAAGAGCGCCGCTGCGAAGATCGCGGGATGATGGCATTTCAGCCAGGAGGAGACATAGACCAGCTTGGCGAAGGAGGCGGCGTGGCTCTCGGGGAAGCCGTAGCTGCCGAAGCCCTTGATCTGCTCGAAGCAGCGCTGGGCGAAATCACGCTCATAGCCGCGCCCAACCATGCGCTCGACCATCATCGCCTCGTAATTGCCGATGGTGCCGGCATTGCGGAAGGTCGCCATCGCCTTGCGCAGGCCGTTGGCTTCGATGTCGCTGAACTTCGCCGCGACCATAGCGAGACGCATGGCCTGCTCCTGGAAGAGCGGCACGCCTTCCGTCTTGTTGAGGACCTCGAAGAGCTCGTCGGGCGGGCCATGCTCCGGCGCGGGTGACGGATAGGTCACGTCCTCGATCTTGGCCCGCCGCTTCAGATAGGGATGCACCATGTTGCCCTGGATCGGGCCGGGGCGGACAATCGCGACCTGGATGACGAGGTCATAGAGCTTTCGCGGCTTCAGCCGCGGCAGCATGTTGATCTGTGCCCGGCTCTCGACCTGGAAGACACCGAGGGATTTTCCCTCGCAGAGCATGTCGTAGGTCGCTTCGTCCTTCTGCGGGACATCCGCGAGCCCCAGATCGATCTCCTCTTTATCGCGCAGCAGGTCAAAAGCCTTGCGGATGCAGGTCAGCATGCCCAATGCGAGCACATCGACCTTCATCAGGCCGACAGCGTCGATGTCGTCACGGTCCCATTCGATGAAGGTGCGATCCTCCATCGCGGCATTGCCGATCGGCACGGTCTCGTCCAGGCGCTCGCGCATCAGCACGAAGCCGCCGACATGCTGCGAGAGATGCCGCGGGAAGCCGAGCAGGCGCACGGCGAACCGCACCGCCTGCGCGATCACCGGGTTGTCGGGATCGAGCCCGGCCTGGCGGATCTGGTTGCGGGTGATGTCGGAGCCCCAGCTACCCCATTGCGTCGAGGCGAGGCGGGCAGTGACGTCCTCGGTCAGTCCCAGCGCCTTGCCGGCCTCGCGCATGGCGCTGCGCGGCCGGTAATGGATTACGGTCGCGGCGATGCCGGCGCGAGTGCGACCATACCGTTCATAGATCCACTGGATCACCTCCTCGCGCCGCTCATGCTCGAAATCGACGTCGATATCGGGCGGTTCGCGCCGCTCGGTCGAGATGAAGCGCTCGAACAGCACGTCGCTCTCGGCCGGATTCACGGCGGTGATGCCGAGCACGTAGCAGACGGCGGAATTGGCGGCGGAGCCCCGGCCCTGGCAGAGGATGCCCCTGCTCTCGGCGAAATCGACGATCTGGCGGATGGTCAGGAAATAACGGGCGTAGTCGAGCTTGCCGATCAAGGCGAGCTCCTTGGCCAGCAGATCGCGCACCTTCGCCGGCACACCTTCCGGATAGCGGACTTCGCCACATTTCCGGACGAGTTCCTCCAGCCAGGCTTGAGGCTCCCAGCCGGGCGGCACCGGCTCGTCGGGGTATTCGTATTTCAACTCGCCCAGATCGAAATCGATGCGCCCGAGGAAATGTTGCGTCTCTGCGATCGCCTCCGGCGCGTCCCTGAAGAGCCGAGCCATCTCCTGCGGCGCCTTGAGATGGCGCTCGGCATTGGCTTCGAGGAGGCGCCCGGCCTTGTCGATCGTCGTGCCCTCGCGGATGCAGGTCAGCAGATCCTGCAAGTCGCGCTGCTCGGGCGCGTCATAGAGCACGTCGTTGCTGGCGATCAGCGGCGTGCGGGTCGCAGCCGCGATGCTTTTCAGCCGGGCAAGGCGACGGCGATCGTCGCCGCGGCGTGACATGCTGGCGGCGAGCCAGACCGCACCGGGCGCGGCATCGTCGAGCCGGGCGAGTATCTCGGACAAACCGTCGAGCCGGCGTTCCGGCATGACGATCAGCAGGAGGTCGCGGGCATCGTTCAGCAGGTCTTCGAGATTGAGGATGCACTCGCCCTTGCCGCCACGCAGATTACCGGTGGTGAGCAGGCGGCAGAGCCGGCCCCAGCCGGCGCGGTTGGCGGGGTAGACGACGATGTCGGGCGCGCTGTCGGCGAAGACGAGGCGGCTGCCGGTGACGAGCTTGAAGGCCTTCGCCATCGCCTGGAGCTGAGGCAAGGTGAAGGGTAAGTCGGCGAAGGCCGGGTTCTCGACCCAGATGTATTCGCCGGGGCTGCCACCTTCGCGAATCTTTTCGGGAGCCAGTACGCCATCCTCGCGCAGATCGCGCAGCGCGCTCCAGGCCCGCACCACGCCGGCGACCGTGTTGCGGTCGGCGATGCCGAGGCCGGTCTGGCCGAGCAGCAGCGCGGTCATCACCAGGTTCGGCCCGGGCGAGGCGCCGCGCAGGAAGGAGAAATTCGTCGCGGCGACGGGCTCGGCATAGGCGGTCATGACCGCGCCTGCCGAAGGTTATCGCCCGCGCGTGGGAACCGCGCCCTGTCCTCTCCCCCCTTGTGGGGGAGAGTTAGAGAGGGGGGTAGCCAGTCGTGCTGCTGCGGGAGCAGGGCGCCCTCGATATCGGTTGGGTCCAGCCTTCCAGCACAGCACTCTCGATACCCCCCTCCCCAACCCTCCCCCACAAGGGGGGAGGGAGTGCGTGGGCGCCCGGTCCGAGAGGTCGCATGCCCGCTCATGCGAACAGCCCGTGCAGATACCAGCGCGGCGCGGTCGTCTCGCGGCCGTAGAGACCGGCGCGGAAGAGCCAGAAGCGGCGCCCCTGCGCATCCTCGACGCGATAGTAATCCCGCGTGTGTTCATTGGGCCCGTCGCGCCACCAGTCCGGCGCGATCCGCTCCGGCCCCTCGGCTCGGGCGATCTCGTGCAGCACGCGCCGCCAGCGGAAGCGCAAGGGCGGGCCATCCGGCACCTCGGCCAGGGTCTCGACCGGTTGGGGTGGCTCGAAAAGCTGGAGCGGGCGGGCCGGCGGCTCGTCCGGTTGCGAGACCGGCCAGGGCGCCTCGTCCGACTTGGCGGCTGCCGGGACCAACGCAGCCTCGCGCTCGGGCTGATGGCTGTCCTGCGCGACGAAGCGCAGCACGCGCTCACGGCCGAAGCGGGCGACCAGCCGGTCGATCAGATCGGCCACCGCCTCCTCCTCGACGGCGCGCCCGTCGAGGCTCGCCTGGGGCGTTCCGAGCGGCTCGCAGACCAGCACCCCGATTCTGATCGCGTCGAAGCCGAAGCCGGGATCGAGCGGGTCGGCCAGGCTGTCGATGCGTTCGCGATAGAGCCGCAGGATCGCGGCGGCGTCGCGCGACGGCCGGCCAGTCTCCAGCGCCAGCCGGCGCACGGCACCATCGCTGCGAAAGAAGCTGATCTCGAAGACGCGCCCGCCCTCGCCTCGTGCCTCGAGCAGGCGTCCGGCCTCGCCGAGCAGGCGGGCGACGATCGCCTCCAGCCCGTCTGTGTCCTGCAGCGGATCGGGGAAATGCCGCTCGACCACGCAATCGGGCGGCGTCCGCAAAGGCGTGATGCGGGCGTCCTCATGGCCGAGGATGCGGCGCAGCCTTGTAACGAGTGTCTCGCCGAAGCGGGCGGCGAGCGTATGCGAGGGCCGGCCGGCGAGATCGCCCAGCGTCTTCAGCCCGGCGCGCGACAGGGCGATCACCGTCTCTGGCGAAGCCTCCAGCGCCGCGACCGGCAGCGGCAGTGTCCGTCGCTCATCCTCGCCCGGACGGGAGACGGCGCAGTCGCCGAAACGGCAGAGGGCGCGGGCCGCCTCCGGTGTCCCGGCGATACTGGCGAGCAGGCTCAGGCCGAGCCGGCGCATGCCGAGGCCGAGCCGCTGGCGCAGGGCCACCTCGCCGCCGAAGAGATGGGCGCAGCCGGTGATGTCGAGCACGAGCCCATGCGGCGGATCGAGCGCGACGAGCGGGGTGAAGCGATCGCAGAGCGCGGCGAGCCATTCGATCAAGCGCTGGTCGGCGGCCGGATCCGCCTCGACCACCGCCAGCTCCGGGATGCGGGCGCGGGCGTCGGCCAACGTCAGCCCGCGCGTCAGGCCGAGCTTGACCGCCTGTTTGTCGCAATCGGCGAGGCGCAACGCACCGCGATCCTTCTCGACCAGGACGAGCGGGCGCTCATCCGGCCCGGCGGAGGCCCGCCGGCGCAGGCGCTCGCTCGCCAGATAGGGAAACCAGAGGGCGAGATAGCGGCGCTGCATCCCTGTTGCCTCCCTCGTCCCCAATCCTGTCCCGGAAACATCGTTCGTCACGGTTCCACTCCACACGCCACTCACGCTCACCAAGGCCGCCGCGATGACGCAGCAGCCGTAATCCGAAGGCGGGATCGCCCGGCGCCTGCGCCTCCCGCGCCCGCGACGGCAAAGCGCGCACCTGCCAGCGCGTGCTGGCGGCGCTGGGCTCCGGCTGCGCTGCTACCCGCAACAGCAGGGTCAGGACGCCGGAGGCCTCCGCCGCCAGCGCGAGGCGGCGGCTGGCGGTCAGGTCGAATTGGCGCGGCGCGCCCCACGGCTCGATCAGCGTCGCCCCGAGCGCGGCGCAGCGCGCCGCTTCCGCGCCGGCCCGCAACGCTCCCTCGCCGTCCCTGACCCTGACCAGCAGGATCTGCGACGGATCGAGCCCGAGCTCGGCCAGGCCCGGCGGATGCAGGCGCCCGGCCTCGGCGTCGAGGAAATCCTGCCGGACCCAGAGCAAAGGTCGCGATCCGGCGGCGCGCAGCGCCAGGGCCGCGGCGAAGCCCGTGGCGGCGGGAAGATCGGCCGCGCCCGAGGCATAGACCTCATGCAGGGCGGCGCGTGCGATGCCGCCTCCCAGCGGCTCGTCCAGCGAGGGCGCCCCGAAGGCGACGTGCTCCACCGGCGCGAGCTCGCGCGCCAGCCCCGCCAGAGCGAGGCTCTGCCGCAGGGCAGCCAGGGAACGGGTGGAAGCGTCAGCCATCGGAGTATATGTTCACTTTTTGTTCCAAGCATAAAGCGACTCCAAACCGTGCCGGAGTCAAGTCCGCATCCGCTCCCGCTTGCCTGCGAGCGCCTCGCTGCTGTCATATCAGGGCAAATCTGATCGCTTATCAGCTGCGCGCCGCCCACCCTGCGGCCTCGCCTGGAGACCGCCATGAGCTCGGGACTGTTCGCCCTTCTCGACGACGTCGCAGCCTTGGCCAAAGTCGCTGCGGCCGCGCTCGACGACGCAGCCGCACAGGCGACCAAGGCCGGTGCCAAGGCGGCCGGCATCGTCATCGACGACGCGGCGGTGACACCGCGCTACGCCGTCGGCTTCGCGGCGGAGCGCGAATTGCCGATCATCGGGAAGATCGCGCTCGGCTCACTGAAGAACAAGCTGCTCTTCCTCTTGCCGGCAGCGCTGGTGCTCAGCCTCGTCGCGCCCTGGGCGATCACGCCGCTCTTGATGGCGGGCGGCGCCTATCTCTGCTTCGAGGGCTTCGAGAAGGTCTACGAACTCGCCGTGCCGCATGCCCATCATGACGAGGCCGCCGGCGAGGGCGGCACCGACATCCTCGACGCAAAGCAGCTCGAGGAGCAGAAGATCGCCGGCGCGATCAAGACCGATTTCATCCTCTCGGCCGAAATCATGGCGATCACGCTCGCCGGCGTCACCGCCTCCTCCTTCTGGATGCAGGCGCTGGTGCTGGCCGTGGTCGGCCTCGGCATGACCGTGCTGGTCTATGGCGTCGTTGCCCTGATCGTGAAGGCGGACGATGCCGGCGTCGCGCTGGCACGCAGCGGCCTTCTCCCGATCCGGCTCCTCGGTCGTGGCCTCGTCACCGGCATGCCGCCCTTCCTCAAGGTGCTGAGCGCGGTCGGCACGGCGGCGATGCTCTGGGTCGGCGGCGGCATCATCATCCACGGCCTCGCCGGCTACGGGCTCGCCGGGATCGAGCATGCCATCCATGGCGTCGCCGTCGCGGCCGGGCAGGCCTGGCCAGCGCTCACGGGCTTGCTCGAATGGCTGGCCACCGCGGCGGCCTCCGCGGTGTTCGGGCTCATCGTCGGCGGGCTCTGCCTCGTCGGCATGCATGTCATCGTCGAGCCGATCCTGAAGGCCCGGCGCGGCAGCAGCTCGAAGACTGCCGCAGTGGAGGCCGAGCGGCACTAACGCCGCCCAAGCGCAGGCCCCATGCGTCTGTGGCAGCCGCGATAGCCGTCAAAATCTGCTAGCGCGATGTCACAGGCCCGCTGCGCGGGCGACCGGTCCGCCCATGCTGCAATTCCTTGCCACCAGCACGCCCTTCTTCGCGGTGATAGGGCTCGGCGCCTTCACCGCCTGGCGCGGCCTGTTCGCAGCCGATACCGTCAGGGTGTTCAACACCTTCGCCTTCATGGTGGCGACGCCGGCGATGGTGCTGCGGGTAATGTCGCGCCAGCCGATCGCGGAATTGTGGAACGGCGTCTTCTTCGCCGCGCTCGCGCTGATCGGGGTCGGGGTACTCGCCCTCGCCATCCTGTTGCAGCGGCGCCTGCTCGGCCTGCCTTTCCCCAACACCGTATCGCGGGCTCAGGCGCTGGTCGGCGGCAATTTCGCCTTCCTCGGCATACCGCTGATGCTCGCCTTCCTCGGCGACAGCGCCGCGGCGCCCATCGCGATCGGCCTGATCTGCGACACGGCCCTGATCGTGCCGCTCTCGATCGGACTGATCGAGGCCGGGCGCGGTCAGGGCTCGCCGTTTTCGATCGCGCTCAAGCTCGTTCGCGGCACGATCGTCAACCCGTTCATGCTCTCGATCCTGGCCGGGATCGCGCTGTCGCTGAGCGGCGTCGCGCTACCGGAGCCGGTCGACCGTTTCCTGCTCTTCCTCGGCGCGTCGGCGGCCCCAGTCGGCGTCTTCGCCCTCGGCATCGCCGCCTTCCAGTGGAGCGGCCAGGGCAGGCTGCCCCTGCGCGGCGTCCTGCCGCTCGTCGTCGGCAAGCTCGTCCTGCACCCCTTGCTGACCTGGGTGGTGCTGGCGCTGGTCCTGAAGCTCGATCCGTTCTGGGTCCAGGCCGGCGTGCTCTATGCGGCACTGCCGATCGCAGCCAATGTCTTCGTCATTTCCGAGCGCTTCGACACCGGCAGCCGCCCGATCGCGGCTGCGATCGTGATCTCGACCGCCGCCGCCGCACTCACCTTCCCCCTGGCGATCTGGCTGATCTCGCCCTGAACCGCCATCATGCGCCCGAACCCGCCTGTCCGGAGACGTCCATGTCCAGCCAGCTCTTCCAACCCTTCGATCTCGGCGGCCTTCATCTGGCGAACCGGATCGTGATCGCGCCGATGTGCCAGTATTCGGCTGAAGAAGGCTCGGCCACGGATTGGCACCTGATCCATCTCGGGAACCTTGCTCTGTCGGGTGCCGGGCTCCTGATCATCGAGGCGACCGCTGTCGAGGCGGACGGGCGGATCAGCCCGGACGATCTCGGTTTGTGGAGCGATGCGAACGAAGCGGCGCTGGCGCGCGTGCTTGAAGCGCTCCGCCGCCATTCAGACATGCCGATCGGCATCCAGCTCGGCCATGCCGGCCGCAAGGCCTCGGTCCATTCACCCTGGACCGGTGGCGGGCAGCGCCCGCTCGAGGATCGCGGCTGGCAGACATTCGCCCCCTCGGCCCTGCCGATGCAGGCCACGGACCGGCCGCCGCTGCCGCTCGACGCAGCCGGGCTGAAGCGGGTCCGCGAGGCCTTCGTCGCAACGGCGCGCCGGGCGGTGCGGCTCGGCCTGCAGGCGATCGAGCTGCATTGTGCCCATGGCTATCTGCTGCACCAGTTCCTGTCGCCGCTGTCGAACCAGCGCGACGATGCCTATGGCGGCTCTCTGGAGAACCGCATGCGCTTCCCGCTCGAAGTCTTCGACGCGGTGCGCGAGGCGGTTCCGGCTGCGATCCCGGTCGGCGTGCGCGTTTCCGGCACCGACTGGGTCGAGGGCGGCTGGGACATCGCGCAGACCGTCGCCTTCTGCGAAGCGCTGAAGGTGCGTGGCACCAGCTTCGTGCATGTCTCCAGCGGCGGCGTCTCAGCCGCGCAGAAGATCGCGCTTTCGCCGGGCTATCAGGTGCCGCTGGCCCGGGCGGTCAAGGCGGCGACCGGCGTGCCGACCATCGCCGTCGGCCTGATCACCGACTACGAGCATGCCGAGGCGGTGGTCGCCGGCGGCGATGCCGACATGGTCGCGCTGGCCCGCGGCATTCTCTACGAGCCGCGCTGGCCCTGGCATGCCGCCGCCCATCTCGGCGCCAGCATCAAGGCGCCGAAGCAGTATCTGCGCTCGCAGCCGAGCCGCTATCGCAACCTGTTCGAAAGCTGAGGGCCGAGCGATCTCAATCGCCCGGCTGCGCCCCGTCATAGCCGCCGATGATGACGAGATCGACCGCGCCGACCTTGGCGAGGTGCTGCACGGCCGCCTGGTATTCCGGCGATTCGTAGCAGGCGCGCGCCGTCTCGATGTCCTTGAACTCGATGACGACGTTGTGCTTGCGACCCTCGCCGCGGGCGAGCTTGTACTCGCCGCCGCGGACGAGGAACTTGCCGCCATATTTGGCAAAGGCGATGGCGTTGAGCGAGCGGTAGGTCGCGTATTCCGACTCGTTCTGTACGTCGAGGCGAGCGATCCAGTAGCCTTTCGCCATGGTCACACGCCCTCGACCGCGACGAGGTCGATCTCGCCTGCGCCCTCGCGCAGCTTGCGGGCCTCGCCGTATTCGGCCGAGAGCAGATAGGCCTTCGCTGTGGCGTAGTCGGGGAATTCGAGGATGACGTTGCGGGCCCGGCCCTCGCCCTCGCCGACCGTCATCTGGCCGCCGCGCACCAAAGGCGTGCCGCCATATTGCTTGATCGCTTCGGAAGCCTTCGCGGCATAGGCCGCCCATTGCGTCGCATTGGTCACCTTGGCGCGACCGATCACATATCCCTTGGGCATTGCCATATCCGGATCCGGTGGAAAGGAGCGGCAGACTATCGCATCGGACCGAAAAGTGGACCCCACTTTTCGGAAGACTCCGATGCGATAACGCTATGATAGATCATCGTGATCGCGTCCGTTCGGACGCGCGATAATCTAAGCGGCGCCCGCAATCTCGTCCATGACCGCGGCGGCCGCTGCACGCGGGTCAGCCGCGCGGATGATGGGACGCCCGATGACGAGGTGGTCGGCGCCGGCTCGGATCGCTTCGGCCGGGGTCAGCGTGCGCTTCTGGTCGCCGACCGCGCTGCCAGCCGGCCGGATGCCGGGCGTGACGATGACCATGTCGGGGCCGATCACACCGCGCACGATCTCAGTCTCGGCGGCCGAGCAGACGATACCGTCGACGCCAGCGGTGCGGGCCTGCTGGGCGCGCATGCGCACGAGATCGCGCACCGCGAGCCCATAGCCGGCATCCTTGAGGTCGCCATCATCATAGGACGTCAGGGCAGTGACCGCGAGCAGCTTCAGGGCCGCCTCGCCTCGCCCCTCGACCGCGCCGCGCATAGTCTGCGGATAGGCATGCACGGTGAGGAAGGTGACGCCGAGCTTGGTCAGCGATTCCACGCCCTCGGTGACGGTATTGCCGATGTCGTGCAGCTTGAGATCGAGGAAGACCTTCTTGCCCTCGGTCACCAGCTGACGGGCGAGGTCGAGTCCACCGGCGAAAGCGAGCCGGTAGCCGATCTTGTAGAAGCTCGCCCCGTCACCCAGCGTCGAAACAATGCGGTAGGCGTCCCAGACCGTCGGCACGTCGAGCGCGACGATCATGCGGTCCCGGAGATCATTGATCTTCTGCGTCATCGCCCTGCCCTCCGCCTGCTACCGGGTGAAAGGCACGATTCGAATGTCGATGCAAGGATTTCTCATTTTTGAGACAGGTCTTTTTTTCGATCCAGCAGAGAAAATGCACTGCGGAACGCGTCACTCATCCTCGTCATTAGGCTTCGCCGCCAGGACCTGCGCGAAGACCTGGGTCCAGACTTCCGGCAGCTGGGCGCCGGAGACCGCGAGCTTGCCGTCGACGATGAAGAAGGGCACGCCGGTGACGCCGACCTTCTGGGCATGCGCCTCGAGCCCGATCACGGTCTCGCGCAGCTCGTCATTGGACAACTCGTCGCGTGCCGCCTGCTCGTCGAAGCCCTGCTCGCCGGCGATCGCGACCAGCGTCTCGAGATCGCCGATATCGCGTCCATCCTGCCAATAGGCCTTGAACAGCGCCGCGGTCATCTCGCTGCCGCGCAGAACAGTTGCAGCGGCGGCGACGAGCATATGCGCCATGCGGGTGTTGACGCTCTTCGTCACCTTCGCCCAGTTGAAGGTGACGCCGCTCTCCAAAGCCGCCTCCGACAGGCGGAGTTCGATCTCGCGGCGCTTGCCCGGGCCGAACTTGCCGTCGAGATAGGCGGTGCGATCCATGCCCTCAGCCGGCATCTCCGGGTTTAGCTCATAGGGCAGCCAGGTGATGGCGACGCGCTCGGTGAGATTGTGGTTGGCGAGCGCGGTCTCGAGCCGGGTCTTGCCGATGAAGCACCACGGGCAGGCGATATCGGAGACGATCGCGAACGGCAGTTTTTCGGACGCAGCAGAGTTCAGCATGGCTCAGTCCTTCGCGGATCGCCGCGACAAGGGCAGCTTCAGACCGGCGGATAGGCATGGAGGTCGCCATGGCGATCCTCCGCGAAGCCTTGCGCGCCGGGCGTCTCGCAGCCCGAAAGGAAGGCGGGACCGACCGGGATCTTGCCGGCCCCACCGGGGATGTCGAGGATATAGGTCGGCTGGCACAGGCCGGAAAGGTTGCCGCGCAGACTTTTGACCAGCGCCTGCCCTTCCGCCAGCGATAACCGGAAATGCGAGGTGCCCGGCGCGAGGTCGGGATGGTGCAAGTAATATGGCTTGACCCGGTTCTCGACGAAGGCGCGCATCAGCGCCGACAAAGTCGCGATATCGGCGTTGACGCCCTTGAGCAGCACGCTCTGGCTGACGAGGACATGGCCGGCGTCGACGAGACGTGCCAGCGCAGCCTTCGCCTCCTCGGTGAACTCGCGCGGATGGTTGGCGTGGATGGCGATGTAGCTCGCCTTGCCGGGGATGCGCAGCGCGCGGGCATAGTCCTCGGTGATGCGCTCCGGCTGCACCATCGGCACGCGCGTATGCCAGCGCGCCACCTTGATATGCCCGATCGCGGCGAGGCGCCTGGCGACCTCGCGCAGCCGCCGGGCGGAAAGGATCAGCGGGTCGCCGCCGGTCATGATCACCTCCCAGATCTCCGGGCGGGAGGCGAGATAGGCGAGCGCAGCGTCGAGCTTCTCGCCAGTGAGCGCATCACCGCCGGGGCCGACCATCTCGCGGCGAAAGCAGAACCGGCAATAGACCGGGCAGGCATGGACCAGCTTGAGCAGGGCACGGTCGGGATAGCGGTGGACGACGCCTTCGACCGGCGAATGCACCTCGTCGCCGATCGGGTCGGCGAGTTCCTCCGGCAGCGTCGTCAGCTCGGCCGGAGCGGGAATGAACTGGCGGGCGATCGGGTCGGCGTCGTCGGCCGGGTCGATCAGCGCCGCGATCGCTGGCGTCACCGAGACGGCATAGCGCCTGCCGACTGCGGCCAGCGTGTCACGCCGCGCGGGCGCAACGAGGCCACGCTCGACGAGGGCGTCGACCGTCTTCAGCGGCTGGCCGGGCGGCTGGTGGATCGTCATCGCCCTCCCCTGCCCGGTTCCGCGACTGGCGTCCAGAGCACATCCTCGATCCGGCGCGCGCCGGTCGCGAGCATGACCAGCCGGTCGAAGCCGAGCGCGATACCCGAGGCCTGCGGCATCAGGCTAAGTGCGGTGAGAAAATCCTCGTCGATCGGGTAGCGCTCGCCATAGATGCGCTGCTTCTCGTCCATGTCAGCCTCAAAGCGCCGGCGCTGCTCGTCCGGATCGGTCAATTCGCCGAAGGCGTTGGCGAGCTCGACGCCGCAGGCATAGAGCTCGAAGCGCTCGGCGACTCGCGGGTCGCCCGGCTTGGGCCGTGCCAGCGCCGCCTCCGAGATCGGGTATTCGCACAGGATGGTGGCGCGGCCGCGGCCGAGCTCGGGCTCGACCTTCTCGGAGAGGATGCGGCTGAAGATGTCGGACCAGCTGTCGTCTTCGGCGAGGCGGATGCCGACCTCAGCGGCATCGGCCGCGAGCGCCGGGCGGTCGAGATAGAGGTCGGCCGCGATCGTGCGCTTGAGATCGATGCCGGCATGGCGACGGAAGGCATCCTGCACGGTCAGCCGCTCCGGCGCCGCGAACGGATCGGCCTCGGCGCCGCGCCAGCGCAGCACGCTCGCCCCCGCCGCGCGCGCCGCCTCGGCCAGCAAGGCCGCACAATCATCCATCAGCGCCTCGTAATCCTCCCCGGCGCGATACCATTCCAGCATGGTGAACTCGGGATGGTGCAAGGCGGTGCGCTCGCGATTGCGGAAGACACGGGCGAAATCGAAGATGCGCGGCTCGCCGGCCGCCAGCAGCTTCTTTGCAGCGAACTCCGGCGAGGTGTGCAGGTAATAGGGATGCCTCGCGCCGCCATCGTCGACCAGCGTGGTGGCAAACCCGTGCAGATGCGTCTCGTTGCCGGGCGAGAGCTGCAGGATCGCAGCCTCGACCTCGAGGAAGTCGCGCGCCTCCAACCAGCGCCGCAGCGCCGTTTTGATCCGCCCACGCGCCAGCAGCGCCGGACGCCGGTCGGCATGGATATCCGGCCGCCAGAAGGGCGGGAGCGTCTCGCTCATCGAGCCTCACTGCGCTGAAAGCCTGCACAAACGGCCTGCGCGCTTCCGTTTGCGCCTCGAATGCGGTAGTGGCGCGGCACAGGAATTCGCATAGCGCGCGGACGCAGCCCGCGCCAGCCAAGGAAACCGCACGTGGTCAAGGTCATCGCCTCCTCCGTCCGCAAGGGCAACGTCCTCGATCTCGACGGGCATCTCTGCACGGTCATCTCGGCCGAGAGCTTCTTCCCGGGCAAGGGCACGCCGACGACGCAGATCGACATGCGCCGCATCGCCGACGGCGTGAAGATGACCCAGCGCTACAAGACCACCGAGCAGGTCGAGCGCGCCTATGTCGAGGATCGCGATTTCACCTATCTCTATCAGGACGGCGAGCAGTACGTCTTCATGAACCCCGAGACCTTTGACCAGATCCCGGTCGATGGCGGCGTTGTCGGCGACATGGCGCCCTATCTCCAGGAAGGCATGAAGGTCTCGCTCTCGGTGTTCGAGGACCGCGCCGTCGCGATCGAGCTGCCGCAGCGCGTCACCTGCGAGGTCGCCGAGACCGAGCCGGTGACCAAGGGCCAGACCGCCTCCTCCTCCTACAAGCCGGCGATCCTGACCAATGGCGTGCGCACCGCCGTGCCGCCGCATATCGGCCCCGGCACCCGGATCGTCGTGATGACCGAGACCGGGGCCTATGTCGAGCGCGCCAAGGACTGACGCCGGCGCCCGCTGACATCGGCGGGGAAAGGCTTATATCGGCAGACGCAGCGGGCCCTTTCCGGGCCCGTTTTCGTTGGTGAGGATTTCCGATGCCGCTTTCCGCTTATGCCGCCGTCTTCCCGGGTTTCATCCAGACCCTGAAGGCGCTCGACGCGATCCTCGACAAGGCGGGCTCTGAGGCGTCCGAGCGCAAGATCCAGCCGGAGGTGCTGCTCTCGAGCCGGCTCGCCCCGGACATGCTGTCCTTCACCCGGCAGATTCAGCTGATGTCGGACTTCGCCAAGAACGCGGCCGCCCGGGTGAGCGGAGCCGAGAATCCGCGTTTTCCCGACGAGGAGAAGAGCTTCGAGGAGCTGAAGGCACGGATCGCGAAAACTCTCGACTTCATCGCCTCGGTCGACAAGGCGGCGCTCGACGCCGGGCTCGACAAGGACGTGACCTTCCCGCGCGGCCCGTCGGCGACCGTGACGATGAAGGGCGTCGACTACCTCACCCGCTTTGCCGTGCCGAATTTCTATTTCCACGCCACGACGGCCTACGACATCCTGCGAGAGAACGGCTTCCAGGTCGGCAAGCAGGACTTCCTCAAGGGCGTGTTCGACGCCTGAGGCCCCGCACCGTCATGCTCGCCCTTGTGGCGAGCATCCACGTCTTGACCACCAAACTCGATCAGTGAAACGAAGACGTGGGTGGTCGGGACAAGCCCGACCATGACGGTAAATGGCCTGCCCCGTGAAGCCGCTACCCTCACAAATAGGGCGACCAGAGCCAGAGCATCCGGTCGAGCAGGCGCAAGGGGAAGGGTCGTGACCGCAGCCCCTTCAGCGTGACCGGCCGTGCTCTGGCGATCGCCGCGTCGATGCGCTGCTCGATACCTCCAGCGAAATCCTCGTCGAGCACTTCGAGGTCGATCTCGAAGTTCAGCCGCAGCGAGCGCGCATCGAGATTGGACGAGCCGACATAAGCCCAGGCACCATCGATCGCGAGCAGCTTGGAGTGATCGAACGAGCCGGTGGCGCGCCAGACCTTGCAGCCATCCTTCAGCACCTGGTCGAACTGCGCCCGCATGGCGCGGTCGACCAGGACGAGGTTGTTGACGTCGGGCACGACGATGTCGATGGCGACGCCGCGCCGCGCCGCGGTAATCAGCGCACTGATCAGTTCGCGATCCGGCAGGAAATAGGGCGACATGATCCGGATCGAGGCCCGCGCCACCGAGAAAGCGCCGATCAGCAGCTTGTGGTTGGTCTCCAGGCTGGCGTCGGGGCCAGATGCAACCGCGCGCATCAGCACGGTCGGACCTTGCGGCGCCACCGCCGGCGTGACTGCCCAGGTATCGCCGGCGAGCTCCTCGCCCGAAGCGAAGCGCCAATCCTCAGCCGCGACGGCGAACAGATCCTCGACGACCGGCCCCTCGACGCGGAAATGCGTATCGTGGGCCGCAGCCTCGCCGGCGAATTCGGAGGTGAAGCCCTGGCGGATGTTCATGCCGCCGGCGAAGGCGATCCGCCCGTCGACGATCAGCAATTTGCGGTGGGTGCGCAGGTTCGCATAGGGCAGCCTCAGGCCAATGATGATGTTGCCGTTGAAGACCTCGGTCGGCACGCCGTTCTTTTGCAGATGGCCGACGATGCTCGGCACCGAATAGCGCGCGCCGACGGCATCGATCAGCACGCGCACATCGACGCCGCGCCGAACCGCCGCGATCAGCGCGGCAGCGATGCGCAAGCCGAGCGGATCGCGATCGAAGATATAGCTCTCGAGGATGATCGAGCGCTCGGCCGCCGTGATCGCCTCTGCCATCGCCGCATAGGCCTGGTCGCCAGTCCTGAGCACCGCAATCGCATTGCCTGACTTGAGATGGCGGCGCGTCGCCTTGTCGCCCAGGGTCTTCAGCGCGGCGAAGCGGCGTCCGAAATCGCGGGCGATGTCGGCGTTCGAGACCTCGAATGTCTGCGCCAGCGGATCGGCACCGAGCTTCGGCTTGCGCTGCGAGACGATCGCGGCGCGACGGATGCGGTTGATACCACCCACCGCATAGATCAACGGCCCGATGATCGGCGAGAGCACGATGACGCCGACCCAGCCGATGGCGGCGCGCACCTCGTCCTTGGTCATCGCGGCATGGCTGGCCGCGACGACGGTCAGCGCCAGCGAGACGACGCCGAGGATATGCGGCCAATAGGTCGAGAGAATCTCCCACATGGCCGCGACTATCGCATGGGCCGCGAAACCGGCAACGCGAGCGAGCGCCTAAGGACGCGGCCGGTTTTTCATGGAACCGCCCTTGCAATGACAGGATCATAATCCCATATCGGGGTCACGGTGATGTCGAGGGCGTTCCACCGCCCTCCGTCCCGTTGAAGACGGCCATGAACCCGAAGCCAGCGACGCCGGATGTACGCGCGCCCTTCCGGACATGGCCGTTAGCGTTTCTGGAGCCCTTCAACCGCGTCATGCTCGGGCTTGACCCGAGCATCTCAGGCTGAAAGAGGCTCCGATCAGCGCCTTCTCGTCATGAGATTCTCGGGTCTGCGCTTCGCTTCGCCCGAGAATGACGGCCCCGACGGCTCCCTCACCCCTGCAGGAACGGATTGGTCTGGCGCTCCTCGCCGAGCGTGCTGGCCGGGCCGTGGCCGGGCAGGAACTGAACGTCGTCGCCGAGCGGCAGCAGCTTGCCCTTGATGCCGCCGATCAGGTCCTTGTGGTTGCCATAGGGGAAATCGGTGCGGCCGACCGAGCCGGCGAAGATCGTGTCGCCGGCGAGCAGGAAGCGCAGATCCTTCTGGAAGAGTGTGACATGGCCGGGCGTATGCCCAGGCACATGCTGCACGGAAAAGCTGACATCGCCGACCGAAACGCTGTCGCCCTCGGCGAGCCAACGCGTCGGCGTTACCGCCTGCACACCCCGCATCTCGAACATCAGCCCCTGCTGCGGTAGCGCGTCGAGCAGGAATTTGTCGGCCTCGTGCGGCCCGACGATCGGCAGGTTCAGCACGCCGGCGAGCTCGGTCGCGCCACCGGCATGATCGATATGGCCATGGGTCAGCCAGATCGCGACCGGGGTTACACCCAGTTCCGTCAGCGCGCCGCGAATGCGCTCGACATCGCCACCGGGATCGACGACCGCAGCCTCCTTGGTGCGCGTGCACCAGACGATCGAGCAGTTCTGCTGGAAAGGCGTCACCGGCACGACGGCGATGCCGAGCGGAGAGGTCGTATCGCTAGTCATCCATCATCTCGTGGCTGCTCACATCAGAAACCCAGCGGTGCAACACGGCAGGGCGGCGGCGCGACAGCCATACCTCAAATGCCGCCCTGCCCAAACCCGTTCGCCACGCTGCGTTTCGGGGGCAAGACGATTGCGGCATTCACATCCATGAGGTGAATCGGGATGCATGATGAGGAAACGGACCGGTCCCGTTCCGGGTACTTTAGCAAAAGCAGCTAAGTTTCCGGCTCACCGATAGGGCAGGCTATTCTCGATGGCCAGCGATCGAACAGTACAGGATTATCGCGCTCGCGTGGCTCGTGCGGTCGCCGCCATCGTTGCTGATCCGATGGCCGACTTTCGTCTCGACGATCTCGCACGCCTCGCCAATTTCTCGCCCTTCCATTTTCACCGTGTCTACGCCGGCGTGGTGGGCGAGACGACGGCGGCCACGATCCGCCGAGTCCGACTGGCCCTCGCGACACGCCTCCTGACCGGCTCGAATGAAAGCATCACACAAGTGGCACTGACTGTCGGCTATGATAGCCCGCAGGCCTTCACGCGCGCCTTTCACCAGTTCACCGGGCAGTCGCCGCGTGCATTCCGGCAGCAGATGAGGCGCGCGATCCTCACCGTCGACCAGGCGGCCAGTAACGACAGCGACGATGAAGCCATGCCGACTGTCGCGATCGTCGAACGACCGGCGCAATGGCTGCATGCGCTACGGCATGTCGGGTCGTTCGCCACCATTCCTCACACGCACCGGCAGCTGCGTCTGCGCGCCGGCATACGAACGATCTCGGGGAAATGGGGTGCCTCCTTCGGCAATCCCGAACATGCCGATCGCTTCAGATACTACGCCGCCATCGCCTCGCCCGATCCTTGGCCAGAGGATACAGAGATCGAGGCGCTGGAGATCCCCGGCGGCCACTATGCCGTGCACCGGCTGACCGGTCCGTACACCCGCATCAAAGCCGCCGTGCAAGCCATCTACACGAACTGGATGCCGGGCAGCGGCTACGAGCCGGATGATCGGCCCATACTGGAGCATTATCTCGACACGTCATCGCGCGGGATAGCGCCTGCCGCGTTGCGCACCGACCTCCTGATCCCCATCCGCAGCGCGAGCATGCCATGAACCTCAGCCGTCTCCTCTGCTGGATCGCCCTTTGCCTTGTGCCCTCCCTGGCGCAGGCGGCCGGGTTCAAGCCCGTCGAAATTCCGGCCGAAGGGCTACTTCAGCCGTTGAAGGGCGCGGTCTGGTATCCGTGCACGCGGCCGCCGAGCGAGGTGAAACTCGGCCCTTTCGCCATGTCCGTCGTCATGAATTGTCCGCTCGCGGGTGAGAAACGTCCGCTCATCGTGGTTTCGCACGGCAGGACCGGCAGCTTCCTCGGACACCGTGACACGGCAGAGGTTCTGGCCGACGCCGGCTTCATCGTCGTCGCCATCAACCACCCCGGCGACACCAGCCTGGACCAGAGCCGTACGCGCGAGTTCTCGGTCTTCGTCGAGCGGCCGGCCGACATCAAGCGCGCGGTCGATTACATGCTCGGCTCATGGCCCGATGCGGCCAGGGTCGATGCCGAGCGGATCGGATTCTTCGGCTTCTCGCGGGGCGGCTATACCGGACTCGTCGCCGTCGGCGCCAATCCATATTTCGGTAAGCGCCTCAGGCTCTGCGAGGGCAATAACAGCCCGCTCTGCGATCAGGTCCGCATGGGAGAACTGCCGGAACTCAGCCATGATCCGCGCATCAAGGCTGCGGTCATCGCCGACCCGCTCAGCGTCTTCTTTACGCAGCAGAGCTTCAAGAACGTGCTGGTGCCGGTTCAGCTCTGGGGCTCAGAGCACGGAGGTGACGGCGTGACCCCGGCCAGTGTCGCAGACATAGCGGACTGGCTGCCGGTAAAGCCCGAATTCCGCGCCGTGCCCGGCTCCCAGCATTTCTCCTTCCTGCCGCCCTGCCCGGCCGAGCTGGCCCAGTCGGCTGGCGAGCTCTGCAGCGATCAGCCCGGTTTCGACCGGGCCGCGTTCCACGCCGATTTCAACGCCCGCGTGCTCGCCTTTTTCAAGGCGCAGCTCGGCCAACCGCCAGAGATCAGGTAGTCAACGGCCTCCGCAGCGATTGGCGAGCAGCAGGCGGTAGTCGGCCAGCGACTGGTCCATCTGGCCGACATTTTCCTCGCGCTGCCGTCCGCTCTGGCAGGTGGCGAAGACGGAACGGGCCTTCTGCATGAAGGCGACATGGTCGCGCCAGGCCGCGCACTGCGTCGCCTGATCGGCCGTGGCGACCTGCTGCATGCGATATTGCCGCTGGCGCATCGCCGCCTCGTTCTGGAACAGATCGCGCGTGCACGTCGCCGGAACGGGACGCGATTGTGCCAGCGCTACGGCAGGTACAAGGATCAGCAGGGCGGCGAACGCGACGCGGACGATCATCCGAGATTCAGCTCCTTGAAGAAGTCGTTGCCCTTGTCGTCGATGACGATGAAGGCCGGGAAATCCTCGACCTCGATGCGCCAGACCGCTTCCATGCCGAGCTCGGGATATTCGAGCACCTCGACCTTGCGGATGCAGTCCTGGGCGAGGCGCGCTGCCGGCCCACCGATCGAGCCAAGATAGAAGCCGCCATGCGCCTTGCAGGCCTCGCGGACTTGCGCCGAGCGGTTGCCCTTGGCGAGCATGATCATCGAGCCGCCGAAGGACTGGAACTGGTCGACGAAGGAATCCATCCGGCCTGCCGTGGTCGGGCCGAACGAGCCCGAGGCGAAGCCCTCCGGCGTCTTGGCCGGGCCGGCATAATAGACCGGATGGTTCTTCAGGTAGTCCGGCATGCCCTGGCCGTTCTCCAGCCGCTCGCGGATCTTGGCATGGGCCGAGTCGCGCGCGACGATGATCGTCCCGGTCAGCGAGAGCCGGGTCTTCACCGGGTATTGCGTCAATGTGGCGAGAATCTCGCTCATTGGCCGATTAAGATCGACCTTGACGACATCGCCGCCGAGCTTGGCCTGGTCGATCTCGGGCAGGTACTTCGACGGATCGGTCTCGAGCGCCTCGAGGAAGATCCCGTCCTTGGTGATCTTGCCCTTGGCCTGACGGTCGGCCGAGCAGGAGACGCCGAGCCCGATCGGCAGCGAGGCGCCGTGGCGTGGCAGGCGGATGACACGCACGTCATGGCAGAAATACTTGCCGCCGAACTGCGCGCCGACGCCGAGCGCCTGGGTCAACTTGTGGACCTCCTCCTCCATCTCGATGTCGCGGAAGGCGTGACCGGAGGGCGAGCCCTTCGTCGGCAGCGCGTCGAGATATTTGGTCGAGGCGAGCTTGACCGTCTTGAGGTTCTGCTCGGCCGAGGTGCCGCCGATGACGATGGCGAGGTGGTAGGGCGGGCAGGCGGCGGTGCCGAGCGTCAGGATCTTTTCCTTCAGGAACGCCATCATCCGGTCCTTGGTCAGGAGCGAAGGCGTCGCCTGGAAGAGGAAGGTCTTGTTGGCCGAGCCACCGCCCTTGGCGACGAAGAGGAATTTGTAGGCGGAGTCGTTGGGCCCTTGGCCCTCGGCATAGATGTCGATCTGCGCCGGCAGGTTGGTCGCGGTGTTCTTCTCCTCGAACATGGAAAGGGCTGCGACCTGCGAATAGCGCAGATTGCGCTTGAGATAGGCGTCGTAGACGCCTTCGCCGAGCGCCGCCTCATCCTCCCCTTCGGTCCAGACCTTGCGGCCCTTCTTGCCCATGATGATCGCGGTGCCGGTGTCCTGGCACATGGGCAGCACGCCACCGGCTGCGATGCCCGCATTCTTGAGCAGGTCATAGGCGACGAAGCGGTCATTCGAGGTCGCCTCGGGGTCGTCGAGGATTTTCGCAAGCTGGGCGAGGTGGCCGGGCCGCAGCAGATGGTTGATGTCGATGAAGGCCTGCTCGGAGAGCCGCTTGATCGCGTCGCGCGAGACGCTCAGGACCTCGCGCCCGCCGACCGTCTCGACCGTGACCCCGTCGCTGCCGAGCGAACGGTAGGGCGTCTTGTCCTCGCCGAGCGGGAAGAGATCGACATGGGTATAGGCCATCGGCGGCGCTCCGTCGGTTCGACGACGCCATGTGCAGAACGCGCGGCGCCTCACGGTTTCGGCCGCGTCATAGCCGCTTGGCGCAAGGCCTCCAAGCCTAGATTGAGATCATTCCAGGGAAGCGGCAGCCCCGTGCTGCCTCTCTCAGGCCGCCTTGGCAGCAGTCTCCGCCAGGATGGCGTAGATGGCGGCCGGGTCATGCGCATGGCGCACCTGCTCCAGAACCGACTGGTTGCGCAGCACGCGCGCGACGCGGGCCAGTGCCTTCAGGTGGTCGGCCCCCGCCCCTTCCGGGGCGATCAGCACGAAGACGATGTCAACCGGCTGACCGTCCAGCGCCTCGAAGTCGATCGGCTTATCGGCGCGGCCGAACAGGCCGACGAGCCGGTCGATACCGGCCATCCGGCCGTGCGGAATCGCGATGCCGTCGCCGATCCCGGTCGAGCCCAGGCGCTCGCGCTGGAGCAGGGCTTCGAAGAGTTCGCGCTCGGGCAGGCCGGTCAGCAGGGCGGCGTGCTGCGCCAGCTCCTGCAAGGCCTGTTTCTTGCTGTTGGCACGCAGCGGTGAGATCACCGCGTCGGGTCGGAGAAGATCGGTCAGCGTCATAGGCCAATCCATGCATGTCCCGTGCCGGAACGCAGGCGCCACCGGCATCCCGGCCGGCGCCCGAGCTCCATCAGCGGCGAGACTTCAAGAAAGAGAAGCCGGCGGATCGATCCAGCCGATATTGCCGTCGCGGCGGCGGTATACGACGTTCATGCGGCCATTGCCAGCATGGCGGAAGATAACCACAGGCGCGCCGGTCAGGTCGAGCTCAGCGACCGCATCGCCAACCGTCATCTGGTGCAGGGATTTGGTCGATTCCGCCACGATCACCGGATTCTCGCCGGCGTGATCGGCCTCGTGCTCTTCGATATCCTCATCGGGGGCAGCGATCACATAGCTGGGGATTTCCAGCCCGGGCTCGCGCCCGTTGGTGGCCGCAGCGCGATCTTTCAGTCTTCGCTTGTAGCGACGCAGCCGCTTCTCGATACGCTCGGCCATCTTGTCGAGGCTGGCGTAGGGATCGTGCGCAGTGGCGGAGGCTTCGAGCGTGATGCCGGAGGAGAGATGCAGGACGCCATCGGTCTTGAACGCGGTGCCGTCCTTGCCGACGGTGACGTGGCCCTGGTAGCCGCCCTCATAGTACTTGCCCAACGCTGCGGCGACCCTGGCTTCGGCCTGGCCGCGCAGGGCCTCGCCGACATCGAGATTCTTGCCGGAGATTCGCAAGCTCATGGAGTGCTTCCCCTTCTTGTCGCCATGGTCAGTAGCCGACCATCCTAAGGAGGTAAGGACGGGCCCCCGAGGTTGTCAATGCATCGCCGGGCGGAGCTGCACAGGCGGCATGCCCCACGACGCGTGTCTTGCGGCAGCTGCCGCAGCGTGATGCCAACCAAGCCGGGCGCCGGCGAGCGCCCGGGGGCTCAGCGTACAGCGAGCGCCATCGCCGCCTTTTCGCGACGGCGCTCCATCGAGGATGGAATGCGCAGCGATTCCCGATACTTCGCCACGGTTCGGCGGGCGATGTCGACGCCGTTCCCCTTCAGCTTGACGACGATGGCGTCATCGGAGAGCACGTCACCTGGCGCCTCCTCGTCGATCATCTGCTTGATGCGGTGGCGCACGGCCTCGGCCGAATGTGCCTCGCCATAGCCGGTTGCGGCAATCGCGGCGGAAAAGAAGTACTTCATCTCGAAGACGCCGCGTGAGCAGGCGAGATACTTGTTCGAGGTGACGCGCGAGACGGTCGATTCATGCATGCTGATCGCATCGGCGACCGTTTTCAGGTTGAGCGGACGCAAATGCTCGACACCGTGGGCGAAGAAGCCGTCCTGCTGGCGCACGATCTCGCTGGCGACCTTGAGGATGGTGCGGGCGCGCTGCTCGAGCGAGCGTGTCAGCCAGTTCGCCGTCTGCAGGCATTCGGCGATGAACGCCTTCTCCGCATCGTTCCGCACAGCCTTCGAAACGCGGGCATGATAGGTCTGGTTGACCAGCACGCGCGGCAGGGTGTCGGGATTGAGGTCGACCAGCCAGGAGCCGTCCGGCGCGGCGCGGATGAAGACGTCCGGCACCACAGTCTCGGCAGCCGAGCCGCCGAAGGCGCGACCGGGCTTTGGGTCAAGCCGCCGGATCTCGGCGACCATGTCTGCGATATCCTCGTCGTCGACCCCGCAGATCCGCTTCAGGGCGGCGTAGTCACGCCTGGCGAGGAGCGGCAGGTTGGCGAGCAAGGCCTGCATCGCCGGGTCGTAGCGGTTGCGCTCGCGCAGCTGGATCGCCAGGCACTCGCTGACATCGCGGGCGGCGACACCGCTCGGGTCGAAGCCCTGCACGACGGCGAGCACCGCCTCGACCCTGGCGAGGTCAACGCCGAGGCGCTCGGCGATATCGGCCAGAGGCTCGCTCAGATAGCCGGAATCGTCGACGCCATCGATGATATGGCTGCCGATCAGCCGCTCCGCCGGCGCGGTCATCGCAAGGTCGAGCTGGGCGCTGAGATGATCGTGCAGCGAGAGTTCGCTGGTCAGGCTGCTTTCGAAGCCGTCCGGCCCCTCGTCGAAGGAACCGCCGGAACCACCATAGCTGCCGCCGATGATCGGCAGGCTGTCGGCCCCTTGCGTCTCAAGCCGCGCCGCCTGCGGCTGCTCGTTCTGAAAGACATTGTCGAGCCCGGTGCCGAGCCGGCCCTCCATGCCTTCCTGGGTGTTGAGACTCTCGGCACGAGCATAGGTTTCTGCGTCAACGGCGAGCGGGCTTTCACCCGCACCGTTCAGTGAACCTAGCTCCGGAGTCTCGTCACTGCGCTCGAGCAGCGGGTTGCGCTCGAGCTCGCCCTCGACGAAGCTCTGCAGTTCGAGATGGGAGAGCTGGAGCAGCTTGATCGCCTGCAGCAATTGCGGCGTCATCACCAGGGACTGGCCCTGGCGCAGCTCCATGCGTGGCATCATCGCCATCGCGATCCCGACTCCTCAGCCTGCGGCAATTCGGCACGGTTCTTGCCTGTCAACAAGACTAGCCGGAGGCTGCGGCGGCGTCAAAGCTCTTCGGGGGCTTTCGCCCCGGGAAGTTAATGCGCTGCAACATCGGCAGGCGGAGCGCCCGCCAATTCCGCTCAGAGACGGAAGTCCTCGCCGAGATAAACGCGGCGGACATCGGCATTGGCGATGATCTCGGCCGGCGAGCCTTCGGTCAGCACGCGGCCGGAATGGATGATGTAGGCGCGGTCGACCAGGCCCAAAGTCTCGCGGACATTGTGGTCGGTGATCAGCACGCCGATGCCGCGATCGGTCAACTGCCGGACCAGTTCCTGGATATCCCCCACCGCGATCGGGTCGATACCGGCGAAGGGCTCGTCGAGCAGGATGAAGGAGGGGCGGCCGGCGAGCGCGCGGGCGATCTCGCAGCGCCGCCGCTCGCCGCCCGAGAGCGCGATCGAAGGCGCCTTGCGCAGGCGGGCGATGTTGAACTCGTCGAGCAGCTTGTCGAGTTCGCGTTCGCGTTTCTTGCGGTTCGGCTCGACCACTTCAAGCACGGCGCGGATGTTGTCCTCGACGGAGAGGCCGCGGAAGATCGACGCCTCCTGCGGGAGGTAGCCGATGCCGAGCCGGGCGCGCTGGTACATCGGCAGAGTGGTGATGTCGTTCCCTTCGAGCGAGATCACACCCATATCGGCGCTGACCAGGCCGGTGATCATGTAGAAGATCGTGGTCTTGCCGGCGCCGTTCGGTCCCAGCAGCCCGACCGCCTCGCCGTTGCGGACGTAGAGCGAGGCCTCGCTCACGACGTTGCGAGAACCGTAGGTCTTGCGCAGGCCGCTGACGGCCAGGATGCCGGTGCCACCGACAGCGCTCGCGATGCGACCAGGCTGCACATCCTCTTCAGCCGCGGGCTTGTCCTTGCCCTTGCCGAAGAGTCCGCCGAGCCTGGCGAACACGCCAGAGCGCACCGCCGGCGCCTTGGCCGGCCGCGTCACGCCGGGCTGCGCCTGCTGGCCAGCCGCGGGAGGAGGAGAAAGAGGCACCGTCACAGGAGAAAGCGCGAGCTGCTGGCGTTCGACATGGGTCCGCTCTGGTATGCGAGGCGCGCCGAACTGGCAACGCCTTCCTGCGACCGCCCCAGCCGCAAAGGAATTCAGTTGGTCGGTGCGGCGGCCGGCTTGGCCCCCGCCTTATCCTTGCCGTCCTTGCCGTCCTTACCGGCCTCGCCCGAATTCGGCACGAAGAAGCCCTGGACACGGCCCTTCGAGGTCACGTTGGCGACGCCGGTCTGCGTATCATAGACGAGTTGGTCGCCCCGGGTGATGTTCGGGCCATCGTTCAAAGCGACATTGCCGGTCATGATCACTTTGTTGTTGGCGCGATCGAAGACGGCATTGTCCGAGGTCGCGGCCTGGGTCTTCGAGACAACGGTGACCGGTCCGGTGCATTCGATGCGCTTGATCGCGCCGTCACTGCTCTGACCCTGGCCCTGCGCGGCAGGTTGGGCCGGCTTCGGCGTGCCGCCCTGGCCACGACCTTCATAGAACACCGTCATCACCGAGCAGCGCACGGTGGTCTCGCCCTGTACGGCAACGACATTGCCGGAAAAGACCGCCTTGTTGTCCTTGTCGAGCACATCGAGCTTGTTGGCGTCGATCTTGATCGGCTCCTTGCTGTCACCGCCCATGCCGCCGAAGGGCGAGCCCGGGGCGCCGCCACGCGGCTTGGCCGGCTTGGCTGGCGTAGCACTCGCGGCGGCGGGCGCTGCAGCAGGCGCCGAGCCGGATCGCGCGGGCGGCTGCTGAGCCTGAGCAGCGACGGACAGGGCCGGCGCGATCAGGGCAGCGAGAGCGAGAACGAAGGGTTTCATCGGTGACCTGTGGTTGACCTGCATGGCTCGGTGCGATGATCTTACGGCTTGCCGGCGGAACGAAGGGCTTCGAGATTGGGCGTGCTGCCCTCGCGCTCCGGCCCAGCGAGGCTGCGCGCCGGCGCGTTCTCGATCAGGACATGCACGCGGCCCTCGAAGGTAATCAGCGCCCCATTGTCCTTCACGTCGAGCGTGTCGGCGTCAATCGTGGTCGTGCCGAGATTGACCTTGACCGGCTCACGCGAATTGACGGTTCCACCCTTGAAGTCGACATCGGCCGTGCGCATGCGGACATCATAGCCCGACTCGGTGCGGATCTTCACATCGTCGACCAGTTTCAGCTTCTCCTTCTGCTGGTCGAAAAGGCCGCTCTGCGCGTTGATGTTGATCCAGCCCTCGTCCTTCACCAGCACCCGCGCCGTCATCTTGACCAGTTCGATCTGCGTCGGATTGCGCACGTCCTGGAGGGCCGAGTCGGCCGTGACCTCATAGGGGCTATTGTCCTTGCGATAGCCGGCGAGCTTCGGCGCCTCCATCACGACCTTGCCGCCCGACAGGCTGATGCCGCCCAGCGAAAGATTACCGACCTGACGCAACGGATTGAGGAAGGGGACGACGATCAGGCCGACCACCGCGACGACAGCGCCGACCGGGATCAGCCGCCGCAGCACGCGCACGAGCGCAGAATGCCGGCGCGCCGTCTGGAAGGCGCGCTGCCGGATCTGCGCCCGCATCGCCGCCGGGCTCCGCGTCTCAGGGGTCGTGATCGCCAAGGTCATGCCCGCCCATTGCCAGCCACCAGCGGCTTTTTCATGTCGAACCGGCGCGCTCCAATGAGCGCGCGCAACCGGTTCGGCAGCCGCCCGGCGAACAGCTTAGTTCAAATAACTCAACTTTACGTATGCGCGAAGATGTCGACCTCGGGCCAGCCAGCGAGATCGAGCTCGGCGCGCGTCGGCAGGAAATCGAAGCAGGCCTTGGCGAGATGCGCGCGCCCTTCGCGCTCCAGCATCACGTCGAGCTTCGCCTTCAGTGCGTGAAGATGCAGCACGTCGGCCGCGGCGTAGCCGAGTTGCGCCTCGGTGAGCGTGTCGGCGCCCCAATCGGAGGATTGCTGCTGCTTGGACAAGTCAATGCCGAGCAGTTCCCGGACCAGATCCTTCAAACCGTGCCGATCGGTGTAGGTGCGCACCAGCTTGGAGGCGATCTTGGTGCAGTAGACCGGCGCGGTGACGACCTCGAACGCCTTCTCCAGCGCGGCAATGTCGAAGCGGGCGAAGTGAAAGAGCTTCAGCACGCCGGGATCGGCGAGGACGCGGCAGAGATTGGCCGGCGCCGGCGCTTCCTTCGGAATCTGCACGACATCGGCGGTGCCGTCACCGCGCGAGAGCTGCACCACGCAGAGCCGGTCGCGCTGCGGATTGAGCCCCAGGGTCTCGGTGTCGATCGCCAGGATCGGCCCCGGCTGGAACCCATCAGGCAGATCGCCGCGATGCAGACGAATGGTCATCCTGGAAACCTCGCTCGGCGGCGCAGCGTGCCGCCCGGACATATTTTCGCCTGCCAGTCGGCCGAACGGCCTTTCCGAAGCTCGGCGGACGTTCCGCAGCTAGCGGCGCCGCCTCCCGCATTCAAGCATTTTCTCTGGCGATACAAGCGGTTCGCGGGCATTAACCTTTTATTAAGCATATGCTTCATTCGGGCGCCCGGGCGTGCAAAGATGCGGAATCGGAGCCTGACGCATGTCCGCAATCCGCCTGTTCACCGATATCGACGGCCGCATCGGCCTACGCCAGTTCTGGCTCGGCAGCATTGCGCTCGCGCTCTGCCTGCTGGCGATCCAGTGGGTTGCGCCGCAACTGACCGACAAATTCACCGCGACGAAGATCGTTGCCTTCGCCAACGCCTTTGCCCTGTTTCCCTGGGCGGCGCTGGCGGCGAAGCGCGCCACCGACCGGGGCGGCTCGTCGCTCTTCGGCATCCTGCTGATCTGCGCCATCGTCCTGCCGCGGGAATTGCAGCCGCTGCTCGGCTATGCCTGGGCGCCTTCGCTGGTCGCGATCTCGACCATGGCCTGGCTGGTCGCGCTGGTCGATCTCGGCCTGATGCCGGGCGTCGATCCCGATGCGGCGCTTGCGGCGCAAGAAGGGGCTGCTAAACGGGCTCGATGAGCCCGAACACGCCCGCCCCCCTCGACTTCGATCCCACCGACCCGATCGCCCTCACTCAGGCGTTGGTCCGCTGCCCCTCGGTAACACCGGCAGAGGGCGGCGCGCTCGCATTACTCGGCGCCGTGCTGAGCGCCGAGGGCTTCAATGTCGAGCGCCCAATCTTCTCCGAGCCCGGCATGCCGGATATCGAGAACCTCTATGCCCGCATCGGCAGCGAGGGGCCGGTCCTCGTCATCGCCGGCCATACCGACGTCGTGCCGCCTGGTGATCTCGCCGCCTGGACGCGTGATCCCTTCGCAGCCGAGATCGTCGATGGCGTGCTCTACGGCCGCGGCGCCTGCGACATGAAGGGCGGACTCGCCGCCATGGTTGCTGCCGCGATCCGCTATCGCCGCGAGAACCCGGAGGCGCCGGGCTCGATCGCCTTCCTCGTCACCGGCGACGAGGAGGGACCGGCCGTCAACGGCACGGTCAAGCTGCTGGCCTGGGCCGATCAGCGCGGCGAGCGCTTCGACCATTGCCTGCTCGGCGAGCCGACCAATCCAGCGACGATGAGCGACATGATCAAGATCGGCCGGCGCGGCTCGCTGACCGGCAAGCTCAGCGTCCAGGGCGTGCAGGGCCATGTCGGCTATCCGCACCTGGCCCAGAACCCGATCCGCGGCATGGTCCGGCTGCTGGCGGCATTGGACGCGACCCCGCTCGACGCCGGCACCGAGCATTTCGACCCGAGCAATCTCGAGGTAACGACGCTCGATGTCGGCAATCCCGCGACGAACGTGATCCCGTCGCAAGCCCGGGCCGTGTTCAACATCCGCTTCAACGACCTCTGGACGCCGGAGACGCTGGCCGCCGAGATCGAGCGGCGGCTGCGCGAGGCAGCCGGCAATGCCGTGCGCTACGAGATCGCCTTCGAGCCGACCAATGCCGTCGCCTTCCTGACCCAGCCCGGGCCATTCGTCGCCATGGTCGCCGAGGCAGTCGAAGCTGAAACCGGCAAGCGCCCTGCCCTGTCGACGACCGGCGGGACCTCCGATGCCCGCTTCATCAAGAACTACTGCCCGGTGGTCGAATACGGCGTCGTCGGCCAGACCATGCACAAGATCGACGAACGGGTCGCGACCGCCGATCTCAAGACGCTCGAGCGGATCACGCACCGGCTGCTGAAGACCTATTTCGCCACGCCACTGCAATCTTGACGGAACCCGGCTGAGGGATCACAGTTAGACGAAAGTCTAATGCCGTGACGTCAGGAGGGTTGAGCCATGAGGCTGGCTGCCGACGATGTGACGCGTTCCCTGATCGCCTCCTGGCGCCTGCTCACAGCCGACGCCAGGGCCCTACCCGATCTCGACCTGAGCCGTGACGGCTTCTGGCGCTCCTATCTCGCGCTCATCCTGACCATTCCGTCGATGATCCCGGTGCTGGCGGCCGAACGAACCCTTGCCGGCCTGTCGAACAGTGGCGGGCTCTTCGATGCGCCCGGGCTGCTCGCCGCGGTCGTCACCGCCGAGATGCTGGCGGTGCTCACCGTGCCGGCGCTGCTGGTCGGAATCGCGCCGAACCTCACCCACAATCCGCGCTTCACCGGCTTCATCATCATCTGGAACTGGTCAGCCATCCTGTCGGCTGGGCTGATGGCGGTGCCGGCGACAGTCTTCGCGCTGGGCTGGTCCAATCCGGGCATCGCAGCCTTCCAGACCCTCGCCTTCGCGACGATCGTGCTGCGGCTGCGCTATTGCGTGGCGCGCGCCGCCTTCGGGCCTGAGAGCGGCGTCGCTGGAGCGGTCGCCTGTGCCAGCCTGCTGGCGGACTATGCCGTCATCCAGACCTTCGGGCTGGCCGGATTCTAAGCCGAATTCAGTAATCCACGCCCGCGAGATAGAGCCCGCTGGGCGGCGCCAGCGCCGCGCATTGCGAGCGGTCGCGCGCCGCCAGCACCTTGCCGACCTTGTTCTCCGGCCAGCGCCCCATGCCGACCATCTTCAGGCAGCCGACCATGGAGCGGACCTGATGGTGCAGGAAGGAGCGGGCATGGACATAGGCCACGATCTCGGCCCCCTCGCGCCGGCAGTCGAACCGGTCGAGCGTGCGCATCGGGCCGTTGGCCTGGCATTCGGCGGCGCGGAAGGTGGTGAAGTCGTGATGGCCGATCAACGCCTTGGCGGCGCGGTCCATCGCCTCGTGATCGAGCCTGACCGGGACATGCCAGACGCGGTTCGCGTCGAGAGCCGGCTGCGCCCGCCGGTCGAGGATGCGGTAGATGTAATAGCGACGCGTCGCCGAGATCCGGGCATCGAACGTGTCCGGCACCGCCTCGGCGCTCAGCACCGCCACCGGCAGGCGCTTCAGCCTGGCGTTGGTGGCGTCGCGCACGACATCGGTGCGCCAGTCCTTGTCGAGATCGACATGGGCGACCTGGTGGGTGGCATGGACGCCGGCATCGGTCCGCCCCGCGCAATGCAGGCGCACGGCATGGCCGCAGAAGGCCTCGATCGCCTCCTCGACGCTCTGCTGCACCGACGGCCCGTTGAGCTGGCGCTGCCAGCCTGAAAAGGGTGTGCCGTCATATTCGATGACGAGCTTGTAGCGCGGCATCTTTACAACTTCGCGCCAGCGCCGAGCCTGGCGCCGCGCAGAAATTCCTGAGCACTCATCGGCCCTTTCCCCGCGCGCTGGAGCTGAAGCAGCTTCACCGCCCCGACCGCGCAGGCGACGGTGCCCTCGTCGTCGAGCAGCGTGCCCGGCTCGGCCGCGCCGCCGGCGCGTGCGGTGCGCAGCAGCTTCAGCCGCTCCGGCCCCTTGCCGAGGTCAACCTCAATGAAGGCGCCGGGGAAGGGCGAGAGGCCGCGCACGACATCGTGGACCTGCTGCGCCGGCCAGTTCCAGCTCAGCTTCGCCTCGTCATTGCCGATCTTGCTGGCATAGGTCACGCCCTCTTCGGGCTGCGGGGTGAAGCGCAGGCCGCCCCGGCCAAGCGCCGGCAGCGCCCGGACCATCAGATCGGCGCCGAGACCGGCGAGCCGGTCATGCATCTCGCCGGCCGTGGCGTTGCCATCGATCGCCAGCGTCTCGACCATGGCGACAGGGCCGGTATCGAGCCCCTCCTCCATCCTCATCACGCAGACACCGGTCTCGGCATCGCCGGCCATGATGGCGCGCTGGATCGGCGCCGCGCCGCGCCAGCGCGGCAGCAGCGAGGCGTGGAGATTGAGGCAGCCGAGTTCAGGCACCTCCAGGATCGCCTTCGGCAGGATCAGACCATAGGCGACGACGACGGCGACATCAGCCTCGTGCGAGGCCATGATCTCGGCGGCCTCGGCGTTCTTCAGTGTCTTGGGCGAGAACACCGGAATGCCGAAGCGCTCGGCCGTGACCTGGACCGGCGAGGGCCGCAATTCCATGCCGCGCCCGGCCGGTGCCGGAGCGCGCGTATAGACGGAAACGACCTCATGACCCTGGCCGATAATCTCGGTCAGAGTGGGCACGGCGAAATCCGGCGTGCCCATGAAGATGACGCGCAAGCTCATGCGATGACGCTGTCCATAGCTACCGACCTGCCGTTCAGGCCGCGCTGTCCCGTTTCGCTGCCTTGGCGAAGCGCTTGGTGACACGCTCCCGCTTCAGCCGCGACAGATAATCGATGAAAAGCACGCCGTTGAGATGGTCGATCTCGTGCTGCAGGCAGGTGGCGAGCAGGCCGTCGGCCTCGATCTCCTGCGCCTTGCCGTCGAGATCGCGATAGCTGACCTTGACCCGCGCCGGCCGCTCGACCTCCTCGTAATATTCGGGGATCGACAAGCAGCCCTCCTCATAGGAGCTGAGCTCCTTCGAACTCCACGTCACCTCCGGATTGATGAAGACCACCGGCTCGCGCGCCTGCTGCTCGCCTTCCTCGGCCTTCTTCGAGACGTCGAGGGTGACGAGGCGGACCGGCTCGCCGATCTGGATCGCGGCCAGGCCGATTCCCGGCGCGTCATACATCGTATCCAGCATGTCCTCGGCGAGCTTACGGATCTCCGGCGTGATGTCGCCGATCGGTGCGGAAACCTTGCGCAGCATCGGGTCGGGCAGGATGACGAGAGGACGGATAGCCATAGGGCGCTCTGAAACGATTGTCGGGAGTTGCGGCGACATAAGCTCTTGTGGGGAAGCGGTCAAACTGTTCCGCTTTCGTTCTAGAATTGCCACACGAATCGTGTAGGCTTCTACGATGAACCAGATCGCTTTCGTCCTGCTTGAGCGCCCGGTGAGCTGGGCCGAGGCTGCCTTCGGCTTCGCCGGGCTGACGCTCATCCTGCTGACGCTGGCGCTGTTCACGTCCTGGCGCGGCTCGCGTCGGCGCGAAATGGAAGCGGCGATGGCGGCCGAACGGGCCCGCGAGATGGATGACAAGGTCGCCGAGATGAACCGGCTGCAAGCCGAGCTCACCGGCCGCATGCAGTCCATGGCCGAGATCCTCTCGACCCGGCAGGGCGACCTCGCCCGCATCATGGCCGACCGGATGGACGGGCTGCGCCAGCAGGTCGGCGCCGGGCTGGAGCAGAATGTCCGCCAGACCAGCGAGAGCCTCGGCAAATTGCAGGAGCGGCTCGCCGTCATCGACAGCGCCCAGAAGAACCTGACCGAGCTCACCGGCGAGGTGGTGACGCTGAAGGACGTGCTCTCCAACAAGCAGGCGCGCGGCGCCTATGGCCAGGGCCGGATGGAAGCGATCATCCGCGATGGGCTACCCGCCGCCTTCTTTTCGTTCCAGCCGACGCTCTCAAGCGGCAAGCGGCCGGACTGCCTGGTAACCTTGCCGGGCGATGGGCGCGGCCTTGTCATCGACGCCAAGTTCCCGCTGGAGAGCTTCACCATGCTGCGCGAGGCGCGCGGCGACGAAGCGAAGAAGCAGGCTTCGGCGCGGGTGCGCGGCGATGTCGGCCAGCACGTCAAGGACATTGCCGAGCGCTATTTCCTGCCGGGCGAGACGCAGGACATGGCATTGCTCTTCGTGCCGTCGGAATCGATCTATGCCGATCTGCACGAGCATTTCGACGACGTCATCCAGAAGGCGCACCGGGCGCGGGTGATGATCGTCTCGCCCTCGCTATTGGCGCTGGCAATCCAGCTGATGCAGTCGCTGGTGCGCGATGCGCGCATGCGCGAGGAGGCGCAGGTGATCCAGTCGGAGGTCGGCAAATTGCTCGACGACGTCCGCCGGCTCGGCGACCGCGTCGACAAGCTCGACAATCATTTCCGCCAGGCGCAGGACGACGTCAGCCAGATCAAGACCTCGGCCGGCAAGGTCACCGGCCGGGCCGAGAGGATCGGCGCGCTCGAATTCGACGATGCCAGGCCCAATGAGCCGGCCTTGCCATTCGCCAAAGAGGTGAAGCTGAAGGCGGCAGAGTAAGGGCCGCCACCAACCCTAGCGTGGCCGTGGCAATTGCCGCTCGGCCTCGCCGATCAGGCTGTCCTGGCCATCGGTCGGCCCGCCGTGAAGCTCGGCGACCCGGCGCAGCATGGCGAAGAGCTCCTCGAACTCCGCCCGGTTGAGATGCGGCCGCAGCAGATCGCGCAAATCCATCAGCGCGATCGTCTTCGAGGGAGAGGCCTTCACGGCATGGCGCGCCAGGACGAGGCGCTCATCGAGATCGGCGCCGTATTCCAGCATGACGCGCATTTCGCTGCGGATGAGGTCAAGCTGCTCGGTCGTCGGCTCACCGCGTTCGTTGGCAACGAGGCACATCAGCGCGACGGCGCCATCGCGGCTTTCCGGCAGCGTCTTCAACGCCGTGCGGCGCGCCTCGGCTTCGGCCTCGGCACGACGCTTGCTCAAGAGCTCGCGGCGCTTCTGCTCGCTGCCGGCGCTGAGACGCTGGCTGACATATTCCATGCCGCCGCCCCAGATCATCCAGTAGATCACGCCAGTGGTGATGGCGCCGACGATGGTCGCGAGAATCGGCATACGCGTCTCCTGTTGCAGCGCCTGCAATCGGGGCGAGCAATGCAGGACGGTTCGGGCTTGGCCCGATCAGAGCCTATATCGCAACTCTGAGGCGACCTTTGTGACGAGATCAGCCATTGTGCGCGCGTGCTCCGCGCACGCCGGATGGCGGCATTTCGGGCCCCAAGAGCGCATTTTCCGTCCGCTCTGCCATGGCGAGAGCACATTCCGGCGTAGAGCTGGGACCTCCCAGATCGCGCCGGAGGCCTTCAGCCGTGCTCGTCCAGATCGGAACGCTCATCGCCGCGACGAGCCTCGTGCAGCTCGCCAACGGCTTCTTCAACACGTTCCTGTCGCTGCGCCTGACGGTAGAGGATTTCGGGGCGACGCTCACCGGCATCGTGCTCAGCGCCTATTTTGTCGGCTTCTCGATCGGCGCCATCGGCTGCGGCCACGTCATTCAGCGCATCGGACATATCCGTGCCTACGCCGCCTTTGCCGGCCTGGTGGTGGTCGCGACCGCGGCAATGCCGCTCTTCGTCTCGCCACTCGGCTGGATCCTGTGCCGGATGGCGATCGGCATCGGCTGCGTCGGCCTGTTCATCACGACGGAAAGCTGGCTCAACGCCAAGGCACCGCCGGACCAGCGCGGCCGGATCTTCTCAATCTACATGGTCGGCACTTTCCTGGCGCTGGCGGCCGGCCAGCTGCTGATCGGCAAGCTGCCTGTCGCCTCGACGACGCCGTTCAACATCGTCGTCGCGCTCTTCGCGCTGGCGCTGATGATGGTGAGCGCGACACGCGCAGAAGCGCCACCGCTTCCGAGCGACTCGACCCTCGCCTATGGCGAGCTGACACGACAGGCGCCGGTCTCGGTGATCGGCTGCGTCGTTTCGGGCATCGTCACCAGTGCCTTCTACGCGCTGTTCCCGGCCTGGATGGCGCGGAACAACATTCCCCAGGAGACGATCGCCTTGTTCATGCTTGTCGCGGTGCTGGGCGGGTTCGCCTTTCAGGTCCCGGTCGGCAGGCTGTCGGATCGGGGCGACCGCCGGGTCGTGCTGGCAGGGCTCGCTCTCGGCTTTTCCGCTGCGGCAGTGCTGCTCGATCTCGTCCCGCGCCATCTGGCGCTGGTGCTGCCGGTCGCCGCCCTGCTCGGCGGCTTCATGTCGACGCTCTATCCGGTCTGCGTTGCTCATGCGCTCGATCGCATGCCGCAGGATCGTATCGTCGCCGTCAGCGGCCGGCTGATCCTGGTCAGCGGCATCGGCTCGGCGTTCGGCCCGATCCTCGGCGCCCAGGTGATGGCGCGCCTCGACATCAACGGGCTGCTCTATTTGATGGCGGCCGCGACCGCCGCGCTCGCGGCCGTCGCGGGCTTGCGCATCAGGCAGCGGGCGGCGGCCGAGCAGATGGCCGAACGGCCCTTCGCGATCATAACCCCATTGACCGCGCCGATCTCGCAGGAGCCGGAAGCGACGGACCCTGACGGGACGCCGCGCCCCCTGCCCGGCTGAGCGCGTCAGCTCAGGCTGTCTGCAACACCGCGGACAGCTCCGGCTTGACGTTCAGGGTCTGGAAGACGACGCAATAGCGCTCGGTCAGCTTGAGCAAGGTATCGAGCTTCTCCTGCGGCGCATCAGTCTCGACGTCGAAGGAGAGGCGGATCGCCTTGAAACCGACCGCCGCATCCTTGGCGACGCCAAGCGTGCCACGGAAATCGAGATCGCCCTCGGCCCGGACCGTGCCCTTCTTCAGCTCGATCTCGAGCGCGGTCGCGACCGCCTTCAGCGTGACGCCGGCGCAGGCGACGAGCGCCTCGAGCAGCATGTCGCCGGAGCAGAGCTCGGCGCCGGAGCCACCGGTCGCAGGATGCAGGCCGGCGAGCGCGATCGCCCGGCCGGTCTCGACCTTGCAGGCGATGTGCTGGTCGTCGAGCTCGCCCTTGGCCTTCAGCGTGATCACCGCCGCATCCGGCGCCTCACGGTACTTGTCCTTGAGCGGGGCCTGCAAAGCGCGCAGCGCGGTGACGTCCATGATCGTAATCCCTGTGAAGCGGTGGCGTGCCTTGTAGCCGCTTCAGGCCGCCGCCTCTACGTCCGGCACGACATGGCGGCTTTCCTTTTCGAGTGCGCGCCGCAACTCGCGGCGCAGGGCGACGAAGCCGACGGAGCGCTCGTCGCGCGGGCGGGCCAGCAGATTGTCGAGACTGAAGGCGACCGGCCCCGCTCCTTGCGGCAGGACGAGGATGCGGTCGGCCAGGCGCACGGCCTCCTCGACGGAACCGGTCGCAATGACGACGGCGGGGCGCCCCTGCGTACACAGTTCGGGCAGGAAGGCCGCCAGCCGCTCACGAGCCTCGGCGTCGAGCGCCGCGAACGGCTCGTCGATCAGGAGCAGCCGTGGCCTGACCAGCAGGAGACGGGCAATGGCGAGCCGCAGCAATTCCTCGGGCGAGAGCGCCCCTGGCCGCTGCGTCGCCTGCGCGGCGAGGCCGACGCGAACCAGCACATTGGTGATCAGGCCCTCGCGCTCGAACGGCGTCGCCTTCGGCAAGGCAAAGGCCAGGTTCTCGGTGAGACTGAGCCAGGGGAAGAAGCGCGGCCGGGCGCAGAGCAGGCCGATCTCGGGCGTCGGAACCACCCCGTCATCGGATGCGAGACCCGCAAATCCTCGGAGCGCCGCCGAGCGCACCTCGATGGCAGCGCCGAGCAGCGCCACAATCTGGCCCGCCCCCGGGCGCGGCAGAGCATTGTCGGGAGAGCGGGAGAGGCTGTGAAGAGCGGCCGACATCAACTGACTCCTTCCAAGACAAGGCGGAGGGAGCGTCGACGGCATCAGGCCATCTCTTCGTTCCCACGCTTTAGCTGCATTTGTTTCGCGCCCGCAAGCTGAGGCTCAAATCGGCGCGTATGTCCTTTCATACGGTCTAGACGTCCGTTTTGTCAAACGGTCTACCACCACATGCCGGCACTCTCGGCCGTCTTGTGCTGGCGCGGCTCGCTGTCGGTGAGTGAGCGGTCGAGCGTGCGCAGCGCCTCGCGCTTGATCGCCTCGAAGGACGGCGAGAGCCGGTCGCGCGGGCGGGTCAGCGGATTGTCGAGCTCGTCGAAGATGCGTCCGGGCCGCGGCTGCATCACCACGATGCGATCGGCCAGCGTCACCGCCTCCTCGACATCATGGGTGACCATCACCACGGTCGGCCGGCTCTCCTCCCAGAGCGCGAGCAGATGGCCGTGCAGGCTGGCGCGCGTCGTCGCGTCGAGTGCCGAGAAGGGCTCGTCCATCAACAGGAGCTTCGGCCGGGTGACGAGGGCGCGGGCGATAGCGACGCGCTGCTGCTGGCCGCCGGAGAGCTCGCGCGGCCAGCGCGCCTCGTAGCCGGCGAGGCCGACGCGGGCGAGCGCGCCGGTGACGAGGCGGGAACGCTCCGCTGCCGGCAGAGAGCTGAGGCCGAAGCCGGCATTGTCGGCGACCGAAAGCCAGGGCAGCAGGCGCGGTTCCTGGAAGATCACGCCGACATCGGCCCGAGGCTCGGTGATCGCGGCATCATCAAGCAGGATGAGGCCTTCGCTCGGCCGGTCGAGCCCGGCGACGAGACGCAGCAGCGTGGTCTTGCCGCAGCCGGAACCGCCAACCAGCGCCAGGATCTCGCCGGCGGCGACGGAGATGTCGATACCGGCAAGCGCGCGGGTGCCGTCGGCATAGGTCTTGGCGAGACTGTCGAAGACCAGCATCAGCCGCGCCCCTCAGAGCCTGTCCCTGGCAGTGTCCTGCCAGGCGAGGAAAGGGCGCGTGATGGCGAGCAGCAATCCGTCGGCGAGCTTGCCGAGCACGGCAAAAGCGATGATCGCGGCGATGATCGTGTCGGGCCGGCCAAGCTGCTGGCCGTCGACCAGGAGATAGCCGAGGCCCTCGCTGGCGCCCATGATCTCGGCGGCGACGACGAACATGAAGCCGAGCCCGAGCCCGCCGCGCAAGGCGGTAAACCAGTCGGGCAGGATCGCCGGCAAGAGCACGCGCCGAACCATGGCGAGGCGACCGAGACGGAAGACGCGGCCGACCTCGACGATCTTGCGATCGATCGAGAGGATCGCAGCAGCGACGCCGAGATAGACCGGGAAGAAGACGCCGACCGCGATCAGCGCCACCTTCGAGGCCTCGAAGATGCCGAACCAGAGGATGAAGAGCGGCACCCAGGCGATCGAGGGGATGGCGCGCAGGGCCTGCAGGGTCGGGTCGAGCAGGCCGCGCGCCAGCGGCAAGGCGCCGGTCAGGGCCCCGAGCGCGGTGCCTACGGCGGCGCCGATGCCGAAGCCGGCAGCAACGCGCCAGAGCGTCGCCAGCGCATGGGTCCAGAGCTCGCCGCTGGCCGCGAGCTGCCAGAGCGTCTTGCCGACCACGCTGGGCGGCGGCATCAGCCGGCCATTGGCGAGACCAGCCCGGACCAGGATTTCCCAGATGATCGCGAGGACGACGGGCAGCAGGAAGCCGGCGAGCCGCAAGCCGATGCGGGAAGCCGGCCGCGCATGCGGCGCGGCCGGCTTCCCGTCTATGGCTTCTGCGATCTCGATCGAACTCATTGCGACGGGATCATGCCCGCTCAGTTCGTCGCGGCAAAGCGCTTGTCGATCAGCGCGTCGACCGTCGCCTTGACGTCGGCACTGGCCGGCAGGACGCCGGCCTGCTGCAGGGCGAGGCCCGCGGCGAGGATGGTTTCGGCCTGCGCCGGGCCGATCGTGCTGTGGGTCAGCTCGGTGCGGGTGAGCTGGCGCTCGATCACCGCGTCGGAAAGCTTGGTCGCCTCGACAAGCGCCTTCCTGACCTCGGCCGGGTTGGCGAGCGCGATGGCGCGCGCCTCCTCATAGGCCTTGAGCACCTTGCGGACGAGTTCCAGGTTCTTCTCGGCGAACTCCTCGCGGACATTGAGGACGCCCCAGGTGTTGTCGGCGGCTTTCCGGTGGAAGAGCTTGGCGCCGGCCTCGACCTCGGCGGCGGCCATCATCGGGTCGAGCCCGGCCCAGGCCTCGACATCGCCGCGCTCGAGCGCGAGCCGGCCGTCGGCGTGCTGCAGCAGCACGAGCTTGACGTCCTTCTCGGTCAACCCCGCTTCGGCGAGCGAACGAACGAGGAAGATGTGCGGATCGGTGCCGCGGGTGACGGCGACGCGCTTGCCTTTGAGCTCGGCGACCTTGGTGATCTCGCTCTTGGCGCCGGTGACCAAAGCCGTCCATTCGGGACGCGAATAGACATAGATCGACTTGATCGGGTTGCCGTTGATCTTGCCGATCAGCGCGGCCGCGCCGGCGGTCGAGCCGAAATCGAGCGAGCCGGCATTGAGGAATTCGAGCGCCTTGTTCGAACCGGCCGAGAGCACCCAGCGCACCTTGATGCCATCGGCCTCGAGCGCCTTTTCGAGGATGCCGCGCTCCTTCAGCACCAGGCTGACGGGGTTGTAGGTGGCGTAATCGACGCGGATTTCTTTGGGCGCCTGCGCCATGGCGCTGCCGAAGGCGAGCGAGGCTGCGGCAAGGCCGGCGAGCACAGCGCGGCGGGTCAAGGCTGAGATGATCGGCATGGCGTCCCCTTCGAAGACTTTGCGCGAAGGGATAGGAGGCGTTCTGGCCTCCGGCGCCCCCGCTTTAGCTGCACTTGTTTCGCGCCCGCAAGCTGCTGGCTCAAATCGGCGCGTGTCCTTTTTTTAGGTTCACACGTTCTGTTTGTCAAACAAGACGAACACCCATGTGAGATCAATATTTTCACATTGTATCTCGTTTAATTAAGGCTCTGCGCCTCGCCGCATTCGTGCTAGGAATCGTTGGCCGCCGCCTCTGCCGAAAGCCCCGAAGAGCCTCGTTCAGTGCCGCCCTCCCCCGACAAGCCAGCGCCCCGCCTCGCCGAGTTCATCGAGAATCCCACAGCTGCGGTCGGCAAGTTGGCGCGGCCGTTCGACAAAGGGGATCGCGACGGCCTGCGAAGCACCCTGATCAGTGCCCTGCGCGACAACCTCGAAGAAGGGCGCCAGTCGGCACGGGAGATCCTGGCCCGCACCCGCAACGGCCTGTCTTGCGCCAAGCGGCTCTCCGGCGTGATGGACAGCGTCGTCGCCAGCCTGCATGCGGCAGCGACGCGGCATTTCTATCCGGTCGAGAACCCGTCCGCCGGCGAGCGCATCGCCGTCGTCGCCGTCGGCGGCTATGGCCGCGGCACGCTGGCGCCGGGCTCCGATGTCGACCTGCTCTTCCTCTTCCCCGACAAGCAGACCGCCTGGGGCGAGAGCGTGGTCGAGGCCATGCTCTACCCGCTCTGGGACCTGAAGCTGAAGGTCGGCCATTCCGTGCGCTCGGTCGACGACTGCATCCGCGAGGGCCGGGCCGATATGACGATCCGCACCGCGCTGCTGGAAGCGCGGCTGATCTGCGGCGATGCGGCGCTGTTTGCCGATCTTGTCCGGCGATACGGCGCCGAAATCGCCGAGGGCACGGCCCCCGCCTTCACCGAGGCCAAGCTCGCCGAGCGCGAGACCCGCGTCGCTCGCGCCGGCTCGTCGCGCTATCTGGTCGAGCCCAACGTCAAGGACGGCAAGGGCGGCCTGCGCGACCTCAACACACTGTTCTGGATCGCCAAATACTCCTACCGCGTCGATGATTCCGCCGAGCTGGTCGAAGCCGGGCTGTTCGATGCGCGCGAGTTCGCGATGTTCCAGCGCTCAGAGGAATTCCTCTGGCGCGTGCGCTGCTGGATGCACTTCATCACCGGGCGGGCCGAGGAGCGGCTTTCCTTCGACCTGCAGCGCCAGGTCGCGGCCGCGATCGGCTATGCCGGGCGCAGCGGCCAGGCGCCGGTCGAGCGCTTCATGAAGGCCTATTTCCTCGTCGCCAAGGATGTCGGCGACCTGACCGCGATCGTCTGCGCCGCGCTCGAAGCCCGACAGCAGAAGCCGCGCGCCAGCCTGACCAGCCTGATCGGCACCTTCACCAAGCGCCGGCGCGTTCGGGCTCTAGGCCACCCCGATTTCACCCTGCGCGGCCAGCGCCTCGCCGTCATCGACGACGAGGCCTTCAAGCGCGATCCGGTCAATCTGCTCAGACTCTACGAGATCGCCAGCCGCGACGATCTCGCCATCCACCCCGATACAAGCCGGCTGGTGACGCAGTCACTCAGGCTGGTCACGCCGCAGTTGCGGCAGGACCGCGAGGCCAACCGCATCTTCCTGGAGATCCTGACCGCGCGCCGCTCACCCGAGGCGGTGCTGCGGCGGATGAACGAATCGGGGCTGCTTGGCCGCTTCATCCCGGATTTCGGCCGCATCGTCGCGATGATGCAGTTCAACATGTATCATCACTATACGGTCGACGAGCACCTGCTCCGTTCGATCGGCATTCTCGCCGAGATCGACTCCGGCAAGCTCGAAGCCGAGCATCCCCTGGCGAATTCGATCTTCGCGACGATCACCAACCGGCGCGCGCTCTATGTCGCACTCTTCCTGCACGACGTTGCCAAGGGCCGGCCGGAGGACCATTCAGTCGAGGGCGCCCGCATCGCCCGCAAGCTCTGCCCGCGGCTCGGCCTCACCGATGCGCAGACCGAGACGGTGGTCTGGCTAATCGAGAACCATCTGGTGATGTCGACCGTCGCCCAAAGCCGCGATCTCGGCGACCCCAAGACGATCGAGAGCTTCGCCGCGATCGTGCAGACGCTGGAGCGGCTGAAGCTCCTGCTCGTCCTGACCGTCGCCGACATCAAGGCGGTCGGCCCAGGCGTCTGGAACGGCTGGAAGGGGCAATTGCTGCGCACGCTCTATTACGAGACCGAGATCGTGCTCGCCGGCGGCCATTCCGGCATCGAACGCAAGGCCAGGGTCGAGCGCAAGCAGGAGGCGCTGGAGGCAAGGCTCGCCGACTGGACGACGGAGGAGCGAGACGCCTATCTCGCCCGGCACTATCCGGCCTACTGGCTCAAGGTCGAACCCGAGCGGCAGGAACAGCACGCGCGCTTCCTGCGCGAGGCCGAGATCGCCGGCCGGACGACTGCGACAAAGGTCGAAACCGATCAGTTCCGCGGCGTGACCGAGCTCACCGTGCTGGCGCCCGACCATCCGCGCCTGCTCGCTATCGTGACAGGCGCCTGCGCGGCGGCCGGCGGCAACATCGTCGACGCGCAGATCTTCACCACCACCGACGGGCTGGTGCTCGACACGATCTTCGTCTCGCGCGCCTTCGAGCGCGACGACGATGAATTGCGCCGGGCCGAGCGGATTGCGGCAGCAATCGAGCGCGCGCTCAAGGGCGAGATCAAGATCGCCGACCTCGTCGCCCAGCGCCGCACTCCGCCACCGCGTGGCGGGACCTTCCAGGTCGCGCCCGAAGTGATCATCGACAATGTCTTGTCGTCGCGGCACACGGTGCTGGAGGTCTCGGGCCTCGACCGGCCCGGTCTGCTCTACGATCTCACCACCGCGATCGGGAAGCTCAACCTCAACATCGCCTCGGCCCATATCGCGACCTTCGGCGAGAAAGCCGTCGACGTCTTCTACGTCACCGACCTCACGGGAGCGAAGATCACCTCGACCGGCCGCCAGCTGCTGATCCGCCAGGCGCTGCTCGCCGTGTTCAACCAGGAGCCCGACAAGCCGGCCGCCGCCAAGGCGAAGGCCATGGCCCGCGCTTGATTTCGCCCCGCCGAAGCCCGATATCGGCGACGAAGCCGGTGTGCCTCGAGGTTACGCCGCAATGATGCATGACGATCAACGATTGGGATGATGGAATGACGCAGAACCCTGCGAAGGACGATCCGAAGCCGGAAACCGAGAGCCAGGACACGGCAGAGACCGAGGCGGTCGAGACGCAGACGCCCGATCCGCTCGCCACGGCCGAGGCCGAGCGCGACGACTTCAAGGACAAGCTGCTGCGCACCCTCGCCGAGATGGAGAATTTGCGCCGACGCACCGAGCGCGAGATCGCCGACGCCAAGGCCTATGCGGTGACCAGCTTCGCCCGCGACCTGCTCGGCTCGGCCGACAATCTGCGCCGCGCGCTCGAAAGCTTGCCGGAGGCGGCCCGCGCGGCCGCCGATACTGCGGTGAACGCCTTGGTCGAAGGCGTCGAACTGACCGAGCGCGAGTTGCTGAAGACGCTCGAGCGCCACGGCGTGCGCAAGATCGATCCGCATGGCGAGAAGTTCGACCCGAACCTGCACCAGGCCATGTTCGAGGCGCCCGACGCCGCGATCGCCAAGGGCTTGGTCTCGAAGGTGGTGCAGACCGGCTACAAGATCGGCGAGCGGGTGCTGCGCCCGGCGCTGGTCGGCGTCTCGGCCGGCGCGCCCAAGCCCGCCGCCAACGGCTCGGGCAGCCCGGCCGCGGATGCCGGCGACAAGCCTGTGAACTGACAGGTGCTCGAAGCTGCGGGCGTCGTCGTCTTCGCCCTGACCGGGGCACTCGTCGCCGCCCGCAAGCGGATGGACCCGTTCGGCTTCATCCTGCTCGCCACCGTCACCGGCGTCGGTGGCGGCACCTTGCGAGACCTCCTGCTCGACCGGCGCGTCTTCTGGATCGAGGCGCCGTCCGACGTGATGCTGTGCACGGCCGTCGCCCTGACGGCCTGGGCCATCGCCTATTGCAAGCCGGGCATGCTCGATGGCTGGGGCGCCAAGCGCCTGCTGATCTGGGCCGACGCGGCCGGACTCGCGCTCTTTGCCGTGGTCGGAGCGCAGAAGGGGCTCGCATCAGGCGTTCCGATCGCCTCTGCGATCGCCTTCGGCGCGGTGACCGCCACCTTCGGCGGCATCATTCGCGATATCCTCGCCGGCGACCGGCCGATGGTGCTGTGGAGCCGCGATTTCTACGTCACCGCCGCAGCAGCCGGCGCCGCCACGACTGTCCTGCTCGCGCAAATGGGGCTGGACGCGAGGCTCGTCATGCTGGGCGGGCTCGCCGCGGGCTTCGGCCTGCGCGCCGGCTCGCTCCTGTTCGGCTGGTCGTTCCCGAAGCTGCCGGGCGACGACGCGCCGAACTCGTCAGCTTGACGGCTTCGTCACCCGCCGCAAGGTCAGATTGATCCGCCCTGCCTGCGGCAGCAGGCTCGACGATCCCGCAAGGATGCGGTCGATGCCGTGATAGGCGAGCCGTGCCTCTCCGCCGAAGGCGAGCGCATCGCCGGAAGCCAGCTTCAGCGAGATCGTCTTGCCCCCGCGGCTTGTACCGCCAATGCGGAAGATCGCGGTGTCGCCGAGCGAGAGCGACAGCACCGGCGCGTCGAAATCCTGCTCGTCGCGGTCCTGATGCAGACCCATCTTTGCGGTCGGCTCGTAGAAGTTGACCAGGCAGGCCTCAGGCGGATGCGGATAGCCTGCGAGGTCCTCCCAGGCGCGCAGCAGCCGGGCCGGGATCGGCGGCCAAGGCGCACCGGTCTCGGGATGCAGCGGCTGGTAGCGGTAGCCGCGCTCATCCGAGACCCAACCGAGCGCGCCGCAGTTCGTCATTTTGACCGAGAATGGTTTTCCGGTCTTCGGCATGCGCGGCACATAGAACGGCGCCTGCCGCGCCGCCTCGCGCAAATCGGCAACCAGCGCAGCCTGCTCGGCCGGATCGAGATAGCCTGGCCAATGCGTCACGCCAGGCGCAACAGCAAGCGCCGTCATCGCAGCACTCAGAACTTGTCGAGGCCGAGCACGTCGGCCATCGAATAAAGCCCGGGCTTGCGGCCGCGGCCCCAGAGCGCCGCCTTGACCGCGCCTTGCGCGAACAGGCTGCGATCCTCGGCGACGTGCGCGAGTTCGAGCCGCTCGCCGGCGCCGGCGAAGATCACCTTATGGTCGCCGACGACGGTGCCGCCACGCAGCGCGGCAAAGCCGATCGAGCCGGGCAGGCGGGCGCCGACCTGGCCGTCGCGCACGGCGACCCTGGATTCGACGAGATCGACGGCACGCCCCTGCGCCGCCGCCTCACCGAGCAGGACGGCGGTGCCCGAGGGCGCGTCGACCTTCATGCGGTGGTGCATCTCGACGATCTCGATGTCCCAATCGGTGCCGAGCGTCGCCGCCACCTTGCGCACCAGCGCTGCCAGCAGGTTGACGCCGAGGCTCATATTGCCGGAACGGATGATGGCGGCATGGCGTGCCGCCGCCTCGAGCTTCGCTAGATGCTGCGGCTCCATGCCCGTGGTGCCGGCGACATGGACGATGCGGGCCTGCGCAGCGAGGCCGGCGAAGGCCACCGTCGCGTCGGGGGTGGTGAAATCGAGCACGCCCTCAGCCTCGACGAAGGCGGCGAGCGCGTCGTCGCTGACCGTGACGCCGCTGGCGGGCAAGCCGGCGAGCACCGCGGCATCCTGGCCGAGCACGGGCGAGCCCGGCCGCTCGATCGCCGCGGAGAGCACGCAGCCTTGCGTGTCATGGATCGCTTTGACCAGCGAGCGGCCCATCCGGCCGGCGGCGCCGACGACGACGAGACGCATGTCGCTCATAGTGATCGCTCCAATCAGTATCCAGGCCGACGCCGGCCGGGCAGCGGAAGCCTATAAGGCGCTTCGCTGGCCCCCGAAACGAAAAACGGCCGGGCAGAGCCCGGCCGTGCAGATTTCGGGTGTGGTCGCCGGCTTATTCGACCGGCTGAATCCCCGCGACCTTCCACTCGCCGCCGCGCGAGCGCACGAAGGTCCAGTGCTCGATCACCTCGCGCGGGATCGTGGCGTGGCCCTCGACGACCTTGCCGCCATTGCGCTCGACCATGGCGGTGAGCAGGCTGAAGCGCATCGCGACGGTGGCGTAGTCGTAGCCGTCTTCGCGCCAGGATTCGGCGAGGTCGCCCTGCAGCAGCTTGACCTCGGCGGCACGCTCGATCAGGCCCTTGCGGGCGTTCTCGGCGAACTCTTCCTCAAGAGCGCCGGAAATCTCCGGCGTCGCGATCTGACGCAGACGGGCGACATTCTCATCAGAGATGGACGTCTGGACCTCGGACAGCAGGCGCTCGAAGCTGCCGTAGTCGGCACCGACCAGCTCGAACTCGACCGGCTTGGCAGCCGCCGTAGCGGCAGCGGCAGCGCCACCGCCGAGACCGCCGGCCATGGCCGGAGCAGCCTGCGGCTGATAGGCCTCACGACCGAGCGGCGCGCCAGCGCCGGCGAGCTGCGGCTCGCTGCGACGGCGGAACAGGCGCAGCGCCAGCCAGATCAGGCCACCGACCAGGGCAACCTGGAAGAGCAGGCCGAGCATGCCGGCAAGGCCACCGAAGCCGGCGCCCGAGAGCAGGCCGAACAGACCAGCGCCGAGCAGGCCGCCAGCGACGCCCATCATCAGGCTGCGCGCCATGGACGGGCGAGCCGCCTGCGCGGCGGCACCCGCTGCGCCTGCAGCCGGGGCGGCGGCCGTCGGGCCAGGCGCCTGCGTCGGGCTACGCTGGAACGAGGAGCCGGGCGCGGTCGGCGTCGGCGCGACCTGCGACTGGCTGCGCGAGCCGCGACTGCCGACGCTGCGGCCGCCCGGGGCGGCCTCGGCGATGATCGGCACCAGCAGAAGTGCGCCGGCGATGAGGGCAACGGCACGGCCACGACGGGCGAGCGAAATCAGAGACATGGTTCCTCCCGGAGCCGGATTGGCTCTCTGAACCCGGAATATGGTCGGGTCGTACGACTTTCGCAAGGTGAGCCTGCGGAGATCAGCGCCGCTGAGCCGACTATCCCACCATTGGGGGTTCGGCGCTGCCGTGCTATGGTTTCCGTCACGTTAGCCTTTAGGCGAACGACGGGAGCGAGCCATGATCCGATCCCCTCGGAGGCTACCCTGCTCAGGCGCAGCGGCGCTGCCCTTCTGGGCGCTCTTTGCGACAATCGCGCTACTGTTCCAAACCCCTGCCGTTGCGCAGGAGCGCGCGGCAGCCCTCGACAAGCCGCGCCTGGCACAGGCCCCCGAGCCCTATTGCTTCTGCTGGAGCGACGGCAAGAAGATCGCAGAAGGCAGCATGGCCTGCATCCGGACCACCATGGGCCGACGCCTCGCCACCTGCGGTCGTGTGATCAACATGATGTCTTGGGAAGTGACCCAGAATCCCTGCCCGGAGAGTTGAGCGGGCACCTTGCTGGATTCAAAGGAAAAGCGCCGCCGGGCCTCTCCGGCGACGCTTCTCAATTGGTTCATGGTCTTTCGACTGAGACTGACTTCCCCGTCAGAACGCTCCGATCACGATCGCCAGAACCAGCGCAAATGCCGCACCCATGGCCAACCGGTCGAGACTTAGCGCGAGGTTCATGAGAACTCTCCTTTGTCATTGACCTGACATGGAAGCTAGCAGAAACGACGGCCGCTGCAAGTGGCTGCGACGCCGCAGCGAGCGTCGCAGCAGAGAAACGTTCTTAATCAGCGGTTAAAGCATTGAACTGCTTTGTGGATAGTTCCGAACAAGACCTTCGCGCGGAAGGTTTTTAGTATTCCAAAGAGCAGTATAAATCCCTACCGCCACAATCGAGCCTGAGTTGTTGCGCTGCAATATTGTCCCAAGCGGGACCAGCGCCCAGCTTTCGTCGGGATTTTGTCACTGCGGCATCAGGATCAGGCGCTCGAGCGCACGCGCCACGGCGATGACCTTCGCATCCTCACCGAAGCGTCCGATGAGCTGGAATGAGACCGGAAGGCCGCGCGGGCCACGCATTAGCGGCACGGTGAGGCAGGGCGTGCCGAGCAGGGTCCAGAGCCGGTTGAACTTGGAATCACCGGTCGAAGCGAGGGTCTCCGGTGCCTCGCCCGGCGCAGCATAGGTGAGCACGAGGTCAACCTCGCCGAACCAGCGCTCGGCTACCCGGCGCCCGCGCCGGGAGGTGCCGCGCGCCGCATCGTATTCCTGCGGCGTGGTGGTACGGGCCTCGTCGAGATAGGCGCGCAGCTTTGGCGGCAAGGCCTCGCGATGATTGGCGTATTCCCAGGCGAGCGCCTGCGCCGCCTCCCAGTTCTGCAGCGGTCCGTGGGCATGGAAGGTCTCGCCGAGTTCGGCCGGCGTCGCAATGTCCAGGACGGTTGCGCCGCCTTTGCGTGCGAAATCGGCGATGCGCTGCAACGCACCTTCGCAAACCGGCTCGGGCTTGTCGGTGAATTCCTGGCGGCAGAGACCGAGTTTGAGCCCGTCCAATGTCGCCTCGGGCGCATCGAGATCGGCGCGGCCGGTCAGCGCCGCCAGGGCGAAGCCGAGATCATCGGCGCTGGCCGCCATCAGGCCGAGCGTATCGAGCGACCAGGAGAAAGGCTTGACCCCGACCGTCGGCAGAAGCCCATAGGAGGGTTTGATCGCAGCGATGCCGCAATAGGCGGCCGGACGGATCACCGAGCCGCCGGTTTGCGTGCCGATGGCGAGCGGGACGAGGCTGGCAGCGACCGCGGCGGCCGAACCTGCCGAAGAGCCGCCCGGACTCGCGGAGGGATCGTGCGGATTGCGCGTGGGAGCGGGGTCGAGGAAGGCGAAGGCCGTGGTCTGGGTCTTGCCGGCGACGGTCGCGCCTGCCGCCTTCAGCGCCATCACGATGGACGCATCGGCCTTGGGCCGATGGCCGTCATAGATCGACGAGCCCATGCCGGTCGGCAGATCGGCGGTATCGATGATGTCCTTGACCCCGACGGCGATGCCGGCCAGCGGCCCTTCTCCGGGCGAAAGCGTTTCCGGACGAGCCGCGAAAGCGCGCAGATCGCCGTCCCGCTCAACGATGCGCCGCTCGCTGTCAGCAAGGGCGGCCTGAGCCGACATCGCGCCATTGGCGACGCGGCGAGCGATATCGCGAACCGAAAGCATGAACTTGTCCCTGGAATCGCAGCCGAACGGCCGGAGCGGCCATGCTGGCACAAGCCCGGCGTCGGAAGGAAGCCAGGAACGGGACCTTGCAGACGGGGCATGCGCCTCGCGCGGCGCGGCGCTCAGTAGGTCGCGCGACCACCCGAAAGGTCGAAGATCCCGCCGGTCGAGAAGGAACAGTCGTCGGAGGATAGCCAGAGCACCATGCGCGCCACCTCCGATACCTCGACGAAACGCCCCATCGGGATGCGCGACATGATGTCGGCGCGCCGCTCGTCCGAAATCTCCTTGGCCATGGCGGTCTCGGCGGCCGCCGGCGTCACCGCCGTGACGATGATGCCCTCCTTCGCCGTCTCCTTGGCGACGCTCTTGGTCAGCGCGATCAAACCGGCCTTGGAGGCGGAATAGGCGGCCGCCTGCGCCATACCTTCCTTGCCCTGTATCGAGGCGATGTTGACGACATGGCCGCGCAAGGGATGTCCGTCCGGCGAGCGCCGCGGTTCCTGGCGCAGCATCCGGCCGACGACGGCGCGGGTGACGAGATAGGCGCCGAACAGGTTGACCTGCAGCACGCGCTGGAAGTTCTCCGGCGTCGTCTCCCAGATCGGTTTCACTTCGCCCAGCACGCCGGCATTGTTGATCAGGATGTCGATGCGGCCATGGCTGCTGACAGCAGCATCGGCGGCCGCCTCGACCGCGTTGACGTCACGGATATCGAGTTGGCGCTGGCTGGCGCGGCGCCCCAATTCGGCGACCGCCTGCGCCAGGCCGTCGGCGTCCTGATCCCAGAGTTCGACACTCGCGCCCGCCACGATCAGGGCATACGCGATGCCGCGGCCGAGCCCACCGGCGCCACCCGTGACGATCGCATGCCGGCCGGAGAGATCATGACGCACGCTCATCAGCCGGCACTCCAGGAGGTCTTGGTCCGGGTGATCTGGTGACGGTAGAGGCCAAGGGAGAAAGGGCCCTGGCCGCCGAGGGCCTCAAGTTCCTCAGCCGCAAGCTGATCGCGTGCCAGCGCGACGAATTCGGCCTCATCGCCCCAGCCTTCGACCAGCAGCACCCAGCGCGGCACGGCGTTGGCGATGCCGCGCACCTTCTGCTCGGCAGTGGCGATGCCGCTCGCCTCGGCATCCGCCGCCAGCAGGTGCACGGCGGCGACCCCGCGGGTGGCAAGCAGGTCCGGCACCAATCCGCGCAACAGCGCCGCCTTGTGGGCCGAGGCTATGTTATCAGGCACGTCGTAGCGAAAGGTCGCGATCAGCCCGCCCTGGGCCGGACCGCTGGTGTGGGAGACACGGCAGATCGCGCGCGCCACCGAGCGGAAGTGCTTCACCGCCGACTGCGTCCAGGGCGTCGGCGCGTTGACCCTCGCCGTGTAGTCCTGCCCTTTCAGAACTTCGAGGCTCTGGGCCTCATAGAGGTTGAAGAATTCAAGGTCAGCGTCGATCGCGACATAGCGGCGCCCGCGCAGGAAGCCGGGAATGCCGACCCGCTCCGGCATGTGCTCCTCGCCATGCCAGGCATAGAAATCTGCCCTGCCCTCCGGTGCGATATCGTGCCAGATCGCGACCGCCCCCTCACCTGCCAGGCTCATCGTTCCTCCATCGGCTCACCTGCGAGGCGCGTTGACTTGGCCTCGGCCCGTCTTTATACGGAAATGAAATCCAAATTGGAAATGATTTCCAATCTTAATCATAATGAGGGCGGAGACGGGTGACGATCGCGGCGGTCGAACGTGCATTCAAGCTGCTGGAGGCGCTGGCGGGTGAAGCCGATGGCGCCGATCTGACCGTGCTCGCCGAGCAGCTCGGCTTGCCGGTCAGCGCGACGCACCGGCTGTTGGCGACGCTGGCCGAGCGCGGCTTCGTCACCCAGGATGCGCAATCGGGCGCCTATGGGCTGACGCTGAAACTGTCGCAGCTCGCTTTTCGCAATCTCGACCTGCGCGGGCTGCCAGATGCCGGCCAGCTCGTCCTCGACGAACTCGCCCGCTCCACCCGCGAATATTGCCGCCTCGCCGTGGTCGAGGGCGAGAACCTGACCTGGATCGCGCGCGCCCAGGGCGCGACCGCCGGCCTGCGCTACGAGCCGCCGATGGGAATGGGCATCGTCCTGCACGCCACCGCGACCGGCAAGGCCTGGCTTGCTTCGCTGCCCGAGGCGGAGGCGCTGCGCATCGTCTGCGCGCGCGGCTTCGACGCGGAGGGCCGCGCCGGTCCGAACGCGCTCAGCGATGTCGACGCCTTGCGCCTGCATCTTTCTGAAACGCGAAGCCGCGGCTTCGCGCTCGCCATCGAGGAAGGCGAGATCGGCACCGTCGCGCTGGCGACGACCTTCCGTGCCGGGCCCGATGCGGGGGCGGCGATCGCCGGCACGCTCAGCGTCGCCGGGCCGCTGCCACGCATGCTTGAGCCGCGTCGCAGCGAGATCGCGGCGGCGCTCGCCACTGCCGCCCGGAACATGGCTGAGATCTGGCCGCTGAGGCGGCGACAGATCGGGCCCCTGCCAGCCGTTTCGACAGGGGCAGCCGGGCAAACGATGCCGACAGAGACATCAGCATGAGCAGCGACAGCGTCACCAGCGCGACCACAGGGACCGCACCGCAGGCTTCAAGCAAGATTGCTGCCTGGGTATCGGCCATCGCCTGGCCCCTGGCGAGCTTCGCCGTGCTGCTTGTCGCCTGGCAGCTGCTGGTACCGATGGCCGGCATCCCCGAATACATCCTGCCCGTGCCGAGCGCCTTCTTCGAGCGGCTCTGGCTCGACCGGGTGCTGATCTTCCAGCACACGCTGGTGACGGCGAACGAGATCGTGCTCGGCTTCCTGATGGCGGCGGTGGTCTCGATCCCGCTGGGTTACGTCATCGTCTCGGTCAGGCTGCTCGAAAAGGCGATCTATCCGGTCATCGTCTTCTTCCAGCTCGTGCCGAAGATCGCGATCGCGCCGCTCTTCGTGGTCTGGTTCGGCTTCGGCCTGTTCCCGAAGGTGTTGCTGACCTTCCTGCTCTGCTTCTTCCCGACGCTGGTCGCGAGCATGACAGGCTTTCGGGCGCTGGATGAACGGGTGCTCTATCTGACGCGTTCGATGGGAGCCTCGGCCTGGCAGACCTTCCGCTATGTCCGGGTGCCGGCGGCGCTGACCTACATCTTCTCGGGGTTGAAGGTCTCGGCGGTATTCGCGGCGACCGGGGCGATCGTCGGCGAGTTCGTCGGCGCCAATGCCGGCCTCGGCTATCTGCTCCTGCGCGGCACGAGCTTCCTCGACATGCCGCTGATCTTCGCCTGCCTGGTGGCGCTCAGCGTCGTCGGCATCCTGTTCAGCTACCTCGTCGACGGGCTCGAGGTGCTGCTGATGCCCTGGCAGCGCAAGGGCTGACGACCAAAGACACGACCGCCAATCCGGGCAAACCGGAACCACAGGGAGAACGACCATGCTGAGAAGGACATTGCTCACCGCCGCCGCCATGCTGGCGCTCGGCACGAGCGGCGCGCTCGCCCAGGCCGGCGGCAAGCCGATGAAGATCACGCTGAACTTCCTCGCGGCAGCGCCGAATGCCGGCTTCATGATGGCCAAGCAGATGGGCCTCTACGAGAAGGCCGGCATCAACCTGACGATCGAAGAGGGCAAGGGCTCGGGCACGACCGCGCAGATGGTCGCGACCGGCCAGACCGATGTCGGCTTCGCCGACGCTCCGGCCGCCATGCAGCTACGGACCAAGGGTGCGCCGGTGAAGATCATCGCACCGGTGCTGCAGACCAATGGCTTTGCCATCATCTCGCTGGAAGAGAGCGGAATCGCCTCGCCCAAGGACCTCATCGGCAAGAAGCTCGCGGTCCAGCCCGGCACGGCGCAGACGACGCTGCTCGACGCCATCCTCGCCAGCAACGGCATCGACAAGGGCAAGGTCGACGTCATCAACATCGATCCTGGCGCCTTCGTTGGCGCGCTGCTGGAGAAGAAGGTCGACGCCATCCTCGGCGGCGCCGATTTCCATTCGGTGCAGATCCGCGAGCGCGGCTTCAAGGTCCGCGACATCTTCTATCGCGATGTCGGCGTGCCGACGGTGGGCCTGTCGATCATCGCCCGCGACGACAAGATCAAGGCCGATGCCGAGCTCTACAAGAAGTTCATCGAGGCGAGCCTGCAGGGCTGGGACGCCGCCCGCAAGAACCCTGACGCTGCTGCCGACGCGGTCGTCGCGCAATTCCCCTCGGTGAAGAAGGCGCAGGTTCTGGCCCAGTTCGACGTCGTCAACAAGCTGCTCTGCGCGCCCGGCGCCCCTTCACTCGGCAAGGTGCCGGAGAAGAACTGGAGCGTGAGCTTCGACCTGCTGACGCAGTATCTCGGCCTGCCCAAGGACAAGCCGATCACCGACTACTACACGACCGAGCTCCTTCCGGCTTCGGCGCCGGCCTGCTCGTAGTCGACGAGGATAAGGCATGACTGCAGCAGCCGCCTCTCCCGCCGCCTCGATCCAGGGGCGCGGGATCGTCAAGACCTTCGGCGGCTTCACGGCCGTCGACGGGCTGACGCTCGACATCCGGAGCGGCGAGTTCGTCAGCCTGATCGGCCCGTCCGGCTGCGGCAAGAGCACGTTCATGCTGATGGCGGCGGGGCTGATCCCGACCAGCGGCGGGGAATTGCTGGTCAACGGCAAGCGCTTGACCGAGCCGCTGACCGATATCGGCATCGTCTTCCAGGACCATCTGCTGCTGGAGTTCCGGACGGCGCTGGAGAACGTCATGCTGCAGGCCGAAATCCGCGGCCTGCCGTTGGCGCCGGCGAAGGAGCGGGCGCTCGAGCTCTTCGCCAAGCTCGGCATCAGCCATGCCGCCGACCGCTATCCGAAGCAGCTCTCCGGCGGTATGCGCCAACGCGTCTCGATCGCCCGCGCGCTGATCCACAACCCGTCCGTCCTGATGATGGACGAGCCCTTCGGCGCGCTCGACGCGATCACGCGCACGCAGATCCGGCACGACCTCGAAATGCTCTGGCTGGAGACGGCCAAGACCGTCGTCTTCATCACCCATTCGATCGACGAGGCGATCGGCCTCTCCGACCGGGTGCTGGTGATGTCGCCGACGCCGGGGCGGGTGGTCGACGAGATCAAGATCGAGCTGCCGCGGCCGCGCCCCGCCCATCTCGGCGATTATCCGAGCTTCAACGCCTATGCCGATCGTATCCACGATGCGTTCCGGCGGTTTGGCGTGATCAAGTACTAAGGGGCGTCATTCTCGGGCGAAGCGCAGCGCAGACCCGAGAACCTCGTGACGAGAAGGCGCCAATCGGAGCCTCATCCGGCCTGACATGCTCGGGTCAAGCCCGAGCATGACGTGGTGTTACGCCCGCTTCGGAATCTCCAGCCCGCGCTGCACGGCGGGACGCGCGAGCCCGCGCTCCAGCCATTTCGGAACCAGCTTGAGCTTGTCGTATTCGACCAGCTCGCCGGCGCCGTAGAAGCCGACGAGATTGCGGACCCAGCCGAGCGTCGCGATGTCGGCGATGGTGTATTCGTCGCCCATCAGCCAGTCGCGGCCGGCGAGCCTGGTCTCGAGCACGCCGAGCAGACGCTTGCTCTCGTTGGCGTAGCGATCGCGCGGGCGCTTGTCCTCGTATTCGCGGCCGGCGAACTTATGGAAGAAGCCGAGCTGGCCAAACATCGGGCCGATTGCCGCCATCTGGAAAAACACCCATTGCAGGGTCTCGTAGCGGCGGGCCGGATCGGTGGGCAGGAACTTGCCGGCCTTGTCGGCGAGATAAACCAGGATCGCGCCGGATTCGAACAGGGCGAAGGGCTTGCCGCCCGGACCATCGGGATCGAGAATCGACGGGATCTTGCCGTTGGGATTGAGCGAGAGGAATTCCGGCGTCCAAGTCTCGTTCTTGCCGATGTCGATCGTATGCGGCTCGTAGGGGATGCCGGTCTCCTCCAGCATGATCGAGACCTTCACGCCATTGGGCGTCGGCAGCGAATAGAGCTGCAGCCGGTCGGGATGCTGGGCCGGCCAGCGCAATGTGATCGGAAAACCGGAGAGATCGGACATCGGGGGAATTCCTCGGATGGCGGGCTTGGGACCGGCGTTGCCGGCTCGCCCATAGGCGGGACGCCGATGGCGCGGGGCCATGACGTTGCGGCGTAACGTGGGGCGGCAATGGAGGCGGCGCAACCGCGCAGAGCTTGCGCAAATGCCGACCAGCTCGGGCAAGAATCACATGTCGATGCTATGCTCGGCGCCACCATCTGCGCCTGCAAGGACATCGCGATGACGCTTGCCCCGCTGCTCGCTGCTCCGGTCATCATCCAGCTGCACGTCCTGGCGGCGCTGACCTCGCTGGCGGCCGGCCTGACCGTCCTCGCCCTGCGCAAAGGCACGGCGCGCCATCGCTTCATCGGCTGGGTCTTCGTCGTGGCGATGGCGATGACGGCAACGAGTTCGGCCTTCATCACCAGCAACGGCCGCTATAGTGCGATCCACCTGCTCAGCCTGCTGACCGCCGTAAACCTGCCCTATGCCGTCATCATGCGCCGCCGCGGCAACATCGTCGCTCATCGCTCCGCAATGCTCTGGCTCTTCGCTGGGCTCGTCGTGGCCGGCGCCTTCACCCTCGTGCCGGGCCGGCTGATGAACAAGCTCACCTTCGGCAGCGCCACGGCCGCAATCCGTTAATGCGCTCGGTGGTGCGGTAACCGCCGCTTAACGCCATCGGCAAAGTTAATCCGTCCGTGGCTTCCAGGACGCAGCCGGTCAATAAACCGTTCACCCAACGCCTCGCATTTGAATTGTCATGCGTCGCGTTCATCTCACCCTCCTCGCGCTCGGCGTCATCGGCGTCGGCCTTGCCGGTTGCGGCAAGTTCCAGAAGCCGCAGCGCGCTGCCTGGCGTGACCAGGCCGAAGCCCAGTGCCTGGCCTCGCGCCAGGTGCAGCTCTCGGCCTATGTCAGCCTGCGCGACAAGGCGATCGACGGGCCGGGCACCTGCGGCATGGAAAAGCCACTCAAGGTCGCCGCCTTCGCCAATGGCAGCGTCGCCCTGACCAGTAATGCGACACTCGCCTGCCCGGTGGTCGCGACCACCGACAAATGGTTCACCGAAGTCGTGCAGCCGGCGGCGATGAACGTCCTCGGCGCGCAGGTGATCGAAATCCGCGCCGGCTCCTATTCCTGCCGCGCCATGAACAACGGCACCGGCACCAGCCGCACCTCCGAGCACGCCTTCGGCAATGCCGTCGACGTCTTCTCCTTCCGGCTGAACGATAATCGCGTCGTCACCGTCAAGGATGGCTGGCGCGGCTCACCAGAGGAGCAGGCCTTCCTGCGCGAGATTTTCGTCGGGGCCTGCGAGCATTTCTCGACGGTGCTCGGCCCCGGCGCCGACGCGTTCCACTACGACCATTTCCACATCGACCTGGCGCGCCATTCCAAGGGCCGGCACATCTGCAAGCCGGTGATCAAATACGAGCCCAACTACAACCTGCCGCCGCCGGATCCGGCGCGGCCTGATCGGATGGCGCTGCAACAGCAGCAGCCGGGGATGCGCGAGACCTTGCCGCCGCCGATGGTGGCTGGCGGCTCGGGCGGCCTGCTGCGCCAGCCGAGCGGCGGCTTGCGTCCGCCCGGCGCGGTCAGCGGCGGCTATCCGGTCGCGCATCAGCAGCATGGCGGCCTCGAAGCGCAACGGCGCTATATCGAGGAGGCACCGCAGCAGACGCCGCGCTACCAGCCGCAGCCGACGCCGAGCGAGATGCGCGGCCCGTTGCAACTGCCGGGCGCCACCCCGCCGACCGAGGAGCTGATCGTCGGCGACGATGAAGGAAACGGCATCCTCGACGGGGCGGGCGAGAACGAGCCACCGATCAACCCACGCAACGATCCCTTCGCCTATCGGCCGCAAGGCCAACAGACGGGCGCGCTGCGGCGGTAGAGACGGCGGCGATCCAAAGCGGAACGCCGCCCGCCATCCCTCAGGCCTTGGCGACTTCCTGAGCTGCCTCGTCAATGAGCCCCGCCACCTCTCCGGCGCGCGAGGCCAGGGAGGCGTGGCTGGCATCGAGCGCGAGCATGCGGCGCGGCTTCATCCGTTCGGCCATGCGGTACTGGTTGTCCGGATGAATCATCCGGTCGTCGGTGGAGAGCTGGTACCAGACCGGCTTCTTCTTCCAGGCAGGCACGGTGATCGTATCGCCGAAGGTGCTCGCCAGCGGCGCCTTCTGCGCGACCGCCATGGCGAGAGCCTCGTCGGCGCTCAGATCCTGGCAGAAACTCTCGTGGAACTTGTCGTAGTTGATCCAGAGATAGCCATCGCTGTCGGGAGCGAGATTGGCGATCGCCGCCGGTGGGGCCATCTGGCTGATGCCGCCGGGGCTTTCGCCGGCATCCGGCGCGAAGGCGGCGATATAGACCAGGCCGACGACGTTCGGCAGGTCACCGGCCTCGGTGATGACGGCGCCGCCATAGGAGTGGCCGACCAGCAGGACCGGGCCCGCCTGCTGCTTCACCATTTTGCGCGTGCGCTCGGCATCGTCGGCGAGCGAGGTCAGCGGCATCTCGACGGCCCGCAGGTCGGCATGGCCCTTGCGCGCCAGTTCGACGATGACCTTGCTCCAATGAGCGGCCCCGCCCCAGAAACCGTGGACGAGAACGATGGTCGGCCTGGCATTCATCACGCCCTCCTCTGATCGGCGACGCGACCCGCGAATGCGGAATGTCGCGCGCGCCATCAGACTAGGACGTGAAAACGGAAGAAGCGACCACCGAGCCGCTGCCCCCTAGCGCGATACCAGCACCTGCCGGCACTCGGCCGGCAGCGCGTCGAGCGACATGGGCGGCTTGGGCTTCGGCTTGGGGCCCGGCTTCGGCTTGGGCGGGTTGAAGATCGCCTGGTGCTGACGCTCGACCCAACCCGTAAGCTCCTCGCCACAGCCATCGCCAAAGTTCGGCGGCTCCTGACCGTCACAGCCTTCGACGCCGGGCGGGCAACTCAGCCTGATGTGGAAATGATAGTTGTGCCCCCAGATCGGCCTGACCTTGTTCAGCCAGGTCCGGTCCGCGCCGGCCTCGCGGCAGAGCGCCACCTTGAGTGCCGGATTGACGAAGATGCGCTCGACCCTGGGCTCGCTGGCGGCGGCCTTGATCAGGCGGGTATGCGCCGGGGTCCAGTTCTTCGGGTCGACATCGCGCCAGTCGGAGCGCGCCATGTTGGTCGCGGCCATGTTCTCACGATCGTCGCTGTCAACGCGCTTTCGCGACATCGGCGTCAGCCAGACATCGGCGTCGAGCCCGATCTGGTGCGAGGCATGGCCGGTCAACATCGGGCCGCCGCGCGGCTGAGAGATGTCGCCGACGAGCAGCCCGGACCAGCCGGTGATCTTGGGCACCTCGCGGGCGAAGCGCTCGAGGAAGGAGATCAGCTCGGGATGGCCCCAATTGCGATTGCGGGCGAGCCGCATCACCTGCCAGTTCTCGCCGTCGACCGGCAGCGCTGTGGCTCCGGCAAGGCACCCGCGGGCATAGGAGCCGATAGCGCGTGCTCGCAGTGCGGCTGGCGCCGTCTTCTGGCCGAATTGCGCGCGGGCAGCGTCGGGGAAGGCTGCGATATTGGCGGCGCGGGTCTTCGCCTCTGCCTCGGCGGTGGATTGCGCGTGAGCCGCTCCGGCCGCGATCAGCATCGGCAGGAGAATCAGGCAGGCGAAGCGGGATAGTGGCTGCATCGGCGCAGACTCGCAGGCCGCTCATGGTCAGGTCAAGCTGGTGCTCGGCCGACAGGCTGGACGAGAGCAAGTGCAGTCGGCATGTTGCAGTGCCGAAGGATGGTGCCAAACCCCCGGCGAATGCGAACGGAGGAGACACCTGACCATGAGCCGTTTCACACTCGATCGTCGCACGCTGCTCGGCGGGCTCGGCGCTACGCTCGCCCTGCCCGCGGTCGGCCACGCGCAAGGCGCCTGGCCGCAGGGGCGCACGCCGAAGCTCGTCGTGCCGTTCACGCCCGGCGGGGCAACCGACATTCTCGGCCGGCTCGTCGCCGACAAGGTCGGGCAAGCGCTCGGTGCTACCTTCGTCGTCGAGAACCGCCCCGGGGCCGGCGGCAATATCGGCGTCGAGGCGGTGGCACGGGCCGAGCCGAGCGGCGACACGCTATTGATCGTCTCGGTCGGCCTCGTCGCCAATCCGGCGCTCTACGCCAAGGTGAATTACGATCCATTGACCGATTTCGCGCCGATCACCATGGTGGCGCTGGTGCCCAACCTGCTCGTCGTCAGCCCAACCCTCAAGGTCAAGGACACGGCCGAGCTGATCGCCTATGGCAAGGCCAATCCGGGCAAGCTGACCTATGCCTCCTCCGGCATCGGCACCTCGATCCACCTCGCCGGCGAACTCTTCCAGAAGCTGACCGGGATCAAGATGGTGCACGTGCCCTATCGCGGCTCGGCCCAGGCGATGCAGGATCTGATCGGCGGCCGCGTCGACCTGATGTTCGACAACATCACCGCCGCACTCCCCCAGGTTCGCGCCGGCACGGTGCGCGGCTTCGGCGTCACCACGGCGCAGCGCGCGCCGACAGCCTCCGAATTCGCGCCGATCAACGATCTCGTGCCGGGCTTCGACGTATCCTCATGGTTCGCCCTGTTCGCACCGGCGAAGACGCCGCAGGCGATCATCGACCGGCTGCAGGCCGAAACGAAGGCCGCGATCGCCGACCCCGTTGTGCGGGGCAAGATGGACCAGCTCGCGGCCCAGCCGGTCGGCAACACGCCGACGGAGCTTGCTGCCTTTGTCCGGACCGAGCAGGCAAAATGGGTGGGGCTGATCCGCGAGGTCGGCATCAAGGCGGAGTAACCTCACGGAACTTACGGTTCGCGCCCGACGTTCTTTGGACGCTCGCCCGTCGATAGCGACGAGGCGGCGGACGAAGAAGGGGCGCGAACCATGTCCACACTCCTCATCATCATCCTGCTCATCGTCCTGCTCGGCGGCGGCGGATATTACGGACATCGCAGCTATGGCGGCGCTGGGCTCGGCGGCGTGGTCGGCCTCGTGCTGACGATCGTGATCGTGCTCTGGCTGCTCGGGGCTCTCGGCGGTCCGGTCGTCAGGATCTGATGCCTCGGCGAGCGCAGGGACGGGCGCTGCGCTTCAGGTCGCCAGCTTCCAGACCAGCATGGCGGCCGCGAGATCCTCGAGCGCGGTGCCGACCGACTTGAACAGGGTCAGATCATCGCGCTCGGCGGCGGCGTCATACTCGCCACGGCAGAGACCGGCCAGCGTTCCGGAGACCTGCTCCGCGGTGTAGGCGCCCGCCTTGATCGCGACGGCGACATCCCCGCCTTCATGCAGTGCGGCTTGCGTATCGACGAAGACATGGGCGCGCTGCAGCGCCTCGTCATCGGCCTCGCGCATCGACAGGTTGAAGGCGCCGACCAGATCAAGATGGGCGGTTCGCTTCAGCCAGCGACCGTGGATCAACGGCTCGCGTGACAGCGTCGCGCAGGAGATGAGGTCGGCCTGCCGCGCCTCGGCTTCCAGGTTCTCGGCGACGCGCGCCTCGATGCCGTCACGCGCCAGTTCGGCAACCACTTCGGCAGCGGCTTCCGGGCGGCGCGCCCAGATCGCGATGTCCTCGAAGGCGCGGACGCTGCGATGCGCCTTGACCAGGAAGGACGAGAGTGCACCGGCCCCCACCATCAGCATGCGCTTGGTATCCGGCCGCTCCAGCATGCGCGAGGCGAGTGCGGACGCCGCCGCGGTCCGCCAGAGCGTCAGCCGTGCACCGTCCAGAGCCGCGAGCGGCGCACCGGTCGCGCCATCCATCAGCAGGTAAGTGCCCATCACGCTCGGCAGGCTTACCGTGGCGTTGCCGGGGAAAACCGTGACCACCTTGGTTCCGAGAAAGGCCGGGTTCGCCTCCGGCGCCGTCCAGGCCGGCATCAGGAGCAGGGTCGCGGCCGCATCCGGCCGTTCGATTTCGTGGTGATGGCGCACCGGCGTGACGATATCGCCACGAAAGGCGTCGGCGAGCGCATCGATCAGGGCGGGGAAGTTGAGCAGGCCGTCGATCTCGGCCGCAGAGAAGAACCGCATGGCCGCAGCTTCAGATGCGGCTGGTCAGCGCTGGGAGCGCCGAATCCGGCACCGCGGCGCGCAGCGACTGCGCCTCGCCACGCAGCTTCTCGGCCTCGCGGCGATTGACCCGAGCGGCCTTGCGGTGCTTGCCCTGCGCCAGCCAGGAGGCGAAGCCGCCGATCAGGATGCCGATGGCGATGGCGGCGAGGACCACGGCGAAGAGCGGCAAATCAAAGACGAGCGCCGGAGCGTCGCGGCTGATCGGATCGAGCGAGACCCGGACAGGGGCGCGGTTCGCCACCGAGAACAGCACCACGAGAAGTGCGACCGGGACGAGCACCAGCGCCTTGAAGAAAGCCTTCATTCCGCTCCTCCAGCCAGCTCAGCCGGCCTTGCCGTTCAGCCGCATGCGCAGCTCCTTGCCGGTCTTGAAGACCGGCACGAACTTCTGATCGACCTTGACGGAGTCGCCGGTGCGCGGATTGCGACCGACACGGGCGGCGCGTTCCTTGGTCGAGAAAGCGCCGAAGCCGCGCAGCTCGACACGATCGCCGCGCGAGAGCGCCTTGACGATCTCGTCGAGGATCGAGCCGACAATGTTCTCGATGTCGCGCTGATAGAGGTGAGTGTTGCGCTCGGCGATGCGCTGGACGAGTTCTGATTTTATCATGGGCCCAATATAACCGCTTGTAACATCGTCACTTTTCGACGGCAGGCTGCCAGAGCGCCAAGGGCGCGTCAAGCCGCAGTCCGACCGGGATTTCAGCCGCGCGCGCGAGCAGCGCCGCAACCGGCTCCAGTCCCGCCGCACGCGCCAGCGCCTCGCCGGCGCTCCACAGGCCGTAAGACGAAGATTCGCTGCGGCGGCGCCAGTCGCGCACCGGCAGCGACTTGCCGATGCCCTTTTCGCGCTCGAGCCAGGCAATCGCCTCCAACTCGCCGCCGATCTCGTCGACGAGCTTGAGCGTGACCGCCTGGCGGCCCGAATGGACGCGCCCGTCCGCAACCTTGGTCACTTCGGCCTCAGCGAGCTTGCGGCGCTCGCCGACCAGCCGCTTGAACCAGTCGTAATTATCCGCGATGACACGCGCGATTTCGGCGGCGGCTTCAGGCGAGGTCGGCTCGAGGCCGCTCGGAGCAGCCTTCAACGGGCTCGAACGGGTGATCTCGAACTTGACGCCGATCGTGTCGAGCAGCCTGGCGACATTGGGAATTTGGGCGATCACGCCGATCGAGCCGACAGGAGAGGTCTGGCGTGCGACGATGCGTTCACCGCCGAGAGCGACGATGTAGCCGCCGGACGCAGCCATCCCGTCGACCACCGCGACGACGGGCTTCTTTGCGGCAAGCCGGCGAATCGCCTCGTACAGCGCTTCCGAGCCAGTCACGGTGCCGCCGGGGCTGTCGATGCTGAGCAGCACGGCGCTGGCGCGACTGTCCTCGAGCGACTTGATCAGATCGAGCGTGCGGCGGTCGCCCGAGATGAAGCCGGAAATGGTGACGCGGGCGATGTGCGCCTGCGCCGTGCTGCCCGGCAGGCGCCCGCTCCAGACGAGCGCGCCGGCGACAGCCAGAACGACAACCCCGCCAAGGGCGAGCAAGCGCCAGAGCGAAAGCTTGCGGCGCAGGCTGCGACGATCGGCGAGCAGATCGGCGTCGGACGACATCTCGGCGGCTCCGGTTAGAGCCGGATCCGATCAGGTTGAAACAACCTGATCGGTGAATCCGTCTCTCGCTTTGCGATAGAGACCGCTTTTTCCGATCAGCTTGCGATGCAAGCTGATCGGAGCGGGCTCTAGAGGCCTGTGGTGTAGCTCCGCGGTGCCGGGGCGGCAAGGCGGCAGTTGTCGCGCCGGCAGCCGTGGCGGGCACCGCACGATCGTTCAAGACATGGCGACGACGGGCCCCGAGTATACCGTCACCTTGACCGGAGCCCTGCCGAGATGCCCGAAAACACCTATCGCGCCATCAACTTCGCCGAGAAGCTCGGCCGCATTCACGAGCAATGGCAGCCGCGCGTCCTGGCCGAGCTCAACGACTACCAGATCAAGATCGTCAGGATCGAGGGCGACTTCATCTGGCACGACCACCCCGAGACCGATGAGGCCTTCATCGTGCTCGAGGGCTCGCTGCGGATCGACTTCCGCGACGGTTCGGTCACTGTCGGCCCCGGGGAGATGTTCGTCGTGCCCAAGGGCAAGGAGCACAAGCCCTTCGCCGAGAAGGAGGTCCGCATGCTGCTGATCGAGCCGCGCGGCACACTCAACACCGGTCATGAGGGCGGCGAGCGGACGGCGCAGAACGATCGCTGGATCTGAGCGGCCTCAGGCGTCGGCCAGCGCCCGTTGCCGGTCGAGCGCAAGCAAAGCGAGCCCGCTCGCGACCGAGCGGAAAGCGTCGCCGATATGGATGCGCTGCGGGCTGAAGCGGCGGTCGAACAGCGCGCGCACCGCCGGTACATACGAGGTGCCACCGGTCATGAACACCGCCTCGATCCGACCGGCTTCGACCCCGGCGGCTGACAGCGCCTCGTCGAGCGCGCCCTCGATCGCCGCGACATCCTCGGCGATCCAGCGCTCGAATAGGGTCCGCGTCACCGTGCGGTCGATGCGGACGCCCATCTGATCGAAGGCAAGCTGGGCCTCCTCCTGCGAGGAGAGCGCGATCTTCGTCGCCGAGACGGCGCGGTAGAGTTCGTAGCCGAGATCGTACTCGATCACCGTCATCAGGTCCTCAAGCCGCTCCGGCTCGACCGCGTCGCGGATCAGCGCCTTGAGCTCGGTCATGGTCTCGCGGCTCTTCATCAGCGAGAGCCGGTGCCATTGCGCGAAGGCGGCGTGGTAATGCGCCGGGATCGGCAGGCGCTTGCCGAAGGACAGATAGTCCGAGCCCTTGCCGAGCAGTGGCGAGACCGCATGCTCGATGATGCGATAGTCGAAGCTGTCGCCGGCGATGCCGACACCGGCATGGGACAGTGGAACCGCCTGTAGCCGGCCTGCGCCACCGGGTTCGAAGCGCATCACCGAGAAGTCGCTGGTGCCGCCGCCGAAATCGGCGACCAGCATGGTCTGCGGGGTCTTGAGCTCGCGGGCGTACCAGTAGGCGGCGCCGAGCGGCTCATAGGCGAAGTCCACCGTCGGCATGCCGGCCTTGCCGTAGGCTGCCGAGAGGCGCGCGAGCGCCAATGCCTCGTCGGGGCGATCGCCAGCGAAGACGACCGGGCGGCCGGAGAGGACAGCGCGCTCGCCGAGATCCTCGAGACCGGTGGTGAGGTCCTTCAGGAAGACCGCGATCAGGTCTTCCAGCCGGAAGAGCTTGCCGAACAGGCGCGTCTCCTGGAAGGCGCGGCTCGACAGATACGTCTTCAGCGATTGCAGGAAGCGATGCTCGGTCGTCATGCCGAGCGCCATGTCGAGCGCGTCGGGGCCACTGACATGGGTGACGTGGGAATTGGGCGGCCTGCCTTCGCGCCAAAACATCAAGGCTGAGCGATAGGCGTCGACGGCACCCTGCTTCGTGGCGAAGCTGCGGGTCGTCACCGAGCCGTCCGGACGTGCGAGCGCGACCACGCTGTTGGTGGTACCGAAATCGATCCCGATCGCCGCGTCGTCCATTCTCGCCTCCATTTGCCGAAACAAAAGCCCGCGCGGATTTCTCCGCGCGGGCCGATGGATTGGCCAGGCCGCGAGACGCGGCCTGATGATCACTTCTTCTCGGTCGTAGCCTTCTTGAGGGCCGCGCCGAGGATGTCGCCGAGCGAGGCGCCGGAGTCGGCGGAGCCGTACTGGGCCATCGCCTCCTTCTCCTCAGCCATTTCCAGAGCCTTGATCGAGACCTGGATCTTGCGGGCCTTCTTGTCGAAGAGGATGACGCGGGCGTCGACCTTCTCGCCGGCCGCGAAGCGCTCGGGGCGCTGCTCGGCACGATCACGCGCGATTTCGGCGCGCTTGATGAAGGTTGTCATGTCCGTGCCGGCGATCTTGACGTCGAGACCACCGTCCTTGACGTCGACGATCTCGCAGGTCACGACCTGGCCCTTCTTGAACTCGCCGGCATCCACGAAGGGATCGCCGCCGAGCTGCTTCAGGCCGAGCGAGATGCGCTCCTTCTCGACGTCGACATCGAGAACGACCGCCTGGAGCATGTCGCCCTTCTTGTACTCCTCGATCACCTGCTCGCCCGGACGGTTCCAGTCCAGGTCCGACAGATGGATCATGCCGTCGATGTCGCCCTCGAGGCCGAGGAACAGACCGAACTCGGTCTTGTTCTTGACCTCGCCTTCGACCACCGCACCGCTCGGATGCTGCTCGGCGAAGACCTCCCACGGATTGCGGAGGGTCTGCTTGAGGCCGAGCGAGATGCGGCGCTTGACCTGGTCGACCTCGAGGATCGCGACGTCGACTTCCTGAGAGGTCGAGACGATCTTGCCGGGGTGGACGTTCTTCTTGGTCCAGGACATCTCGGAGACGTGGATCAGGCCTTCGATGCCCGGCTCCACTTCGACGAACGCGCCGTAGTCCGTGATGTTGGTGACGCGACCCTTCAGGCGGGTACCGACCGGGTAGCGGGCGGCGATGCCATCCCACGGATCGGCCAGCAGCTGCTTGATGCCCAGCGAGATGCGGTGCGTCTCCTGGTTGATCTTGATGATCTTGACCTTGACCGTCTGACCGATGGTCACGACCTCGGACGGATGGTTGACGCGGCGCCAGGCCATGTCGGTCACGTGCAGCAGGCCGTCAATGCCGCCGAGATCAACGAACGCACCGTATTCGGTGATGTTCTTGACGACGCCGTCGATGACCTGGCCCTCTTCGAGCGAGGCGACGAGCTCGGAGCGCGCCTCGGCGCGGGTCTCTTCGAGCACGGTGCGGCGCGAGACGACGATGTTGCCGCGGCGACGATCCATCTTGAGGATCTCGAAGGGCTGCGGCTGACCCATCAGCGGGCCGACGTCGCGGATCGGGCGGATGTCGACCTGCGAACGCGGCAGGAAGGCGACGGCGCCGTCGAGATCGACGGTGTAGCCACCCTTAACCGTGTTGAAGATGTTGCCCATGACCTTTTCGCGGGCCTCGAACGCCTTCTCGAGCTTGACCCAGCTCTCCTCGCGGCGAGCCTTGTCGCGCGAGATCACGGCTTCGCCGAGCGCGTTCTCGATCCGGTCGAGATAGACCTCGACTTCGTCGCCGACCTTGAGCTCTTCTTCCCGGCCCGGGCCGGTGAATTCCTTGAGCGCGACGCGCCCTTCCGTCTTCAGGCCGACGTCGATGATCGCCATATCTTTTTCGATGGCGACGACTTTGCCCTTGATGACGGTACCTTCGAGGGCCTCGTTCTTGCCGAACGATTCCTCGAGCAGGGCGGCGAAATCCTCGCGACCCGAGTGATAGCTTTCGACAGCTGACATACATGCTCCTGAACGCCGGCCGCGTATCCCGCGGATGTCCGGCATGGCGCCGATTGGGTTGGTGTTGCACACCGGATCGATCCACGCGGTGCTCCGCTCACGGAGCTTGCCGTCCCTCAGGACGGCGGCGCCAGGCCGCAGGGGCCGATCCGCATCAAAAGGCCCGTTTCTCAAACACGAAACGGGAGCAGGCCAGTCGGCCGCCCCCGGCTGTGATCGATCACGGCCCTTCGGACGAGGCTGACCTAGCGATTATCGCGTCGTTCCGCAAGCAGATTGCGGCGTGAGGCGCCGGTCGCGCATGCATGAAGCGCCCTTGCGACCTGCCCTTAGGCTGCCGATCTTTCCCCGCGAAGCCCGGCCGCGAGCCGGCGCGATGCAAGGGAAGTCCCATATGTTCCCGCTCTCTATCCTCGACCTCGCGTTCATCGCCGAAGGCTCGACCGCAGCAAACGCCCTCCACAACAGTCGCGACCTCGCCCGGCATGCCGAAAAACTCGGCTACACCCGCTTCTGGCTGGCCGAGCATCACAACATGACCGGCATCGCCAGCGCCGCGACCTCGGTCGCGATCGGCTATGTTGCCGAGGGTACTTCGACGATCCGCGTCGGCGCCGGCGGGATCATGCTGCCCAACCATTCGCCGCTGGTGATCGCCGAGCAATTCGGCACGCTGGAGACGCTCTATCCCGGCCGCATCGACCTCGGGCTCGGCCGCGCGCCCGGCACCGACCAGCGCACCTGGCGGGCATTGCGGCGCGAGGCCGACGCGTCGGAGCGCTTCCCGCAGGACGTGCTCGAATTGCAGGCGCTGCTTGGGCCATTGCAGCCGGACCAGGTCATCCAGGCGGTGCCGGGCACCAACACCAATGTCCCGCTCTGGATCCTCGGCTCCAGCCTGTTCGGCTCGCAGCTCGCCGCCGTACTCGGCCTGCCCTACGCCTTTGCCTCCCATTTCTCGCCGGACGCGCTGATGGACGCCCTCGCCGTCTATCGCGAGCGCTTCCAGTCCTCGGCGCAACTCGACAAGCCCTATGCCATGGTCGGCTGCAACGTCATCGCGGCCGAGACCGATGCCGAGGCGCAGCATCTCTTCACCTCGGTTCAGCAGCGCTTCGCCGACATGCTGCGCGGGCGGCGCGGCCTGTTGCCGAGGCCGATCGACGACATCGAGGACTACTGGTCCGGCCCGGAGAAGGCGCAGGCGCAGCGCATGCTGGCCTGCTCCTTCGTCGGCTCGCGCGAGAGCGTGCGGGCGCAGCTGCAGGCCTTCATCGAGAAGACGAAGGCTGACGAGCTGATCGTCGCTTCGGCGATCTTCAACCACGCTGCGCGCAAGCGCTCCTATGAGATCCTCGCCGAGATACAGCCCGCGCTCGGACGAGCGGTGGTCGCGGCCTGATCTGGAGCGACCGCGACGCCTGCCGACGTCAGTTGAGTCCCGGTGCAGGCAGATTAAGTCCGTCCAGCCCGGGCAGTCCCTGGAACTGGCGTTCGATCGCGGCTGGGTCGATCAGCTTCGGCTTATCGAGCCAGTAGGTCACCATCTCCGGGAAGGCGATCATCAGCGCGACCAGGATGAGCTGCAGCACGATCCACGGGATCGAGCCGAGATAGATGTCGCGGCTCTTCACCGTCGGCGGCGCGATGCCACGCAGATAGAACAGCGCGAAGCCGAAGGGCGGATGCATGAACGAGGTCTGGATGTTGGCGCAGATCAAGAGGCCGAACCAGATCAGATTGATGTCGAGCTTCGTCGCCGCCGGCGTCAACAGCGGGATGATGATGAAGGCGATCTCGAAGAAGTCGAGGAAGAAGGCGATGAAGAAGACGAACACCATGGTGAAAGCCAGGAAGCCGACCTGACCGCCGGGCAGCCCGGTCAGCATGTGCTCGATCCACAAGCCCCCGCCGACACCCTGGAAGACCAGGCTGAAGACGCGCGCACCGATCAGAATCATCGTCACCATGGCGGTGATGCGCATGGTCGAGGACATCGCCTGGTAGGTCAGTTTCCAGGTCAGCGTGCGATACATCGCCGCCAGCACGAGCGCGCCGACCGCGCCCATGGCGCCCGCTTCCGTCGGCGTGGCGAGGCCCATGAAGATCGTGCCGAGCACGAGGAAGATGAGCGCCGCCGAAGGCACGATGCCGCGGATGCACTTGAACGCAAGCGGCCAGCCCTTGAGCGTGCGCGCCTCGGGCGGCAGCGCCGGGATATGCGCCGGCTTGGTGATGCTGAGGATCGCGACCCAGATGCAGAACAGCACGACCTGGACGATGCTGGGGCCGATCGCACCCGCATACATGTCGCCGACTGACTTGCCCATCACGTCGGCGAGCACGACGAGGACGAGCGAGGGCGGGATCAGCTGGGTGATCGTGCCCGACGCCGCGATGACGCCGGTGGCGTGCTGCATGTTGTAGCCATAGCGCATCATCACCGGCAGCGAGATCACGCCCATGGCGATGACGGAAGCGGCCACGGTTCCGGTGATCGCGCCGAGGATCGCGCCGACGAAGATCACCGCATAGGACAAGCCGCCCCGGACCTTGCCGAAGAGCTGGCCGATCGAATCGAGCAGATCCTCCGCCAGGCCGCAGCGCTCGAGCACCGCGCCCATGAAGGTGAAGAACGGGATCGAGAGCAGCAGGTCGTTCGAGATGATCGCGTAGAGCTGGAAGGTGAGGTTGCCCATGTACTGGGGCGCGATCACCCCCATCTCGATCGCGATAAAGCCGAAGAACAGCCCGACCGCCGCGAGCGAGAAGGCGGCGGGATAACCGATCAGCAGGAAAACGATCAGGCCCCCGAACATCATGGGGCCGAGATTGGCGCGGATGGCGTCGATCATTGCAGCGGCTTCTCGTACGCGTATTCGTGCTGATGGAAGCCGCGCAGCGCTGCGGCGCGCTTGATCATCTCGGAGATGCCCTGCAGCAGGATGAGGGTGAAGCCGACCGGCAGAAGCAGGATCACGGGCCAGCGGATCAGGCCGCCGGCATTGTTGGAGGCCTCGTTCAGCGTCCAGGACTGCACGAACCAGGGCCAGGTGAACCAGATCATCACCAGGCACATCGGCATCAGGAACACCGCGCCGCCGACGAGATCGATCCAGTGCCGGGTCCGATCGGAAACGATGCCGTAGAACAGGTCGACGCGGACATGCTCGTTGACCCGCAGCGTATAGGCCGAGCCGAGCAGCACCATGCCCGCGAACATGTACCATTGCAGCTCGAGCCAGGCGTTCGAGCTGGAGGAAAAGAGATAGCGGATCGTGGCGTTGCCGGCGCTGATCAGGCAGGCAAGCAGGACGAGCCAGCTCGCGATCACGCCGAGGGAACCGCCGAGCCGGTCGATCGCCCGGGCCAAAGGCATCAGCTGGCGGCAAAAGGTCCAGGCCAGCCAGACGGCCGCGGCCATGCCGCCCACCGTCGCGAGCGCCAACCAGAACTTGAACATTCAGGCTTCCCCGGCTCCGGGCGCGTCCCACGCGCTTCTTAGGAGCCTGTCGCTAGCAGCTACGCGCTTAGCCGTTCCATGTCGGCTGGCAGGTTATTGCATAACTTCGGCATAGCCGACGGCGTCGAGCTGCTCCTGCGTGCGAAGCCGGTAGCCCACGGAAAGTTCGGTCACCAGATAGGCCGGGCGCGCCGGGTCGGGCTCGATCTTGTCGCGCAGCTTCTTCATCAGGATGCGCAGATACTGCACGTCCTCGTCAGGGTCCTGCGGCCAGAGCTCCTTCATCAGCTGGCGGTGGGTCAGGACCTTTCCGTGATGGATGCCGAGCACCCGCAGCAGGGCGAACTGCTTCGGCGACAGGACGATCGGGACACCGTCGAGGCTGACCATGCGCTGGGCGAGGTCGAGCGCGAGCTTGCCGACGCGCAGCACCGGCTCGGCGGCGCCGGGCTGGGAGACGCGCCGGAGGACAACGCGCGCCCGGGCAAGCAGCTCGGCCATACCGAAAGGCTTGACGACATAGTCATCGGCGCCCTTCTCGAGCAGCGAGACTTTCTCCTCCTCCGAACTGCGGACCGAGAGCACGATCACCGCGCCATGAAACCAGCCGCGCAGCGCCTCCAGCACGGTCGCGCCGTCGGCATCGGGCAGGCCGAGGTCGAGCACGACAAGATCGGGCCGGCGCATCACGGAAAGTTCGAGCGCCTGCCTGGCAGTCTCGGCTTCGACGATGCGGAAGCCTTGCATCTCGAAACCTGCCCTCAGGAAGCGCCGAATCTGCGGCTCGTCATCGATCACGAGCACGAGCGGACCAGCTTGCTGCCTCGGTTCAGTCATCGTCGGATTCCCCAACTCGTCGCACTGCGAGCGGCAGCCACAGCCGCATCGTCGTGCCTTTGCCCGGTCCTTCGCTCAGCGGCTCGATGCTGCCACCATTCGCCTCGACGAACGTCTTTGCGATGGCGAGCCCCAAGCCGCTTCCACCGGCAATATCGGCATGACGCTCGCCACGATGGAAGCGCTCGAAGATCTGTTCCGCCTCATGCCGATCGAGCCCCGGCCCTTCGTCATGGACTGCGATGGCCAGCCTTCCGTCGCGTTCGCTGGCACTGATGGCGATTGGCGCGTCGCCCGGCGCGAACTTCGCAGCATTCTCCAGGATATTGATCAGCGCCTGTTCGACGAGCACCGGATCGACCCGGACGAAGGGGAGATCGCGCGCCAGTGCCAGCGTAACCTTGCGACCGCTCAACCGCTCGGCGGTACTGTCCAGCGCGCCGTTGACGATATCAGCCGGATCGACCTCGTCGAAGCGCGGCTGCAAGGCGCCGGCGCGGATGCGGGTGACGTCGAGCAGGTTCTGGATGCGCCGGTCGAGACGGCCGGCCTCGGAAGCAATGGCTTTCGACAGATCGGACAGGCGCGGCTCGGAAGAGATCGCCGGCGCTGTCGCAAGCACGCTGGCGGAACCGAGAATGCTCGCCAATGGCGTGCGCAGTTCGTGCGAAACCGATTCCATCAGGATGTCGCGCAGCGCATCGGTACGCTGGCGCAATTGCCGCTCCTCCAGCGCGCGTGTCAGCCCCAACCGTTCGAGCGAACGCGCACCTTCCTCCAGGATGGAACGGGCGCGGGCGACGATCTCACCGCTCGGATCGTGATTGTCGCCATCCATCGCAACCGCCAGGACCGCCTGGAGCGGGCCAGGCCGGCCGAGCCCGCAGAGCAGCCAACGCCCACCGGCCGGCAGATCGGCGACCGCGACATCGGGACTGCCCTGCTGGCCACGGCCTTCGGCGAAGCTGCGCGCCGCCTCGATGAGCACTTCGACTGGCACTGCCCCAACCGGATGGCCGATCGCGCCCCAGGGTTGCCCATCGCCAGCGGCGAACAGCACGACCTCACGCTCCAAGGCCTCGGCCATATGGGCGGAGACCGCGCCATAGATCGCTGCAACGTCACCTGCCCCGGCAATTTCGCTGCTGAGGTCGTAAAGCTGGCGCACGCGCCGCTCATCCTCGCGCACCCGCAGCATCTCGGCGCGCAGATGCCCGGCGAGCCGCCCGATCGTCAAGGCGACGATCAGCGAGATGATGAGGTCGACGATCTGCGAGGGCCGCACCACCATGACGCTGAAGAGCGGCGGATAGAACAGCGAGGTCATCACCGCGCCGAGCAAGGCTGCTGTGACAGCGGGGCCGGTGCCGTACCAGACCGCCGCAACCAGCCCCGGCAGCATGTAGATCGCCGAGACACTTTCCAGCGGCGTCAGCACGACGAGAAGGACGGCAGGCACCGTCGCCACGGCGACCAGAGCGGCAGCCTTCAGATAGGCAAGAGGATCGACGCGCGAGATCACGATACTGGCTGCTTTAGCAGGTCCCGTGTCGCCTGACGCACAGGAAACTCGTCCGGCCAGGATGAGGCTGCGCGCAACGCCTAGTCGGTGTGCTCGGCTGCGACGAGATTGCCTCGCAACCGCACCATCTCCTCGCGCAGATGGCGCTGCTCTTCGGGGGCGAGCCCGGTGGCGCGCTGCATGCTGACCCGGACTGCCCTGCCCCGCTCGCGGAGCGCGCGACCCTGCGCCGTCAGGTTGATGCGCACCTGCCGCTCGTCCTGCGGATCACGCTGGCGCGTCACCACGCCCATCGCCTCGAGCCGCTTCAGCAGCGGTGTCAGCGTGCTGGAATCAAGGAAGAGCTTGTCGCCGAGCCCGCCGACGGTCTGGTCCGCCTCCTCGTAGAGCGCGACCAGCGCGATATATTGCGGGTAGGTCAGCCCGAGTTCGTCGAGCAGCGGCTTGTAGACGCGGTTGAAGGCGAGATTGGTCGAGTAGACCGCGAAGCAGAGGAATTCGTCGAGCCCCGGCAGCCTGTCCGGACTCGCTTGCTGACCCGCCTGTCCTGAACTGCCTGCCACGTGTGCCTCTCGGCAAAGGATCGCTCACAGATATTTGATGCACGATTTATTTTCAAGCGATTGAACGGCGCCTCACAATCATTTACTTATCGAGCGATTAGATCGCTTAATAAGTAAATGATTGGAGCACGGCATGTCTCGCACTGATCCGCTCACCGCCACGACACCTGTCCAAGACCAGGCAGAGCCCGCTCCGGCTCTGCGCCGCCTACTTGTGGCTGCGATGCTGGCGGCCGCCGCGAGTTTCGCCATGGCCTGCAGCGCCTTCACCGGTCCGCGCAGCTATGGCCCCGGCCCGATCGCAACATCGAATGCCCTGCCACGACGCGGCGCTGCCCGTTCCTGACGCCCTCCTGCCGAGGAGACGCTTCCATGACCTTCGTTCTGGCCTATCTCGCAGGCGTCCTGACCATCGCCAGCCCCTGCATCCTGCCGGTCCTACCCTTCGTCCTGACGCGCGCCGGCCAGCCTTTCCGCAGCAGCACCTTGCCGATGCTGCTCGGCATGGCGCTGGCTTTCGCCGCCGTGGCAAGCCTCGCAGCAGTGGCCGGCGGCTGGGCGATCGCCCTCAATCAACATGGCCGCAGCATCGCCCTCGCTCTAGTCGCCCTGTTTGGGCTCGCGCTGCTGTTTCCGAACCTCTCCGCGCGCCTCGCCGCGCCGTTGACCGCTCTCGGCGAAAGGCTGACGCGCATCGCGGGCGCGGATGGCGGCACCGATCTGCGGCCCGCGTCCTCCGCCCTGCTCGGCGTCGCCACCGGCCTGCTCTGGACGCCCTGCGCCGGCCCGGTACTCGGCCTGATCCTGGCGGGAGCCGCTCTCGGCGGGCCGAGCCTCAGCACCGCGCTCCTGCTCTTCGCCTATGCCGCCGGCGCGGCGACGGCGCTGGCCGCCGTCTTGCTCTTGGGCAACCGGCTGCTGGCGCGGGCCCGGCGGCCCGCCGCCCTGTTCGAGCCGCTGCGCCGCGGCCTTGGCCTTGCGGTGGTCGCGAGCAGCGTCGCGATCGCGCTCGGCTTCGACACCAGCGTCCTCACCCGCCTGTCGGCACCCGCCACGGCTGCGATCGAACAGCGCCTCCTCGATATCGCGATGCCAACAGCTCCCGGCCTCGTCACGAGCGCGCAGGCACAGCCGGTGTCCAAGCCGCTGTTCGGCGCGAAGCAATGGCTCGACCGCGAGCCGCTCAGCGCCGAGAGCGTGCGCGGCAAGGTCGTGCTGGTGAATTTCTGGACCTATTCCTGCATCAACTGCCTGCGCACGCTGCCTTACGTGCGGGCCTGGGCCGAGAAGTACCGGGATCGCGGCCTCGTCGTGGTCGGCGTGCATACGCCTGAGTTCGCCTTCGAGAAGGATCCGGCCAATGTGCGCAAGGCCGTCGCCGCGCTCGGCGTGACCTATCCGGTCGCGATCGACAACGACTATGCGGTCTGGCGCGCCTTCGGCAATCAGGCCTGGCCGGCACGCTATTTCATCGACGCGCAGGGCCGCACCCGCCATCACGAGTTCGGCGAGGGTGATTATGCCGCCTCCGAACGCATGATCCAGTCGCTGCTCGCCGAGGCCGGCGACAAGGTCGAGCCGGGCATCGCCAAGGTTTCGGCCGAAGGCGCGCAAGGGGCGTCCGACTTCGCCAATCTGCGCTCGCCCGAGACCTATCTCGGCCATGCCCGCACCAATGGCTTCGCTTCGCCGGGCGGAATTCGGGCCGATGCGCCGGCCGCCTACGAGGCTGCCACCTCACCACGCCTCAACCAGTGGAGCCTTGCCGGCACCTGGGCCGTCGCCGGCGAGTTTGCGGCATTGCAGCAGCCTGGTGGCCGGATCAACCACCGCTTCCACGCCCGCGACCTGCATCTGGTGATGGGCCGTGCCCCCGGCAGCCCGCCCGTCCGCTTCCGCGTCACCATCGACGGGGCCGCGCCGGGCAGTGCGCATGGCTCCGATATCGACGCCGACGGCTACGGAACGATCAGCGACGAGCGGCTCTACCAGCTGATCCGTCAGGACGGCGCCGTGAAAGCGCGCGACTTCAGCATCGAGCTCCTCGACCCCGGCGTGCGCGCCTACGCCTTCACCTTCGGCTGAGCAGGCCGCCAATCAAGAAGAGAATGGGAGGACAGCATGAAGCTCTATCTCAACAAAGTCTCGTCCGCGACCGCACGGGTGCGCATCGCGCTCGCCCTGAAGGGTCTCAAAGTGGAGGAAGAACGCGTCACCATCTTCGGCGATGACGCCACCAGCCGAACGCCGGAGTATCGCGCACTCAACCCGCAGGGACTGGTGCCGGCACTGCTCACTGACGGTGGCTGGCTGATCACGCAGTCATTGGCAATCATCGACTATCTCGACCAGATCGCTCCGGAGCCGCCGCTGCTGCCTGCGGAGCCGGAGCACCGGGCTTTCGCGCGCTCGATCGCGCTCGCCATCGCCGCCGAGATCCATGCGCTGCTGCCGCCGCGCGTCGGCGCCCGCCTCAGGAGTCTTCCCGGCGTCGGAGCCGAGGAGGTCACGAGCTGGAACCGGCATTGGATCAGCGAGGGGCTCTCTGCTGTCGAGGCGCTGATCGCACGGCGGCGCACCGGCCGCTTCGTTGTCGGCGATCGGCCATCAATTGCCGATATCGTGCTGTTCCCGCAGGTGGTCGGCGCCACCCGCGTCGGGCTCGATGCAGTCCAATGGCCGAACATCGCCGAGATCGCCGGCCATTGCCGTGCCATTCCCGCCTTCGCCGAGAATGCGCCGGTCTCGCCCAAGTAGCGGGTGTCAGCCCGCCTTGACCTGCGAGGGCGAGCGGCCGAAGCGCTTGCGGAAGCTGCGGTTGAAATAGGAAAGGTCGCCGAAGCCGACCTCGAAGGCGACGCTGCTGATCGAGATCGCGTCGTCCTCGGCCGACATCAGCTTGAGCCAGGCGCGCTCGAGCCGGCGCTCCATCACATAGTCCGAGAAGGTGCGCCCCTCCGCGCCGAACGCCTTCTGGATGGCGCGCGGGGTCACGCCATAGAGCCCGGCGATCATGTCGATCGAGAGCTCGCGCCGCTCCAGCCTGGTCTCGATATCGGCCTTGATCGCGGCGAGCCGCCCGCCGCGCCGAGGGGTTGCGGTGGCCGGCGGCGCGCTGCGATCGGCCAGCATCACGCCGATCAGGTCGTGGACATGGCCGATCGCGAGATCGCGCAACGGCGCCGAATTGAGCGGGAAGAGGCCGCGCAGCAGCAGCGCGCCGTAATGCGCCAAAACCTGCAGGCCGCGATTGCCGCGCGGGATGGCCTGCATCAGTTCGTCGGGAGCAAGCTGCGTCAGAGGCGGCAGCCGTACGGGATCGAGCGCGATCAGGTCGATGCGGCCGAGCTCGACCAGAGTGAAGCGCGTCTCCTGCGCGAGATCGACGACTGCAGCATCGCGCGCCCGCAGCGAGACGCGGCGCCCCTCCTGCTCGATCACGCAGCGGCCATCGGAGGGGCGGACCAGAATGTAGCGCGCCTCCTGCCCGCCCCGGCGTGCCGGCCAGGTCCAGGGCGTCACCGGGGCAAAGCAGGACATCAGCCCGATATCGGGCCGCGTGGTCAGCACGCTGCGGGCGGCGAAAGGCAGGGCGGCATCGGCGCGGATATCGTCGCCACCGGGAACGTGGCCGAATATCCTGAGTGCCATCGTCCGGATCTCATCCGGGGCCGCCTCGCCCGAGACCAGCCAGAACGGCGCGAAGGTCTCGGCCTCGATTGCCGTGGCGCTCACAGACCGTGACATCGCTGCCACAGGCGCTTCGTCCCGCATTGGAGTTCGCTTTTGTCCCATAGCGCGTTCGCGCAAGTCCAAGATGATGTTTTAGATATAACTTTAAAGATCACAAGAACACAACGCAGAGCGATCCATTCGCCGCAGAGGTCAATGAATAAAACTAGTTTATTCTAGTTCTAAACTGAGATCGAAACGGCACCACAACTTCAGATCGAGTGAACGCGAGCGATACTCTCGCGCACAGACGCTGATCCGGACCGACGACGACAGGTGTCTTCATGAGCAAGCGCGCTTCCCTCGCCATCAGCCTGCCGGCTCTGCTTTGCGCCTCGGCGGCGATGGCGCAGTCGACGGCCTCGCCCGTGATCGATCTCGACACGATCACCGTCACGGCGGCCCGCACCGAGCGCAGCACGGCCGAGACGCCGCAATCGATCCAGGTGCTCGACCGGGCGCAGATCGAGGAGCAACTGAAGTTCAGCCCGAACGCCGCGGCCGCGCTCGGCAAGCTGGTGCCCGGCTATTCGATGGCGACACAGACCGTGTCGAGCGCTTCTGAGAACTACCGCGGCCGCGACCTGCTCGTGCTGATCGACGGCGTGCCGATGAACACGCCGCTGCGCGACGTCTCGCGCATCCTTTCGCTGATCGACCTCAACACGGTCGAGCGCATCGAGATGGTCGCAGGCGCCTCCAGCCTGTATGGCGCCGGCGCGACCGGTGGCACGGTCAACTTCATCACCAAGAAGGCGGCAGACGGCAAGCCGCGGGTGACGGTCAACACCGCCGTACGCGGCTTCACCCAGGCTCTCGGCCGCTCGCTGGCGCCGGAAGCCTCGGTCACGGTCTCCGGCAAGATCCCTGATGGATTCGATTACCTGATCTCCGGCAGCGCCCGCGGCGCCGGCCGCACCTATGACGGCGCCGGGCGCGAATTGCCTTCCGACGGTTTGCTCGGCCAGGGCGGCGGCGACCGCTACAAGGCCGGCAACCTGCTCGCCAAGCTCGGTTATGATTTCGACGCCAGCAAGCGCATCGAACTGCAGGGCTCGCTGATCGCCTTCGACCAGGATCCGAAATACCTGACCAACTACGCCGCGCCCTTCGCCCGGCCGGACCGGACCAAGCTCTACACCGGTGAGAACGTCATCGAGGACACCAAGTCGGTCTCGCTGCGCTACAGCGACAGCGACTTCGCCCTCGGCAAGCTCAGTCTGCTCGGCTACTACAACGACATCAAGAAGCGCTTCAATTTCTCGACCTTCTCCTACCCCTACAACTCGCAGGTCTACTACTCCTTCAACCCGGCTTCGCCGACGAGCCCGGACAACCAGACCACGCTCTATTCGCAGCGCGGCGGCGTGAACCTGACGATCGACACCCCGCTCGACCGGCTGCTGCCCGGCGCCAAGTTCACCTGGGGTGGCGACCTCAGCCATGAAAAGACCTGGCAGACCCTGACCAGCGGCCAGGACGTGTTCACACCGCTGAAGCAGACGACGAGTGCGGCCTTCGGCCAGCTGCAGATCCCGATCGGCGAACGCATCACCCTGCGCGGTGGGTTGCGCTACGAGTATTTCTCGCTGGCGGTCAGCGACTATGTCCGCCCGGCCGCCTTTGCGGCTGTGGCCGCCAACAACGCGCAGGGCTTCCAGAGCTTCGTGCTGCCGGCGCTCAACGTCACCGGTGGCAACTTCGACTACAAGGCCTGGACCGGCAATCTCGGCGCAACGGTCAAGCTCTCCGAGAGCAGCGAGATTTTCGGCGGCTTCTCGCAGGGCTTCGCGCTGCCGGATGTCGGCGCCTTCACCCGCCGCGCCGGCATCTCCACCGCCTTCGCCTGCCCGGTCGCCAACCCGAACTGCCTGCCGGCCAACCGGCGCAATGTCAGTTATGCCACGATCGCGCCGGAAGCGCAGATCGTGAACAATTACGAGCTCGGCATCCGCGGCGGCCACGGCATCTTCAAGGGCTCGCTGACCGGCTTCATCAGCACCTCGAACAAGGGCGTGACCTTCGATCAGGCGAGCAACACGATCTCGCAGCAGAAGGAGCGGATCTGGGGAGTCGAGGCGACCGGCGACGTCGCCGTCACCGAGCAGTTCACCCTTGGCACGGTGCTGGCCTATCGCGAGGGCCGCTACGACACCAATGGCGACCGCAAGCTCGACAGCGCCCTGCCGAACAACCGCATCGGCTCGCCCTATCGCGGCATGCTCTACGGCAGCTACCGCTTCACCAACGGCATGCAGCTGCGTGTCGAGGGCGAGGGCTTCTCCGATCGCGACGTCGCGACCGATCTGCGCGGCACGCGCAACAAGCTGAAAGGCGCCGCCACCATGAACGTCGCCTTCACTGCGCCGGTACTCGAAGGCGAGGCCTATGTCGCGGTCAACAACCTGTTCGACCGCAATTATCAGAACCCGACCGCGACCTCGGTGCGCAACCTCGCCAACTATGCCTGGGGCCGCACCGTTACCGTCGGCTTCCGCAAGACCTTCTGACGATGGTCAGCCTCGACAGCGACGCGGAAGGCATCGTGACGCTGCGCTTCGCGCCGCCCTATGCCGACAATGACGAGCGCGCCTATCTCGACGCGCTGGCCGAACTCGGCGAGCGCAAGGACCCCTTCCTGCTGCTCACCATCTTCGGTGGCGGCGGCAAGCTGTCCCAGGCCGGCGAGCGCGAACAGGCGCTCTGGTTCAAGCGGACACGGGCACAGTTCGGCGCGCTCTGCAGCGCCTGCGCCATCGTGCGCCCGGGCGCGACCGAAGCGATGGCCGATGTCTTCCGGAGGCTCTGGCCCTTCCCGATCAGCCTTGAAACCGACGAGGCGGCGGCCCGCGCCTTCCTGCTGAAGCACAGGAGAGCGGCATGAGCGCGAGCGAGGCGACCATCGGCGCTGCGCCAGCCAGCAACGCCGCGCGCTACCGGCTCTTTGCCGTGCTTGGCGGGCTCTATCTCGCGCAGGCGATCCCGTCCTATCTCTTCGTCGCGGCACTGCCGCCGATCATGCGCGAGGCCGGCGTTTCGCGCACAGCGATCGGCTCCATGAGCATCCTCCTGCTGCCGCTGGTGCTCAAATTCATCTGGGCTCCCTGGATCGACCGCATCCGGCCCTTTGCGCGAGCCCACCGGGCCGGCTGGGTCTTCATCACCCAGACCGGCACGATCCTGTGCATGCTCGCGCTGATCGCGGTCGGACCGCTCGATGTCGGCAAGATCATCGCGATCGGCTTTGTTGCCTCGCTCCTGATCTCGACCCAGGACATCGCCACCGACGGCTATGCGGCGAAATATCTGCCGGAGGCCGACCGCGCCATCGGCAACGCCATCCAGGGCGGCTCGATCGCGTTTGGCGTCGTGATCGGCGGCACGCTCGGCCTCGTCCTGCACCATTACGTCGGCTGGACCGGCATGCTCGTCACCATCGCCGCGATCTCGCTCCTGCCGCTCGTCGCGGCGGCAATGATGCGCGAGGGCGACCCGACGCCGGCCGAGGCGGCGAAGCGTCCCTCGATCCGCGCCTTCCTGCGCCGGCCGGAAGCACGCCAGATCCTCTGGATCGCACTGATCTACCGGGCGAGCGAGGGCCTGGTGAAGGCGATGGAGGGCTCCTACCTGGTCGATGCCGGCGTGCCGCTGAACCAGATCGGCTATCTCTCCGGGATATCGGCGACGACGGCCGGCCTCGCCGGCTCGGCGATCGCGGCCTGGCTGGTGAAGCGGCGGGGTATCGCCTTCGTGCTCGCTCTGCTCGGCGGCATGCGGACGCTGTGCTTCCTGCTCTTCGCCTGCCATGCGCTCGGGGCCGTCGTCGGCGCCTGGCCGCTGTTCGGTGCGGCCGGCTTCCAGACGCTGATCCGTTATATGGAAATCGTCGCGCTCTATTCGCTGTTCATGGCGGTGACGACCTCGGACCAGCCGGGCACGGACTTCACCATCCTCGCCTGCGCGCAGCTGCTGGTCTACCTCGCCGGCTCGATGCTCGCCGGGAAGCTCGCCGATACGCTGGGCTATGGCGCGCTGTTCTCGCTGGCGACGGCGATCTCGGCGGTGGCGGTCGTCGCCACAGTGAGGATGATCGCGAAGGCCGATACCATCAGGCCGGCGAAGGCCGCCTGACTGGTCTCGCAATCATACTCCGGCCTTGGCCAAGGTCGCACGGAAGACCTTTGCCACCTTCTTGAAGCCGGCGTCGGTCGGGTGGATCTCGTCCGCCCAGTCGGGCAGCTTCAGCGTGTTCCGGACATCGGCGACGTGGACAAAGGTCTTGCTGGAGTCGCCTGCGACGCGCAGCAGCATATCGTAGAGCGCATCGATCAGGATGCGGATGATGTCGCGCTGCAGGTCGACATCGACGATCTTCTTCGCCCTCATGGCGCTGCCGAGCCATTTGTCCTGCTTCGCCCAGGCGGGATCGCGCTTGTCGCCGTCGAAGCCGCCGGGAATCGCGTAATCATAGCCGTGGATGATGATCGGCAGCTTCGCGAAGTCGGCATCCTTGCGCACGGTGGCGACGACGGAGCGATAGGCCTGCTCGAGGAACTGCAGGACCTTGGAGAGGCGCGCCTGATCGATATGCCAGGCGGCGCCCTGCCCCTTCTTGTAGGGCTTCAGCAGCGTCGCCAGCACCGGATTGCCCAGCTCGTCCTCTCCGATCACGTCATTACCGGCGGCGGAGAACAGGAAGGCCCGGACCTTGCGCTCTTTCATGCGCAGCAGGCCCTTCATGTATTCTGCATCGCCATAGACCATGTTCTGGGCGGTATCGCCGGCGGCATCCAGGCTCCAGATCAGATGGTCGGTGCCGAGCTGGTCGATGACATCTGCGAGCAGGAAGGGAAACTGGAACCAGCTATCGCCCTCCGAAACAAGCACCGGCAACTTCTCCGTCTTGATCCTTTGCCGGAAGGCCTGCTCGCGCCGCCAGCGGGCGACGCCATTGGCCCAGTTCATCGCGCTTTCGACCTCGAAGCGCTCCTCGGGGCCAAGCTCGACGGCAGCCGGATTGGGCTTGATGGCGGGGTCGAAGGGGCCGCTATCGGCCGGCACCGCCTTGAGATAGCGGGCGATCTCGCGATCCGGGACGGCCGGGTCCATCAGCTTGGCCCGGAATTCCTCGTAAGAGATCTTCGCCATGCCAGCCTCCATTCCTTTGCGTCACACATATATCATTGATTGCAGTTACTGCCAGATCAGAAGAATAGTTGTGGACGCACGACCTGGAACAGGCGTGCCTCTTTCGTGGGAGGTGATGCCCGATGCTGTCTCATGAAGAGCAGGTGCTCGCGCAGGAAGCGGCCGCGCGCTGGCGCAAGCGCGCAGCGACACGCAATCGCCAGGTCGGCGCGGCCGACAGAGGCGAGTACACCAAGGCGGACACGGTCAACCGGCTGAAACGCCGGATGGAGCGGCTTCAGGCGCTCGTCGCGGCGCGCATGCACCGGGGCGGCGCGACCGACGAGGGCGCGCAGGAGGCGATCTCGGTGCCGGCACTGACCGCTGGCGACGTCACCGACGAGGCGATGGAGCGCGTGATCGGCGAGACACGCGACTTCCTGTCGATCGAGTATTTCGAACGCGGCCTGCAGGCGGCCGCCTGCGTCGGCCGGATCATGACCAATGGAGCGGTGAACGGCACCGGCTTTCTGGTCGCTCCCGATGTGCTCATCACCAACTGGCACGTGCTCAAGACCCCGGCGATGGCCGAAGACAGCTATTTCGAGCTCGACTACGAAGCAAATACCTTCGGCCCGCCGAAAGTGGCCCAGAGCTTCGACCTCGACCCTGCCGGCTTCTTCATGAACGACAAGCCGCATGACTTCGCCCTCTGCGCCGTCAAGAGCGTTTCGCAGAATGGCAAGGTGTTGGCCAACTATGGTCACGTCGCGCTGATTGCCGAAGAGGGCAAGATCACGATCGGAGAGCCAGTCAATATCATCCAGCACCCGAAGGGTCGCTTCAAGCAGATCGCAATCCGGAATTCGCGCCTGCTCGACCTGTTCGAAGGTGCCGCCGATACGCGCTTCTTCCACTACGATGCCGACACCGAGAAGGGCTCGTCGGGCTGCCCGGTCTTCAACGACCAATGGGAGGTCGTTGCCCTGCATCACCAGGCGGTGCCGAAGACCAATACCCGTGGCGAGCTGGTCGACGACAAGGGCGTCGTGCTGCGTGAGGACGAGGAGGATCGCATCGTCTGGATCGGCAATGAGGGAATCCGGACCTCCCGCCTCGTCAAGACCGTCGGGGAACTCGCAATCACCGACAGCAAGCAGGAGCAGCGGCGCAAGGATCTTCTGGCGCTCTGGTTGGCAGAGAGCGCGCCCGGAGCCGTGTCCGCGCCGACGGAATCGGCTCGTCCGGGCCCTCCCGCTCAGCTTCCTCCCGTCCCGCCCGAGAGGCCGCCCGCTCGACCTGGCACGCCTCAACGGGCCGAGAGCGCTCCCGTCCGGCGCGAGGTCGCGACGACGACCGCCTCGATCGTCCTTCCCTTGCGCATCGATATATCGATCGGCGGCCCGGCCGGCGACGGCACGGCTGCGATCGTCAGCGCGAGCGACCTCATGGAGTCGGCGCGGCCCGATCCCGGCGACCCGGATTACCGCCACCGGCCCGGCTATGTCCGTGACTTCCTCGGCTTCGAGGCGCCGTTGCCGCGGCTCGTCGATGCCCGGCATGGCCCCTTGCTTAAAGTCGGAGCAGATCCGAGCGGCGAGCTCAGATACCATCACTTCAGCGTGCTGATGAACGCACGGCGGCGGCTGGCCTATGTCGCGGCCGGCAACCTCGACGCCTCCGCGCCCTTCCAGCACAAGCGCGAAAAGGGCTCGGAGAACTGGTTCTTCGATCCACGCATTCAGCAACGACAACAGGCGGGCGGGGTCTATTACGCCTCCAACCCGCTCGACCGCGGCCACCTGGTCCGCCGCGATGACACGGCCTGGGGCATGGACGAGGCCGAGGCGAAGCTCGCCAATGACGACACCTTTCATTGGACGAACTGCTCTCCGCAGCACGAGATCTTCAATCAGTCGTCGCTTGCCAAGAGTCGCGGGCTGAAGCTGTGGGGGACTCTGGAAAATGCGGTCAGCGCGCTCGCGCCCAGCTACGGCTCCAGACTCTGCGTTTTCAACGGGCCGATCTTCGACGACAACGACAAGCCGTATGGGCAGGATTTCTTCATCCCGGCAGCGTTCTGGAAGGTGATCCTCGTCAAGGGCGATGGCGGCGAACCGCACGCCCTCGCCTTCATGCTGAGCCAGGCCGAGCAGCTGGGCACGCTGGTGACCGAAGGCTTCGCGCCCGAGGAGCTTGCGGACTTCGTGACAGCTCAGGTGCCGATCACGCGGCTGACGGCTTTGACGGGATTGGATTTCGGGGCCCTGGCGATATGGGACCCGCTGCGATCCGCCTCCGGACCGGCAGCTCCTGAATCGAATCTCGGCGCACGATCCGCCATCCTGCTCGAACATGAGGGGTCGATCAGGTTCTGATTGCCGGCCCAAAGCCCGCGATCAGCCTGGCCGGACGGCATTCGGCGCCTTCCCTACCGTCGCCCTTCATGCGAGGCTGCCGGCGAGATCGCCTGTGCCGGAGGAGAACACCATGGGTTGGGTCGTCCTTGGATTGATCGTCGTCGTCGTGGTCTGGCTGATCATGACCTATAATGGGCTGGTCGCGATGCGCCAGCGCGTCAACCAAGCCTTCGCCGACATCGACGTGCAGCTGAAGCAGCGCCACGACCTGATCCCGAACCTGGTCGAGACCGTGAAAGGCTATGCCAGCCACGAGAAGGAAACCTTCGACGCGGTGATCAAGGCGCGCAACCAGGCGCAGGCCGCATCCGGTCCGCACGACCAGGCGGCCGCCGAGCAGCAGCTGACCGGCGCGGTCGGCCGCCTGCTGGCGCTGGGCGAGGCCTATCCCGACCTGAAGGCGAGCGCGAACTTCCAGCAGCTCCAGCAGGACCTCGGCAACGTCGAGGACAAGCTCGCAGCGGCGCGGCGCTTCTTCAACAATGCGGTCAGCGAGTTCAACGCGGCGATCCAGGCCTTCCCGGCCGTATTCTTCGCGCCGCAGATGGGCTTTTCCCCGCGCGAATTCTTCGATGTCGGCGAAGAGACGCGGGCACAGATCGAAGTCGCGCCGACCGTGAAGTTCTGAGCGCCGCGAGCGGCGTCACAACGGAGCTGCGGCGATGCCGGGGGAAGCCTTCGGGCTCTACACCCATCAGCGCAACAACCGGACCCGGTCGATCGCCCTGATCATCGGGCTCTTCCTGATGGTCTATCTCACCGTCTGGGGCGTGATGCTGGTCGGCTACGGCTATGTCGGCGTGCCGCGCGGGCGTACGGTGTTGAACTTCGTCGGCCAGCGCTTCTGGGCCTGGTTGCCCTTCATCACGCTCGGCACGGCCGCCTGGGTCCTCATCGGCTTTCGGGTCAATGTCGCGCTGATCGAGGCCGTCTCTGGCGCCGAAGGCGTGACGCGGGAGGCGCAGCCCAAGCTCTACCGGATGCTGGAGAACCTTTGCATCTCGCGCGGCATGGTGACGCCGAAGCTCGCCATCATCCAGAGCGACGCGCTCAACGCCTTCGCCAGCGGCGTCAACGACAAGCAGTTCACGGTGACGCTGACCACAGGTTTGATCGAGCAGCTCAACGACGCCGAGATCGAGGCGGTGATCGCCCATGAGCTGACCCATATCCGCAATGGCGACGTCCGCCTGATGGTGATCGCCGTGGTCATCGCCGGCATCATCTCCTTCGTCGGCGAAGTCGTCTTCCGCAATCTCGGGCGGGTTCGCATCTCCTCCGATGGCGACAAGAAGGGCAGCGGTTTCGCGATCATCCTCGGCTTTGCGGTGATCGCCGTCGCCTGGTTGCTCGCCGTGCTGATCCGGTTGTCGCTGTCGCGGGCACGCGAATACCTCGCCGATGCCGGGGCGGTCGAACTGACCAAGAATCCCGATGCGATGATCTCGGCCCTGCTGAAGATCTCCGGCCGCGCCGACATCGACAACGTGCCGTCCGGCGTGATGGACATGTGCTTCGAGAACGATCCCGACGATTTCGCCGATCTGTTCTCGACCCACCCCTCTGTCACCAAGCGCGTGCAGGCGCTGGTGCAGACCGCCGGTGGGCGCCTGCCGCAGGCACCACCCGGTCCGCCGAAGATCAGCGAGCGCCAGACGCTGCCCGAGATCGCCGAGACCTCAGCCGCGCATGGGCCATGGTCGCGCCCGGCCCCCCCGGCTGGCGGTTAGCGCCCGTCCTTCGCCCAGGCGAGCGCTTCCTCGAGCCGGTCGTCGCCCCAGAACAGCTCGCCATCGCCGGTGACGAAGGTCGGCGCGCCGAAGATGCCGAGCGATTTGGCGAGCTCGATCTCGGCCTTGAGCCGGCCCTTGATTTCCTCGCTGCGCGAGGCGGCAAAGGCGGCGGACGGATCGGCGCCCGCCTCACGAAGGGCTGCGCTCAGCACGGCCTCCTCGGCAATGTTGCGGCCCTCGCAGAACTCGGAGCGGAACAGCGCCTTGGAGAAGGTCGGCAGCCAGCCGGCCTCGCGCCCCGTGAGCGCAAGCCGCGCCGCGACGAGGGAATTCTGCGGGAAGGTCTCGGGGCGCGTGATCGTCAACCCGCTGCGGGCGGCACGGCGCGCCACGTCGCGCCACATGTAGCGGCCCTTGTTGGGGTAGAGATTGAATGGCGAGTTGGTCCAGCCCTGGGCGGCGAAGATCGGGCCGAGCAGGAAAGGCCGCCAGCGCAGGCTGACGCCAGCCGCATCGGCCAGCTCTTCGATCCGCAAGGCACTCAGGCAGGAATAGGTCGATGCGAACTCGTACCAGAAATCCAGAACAGGACGATTCGGCATCAAACCTCCGCGCGGGAGCGGCTTAAAAAAACTGGATCGATTCTCCGCCCCCGCGAATCGACCCGCAAGCCAGAAGCCGCAAACGCGTTACCGACAGCGATCCATCAAACGACGACGCGTAATCGATCAGAAGGTTCCGATTGCGTCGCCCCAAACCCTGCGATAGTGCCCGGTTACGTCCGAAATGCGGCCGGCTAAGCCGCATTCTCACACTGTGCACGATCCTTCGTGCCGCCACTGCAGGAAGACTACGTCCATGGCAGACAAGCGCGTCAACAAAGTCGTGCTCGCCTATTCCGGCGGGCTCGACACCTCGATCATCCTGAAGTGGCTGCAGATCACCTATCAATGCGAGGTCGTGACCTTCACCGCCGACCTCGGCCAGGGCGAGGAGCTCGGCCCGGCCCGCGACAAGGCGCTGCTGCTCGGCATCAAGCCGGAGAACATCTTTATCGAGGACCTGCGCGAGGAATTCGTCCGCGACTACGTCTTCCCGATGTTCCGGGCCAATGCCGCCTATGAGGGCGTCTACCTGCTCGGAACCTCGATCGCCCGCCCGCTGATCGCCAAGAAGCTGATCGAGATCGCCGAGAAGGTCGGCGGCGATGCCGTCTCGCATGGCGCGACCGGCAAGGGCAACGACCAGGTCCGATTCGAATTGACCGCCTATGCGCTGAAGCCCGACGTCGTGGTGATTGCGCCCTGGCGCGAATGGGATTTGCGCTCGCGCGAGCAACTTCTCGCCTTCGCCGAGCAGCACCAGATCCCGATCGCCAAGGACAAGCGCGGCGAGGCGCCATTCTCGGTCGACGCCAACCTGCTGCACGCCTCTTCGGAGGGCAAGGTGCTGGAGGATCCGGCCCAGGAAGTGCCTGATTACGTCTATTCGCGCACGATCTCGCCGGAGGACGCTCCCGACAAGCCGACGGTGATCTCGATCGACTTCGAGAAGGGCGATGCGACCGCGATCGACGGCGTCAAGCTCTCGCCGGCGACGCTGCTGGCCAAGCTCAACGAACTCGGCCGCGACAACGGCATCGGCCGGCTCGACCTGGTCGAGAACCGCTTCGTCGGCATGAAGAGCCGCGGCATGTACGAGACGCCCGGCGGCACGATTCTCGCCGTCGCGCACCGTGCCATCGAGTCGATCACGCTCGACCGCGGCGCCGCCCATCTCAAGGACCAGATCATGCCGCAATATGCCGAGCTGATCTATAACGGCTTCTGGTTCTCGCCCGAGCGCGAGATGCTGCAGGCGCTGATCGACAAGAGCCAGGAGTTCGTCGCCGGCCAGGTGCGGCTCAAGCTCTACAAGGGCGGCGTCCACGTCATCGGCCGCTCCAGCCCCTATTCGCTCTATGATCAGGACCTCGTCACCTTCGAGGAAGGCGCGGTCGCCTACGACCATCGCGACGCCGCCGGCTTCATCAAGCTCAATGCACTGCGCCTGCGCACGCTCGGCCAGCGCAAGAAGAAGCTGGGGCTCTGAGGTTCGGCCCTTCGACGCCACGCCGTCATTCCGGGCTCAGGCCTTCGGCCAACCCCGGAATGACGCGGTAGCCTGATCGCGCCGGTGATCAGATCTCGATCTCCACCCCGACCTCCACGACTTGCTTGGCCGGGATATGGAAATGGGCGGCCGAACGCTCGGCATTGCGCTGCATGAAGGAGAAGAGCGACTCGCGCCACACGGCCATTCCCGCAATCTCCTCACGCGGAATGATCGTCTCACGGCCGATATAGTACGACATCTCGTCGAGATCGACGCCCCGCAGAAGGCCGTGCTCGACACCGCAGCGCAAGCCGTCAGGAATGCGCGGTGTCTCCATGAAGCCGAAATGCAGGATCACGCGCGTAACGCCGGGGGCGAGCTCGATCACCTCCATGCGGTTTTCGTCGGATACGCGCGGGATTTCCTCCAGCTTGCCGGTGACAAGAAGAATCCGCTCGTGCAGGGCGTGGTTGTGGCGGACGAAATGCGTGAGCGAGAGCGGAAGCCCGCGCGCAGCAGAGGCCAGGAAGGCGGCGGTCCCCGGAAGACGCACTGGCGGGTTCGTCGCCAGCATGTCGAGAAACTCCTTCTCCGGCTCCCGCTGGCGGCTGCGGGCCACCTCCACCAAAGCAAGGCCGCGCCGCCAGGTCAGCATGATCACCACCAGCACGAGCGCCAGGACCAGCGGATACCAGCCGCCTTCATGCAGCTTAGGCAAGTTGGCTGAGAAGAAGGCGAGGTCGATCAGCAGGAAGAAACCGTTGACCACCACGACAAGGATTGGGTTGTAGCCCCATTTGAGGGCGATCAGCGCTGCGAGTCCGGTGGTGATGGCCATCAGCAACGAAACAGCGATGCCATAGGCGCCGGCCAGCGCATCGGACGAGCGGAACATGAAGACCGAAGTCAGTGTCGCCAGGCAGATCATCCAGTTGACCATCGGGATGTAAATCTGCCCCTTCTGGTCATGGGCCGTGTGCTTGATGTGAACAGCGGGGAAGAGGCCGAGCTGCACAGCCTGCTGGGTCAGCGAATAGGCGCCGGTGATCACAGCCTGCGAGGCAATGACGGCGGCAGCGGTCGCGAGGAAGATCAGGGGATAGTGCGCCCAGTCCGGAGCGAGCTGGTAGAACGGGTTGTTGAGGGCTGCAGGTTGGATGAGCAGCAGCCCGCCCTGGCCGAAATAATTGAGCATCAGCGCGGGCAGCACGATGGTGAACCAGGCGAGGCGGATGGGTTTGGGACCGAAATGGCCCATATCCGCATACATAGCCTCACCCCCGGTCACGGCCAGGAAGGTGGCACCCAGCACGGCGAAGCCGACGAGCGGGGCGGTGTGGGTGATGAAGTAGAGCGCATTGAACGGGTTGATCGCCGCGAGAATCTCCGGCGCCATCAGGATGCCCCGGATGCCGAGCAGCGCGAGCACCAGGAACCAGAACAGCATGATCGGCCCAAACAGCCGGCCGATGAAGCCGGTGCCCTTGCTCTGGACCAGGAAGACGCCCATCAGGATCGCGGCGGTCAACGGCACGACGGCCGGCGCCAGCATCGGCGCATCGACCTTGAGACCCTCGATCGCGCTGAGCACGGAAATGGCCGGCGTGATCGCACCGTCGCCATAGAGCAGAGCGGCACCGACGAGTCCGATGACGAGGACATAGGCGCGCCCTGTGCCGGGCTTGGCATGGCGCGCCTTGAGCAGGGCTAGCATCGCCATGATGCCGCCTTCGCCGCGATTGCCGGCGCGCAGGATCAAGATCGAGTACTTGATCGAAATGATCAGGATCAGCGCCCAGAGGATCATCGAGACGCAGCCGATGACGGCTTCCGGCTGCAAGGCTCCTCCGGCACTCGCGGCCCGGGCCGCTTCCTTGAGCGCATAGAGCGGGCTGGTACCGATATCGCCGTAGACGACGCCCAGAGCCCCGAAAGTCAGAGCGGGGGTGGAGCCATTGTGATCGTGCTGAGACGGCGTGCCGTCCTGTGACAGAACCTCACGGGCCATGCGCCGCCTCCCCTTTTGTGGAAGTAGCGCACGTCGCAGCGCCGGCAGCAAGACGTGTTCCCGCCGGATTGCTGCGGTCTGCAGTGCAAGCGCCAAGGGCAGCGAACCGCAAGGCGTTTGGCGAGCCTGGGCTTCGGGCCGAGACCGTCACACAGGAGCGCAAGGCGATCGGCTGGAGCTCTTTTCGATCAAGCTGCGTCATTCCGGACAAGCGGCGGAGCGGAGCGCCGGAATCCATCAGAGGGCTCCGGCGCCCTGCGATGAATTCCGGAGCTGCGCAGCTTCGCCGCTTGTCCGGAATGACGGAGTGGTTTGATACAGTCGGCAGATAGTACCCTTGGGCCTGCCCTTTTCGCAGGCTTACTTCGCCAGCTTGCCGAAGGCGAAGAACTGGGTCTCGCCGGAGGAGTCGTCGACGCCGTCATTGTCGGTGACGACAAAGAGGTCCCCGGCCTTGTCGACCGCCATGCCCTCGACCTTGTCGAGCCCGTAGCCGCCGAGCTTCATCAGATCGGGCGTCAGGTCGCGCAGCAGCTTCTTCTCGACGGTCGGGATCTCGGAGGAGCCGAACGGCGCCGGCTTCAGGCCCTTGACCGAGAAGGTCGCCAGCGTCTTCACCGCCTTGGCACCGAACTGGTTGTCGCGCTCGATCACGGCGAAGGTCTCGTCGCCGAGATAGGTCAGCTCCGACAGGCCCATCCAGGCGCCGGCGGCGGGAGCCGTCAGTGGGTAGTAGAGGATGCCCCAGCTCTTGGTGGAGGGCTTGTAGGTCAGCAGCTTGACCTTGCCCTTGGGGTCGTCCTTCCACTCGCGCTGAACGGCGATCCAGACCGTCTCGTCCGGGCCCGTGCCGGTGACAGCGACGCCCTCATAGCCCTGGTTGATCGCCTTGGCGGCGAACTCTTCCGGCAGGGCGATCTCCTCCTCGACCTCGCCCTTGGCCGAGACGCGTAGCAGCAGGTTCTGCGTCGGCTTCTCCTTGCGCTCCGGCGCGCCTTCCGACGCCAGCCAGAAGCCGCCGCCCGGGCGGGTCGCGATCGCTTCGAGATCGTAGGAGGCAGGCTTGCCGTCCTTGGTCACGGCGAGCGAGCCGGTGATCGTCGCCGGCTTCTTCGTCGCGTCGATCTCAAGGATGCGCGAGGGCGTATAAGCGCTGTCGGTGACGCTGAAGAGCCGGCCCGGCAGCTCGGGATGCGCGGCAAGACCGGAGAGAGCGCCCCAGCCAAGCGGAGCACCGTCGACATCCGCCGAAACGATGGTCGGATAGGCGATCGGAGCTTCGCTACGCTCGTAGATCGTCACCGCCGAGCGCGGTCCGCCCTTCTCGCCGAGATCGGCCTCGGACGCCGAGACCAAGAGGTTGCGCTGCGGGATGGCGAGCAGGCCTTCCGGCGCTATGCCTGCGGGCAGCGCCTGCAGGAAGCGCGGTGGCCGGCCAGCCCCCTCGTCCTTGAAGACGAGCACGAGCGAGGCGCGCTCGAGCCCGACGAAGATCAGGCGGTCGCCGCCGTAAGTGCCGACCTCGATCCCCTCCGGCTCGCTGCCCTTGGCGGCCGAGCGACGCTCTGGGTAGTGGCCGAGGCGGATCGCGACATGATCGACCATGTTGCCGGAATCGAACTCGACCGTGCCGTCCTTGCGGAAAATGGTGAAGCCGCGCGAACCGCCCTTCCAGTCGCCCTCATTGGCGGTGACGAACCGGTCATTGTCGATCCAGCGCACCGCATCCGGCTCGCGCGGGACGCCCTTCAGCTCCTCGGTCGGCTTGATCTGGCCGTCGCGGGTCTTGTCGATGTTCTTGAGATCGACGGTGCCGGCCGGGAAATGCGCGACGAGCTTGCCGGTCTTCGTATCGACCACGGCAAGGTGGTTGTTCTCCTGCAGCGTCACGACGGCGAGGCCGTCCTGGTTGACGTCGACGAATTCCGGCTCCGGATCGGTCGGCTCGACGGCGGCGATGCCGGTGAGGTCGACGATCTGCTTCGAAGCGCAATCGGCCTCGCCGCCCTTGATGCCGATCAATGTGAGGTTGCCGGCGGGAAGCTGCGGCAGGTCGCCCTTGTTGAGCTTCTCGTCGCGCTCGTTCTCGATGACGATGGCGAGCTTGCCCTTGTCCTTGGTCAGCGTGATCGAATCCGGCTGGCCGCCGAGCTCGCATGTCGCGGCGACCTGCCTGGTCTTGAGGTCGATGGTAGCGAGGTGACCGGCCGGCTCCTTGAAGTTGTCACCGGACGAGACGACGACAGCGAAGGCGCGCTCGCCCAGGATGACGACCGAGGTCGGCTCGCCACCGACCGGGATGAAGCCGGCAGGCTTGGGGGCATTGGCCGTGGTGATGTCGATGAGGCCGATCGCCTTCTGCTCGGCGTCGGTATAGGCGAGCAGGGTCCCGGCCTCGTTGGCGGTGATGATCTCCGCGACCGTCTTCTTTTTCGCGTCGCGGTCGGCCGGCAGGTTCAGCGGCACCTGGAAGGTGGCGATGCGGTTGAAATTCGGCTCGGCGAGCGCAGTGCCGCCAGCGAGGAGCGTCGCGAGAGCCGCAAGGACGAGGGATTTGCGCATTGGACGGTCCTGTTCCGCAGTGAGGAGGCAGGCCTTCCGGCTAGTGAGCACAGGCGACAGTTTCGTGACAAGCCGTCGCAAAGCAAAACGCCGCTGCGGCGGGAGCCGTAGCGGCGTAACATGGGCACGGGCAGTCAGCGTAGCGCGGCTTCGGCTCCGGCGGCTTCCGTGACCGACTTCTTCAGGCCGATCACTTCGAGCTCGGTGACGACGGCCACCGCCGCAGCCTGGGCCAGGACGAAGGCGATGCCGAGCGTGGTCGGCGCAAACCAGCCGGCGACCAGGATCAGCACGCTGTCGGCGACCCAGAGGATGTTGACGCCGATCACGGCATAAACGGCGAGCCGCGGCAGCCGTACCCGGCTGGCAAGGAAGGCGAGTGCCGCGGCACAAGGCAGGAGCAGGAGACCGGCGCCGCGCAGGAACTCGACGGGGAAGCCGAGGAGGCCGGAGAGCGTACCGGTGCCTACGCTGAGCAGCAGGCCGGTGCCAGCGCAGGCGGCGGCATCGAGGGCGAGAGCATTGCGCAGGAAGCGCGAGGACTGGATGAAGGCCATGGCTGTTCTCCGGTTTGGGCCGCCGTTTCGTCCGGGGCCGTTGCTGATGGAGGCCATGCTGACGAAGCCTGAGCGGCCCGTCGATTAAGCGGGAGGTAATTGGAAGGCGCCCCGGCTGCGGCTAGCTTGCCTCCTATGAACAAGCACCAGCAGCCCGTGATCGGGCATCTCATCCGCGACTGGCGCCAGCTGCGTCGCCTCAGCCAGCTCGATCTCGCCCTCGAGGCCGAGATCTCGCAGAAGCATCTCAGCTTCATCGAGAGCGGCCGCTCGGCGCCGAGTCGGGACATGGTCCTGCTCCTCGCCGAGCATCTCGGAGTGCCGCTGCGCGAGCGCAATGCGCTCCTGCTCTCGGCCGGCTATGCCCCGGTCTACCTCGAACGCTCATTGGAGGATCCGAGCCTGCAGGCAGCGCGCAGCGCCATCGACATGCTGCTCAAGGGGCACGAACCCTACCCGGCTGTCGCGATCGACCGGCATTGGACCCTGCTCGCGGCGAACGCGATGATCCCGCCGCTGCTGACGCTGGTCGAGGACGCCGATTTGCTGCGCCCGCCGGTCAACGTGCTCAGGCTCAGCCTGCATCCGCGCGGGCTCGCCCCGGCGATCGTCAATCTCGCCGAATGGCGCGGCCATCTGATCGCCCGGCTGCGCCAGCAGATTCGCGCCACCGCCGATCCGCTGCTGGCCGAGTTGCTGACTGAATTGCTGAGCTATCCCGTTCCGGCTGTTCCGACCACGAAGGGCCGATCGCACGAAGAAGCAGAGCCGCCGATCGTCGTGCCGCTGCAATTGCGGCTGGGGGAGACCGTGCTCTCGCTGATCTCGACGACGACGGTGTTCGGCACGCCGGTCGACGTCACCCTGTCGGAGCTGGCGCTGGAAACGTTCTTCCCCGCCGACGAGGCGACGGGCCTGGCGCTGCGGGCGATCGCGGAGGCCGATGCAGCCGCCTGAGAGGCGGAACCAAAAGTTGGCGGCAACGTTCTTCCACCGAACCGGCGCTGCCGCGCCGATTTCGCGTCATTCGAAAAGGAAAACGTCCATGGGCAGCACCGCCGACAAGATCAAGGGCATGGCCAATGAAGCGGCCGGCAACGTCAAGCAGGCCGCCGGCAAGGCGCTGAACAAGCCCGGGCTGCAGGCCGAGGGCATCGCGCAGGAGCGCAAGGGCGAAGCCCAGCAGGCGATCGGCAAGACCAAGGACGCCGTCAAGAAAGTGATCGACAAGGCCTGACCGCAAGGTCGGCCCCTATCAAAGAAAGGCGGGCGCCGCAAGGCGCCCGTTTTTTCGTCTCAGGCCGCGCCGCCGAGGCCGCCGAGGAAGTCCTTGACCCGGCCGAAGAAGCCGGCGGTCTCGGGATGGGTGGCGCCGGAACTCTCGCGCTCGAACTCCAGCAGCAATTCGCGCTGGCGGGCAGTGAGCTTCTGCGGCGTCTCGACCAGAACCTGGATGTAAAGATCGCCCATCTCGCGCGACCGCAGCACGCTCATGCCCTTGGCCTTCAGCCGGAACTGCTTGCCGGTCTGGGTGCCTTCCGGAATTTTCACCCGGGCCTTTTCACCGTTCAGCGTCGGCACCTCGATCTCGCCGCCGAGCGCGGCCGAGGTCAGGCCGATCGGCACCCGGCAGAACAGGTCGGCGCCGTCGCGCTGGAAGATGGCGTGCGGCTTGATCGAGAGGAAAATGTAGAGATCGCCCGCCGGCCCACCGCGCAAGCCGGCCTCGCCCTCGCCGGCAAGGCGGATGCGTGTGCCGTCCTCGACGCCGGCCGGGATGTTGACCGAGAGTGTGCGCTCGCGGGTGACGCGGCCGGCGCCCTGGCAACCGGTGCAGGGATCGTCGATGATCTCGCCGCGGCCGCCGCAGGTCGGGCAGGTACGCTCGACCGAGAAGAAGCCCTGGCTGGCGCGAACGCGGCCATGACCACCGCAGGTCGGGCACTGGCGCGACTTCGAGCCCGCCTTGGCGCCGGTGCCAGAGCAGACCTCGCAGGCCATCGAGGTCGGGACACGGATGGTCTCGTTCTTGCCGGTATAGGCGTCCTCGAGGCCGATCTCGAGATTATAGCGCAGGTCGGCGCCGCGCTCGCGGGCATTGGCGCCGCGTGGGCCGCGGCCACGGCCCTCACCGAAAAAGGATTCGAAGATGTCGGACATGAAGTCCGACATGTCGGCCGGGCCACCGCCCCCGCCGCCGTTCTCGAAAGCCTGATGACCATAGCGGTCATAGGCCGCGCGCTTCTGGCCGTCGGAGAGGACCTGGTAGGCCTCGTTGAGTTCCTTGAACTTGATCTCGGCCTGCTTGTCGCCCGGGTTCTTGTCCGGGTGATGCTGCATGGCGAGTTTGCGGAACGAGCCCTTGAGCTCGATCTCCGTCACCGTCCGGGATACCCCGAGGATCTCGTAATAGTCGCGCTTCGACATTCAACCAGCTGCCCCTGCGCCGTCCTGTACGTCCATACAAGCCAGCGAGTCATGTCCTGCCGACGCCATCGCCTTAACGTAATGGCCGGGTCAAGCCCGGCCATCCCGTCACGGTCAATGACGAGCGCGCCTCAGGCGCTCTTCTTCTTGTCGCCCTTGTCGTCGCTGACGTCCTTGAAGTCGGCGTCGATGACGTCGTCCTTCTTCGGCTCCTCGACAGCGGCGCCCTCGGGAGCATTCGCTTCGGCCTGGCTGGCGGCATACATCGCCTCGCCGAGCTTCATCGACACCTGCATCAGCTCGTTGGTGCGCGACGAGATCGCCTCGACATCCTCACCGGTCAGCGCAGTTCTGAGGCCCTCGAGCGCGGTCTCGATCGCGCCCTTGTCAGCTTCCGAAACCTTGTCGCCATAGTCCTTCAGCGACTTCTCGGTCGAGTGCACGAGGCTCTCGCCCTGGTTCTTGGCCTCGACCACCTCGCGACGCTTCTTGTCGTCGGCAGCGTTCGCCTCGGCATCCTTGACCATCTTCTGGATCTCGGCCTCGGAGAGACCGCCCGAAGCCTGGATCTTGATCTGCTGCTCCTTGTTGGTGGCCTTGTCCTTCGCCGTCACCGAGACGATGCCGTTGGCGTCGATGTCGAAGGTCACCTCGATCTGCGGCATGCCGCGCGGAGCCGGCGGAATGCCCATCAGGTCGAACTGGCCGAGCATCTTGTTGTCGGCCGCCATCTCGCGCTCGCCCTGGAAGACCCGGATCGTCACCGCACCCTGATTGTCCTCGGCGGTGGAGAAGACCTGGCTCTTCTTGGTCGGGATCGTGGTGTTGCGGTCGATCAGGCGGGTGAACACGCCACCCAGCGTCTCGATGCCGAGCGACAGCGGGGTCACGTCGAGCAGCAGCACGTCCTTGACGTCGCCCTGCAGCACGCCGGCCTGGATCGCGGCGCCGATGGCGACGACCTCGTCAGGATTGACGCCCTTGTGCGGCTCCTTGCCGAAGAACTGCTTCACCACCTCCTGGACCTTCGGCATGCGGGTCATGCCGCCGACCAGGACGACCTCGTCGATCTGGCCCGCCGACAGTCCGGCATCCTTGAGCGCCTTGCGGCAGGGCTCGATGGTGCGCTGGATCAGGTCGTCGACCAGGCTCTCGAACTTGGCGCGCGAAAGCTTGATGGCGAGGTGCTTCGGACCAGAGGCATCCGCCGTGATGTAGGGCAGGTTGATCTCGGTCTGCGCGGTGGTCGACAGCTCTATCTTGGCCTTCTCGGCAGCTTCCTTCAGGCGCTGCAGAGCGAGCTTGTCCTTCTTCAGGTCGATGCCCTGCTCGCGCTTGAACTCCTCCGCCAGGTACTCGACCAGGCGCATGTCGAAGTCCTCGCCGCCGAGGAAGGTATCGCCATTGGTCGACTTCACCTCGAAGACGCCGTCGCCGATCTCGAGGACCGAAACGTCGAAGGTGCCGCCGCCGAGGTCATAGACCGCGATGGTGCCGGCCTGCTTCTTGTCGAGGCCATAGGCGAGCGCAGCCGCAGTCGGCTCGTTGATGATGCGCAGCACCTCGAGGCCGGCGATGCGGCCGGCATCCTTGGTGGCCTGGCGCTGGGCGTCGTTGAAATAGGCCGGGACAGTGATGACAGCCTGAGTGACCGGCTGGCCGAGATAGGCCTCCGCGGTCTCCTTCATCTTCGTCAGCGTGAAGGCGGAGATCTGCGAGGGCGAGTAATCCTTGCCGTCGGCCTCGACCCAGGCGTCGCCAGACGGGGCCTTCTTGATCTTGTAGGGGACGAGATCGATGTCCTTCTTGGTCATCGGATCGTCGAAAGTACGCCCGATCAGGCGCTTGATGGCAAAGAAGGTGCGCTCCGGATTGGTCACCGCCTGGCGCTTGGCCGGCTGGCCGACCAGACGTTCGCCGTCATCCGTGATGGCGACGATGGACGGCGTGGTGCGGGCGCCCTCCGAATTCTCGATGACCTTGGGCGTCGACCCTTCCATCACTGCAACGCAGGAATTGGTCGTTCCGAGGTCGATACCGATTACTTTACCCATGGATGGGATCCCTTTCGATTTAGCAGATCGCCGGAAAGCCCGCGCACGAAGCGCCGTCCTCCGGCCCATGGCCCCGAATCGCCCCCACCTTCCGCGGCGAACGAACCCGGGATATCCACGTCTGGCGGCGAAGCGACGGAACGAGGCTTTGGCCCCGGCCCGGTTTCGGCCGCCGGTTAGAATAAAGATCGACCGGTCCTGCGTTTCAGCGCTCGCATGTGAATGTTAGCGCTTGGCACAATCCGGCCCCGATGGTCGTGAAAACCACCGCTTGGCGGCGTATATAGGGAGGGTGACGCCCTGCTTGCAAGGCACGGAGCCGGATTAAGAATCGGCTTTGAGCGGTGTCCTGCACAGAATTCGCAGCGCTGACCATTCTGGATAAGTGTTGCCTTCGTGCTCTTGCGCAGCAAGCTCGGCCAATTCATTCAAAGAACCTTGCGCAACGGGAACCAGCCGTGAACACGACTCGCCGCCCGACCGCCCATCGTCTCGCCGCCGGCGCAGCGCTGGCTTGGCTCGGCCTTGCGAGCGGGGTTCTGGCGCAGCCACTGCAACTGCCCGGCGCGCAGCCCTTCAACGCGCCCGGGGCCCAACAGTCGGCGCCGGCCTCGGTCGGCGGCCCGACGACGCCGCGTCCGCGCACCATGCCGGCCATCAAGATTCCTGGCGAAGATTCGATTCTCGGCAAGACGCTGCGCCGCAATGGCGGTTTCGGCGAAGCAACGCTGGAGAAGACCGGCAGTGGCTATGGCCTGAAACTGCGTGCCGAGGGCTTCCAGTCCAGCAACCTTACCGAGCCCTGCGCGATCTCGTTCGGCGATGCGCCTGTGCCCGTGACCTCGCTCGGCAAGCCGGCGGGGCTGGCACGCTACAAGCTCGAGGCGCCGGCCTGCCCGATCGTCTTCGACGTGCTTGAGGGCGCTTTCCTGGTGGTCGCGCCGGAGCAGCCCTGCGTGATCGAGGCTGCAGCGTGCCGCATCGATCCCCGCGGCGTCTGGGGGCCGGATGTACGCACACTTCCTGCCCGCGCCAGGGAGATCGATGGCGAGCGCAACAAGGCGGAGACAGCGGTCCGAGAGGGCTTTCGCGCGCTCTCCGCCAAGGCCGACCTGCCTGAGCAACGCACGATCGCCCGCGAGCAGGCGGGCTTCTCCTCGGAGCGCGAGCAGATCTGCCGCGACTTCCAGCGCGAGGGCTCACACGGCTTCTGCGGAGCCCGCGTGACCGAGGCTCGGGCTGCCTCGATCCGTTCCCGGCTCGGCCTGCCCGAACCGAAGCCCGAGACGGCGAAGCCGCGCCCGGCCACGGCAAGACGGGCGCCCCCGCCCGCGGCGGCGCCCGCTCCAGCCATCCAGTAAGCGTACCGCCTCAGGCTGCCTGGCCGCTCGCGACCTGGCCTGCCTCCCAGCCGAGGATGGCGCGCTTGCGCGTCAGTCCCCAATGGTAGCCGGTGAGCGCGCCGGACTTGCCGATGACGCGGTGGCAGGGAACGACGAAGGAGATCGGGTTCTTGCCGACCGCCGCGCCAACTGCGCGCGCCGCCGAGGGCTTGCCGATATGGCCGGCGACGTCGCCATAGGTGGTGGCGCAGCCGACTGGAATGCGCAGCAGCGTCTCCCAGACGCGAACCTCGAAATCGGTGCCGATCAACACGACGCGCAAGGGCGTCTGCGGCGACCAGCTGCCGGGCTCGAAGATACGGGCGGCATAAGGTTTCGTCGCCTGCGGATCGAAGCGGTAGTCCGCGTGCGGCCAGCGCCGCATCATGTCGGCGAGCGCCTCGGCCCGGCCACCGATGACCTTGCCGCCGTCGAGGCTGTTCGAGACCCAGCCGAGGCCGGCGAGGCCGCGCTCGGTCACCACGATCAGCGCTTCGCCGAAGGGCGAGGTGTGGAAGCCATAGGACAGCCGCAGGCCCTCGCCGCCGGTCTTCCACTCACCCGGCGACATCGCCTCATGGGTGACGAAGAGATCGTGCAGGCGACCCGGCCCAGAGAGTCCGACCTCGAAGCTGGTGTCGAGGATGCTGGCGGAGGACGCCAGCAAGCCCTTGGCGTTGTCGAGCGTGATCGCCTGCAGGAAGGCCTTCGGCGTCAGCCCGCACCAGCGCCGGAACAGGTGATGCACATCGGTCGGGGTTGCACCGGCTGCATCGGCGATCGCCTCGATCGTCGGCTGCTGGCGCCAGTTGTTGGTGATGTAGGACAGGATGCGGCGCACCGTATCGTAATCCGAGCCCGGCGCGGCCGCCGGAAAATCGGCCTCAGAAGGCATGGCTTCGGCGGCGCGGGCGAGCACGGCGTTGGAGACGGTGATCGGTTTCATCGCAGTTCGGAAGCTGGAGTGAGCGTTCATCTTTCTATCCTCGCGATCTGAATGTCATGCTCACGAAGCTAGTCATGTCAGCATGCGTCTCCCACCCGAAAGCTGACAAGCTCGCCTCAGGTCCGCAGTCCTCTCAAACGAAGTGTTGCAGCTTCTCGCGCGTCAGGCGCTGGTTGTTGCGATACCATTCGTCGCTGGTGAAGAAGACCGGCGAGGCTTCGTCCCAGCCGCTGCAGCTATAATCCGACTGCTCGGCAAAGAAGGCGACGAGGGCCTCGCGCGAGCGCCATTCCGCTATCGCCTCACCCGGGTGATGGCCGTCCAGGATGTCGCAGAGCTTGACGCCTTCTTCCGTACGGATCAGCCCGTGACCGCAGAAGTCGCGGTGGAATTCGTGGATCAGGCCCTCGCCAACCGGACAGGTCATCAGACGATCCCAGACCTGCCTCGCCAACACAGGGCCGAACAAGGCGCGATCGAGCTTGTCGCGCAGCACAAGGCCGTAGGCGCGAACCCTCGCCTCGCCATCGCTGACTTGCGCCGCCGATGCCGGGCCTGGCTTGCGCAGCGTCGCCCGCAAGGCGGCGCCGAGCACGACCACGATCACCGCCCATGCGATCAGCGGGATGATCGTCGCGGCCATGCTCAGGCGGGCTCGAAATCCGGGCCGCGCTTAGCCTTGGCGAGCGCTGTGCCAAGCGCCTGCGCGAAACCTTCGCGTTCCTGCGGCGAGAGCGCGGACGCGACCACGGTCCGCTGCCCACGCGAAACCAGTGAAAGCGCGAGCAGGCCGTAATCCTCGTCATCCTCGCGCTCGAGCTTGGTCCAGGCGGGGTTGGAGCGCCAAATGTTCTCGCGGCCGTGATGCGAGACCTTGCGCAGCAGCACCTCGAGCGGCGTCACGATGATGCGCTCGAAGGCGCGCGCCGCGTTGAAGTTGACCTTGAAGGCGATGTAGAGCGCGAGCAGGTCGAGCCCGAAGAAGCCGGCGACCGGCCAGGCGCCGAGCACCATGAAGGGGATCGATGCGGCAACGCTGGTCAGGCAGACCAAAGTCATCACGATCCGGAAATTATCCTGACCGAGCGAGCGATGCGGCGTGATCGTCGCGTCGAAGACCGGCTTTTCGGCCGCCTCACCTGCTTCGTCGGATTCGGGCTTGCCCAAGGTCATCCGCGAATTATAACGCCGCGATGCCCATGCCGAACAGTCCGAAACGCCGCAGCCCGCCGCCGAAGCGGAGCACGCTACCGAAGCCGCGCAGCGCTGCCGAGATCTACGAGGTCTTCGGCCGTTTCCGGCAGGCGAGGCCCGAGCCTAAGGGCGAGCTCGATTACGTCAACGCGTTCACGCTCCTGGTCGCCGTCGTGCTCTCGGCGCAGGCGACCGATGCCGGCGTCAACAAGGCGACGAAGCGGCTGTTCGAGCTCGCCGACACGCCGCAGGCAATGCTCGCTCTCGGCGAGGACAGAGTGCGCGAGCTGATCAAGACGATCGGGCTCTACCGCAACAAGGCGAAGAACGTGATCGCGCTCAGCGAGAAACTGATCGCGGAATTCGGCAGCGAGGTGCCGGCGGATCGCGAGGCGCTGGAGAGCCTGCCCGGCGTCGGCCGCAAGACAGCGAATGTCGTGCTCAACATCGCCTTCGGCGAAATCACCCACGCGGTCGATACCCATGTCTTCCGCGTCGCCAACCGCCTGCGCATAGCGCCCGGCAAGAATGTGCTGCAGGTCGAGTTGGGCCTGGAAAAGGCCGTGCCGGCCGAGTTCGGCCGGCACGCACATCACTGGCTGATCCTGCACGGACGCTACACCTGCAAGGCGCTGCGCCCGGTTTGCGAGACCTGTGTCGTCGCCGATCTCTGCGATTCCGCCGACAAGAGGATTGCCTGACGCGCCTCAGTTGATGGCGAGGCGGGCCTGCTTGATGATCCCGGCCCAGCGGCGCGACTCCGCCTCCATCATCGCCGTGAATTCCTCGGGCCTGTTGCCGATCGGCTCGGCGCCCTCGTTCTGCAGGCGCTCGCGGATGAGCGGACTGTTGATGGTCTCGACCGTCGCCACGCGCAGCTTTGCCGCGACCTCCTTCGGCGTGCCCTTGGGTACGACAAAGCCGTACCAGGCCGTCGCCTCGTAATCCGCCCAGCCGCTCTCGGCGACCGTGGGAACCTCCGGGAAGAGCTTGGCGCGCGCCTTGCCGGTCACCGCCAGCGCCTTGACCTTGCCGCCCTCGATCAGGCCGAGCACGGACGGCACGGTGGTGATCATGAAGTCGGAATTGCCGGCGAGCAGGTCGGTCAGCGCCGGCCCGGCGCCGCGATAAGGCACGTGCACGGCCTCGAACTGCGCCGTCTGCGCCAGCAGCACGGTCGCCAGATGGCTGGCGGAACCGTTGCCGGCCGAGCCATAGGTCAGCTTGCCCGAATTCTTTTGGCCGTAGGCGATGAGCTCGGCCAAGGTCTTGTGCGGCGAGTTCGGCGAGACGACCACGACGAGCGGCGCGGCCGAGATCAGCGTCAGCGGGTCGAAGGCGGTCAGCGGATCGACCCGAACATTCTTGAACAGATGCGGATTGACGACCATCGGGCCCTGATTGGCCATCAGCACGGTATAACCATCGGGCGAGGCTGCCGCCGCCTGGGCGGTGGCGAGATTGCCGCCGGCCGAGCCGTTGTTCTCGACCACCAGCGATTGGCCGAGCCGCTCGCCGACGCCCTGCGCGACGAGACGCGCGATCGCATCCGTGCCGCCGCCGGCGGCGTAGGGCACGAGCAGCTTCATCGGCCGATCCGGAAAAGCGGCCTGGGCGCGCGCGAGTTCAGGCAGGCAGGTGCTGGCCGCGGCGGCCGTGATCAGGCTGCAGAGATGGCGGCGCGTGATCGTCATGGGTCAGTTCTCCTCCCGTTTCCGCCCTCTCTGCAAGCGCGAGGATCGTGCTTGCGGGGACGATGACGTTTCCTTCGAAAATGCGGCGCGCGGTGCGCACCAGGCTCGCGCGGGTCACCTGACCGGCAGCGTCGAGCGAAAGATCGACCTGGATGGCGCCGCTCGGATGCTCGATCGTGACCAACGAGCCGGTCTCGGGGCTCAGCATCTCCGCGGCGACGCTGCCGGCGATCCGGCTCGCAGCGGCGACGCAGAGCGCACCGGTGACGGCATGGCTGCGATGGCAGCGGTCCGGCGTGAAATAGCGCGAGGTCAGGCTGCCGCCTCGGCGGGCCGGCGAAAGCATCCCGACTTTGGGAATGACCCGGCCGGTGACATCGCCGAGGCCCATGCGGCGGCCGGCCTCGCGGCGCAGCTGCTCTAACCGCACCAGCAGAGCGGCATCGGCATCGAGCTCGGCCGGCGTCTCGTCGCCAGCGAGGCCGAGATCGGCAGCGCGCAGCAGCAGCATCGGCGTGGCGTAGTCGACCAGCGTAACCGGGACGCCGTCGATCGCCTCGCGAGCGAGGCCGGTCGGCAGCAAAGCGCCGGTCTTCGAGCCGACGGCTTGAAGGAAGCCCAGCCTGATCGGCGCTGCCGTGCCGGCGACGCCGTCGATCGCGGTTGCGCCGTCATAGGTGACGATGCCGCCCGGCGTCTGCACGGCCGACTCGACCAGCGCGCCGGTATTGCTGTTATAGATGCGCACGATCGTCTCGCCGTCGACCGCGGGCACCAAGCCGGCCTCGATCGCGAAGGGGCCGACAGCGGAGAGCATGTTGCCGCAGTTAGGGCTGAGATCGACATGGGCGCGCTCGACCGCGACCTGGGCGAAGAGATAGTCGACATCGGCATCGGGCCGACTGGAGCGGCTGACGATCGCGACCTTGCTGGTCAGCGAATTGCCGCCGCCCAGCCCGTCGAGCTGGAGCAGATGCGGCGAGCCCATCGCGGCGAGCAGGACGCGGTCGCGGGCCGCCGGATCGCTCGGCAGGTCGCTTGCCAGGAAGAACGGGCCGCGCGAGGTGCCGCCGCGCATCAGCACGCAGGGGATGCGCAGGGCCTGAGCATGCGGAAGCTGGAAGGGAGCGGACAAGGGCGTCACTCGGCGATGGCGATGGCGATGGCCTGTCATCACAGATCCAATAATTGCTGTGAAATGCAGAGATCGACGCTATTAATGCGCTATGAGCATCAATTTCGAAGCCCTCGACCTGCGCGCCTTCATCTCGGTCGTCGAGCTCGGCGGCTTCCATCGCGCCGCCGAGGCGCTCAACATGTCCCAGCCGGCGTTGAGCCGCCGCATCCAGCGCCTGGAAGGCGCCGTCGGGGCAGCCCTGCTGGAACGGACGACGCGCCGCGTCGCGCTGACCATGGTCGGACGCGAGATGCTGCCGCTGGTCCGGCGCATGCTCGACGAGTTCGACACCTCGATCTTCGCCATGCGTGATCTTGGTGGGCGACGCGCCGGGCAGATCGCGCTCGCCTGCGTGCCGACCGCCGCCTTCTACTTCCTGCCCTCGGTGATCGCGCGTTTCCAGACACAGTACCCGAACATCCGCTTCCGCATCCTCGACCTCTCGGCCAATGACGGGCTGGAGGCGGTGGCGCGCGGCGAGGTCGAGTTCGGCATCAACCTGATCGGCGGCTCCGATGCCGAACTCAGCTTCGAGCCGCTGATGGAAGACCCGTTCGTGCTGGCGTGCCGGCACGATCATGCGCTCGCTTCAAGATCGACCCTGGGCTGGGGTGATCTCGAAGGTCACCCGCTGGTCACCGTCAGCCGCAGCAGCGGCAACCGCGCCATCCTCGACGCGGCGCTGGTCAAGGTCGGGGTCAGGCTCGACTGGTCGTTCGAGGTGACGCATCTTTCGACTTCGCTCGGGCTGGTCGAGGCGGGCTTAGGTATCTCGGTGCTGCCGAAGCTGGCGACGCCGGGCGAGAACCATCCGATCATCGTGACCCGGCCGATCCGCGATCCCGAGGTCTCGCGCACCATCGGCGTAGTCCGACGTCGCGGCGTCAAGCTGGCGCCGGCGGCAGAACGCTTCCTGGAGATGCTGCTCGGAACCTGGCGCGGGCCGTTGCCCGCTTCAGGCTGAGATCAGCCGAAGACCCAGAGTCCGGCGAGACCGGCCGAGCCGACGATGATCCGCCACCAGGCGAAGGGGGCGAAGCCGCGCTTCGAGACGAAGTCGAGGAAGCTACGGACCACGATCAGGGCCGAGATGAAGGCGGTGACGAAGCCGACGCCAATGAGCGCGACGTCGTTCGTCGTCAGCTCCTTGTAGTTCTTGAGCAGGTCGTAGGCGAAGGCGCCGGCCATTGTCGGCATGGCCAGGAAGAAGGAGAACTCGGCCGCAGCCCGCTTGTCGGCGCCGAGCAGCATGGCGCCGACAATGGTCGAACCGGAGCGCGAGACGCCCGGCACCATGGCAAGGCACTGGATGAAGCCGATCTTGAGATACATCAGCAGCGGGAACTTCGTCGCGTCGTGATGCTTCACCTCGAGTTCGAGTTCGTCGACGACGAGCAGGACCAGGCCGCCCGCGATCAGCGTCGTGCAGACCAGGAACGGGTTGAACAGCACGCCCTTGATGAAGCCATGCGCCAGCGCGCCGATCACGGCCGCCGGCAGGAAGGCGACGAGCACGCCGAGGACAAAACGCCGGGCGGAGGGATCGCTGCGCAGACGCAGCGCGATGTCGAGCAGGCGCCGGAAATAGACCAAGAGGATCGCCAGGATCGCACCGAGCTGGACCAGGATCTCGAAGGCCTTGCCCTTGGATTCGAAGCCGAGAAAATGCCCGAGCAGGAGCAGGTGGCCGGTCGAGGACACCGGCAGGAACTCGGTCAGCCCCTCGACCACGCCGAGCACGGCTGCGACGATCAGGTCATGCATGCGACGGGTCCTTCCGAGCCTTGCGGGTGCGGCGCAACAAAAGCGGGGCGCGCGCGTTAAAGCTATGGCGCACGGTCTTTGCAAATTGGTTACCAGATCGGCAAGGATTCCCGCGCAATCCGCCCCTTTTCCCGGTCCCGGGTTGTGAGGCTTAGCCGGCAGGCCTATACGGGGGCGCTCTATTGCGCCGCATCAGGCGCCTGCCTTCCCCCGCCGAACCTCCCCTTTTTCCAGCAGTTCGATGGCCACGCTTCACCATTACTCACTCTGCCCGCATTCGCGCTTCATCCGGCTCGCGCTCGGCGAGTTCGGCCTCGATGCCGCGCTGGTCGAGGAACGCGTCTGGGAACGGCGGCGGGAATTCCTCGAGCTCAATCCCGCCGGGACAACCCCAGTTTTGCGCGAGGATAGCGGGCTCGTCGTGCCGGGCCCGGGACCGATCGCCGAATATCTCGACGAGACGCGCGGGCTGGCGCTCGGCGAGCGGCGCCTCCTGCCCGAGGGACCGGGCGGGCGGATCGAAGTGCGCCGGCTGCTCGACTGGTTCAACATTAAGTTCAACGAGGAGATCACTGCTCCGCTCGTGCTGGAGAAGGTGATGAAGCGCTTCATGAACCGGGACGAGGGCGGCGGCCCGCCGGAAATGAGCGCGATCCGCGCGGCGCGCGGCAATGTGCGCTATCATCTGCGCTACATCGCCTGGCTGACGGCGAAACGGAACTGGCTCGCCGGCGACAATCTGAGCTATGCCGATCTCGCCGCGGCGGCGCATCTATCTTGCGTCGACTATCTCGGCGATGTGCCCTGGGACGAGGATGAGGCTGCCCGCGCATGGTATGCGAGGATCAAGTCCAGACCGAGCTTCCGGCCGCTGCTGAGCGACCGGATTCCCGGAATGGCGCCATCAGCCCATTACGACGACCTGGACTTCTGAGCGGCGACAAGCTCAAGGCCGCGATCGCCGCACGCGCCAAGGCCGAGGGCTTCGTGGTCATGCGCGTCACGCCCGTCGATGCGATTCCCGAAGCACCCGGGCGCCTCGCCGGCTGGCTGGATGCCGGCCATCACGGCGAGATGACCTGGCTGACGGAGCGCACGGCAGAGCGCGCCGACCCGGCGACGCTATGGCCGGCCGCGCGCTCGGTCGTCATGCTCGGCATGAGCTATGCCGGCGAAGGCGACCCGCTCGCCATCCTGGCGCAGCGCGACCGCGGCGCGATCTCGCTCTATGCCCGCCGGCGCGACTATCACGACGTGATCAAGGGCAAGCTGAAGAGCGTCGCCGGCGTGCTCGCGGCGCGCGGCGAGGCCGAGGTCAAGGTCTTCGTCGACACCGCCCCGGTGATGGAAAAGCCGCTGGCTCAGGCCGCCGGGCTCGGCTGGCAGGGCAAGCAGACCGTGCTCGTCTCGCGCCAACATGGCGCCTGGCTTTTCCTCGGCGCGATCTACACCTCGGCCGAGCTACCGCCGGACGAGCCAGAGCGCGATCATTGCGGCTCCTGCACGCGCTGCCTCGACATCTGCCCGACCAAGGCCTTCCCGGCGCCCTACCAGCTCGATTCGCGCCGCTGCATCGCCTATCTGACGATCGAGCATCAGGGCCATATCGAGCCCGAATTCCGCGAGGATATCGGCAATCGCATCTTCGGTTGCGACGACTGCCTCGCCGTCTGCCCCTGGAACAAGTTCGCCGAGGCCGCGCACGAGACGCGTCTGGCGCTGAAAGACGAGCTCGACGCGCTGCCGCTGGCGGAACTCGCCGCACTCGACGATGCCGCGTTCCGCCTGCTCTTTGCCGGTACGCCGGTGAAGCGGACCGGCCGCGATCGCTTCATCCGCAATGTGCTGATCGCGATCGGCAACAGCGGCGATCCGGCACTGGCCGCGAGCGCCGAAGCTCGGCTCGACGACGCCTCGCCGCTGGTCAGGGCAATGGCGGTTTGGGCGCTCGGGCAGCTTTCGCCGGCCCGCGCCGCCGAACTCGCACCGGCAAGGCTGGCGCGGGAAACCGACCCCGACGTCCGGGGCGAATGGGCTCGTCTCGATCCGAACGAACTGGAACCTGCATGAAGCTCGTCATCTTCGGCCTCGGCTATTCGGCCGGGTTCTTCGCGCGCGCCGCTCTGGCGAAAGACTGGGACGTCACCGGCACGGTGCGCTCGGCAGAGAAGGCCGGCGAGCTCAGCAAGGAAGGGCTGCACACATTGGTCTTCGGCGGTTTCGCCGTATCGACGCCGCTCGCCAAGATACTCGCCGAGGCGGATGCGGTCCTGGTCTCGGCCCAACCCGACGAGAGCGGCGACCCGGTTCTCGGCGCGCTCACTGAGAAGCTCGCTGCGGCCGAGAAACTGCGTTGGATCGGCTATCTCTCGACCATCGGCGTCTATGGCGACTATGGCGGCGCCTGGATCGACGAGAGCGCGCAATGCCGGCCGACCAGCCGGCGCTCGCGCCAGCGACTGGAGATCGAGCAGGACTGGCTCGACTTCGGCGCGAACAGCGGCAAGGCGGTGCAGATCTTCCGCCTGTCGGGCATCTACGGCCCGGGCCGCAATGCGATTACCAAATTGCAAGCTGGCACTGCCAATCGGCTGATCAAGCCCGGCCAGGTCTTCAACCGCATCCATGTCGACGATATCGCCGGCGTCCTGATGGCGTCGCTCGATAAGCCGCGCCCCGGCGCTGTCTACAACGTCACCGACGACGAGCCGGCGCCGCCGCAGGATGTGATCAGCTTCGCGGCCGAGGTGGCCGGGCTCGTGCCACCGCCGGAAACACCGTTCGACCCTGCAAAGCTCTCCCCGATGGCGGCGAGCTTCTACAGCGAAAACAAGCGGGTCTCGAACGCGCTGGTGAAGCGCGAACTCGGCTATGCCTTCCGCTACCCGGATTACCGCCAGGCGCTGCGCGACCTCGCGGCGGCGGGGGAATAGCCGGCGTCAGGCGGCGTAGCGCTGGCCTTCGTCGCCGTAATAGTCGCGATAGCGCTGGTCGATCTCGGCCACGGGCAGGATCACCAGCACGTCGGTAGTGCTGAACTGCCGGTCGATCACCGCGCCGGCGCCGAAGCGGGCGCCGATGCGCAGATAGCCCTTGACCAGTGGCGGCAAGGTCTTCAGCGCCGCCTTGGCGTCGATCATGCCCGCCGGCAGCCGGTCCATCGCGACATGACGCTCGGAATTGGCGGCGACGCGCCATTGCCCCTGCGCCGTGGCGTGATGGTGCAGGAAGGAGAGCGGCAGCGCCAGCAGGTCGGGGTCGACGCCGTCGAAACTGGCGCAGCCAAACATCGCGTCGATGCGGTGATGGCGGACATAGGCCCAGATGCCGTGCCAGAGCAGCTCGACCGTCTTCTTGGTGCGATAGGGCTGCAGCACGCAGGAGCGGCCGAGCTCGAGGAAGCGCATTTCGGGATGACGCGCGATCAGCGGCGCGATGTCGAATTCGCCCTGCGTGTAGAAGCCGCCGAGCTTGGCGGCGGAATGCTCTCGCATCAGCCGGTAAGTGCCGACGACCTTGGGTTTGATGCCACCGAAACGGCCGCGCGCCGCATGGTCGATGACGAGGAGATGGTCGCAGGAGGCGTCGAAGCGGTCGGCGTCGCGCCGGAACATGCGCGAGACCACGTCGGGCTTGGCCGACATCTCCTGGTAGAAAACACGGTAGCGCAGGCGTTGCGCCCGCCAGATCTCGCGCGGGCCGCGGGCCAGCCTGACTTCGAGCGAGCCGGAGCGGCCGAGCGTGCCGGACAGGGCATCAGGACCGGGGAAACCAAAGCCGCCAAGTTGCTTGCCGGCCGCAAACAGGTTGGACGGCGAGAAGCGCTGCAACAGGGCCTGGCCGGCCGGTTTCTGCTTTGCCGGCTGACGAAGACCCGGAAAAACGTCGCGCTCCATTGACGGTCTGTCCCTCTGCGATCCCAAGTCGGCACATGACATCCCTGCGCCGATGGTCTTACGAGATCGCGACAAAACTACGTCAGAGCGATGACGAAGCCAACCTCCAGAGCACGCGAACTGGTTCAGGCGGAGAGCAGCTGCGCCGTTCGCAGGTGCGAAATACGGTCGATCCAACCACGCAACTGCTCGCGCGAGAGCGGTTTAGCCAGGCAATCGTCCATGCCGGCGGCAAGCGCCTGCTGGCGGTCCTCATCCGCGGTATTGGCGGTGACGGCGAGAATCGGCAGCCGGCCGGCGCCCAGCGCCGCTTCCACGGTGCGAATCCGGCGCGCGACGGCCAGCCCGTCCTGAACCGGCATGCGGATGTCGAGAAGGACGAGATCGAACCCCTGCCCTGCCCCACCGAGAGTGGCCTCGACGAGGCGAGCGGCCTCGCCGCCATCGCGCGCCCAGACCGCCGCGCAGCCGAGTCTTTCCAGGGTACGCGTCAACAGCAGCGCATTGATCTCGTTATCTTCGGCGACGAGAACCCGCAGGCCGGCACCCGGCGGCTGCAGCGAAGGATCGGCTGCAGGGGCCGCAATCGCCACGCTCTGCGAGCGCTCCACTGGATCGAGCCGAATCTGCAGTGAGCGAGCCCGGATCGGCTTGACGAGAAAGCCGCTGAAGCCGGCCGCATAGGGCGAGCCGAAGCTGCGGCGCTCGGCCGGCGCCAGCATGATCACGATGTCGGCGACGCCGGCCCGCCGCGCCGCGGCCGCCAGCGCCTGGACCTCGCCACCCGGGAGATTGCTGTCGACCAGCACCGCGGACAGGGCCGAATCATCGGTCAGCGCGGCCAGGGCCTGCGTGTGATCGCCGGCCAGCCGGACATATGCTCCATTCCGTTCGAGATCGGTCGCGATATGCGCGGCGCTGAACGGAGACGACGAGGCGACCAGGATGCGCCTGCCCTGCCAGTCCAGTGAGGCGCTCGGTGTGGTTGCGACCGCGTCGATCCGCAGCGGCAGGATCAGCCGGAACAGCGCACCACCGCTCTTGCGGTTGCTTGCCTCGATATCCCCGCCCATGGCACGGGCGAGCCGGCGTGCGATGGCGAGGCCTAGACCCGTCCCGGCCTGCTCGCGATGCCCGGTCATCCCGCCCTGCTCGAACTCCTCGAAGATCGTCGTCAGGCGCTCCACCGGGATGCCCGGACCGGTATCTGCGATGGCGATGACGAATTCGCCGCCGGCGGCGTCCGCCTCGATGCCCACGCCCCCCTCATGGGTGAACTTCACGGCGTTGCCGACGAGGTTGAGCAGGATCTGGCGCAGCCGCTCGGCGTCGCCGACGAGCCGTTGCGGCACATCCGATCCGAGCAGGGCGGAGATCTCGACGCCCTTGGCCTGGGCGCGCGGCGCCATTAACTCGGTGACGTCCTCGATTAACGCGGCAGGATCGAACGGGGTATCGACAAGCTCGAGCTTGCCGGCCTCGACCTTGGCGAAATCGAGGATGTCGTCGACAAGGCCGAGCAGCGCCTCGCCCGATGTCCGCAGCGCCTTGACATAGGTCGCCTGCTCCGGGTCGAGCCTGGTATCGCCGAGCAGATCGGCCATGCCGAGAATGCCATTGAGCGGGGTGCGGAACTCGTGGCTGACGGTCGCCAGGAAGCGCGACTTGGCAGCACTGGCCTCCTCCGCCTTGCTGCGCGCCTCCTCCAGGGCGGTTTCGGCAGCGATGCGCCCGCTGATCTCGCGGCCGACACGCTGCAGCACGGTTTGTCCCGCAGCGACCGGGACGACCGTCTCGACCCAGGACAGCCAACGCTCGCCGCCGTCCGTCTCGATGCATTCGTCGAAAACGCGAGCCCCGCCCGGTAGCGCCTGCACGGGCCGGGCGCTGCGCACGCGCGGCTGCTCGCTACTGCCGACAGCCTCAGCCTCGCTCTTGCCGATGAGCGCCGCATAGGCGGCATTGGCGTAGATGATCCGGCCCTCGCTGCGGCGCACGATCAGATCGCCCTGCGCCTCGATCAGGCTGCGATAGCGCTCCTCGCTGTCGGCAAGCTCCCAGAGCCGATCGCTCAGCTTCTCGACATCGCGCGTCAACGCCTTCGCCTGCCGCGTGACCTGCTGGCGCTCCCGCAGCAGCCGGAGCGCGACGAAGGCGCAGGCCATGGCCGAAGCAACGGCAGCGCCTGCCAGCAAAGCGAGTGGGGACAGCGGCTCGATCATCCCATCCGATCTAGCATCCACCCTCTTGAGAAAGCGTTCGCCCCATCCGCGAGGATGCGAAACGGTTTGAATGGTTTCGTTAACCTTTCAGCATGGATTGGGGCGATCAGGCGGCCTGCGCTGCCTGGTCGATGCGCGAGCGATAGGACAGCGCCTCGGCGAGATGGATGCGCCCGAGCTGCTCTTCGCCATCAAGGTCGGCGAGCGTGCGGGCGACCTTGAGCACGCGGTGATAGCCGCGCGCCGTCAGCCGCATCGCATCGGCGGCGCTGCGCAGGAGCGCGAGCCCGGATGCATCCGGCCGCGCGACATCGTCGAGCAGGGCCGCAGGGCAGCGCGCATTGGTCGTGCCGCCCGGAAGTCCAAGCGCGGCATAGCGCACCGACTGGCGAGCCCGGGCTGCCGCAACCCGGGCGGCGACCTCAGCCGAGCCTTCAGCGGCGGCAGGCAGGATGAGGTCGGCCGCCGTCAGCGCCGGCACCTCGATGGTGATGTCGATCCGGTCGAGCATCGGTCCGGAGATCTTGGCCTGATAGCCCGCCATGCAACGCTCATTGGGCCGGGTACGGCAGGCATAGCCCGGCTCGGTCGCCTTGCCGCAGCGGCAGGGATTCATCGCGGCGATCAGCTGGAACTTCGCCGGATAGAGCGCGCGGTGGTTGGCGCGCGAGATCAGCACCTCGCCAGTCTCCATCGGTTGGCGCAGCGCATCGAGCGCCTGCGCCTGGAACTCCGGCAACTCGTCGAGGAACAGCACACCGTGATGCGCGAGCGAGATCTCGCCCGGCTTCGCCTGCAGGCCGCCGCCGACGAGCGCCGCCATCGAGGCCGAATGATGCGGCGCGCGGAAAGGGCGCCGGTCTGTCAATTCGCCATCGGCGAGATGGCCGGCGACCGAGAGCACCATCGAGACCTCGAGCAGTTCGCGCGGATCGAGCGGCGGCAGGATCGACGGCAGACGGCTTGCCAGCATCGACTTGCCGGCACCAGGCGGGCCGTTCATCAAGAGGTTGTGGCCCCCGGCCGCGGCGATCTCGAGCACGCGCTTGGCGCTCTCCTGGCCCTTGATCTCGCGCAGATCAGGTAGCAATCCGCTTTGGCGAGCGACGGCGGGCTGCGGCCGGGCCATCACCTGCGTGCCCTTGAAATGATTGGCGAGCTGGATCAGCGAGCGGGGCGCGAGGATATCGAGGTCACGCGCCGCCCAGGCCGCTTCCGGTCCGCTGGCTGCCGGGCAGATCAGCCCCTGCCCTCGGGCATAGGCCGCGATCGCCGCCGGCAGCACGCCGGCAACCGGCGTTATCGAACCGTCGAGAGCAAGCTCGCCGAGCACGGTATAGCCGGCGAGCGCATCAACCGGGATCGCCCCGATCGCCGCCATGACGCCGAGCGCGATCGGCAGGTCGTAATGGCTGCCCTCCTTGGGCAGGTCGGCAGGGGCGAGGTTGACGGTGATGCGCTTGGCCGGCAGCGCCAGCCCCGAGGCGATCAGCGCGGCGCGCACCCGCTCCTTGCTTTCGCCAACCGCCTTGTCGGGCAGGCCGACCAGGATGAAGGCGACGCCGCCCGGCGTCACCTGGACCTGGACATCGACGGCGCGTGCCTCGATGCCCTCGAACGCCACCGTCGCGACCCGCGTCACCATCTATTCGCCACCCCGACCCCGCGCAGTAACGCTAACGGAAGCGCGCTATGGTTGCAAGAACAGATAGGGAACTTTTGCGGCGACAGGCGAGACTGAGTTGGGCCATCCATCATCGTCCAGACAGGCTTGCGGTCGCAGCAGGCCATATCGTTGCCCTGGCGCATACCCTGCGCCTGGTTGGGGCTCTCCCAGAAGAGCGTGAGCAGATCCTCATAAGGGATGTCGTCGGATCGAAGGCGACGAGCACGACCTCATTGCGGCCGGGCAGCGCCTCGCCCGCTGCGGGCATGCCGGTCTTCTTGCGCAGAAAGAACATGGCGCCGTGCTGACTGGCAACGGACGCGAATAGAGGTGTTGCCCCATGCGAACGCCCAGCGCCGCCCTCGCGGAGGCCGCTTCACCGTCGCGTGACGATGCCGAACTCGGGTTTGCGCGCAGCACCGAGCCAGAGCAGCAGGAAGCCGAGCAGCAGCCCGGCCGCCGCTGTCGGCACCTGCAATGCATGCAAGAGCACCGGGTCCCAGAGCATGGGATGAAGATTCCGCTCGACGGCCGGCTGCAGCAGGCGGAAGCGTTCGCCGACGAGCGTCAGCAAGGTCTCGCCGAGCGGCGTGAAACGCAGGAGCGAATTGGCGATCGAGCGCGCCCCGTCGGTTAGCAGCGTGACGAATCCGCCCGCAACGAGGACATAGCCCAGCATCCTGACGAGAAAGCGCAATCCGTCCCCCGATTCCCGCGATGACCGGCACTGACGCGGCCGGCCCGCATGTGTCCCCTCACCCGGAGCATTGCAACGGCAAAGGACAATTGGGTGCAACCCCGCCGGGCTGCGGCATTAGGCCTTGAAAGAAGCGCGCGCGGAGGCCATAAGCGGCGCGCCGGACAGGTGGCCGAGTGGTTGAAGGCGCACGCCTGGAAAGTGTGTATACGGGAAACCGTATCGCGGGTTCGAATCCCGCCCTGTCCGCCATTCAAAAACCCCTTAAACCATTGATACTATTCACCAAAACCGTTTCAGCTTGACCTTTTTTCCCGATTTCGTGTAACAAATCGCGCTACTTTTCGTGTAATGGCGGGCGCGATGAACGGCTTTCTCGGCAAGCGCGACGGGTGGTGGCATTATGTGCGCCGGGTGCCCGCAGTCTATGCCCAGCACGATACGCGCGGCATCGTCAGGCAGTCGACAAAGATCCGAATTGCCGACGATCCACGCGGAATCGCCGCCGCGAAAGCCGCCGCCAAGATCAATGCCGAGACCGAAACCTACTGGCGCGGGCTCTTCCTCGGCCGGCCCGACGAGGCGCAGCAGCGCTATGTGGCGGCCCGCCAGTTCACGCGCGCGCTCGGCTACGACGCCTTACCGGCAGCCGAACTTCTGCAGCGGCCGGCCGAAGAGATCGTCGCGCGCGTCAACGCGATCCAGGCGCGCGGCATCAAACCGGGATCGGACGCAGCCGAGGCCGTGCTCGGCCTGGTCGTCCCTCCTGCCCTCAAGCTCTCCGGCCTCGTCAGCGCCTTTGAGGCGACGCAGCGCGCCACCCTGTCCAGCAAATCCGAAAACCAGCTGCAGCGCTGGCGCACCACCAAGGAACGGGCCGTCAATTTGCTGATCGAGATCGTCGGCGACCTGCGCGTCGACGGGCTCGGCCGCTCGCATGCGCTCGACTACCGGGATCATTGGCAGGACCGGATCGACGCCGACGAGGTCGAGATCGACACGGCAAACAAGGCAATCGGCCATCTCAACAAGATGTGGCGCGAGCTCAACCGGCTCCGCCGGCTCGGCCTCGATCCGGTTTTTGCGGAACTGCGCCTCGAGGGCGGCGGCGTCGGCCAGCGCGCGGCCTATGAGGCTCCTTACGTCCAGAGCGAGCTGATGAAGCCGGGAGCCTTCGGCGAGCTCAATGACGAGGCGCGGCGCCTGATCTTCCTGATCGCCGACACGGGCTTGCGGCTCTCGGAAGCGGTCAATCTCCGGCCGGACACGATCAGGCTCGGCCACGCCGTGCCGCATGTCGCCGTCGAGCCCGACGGGCGGCAGATGAAGACGGACGATTCGCGCCGCACGATCCCGCTGGTTGGCGCGGCGCTGGCGGCGATGAGGAAGCAGCCGGACGGCTTCCCGCGCTATCGCGACAAGGCGAGCGCGCTGTCGGCGCTGGCCAACAAACTGCTGCACGACAAGAAGCTGCGCCCGACGCCGCGGCACACGATCTATTCGCTGCGGCACTGTTTCGAGGACAGGCTGACGGCGGTCGAGGCGCCGGAAAAGCTGATCGCCGCGCTGATGGGCCACAAATACAGCCGGCCGAAATATGGCGCCGGGCCGAGCCTGGAACAGAAACGCGAATGGCTGCAGCGGATCGCCTTCACTGCGCCTGACGACGTTTAGAGGCTCCCCAATTCTAGTTGTCCAGTCTCAATAGCCGTATTCTGACCTCCGCCATCTCAAGCGGAGAGAGGTCACTTTTCATGCTTTCAAGAACCTCATGAGTTATTGCCATGACCTCTCGAAAAGCAGATAACTCTCGTCGATCTAGGCGCCTATACACAAGATAGCTCATCCCGAAAGCCGCGTAATTGACCGCGATAAACAACCCGGCAATCGCAGCAAAGAAACCTGCCGATACATTCGCTACTCCTTGGATCGTAACAACGACTACGATACTAGAGACGGCAGCGATTATAGAAAATAGGAAGCATAACCCTGCGATATTGATAAATTGGCGTCGTAATTTCGCACGTTGATTTTGCACAGCCTCGGCGAGTCCAATTAAATCGGAATAAGCTCGACGATCTCTTGCCTTTTGTTCTTCAGTCTTTTCAGAGTAGAATGTCATGACTGACACATCTCGCCCATCTTCTTGACCAACTGCGCCAGGTAATGATCGCGAGCCGCACTATCAAGGCTGCTTTTTGTCGCGACGCCATTCCACGTAAAGTCGCGAAGTTCGGAACACACCGGCAGCGCATCCCATTCAAAATTATCTGAGCCGACCTGCCTTTGCAGTTCGTTTAGCGCCCTGGCGAAGGCGCTATCGCCATGTGGCGAATAGTAATTTTTGTATCGATCAATTTCGGGGTGAAAGAGGTCGACTTTTGTCACTGCTACGAGGAGCCATTTTGGCGCCTCGCTTTCGGACTTTGTATGCCGTAACAGAGAGACAAGCTCTTCCAGATAGCGAATTTCGGCTCCGAGACTGAGCTCGCGCCATTTATCCAATGTATCGTAACCCGCCCCAATGTTCGCTCGTTCGGCCTCAGCATTTCTTAGGGTCACGAAGCCAGCGCCTGCCACGAAAATAACTCCGTCGACAGCATCTTCCGGATCAAACACAGTGTTGAAGGTGTCGACCTTCGGCCCGCCTTGTCCGGGTGCCACGACCAAAGCGAGGCGATTGCCTAGGCTCTTGGCGCCACCGAACTCCGCCTTCCGCGATTGGCCCGGTGCCTCGTATCCTTCCTCCTGTGCCTTGCCGGTCAAATGATCAAGCAGCACGGACTTTCCGATGCCACCTGGCCCAACGATTGCGATTTTGGATTTCGGACCGAGAACTTTATTGAGGAAGGCCTCCCACAAGTTCAGCGCAGATTGCCGATTCTCGTAAAGTTCCTTAGCTGCAGGCAAAAGCCACTCGACCGCCATCCGACCCTCGCCACTTGCGTCCCCGCCAGACTGCCATCCGCAAGTTAAGATCATAACACCGCGGCGGTCATCGCGCGCGCCTTAGCTTGCTCAAGGATCGCGCGGGCGCGCGCGACCGGATCCTGCCGGTTCGCCAGCTTGTCGCGGCCGGCGAGCACCTTGTCGAGGAAGGGGGCGAAGCGCTCGCCATGCACGACGACGCATTCGGCGAGGTAAAGCACCGCCGCGTCATAGTCCTGCAAGGTGAGCGCGGGGGCGGCCATCAGTCGATAGCCTCGGCTGCTGCAATCTGGCGCTGCAGGCGGGTGTGCTCGATCTGGCGCAGCTTGCGCGTGGCGAGTTCGATCAGGACCTCGTCGCCGCTGGCGATATGAAGTCGCGCGACATGCTCGGCCGGGCCAAACATATCAGTCAGCACAGCGCCGGCGGCGATCGCCTTCGCCTTCATGCCGAGAGAGATATCGAAGTGCACCCATGACGCATTCCGGTGCTTGCCAAAACTCAGCGTCGGATGGCCCTGAATCCACTTGCGCGCGACGCCGATGCGATTGGCCATGGCGAGCAGCTCGGCCTCGGTATCGGCCCATAGATGGCACATGACCATGCGGCCGAACTGGTGGCGGACGTCGTCGACGAAGACGGTCATGCCCGCCCCTCCGCCTGATTCCGCAGGAGGCGGCGCGCCCATGCCAATTCGCTCCAGTTGTCGCGAATGGCGTTCTTCAGATCGCTGGCGACCTTCTCGATGCAGGCCTCCGCTTCGGGGATGGTGTCCACAGACATGCCCACGATCTCGGCGAGCAGGTCCATTGTCGCCGCCATGCTGTCGCCGATCTCGAACTTGCCGCCGATCGCCTGCTGAAGCGCCCGGTGCGCCTGGTCGCGCTCCGGCGTGATCGTCGTGCGAACGGGTGGGTGCACCTTGCGCCTCTTCGCCTCACCCATGACGCGCCTCCGGCATGGCGTTGTGCTGGACGCCGTCGAGCATCCGGCCGGCGTACTTCTTGCCGGCCCGGTTCAGCATGCAGCCTGCGCCGCCGTGCTCGTCCATGTGCCCATGGCCGATCGTGCCGTCAGGCCATGCGACCTCGCCGATACCTGAACCTTCCGACCATTCGACGGAAGGAAGGTACTGGGGTGGTGGCGCCCACTCGCCCCATTGCTTGAAGAAGAAGGCGGTACCAGCGGCGGCGCACTGGTCGCGGATCTGGCGAGCCCAGTCGGGATGCATCGGGCGGGCGCCCTGGCCGCTCTCGCCGCCGACGATGATCCAGTCGAGCTTGGCCGAGTGGTACCGGTAATCGTCCGGCTCAGCAGGGTCGCGGAGGAAACTCTGGTGAGTGTAGTTGATGGCGTCGCGGTACAGTGGTGAACGGAAATCGATCGGCCCGAGCAGCGGCTCGGCGCTGACGAAGCGGACCGCCGCCGGCGTCGCCAGTAGATCGGGAATGCGCTCGTCGGCGCGGCGCTGGTCTTCTGCGCTGACGCCAAGCCAGACATTGCGGAGGGGCCAGCGATTCTGCGTTGGGTTCACATGCGAGAGGGCGATCGGGATGGAGCGGCGCTCCGTATCGGCGAGGGCGATGACGGCGCGTGCGATCGGCCCCCCGCCCTCGTCGTCGGCGGCGACAAGCAGCTCTTCCCGCTCTGCCATATACGCCCGCATCCGCGCCGCGCGCTTGGTCAGCACCTGGTAGGTGTGCTGCGGCGTCAGCGCCATCACGGCGAAGATGCGGTCGATCCACTCGTCGGGCACGAAGTCGGCGAACAGGTCCGTCATCGAGCAGACGAAGATCATGCGCGGCTTCTTCCAGCGCAGCGGCGCGAGCAGCATCGCTTCGTCGAGGAAAAGCTCGATCTCGCCGGCATGGCCGGGCTTGAACGGCAGGCCGGTGCCGAGACGCTTGTTCATGCCCTCGGCGTAGCAATGGACACAGCCGGGCGTGGCATGGGTGCAGTGCCAGCCGACCTTGCCGGTCGCCTTGTGCTTGGCGCGGACCGGCGTCCAGCTGGCATCGGTCCATTCGATCCTGCTGTGGTCAGCCATGGGGGCGCTCCGTGACGTCGCCGTATTCGAGGGCGTGAGGGTCCGGCACTGTGCCGCGCGCCGGGCGGTCGAGCAGCCTGGCCAAGCAGAAGCCGGCCAAGACGGCGAGCAGCAGGATGAAGCCGAGCGCCGGATCGAGCGGCGGCAGCTGGGCGTCGAGCCAGGCGATCATTGGCCGGCCTCCGAACGCTCGATCGCGGCGCGCTCGTCATCGGTCACGCAATAGTTGCAGGCCGCTTCGTCGCCGATTGCGTGAGCGTTGGACGCGTCACTTTCATCGCCGCAGCGGCAACAGGTGTGGCCGAGCCCCGCCCTGATCCAGTCGCCGGGTGTCGGCGCGAAGTTTCCGTCCATCTCGGGGGCACGATGCGCCTCCGCGTAGCCATTCATGCAGGCATCGCACATGCCGCATCGGCCGTCCGGCTCGGGATCCTCGCAGCCGTCGCTATAGCCCTCGTCGGCGAGCCAGCGTCCAACCGCTGCCTCGGCCGTTTGGGCGTGGACGATCCGCCAGTTAAACTGCTCCGGCGTTCCGACTGCCCATGCCGGCAGCTGCTTCGGCGCCGCCAAGACTGGAGCCGCTAGCGCGGGCATACCCGGCAGTGCAGCAGAGCCGGCCGTGACGGCAGCCGCCGCCAGCAGGAAGCGACGCGTCATCATGGCATTTGCTCCGTCGGTGAAGTGGCGGCGGCCGCTATCTGCAGATGCCCGACGATCAGGCCCTGCTGCTGGCCGGCGAGGTTGTGCTTGATCGGCCAGGCGGCATCGCCGGCGCCTTCCCAGCCCATCGCCTCCCAGCCCGCATGGCTGTGCCAATGCAGCAGGAAAGTGTTGCCATGCGCGTCGCGGCCGATGAAATCGCCGGTCGCGCCGTTGGGCGGCAGGCCCTGCGTGAAGGTGGTGGAGAGCGGACGGGCGCTCATGAGGTCAGGACTCCCATAATCAGAGCGTGCTCTGTGAGGTTGTCCGGCATTCGTCGGCCATAGTTCGCGGTGCATCGCCCGCAGAGCGCGGACCAGAGTTCCATGTTGTTGACAGCCCAGGCCTGACGCGTGCGAAGGCGGAGCAGCAGACTCTTCATGAACGTCTCGCGATCTTGCGGGCTCATGCGCTCTCGCCCACGGCCTGCAGATAGAGATCGAGGATCGCCGCTTCTTCCTGGCGTTCGCTGAGATCGCGTTTCCGGAGGGCCACGACCTTGCGCAGGATCCGGGCGTCGTAGCCGTTGGCTTTCGCCTCGGCGTAGACCTCCTTGATGTCGTCGGAGATCGTCTTCTTCTCCTCCTCCAGCCGCTCGATGCGCTGGACGATGGATTTGAGCTGGTCGCCCTGGACGGGGTCGCCGCCGGTATCGTGGTTCTCGGCGTTTCTGGGATAGGCCATGGTCAGCGCCTCCGCTCGAGCAGGAGCGTCCGGACGGCGTCGCGGCGCTCGCCGAGGCTGCCCGCGAGGCGCGTCAGCGTGGCGATGCGCGCCGTGATGCGCTCATTGTCGCGGATGGCGAGCGTGATCTCGTCGCGGGCCTGAATGATGCGCGGGCCGATCCGGGCGGCAATCGCCGCAAGCTCGGTGAATTCCTCGCGGATCGCCGCGAGCGCCTCGTCGAAGCGCTCGATGGTGACCTCGGCCGGCGCCGGCAGGCGCGGCAGCCGGGCATGCATGCCGCCGGCCTGCGCATAGGCGCTCTCCCCGGCGGCGGTGAGCATGGCGCACCAGCGCGTTTCGTTGGCGCCCTCATAGCTGGTGGCCTGAGCCCAGCCGCGGCGCTCCAGCGCCTCGATCGTCTGGTCGGCGATAGCAGCTTCGGCCCGCTCGCGGCTGCGCCAGGTTCCGACCTGCGCCGTCGCCTTGCGCGGCCCGCTCATGAAGAGCGGGCCGAAATGCAGGTAGCCGAGCGCGAGGCGCATCGGCAGGGATGGCCGCTCGGACGCGGCGGCGCTGCGCGGCGCCAGGGCGACCACGGCGCCCATCAGTGACGGACCTTGCCGCTGCGTCGGGCGATCTGCTTTGCCGCCTCGAAGTGCGTGTCGATCTGCTCGCCGGTGAAATCGAGCAGGAGGTCATCGCGGGTCACGCCGCCGGCGGAGGCGGCGTGCGCGGTGATGAAATCGGCCATCTGCGCCGGAACGGACCGTTCGGCGGGGCGGGCGGCGGTGCTGGGGGATGCGGACACGGGCGTGCTCCATCGGGTTGCGATGGGTAGCGGCATAACATTACCCGTTTCGGGTAGTCAACCCGTAACGGGTAATTTTGCCCAAAGTGCAATCCAGCATAGTCTCACGCCGGGGTTGAGACGGGGGCTGGCGTGGAACTGGTTATTTTCTGGGTGATCATGGCGATCGTCACTGCCATGGTCGCATCGTCGCGTGGCCGCTCGGCCTTGGGGTTCTTCTTCTACGGCCTACTGGTCTGGCCGATTGCGCTTACCCATGCGCTGCTGTCACCGAAGCCTTCAGAACAGTCTTCGCCAGGCTACGCGCCGGGTCCTGCCGGAGCGCCGCGCGCCTTCGTTCCGCACGGGCTGATCGGCGAGCGGCCGTTCCGGCAGAACAACGACGGGACGATTACCGCGCTGATCGATGGACGCGAGGTGCTCTTCCCGGATCGCAGGACTGCGGCTTCGGCCCTCGGTGGTGAACTGAAGGCGCATCTCGACATGCCGGTCGTGGAGAGCGATTTCGACGACGATGACGAGACCGCCGGCCACCCGGCGGGGCGCAGCTATCCGTCATTCGTGGCCGGACTTTCGCACAGCGTGCGTTGGAAGGGCTCTACCCGATCACGCTCGCGCTATGCGGTGGTTGAAATCCGGCCCGGCGACCGGCTCGAAGTGGTCCGGACGCCCGACCATCCCGACGATCCCGGAGCCGTAGCCCTTTCGCATAACGGGTTCCCGCTTGGCTTCGTCCCTCGCCGCCATGCGTGGGTAGGGCAGGCATTAGACGAGGGAGACGTGATCCAGATCGTCGTCGACACGGTGGCGCCGAGCCGCGAGAATCCGCAGATCACCTTCATCGGCACTCGGGTCCATGTCCTGGCGGATGGCTAGCGCGCCATGGTCAGGACGTAGCGGTAGGCGCTCTGCAGCTCGACCTCCTGCGGCGGCGCGTTGTGGCTTTCCAGCACCCACAGGCCGGGCTTGGGCGACCGCCTGAGCATCTTGATCATGCGGTCGCCCTCGAGCGTCTCGACGATGCAGTAGCGGTTGAGTTCGTCGGCCGGGCGGCGCGGCTCGCGGCGATAGACGATGATGTCGCCATCGATCCATTTCGGCCATTGCGATTCGCCGCGCACGACAAGCGCGCCGAGGCCGGCCGCATCGGGCAGTTCGATCTCGCCGACGGCATCGGCGCCGGAGGTATCGCCGATCTGCTGGACGGTCGCGCCGGCCCCGACCGAGCCCATGATCGGAATGCTCCTGACACCCCCTTTCATGTCGCCGATGCCATCTACCAGCCAAGCCTTCGAGACATGGAAGAAGCGCGCATAGCGCGCTCCGGCGCGGGACAGGCCCTTTTCGCCGTTCTCATGCGCCGAATAGGTCGAATAGGCCACGCCCATCGCCGCCGCAGCCTCGGCGGCGGTGTCATAGTTCGCCGCCTTTCGTGCGGCCTTGAGCCGGTCATGTGTTTCCATGACCATATTGTACCGTTTCGGGTAACCCGAAACGGGTAGAATGCCTTGACGTCTATTACCCGTTTCGGGTATTGCGACAGTCATGGACATCGACTTCACCCCTCGAACCGTACGCATCCGACGCGCGCTCGGGCTGTCGCAGCCCGAATTCGCCGTGCGCCTCGGCGTGTCGCAATCCACCGTCAGCCGTCTCGAACTCGGGCAAGCCGAGACCGGGCCGATCTCCCGGCTGCTTGACCTGTTCGAAGCGGATATCGCGCCCACGCCAACCCCCAAAGCCGAACCTAGCAGGGCTGCCTGCGCGGCGCCGCGTGGAAACCGCACCCGGCTTTCCACCGAGGCGGCGCGATGAGCCGGGCGAAGGATACCGACTTCTATCGTCTCAAGGCGGCTATGTCCGACCTGATGGCGCGCTGCGGCGGGCTTGCCCGCTCTGCTGCCCTGGTCGGTCTGTCGACGGCGATGATGGGCAAGGTCAACGACCGCGAGGACGTCGCCTTTTTGTCGATCGACGCCAAGCTTCGCCTAGAGCGCGAATGCGGCGCGCCGCTCGTCACTGCCGTCGAGGCCGATCTGATCGGCTGTCGGCTGGAGCGCAACGGACCCATGCCTACCGCGCCTGATGGCTGCGCGCTCTCCGCCCATGCCGCTGTGATGCAGGAGGTCGGCGATCTCTGCAGCGCCTTTGCGCATGCGCAGCGCGACGGCCGCTACTCGCGCACCGATGCCGCAACCGTTGGGCGCGAACTCGCCGAGCTGCGCCGGGCGATCGAGAGTTTCGAACGCGTCCACGCCGCCGTGATGGCGGGAGGCGCCGCATGAGCGCCTGCTCCGCATGCCGCGGTCGCGGCTTTCGCATCGTGACGCAGGACGGCACGCGCCCGGCCTGCATTACCTGCGGCGGCTCCGGCCGCATCTCATCTCCCCCTCCGGCTGCCGCGGCGGCGGCCGGACACCTGCCGCCGGCCCGCGCCCCCTCCCTGCGCGGCCGGCGGCCTTTCCCTTTCAACCCCGAGCGAAAGTCCCAGCCATGCGGATGATCGACGCCAAGACCCTAGGCAAGATCGAGCGGCCGGAGAGCTTCGGCCCGGCCTGCCAGATGCAATGGCTCAAGATCGTGCTGCTGCGGGTCGATCCGCTCTATCAGCGCGAGATCAGCGCCAAGGGCCGGCGCAACGTCCGCACCATCGCCGAGCAGTTCTGCTGGGCGAAGTTCGCGCCCGTCGTCGTCGCGCCGCTCCCCGGCGGGCTCTTTGCCATCGTCGACGGGCAGCACCGCACCACCGCGGCGGCGGCGCTCGACCTGACCGAAGTGCCCTGCGTCATCGTCCAGGCCGATCCCGGCGCGCAGGCGCAGGCCTTCCGGGCGATCAATGCCCAGACCACCCGCGTCAGCACCGTGCAGCTCTTCCGCGCCGCCGTCGTCGCCGGCGAGCCGGAGGCGCTCGCGGTCGAGGCCATGTGCGAGGCCGCCGGCTGCTCGATCAGGCGCTCGCCGACCGGGCTTTCGCTGATGAAGCCAGGCGAGACGCTCTCGGTCGAGGCGCTGCATCGGCTGGCGCGCGAGCCGAAGGCGCTGGCGCAATGCGTCCTGCGCGGCCTGCGCTCCCAGCATATCGAGGGGACGAACCTGATCCGCTCGGTGATCCTCGACGCGCTACGGCTTGCGCTCGCCGATCATCCGGCCTGGTGGCGCAATGAGTCGGCCTTCATCGCTGCGCTCGACGAGATCGAGATCGAGGTGGAATGGCGCTCGGCCATGGCGCGCAAGGCGCGCGAGCCGAAGCTCAGCTCTGTCGACGCGCTCTATGCCCGGCTCGTCACCGCCCTCGGCAAGCAGCTCGCGGGAGCGGCGGCATGAGGGCAACCGCTCCCGATCCGACAGGGGAAGCGCTGGCCTGCTGCAATTGCGGGGTGGTCGCGCCGATGGTGCGGCTGCCGGTGTCGTCGCTTGCACCCGGAGAGCTCGCGAGCAGCGGCCTGTGGCTGTCGACGGCGGCTGTGCTCGACGCGGCGGCCACAAGCCTGATCGACCAGACCAAGGGTCGGGGCCGCTTCAACCAGGCGCAGGCCAAGGCGACCGCCGGGACGCTGCGCGAAGCCGCGGCCGAAATCCGCGCCAACCTCGCCTTGGAGGAGATGACGGCATGTCAGGTCCAGCTGGGCTGAGCTTCCACTCGCTCGCCAACCTCTTCCCCCTCATCGAGGGCGAGGCCTTTGCCGATCTCGTCGGCGATGTGCGGGCCCATGGCTTGCGCGAGCCGATCGTGCTGCTCGATGGCGAGATTCTCGACGGGCGCAACCGCTACCGCGCCGGCCTCGCGGCCGAGCTTTTCGAGCCGCAGCCTTCGCGCCGGGCACTGAAGCTCTGGTTCCGCGAGCATGACGATGCGCAGGACGGCGCGCCGCTCGCCTTCGTGCTGTCGCGCAACCTGCACCGGCGGCACCTCAGCGAGAGCCAGCGGGCGATGGTCGCGGTCAAGCTGGAAGGGTTTCGCCATGGCGGCGTGCGAGCCGGCGAGCAAGATGCAGATTTGCAGCTTGCCCCGCTGACGCGGGCCGAGGCCGCCGATATCGCCAAGGTTTCGCCGCGCTCGGTCGCCTTCGCCCGCGTCGTGATCGACCAGGGCGTGCCGGAGCTGGCGCGCGAGGTCGAGCAGGGCGGCATGGCCGTTTCGCTCGCGGCGGAGCTGGCGCGCCTGCCTGTCGCCGATCAGCGCGAGCTGATCCGCGCCGCCGATCCGCAGGCGCTCTACACGGTGATCAAGGAAGATCGCGACCGCCGCACCGCCCTGAAGAAGGAGCGCCGGGCGGAAAAGGAAGAGCAGCTCGGCGAGAAGATCGCGAACAGCAACGCCGCGCTCGTCGCCGCCGGAGCTTCCGGCAAGCACTATGGCGTCATCTACGCCGATCCGGAATGGGACCACGAGACATGGTCCGAGGCCGGGAAAGATCGGGCTGCCGCGAACCATTATCCGGTGTCGCCAATCGAAGCGATCATGGCGCGGCCGGTGCAGGACATCGCCGCGAAAGATTGCGTTCTCTACCTCTGGTCGACGGTCCCGCACGAGCGGCAGGCTCATGCCGTGATCGAAGCCTGGGGCTTCAAATACGTCTCGCAGATGACCTGGCCGAAGACCGGCGGCGCGCCGGGCACCGGCTACTGGTCCCGTGTCGACCACGAGATCCTGCTGATCGCAACGCGCGGCAGCCCGCCCTGCCCGGCGCCGGGAACGCAGGTTTCCTCGGTGATCGATGCGCCGGTCAAGGGCCGGCACAGCGAAAAACCAGCCTGCGTGCGCGAGATGATCGAGCGCTATTTCCCGACCCTGCCGAAGATCGAGCTCAACGCCCGCGAGGCGCATGAGGGCTGGGATAGCTGGGGCGCGGAAGCGCCGGAAGGCGCGGTGGCGTGATGAATCTAGAGATGAGAAATTGCGGTGGCCGACCGCTCAAACCGTCTGACTGCCTTCCACGTCAAAATCAGCTCCACATTGATATCGAACAGGACAACTTCGCGCGCGCTGACGACGCCTTCCATTCCCAAAACTGCAGCGTTGGCGGCTTGATCGAAGTCTTCGCCCTTTTCGACGCGACCGTGCAGGGCAGGCATATTGGCGAGGAGACGGTCCAACGCCTCTATTGCGATCGCGCAGATTTCCTCAAGGTTCAGGTATTTCAGCTCGCGCTTATTGGGCAGAGATTTTGCGCGCTGCGACAAACAATAAGCCGACAACTCCAGAACATTGCTACGCGACCGAATAAAACTCGGTCGTATGGAACTCAGTATATTGTTGAGAATGTATACTTCGGTCGTATTTATATTTTGAATTGCGTGCCAATTTCCGCCAATATCATTCATAAGCCCGCGCTTTTCGGCCTCCAGTTCGTCTGCGCGGACTCTCAATGTCTGCGAAGCTGCCGCTGCTGTCTGTTGATTTGCGGCGGCGAATTGTCGGCTGATCCAGATCAAGGTGATGCCGGCGACAACGGCTGTCAGTACGTTGCCCAGCAGACTTTGATATCGATTGAGCCAAAACTCAAAGCAGCCAACCCCGCCAGCCGTTTTCATGACGACGCGTCGCTGCTCATTCAAACAGGCCGCGTCGAGCCAGAACGTCAGGCAAAGCACCAATACGAGCGCGCTGCACATCGCGACAGCGATACCGAAAACCTTGAACTGCCCCATGCCACTCACGCCTATCCCGACACGCGCATTCTAGCTGCGCGCTCGCATTTGGCGAGGGCGGCATGATGCGTGAGCTGATCGTCGATTCCTTCGCCGGCGGCGGTGGGGCGTCCACCGGGATCGAGCTGGCGCTTGGCCGCTCGCCCGATATCGCCATCAACCATGATCCCGAGGCGCTGGCGCTGCACCGGATGAACCATCCGGAAACGCTGCACCTGCCGCACAATGTCTGGAAGGTCGACCCCGTCGCCGTCACCGGCGGCGCACCTGTCGGGCTGCTTTGGGCCTCACCGGACTGCAAGCACTTCTCGAAAGCCAAGGGCGGCCGGCCGGTCAAGCGCTCGATCCGCGATCTCGCCTGGGTTGTGGTGCGCTGGGCGCGCCAGGTCCGCCCGCGCATCATCATCCTCGAGAACGTCGAGGAGTTCCGCGACTGGGGGCCGATTTCGGAAGACGGCCAGCCCTGCAAGGATCGCAAGGGCGAAACTTTCAAGCGCTGGGAAGGCGAGCTGAAGCGGCTTGGCTACCGGGTCGAGCATCGCGAACTGCGCGCCTGCGACTATGGCGCGCCGACGATCCGCAAACGGCTCTTCCTGATCGCCCGCCGCGACGGCGAGAAGATCGTCTGGCCGAAGCCGACACATGGCAAGCCTGACGATGCCGAGGTGATCGCCGGCCGGAAGCTGCCCTGGCGCACGGCGGCCGGGATCATCGACTGGTCGCTGCCCTGCCATTCGATCTTCCTCAATCGCGAGGAAGGCCGGGCCGTCGGCGTCAACCGGCCGCTCGCCGACGCGACGATGGCGCGCATCGCCCGCGGGGTGAAACGCTATGTGATCGACGCGGCCAAGCCGTTCGTGGTGCGCACCGACATGGCCAGCGCCGCCGCGCGCAACGGCGTGCATGGCGCCGACGAGCCGGTGCGCACCATGACGACGGGCGGCAGCTTCGCGCTGCCCACGCCCTTCATTACGAAGTTCCGGGCCAACAGTGTCGGCTCTGGTCTTGACGAGCCGCTGCACACGGTGACCGCCAACGGCGAGAACCGGGCACGGCCGGGCGGCGCGGCGCCGCTAGGACTGGTCGCGCCGATCCTCGCCGGCTGCGGCGGCCGGGCCGGGCAATCGCGCCCGCGCTCCGCCGACGAGCCGACCGCCACCGGCACGGCGAAGGCCGATGTCTGCCTGGTCGCGCCCGTGCTGACCTATGCCCAGCAGGGCGGCCTCAACCGCTCGCCGGAGGAGCCGCATTCGACGATCTGCGCCTCGGCCAAGGATCAGAACGCGCTGATCGCCGGAACCTTGGTCCAGACTGGCTATGGCGAGCGCGAGGGGCAGGATCCGCGCGCGCTCGATCCGGCCGCGCCGCTCGGCACCGTCGTCGCCGGCGGCGTCAAGCATGCCGCGGTCGCGGCCTTCCTCGCACAGCACAATACCGGCGTTGTCGGGCACTCGCTCGAAAAGCCGGTCTCGACCCTGACGGCCGGCGGGGCGTACGGCATGCCGCAGCAGGCGCTCGTCGCCTCTCATGTGCTGAACATGAAGGGTTCGGCGCGCGCATCAAGCGGGCCGCTCGATCCAATTCCGACCATCTGCGCCGGCACGACGCACGCGACCGAGGTCCGCGCCTTCCTGTCGAAGTACTATGGCCCTGCAATCGGTCAGGACGCACACGAACCGCTGCATACTGCTACGACCAAAGCGCGCTTCGGTCTCGTCACCGTTGAGATCGACGGCGAGCCTTATGTCATCGCCGATATCGGCATGCGCATGCTCTCGCCGCGCGAGCTCTACCGGGCGCAGGGCTTCCCCGACAGCTACATCATCGACAAGGGGCTGCGCGTCGAACCGCGCGAGGGCTTCGGCGAGGATGACGGCGAGGCCGATGTCATCCCGATCACCAAGACGGCGCAGGTCCGCATGTGCGGCAACAGCGTCTGCCCGCCGCTGGCCCACGCCCTCGTCGCCGCCAACTACCAGCCGCGCGAGGCTGCCAACGCTGCGCCGGGCCGGGCGATGGTCGAGCTGCCGCTGTTTCCTAGGGAGGCGGCGGAGTGAACTGGTGCGCTCTAACCCTTGCCCGAAGCGCTCTTTACAATGTCCAGCAGCGTTGGTGGAGCAACATCTTCACTCTGATGGCCAGGCAGTGGGCGGAAGATTGCGTTCAATATGAGCGTGCGATCCGTCTGCTCCATCAGCGCCTTCTCGTCACCAACGAGGGCCAAATAGGTCTGGATCATCACTTCGCGCTGCGCGGCATCGGCTTGCAATGTCATGTTTTCGGTGACGAAGCGACCAAGAAACCGCAGGGCCCATCCGGCAGCCACGAGGCACGCGATCATCAGTGCAACAGTTGCATAGGGCAGCTCGCCGTCTGCCTTTTTAGGCAGTTTCGAAAGGAAATTTGGTCCAGCATCAGCCGCCCAATAGAGGCCTACGCCCAAAAGCCCGAACAAGGCGAAGAGTCCAAACCAGAATCTAAAACCGTGCCAAAACGCTTTGTTGCTCCAGAGCGTGTTGGCGCCCTGCAGTATCCCATTCTCAGTTGCCTGCTTGCGTGCTGCCTTGATCTGCTCGGTCGCACCGGCGACCATATCGTCGAAGGCTTTCTTGTTCGTGGCAATTTCTTCGGTGTGCTCGCTAACCGAGACTGCAAGCTTCTCAGCCGCAGCCACGCTGGTCTTGCCGATTGCAGCTACCTCCGAGTCCCAAACAAGCTTAGCGCTGGTCAGCATTTGGACCGAGCTTTGCTGGAAATCTTGCAAGGACGAGTTCATCTCCGACAGCCACGTCAGATTTTCCAGCGCAACCGAGACCTCGGCGAGCACTGGCGCGAAGCGAACGTCGGAGAAAAGCTCTCGGAGCTGCTGATCTTCGTCTTCGGCGCGGAGTTCGCCTTCCATCGCAATGAGGTGTCTCGTCCGGCGAACAAGGATGGCCAGCGCTTGCCAAGGGCTTTCTTTCACGAAAGCCAGCTGTTCAAGGAAAGAGGCCTGCTCGAGCAACGGATAGGGCGCTTGCACCGAAATTCCGGCGCCAGGCTTTTTGCCCATGCTTGGACTGTTCTCCCCGACCCTTCCCCGTACGCGCGAAGAAATCACGGCGACGGCGGCAGAGCTTCGATCTCTAAAGGCCCCCGAGAACGCGCCAAAAAGCTCTTGCCACCGAAGCTGTTGCTCACCGATGACCGCTCGCGCGTAGTCTTGCTGCTCCAGCGGCAGATCGAGAATGCGCTTGGAGAGGTAACGGTCGAACGCCAACCACTTGCCGATGTCATTGATAGCCATACTCGTCCCCCCGACGGCATCGGCCCGACATTAGGGGCTCCGCTCCTGTTGGCAATCACGGCCGAGAAGAGTGCAGCATGAGCGCGGCCCTCCTCGGCCTGGCGCTCAAGGCCAAGCTGCATTCGCAGACGCGCAAGATGGTGCTGATCAAGCTCGTCGACTGCTGCCATGAGGACGGCACGCGGATCTATCCGTCGCTCGCGACCATTGCCGAGGATGCCGAATGCTCGGTCGCGACGGCGCGGCGCGTGATGCAGATGTTCTGCAGGGTCGGCCTGCTGCGCAAGGTCAAGGACGGCGGCTCCGGCGCCAAGTCCACCAACCATTACGAGATGGACGTCGAGATGCTGGCGCGACTGCGCCGGCCGGAGCTGTGGCCGGCGATGGAGGCTGCGGCGGTGCACCAGCCGCTCTCCAACTCCGACGATGAGGATGAGGACGCTGCGCCGGCTGCGAAGGTGGAGCCGCAGGCGGCTGAGTCTGCTCCGAATAAGGGTATCACCGTGCAAGGGTATCACGGTGCTAGCCTTCCAAATCGGGCCGAAGGGTATCATCAGGGTGATACCCAACCCCTTAGTAGAAACCTCAGTTATGAGAGAGAGGGCGTGGGCGCAGGCGCGAGTGAGCCAGCGAGCAAGGGCGAGCCTGCACCAGGCAACCAGACCCCGAGCTTCGAAGATTTCCTCGAGGCCTATCCCCACGCCAAGGGCGACAACCGGGTGCAGTTGCGCTCCGCCTGGGAGGCCCTGCCCTTCGACCAGCGCCGCGCCGCCATCGACGGGATCGGCGCCTATGCCGCCGAACGGAAGGCCGGCGGGCTGAAGAGCCGGCTTAGCGGGCCGCAATACCTTGCCGGACGCTGCTGGATCGGTCTCGAAAGGCAGGCGTCTCAGCGGCATGCCACGCAGTCCGCTGGCGCTCCGGTCTCGATCTCCGGCTGGTCGAAAGACTGGTGGCTGCTGCTGCTCGACCGGGTCTTCGCCGGCAAGCCGCCGGGCTTCTGGGTGCAGCAGGCCGATGCCGGCAAACCGTTCACGGCTTCAAGCGCGGATCTCGTCACGGCATCCAAGCGCGTCGGCGAGCTTCATGCCCATCGCTGTGACGGGCCTGAGATCGACGCATGGCGCCCTTGGCTCGCCGCCAGAGGCGCCCGCATCCCGCCGTTCAAAGGCGAGTTCCGCGTGTTCCTGCCCTCACCCATGCCGCCCGGCGGCAAGCGGGACGATGGCGATGACGAAGTGAAGTTTTGAGGGCCAGCGATGGGACGCCGCAATCCACATAACGCTGAAGCGAAGGTCGCCTTCCATGGCCACCAGCGCCTGATCGAGGAAACCAAGGTCCCCGCTCCGGCGGATCTCGATGTCGGCGCCGAATGGTATCTCGTCTACACGGCGCCGCGCATGGAAACGAAGGTGTCGAAGGCGCTAACGGATGCCGGCTGCAACGTGTTCCTGCCGGCGATCCATCGGATCATCACACAGCGCTATCGCAAGCTCGAGCATGATGTCGCGACCTTCCCGCGCTACCTCTTCGCCGCTGGCATGCCCTTTAGGTGGCGCGGGCGTGACTTCGTCGGCGATGACGGTGTCAGCGTCGTCACGGTCGACGGGCGGCCGATCGTCGATATCCGCGATGTCGACGGCGTGATCGACGTGGTCGGCACGCCGCGAGGCTGGCTCAAGGTTCCGAAGTCAGCGGTTGCTGCGGTCGCGGCCTTCCAGAACGACTATGTCTCGCCCTGCTCGAATGTGCTGCAGCCGCCGAAGCCCAGGCGTCCGCTCCTATCCGGCGAGCAGGTCAAGGTGATCGGCGGGCCGTTTGCTTCGTTCCAGGCTATCGTCGTCGACATGATCGGGCTGACACGTGCCGAGGTGCTGATCGACATCTTCGGACAGTCGACGCCGCTGCAGATCGATATCGGCCAGCTCGACGCCGCCTAGTAGTGAACAGCAATCACTTACCAATTGCATCGCCGCCATTGACTCCCGCAGCGAGAATCGGAATCCATAGGCGCACGGTTATTCCGGTAGTTTGATCGTCGCTTAGGCGGCTCGTATCTCACGGAACCCGCGTCAGCCTGATCGGCGACCAAGTGCGAAGCTATGTCGACCCGCGTTCAGAAATTCAGCATGCGCAGCAGCACGTCGATCGTCTGATCACCCAGCCGTTTGACTCGCAAAGCCTCGTCTTTGTCGAACTCATTCGGTTTGTGCGCAGCAGTATTTCCAATGGCGCGTATGTCATCGAGAATGGCGGACGTCGCGCTATCGATCAGGTTTCGACCCCTCAAATCTCGGGTCAATTGCATGAGCGGCGCTTTCTCTGCTCCCTCGATTCTATGAGACGCCGCTAGCGCACGTGCGGCGTGTTCAACTGCTAGCCGAACTTCGAGGATGGCAGCAGTCGGCGATAGTTCTGCCAACCGCTCATACCGCGAGCGCTCCTCTGGAGTTGGCGGTGGCGGTGGCGGAAGGTCCTCCGGTTCCGGAAGGGTAAGTGCGGTTTGCTCTGCCTGTTCAAGGCGGAAGCTGATTTCAGTGTCGCCGTGTTTAAGACGCAGCTTCGGCAGGGCGTTTCGGATCTCGTGTCGGAACAGGCACACGCCGCCAAAGACAGCCGCTGGCCACGCCAGCGACGCGATTGAGCCGACAATCGACGCAAAGAAGTCCAGCCAGTTCATCGTTCGCCCCGACGCCAATATCCACTATGGCGCACGGGCGACGCTGCGTCACCAAGGGGCGGCAATGTCGAGACTGAAGTCGATCGGGAGCAGGGTCGCGACTCTGCCCCCTCGCGCTGCACCCCCGCAGAAGATCGCCGATCCGTTCTATCTATCAGCCGAGTGGCGCGAGTTCGTGCGCGATATCAAGCGGCAGCGCGGCTATGTCTGCGAGAACCCTCATTGTAGGCGCGATTGCAGCCATGCGCCGCGCGGTCTGATCGCCGACCACGTTGTCGAGCGCAAGGATGGTGGCGCCGACTTCGATCCGCTCAACGTCATGCTGCTCTGCATCTCCTGTCACAACACGAAGACGGCGACCGAGCGGACCAAGCGGCATCTCCGGCCAGTCTGACCGGGGGTGGTCAAAAGTCCGGAAGCCCTCGACCGCCCGCACCGGGTCCCACCTCATTCGGAGTTTTTTTTCTTGGGCGACGCGAATACCAGCGGCGGAAAGAAAGAAAAGCGTCCTGGTCGAGCCGCCTTCGCGCCGACCGATGATCAGCGGGCGACCGTCGAGCGCATGGCGTCTGAGCGGCTCGGCCACCCGGTCATCGCTGCCGAGATAGGCGTCTCAGTTCCGACATTGCGCAAGGCGTTCGCGATCGAGCTGCGCGAACGCCTCGGCGGCGAGAACCTGTTCGCTGCGGCTGGCGAGCCGAACCCGGATCCTGCGCCGATTCCGCCCAAGACCAAGCGCCGCGGCGCCGGCGGCCGGAAGCCCTATCAGCCGACGGACCGCGACCGCGAGAAGGTCGAGGTTCTGGTCGCGGCCGGGTTGACGGTCGAGGACATAGCCCGCGCGATGTCGATCACCGAGCCGACCCTGCGCAAGCACTATCGGCGCGAGCTCGAAACCGGCGCACTGCGCAAGCGCGGCGAGATGCTGGTCGCTCTCAACCGCGCTGCGCTGAAAGGCAATGTCGCGGCCGTGAAGGAGGCGTTGGCGATCATGGATCGGGCCGATCTCGCAACGCTGCAGGATGAGTTCCGCGGCAAGGGCAAGGGCGACACGCCGAAAGCGCCCGCGCCTTCCGATCTCGGCAAGAAGGCGCAGGCCAATCTCGATGCGCATGGTGTCGTGATGGAAGGCCCGTGGGCCGCCCTGGTGCGCGTGCCGGCGAAGGCCGGTTGACCGCGTGACCTGGTCCTTCGCAGTTCCCGATTGGGAAGAGCGGCTGCGCGCCGGCACTTCGCTTGTGCCGGAGCTCCCACTTGACCATGCCGAGGCTAACCGGGCGGTCGCGATCTACAACCGGCTGCGCCTGCCTGACGTGCCCGGCCAGCCGATGCTCGCCGATGCGGGCGGCGAGTGGTTCCGCGACATCATCCGGGCTGTGTTCGGCTCGATCGACCCGATGACCGGCATCCGCATGGTGCCTGGTGTCTTCGCGCTGACGCCGAAGAAGAACTCGAAGACGACGAACGGCGGCGCGCTGATGCTGACCGCCCTGATTATGAACGGCCGTCCGAACGCGCCCTTCGGGCTCTTCGGTCCGACGCAGGAGATTGCTTCGATTGCCTATGAGGCTGTCGCGGGCATGGTGTTGGCGGATCGAGCGCTGGAGAAGCTGCTCCACGTCCGCGATCACCTTAAGACAATCGAAAACCGGCTCAGCGGCGCATCCCTCAAGGTCACGACGTTCGATCCGAAGGTTGCGACCGGGGCAAAGTATGCCGGCTGGCTGCTCGACGAACTGCACCTGACCGGCAAGGTCGCTTATGCCTCTCGCGTGATCGGCCAGTTGCGCGGCGCCCGCGTTGCCGTGCCGGAGAGTTTCGGCGTCATCATCACGACGCAGTCGGACGAGCCGCCGGCCGGCGCCTTCAAATCCGAGCTCGACTATGCCCGCGGGGTCCGCGACGGACGCATCGTGGACGGCTCGATCCTGCCGGTGCTCTACGAGTTCCCCGAGGCCATGCAGACCGATGCTGCCAAGCCGTGGCGCAAGGTCGAGAACTGGCCGCTGGTGCTGCCAAACCTTGGCCGCTCGGTGTCCCTTCCGGTGCTGGAGCAGGATTACGCGACGGCGCGCGAGAAGGGCGACGAGGAAGAGCGGCGCTGGGCGTCGCAGCACCTCAACATCCAGATCGGCCTTGCCCTGCATTCGAACCGCTGGGAAGGCGCCGACCACTGGGAGCGCGCCGGCAAAGCCGAGATCACGCTCGATTACATCCTCGCGCATAGCGAGGTCTGCACGATCGGGATCGACGGCGGTGGCCTCGACGATCTGCTCGGCCTCGCCGTGCTCGGGCGTCATCGCGACAGCAAGCGCTGGCTGCACTGGGGCAAGGCCTGGGCCGATCGCGGCGTGAAGCTGCTGCGCAAGGAGATCGCGCCGCGGCTCGAGGATTTCGAGAAAGAAGGCGATCTCGAATTCGTCGACATCGCCGAAACCGAAGACGGCGCCAATGCCGACGTGGCCGAGGTCGCCGACATCGTCGCGCGCATCTTCAAGGCGGGGCTGCTGCCGGCGAAGGCCGGGATCGGCGTCGACGCGGTCGGGATCGCTGCGATCCTCGACGAATTGTCGCTGCGCGAGATCCCCGACGACTGCATCGCCGCCGTGCCGCAGGGCTATCGGCTTTCCGGCGTGATCAAGGGCGCGGCCCGCAAGCTGAAGGACGGAACCTTGAAGCACGGTGCGCGCCCATTGATGGCCTGGGCAGTCGGCAATGCCCGTTCGGAGCTGCGCGGTTCGGCCGTGCTGGTCACCAAGCAGGCTTCCGGCACGGCCAAGATCGACCCGCTGATGGCGCTCTTCAACGCCTTCGACCTGATGAGCCGCAACCCGGAAGCCGCCGGCGGGCCGTCCGTCTACGAAACCCGTGGCCTGTTGGTGATCTGACGTGGCGCCTCCTTCCGTCCCTCTCGTCGTGTCGGCCGAATTCCGGCGCACGGCCGCTCCGGCTCCGGTCGCGCTGCCTGCCGTGGCGGTGCCTCGTGCTTCGTTTCAGGATGCCGGCCCCGGTGTCCTGATCCAGTCGTCATCGGACCTCGACGCTTACTTGCGCGCGGGCCGTGAGAGCGCCTCGGGCGCCGTGGTCAATGCCGACGCAGCGATGCGGACGGCCGTCATCTATGGCTCGGTTCGGCTGATCACCGGCGCCATGGGCAACACGCCGCTGCAGCTGAAGCGCCGGGTCGATGCCCGCACCCGCGAGGATGCCAGCGACGATCCGCTGGCGAAGGTGCTGTGCCGGCCGCGCAAGGGCCGCCTCACGCCAGCGTCGTTCCGGCGGATGCTGACCGCGCATCTGATCCTGCGCGGCAACGGCTATGCCCTGATCGTGCGCTCGCTGGGGCGGGTGATCGACCTGATCCCGATGCACCCCGACCGGGTCAAGGTCGAGCAGCTCGACGATCTCAGCCTGGTCTACACCTACACCCGCAAGAACGGTCAGCAGATCGTCTTGCCGCAGGACGATGTATTCCACCTGCTCGGCCTGACCCTCGACGGCTATCGCGGCGTCACTCCGATCACCTACGCCCGCGAGGCGATCGGCATGGCGCTGACGACCGAGCGCCACGGCGCCAAGGTCTTCGCCAATGGGACGGCGATCGGCCTGCACCTGTCCTATCCCAACAAGCTCGGCCAGGAGGCGCAGGACCTGCTGCGCGCCAGCCTCGAGGCCTATCGCGGCTCCGAGAACGCCGGCAAGACGCTGATCACCGAGGAGGGCGCGACGCTTTCGCCCCTCGGCATGACGTCCGAAGATGCGCAGTACATCGAGACGCGCCAGTTCACGCGAACCGAGCTGGAGATGTTCATCGGCGTGCCCGGTTTCATGCTCGGCGACACCGATAAGGGCTCCAACTGGGGCACCGGGCTGGAACAGCAGCGCAGCGGCTTCGTCGCCTACACGCTCGAGGATTATTACACCGCCTGGGAAGAGACGATCACCCGCGATCTCCTGCCGGATGAATCGCCGCTCTTCGTCCGGTTCAACCGCAATGCCGTCGTGCGCGGCGACCTGAAGACCCGCTGGGAAGCCTATGTGAAGGCCCTGCAGTGGGGCGTCTACAGCCCGAACAAGGTTCTGGAGCTGGAAGACGAGAACCCGCGCGAGGGCGGCGACATCTACTACGACCCGCCGAATACGGCCGGCGTCGGCCACAACGGCGGACCACCTCTCGATAAGGAAGACGGCAATGAGCCTGCGCAAACTGCCTGAAGCCAAGGCCTTCCAGTGCCCGCAGGGCTTCCAGTGGGACGCCCCGTCCGAAGTGCTCGCCAAGTGGTCGGAAGCGCCAAGGGCCGCCACTGACGAGGCTGACAACGTGATCTCGATCCTCGACGTGATCGGCGAGGATTGGTGGAGCGGCGGCGGCGTAACGGCGAAGCGCATCTCGGCCGCGCTGCGCTCGGTCGGCGCCAAGGATATCACCGTCCGGATCAATTCGCCCGGTGGCGACGTCTTTGAAGGCATCGCGATCTACAATCTGCTGCGCGGGCACCAGGCGAAGGTCACCGTCGAGGTGCTCGGCTGGGCCGCCTCGGCCGCCTCGATCATCGCCATGGCCGGCGACGAGATCCGCATGGGGCTCGGCAGCTTCATGATGGTGCACAATTCCTGGGGCGTCGTCGTCGGCAACCGGCACGACATGCGCGATGCCGCTGACCTGTTCGACAGCTTCGATGGCGCCCTCGTCGACATCTACGAGGCCCGCACCGGCGCCAAGCGCGCCGCGATCGAGAAGCTGCTCGATGCCGAGACCTTCATGTCGGCGTCAGAGGCCGTCGATCAGGGCTTCGCCGACGCGGTCGACAAGGACCTCGTCGCGCCACCTGAATCCAGCGGGCAGGCCCGCGCCGATGCCTCGGCGCGCGAGCGGCTCGACGTCCTTCTCGCCAAGCAGGGGGTGCCGCGTGCCGAGCGGCGCCGCCTGCTGCGCGAGGCCTCCGGCACGCGTGACGCTGCCGATCCAGAGCCCACGCCCGGCGCTGTGCTCGACCTCGCTGCCGCCCGGCAGCTGCTCGCAACCATGAAGGCCTGATCGGCCTCAATCCGGAGTATCACCATGAAGATTCGTTATCTGGTCGCGGGCCTCGCGCTCGCGGCACTCGCAGTGCTGTGCCTTCCGGCCGGCCTCTCCGACGCACTTCATCACGCAGTTGCCGCTGGCCCTGCCCCTGCCGTCATGGCCATGGGCATGATGACCGGCTCGTTCCGCGGCCTCGCACTCGTGCGCGCCGATGCCAACGACCCGAACAAGATCCTGGCGGAGCTGAAGACGACTTTCGAGCAGTTCAAGGCGGCTCATGAGGAGGAACTCAAGGGCATCAAGAAGGGCTTCGCCGACGTCATCACTGCGGAGAAGGTCGCGAAGATCAACGGGGACATCGGCGAGCTGACCAAGGCGCTCGACGCGGTCAACGCGGCCCTCGCCGCGGCCAAGCTCGGCGGCGGCGCCGGCGGCGGTCTCGACCCGGTAAAGGCCGAGCACAAGGCGGCTTTCGAGAAGTTCTTCCGCAAGGGCGCCGATGCCGGCCTGCGCGACCTCGAGGTCAAGGCCAAGCTGACGACGCAGTCCGATCCGGACGGCGGCTACCTGGTGCCGGAGGAGACCTCCGCCACGATCGACCGGGTCCTCGGCACGATCTCGGTCATGCGCCAGATCGCCACCGTCATGCCGGTCGGCACCTCGACCTATAAGAAGCTCGTCAACATGGGCGGCGCCGGCTCCGGCTGGGTCGGTGAGGAGGAGGCTCGTCCCGAGACCGGCACGCCGACGCTGCGCGAGCTCGTCTTCAACGTGATGGAGCTCTACGCCAACCCGTCGACCACGCAGACGATGCTCGACGATGGTATCGTCGACATCGCCGCCTGGCTTGCCGACGAGGTCCAGCTCGCCTTCGCCGAGCAGGAGGGCGCCGCCTTCATCTCGGGCAATGGCCAGAAGCGACCGCGCGGCCTCCTGACCTATGACACTGTCGCCAACGCCAGCTACGCGTGGGGCAAGCTCGGCTATATCGCCAGCGGCGCGGCTGCGAGCTTTTCTGCGCCGACGTCCTCGGTCTCGCCGGCCGATGCCTTCATCGATCTCTACTACGCGTTGAAGGCCGGCTATCGCGGCAATGCCTCCTGGCTGATGTCGGATGCGGTCATGGGCAGCGTTCGCAAGTTCAAGAATGCGGAAGGCTCCTATATCTGGGCGCCGCCCTCCGACGCGGCGAGCGTCGCCAGCATCCTCGGCAAGCCGGTCTACAATGACGACAACATGCCGGCCGTCGGCGCCGATGCTTTCCCGATCGCCTTCGGCGATTTCAAGCGCGGCTATCTGATCCCTGATCGACAGGGCGTCCGCGTCCTGCGCGACCCCTTCACCAACAAGCCGAACGTGCAGTTCTACACCACCAAGCGCGTCGGCGGCGGCGTCGCCAATTTCGAGGCGATCAAGCTGATGAAGATCGCCACGTTCTGATCGGACGCGGCGCGACGAACCTCTGAGCGGGCGGCCTGATCGGCCGCCCGTTTCCGTCCGGACTTCCACCCCATCTTTAAGAGGACCTTCCGATGAAGGACATCCATTCCGCCTTCAAGGCGGTGGTGGCAATCGCTGCCGCCTCGCTCACCGCCGATCCGACCCCGCCGGCGATCGACCTTCGCGGCTATGACGCCGTCGAGTTCTATCTCGCCATCGGTGTCGGCGGCATCACCTTCGACGCCACCAACAAGATCGAGTTCAAGCTCACCCATTCCGACGACAACGTTACTTACGAAGCCGTCGCGCAGGCGGACGTGCTCGGCGTCACGGTCGGGTCGGGTGGTATCGTCAAGGCGCTGGTCGCAGCCCATGCCGCCGCTGCGGTCTATCGCTTCGGCTACAAGGGCGGGCGGCGATACACGAAGCTGCTGCCGGACTTCTCGGGCACCCATGGCACCGGCACGCCGATCGCGGCGCTCGCCCAGCTCGGCTATGGCCACGACAACCCGCAGGCGAACCAGGCTTGACCGCTCGCCGGCGGTCCGCCGCCGGCGTCTTCCCCTTCATAGATCCGGAGATCGATCATGCGTTTGACCAGGGCGTTCAAGGGCTGTCGCAAAGGCGAGGTCCACCCGACGCAGTTCCAGCCGGGCGACGAGTGCCCACCAGAGCTGGAGCATGCGGCCGAGGAACTCGACATTCTCGAAACCGAGGCCGAGTTCCACAAGCGCCAGAAGGCCGAGATCGCAGAGACGCAGAAGCGCCTGAAGGCCGAGCAGGTCGAAGAGCAGAAGCGCCTCGACGCTGAAGCCTCGGCGGCGCGCCTCACCGAGCTGCGCGCTCTCGCCGACCAGCACAATGTCGACCTCGGCGACGCCGACACCGAAGCGAAGATCGTCGCGGCCTTGAAAAAGGCCGAGGTCGAGATCCCCGCGGCCTGATCGGGCATCGCCATGCACTGCCTGCCGCCAGAGCTGGTCACGGCTCCCACCGCCAAGCCGGTCACGGTTGCCGAGGCCAAGGCGCACCTGCGCGTCGACCATGACCTCGACGACGCGCTGATCGAGCGTGCCATCGACGCGGCTATCAGCCATCTCGACGGCTATGGCGGCATCCTCGGCCGCGCCCTGATGGCGCAGCGCTGGCGGCAGTTCTTCTCGTTCTGGCCGGCCTCGCGCTGCCTGCCGCTGTCGCTGGCACCTGCCGCCGCGATCGTCGAGGTCAGGGTGCGAGCGCCTGATGGCAGCGAGAGCGTCGTCGACCCGGCCGGCTATCGCCTGCTTGCCGCGGCCTCCCGGCCGCAAGTGCTCTTTCCGGTCTCGGCCAGCCTGCCGGCGCTGGATAGCGCGCCGGATGCGATCGCAGTCACCTACGGCGCTGGCTATGGCGAGACGGCCGATAAAGTGCCGGCCCCGATCCGCCAGGCTATGCTGCTGATGGTCGGCGACATGTACCGCTTTCCCGAGACGGTCGTGCTCGGCTCGTCGAGCGCGCCGCCGATGTCGGCGAGCGTCGATCGCCTGCTCGGCCCCTACCGCCGCAACCTGGTGGCCTGATGCTCTCCGCCGGCCAGCGCAATCACCGAGTCCGTTTCGAGCGCCGCGTGCCGGGCGGGGATGACGGCTATGGCAATCCGTTGCCAGAGACATGGACACCGCATGCGACTGTCTGGGCGGGGTTCCGGCCGAAGTTCGGCCGCGAGCAGCTCGAGGCCGGACGGCTGGAGAGCAGCATGCAAGGCGTGCTGACGGTCCTGAGTTTCGCCGCCACCCGCGCGATCGCCGCCGATAGCCGGGTCGTGTTTCTCGCCGGTCCCTTCAAGGACAAGGCCTGCCAGATCCGGTCGATCGTGCCGGCGCCGGACAATCGTGAAATCGAGTTCCTGCTCGAAGAGGGCAAGGCTCTTTGAACCGACCACGACATAGGAGAATCCCATGGCCGACCTTTCCATCACTGCCGCCAATGTCATCGCCAGCGCGTCCGCCGCGCGGCTCGACGGCAAGGCGGGGGAAGCAATCGCCGCCGGCAAGGCGGTCTATCTCGACACCACCAGCGACCGATGGATGCTCGCCGATTCCAACAGCGCGCCCCCTGAGGCGCGACGCGCTGGCGGCATCGCGCTGAACGCCGCGGCGCTCAACCAGCCGCTGGCGGTTCACAAGAGCGGCGACATCACGATCGGCGCGACGCTGACCCCTGGCATCGCCTATTACCTGTCGGACACGCCCGGCGGCATCTGCCCGGTGGCTGACATCGGCGCCGGCGAATACGTCTGCCTGATCGGGTTCGCGAAATCGGCCTCAGTCCTCTCGGTCGCTGTCCAGTTCCCGGGCGTCGCGCTCTGAGGTGCCCCGCGTCACCTTCCTCCAGGCGTTCGATTGCCCGTTCCCGGGTGGCTTCGTCGCCTACAAGCCAGGCGGCCCGAAGTTGATCCCGACTGCCCATGCCGAGCGCGCTCGCGCTGCAGGAGTTCTTGCCGATGGCGAAGGGGGCAAAAGCGCTGCAGCGCCGGCTGGACAAGATCCCGATGGATGTCCGGGCGGCGGCGGCGACCGAGGCCCTGCTCGGCGCGCTCGGCCTGGCTGAGGCGATGAAGCAGGTCGTCCCGGTCGATACCGGAAAGACCAAGGGCACGATCCGGGTCGAGCGCGGCAAGCGCGGCGACCGCTTCTATGTGAAGGCCGGCGGTTCCGCGACGACGGACGGCGGCTTCGACACTGCGACCGCCTCGGAATGGGGCACGCAGAAGGAAAAGGCCAAGCCCTGGTTCTATTCGACCTGGCGCCGGAACAAGAAACAGATCCGCGCCGGGATCGAGCACGAGATCAAGAAAGCGGTTCGGAAATCCAATGGCTGACCCGTCGCTGGCGCTGCAGGGCGCGATCAACGTCAAGCTTCGCGCTGACATTGCGGCCGTCTCCGGCAGAGTGCTCGATCACGTTCCCAGCGACGTGACATTTCCCTATATCGAGCTCGGCGAGTTCCAGATCGTCGATGACGGGGCGCAGTGCCATGATGGCGTGGAGGTCTTCATCACCTTGCATGTCTGGTCGCGGCCGGAGGCCGGCGTCACGCCGCCCGGACAAGTGCAGGTGAAGACGATCGCCGGCGCCGTGCGCGGCTCGCTCCACGAAGCCGAGCTCGCTCTCGGCGACGGCTGGCAGTTTCTCGAAATCGCGCATCAGGACACGCGATACCTCAAAGACCCTGATGGCCTGACCAGCCATGCCGTCCTGACGTTCCGCGCTCTGGTCGCCGCGGCCTGACCACCGTTCCTCATCACCGGCTCATTCAACGGAGGCCATCATGGCGCAGCCGACCGTATTCTCGTTCGGAAAGGGTCTCGTCTATCTCGGAGATGGCGATGCCGAGGACGAGACTTTCACCAAGCTCTGCGGCTTCAACTCGATCTCGCTGCAGATCGAGAAGGACACCAACGACGTCACGATCCCTGATTGCGACGATCCCGACGCCGCCGCCTGGACGGCGACCGACGTGCTCGCGCTCAGCTGGTCGTCCGAATTCGAAGGCATCCTTGCCAAGGAAGCCGAGCCGCTGCTCTGGGCCGCGGTCAACAGCAGCGAATCCCGCAACCTCCGCATCCGGATCATCGGCGCTGGATCGGGCGGTGGGACGCCCGATCTGCAGTTCGCCGGCAAGGCGCATATTGGCGAGAGCATCACCGGCACGCGCGGCGAAAAGTACCAGGTCAGCGTCACCGCCACCGGCGACGGCGCCCTGGTCCGCGCCAGTGTGGCGGCCCTGTCGTGAGCCTCTGCGCGATCGAATTCGACTGGGCTGACGGCACCTACACCTTCGCCCTGCCGATCGCCCAGCTCGAGGAGCTGCAACGGATCTGCGATGCCGGGCCGATGGTCATTGCCGAGCGCCTTCGGCATGGCATCTGGAAGACGAGCGACGTGCATGACACGCTGCGCCTCGGCCTGATCGGCGGCGGCATGAAGCCCGTCGACGCCCTGCAGCTGTGCAAGACCTATGTGCTGGCGCGGCCGTGGGCTGAGAGCGCCTTGCCGGCGCTGGCGGTGATCAACGCGGCCTTGTTCGGCAAGCCCGATGAGCCGGTGGGAAAATCGCCGGCGGACGGGGGCGAGAGCGACCCGGCCGCCGGGACGGAAAGCTCGACTTCCGAGACTTCTACGGTCTCGGCTGCGTGATGGGTTTCTCGCCGCAGCAGGTCGGGGCGATGTCGCTCTGGCAGTTCATGGCCTGCGCCGATGGCTACGCCCGGGCGAATTCTCAGGAAGCGGCGAAGCGCACGAATGATGACGCTGGCGATCTCGACGATCTCCGCGCCATGGTTGATGCGGCGCCGACCTATCTGCATTGAGCCTTCTGACTAGGGCTTAGTCCCAAGCACCTTTTCCAGCGCGTCTCTGTCAGACTTGTGTGCGCCAGGAGCGGCCGAGGGTTTCTTGCCGTTTAGTGCGGCGAGGTCGCTGAGAAGCGCCTCAGCGTTTACGCGGCAACGAATTTCTTCCGCAGCATTGGTGCGCGAGCCGTTCACGAGCACGCCGGCAAACGCTCCGATCGCCGCCAGCAACCCAATCACAATTGTCTTCCGCATCGCCGCCTCCTGCTGCGGCAGGCGTAACACGACAACTCAAGGGCTTCCAATGGCCGCGTCCGATCTCGTCGTCTCCGTCGGCGCTAACATTGCCGCGCTTGAGCGCGAGATGAAGGCGGCGGCGCGCGTCTCAGAGAAGGCTGCCGAGGACATCGAGAGCCGCTTCAAGAAGGTCAACCCGTCGATCTCGACGTCGGCGCTCACGGGAGCACTCAAAGGGCTCGCTGCGGCTTTTACAGTGGATCGTTTGATCCGCGGCTTGGCGGACGCGAACGCTGAACTGATCCGCATCGGCGATACCGCCAAGCGCGTCGGGCTCGATTTGCAGCGGTTCCAGGAGTTGCAGTTTGCTGGGCGCCAGTCAGGGGTGTCGGGCAAGGATTTTGGCACTGGGCTTGAGGGTTTAGCCGAGAAACTGAATGAGGCTCGGCAGAAAGAGAACGATCTCTCGCAGCTCTTCTCTGACAACAACATCAAGCTGAAGGACCGCAAAGGCGAGGTCATCGGCATCAACGATGCTCTTGGTCAGGTTGCCAATCTGGTCCGGAACGCCGCGACCGAGTTCGACAAGATCAAGATTGCCGAGGCGGTCGGGCTCACCCGCGACTGGATACCGCTGCTGGAGCAGGGTGCGGAAGCGATCAACAAACAGGCGGCGCGAGCTCGCGAGGCCGGCGCGGTCATCGACAGCGATGTCATCGACAAAGCTCGGGCATTCGAGCGTGATTGGACTGCCGCGGTTGATAGATGGGCTAATTTGTTCAAGGCCAATCTCGGCGGCATCATCGGTCTGATCGATGCAGTGATTGGCAAGGCTTCTGAGCTCCTCGGCTATCTAGGGCGATATGCGGAGAAAACGTCTGCTCTAGCAGATATCGAGCAGAACGGCTTTGCTGGGGCATCGCGAGATACCACGAAGTTTGCTGCAAACGAGTACCGGAAGAAGGGCGTTCAACTCGATAAAGACCTGGCCGCGCGCGAGGAATATTTTCAGGACCTCGACCGTGAAAGGCCGCGCACAGGAGCCTTTCAGCGCACGCGGACGCGAAAGGAATTCGAGGCCGAGCAACCTCGTCCAGCCGGGGGCTCCAAGACGGATACGTCATCCCTTTTCAACAAGGGTGGCGGCGGATCTGGCGGCGGCAAGAGCGACGAGGAACAGGCGCAGGCCCGCCTCGACCGCTACATCGAGAGCCTGGTACGCCAGCGCGCCGTGATGGAAGCGGAGATCGCGACCGTCGGCAAATCCAATGCCGAGCGCAAGGCGGCGGTCGAGATCGCCAAGGCGCAGGTCGATCTGGAGAAGCTGAGCACGACCGAGAAGGCGAACTACATCGCCAAGCTGACGCAGGAGGTCACGGCGAACGAGGCCGTGCGCGCCTCGAAAGAGCGCCTCGAGCAGAAGCAGAAGGATCTGAACGAGGCGCAGAAATTCTTCGGCAACGCCGCGGTCGATGCGCTCGAGGATATGATCGTCAACGGCGCCAAGGCCGAGGACGTGATGAAGCGGCTGGCGGCATCGCTGGTGAAAGCGGCGCTGCAGGCCGCCTTGCTCGGCGACGGCCCGCTCGCCGGCTTCTTCGGCGCCAAGGGCGTCGGCGGCAGCATGGGCGGCCTGTTCGGCATGCTCTTCGGCGGCGGCGTCAAGGCGGCGACCGGCGGCTATGTCTCCGGGCCCGGTTCCGGGCGTAGCGACAGCATTCCGGCGCGGCTCTCGAATGGCGAATACGTCATCAACGCCCATGCCACCAAGCAGAACCGGGCGCTGCTCGACGCGATCAATTCGGGCAAGCTGCCAGCCTTCGCCGATGGCGGCATGGTCGGGCGCATTCCTTCGATCCCGGCGGCGCGCGCGTCCGGGGGCATGACCATGATCGTGCAGAACACGGTCTCCGATCGGGTCCAGGCAACGCCGCAGCGCCAGAGCAATGGCGACATGCGGCTGGTGATCAGCGCCATCCAGGGCGCAATCGCCGACGATCTCGTTCGCGGCCAAGGCCCGATCGCCACCGCGCAGCGGGCGATCTCCACCGGCCACCACCGCAGGGGCTGACATGGCGATTGCAGTCTGGCCGGCGCATCTGCGGCACGTGCCCGTACTCTCCGGTGCCTCGGCAGCGCAAAGCTATGTCGCGCCGATGTCGAGCGAGACCGAGTCCGGGCCACCGCTGATGCGGCCTCGGCCCGGCCCGCGCGCCACCGAGTTCGCCTTCCAGAGCCTGCTCTGGAGCCGGGCGGAATGGGCAGCTTTCGAGCGGTGGACGCGACAGGATTTGCGCCAGGGCACGCTGACCTTCTCGATGCCAGTCTTCCGGCCTGACGCTGGGATGGTCAGTCGCGTCTGCCAGATCAAGGACGGTCTCTGGCAGACCGACCTGTCCGTCGTGAACCGCTTCCGGGTGAGCTTCACCCTGATCATCTACAACTGGTGACCGATGTCGCTCTCCGTCGCGCTTGAAGAAGCTTATGCGGTCAACGACGTTGCGAGCGACCTGCTCGACACGATTGAGATCGACCACGTCACCTTCGACGAGCCGGTGCGCCTGGTGCGCGGCCGTCGCGTCCAGGGCCTATACGAGACGGTGACGCTGCCAGTGCCCGGCAACCCGGCGGCTCTGTTCAAGGTGGTGGCGTTCGATTTTACCCGGCCGGGCATGGGCGACGGCGGCACGGTCAAGGCAAAAGCCCAGATCAACAATGTCAGCGGCGAGCTGCACCCGGCATTGCGCAGCGCGATCGCATCCGACCAGCCCTTCAGCATCACCTACCGGGTCTATTCGACCGAGGATCCGAACAACCCGGAAATCTTCGACGGGCTGAAGATGAGCCGCGTCCGGATCAACGCCTTCACGGCCGAGGGCGACCTCTTCTTCGAAGAGATCGAGATGATGAACTTCCCGCGCCAGATCTATGACCTCGCAAGGTACGCGGCGCTCTATGGACAGTGAATCCGACTTTCTCGCCGCCATGATCGGCCGCTCCTATGAAGCCGCCGGCCTGCACTGCTGGGAGCTGACCCGCCAGTGCCAACGCGAGATCTTCGGCCGCGAGCTGCCGGCGGTGCTGACCGCACCCGACAGCAAGCGCGAGCTCGTCAGGCTGATGGCCGAGCGCGACCGGCATGCCGGCTGGCGCGAAGTCGGCCGCCCGGCCCATGGCGCCGTCGTCTTCCTGACCCGCAAGGGTCACGGTGTTTCGCGCGCTGCCTGCCATGCCGGCACCTTCCTCGCCCTCGATGGCGGCGGGGTGCTGCATACCGACGCCCCGCATGGCGTCGTCTTCGAAAGCCTCCTGGAACTCAAGGCCCGCAACTGGGCCGAGCCGAGCTTTTACCTGCCCCGATGACCACGATCCTTTTCCAGCGATGCGACGGGAAGCCGGCAGGCTCCCCGGTCGAGCTCAAGCGCGCGCGCCGGCGGCTCTCGGCCCTGATGCGCCAGAACGTCGATCGCACACGGCCGCATATCGTTTCGGTGCACCGCCGCGGCGAGCCCTGGGCGGTGACCGACCAGAGCGTGCGGCTTCGCAGGCACTGGCGCCACACCCGCGTCAATCCGACCGACACTGTGATCGTCACCTATCTGCCGCGTGGCGGTGGTGGCGGCGCAGCCTCCGGGCGCGGTGGCGGAAAGGCGATGGCCGGCTCGATCGGCCTCGTCGTCGCGGCGATCGCGCTGATGGCCATTGGCCAGTTCTGGGCGGTCGGTGCGATCGCCGGGGCCTTAGGCACCACGTCCGCCGTTGCCAGTACGATCTGGGGTGTCGGCTCCGCCGCGCTGCTAGCCGGCGCCGGCTACCTGCTCTCGCAGGCGACGCAGGCCAAGGCCAACAAAGAGCAGGACGACCGGCCGGTCTATGGCGTCTCCGGCGGCGGCAACCGGCCGCGCTCCGGCGACCGTATCCCGATCGTCTATGGCCGCTGCTGGCATGTGCCCGATCTCAGCCAGCCGGACTACACGGTCAACGATGGCGAGGACCAGATCCTCTACAAGCGCCTGACGATCGGCTGCGGCAAGTACGCGCTGAAGGCGATCCGCGTCGGCGGCGTGATGATGTGGACGGACGATGGCGGGCTGACGCCGCCCTTCGTCGGCGCCAATTTCCAGATGATCGCGCCCGGCGGCACCTCGAGCCTGGTGCCCGGCCAGGTCGCATCGGTCACGGCGGTCGGCGGCAACCAGGTGCCGCGCGCAACCGACTTCCCGCAATATGCCGGGCCGTTCGATTTCGGCTCCGGTGCACCGCTGCAGACGACGCTGCAGCTGGACTATTCACTGCCGCAGGGCGTCTATGCCGTGCCTGATGGCGGCAAGTTCGAAGGCAAGCAGTTCCCGACCGACTGGGGCGTGCGCTTCGACTATGCGCCCTGCAATGAGGAGGGCGTCCCGACTGGCGCCTTCTCGACCTTCTATGAGGATAGCGGCAACGCCCTGACGACGCGGCCGATGCGCTACACGCGTTTCGTTACCTTGCCGTCCGGCCGCTACACGATCCGCGCGCAGAACATCGGAGCGCCGGAATCGGTCGACCATCCCGCGGGCTTCGCCGCCAAAGTAACCAACACGGTGTTCTGGGACGGCCTGCGCGCCCATATCCCGCAGACGGCGGTGCGCCAGGGCGTCACCGAGCTCGCCATGGTGGTGCACTCCGGCAAGGCGCTCGGCATCACCGCCTTCGCCGATGTCGAGGTCGAGATCAGCAGGATTCTGCCGGTCTGGTACGGCGAGGGCGCCGGCTGGATCGAGGAAGAGACCGACAAATGCGTCTGGGCGGCGGCCGATATCCTGCGCGACCCGCTGCATGGCTGCGGCGAGCCCGCAAGCCGGATCGATCTCGATCGACTGCAGTTCTATGGCGAGACACTGGCGCAGTTCGATCGCTTCTCCGGCGTGATCCGCGGGCCGGTCTCGGCCTATGAGGCGCTGACGACGGTGCTCGGCACGATGCGCGCCTCGCCGCTTCGCCTCGGCAATGTCCACACCATCGTGCGCGATGAGCCGAAATCGGTCCGGAGGCACGTCATCACCCGGCGCCAGATCCGGCGCGACACGTCGGCGATCGACTTCAATCTCGATCTGTCCGACGGGTCGGCCGATGTCATCGTCGAGTGGCTGACCGATGGCGACCCGAAGCGTCGGCGCGAGCGTCGCGTCACGGCCGGGACGCAGACCAATGTTCCGCGCCGCATGTTCGCCGCCGGCGTGACTGACGAGGCGCACGCGGTCCATATCGCGACCTGGGCTGCCTACACCGCCTACTACAGGCGCGAGCGGCGCAGCTTCTCGACCACGCTGCCGGGCCGCCTCGTCCTGCCGAACGACCTTGCCATGATCGACGCCTGGTTCTTCGACCAGCTGCAGGCGCCGGCGATCATGACGCGCGATGGCCTCGCAGTCACGGTCGATGAGCCGGTGACGATCGAGGTCGGCACCTATGCCGCCTTGCGTGCCCGCGACGGCCGTCATTGGGGGCCGGTGCGGGTGACGCAGGACGGCGACCGGCTGCTGCTCGACGCTGACGATGTCGAGCAGGCGGAAGACCTCTCCGGTCTCTCGCTCGATGAGGTGCTGGCTAGCGATACGCAGCAGGCGACGACGCTGCTCATCGGCACGCTGCAGGAGACGGGTCAGGACAGCTGGCTGATCCGCTCGGTCGGCTTCTCCGGCGAGAATGTCGATATCGAGGCGGTCTTCGATGCGCCGCAGGTCTGGTCGGCGCTCGCCGAGGCGATCATCGTCACGCCGCCGCCGCCGTCCTCCGGGCTGGAGAACGAAGCCTCGGTCGCGGTGCCATATGTCAGCGCCAAGGCCGTCCAGCGCAACGGCGCTATGTTCATGGACTGGACGGTCGGGCGCTCGCGCACGCCGGCCAGCTATGTCGTCCAGATATCCTATGACGACTGGACGACCTATGAGGAGGTCAGCCGCGGCGATGCGACGAGCGGTAGCTACCCGCTGCGCGAGGTCGATTCGATCATCCTGGTGCGCGCCTTCGGCATTTCGACGTCGGGCGTCCGCTCGCCTTATGTGTTCAACCAGTTCGCGGCGGTGCCGGCAGCGATCGACCTCGGCAACTCGACGCCCGGAACGCTGCCATACGAGGCTCTGCTCGATGGCATGGAAGTCGTCGGAGTGGTCGGCGAGCTGCCGGACCTCTTCGGCTATGACGGGCCGAAGATCATCGCCCTGGTCGAGCCCGGCGAAAAGCCGCAGATGTTCGAGCTGCGCGAGGGCGGCTCGGCGTGGGAGCCGCTAGCGGCCGCAGACTATATCGCCAATACGATCACGGCGGCTGCCGTCCAGGCCGGTGCCATCAAGGCGGTCGCGATCGATGTCGAGAACCTTGCTGCGATCAGTGCCAATCTCGGGGCGATCACCGCTGGGTCGATCAATATCAACAACCGCTTCATCGTCGCCAGCAACGGCACGGTGACGATTTCAAGCGCCTCCACCGGCACGCGGCTCGTGATCACCAACAGCCAGCTGCTCGTCTATGACGCCAGCAATGTGCTGCGCGTTCAGCTGGGCATCTGGTAGTGGCAGCCGGGCTTCGGGTCTTCGACCAGTTCGGCAACCTCAAGGTCGACCTGAGTGATCGACTGCTGCGCTACGTCGGGATGTTCTACATCGGGATCGGCACCCCGACGTCATGGAGCAATGATGGCATCCTGACAGGCACGCCATATGCTGCGATGCACATGGTCAGTGACGGCGGCTCGAGCTGGCCCGACAATAATCTGCGTCCGCCCGCCTATTACTTCTCCGGAAACACGATCTTCGTCGACTCATCGAACGCGCCGCATCGCGTCATGGTTTGGGTGCACTGATGCCGGCTGGGCTTAGGATCATCAACGACACAGGAACCGTCCAGATCGACGAGAACTGGAAGAATTACGGGTTTAGGCAGAAGATATCCGTCTTCCTGTCTACGCCCGGACTCTCCTTTTATTCCCTTCCGGTCACCGGCGAGGCGGTACTGCTCGCGGTGAAGGCTTCTACTTTGATGATAGAGCCCTTGGGCAGCTCTCTCAGCGGCAGCACTTGGACCTTCGACTTCAGGTATCATGGCGAGTTTACCGGCGGCGGATCGGAGACGGTCGACTTTTATGTATTCGACGTGCCGCCCGCGGGCGGCTTTTCGAATGTCGGCATGCAGGTTTTCAACGCCTCCGGCGAGCGGGTCTACCACTCTGACATGGACGTCATGAAGGTTCCGCCTGGCGGCATCCTGCCCTGCAATACGAGTTTTTTTGGCACGCCAGGCCGCACCTATGCCCCGCTGACGTTGATCAACCCTACCCGGACCGAGAATGTCGGGGGGTATTTCACCTCGACACGGGCTTTGCGCGTCTCAGGATCGGACATCTTGTCGAGCAACATCCTCATCGGCCCTGGCGGATTTCTCGATTTCGCCAATGAAGGCCTTTACGCCGCGGTCGACGTGACCGGGCTTTCCTGACCCCTGACCATCCGGACATCGCCATGACCAAGACGATCGCGATCTTCCAGATCTCGACGGAAGAAGACCTGCGCTTCCAGCTCGACTTCGTGGGGCTCGACCTCACCGGGCGCGCACTCCGCGTAAACGTCCGCGAGCGCGGCTCGAATGCGCTCAAAGTCTCGCTGGTCGGGCCGGCGAACCTGACCCTGGTTGGTGCCGGCAACCTGACCGTCTTCTACGCCAAGGCCAGCATGTCCGCCTGGTCGCGCGGCGAGTATGAAGCCGACATCGTCGACGAGACCGGCGGAAGCTTCACCCGCATCATGGCGGTGCGCTTCGTCTATGACGATCCCGGCAAGCTGGTCTACGGCGTCAAGGGCAACCAAGCGACCGTCACCTGGGGCGACAATCAGGCCGTCGTCACCGCGATCGGCGGCGTCGGTCCGCCGGGACCTGCGAACACGCTGGAAATCGGCGACGTCGACACGCTCGAGACTGGAGAGGAGGCGACGGCCTCCATCACCGGGTCTGCTCCGAACCAGTTGCTGAATCTTGGGCTGCCCAAGGGCAATACCGGAGCAACTGGCGCCGCGGGCACAGTCACGATTGGCGATGTCACTACCGGCGCGCCCGGCAGCTCAGCAGATGTCGAAAATGTCGGCACGCCTGAAGATGCCGTGCTCAACATCACCATTCCACGCGGTGACGTTGGCGCGACAGGCACCGCTGGCACTATTGCGGTCGGCGAAGTCACGACGAGCCTGCCCGGCTCCGACGCAGAAGTCACAAACGTAGGCACGGCCGGCGCTGCGATCTTTGACTTTGTCCTTCCGCGTGGTGACCAAGGCCCTCCTGGGTCTGTGGTCGACGGCGACAAAGGTGACATCGCAGTCTCCGGCGGCGGCACGGTCTGGGCCGTCGAGGCGCGCGCCGTCTCTTTCGGCAAGGTGCAGGCGATCGCCTCCGGCCGAATGCTGGGGCGGCTGACGGCGGGCAGTGGCGATATCGAGGAACTGTCCGGGCTGCAGGTGCTCGCCAATGTCGGCTCCGTCCTCCAGCCGGCGACATCCGCGCTGGTCAACGGCAAGATCGTCGAGAGCCATGTATCGAACGCCGTGACGATCGCGCTGAAGACGCTGGCTGGAACAGACCCGAGCGCGGCAGATCCGGCGCTGGTCTGCTTTACCGCGGCTGACGGCAGCTATGTCATCCGTGCGGTGACTGCTGCGCTCTCGCTGACCATCCCCTCGACCGCAACCATGGCGGCGGTGAACGCGCTGCCGTTCAATCTCTATGCCGGCGCCTTCGACGATGCTGGCACAGTCCGCCTCGGCGCCACGCAGCAGGCGCTGCTCACGGCGGTGACGCCGCTGGCTGCACGCGGCGTCGCATCGTCGACTGCCGTCGGCACAGGTTCCGACAATGCCGCAACCTGGTACACCGACAGTGCGGTGACCTCGAAAGCCTTCACCGTTCTTGCTCGCCTCGAGTGGAACAGCGGCCTTGCCGCCGCAGGCACGTGGGTTACGTCGCCCGACGGGATCGAGCTGATGCACCCGGGCTTCCGCCTGCCGGGTCAGATCGTCGACCGCGCCCGCGGTGTCCTGACGGCCAACACCACGCAGACCGCGACGACGCCGATTGACAACACCATCCCCGCGATCGGCGAAGGCGTTGAGCTGACTACGGCGGGGTTCCCGCTCAAGACCGGCGCGAGCCGCGTCAAAGGCAGCATCAGCGTTGGCTTGACACATAACACGGTCAATGGCGCCGCGGCGCTGCATGTCCACCACAACAGCACGACCGACGCGATTGCGGTGGCGCTGACCAACATCGCCAAGGCAGCCGGCGACTTCATCAACGGAGCCTTCAGCTTCCGGCACACCCCCGGCGTCTCCGGGACCTCGACCTATCGCCTGCGCGCCGGCGCCAATGCCGGCGCCTTCTATACCGGCGGCTATGCGGCGACGCCCTACTTCAACGGGACCTTTCAATCCGCCGTCATCGATATCGAGGAGATCATGGCATGATCGCGTTTACACGGGCGGCCTATTGCAATGCCGAGGACTCGGCCGCCGTGGTCGATTTCAGCCGCGACGGCGAGGCCGAGATCGCGATCCTGATTGCGCCGGGGCATCGCGACGAGATCTGGCAGGCGCTGCAGATATCCGGCTTCCCGGTCGAGCCGTTCACGCCGCCGCCCGTCCCGGTGCCGGCCTCGATCTCCGACCGGCAGTTCGCCCAGCAGCTCGCCGTGCTCGGCACGATCAGCGAAGCCGAAGCGCTGGCCTGGGCCGCGCGCGGTGACTTGCCGGCGGCGCTCGAGGTGGCGATCTCTGCGCTACCGGAAGGGGCGCGCTTCAATGCGCGGATGTTGCTCGCCGCGGCGACAGCTTATGAGCGCAGCCATCCGCTCGTCAGCGAGCTCGGCGCCGTGATGGGCTACGACGCGGAAGATCTCGACCAGCTCTGGCGCGCTGCAGCGCTGCTTTGAGCGGCTGTTACCCCATCGCCGCCTTCATCGCCGCGACCAGCTCTGGCGGGGCGACGTACAGCGCAAGCAACCACAGTACCAACGCCCCGGCGATCCACTGGAATCGGCCCATCGAGGCGATGACGAGGACGAGGAGCGACAGGCGCCAGTCGGAATAATCGACATAGATTTGGCCAACCGAGAGCCAGAAAGCCACCGCTGCCAAAACGATGCTGCGAGCGGCTCTCAGCACTAACCGGCGAAAGACCGGCGATGCGAGCCCGGCCAGCGGATCGTCTGGATCGAGGTCTTCCAACACTGACCGCATCAACAGACCTCCGGTTGAGCAGCGTAGATTATCTCACCTCAGAGTCGCCAAGTAAATGGGACGCGGGTTGATGCGTCTTAGTGCGGCTCAGCTGCTGAACACACCGTAAATACTATCAATCTGCCCCCACAGCCCGGCCTCGCGTCGAGTTTGTCGCGGACATCTCCGGAGAAGTGTAATGATCCCCAACGAGGTGCAAGCCGCGCTGGTCGCGCTCGGCTATTCGGTCGCGGTCGACGGCGAAATCGGGCCGAAGAGCAAGGCGGCGATCAAGGACTTCCAGGGGCGGCATAGCCTCAAGGTCGACGGCAAGGCCGGGCCGCTGACGATCGCGGCGCTGCATGAAGCGCTGGTCGTTGCCAAGCCCATGCCGACAATCCCCGCGGCAGGTGACATCGTGCCGGCGCACTGGATGCCGCCCGGTCGGCTCGAGCGCATCATCTGCCACTGGACGGCCGGCGCGCATCGCGCCTCCGACACCGACCGCTCGCACTACCACATTCTCATCGAAGGCGGCGGCGGCCTGGTCCGTGGAGACAGCCCGATCTCGGCCAACGGCATCGGCGGAACCGGCCAGCGCGCCAGCCACACGCTCAACTGCAACACCGGCTCGATCGGCGTCTCGCTCTGCTGCATGGCCGGCGCGAAGGAGCAGCCCTTCGGTCCCGGCAAGGCGCCGATGACGGCGGTCCAATGGGAACGCCTGGTCCGGGTCGTCGCCGATCTTTGCCGGCGCTACGAGATCCCGGTGACGCCCAAGACCGTGCTCTCGCATGCCGAGGTGCAAGGCACGCTCGGCATCAAGCAGCGCGGCAAGTGGGATGTCTCCCGGCTCGCCTTCGACCCTTCGGTGAAGGGCGCCAAGGCCTGCGGCGATCTTCTGCGCGCCGGCGTCACCGCCCTCATCTGAATCCGTCCACGACCGTCTTCACCCCGGCGGTGGACGGCCGCGTGCGCGTCGTCCCCGCAGCGACTTCACCACCAGCAGCAGCATGGAGAGCAGCATGTTCAACAACGTTCAGTTCTGGAGCTTCCTGCGCCAGATCCTCCTGACCGTCGGCGGCGGCCTTGTGACCAAAGGCTATCTGGATAGCGGCACACTCGAGGCCATCGTGGGGGCGCTCATCACGATCGCGACCGCAGTCTATGGCCTTTGGCTGCGCCGCAAGGCTGGGCTCGTCGCCTCGGCCGCAGCCTTGCCCGAGGTGTCGAAGATCGTCACTACTCCGGCGTTGGCGGCCAAGGTCGACGATCCCGCGACCGTAGTTGCGCGCTAAGGGCCGGCCGGTGACGATCACCGCCGAGCTAATCGGCTTCATCCTCACCGTTTGCGGCGCCGGCGGCGCGCTCTGGTTACGGATCGAATCCGCAATCAGATCCGCGCGCGCCGATGCCATGCTCGCTGCCGCGACCGCAGCGGCCAAGGCTGATGTGCTGGCGACGGCACTCGGCGAGTTCAGGGTCCATGTCGCCGAAACCTATGTCAGCAAGCAGGGCCTGCGCGAACAAGTCGGCCAGGTCATGGATCTGCTCCGAGATGTTCAAAGTGACGTGGGCTCTATTAACGAACGGATCGATCGCGTTATAGAAGGGCAACCGGCGCGACGGGCGCCACCGACGAAAACCTTCTAACGGGCCAGCAAATGTTCCGGAAGAAAACCCTGTTTATCTTGGGAGCTGGCGCAAGTTGCGAGCTGAAATTACCATCCGGCGAGCAGCTTATCCCCCTTATTACAAATTTTTTGCAATTAAGCCGAAATTCGTTTGACCTAGAAGGGAATAAGGAGCTTATCGGCTATATATCTGATATGCATAATAATAATTATGCTGGCCTTTCTATAGATCCGGCAACTAAGGCCGTCTATTCTCCTAATCAACTTATCGAAACTGTGCAATTTCTAAGAAGAGCTTTACCTCAAGCTATTTCGATCGATAATTTTTTAGATGCTCATAAGAGTGATAAATGCCTAATATTCCTTGGAAAACTAGCTATTGCTTTCTGTATTTTGTCTGCTGAGCGGCAGAGCGCGCTTTTCAAAAAGGAAACCGAACAGCTTACAATTAAAGCGGAAACTATTAAAGATACATGGTACGATAAGTTCTTCAAAATGCTCAATGAAAGCGTTTCGACTGACAATGTAGATGACATATTTTCAAATATAAGCATCATTTCCTTTAATTATGATCGATGTATTGAGCATTTTCTTTATCTTTCTATCATGAATTATTACAAACTAGAGCCTGAAGCTGCCAAAATAATACTTTCCAAGCTTCAACTTTATCACCCATATGGTCAAGTTGGAATGATGCCGTGGCATAAAAGCGGGTTCGCTGCGCGTTTTGGAGGCTCCGACCACATTCGTGCTGAACAGCTTCTCAATCATGCCGCCCAAATCAAAACGTTCACCGAGCGGGAGCACGATCCAGCTTTTGTAGAACAGATGCAGCGCGCTGTAATGCATGCCCAGACTATTGTGTTTCTTGGCTTTGGCTTCCACCCGCTTAATATGGAATTGATAAGGCCAAAAAATTCGGTCGTAAATAATATATTTGCTACAGGCTACCGCGTGTCGAGCGCCAATCGAATAATGCTACAACAAGAAACTCGGGATTGGCTTTCAAGGGACGACCGCCTACCTGTGCACATCTACGATCTCAGTTGCGCTGATTTTCTGCGTGATTTTGAGCGGCCTATTAGGTTTGGCTAGATTTAGCGTAGCTCTTCAGTCCCCTCTGCGGGCATGATTTTCTCCCGAGGACCGATCGCCGCCCGGCGTTCTTCCCAACCCCTTCTTCGGTGCGAGGCGGCCTTTGAAGCCGCTCGGCTCGTGTTGACCGGACTTCTCGCTTCAGCTTGCTGTCAGCCTATATCGCTCGATTTCGCTCGCCAGCTGGCTGACCGCCGCTTCACCACGGTGGGCCTTGATGCCCCTGGCGCTTTCGCCCTCGCCGCCCTGAACGCCGTAGAGCATCGCGCGCAGCTTCTCCGGCGACAGCCTTGCGAGATAGGCGATCTCGCACTCATGCTTCCACTCTTCCGACCAGGTCGAGACCTCCCTGCCGGCGAGGCGGGAATAGGCTTTCGGCGGGTCGGCTGGCGGATGGGTCACGGCAAATCTCCTTAGCCGGAACGTCTATCGGCAATCGGCGTTGAGTCGCCAGTTCGTAGCGGAGGTGCGTGTCATGCCTCGTCACTGGTTCAGCCCCCCGGTCGCCATTGAGACCTCAAGACCCGGTCAGTTTCTCGCTGTGACATCTGTCGAACAGGCGGCCAGGCAGCTGCTGCAATGGCCCGCGCACGGCCCTGAGTGGCGTGGCGCCGTTTCGGCCTGCGCGGAGGCACTATCGGGGAAGAAACCCGCGAGCGACGCCCGGAGCGCCTTTGTCGAAGCGGCGAAGGCCGCTGATCGGCTGATCAGTATTTCCTAGGCCCAGCCCGCGCCCTCAGCATCGCCATGTGCTCGAGGTGATGCTGCCAGCCAGCGTCGCCGATATGGGCCAGGCAGCGCTGGAACGCCTGGCGAAACGCGATCATCGCGTCCTCCCGCGTCGCCGCTGATCCATCGTTTCCGCGCAGGCCGTTCTGGAATCTGCCGGCGTGCAGATGCACCACCCATTGCCAGACCGGCTCGTTATCCGATCGCCCTTGGTGCAGCACGATCGAGCCGACATAGACGCCCTCGCAGTCTACGCCCCAGAGCTTGTCGCGCTCCTTCTCGTCGTGGTGGTCGGGGCAGGTTCGGCGCAGGATCAGGCTCGGCGACTCCGCGAGCGCCTGATCCACCACGCTACTGCCGCGGCTGACCGCTGCGGAGCGTCTCGCGGATCACCATGTTGAACTGCTCGACGGCTCGCTCGCGGATTTCCGCCTCGCCGACCTCGCCGGCTTTGCGCTTCTCGGTCGCCTCCTTGAGAAGCATCCCGGCGATCATCTGCGCAGCCTTCCGGGTCAGCTCGGCTCCGTCGACACCGTCGCCGGTGATCGTCTTGCTGACCAGCAGGATCGTCCGGGTGAACCCCTGCATGACGTGCTGTGTCAGGTAAAGCAGGTCGACCAGCTGGGTCTTGTGCATCGCCCCCAATTCCGTCGTGTCCATCTGCTCTCTCCCTGGTTGCTTGACTCCGTCTCGGCCGGTACGTTCTAGTTATGTTCTCATGAGAGGGCAAGAATGATGTCAGCGCAGCCGGCGGACCAGCGGATCGAGGACACGTCCCTTGATGCTGAAATCACGGGAATGATCGCCGAATTGTTGGAGGAGCACGGGTCCGAGGCCGCAGCGTTGCGAGCGCTGGCGCACGACTTCCTCGTCTTGCTCACCGACGCCAATCGCTCGACCTCGCGCGGGTTCCTGCGCGGGTTCTTTTCAGACGGCGCCCGGCCGCGTCCGACCGATGACGAACCGTGACGCGCCGGCCGGTCACGCTCGCAACGATGCTCGGCCATTATCCGTGGGTGGTCGTGCATCTGCGCTGTCATTATTGCGCGCGAGAGACCAGGGTGCGGCTCGCCCGGCTTGCGATCGAGTACGGGCTCAACGCGCCGCTCGGGCGCGTGCTCCGCAGCTTCATGTCGGAATGCGCATACGACCCGCACAGCGAGCTGCGGCGGCCGCAGAAATACGGTCGCAAATGCGGCGCCTACTGTCCCGACGTGATGAGCCCACGCCCGCCTGATCTTCCGCCCAGCCTCTCGGGGCTGACCTTGATTGAAGGGGGCAAGGCGGACATGCTCCCGGCCGAGCCGGGCGAGCCAGGTCGCCGACGGCGCGTCGGCGAGGACAGCGATGTGTAACCTCTATAGCCACACCCGCAACGTAGAGGCGATGCGCAAGCTGTTCGCGCCGTTCAACGACGGCGGCGCGAATTTCGCCAACCTGCCGCCGCAGCCCGGCATCTTCCCGGACTATGAGGCGCCAATCATCCGCAATGAGGATGGCGAGGCACGCCTGACAATGACGCGCTGGGGCATGCCGTCCTCGAAGAAGGCGCTGCTCGACGCCGCGACGAGGCGCGCCGACAAGCTGCGAGCCAAGGACAAGCCGGTCGACTTCGACCTGCTCCTGCGCATGGAGCCGGGCAGCGGAACGACGAACGTCCGCAACACCTCGAGCACCCATTGGAAGCGCTGGCTCGACGTGCCGAACCGTTGCCTCGTGCCGTTCAACAGCTTCAGCGAATTCAACCGCGATGCCGGCGGCGACATCTGGTTCGCCTTCGGAGAGGATCGGCCCACGGCCTTCTTCGCCGGGATCTGGTGCCCGCAATGGAAGAGCGTGCGCAAGGTCAAGAAGGGTGAGGAGATGGCCGACCTCTTCGCCTTCCTCACGACCGATCCGAACGGCGAGGTAGCTCCGATCCATCCCAAGGCCATGCCGGTGATCCTGACGACGCCGGAGGAATGCGCAGCATGGATGACGGCGCCCTGGGAACAGGCAAAGGCGCTGCAGCGTCCCTTACCGGATGGTTTGCTGAAAATCGTCGCGCGCGGCGTGAAGAAGGATGATCCGGCCGATCCTGCGCTCTTCCCGGTGATCAAGCCACCGGCCCAAGGCGACCTGTTCTGATGGGCCACTGGGAGCAAATCGGCGTCGAAAACCGCAAGGAGCGCGAACGGCGCGCGAAATGGCCGCGCTGGCGCCGTGAGCTGTGGCGATATGGGCGGGAGGTGCTGAATATAGCTGTCTGGGCTGTGCCAATCGCGGCCGTGGTTTGGGCGTTTTGGCCGACCTGACTCGCGCAAAGAACGCGCAACAGTTTGTGTAACAAATCGAGCAACAGACCTTATCTAAGCCATTGATAATTCTATATTCGAATTAGATATCTAATCCCGCCCTGTCCGCCATCGATCCCGTAAGGGGTTGATTTTCCAGAGAGCTTAGGCAAATCAAAGGCTTGCAGCCGCCCGAGTGGTGCATATGGCTCTCGCAATGGGCCTCGTGAACACGATGTCCGCAGGGGAACGGATCGCTCGAACGCGGCTACATCCTGATCACGGTTCGGGATTTGTCCTTTTGCCGAAAGCGCCGCGTTCCCAGAATAAACCCAGAGCCCGAAGAGCAGACCAACGCGTCACTCGACCTAAGGGCGAAACTGCAACCGCAAGGCAATTCGTCATCCGCGAGAGACCTGATGGTCAAACATCGCGATTGTCTGCTCCCACGCCTTTTTCGCAGCGCTGGCGTCAAAGCACCAGCGTTCGGGGAAGGTCCAGCCATGATGCGCGGCGAAATGCTCGGTCACCGCGCGGGCACCGGAAGCGGCTATCGTGTTCTCGATCACCGCCTTGTGGGAATCGGGACAAGTGATGTCGTTCGCGGCGAAGCCGAAATAGAGCGCTCCGCGGACCTCGGGAATGAGGCGGTGCGGCGAGCCTGGTCCGTCCCATACCAATCGCCCGCCATGCAGGCAGGAAGCCGCTTTGACTTGCTCGCCATAGCGGGCGGCGGCGGCGAGCGCATGCCGCCCGCCCATGCAATGGCCGGTGGCGCCGAAGCGCAAGCCGTCGAATTCCGCCTGGCCAGCCACGAACTGCAGGATAGCGGCCGTGTCGACCAGGGAGCCTTCGATGCTGGTGGCGTCGTTGGCGGCATGCATACCCGGATCGAGCGGCTCCTCCGCCGTCCGCGGCGGCGCAAAGCGGGGTGACCCGAGGCGGTGGAACAGGTCGGGAAGGAAGCCGACATAGCCCTGTTCGGCATAGCGCCGGCACATGTCGTCCAATTCCGGGCGCAGGCCGAAGGCGTCCATATAGAGGATGACGCAGCCGCGCGGAGCAAGGTTCGACGGCTTGAACATACGGGTTTCCATCACGCCGTCCGGCGTCGCGATGTCCAGAACCTGCATTGCGATCCGGTCGCTCATTGACCCAACTCCCGCCAGGCTTCGCCGCTTCGCGCCGACGCAAAGGCGGCTTCGACGATCTCGACCGAAAGCGCGGCGTCGGCGAAGCTGCATTCGGGCTGGCCGCCCCCGCGCACGGCGCGCAGGAAGTCGACCAGGGCGGCGCCGACCGCCTGGTCTGCGTCGAGTTGTTCATAGGCGCGCCCGCGTTCGCGCGTCATCCGGAACTCCCAGCCTAGGGGCAAGGTGAGCGGCCGGCGCAATTCGATCAGCCCGTCCTCGCCGAAGATCCGCACTTCGTCCCACATGTGCCAGCCCTCCTCGATGCAGGTGAGCTGCGCCTCGAGCTCGCCGAAGCGCAGCTCGATGAAGCCACCCTGGTCGGAGCGAGGGCCGCCATCGCCGCGCAAGCGGCTGCGGATACGGTCGGGAGAGCGTTCGACGAGCCATGGCAGCAGATCCGCCATATGGCTGGCACGGCCGGTATAGGGGCCTCCGCCCCCAAGTGCAGGGTCGAGGAACCAGCCAGCCCGCTCATAGCCGAGCTGGATCGTCTGGATATAGCGGATCGGGCCGATCTCGCGGGCGGCAAGGGCGGCCTTGGCGCGCAGGCAGCCGCGGTCGAAGCGCCGATTGAACGCGACGGCATTGACGAGCTGCCGCTCTTTTGCCTCGGCCGCCAGCGATTTGGCCTCGGCAAGCCGCATGACGAACGGCTTGTCGCAGAGCACGTGCCAGCCGCGTGCGAGCGCGAAGCGGACATGCTCGAAATGCAGCGTGTGCGGCGTCGTCACGATGGCGACGGTCGGCCGCGGTGTCGCCGGCAGGTCAGCGAGATCGGCGACTAGGACAGCATCGTGTGCCAGCGCAAGCTGGCGAGTGCCGTCGCTGGGAACGGGATCGTAGATCGCGACGATCGCGGCATCCGCATCCGCCTCGATCGCCGGGACATGATAGCGCCGGGAGAAATTCCCGCAGCCGATCATGACGATGTCGATGGTTTCGCCCATTCTCAACCCTTCTCGTGATCTGCGATGAGCTGGCGGCGGCCCGTGCGCGCCGCCTCGTAAGCGCTGACGATGAGGAGGAGCGCGCGGCGCCCGTCCTCGGCGGTTGCCGGCGGCGGTGCGCCCTCGCGCAGGCAGCGGGCGAAGGCCGCGGCGTTCTGGTGATGGAACTCGCCCTGCTTGAAGCGCGGCACGAGATCGTGGACCCGCCACTGCCGCTCCTCGCCCGCGATAAAGCTGCGCAGGAAGCCGCCCTGCGTGATGTCGCGCGAGGCGAGATCGACGGCCGAGAGCAGCATCGTCCCGCCCGTCCCGTAGATCTCGATCGAGGTGTCGGCCGCGACGAAAGCAATGCTGGCCGTGAGTTCGGCCGTCATGCCGTCGGCATAGGTGAAGAGCGCGGTGGCGCCGTCCTCGACGGCGAGGTCGGGCAGCACCGAGGACGTCGTCGCGACGACGCTCTCAGGCAGACCGAACAGCCAGCACAGCAGGTCGGCGCCGTGCACGCCCTCGTCGATGAGGGCTCCGCCTCCACCCAGCACCGGGTCGGCATACCAGTTTCGCCGAAACGCCTCGTCGAGCCCGTAATGATGGCCGTGCCGGATGCGCACGAGATGGATGCGGCCGAGCCGCCCGCTTGCGACGCCTTCGCGCAGCGCCTGAGAGGCCGGGTCGAGGCGCTTCGGGAAGCTCTGCATGAAGAGCGTGCCGGTCTCGCGGAGCGCTGCCAGAATTGCGTCGGCATCCGCCAGATTGGTCGTGATCGGCTTCTCGCACAGGATGGCGCGATCCGCCCGGGCGGCGCGGATCGCGAGCTCGGCGTGCCGGCTCGTCTGCGAGCAGATCGCCACCGCCTCGCACGAGGCGAGCGCCGCATCGAGATCCGGCTCATAGCGGGTCGCGAAGCGGCCGGCAGCGTCGCGCCCGCGCTCCTCGTCATCGTCCCAGATGCAGGCGAGATCGATCTCGGCCTCACGGGCGAACTGCTCGGCCCAAAAGTTCGCGTGGTAATGGGCGAAGCTGAGGATAGCGATCTTGTGGGGACGGGACATGGCCACCTCTCATTCGGCCGAGACGGCGACGCGTTGCCCACCTGCAGCCTGCGACTGCTCGATCGCCTCGGCGACGAGCAGGCCGCGCAGGCCGGCGCGTGCCGTCTGCTCTCGCGGCACCAGATTGGTCACGCCTTCGAGCCATGCCCGATGCTGGCGCTGGCCGAAGGGCGGCGTCGGCAGGTCCGGGACCGACCATTCGCACTGGCTCTTGCGTGCGACGGCGAGGGCTCCTCGCTCGGAGCGGAGCCAGATCGTGCCCTTCGTCCCATAGATTTCCATGCGGAAGCGATCGCAGCCGGCCTGTTCGATCATCGAGACCTCGTGGCTCGCGATGGCGCCATTCGCGAGTTCGTAGATGCCCCAGGCGCTGTCGGGGTTCTCGACCGGCACGATGCGGCCGTCGCGCAGCCGGCGCTCGCTGAGCAGCGTCGCGGTCCGCGCGCTGACGGCAGCGACCTCACCGACCAAATGCTCGATGAGATCGATGCCGTGGATGCCGAGTTGCAGGATCGCGCCGCCGCCGACACGATCGCGCCGGAAAAACCATTCCCCCCAGTCCGGCCCGGGCGTGGCGTTGCGCATGCGCACGCTGGTGATGGTTCCAATGGTGCCCTCCGCTATGAGGCGGCGTGCGGTGACGACCTCCTCGAAATGCCGATGCATGAAGCTGACCTGCAGGTCGCAGCCGGTCTGGTCGGCGAGAGCGATAAGGCGCCGACAGGCCGCGCTCGATGTCGCCATCGGCTTCTGGAGCAACACAGCCTTTCCAGCTTGCAGCGCGAGCGCGCCGATCGCCTCATGCGTGTCATCTGGGGTCGTCACCAGAACAGCATCGACATCATCGCGGCCTATGGCCGCCGCGACATCGGTCGTCGCGACGGCGCCCGGCAGCTGTCCGGCAAACTGCTGCGCGCCTGCGAGGGAGCGGCTGGCGACGACCTTGACTACAGCCTCCGGCACGGCCGCCAATCCACCGAGATGGTATTCGGCGATGAAGCCGGCGCCGATCAAGGCGAGCCCGGTTTGCGCTCCGGGCATCACGGCTTCCAACGGCCTGGCAACTTGACCAACTGCTCGTTCACAGCGGCGATCGCACCCGAATAGGTATAGTCGAGCGGGTCCTTCGCCTCCTTGATACGCCCCGACGAGACGAGGTAGTCGGTCATCGCGCGCATGTCGGACAGATAAGAGAAGTCGAAAATGGGATCGAAGACGTATTCGTCCCAGATCGACGCGACCAGCGCCGCATCCTGCTTGGTTTCGCGGGCAACGAGCCCGACGACCTCGTCGCGGTTTGCAGGACTGGCCACGTAGGCCTGCGCGCGCACCAGCGTCGCCATCATCGCGAACAGCGCGGCTGGATTGCGTCTGGCAAAGGCGGCGCTCGTCACGAAAAGCGAGCGGGTCGCGGACACCAGAACCGCAGCGCCCTTGTTCGCCGCAAAGCCGCTGGCGACGCCCGAGTGGATGAGCTCTGCCGCGCCACCTTGCAAGGCGCGATAGCCCCAGGGCTGCCAGCACAGCATCGCGCCGATCTGCCCGGCATTCAGCGCCGCGAGTTGCTCGGGCGGCGGCATGTTGACGGTCTGCAGCCGGCTGACGTCCAATCGGTAGATGCCAGCGAGCTTGTGCAGCACAGCGCTCGCGGTGGAGCCGGCGAGCAGGCCGATCTTGATCTTGTAGAGGTCTTCAGGGTTGCGGATGTTCGCATCCTTGCGGGCGACGAGCTTGTCGGCTGCCGCAGCGATGCAGTTCGTTCCCATCACGACGATCGGAACGCCGGTATGGGCCATCGAGATCGGCGGCAGATTGCCCGGTGTCCAAAGCTGGATCTCGTCGGCGAGGAGGGCTTCGCCCGCCAGGGCGCCGCCTGAGAAGGATTTCGTGGCCACCTCGGTGAAACCGGCCTCCTTGAACCAGCCCTTCTCCATGGCGACGATGTGCGGTGCAAAGACCGGGTCGAGGCCGAAGCCGAGCGTGATCTTGCCGAGTTGCGGCTTGGGCTGTGACAGCGCGGCAAGAGGGCTCAAGAATGCGCCTGCAGCACCGGCGGCGGCTGCCGTCATGAAATCTCGTCTCAACATGATTATCCCCCTTTTTTGGTTGTTAGATCGAGCTCCAGCGTCCGACCGTCCTGCGAATGGCGAGAGCGAAGGCAGCGTCCGCCACGAGGTTCACGAGCCCGATGATCCCGATGGCGAAAACGGTGATGCCAAGCTGGCCGAGCTCGCGCCCTTGCATGACGAGGTAGCCGAGCCCGCTGCGCGCTGCGATCAGCTCGGCCGCCACCAGGATGCCGAAGCTGAGGCCAAAGCCGATGCGCAGGCCCGACGCGATGTCCGGCAGCGACGCCGGCAAGATGACGGAGCCGACCATCCGCACGCGGCCGATATTCATGGTCCGCGCGGCGCGGACGAGGAGCGTCGGTACCAGCGTCACGCCGCGCCAGCTGGCGGTGAAGATCGGAAAGACCGCGCCGAGGAAGATCACGAAGATCTTTGAACCTTCGCCCAGCCCGAACCAGATGATGGCCAGTGGAATCCAGGCGAGAGGCGGGATCGGGCGCAACAAGTCCATGACCGGCCGGATGGCTGCCGAGAACCCGCGCGAAAGGCCGCAGGCGACGCCAAGCGCGATTCCGACGAGGCTCGCCAGGCCAAAACCGGCCAGGATGCGCCAGAGACTGATTGCGAGGTGCTCGGCGAACTCCCGAAGGCTCAGCATCTTCGTCGCCGCGATCAGGGCCTGGCTCGGCGAAGGCAATGTCCCAGGGTCGCGCCAGAGATACCGGGCTGCGAGCTCCCAGACGACCAGGAGCAAGGCGGTGCCGATCGTACCGGCGAGAGCGGGCGAGCGCGTCATCGCGATGCCTCCCGCTCCTGCCAGGGCATCAGCCTGGCCTCGAGCCAGGCCAGTCCCGCCGTCAGGCCGAACCCGATCAGGCCGATCAGCGCCATCCCGACCACCGTCAGGTCGCTCCGGTAGAAGGTGCGCGCCTCCATGATCAGGGCGCCGAGCCCCGTCGTCGTCCCGATCATCTCGGCTCCGACGATCACCATGAAGCCGACGCCGAGTGCGATCCGCGCACCTGAGAACAGCCGGGGCAGCGTTGCCGGGAGCGAGACTCGCAGGAAGAGATCGCGGCGGCTGGTATCAAGGGTCCGGGCAGCGCGGATCAATACGGGGTCGATCAGCTTGGCGGCGGCAACCGCCGCGGACAACATCACCCAGAAGCAGCCATAGCCGATCAGGAATATCTTCGAGGCCTCGCCTGTTCCGAACCAGACGAGTGCGAGCGGCAGCAGGCTGAGGGTTGCGACCGAACGGCAGAATGCGATGATCGGCGCCGTCATCCTGTCCGCGACGGGATTGCGCCCGATCGCCAATCCCAGCGGAATGGCGAGTGCAAGCGCCAGGAGATAACCGCAAACGACCCGCTGCAGCGTGGCCGCGATATGGCTGCCCAGGCGCGTGCCCATTGGAAAGCCGTTGGTGGCGAGATCGACGGCGCTCTCCCAAACGCGGGAGGGCGGCGGGAACCGGAAGGTATTGAGCCATTCCATGCGGCTCGCGCCCTCCCAGGCCAGCAGCCAGGCGGCGATCACTGCGATCGGCAACGCCGCGCTGAGAAGCCGATGCGGAAGGCCGCGGGGCGTCATGCGACCAGCCCGGGTGCTGAACCACCCTGTTCGCGCAGGGCTTCGCGGATTTCCTCGTGAAGGCGCAGCAGTTCAAGATCGGTGCGGGCGCGCGGCCGGGCTGCCTCCAGGCGGCGATCGAGCACGATGCGGCCCGGCCGAGGGGCGAGCACGATGATCCGGTCGGCCAGCGCCAGCGCTTCCGAGATCGAATGGGTGACGAACACCACCGTCTTGCGGCGCGCCGCCCAGACCCGAAGAAGCTCCTCCTGCATCTCGTCGCGCGTCAGCTCGTCCAGCGCGCCGAAGGGTTCGTCCATGAGCAGCACGGCCGGGTCGAGCGCCAACGCCCGCGCGATGGCGACACGCTGCTGCATGCCGCCCGACATTTCGAACGGGTATTTGTCCCCCTGCCCCGCGAGGCCGACGAGATCCAGGAGCGACTCGGCCAGCGCGTCGACTTCGACGCCGCGCAGCCCGCGATTTCGGCCGGCGAAGGCGATATTCTTCCTGGCGGTCAGCCATGGGAACAATGCGCTCTGCTGAAAGACCATGCCCTTGCCATGGCCCGGCCCGGTCACCCGCCGGCCATCGACGAGCACTTCGCCTTCCGAGGCGGTGGTCAGACCCGCGATGATGTTGAGGAGCGTGGTCTTGCCGCAGCCGCTGCGCCCGACAAGGACCACGAATTCGTTCTCGCCGATGGCGAGGTCGATTTCCCCGAGGACGGGCGCGGTGCCGGGCGGGTCGCCGGGAAAGCGCTGCGTAACTCCACGCACCTCGATCATCGGCCGAGATGATGACGGGCCGGTCACGGCGATACCGTCACATAGATCGGGCTCGACCAGGCGAGAGCGCCGTCATCCTGCTCTACGCGCAGCCAGTAGGCCTGTTCCCCCGCAGGGTTTTCGGTTTCCGTCCAGGTGCCGCTCCAGTCTTCCGACGCCGGCGAGCCAGGCAGCCACTCGGCTCGCAGCTCCCGGTTGGGACCGGTCAGTCGATGCGAGGCTCCAGCCTCGATTTCCGCCGCCGAAAACACATGCGCCATCGGGCCGGATTCGAACCGCAGGCTCACGGGGCCGGTCCGATCGAGATCGAGCTCGATCCCGTCCCAATCGCCGGCGGTGATCGAGGTCCAGCTGACGTTTTGAGAAGACCAGCCCGTCACGCCTTCGGCAGCCGTGTCCATCGCATAGGGTCTGACGCCGCGGATCGTCGCTCCCTGGATCGCGAGCGAGCCGTCCCAGATCATCCTGGCGCGCTCCCAATTGCCGAAGCCGGACGCGCCGCGCCAGGCCACGCGCAGGACATCGCTTGGGCGCGGGTCCCTGGCCTGGATCGGAGCATGGAAGACAGGCGTGATGCCGCGAAAGACCTGCACCGAGCGCAATGGGGCGGTGCCGGCGACATCGAGTTCGAAGCTCGGGGCCGTTTTCGTCCGCAACGATTCACCGAAGCCCGCCTGTTCGCAGGAAAAGGCCAGCAGGATGCGCGGACCGGTCGTCGCATAGGTCCGCCGGGCGGCGAGCTGCGACCAGACCGAGGCCCGGCTGAGATCGGGCGCGGCGAGCGCGGCGAGGCCGCCGCCCAGATTGCGCACCGACATGCGGCCGGGTCGGCTGCGGCCGGGCCGTCCGTCGATCCCGTCGCTGCCGCCGGTCACGCCGAACTTCCAGCCGCGTGAGAGGGCATCGTGCAGGAACCATTCGGAGGTGGCATGGGTCGAATGAACTTCGATCAGGCGCTCGGTCGAGGGTTCGTGCCAGTCGAGATTCGAGGTGCGGCCACCGACATGGACCTGCATCAGCAGATCGCGACCGCGTACATGGTCGTGCAGATCGGTGACATGCGGCAGGTCGGTAGCCACATCCGAGACATCGGTGAGATGCCGATGGCTGCAGCGGCGAAGCTCGCCGTCGTCGCCGGGGAAATAGACGTTGTGATCGCCGCCGACAGAGGTCGTTCCGGACCATTCGTACCCGAGCAGGGCAACGAAGCGGCCGTCCTCGTTGAATTGACGCGTGACCTCGCGGCTCTCGGTCCATTCGGGATTTGAGACGAGGAAGCAATTGCCCTGATGGCTGGCGAAATCCAGCGCGGCGACGTCCCGTCCGAAGCGGAAATAGCCCGCGATCGACTGAGCCCCGCAACCGATCGCGGACTGGGCATGGATGTCACCCCAGTACAGGCGATGAGCCGGTGCGGCATCACAGCGGATCGGATTGCTCAGTGCCCGCCAGCGACCCGCCTCGTCCTCGACCGCGAGACGGTACACGCCAGAAGCCGGCAGCGTCGCCTCGATGCGCGTGACCGAGCCGCTGGCGCTCGTCAGGCGGCCGCTCAAGCCGAGCTCCGGAACGCGCAGTTCTAGATCGGCGCCCGAAGCCGGGTTGCCCCAGCAATCTTCCGCCAGGATATGAAGCGAGAAGCGCTCGCCCGGCCTGACGACGCTCGGCACCGTCACCGCCAGCCCGGCGATCGGGCCGCCGACCACCCATGTCCGCAGGCGCTCGATCTCGTGCCATGCGCCGTCCGGCCTTGACCGCAGGCGCAGGCTCAAGGGTGAGGCATCTTCGACGAAGGTCTGCACGCGGTGCCCGGGGCTGCCCCCGGCGCCGAACGTGACCGTGAGATCCGACTTCAAGCCGTCTGGGAGCTCGATGAGCAGGGCATGGTCGAAGGGATGCCACGACGATTGGCGACGCACCTCGACCTTGGTCGGACAGCCTTCCGCTGCAACGATCGTGACATAGTCCGCCGCATCCGGCCGGTCGAATTGCGGGCTGCCCCAATCGCTGGGCCAATGGCGCGCCAGCCCGATCGCCGCTCCCGGCGGAAGGGGAGCAGCCGGTTTCAGATTCAAGCTCCAGCAGATCAGCGAATCCGCCGCGACGATCTCGGGTAGATCGCTCTCGACCACGATCCGCACTTGCTCGGTAGCGGCCTCAGCGGTCATCAGCGCAGCTCGATCTTGTAGCGATGCGTGTCGCCGCGCATCACCGCGCGCCGGTATTCGCCGACCCGCCCATCGGCCAGATAGGTCTTGCGCTCGAGCTCGTAGACCGGTGTCCCCGGAGCGACCTCGAGATGGGTGGCAACGAAAGCGTCTGCGATACCCGGATCCACATACTCGTCGGCATGCGTGAACTCGATGCCGTGGCGATCGCGCAGGACGTCGATGAGGTGACGGGTGGTCAGCTCTTCCTTGGTCAGCTCCTGGCAAAGATCGGCCGGAATGGCGCTCATCTGAATGGCCACCGGCGACGCGCCGACGAAGCGCACGCGGTCGAGGGACCAGACAAAGGCCGACGGCTTCAGGCCGAGGCGGTCGGCGATCTCGGCGGTCGCACGGTGGCGCGACAGCGACAGGATGCGACCGCCGGGATCGATGGGCGGGCCTTCCAGCCTGAACTGACGATAGGAGGCCGCGATATGGCCTTCGAATTTCGGCTGGCGCAGGAACGAGCCTCGGCCTGCGAAGCGCTCGATGATGCCTTCGCGCGCCAGCTCGAGCAGCGCGTGCCGCATGGTGCCCCGGCTGACGCCGTAATGCTGGCAGAGATCGCCTTCGCTGGGCAGCGCCGCGCCGGCGCCGAAGCGCCCTGAGCGAAGCTGAAGCGACAGATCGTTGCGGACCTGGAAATGCAGCGGCAGGAACGGGCCCTGCTCGAAGGGACGCAGCGTGATGACGCTTTCTCCCTGCCCCGCCGCCGGCTCTGCCGGCTCCGCTGTCGGCTTCGATGGCTGGGTACTACGTCGGGGCATCACGACCTCCCTCTATATCGGTCTAAATGTATGAACATTTAGACTTTGTCAATCCGCTATTTCACGGCGCCTGCGGTGAGGCCCCTGATGATGGTCCTCTGAGCCAGGATCAGGAAGGCAAGCGCCGGCACGATCGAGAGCAATGAGGCTGCCGCCATCCCGGTATGCTGGATGACGTATTCCTGCGCGAAGCTCGCGATCGAAACGGGCACGGTGGCCGTCCGCTCGGACGTCAGATTGAGAGCGACCGGGAACTCGTTCCAGCTGAAGATGAAGACCAGCACGCCTGCGGCCAGCAACCCCGGCCTTACCAGCGGCAGGACGATACGGACGAGGATGACGGGCACCGAGGCACCGTCGATCCGGGCGGCCTCGTCGAGCTCGACAGGCAGGTCGCGGACATAGCCGATGAGAATCCACAGCGCGAGCGGCAGGTTGAGCGCGACATGGGCAAGAACAAGCCCGGTATAGGTGTTGTCGAGGCCGAGCGCCCGAAACAGCGCGAACCAGGCGCCGACCAGCGTGATCGGGGGGATCATCTGGAAGACGAGCGCCCAGACCAGGATCAATTTGGTCAGCAAAGGCGGTGCTTCTAGTCGCACGAGCGCATAGGCGGAAGCGAGAGCCGAGATCAGGACGAGGAGCGTCGTCAGGGTGGCCACGACCAGGCTGTTGGCGAAGCTGCGCGCATAGTTCGACGTGCTGGAAAAGAGCAGCTCGTGCAGATTTGACAAGGTCGGAGTGAACAGAACCTCGCCCATCATCAGCGAAATCTGGGTTCGGAAGGCAGCGGCGGCGATCCAGAGGAACGGCCCAAGCATCAGTGCTGCAGCGAGGAGGAGGACGAGATGAGGCCAGACGGCGCTGGCCCAGTCGCCGACACGTTGCCTGCGTACGATCATCTCAGGCCTCCCGGCGACGCCGCGCCGCGCCCTGCGCCAGGATGACCGCCAGCGCGAGCAGAAAGAGGGTCACGATCGCCAGCGCCGAGCCATAGCCGGCCCGGTCTTCGGTGAAGAAGCGTCGATAGATGCTGAAGCTGACGACCTCCGTCGCCGTGCCGGGGCCGCCACCGGTCAGCAGGTAGACCTCGTCGAAGACCTTGAAGGCCGTGATGAGGCGAAATGCGAGGGTGACCGCGATGGTCGGCATCAGCAGGGGCAAGGTCACGTGGCGGAAGCGTTGCCAGCCGGATGCGCCATCGATCTCCGCGGCCTCGTAGACGTCGCGCGGCAGATTCTCGATCCCGGCGAAAAGGAGCAGGAAGCAGAACGGCGTCCAGTGCCAGACATTGACGGCGATGACGGCCGGCAATGCGAGCGCGCCTTCACCCAGCCAGTCGCGTGGCTCGATGCCGACGAGACCGACGATCTGGTTGATGGCGCCGAAATCCGGGCTGTAGAGCAGTTTCCAGATCGCGCCGACAACGATGCCGGGCACGAGGATCGGCAGGAGCAGGACGCCCCGGTAGAAGGCCCGTCCGCGCGCGATCCGGCTGGTCAGAAGGGCCAGGCCGAGGCCGATCGTCATCTGCAGGCTTACGGCGACGAGCGCGAAGATCGTGGTGTTGACCAGCCCCTTGTGGAACAGGGCGTCCCGCCAGAGGTCCGCATAGTTGCGCAGGCCGGCCCAGTCCCAGCGGGAGCGGCCCTCGCTCCAGGAGATCTGGTGCAAGCTCATCACCACGAGCTCGGCGATCGGCAGCAATGTCAGCGCTGCCAGGATGAAGAGAAGCGGCGCCAGCAGGGCCAGCCGCCATGTCCGGTCCGACCAGCCCGTGTCCGACCAGGATGCGCGGGCCATGGCCATGACAGCAGCGTCCTCCGAAGGCATCTTGGGCGCTCGCATCTCCAAGGCCTTAGAGCGGCGCCAGCAAGCCGGTGCGATAACCGCCCTTGGCCGTGATCTCGTGGATTTCGCGCGCTGCCAGGTTGAGAGCTTCGGTCGCCGCGGTCTCCCCGATCACCGCCTGATTCAGGCGCAATTCCAGGACCGCGTTGATCTGCGCGCCCTCCGGAATCGTGTGCATCATTCGGGCATAAGGCGCGCTGTCGAGAAGCGCCTTCATGAAGCGGAAGCGGGGCTCCGTGCTGAGCGGACCGGCAAGCACGTCACGACGCACGGGAGGCGAGCCGAATTCGGCATAACGGGTCTGGGCTTCCCGCGTCTGAAACCAGGCCAGGAATGCGAGAGCGGCCTTCTTGCGCTCCGGCGGAACGTTCCGGGGAATCGCGCCGATGAAATGGCCGAGCGTCGGAGCCGGCTTGCCACCCGGGCCATGCGGAGCGACGGCGACGTCGATCTTCCCGACGACCGCCGAGCGCGTGGGGTCGTCGACCTGCGACCAGGCCGCGATCACGTTCATGGCGTGAGCGGCCTTGCCGGTCAGAAGCTGTTGGACCACAGCCGTCTGCGTGAAACTGCCCGGATTAGGTGGCGAGACGGCCTTGGCGATCGCAAGATACTGGTCGAGCGCCGCCTTGGCCGCGGCATCGTTCAGGGTGACGGTGAAATCTCCGCCCTTCTCATCCCGGAAGATCGCTCCGCCGAAGGAATGGAGATAGGGCATCCAGTCATAGGAGATGTCGGACGCGCTACGGGCCGCACGCAGGACCATCCCGTAGACGCGCGGCGGATCGTGCAAGGCGCGGGCGTTGGCAAGCAACTGCTCCCAGGTCGTGGGGACCTTCAAGCCATGCTGGTCGTACAGATCCCGGCGATAATAGAGGACCGGCACATTACCGTTGATCGGCACCCCATAGAGGCGGCCGGTCGTGGAGGTATTGGCCTTGCGGGCGGCGTCCCACCATGAGGTATCGTCGTAAGAGATAACCTCCGGATCGAGCTTGAAGGCCGGGTCGATCTCGTTCAGCGGCGTCAGGAAGCCGCCATAGTAAAACTCGGCGAGATAGGCCGAGTTGATCGGGATGAGGTCGTAGAGCCCTTCGCTCGAGCGCACGGAATTCCGGGCCTTCTCGGCCGCGCCTGCGAATGGATTCACGTCCAGCTTGACCTGATTACCGGTCTCCTTGGTGTAGAGCTCGACGAGCTTGGCAAAGCCGCCGAGCCATGGCGACTGATTGATCACGATCGTAATGCCGGGCGCCGCCGCCCATCCCGGCTGCGCCATAAGGCCGCCCGCCGCCGCAGCTACCAGAAACTCCCGCCTCGTCGTCGCCATGTCATCCCCCAACGCTCTATCTTTGATTATATGTTAGAATGTTTGAACATATAGATAGAGTCAAGGGCACACGGGCCTTCGCGACGGCAGGATGAAGGCAGCCCCTGCCCCGCCTGGCCATGCGGCTTCCAGCCTATGTCAGGCTGCGTCCTCCGCGGAACGAGCGCGGGCAATGTGGTCGGGGCGAGCCAGGGCGGAGAACGTCATCGCCCCGGCATTTTGGCGGCCGGTCAGGCGAGCGCGAGATCCAGCCCGAGAACGCCACCTTCACTGGTTTGCTCACGACCGAGGCGATGATGGCCGACTGCCGGAAATACCGGGGCGACGGCGCCCGCTGAGCGCCTCGACGGTGGACCACAGGAGTGGTACACACGATCAACATAAGCGGCTCTTAAGCCATTGATTTATCCAGACTAACGACGCGGATGGCACAATCCCGCCCTGTCCGCCAGCTAGTTCTCGACCTCCCACATATGCTGCAGGCCGTGGCGAATTCGCCGGCATGTCCGGGCGTTAGCGCTGGGGCGGTCTCTCTCGTAAAGCGAAAATTCAAAAGAACTGGCGCTTTCCGGGAGCCATTCTCGGCGCGAGAGCCCTCTGCTTCGGTTGTCGGAGAGAACCGCAGTTCCCTGCAGCTGAGGCGATCGATGTCGCAAATTGGCCCATTCCCGACATCCAGAATGTCTGCTTGTGGGTAGGTTAACCCGTGGAGCGCCCTGCGAGGCCGAGACGGCGAAGATGGCGCCATTCGCTCCGCATCGGTACGATGCCTGCCAGCAGCGGTCCAAACGCTATCGCTTGGCTCAGAAGCTGACTCTCAACTGGGCTGTACCGCCAATGCGGCGAGTGTTTGCCGCGAGCTCGGAGTCGATGCGCATGCCAAGGCTCACGCTGGGGCTGAGCTTGATGTCGGCCCCCGCCGCGAGCAGGGCCGCGTTGCGGTCAGGCCTTGCGCCCGTGACGCCGAAGCTGGCTCCGGCAAGCCCATTGATCGAGGCGGTGAGGTCGGCGTCGCGCTGGTAGTAATGGCCCCAGGCGGCGCGGACGAAGCCCGTGACGGGAGAGGCGCCCGCGATCAGGTTGGCGTCGAGCTGCAGGCCGAGCTCGCTGCGGCTGGTCATGTCGGAGCGCCGCGCCAGCGTCAGCATGCCTGCGGTCGCGCCCGACCCGTCGCGCTCGACTGCGGCCGGGCTGCTCGCCCGCACGGCCTGGAAGGCGGCGAGCGGCGAGAGCGTGATGCCGCTCCAGGTGATGACCGGCAGGCTCGCCTCGATCCGGCCGCTCCAGGCCTGCGTCGCGTAGGAGGCGGCAACGCCGGTGCGGCCGAGCGCCGGGATCGCGCGAGTGGTGTCGGTGTCGAGCCTGGCATAGCCGAGCGCGGCGGCGACATTGACCGTGCCGAGCGTGGTGCGCCCGTAAAGCCCGGCCTGAAAGACATCAGCCTTCGCCTTGCCGAGCCCACCCGAAAGCGAGGCGTGCGACTGGCCGTTCGCGACAGCGATACCCGCGACCGTGTTGGAGCCAAGCCTGACGTCGGCTCCAACCGCGACATGACCGTCGGAGAGGTTGCGGTTCGACGAGCCCACGACCTTGTCGCCGTCAGTGCGACCCGTCGAGCCGAATGTCGCGCCCCAGAGCGAGAAGCGCGCCGGGTCGAGGCTCGTCCGTCCCGGCCCCTCCTGCCTCGATGGCAGGTCGGCTGTGAAGCCGGCCGCGCCTCCGGGGCCGCTCGCGGCGCCCGCGAGCCTGCCGGCGCCCGATCCGTCGAGCATTGTGCGCAGGAACTGCCCCGCCGCGCTGTTGGCCATCGCAGTCGCCGCGGTGTGTGTCTCGCCGGAGAGCTGATTCACGGCGCCGGGAATGGCGGCCGCCGGCAGGTTGTAGATCGCGAAGAGCACAGACGGATCGGCGCCGTTCGCGACCGCCGCGTCGATGCCCAGTGCCACCGCATAGGCATTGGCTGGTCGGCTCAAGCCAAGACGCGTGGGTGGCGTCGGGGCGGGATCGACAATGATCGGCGCCAGCGACTTCGGCGTCAGGGTCAGCTGCACGTCGGTCGCGGTATAGGCGACGCTCGCGGTGACGCCGTCGCCGAAGGAGCCGGTGGTGTCGACAGGGCTGAAGGTGCCGGTGCGCCCTCCCGCCGCCGAGAGCAGCGTGTAGGGTGCGGAAAACAGATAGGCGCCGCCGAGCGGCACGAGCCGCAGCGTGCCGGCGAGCGAGGCCGTGCCGGTGACGTTGATCCGGTCCGAAACCGCGCCCTGTACCTCGGCGAGATAGAGCGAGCCCGCCCCCAGCACGAGATTGCCATTCACCGTCAGCGTACCCGGCGAATTTCCGGGGGAGAGCGTGCCGTGCACGATCATCGAGGGCAGCTGGCCCGAGCCGCCGATCATGGCGCCGGCTGCCACGGTGACACCGGACGACGCGGCGATCGAGCCGCTCACGATCAGCGAGCCGCCATTGATGGCGGTCGCGCCGGTATAGGTGCTGACGCCAGACAAGGTCTGCGTGCCGGCGGCGAGCGTCAGCCCGCCACTGCCGGCGACCGTACCGGAAAATGTGGTGGATGCGGCGTTGGCGAGCGTCAGCCGCCCGGCGCCGAGCGCCACATTGCCCGCGCCGGCGAGCGAGGCGATGGCCTGATCGAAGCCGTTGGCGTCGAGGGCGGCGCCTGCCGCGACCGTGACCGTGCTTGCAGCGCTGAACCGGTTGGCCGCATTCGCCCGCAACGTGCCGGCATTGACCGCCGTCGCGCCGACATAGCTTGCCGCGCCTGCCAGCGTGGTGACGCCGGTGCCGTTCTGCTGCAGTTCGCCTGTGCCCGAGATGTCGCCGGGCAGCGTCAGCGCGTCGGAGCGGTTGATCGCAAGGACGCCGTTGTTGGTGACATCGCCGACAATCGAACCGGTGGTGCCACCATTGCCGATCTGCAAGGCGCCGGCGTTTACGGTGGTACCGCCCGTATAAGAGTTGGTGCCGGTCAGGATGAGCGTGCCGGTGCCGTTCTGCTGCACCGCGCCGGTGCCCGAGATGTCGCCGGGCAGTGTCAGCGTGTCGGAGCGGTTGATCGCAAGGACCGCGTTGTCGGTGATATCGCCGATAATCGAACCGATGGTGCCGCCATCGCCGATCTGCAAGGTGCCGGCGCTGATCGTGGTGCCGCCCGTATAAGTGTTGGTACCGGTCAGGACGAGCATGCCGGTGCCGTTCTGATGCAGTGCGCCGGTGCCGGACACGACATTGCCAAAGGTCACCGTGTCGGAGCGGTTGATCGCAAAGATCGCGTTGCTGGTGACATCGCCGACAATCGAGCCGGTGGTGCCGCCATTACCGAGCTGCAAGGTGCCGGCGTTGATGGTCGTGCCGCCATCATAGCTGTTGGTGCCGGTCAGGACGAGCGTGCCGGTGCCCTGCTTGGTCAGGCCAATGCCAGCGCCGGCGATGGTCGAGTCGATCGTCGCCGTGACGCCTGCATCGGTCGTGATAAAGCTCTTGGCCGGATCGCTGAAGGGATCGCCGGTCATGTTCAACGTTCCGCCGATCAGCGAATAGCCGCCAACCGTGAATTGCAGACCCTGAATGTTCTGCGCGCCAGCGACGGTGACCGTTCCCGCTGTCCCAGCAAAAATGCCGACGCCCGCGCGCCATTGGTCATTAATTTGCGCGCCGGGCAGCGAAGTCCAGTTCGTGTTGCCGGCATTCCACGTCGCGGTTCCGCCATTGGCGGTCCCGTTGCCGGCCGTATCGGCACCATCCCAGAATTGAACGATCTGACCGGCCCCGGCCAGCAGCACGTTCAGCTGGTTCGGGATCGTCGTGTAGATCGTATGGTTCAACGCTCCGGAATTGACGGTGCCATAGGATCCGGAGATCGTTCCCGCCACCTCGTAAAGGCGGTACCAGCCTGCCGTCGCCGCGACGAGGTTGAGCGTGCCGCCCATCGAAAGATTGCCGCCGACATTCACAAAATCATTGCTCGCGCCGCCAACGACACCGGGCTGCCCAAGCTCAAAATTACTGATTGCGCCGGCGTTCTGAACCAGATTGCCGCTGATGGTCAGTGTCCCCGGACTGAAGCCCGCGGACAGGACGCCGCCTGCATTGACCGCGACATTGCCGCCGACCGTGCCGGTTCCGCCGAGCGTGCCGCCATTGTTGACGTTGACCGCGGCCGCACCGTTGCCGAGCGTTCCGCCCGCGCCCATCAGTAGCCTACCGGAATTGACATTGACCGTTCCGCTGAAGGCCGAGCTGTTCCCCGTCAGGGTCTCGGTCCCGGCCGTCAGCGTCAGCCCGCCACTTCCAACAAAGGCACCGCCAAACGTGCCTGACGCGTTCGACAGCGTCAGCGTCCGGGAGCCGAGCGCCACGGTGCCGCCGGTGCCGGCCAGCGACTTGATCGTCGCGCCACCGCCTGTCGAAGCGGAAATATCAAAGGACGCGCCCGCTGCCGTGCTCACACCACTCGATGCCGCGATGCTGCCGGTGCCGCTCAGCGCCAGGGTGCCACCGTTGATGGTGGTCGCGCCCGAATAAGTGTTCGCGCCGGAGAGAGTCTGCGTGCCGGCCGCGAGCGTCACCCCGCCCGCATCCGAAATGGCACCGCCGAAGGTTCCGGAGGCGTTTGAAAGGGTCAGCGTGCGCGAACCGAGCGTCACGGTGCCCCCAGTGCCAGCCAGCGCCTTGATGGTCACGTTGGAGTTCGCCCAAGTGAGGTCGAGACCCGCATTGGTCGCAAGGTTCACGCCGCTGGACGAGGCGATGCTGCCATTGCCGGCTATAGCCAGAACGCCGCCATTGATGGTTGTCGCGCCGGTATAGCCATTGATCCCGACCAGGGCTTCACTGCCGGCCATCAGCGTCAGCCCGCCGCTTCCATTGATGGCGCCGGCGAATGTGCCGGAGGGGTCAAAGAAGCCGGCAGTGGCGTTCGACAGTGTCAGCGTATTCGCGCCGAGCGTCACGGTTCCGCCAGTGCCACCCAGCGACTGGATGGTCGCGCCGCCCGTCGAAGCGGAGATATCAAGGACCGCGCCCGCTGCAGTGATCACGCCACTCGAGGCCGCGATGCTGCCGGCGCCGCTCAGCGCCAGCGTGCCACCGTTGAGGGTGGTGCCGCCCGTGTAGGTGGTGGCGCCGGTCAGGGTCTCGGTCCCGGCCGTGAGCGCCAACCCGCCGCTTCCGGTGAGGTCGCCAGCAAAACTGCCATGCGCGTTCGACAGCGTCAGCGTCTTGGAGCCCAGCGTCACGGTCCCGCCGCTGCCGGCGAGCGACTTGATGGTTGCGCCAGGCGTGTTCGAATTGGAAATGTCGAACGCCGCGCCCGTTGCCAGTATCACGCCACTCGAAGCCGCGATGCTGCCGGCTTCGGCCAACAATAAAGTGCCGCCATTGATGGTGGTGGCGCCGGTATAGCCATTGACCCCGATCAGGAATTCGGTCCCGGCCGTCAGCGTCAACCCGCCACTGCCATTGATGGAGCCGGCGACCACGCCGGAAGCGTTCGACAGCGTCAGCGTTTTGGCGCCGAGCGATACCGTTCCACCGAACCCGCTGAAGTAGTCATCGGTCAGCGATCGGATGGTCGTACCAGGACCCGCCACACCGGAAATGTCGAGATGACCCAGATATGATAGGTCCACGCCACTCGAAGCCGCGAGGCTGCCGGTGCCGCTCAATGCCAGCGTGGCAAGCGATAAGAGCGTGCTCCCCGTGTATCCGTTGTTCCCGGTCAGGGTCAGGGTCCCGCCCAGCGTGACGACGACTCGGAGGTTGCCGCTTCCGTTGATCACGCCGTCGAACGTCGTGGAGGCGACTCCCGTATTCACGGTCAGCGTGTTGGCGCCGAGCAGGATGGTTCCACCGTTGCCGGCCAGCGACCCGATGTCGGTGCCAGAGGTCGTCGCGGCCGAAATGTCGAAAACCGCGCCCGCCGTCAAAATCACGCTGCTCGAAGCAGAAATTTTGGCGCTGCCGGCAAGGGCCAAAGTGCTGCCCGCGCTAACCGTCGTCGAGCCGGTGTATGTGTTGACATTCGTGAGCGTGAGCCTGCCCGCGCCGTTCTGAATCACCGACCCCGAGCCGGTGATGGGATTGGACAGGGTGACATCGGAGGATTGATTGAACGCCACGCTGCCGGCGACGTTGATGGCGCCAGTCAGAGCCCAGCCGTTCTGGAGGTTGATCGTATTGGCGCCGCCCGTGAAGTTGATGGCACTGCCGCCCGATCCGCCCGCGATGGTTCCGCTGTTGTTGATGGTCAGGCCGCTGCCAACAACGCCGGCGCCGCCCCCCGACCCGCCGGCGATGAGCCCGCCGTTGTTGATGGTCAGTCCGCTGCCGGCAACGCCGGCGCCGCCTTGACCGCCCGCGCCAGCTGAGCCGGGATGGCCGTCATGGAGGCCGCTGCCTCCGGCGCCGCCATTGCCGCCCGCACCGCCGGCGCCGCCCAGGATGCTACCGGTGTTCGTCAGTATCACACCCAGATCCATGACCGTGACGCCGTTGCCGCCGGCGCCGCCGGTGCCGCCGTCGCCGCCAAAGCCGCCTTGCCCCGGTGGTGGTACCGGCGTGACGACCGAACCGCCGAGGCCGCCCGCACCGCCGGCGCCACCGCTGATGGTCGATGAGTTGGACATGACCGTGCTGGCTCCGGTCAGCTGCAGGCCGTCGCCGCCGGCACCGCCGCCGCCGCCGCCGCCGGCATTGACTGGACCGCCGCCATTGCCACCGGCCCCGCCGGCCCCGCCGGCCCCGCCGGCCAAAGGCGTTACGTTGCTGGCCGGCCCCGCGATCGTCAGCCCGGTAAGGCCGCCACCGCCACCGCCACCACCGCCGCCGCCACCGCCACCAACGCCACCAAGACCACTTGCCGTCCCGTCACCCCCAGCCGCGCCGGTCGCCCCGGCCCCGGCACCCGCGCCGCCGCCGCCGCCCGTGTCAAAGGGCGGATAGTCGAAGCCCGCGGTGCCGCTACCGCCGGCGCCGCCGCCACTACCGCCGCCGCCGCCACAGCCGCCGCCGCCGCCTTGGCCAGCGCCCTGGGTGGCGATGCCGCCGGTTGCACCGGGTTGACCGTAAGCGCCACCTGCGCCGCCACTGCAGGAGTTGTCGCTACCGCCGCCATTGCCGCCGCTCTGCGCGGCTGCCGGCACGGCGCCAGCGACGATCAGGGCGATGGATAGGCCGCTGACGAGCGCGGTGGCGGCAAGCAGGCCGCGGCGGCGTTCCGAGACATTCAGGGAGCGATCGCTGCGCGAAAGAGTGCGGTTGGATGAGACCAGAATACAGACCAAAACACATTCCCCGCAGCCCAGATATCGCGTTTGAAGCTCCCGGCCTTTGCAGCGCCGGTCGTGCGTGGACCCGTTAAGCGGGGCTACAGTTTCAGGAGGGCCGCAGTGCGCTTCATGGCGAGGTCTCCGGCAGGGCGACATGACCCCTGCGCGGAACTAGGCGGACGTGGCGGCACCCGTCCTGAAACCCGAACGAAAAATATCCGAAATTTACCCGAAACTCAGCGGGACAGGCTTGTCCTCGATGTTTCGCCGAAGGCGCCTTTTTTGCAGTCCCGCAACCATATTTCGGCTGATCAGGGACAATTCGCCCGCAAACGGAGCCACCGACTGACTGGCGCAACGCTTCGCCGCTCAACGCTTTCGAGAGCGTTGGACTTCGGCAGCTTCATGCCCGACGCCATAGGTAGCTGCGCCGCTGCCGTAGACGTCGCCACCGCCGCTGTCCGGTGGTTCGATGCCCGTTTCCGCAGCCGCCCGTGCCGGATGGATCGCGGCAATGCGATAGCGACGCCCGAAGGAGGCGAAGACCGCCTGGACCTCATCATCTCGCAGGCTGCGAGGCTTCGATGATGCGGGGTTGGAACCGGGCCGAGGCTCAGGCGCAAGCTGACAATGGCCGCTCCTAACGGCCGACCTCGGCCCAGCCCATCCGGTGCAACGGGGCCAGAACCGCCGTCTCGAAACGGGCGCGATAGGCGGCCTCATCCGACATGCCAAGCGCCCGCAGCGGACGCGCCAGGAGCGCCAGATCCCGCTGCCGCAGATTGGTATCAAGCGCCTGCGCCTCGGCCAGGCGACCGGCGCCTTGCAGCGCAACCAGGCGATAAAAAAGCCGTTCCTCAACTGGAAAATTGAGCCCGGTGGACGTCAGAAAGTCATCGGCTGCCTCGTCCGGCTGCCCGGTCATCAGCTTCGCCAAGCCGAGATAGACCCGCCATGTCGCCGCGAACTGGTGAACGGGTTTTTCCAGCAAGGCGGCGCGCAGCGGCAGCAGGGCGGATTCGGCGTCGCCCAGCATCAGATGCATGACACCGGCATTGGCACGGTCCACGACCCGGGTGGGGTCTGCGCCAGCGCGCTCGTAGAAAACGATCGCCTCGGCGAAGCGGCGGTGTTGCCTCAGGACGGCCGCCTGGGACGCAAGCGAAAGGGACGCTTCAGGCTTTGCCGCCATCGCCAGGGCGGCAAAGCGCTCCGCCTCGCGTAAGTCCCCCTCCCGGTCCCGACTGGCGCCGGTGGTGCGCAGATTCGTATGGACGAAGGCCGCCTCGGACGCCGCTTCCGCCAGGCGCGGTTCGACCGCGAGCGCGCGGATGAACAGCGGCAGGCTCGCACGCAGGCGTTCCTCATAGGTCCCGTCGCCTTGCTGGGCGGTCCGCCCTTCCGCCAGCAGTCGCCGCGCCTCGTCCCAAGAGGAGGGCTCCGCAGATGCCACAACGGACGGCGCTGCCGGAGCGGGCAGGCGGTTTGCGCTGATCCAGGCGGCGGCCGAAAACACGAGACCGAAGCCACCCACGATAAGGGCGGCCCAGGCCACGCGGCTGCGCGGTCGACTGCCAGCCTGCATCGGTGCTTCCGAGCCGGGCGGCGTTGCGGCATTGGGGCCGGAACCCGGGGTGAACAGCCCTGACGGATCGGCGGCTGGCCCAACCGGGCGCAACCGCGTCGCCATCACATAGCCCCGCCGTGCGTGGGTCTGCAGCATGTCCGCCTGGACGGTTCCCAGCGCGCGCCGGATTTCCGAAACGCATTGCGTCAAGCTGTCGTCCGAGACGGCAACATCGCCCCAGACGACGGTGAGCAAGGCGTCACGCGACACGATCTGGCCGGCATGTGCGAGCAGATGCGCGAGCACCGCCGTGGTCTTGGGGCGCAGCACCACCTCCCGCGCCTCAGCAGTCAGAACCCCACGCGTGAGGTCGAGGACGAAGCCATCGAAGGCGAGGAGGGTGCGCGGCGATTCCAGTTGGTCAGTCATCCTCACCAAAGCAATCTAGGCCTGCCCCAATTGGGAGGATCAGAGTAACCCTAATACATCGTTGAGTTGTCTGCCACTGGCCCGCTGCCGGTTTGGTGGGCGGCCAGTTGATCAATTCCGACTTTCGACTGGGCCAGGCTGCGAGAGCGAAAATGGCCAAGTCGGTTCGGCCCCATGCGCCCAATGCTGACCTCGTGCAGCCGAGCGACGAACGTCAGCTTTTGGACAACTCCTCAACGTCTGTAGCTGGCGCATTTCTTCCGGCCGGTGGAGGGCATTTGTGGCCTTTGCCGGGCGCCAGTTCGAGGTCATCTCATATCGATATGAAATGCGTGAGCTTGACGTTGAGATAGTCTTGGATGGCCTGACGGCCGCCTTCGCGCCCCATGCCGGAATGATTGATGCCGCCGAAGGGCGCCTCGGCATGGGCGATCATGAAGGTGTTGATCCCGACCATGCCGGCGCTGAGGCCGGCGCTGAGCGCCTCGGCATGGCGCTGGCTGCCCGTGAAGCCATAGGCGGCGAGCCCATAAGGCGTCGCGTTCGCCCGCGCGATCGCGTCGTCGAAGTCGCGAAAAGTGGCGATCGGCGCCAGCGGGCCGAAGGGTTCGTCGTGCATGATCCGGGCGGTGTCGGGCACGTCGGCGAAGACGGTCGGCTCGAAATAGAAGCCTTTGTTGCGGCTGGCGGGCCGTCGTCCGCCGGTAAGGCGCCTCGCGCCTGAGGTCTCGGTCTCGGCCGAAAGCAGCTCGATCCGGTCGCGCTGACTGGCGAGCGTCAGTGGGCCCATCGTCGTCGCCCGGTCTTGGCTGTCACCCAGCACCAGCGCTTCGGCCGCCTTGACCATGCCGCTGGCGAAGCGCTCGGCCAGGCTCTCATGCACATAGAAGCGGTTCGGCGCGATGCAGACCTGGCCGGCATTGCGGAACTTGAACTGCGCGCACAACGTCGCCGCGCTGTCGACGTCGGCGTCCTCGCAGATCACGACGGGCGCATGGCCGCCGAGCTCCATCGAGCAGCGCTTGACGGTCTTGGCGGCTTCGGCGAGCAGCATCTGGCCGACGCGCGTCGAGCCGGTCAGCGAGATCTTGCGCACCTCCTCAGCCGCCATCAAAGCGGGCGTGATCGTCTCGGCCGGGCCAAAGAGCATCTGGACGGTGCCGGCCGGCGCGCCGCCTTCGACGCAGGCCTCCGCGATCAGGGTCGAGGTCAGTGGCGTCTGTTCGGAAGGCCGGCAGATGATCGGGCAACCGGCGGCGAGCGCGGGAGCGATCTTGCGTGCCAGCAAATTGATCGGGAAATTCCAGGCGGTGAAGGCAGCGACGATGCCGACCGGCTCCAGCGCCGTGGCCAGGCGCCCGCCCTGGCGCGAGGGAATCGTCTCGCCGAAAAGGCGCTCGGCCTCGCCGGCAAACCAGTCGAACTGCTCGATCGCGATCAGCACCTCGCCTTCGGACTGGGCGATCGGCCGGCCGATCTCATAGGATAGCGCGCTGGCCAGTGCACCCTTGCGGGCTTCCATCGCTCGGGCGATGCCGCGCAGCACCTTGGCGCGCTCCCAGCCATGGACCTTCGACCAGGTCTTGAGCGCGGCGCGCGCATGGTGAAGCGCCTCCTCGACCTCGGCCGCGCCTGCACGCGGTGCCGTCCAGAGCAATTCCTCGGTGCAGGGATTGCAGACGGAGAGGGCGGGCAGCGCGGTAGCCGACCGGAACTCGCCGCCGATGAGAAGCTTCGGCGCAGGATTGGACATGGGTATCTCCAACTCAATCAAAGGATGTCCGGCTCGCCCACGGGCGCACCGAACGAGGTTTGCAGGAAATCGAAGTCGCAGCCCTCATGGGCCTGGCCGATATGGCGCGAGAACATCCAGCCATAGCCGCGCTCGAAGCGCGGCTCGGGGAGGCGCAGCGCGGCGCGCCGGCGCGCGAGTTCGGCCTCGTCGATCCCAAGCGAAATGCTGCGGCCCGCGACATCGACGCGGATGGGGTCGCCACTGCGGACGAGAGCGAGCGGGCCGCCGATATGGGCCTCGGGCGAGACATGCAGGATGCAGGCGCCGTAGCTCGTGCCCGACATCCGGGCATCAGACACCCGCAGCATGTCGCGCACGCCTTGCTCGAGGAGCTTCTTCGGAATCGGCAGCATGCCCCATTCCGGCATGCCAGGGCCGCCCTGCGGGCCGGCGCCGCGCATCACCAGGATCGTGTCGGCGGTGACGGCCAGATCGGGATCGTCGATCTCAGCCTTCATCTGTGCATAGCTGTCGAAGACGAGAGCGGGGCCGGTATGGTTGAGCAGGCGCTGCTCGGCCGCCGACGGCTTCATCACGCAGCCCAGCGGCGCGATGTTGCCATAGAGCACGGCCAGCGCCGGTTCCGTCGAAACCGGCCTGTCGAGGGGGCGGATGACGTCGTCGTTCCAGATCGGCGCGCCCTCTATCGCGGCGCCGAGCGTGCGCCCTTCTATGGTCAGCGCATCGAGAGATAAACGCGACGTTAGCCGGCTCATCAGCCCAGGCAGGCCGCCCGCATAGTAGAAATCCTCCATCAGATAGCGCTCGCCGGAGGGGCGGATGTTGGCCAGCACGGGGATGGTCCGGCTCGCCGCCTCGAAATCGCTGAGGCCGATATCCTGGCCGGCGCGGCGCGCCATCGCGATCAGGTGGATGATGGCGTTGGTCGAGCAGCCCATCGCCATCGCGACGGCGATGGCGTTCTTGAACGAGGCGAGCGAGAGCACGAGCGAGGGCCGCAGGTCCTCGCCAACCATCGCGACGATGCGCCGGCCAGTCTCGGTCGCCATGCGGATATGGCCGGAATCGGCGGCGGGGACGGACGAAGCGCCGGACAATGTCAGCCCCATCGCCTCGGCGATGGCCGTCATCGTGCTGGCCGTGCCCATCGTCATGCAGTGGCCGTAGGAACGGGCGATGCCGGCCTCGACCGCCTGCCATTCCTGCGCATCGATCTTGCCGGCGCGGCGATCGTCCCAGTATTTCCAGGCGTCGGAGCCGGAGCCGAGCACCTCGCCGCGCAGATTGCCACGCAGCATCGGCCCGGCCGGCAGGAAGATCGCCGGGAGGTCGGCGCTGATCGCCCCCAGGATGAGACCGGGCGTGGTCTTGTCGCAACCGCCCATCAGCACTGCGCCGTCGACCGGATGCGAGCGCAGCAGCTCCTCGGTCTCCATCGCGAGGAGGTTGCGATAGAGCATCGTCGTCGGCTTGACGAAATTCTCCGAGAGCGAGATCGCCGGCAGCTCCAGCGGAAAGCCGCCAGCCTGCAGCACGCCGCGCTTCACATCCTCGACGCGCTGGCGGAAATGCGCGTGGCAAGGGTTGATGTCGGACCAGGTGTTGATGATCGCGACGACCGGGCGGCCGTTCCAATCCTCGACGCCGTAGCCCATCTGCATCAGACGCGAGCGATGGCCGAAACCGCGAAGGTCGTCGGTGTCGAACCAGCAGGCGCTGCGAAGCGGCTTTCCCGTCATTGGCTCGCCGTCACGCCGCCGTCGATATAGACGATCTGGCCAGTCATATAGCTGCCGGCCGGCGCGGCGAAGGTGATGACCTGCCCGACGACCTCGACGGGGTCGCCGATCCGCCCGAGCGGATTGCGGTCGAGAATGAAGTCGCGAAAGCCCTCGCGCTCAAGATGAGGGCGGATCCGCTCGGACTGGATGAAGGTCGGCGCGACGCCGTTGACGGTGATGTTGTGCTCGGCCAGTTCCATCGCATGCTGCTTGACCAGCATGACGAGACCGCCCTTGGTGGCGCAGTAGGCCGAGTAGCCGCGATTGCGCAAGGCCAGCTGCGAACGCACCGAGAGCAGGTGGATCTGGCGGCCGCCTTTGCCCTGCGCGATCTGATGGCGGGCCACCGCCTGGCCCAGGAACATCGCCGATTTGAGGTTGATCTCGTAGACGTCGTCGAAGGTTTGCTCATCGACATCCATCAGCCGCTGCTCGCGCTGGATGCCGACGCAGTTGACGAGCACGTCGATGCCGCCCATCGCCTTGGCAGCACGGTCGGTCGCCACCGCGATCGCGGCCGGGTAGCGCGCATCGAGCTCGAAGCCATGGGTCTCGACGCCCTGCCCGCGCAGCCTGTCCGCCAACGCTTGCGCCTTGGCCCCGCTGGGTCCGGCGATGGCGACATGGGCGCCGTGCCGCGTCATCGCCAAGGCTATCGCCTCGCCCAGCGCACCGTAGCCGCCGGGCAGAAAGACACGCAGTCCGCGGATGGTAAAAAGCCGGTCGATCGCGTCGAGGTCGATCTGCGGCGTCAGGTGCCCTTCGGAGCGGTTCATGCGGCAGGCTCCAGGGCGGCGGCACGCTCCGTCAGCAGATTGCCGAGATAGGCGCGAGCCGGCTCGTGAGCGAGCAGGCCGGCATAGTCCGGCAGTGGCGTGACGACGCCCTTGTTGACGAAGATGAAGCGCTCGCAGATCTCCTCGAGGATCTCGAGATGGAAGCGCTCGTTGGGATGGACGCAGAGGAAGACCAGCCGGCCCTCGGCTCGCAACCGCCGGAAGAAATCGAGCATGAAGCCGATATAGCCATCCTGCGTATTGAACTGCGGCTCGTCGAAGAGATGGACAAGCGGGTATTTGCTGCCGGCGCGTTCCATCAGGGCGTTGGGGCGCAAAGACCGGAAATGCCTGACCTGGTAGGATTGATGGTAGTGGATCGCGAGGCGGTCGCGCTCGTCGGTGCGGACGCGGTGGATGTCGCGGCCGCAGATCCGCACCTCGCCCGATGTCGGGCTGTTCGAGCCGGTGATCAGTTCGAACAGCGTCGTCTTGCCCGAGCCGTTGGGGCCCATCATGCCGACGATCGCCGGTTCCTCGATGCTGAAATCCGCATCGAGCCTGAAGGTCGGCGTCCGGTCGAACCGGCCACGCGTGTAGGTCTTTGACAGATGGCTGACGTCAAGCATCGCGCTCATGGTCACATTCCGATCAGGCGCTGGCGCCGGGAGCTGTCGTCGAGCAGGGCGCGGGCCGGTCCTTCATGGACGATCCGGCCGCGGTCCATGACGTAGGCGCGGTCCGAGACTTCGAGCGCGGCAAGCGCGTTCTGCTCGACGATCAGCACGGAGATGCCCTCGGCCTTGAGGCGCCGCACCGTCGCCAGCACGTCCTGGACGATCTTGGGCGCCAGCCCCTGGCTCGGCTCGTCGAGCAGGACGAGGCCAGGCGAGCCCAGCAGCGCCCGCGAGATCGCGACCATCTGCATCTCGCCGCCGGAGAGGTTCTCGCATTCGCGCGGCATCAGATGCTCCAGCGCCGAGAAGATCGAGAACATCTCGCTGACCTGCCAGGACCGGAAACGGGTCTTGCGCATGCCGAGCTGCAGGTTGCGCGCGACGGTCAGCGTCGGGAAGACACGGCGGTCGTCCGGCACCCAGCCGATGCCCATGGCCGAGATGCGATGGGTCGGGCGACGGGTGATGTCCTGCCCGTCGAAATGGATCTGGCCGCGCCGCGCCGGCGTCAAGCCCAGGATCGAGCGGATGGTCGTGGTCTTGCCGGCGCCGTTGGCGCCAAGCAGCGAGACCACCTCGGCCTCGCCGACCCGCAGCGAAGTGCCGAACAGGGCCTGCGTCTCGCCATAGAAGGTTTCGATGTCGCGGACCTCAAGCATGGGTCGCCTCCGCCAATGTCGAGCGCCGCACCCATTTGTTGTCGCCGAGCTGCGTAGGCGTCCCCTCGGCGATGACCTGGCCCCAGTGGATCACCGAGATCCTGTCGGCGAGTTCGAACAGGAAGCGCATGTCGTGCTCGATCATCACGATCGTGTAGCGGTCGCGCAGGCGCTTCACGAGCAAAGCGAGGCGGCGCGTCGCCTCGGCGCCGAGGCCCGATGTCGGCTCGTCGAGGAAGAGGATGCGAGGCTCGGCCGCGAGGGCGACGGCGATCTCCAGCGCGCGGCGATCGCCATAGCTGAGCGAGGCTGCAGCGTCCCAGGCCCGTGCGACAAGGCCGACCTGATCGAGCACCGCCAGCGCCTGGTCGATCAGCGCTGTATCCGAGAAGACCGCCGACATCGCCCTGAGCCGGCGTGCTCTGAAGGCCGGCAGCGCCAGCATGACGTTCTCGATCACCACCGTGTCGTCGAACAGGTTCATCAGCTGGAAGGAGCGCGAGACGCCCATCCGGGCGATGCGCTGCGGCGGCAAGCCGGAGATGCGCTGACCGTCGAACAGCACCTCGCCGCGATCGGGCTTGTGCTGGCCGGTGAGGACATGGAAGCAGGTCGACTTGCCGGCGCCGTTCGGACCCATGATACCGCTGACTTGGCCTTCCTCGAAGGCGAGCGAGATATCTTCCAGTACGACACGCGAGCCGAAGCGCTTGTGGATGTTGCGGGCTTCGAAGAGGGCCATCACGCAGTCTCCGTCGCGGGCGCGGAGACTGCAGTCGGCTTCAGGGCGGGCCTGCGCCGCGACAGGTTGTGCAGCATGCCCGCCAGCCCCTCGGGCCGCAGCATCACCATCGCCATGAAGATCAGGCCGTACCAGAGCAACCAGGTCTCGGTCAGGCCGCCGAGGACGTCGCGGGCGACGAAGTAGAACACCACGCCCAGCACCGGCCCCCAGAAGCTGACGAGGCCGCCGCCGACCAGCACCATCATCACGATGAGGCCCGACTGATGCAGGCTCATCACATCGGGATAGGCGCTCTGCTGGGCCATCGCGAGCAGGCTTCCGGCGAGGCCGGCGATCACCGCAGAGAGTGTGAAGACGGCCCATTTGAAGCGCCAGACTTCGTAGCCGACGAAGCGCGCGCGGGTCTCATTCTGCCGGATCGCCTGCAGTACGCGGCCGAAGGGCGAGTTCGCCAGCCGCCAGCACAGCACGACCACGATCATCAGCAGCGCAGCGGCGAAGTAGAACAGCGCGCGGTTGTCGGTCAGGGCGACCTGCCAAGGTCCCAGCGTCAGCGGCGGGCGCGGAATGCCGAGCAGCCCGTCCTCGCCGCCGGTGACGCTATGGAGCTTCATGGCGAGGAACCAGAAGATCTGGCCGAAGCCGATCGTCAGCAGCGCATAGTAGATGCCGCGGCGGTGGGAGAGGAATGCCCCGACGAGGGCGCCCGCGACCCCAGCCGCCAGCACGGCTGCCAGGAGCCCGCCCCACAGGCTGACCGTGACATGGTGCTGGAACAGCCCGAAGGCATAGGCGCCGATCCCGAGATAGGCGCCGTGGCCGAAGGAGTGCAGGCCGGTATAGCCAAAGAGCAGGTTGAACCCGAGCGCGAAGCCGATCCAGATCGCGATCTCGATGCCGAGATATTGGTAGAGTCCGACGGCTGGCAGAAGGTATGGCGCGGCCAGCAGCAGCAAGGCGAGCACGATCATCGGCGGCGTGATCCAGGCCGAGGGGCGCGCAGGGATATCCGAAAGCGAGATCATGGCGTCAATTTTCCAGGGCGCTCTTGCGACCGAGCAGGCCGCGACTGCGGAATCCGAGGATCGCGATCAGGAGCAGGTACATCGACATCGTCGACCAGGCCGCCGCATAGGCACCGGTGATGCCCATAGCGAGGCCGACCAGAAGCGCCGCGATGACAGCGCCCCAGAAGCTGCCGACACCGCCGATGACGATGATGAGGAAGGCGGGAATGACGATGTCGACGCCGACATGGGGACGAAGGCCCCAGATCGGCACCATCACCACGCCGGCGAGTCCTGCCAGTGCCGCGCCGAAGCCGAAGACGACGAGCCTGAGCTTGGCGAGATCGTAGCCGAGCGCCCGGACCATCTCGCTGTCATGCGCGCCGGCCTTGATCACGGCGCCGGCCGAGGTGCGCTCCAGGAAGAGCCAGACGGCGATGATCGCGGCGATGCTGAAGCCGGCGGCGAAGAAGCGGTAAGTCGAGAAGATCATGCCGTTCAGCAGGAAGGCGCCGTTGATCGCCTGCGGCAGCGCGAGGTTCTGCTCACCCGTGCCCCAGATGAGGCGGATCAGCTCCTCGATGACGAGAGCGGCGCCGAAGGTCAGCAGCAGGCCGTAGAGCGGCGGCTTGCCATAGGTCGGGCGCAGGCAGAGCTCGAGCAGCATGCCGGCGAGCCCGGCGAGCGCCGGGCCGATGGCGAGCGCCAGCACATAGCGCAGGCCGAGCGGCAGGCCGAGCCACCAGGCGCCGAACGGCGTTCCGGCGAACCAGCTGCCGGCGATCACCGTCAGCGCGAAATAAGCGCCGATCGCGAACAACGAGCCGTGGGCGAGATTGATCACCTCCATCACGCCGACGATCAGGGTGAAGCCAAGGGCGATCAGCGCGAAGAGCAGGCCCAGCGTCAGGCCGTTGATGATATGCGGCAGAAGATCGATCATGCGGATCCGTCCAGAGGCAGCGCTGCCGTCATCCGCAGCCGCCAGATGACGGCCGCGGATGGCGAGGCGGATCAGGCGTCGAAGGTCGGCGTCTGTTCGTAGGATTCGAGCTTGCAGAGCTTGGCTGAGTCCGTATCGCGGACATCTTCCGCCTTGGCCTGGCTCAGGATGTCGAAGATATCGTCCTTCTCCTTCGGCGCCTTGTTGGCCGTGGCGAGGTAGATCGTCTGCTGGACCTGATGCGTCTGGGCGTCGATCGTCGCATCGAAATGCTGCATGCGGTCCCTGGCCGAGATCTTGTGGCCTTCGAGCGCCTTGATCACGGCGATGTTGTTGGTCGTGCCGGCCCGCTCGATGGCGCCGAGAAGCTCCCGGATCGACATGTAGCCATTGTAGAAGACGTTGCCGGGCGAGCGCATGGCGGTCTCGGGATACATCGCCTGGTAGCGCTTGACGAAGTCGGCGACGCCGGGAAGATCGAGGCGATAGTACCAGGTCGTGCCGAACACGCCGAAGAGCGTCTCGATCGGCAGGCCATAGACGTCATCCCAGTCCTGCTGGCTGTTGATCCAGGCCGGCTTGTCGCCCATCTTGAGCTGGACGACCTGCTGGCGCATCGCCTTCTGGTCGTCGCCACCGATCGCCGCCGAGATGACGCCGGGCTTGCGCTGCTGCACCTTGAGCAAGGCCGAGGTGAAGTCGCGGGTGCCTTGAGGGATCAGCACCTCCTCCATGACCTTGCCGCCATATTCCTTCAGCAGGGCTTTGGTCGCCGCGGCGGTATCGTGACCCCAGACATAATCGTTGGTCAGGAGCATCCAGTCCGGCCCGAAGCGCTCGATCGCGCTCTTGACCGCAGCCTTGGCGAAGTTGGTGCCGTTGCCGTCGAAGACGAACTTGACGCGGTGGCAGTTCTGGCCGGCCTCCGTCGGCGAGGACGAGTTCGTGTTGATGTAGATCACGCCGTATTTCTGGGCGACCTGGCTGATCGCGTTGGCGACGCCCGAATGGACCGCGCCGACCAGGAAACCGCATTGCTCGCGGCTGATCATGCGTTCCGCCACGCGGCTGCCAGTCGCGGCCGTGGTTTCCGTGTCGATATGGACGAACTCGACTTTGCGACCGAGAACGCCGCCGCGCTCATTGGCTTCGGCAATCGCCATCGCCATGCCGCGCTTGTCGCTGGCGCCGGAGTTCGCATACATGCCGCTGGCATCGGCCGTGATGCCGATCCGGAGTGGCTTGGCCGCGCCTTGCGCCCAGACGCGATTGTGCTTCCACGGGCCGGCAAACAGCGAAACCGCGGAAGCGGCGCCGGCGACGCCGAGCAGTCCACGCCGTGAAATCTTGGTCTTCGACATGATGTCCTCCCCGAAACGGGCGGGCTCGAGCCCGCCTCTTGCCTGATCGAAAGCCAGAACTAATTTTCAAAGAGCATGAATATTTTTTCTGTTATGTCAACTAGCCTCGTAAATTTTGTGCTTTATATCGCGCCGCGAGTAGGCTAGAAAAAATAATGAACGAAAATTCATTCAACAATCAGATACTAGCAGTCTCTTCGGGAGAGGCCGCGCAGGAGACGTTCGAGGCGCTACGCCAGCGTCTGCGCAATCGCTTCGATCAACTCAGTCCGCACCTGCAACGTATCGCGCGGTCGGCGCTCGAGAAGCCCAATGATTTTGCCTTGAACACCGTGGTCGTCATCGCCGGCGAACTCGAGGTCCAGCCATCGACACTGATCCGTTTCGCCAAGGAATTCGGTTATCGCGGCTTCTCGGAGATGCAGCGGGTCTTCCGGCTGCGCCTGATCGAAGGCGCACCCCGCGCTCGCGAAGAGGTCTTTGCACGACAGGTATCGCCGGGCGAGGCGAGGGATTTCGGCGGTTTGCTGAACGGCTGCGTCGACGCGCTCATCGCCTCGCTCGAGGATTTGCGGCGAACCGTTTCGCCAGACTCCCTCGAGAGGGCGACGCAAATGCTGCGCGAGGCCGAGCATGTCTACATTGCAGGCTTGCGCCGATCGCGGCCGATCGCGACCTATCTGGCTTATGGGCTGACGCGCTGCGAACGTCAGTGCAGCCTGCTCGACTTCGGCAGCGGCATGGCGGCGGAACAGATCGCCACCATGCGCTCCCGCGACCTCCTGGTCGCGATCGCGTTCACGCCCTACACGCAGTCGGTGGTCGACATCACGCTCGATACCCATCTCAGCGGCAAGCGCATCCTCGTGCTGACCGACGTGCCCGAGAGCCCCCTGGCTCGCCACGCGGACCTGACCTTCCTCGTCGACAATTCGGCCACCAGTCAGTTCAGGCCGATCTCGGGGGCAATCGCACTGGTTCAGACCTTGATCACAGGTCTAGGAACGAGATAATGAAGCAACGACGATCGCTAACGTTGGATTTCAGCAACGAACGTTAAATACCTCCCACTTCAAATCGCTGCAACCAATTCCGCCTGCAACCTTATCAAGACTGAAATTCATCACCCCTTTCGATGTATTGGCCGTTCGACTTTTGAGTTCATGCCCAAAATTGCTCAGTGCATGCCGATCGCTATGGCGATGAACTCCGAGGCGACCTCGCGCCGGCGATTGGAGGAGAAGAACATTCTTTCTATTTCGAAGAAAAGCCATCAAAACTAGAAAAACCACCTGCAGGGAGATGAAATCTCTACATTCGAGCCGACCGAGCTCGCCCGAAGCATTGCAGCGGACTTTTTCAACACAATCGACCCTTTGCCGGCTCTCGCGAGATCCGGTTTAGGGCGGTGTGACGGGCCGGTTGAGGCTGGCGTGATGGAGAACTGCGCGTACCGTCGGAGACCGCTACAGCCGCCGCTGACGCGAACATATGACGGGTAGCAGCGACCTTTCGGCTCGCCCGTCCTGGGAAGTGATTTGGGGCGCTGATCCAGCAGCCTTTTGCACTTTGAAGAGGTCGCACCTCGGACGATCTAGGTTCTGGCGGCGCTCTCCTCTCGCGACGCCCCCGCTCGCCATTCGGCCCAGTTCGGTCGCTTCAGGTGAAACAGGTCGGAAGTTCGAAGATAGGCCTCTCCGCCATGCATGCGGGCGATCAGCTCGAGCGCCGGGGTGTCGATATGGCAGCGTTCCGCATCCAGCACGAAGCGGTCCTCGACATGGGCGCACTGGACGCGGCCAATCACGATGGTCTGCAGCGGACCGGTGACGAGCGAGGTGAGCGCCTGGCATTCGAACGCCACCCGCGCTGTCCCGATGCGCGGCGGAGCGACGAAACGTGACGCCGCGGCCTCGAGCTCGGCCAGCGCCAATTCGTCGACCTCCGGCGGCGCATCGATGCAAGTCGTGTTCATCGCCGCTGCATCGGCTTCCGCCACCAGGTTGATGACGAATTCCCCGGTTTCGAGGATGTTGGCGGCGGTATCCTTCAGCAGGCCGGCTTTCGGCATGATGCCGATGGCGACGGTCGGCGGATCGTTGCCCATCATGTTGAAGAAGCTGAACGGAGCGGCGTTGAGCACGCCGTCGCGCGACAGCGTGGTGATCCAGGCGATCGGCCGCGGCACGATCGTCGCCGTCATGATCTTGTAGCGGTCCTGCGGCGGCAGCGCGCCCATGTCGAAGATCATGCCCGGGCCTCAGTCCTTCGGCCCGGAGCAGATGCCCATCGCCTTTGCGAGGGCGGGCGCCAGCACGCCATCGGGCCTGGCCAGATCGAGCGCGATGTCGAAATGATTGTGCCGCGGCATGGCGATCACCTCGCCGCGGTGGCCCGCCGCCATCCAGGCCGCGGCGTAGTCTGCCGTCTGCCGCCGGAACTCGCTGGTTTCCAGTCCGCCGACCGAGGCCAGCAATGTCGTGGCCGACCTATCGGGGATGTGCCGGATCGGGCTGTTGCGGGCGATCGCCGCATCGTCCAGCCCGAGCCAGGCATCGACATGAGTGGCGCGCAGCGGCGCGATGTCGTGCAACCCCGACAAAGCAAGGCCGACCGCAATCGCATCGTCCGGTAACCCGAAATCCGCCTGCCAGCCGCCGGCCAGCAGCATTCCGACGAGGTGGCCGCCGGCCGAGGAGCCGCCGACGGCAAGGCCGCCGGTCCCGTATTGCGCGCGGCGGGCGTGGAGAAAGGCTACGGCGGCGCGCGTCTGTCTGATGATTTCGTCGAGCGAGGCCTGCGGCGCCAGCGTGTAGTTCATCACCGCGACGGCAAAGCCATGCGCCTTGGGGCCCGGTACGACGAAGGCATTGTCGTCCTTCGAGCTCGCCCGCCAGTAGCCGCCATGGACCCAGAGGAAGAGCGGCGCGCCCGGTTCAGCAGGGTAGATATCGAGCGTCTCGCCGCTGGCCTCGTCATAGACGATGTCGGCGATGCGTTCGTGCTCCTGCTGCACCTCTGCGCTGACGGAGACGTATTTGGCATATTCGGCATCGAAGGAGGCGACGCTTTCGCGGGCATTGTATTCACAGTCGAGCGTGGCGCGGTCGAAGCTGCGGTAGATCGGTTCGTTGGTGTTGGATGCCATGGCGATGTCCTCACAGACCGAGATAGCGACTGGCGAGATCGGGGTCGTCGTGGAGCGCGGCCGGCGTGCCGGCCCAGACGATCCGCCCCTTTTCGACGACGTGGTGGCGATCGACCAGGGACGCCATCTCCGCCAGGTTCTTGTCGACGACGACGATGGTCTGTCCGGCCTGCTTGAGCATCTGCAGGCAGCGCCAGATCTCGGCGCGGATCAGCGGCGCGAGCCCTTCGGTCGCCTCATCGAGAATGAGCAGGCGCGGATTGGTCATCAGCGCCCGGCCGACTGCCAGCATCTGCTGCTCGCCGCCCGACAACGTCCTCGCCGACTGGCGCCGCCTTTCGCCGAGGCGCGGGAACAGCTCGATAACGCGCGGCAAGGTCCAGTGCCCTCCGCTGCCGCCGCGCGCGGTGGCGATGAGGTTCTCCTCAACCGTGAGCGAGGGGAACACCCGCCGCCCTTCCGGCACGAGCCCGATGCCGAGCCGTGCGATGGCGTTCGGCGCCAGCCCGGCAAGCGGCCGGCCGTCGAAGGCGATCTCGCCGGCGGTGGGTCGCGTCAGCCCCATGATGGCGCGGATGGTGGTGGTCTTGCCCATGCCGTTGCGCCCGATGAGCGAGACGACCTCGCCGGCGCGGGCCTCGAAGGACAATCCGAACAGGACCCGGGCATGACCATAGCCGGCCGCGAGTTCGCGCACGCTCAGCATGCCGGCTCTCCCCCGAGATAGGCGGCACGGACGGCAGGATCGCTCCGCACCTCCGCCACCGTGCCGGTGAAGATGACGCGCCCGTAGACCAGCACGCTGACGCGGTCCGCCAGTGCGAACACGGCGGCCATGTCGTGCTCGACCAGAAGGATGGCGTAGCGCCGCTTCAGCCCGTCGAGCAGCCGGGTCATCGCCGCCGTTTCCTCCGGCCCGAGCCCGGCCATCGGCTCGTCGAGCAGGAGCAGCCTCGGCTCGCGTGCGAGCGCAACCGCGATCTCGAGCTGCCGGCGCTGGCCATGGGCGAGCGTCTCCGCCCGCCTGTCGGCGAGATCGCCGAGGCCGACTTCGGCCAGCCGCTCCCGCGCGCTGGCGATGGCGCCGGCATTGCCGCGCGGGTTCGAGACCATGTCGAACGAGCCGCCGCCGCGGGTCTCGATCGACAGCAGCACGTTCTCGATGGCGCTGAAATCCGGACAAAGCTGGGTGATCTGAAAGGTCCGCCCGAGCCCGAGCCGCGAGCGCAGATGCGGGCGCAGCCGCGTGACGTCGCGCCCGTCGAACAGGATGCGACCGGCATCCGGCTTCAATTCCCCGCATATCTGGGTGATCAGCGTCGACTTGCCGGCGCCGTTCGGACCGATCAGCGCGTGGAGCTCGCCGGCGCGAATGTCGAGCGTGACGTCATCGGTCGCGACCAGGGCTCCGAAGGCCTTGCGCAGGCCGTCGATCGCCAGGATCGGCGCCTGCTGCTGAGAGGACAATTCAGCCATTGCGCTCTCCGAACAGGCGCCCGGCGATACCGCGGCGACCGAACAGAGCGACCAGCGTCAGGATCGGGCCCATCACGATCATCCAGTGCTCGGTCCAGATCGAGAGGATCTGCTCGAGCGCGATGAAGACGGCGGCACCGGCGATCGGGCCGAGCAGCGTGCCGAGCCCGCCGAGCACGACGATGGCGATGAACTCGCCCGACTTGCTCCATGCGGCCATGTCGGGCGAGACGAAGCGGGCGTAATTGGCCCAGAGGACGCCGGCGAGGCCGGTCCCGATTGCGGAGATGACGAAGGCGGTGAGCCGGAACGGAAACGGATCGACGCCGAGGTTGATCGCGCGTCGCTCGCTCTGCCGCAGCGCCTGGAGAACCAGGCCGAAGCGGGAGTTCACCACCCTGGCGCAGAAGGCCGTCCAGCCGATCAGCAGCGCAACGCAGACATAGTAGAAGGTCGTCGGCCGCGAGAGGTCGATGAAAGGCAGCGTATTGCGCCGGTCGAGCAGCAGGCCGTCGTCGCCGCCATAGCTCTGCAGCGAGACCAGCACGAAGAAGACCATCTGCGCGAAGGCCAGCGTGATCATGATGAACTGGACGCCGCTGGTCTTCAGCGAGAGCGTCCCGACGATCGCGGCCAGAAGCGCGCAGGCCACCAGCGCCAATGGCCAGACGATCAGCGCCGCATTCGACCCCTGCCAGCCGAGGAGCGGTTCGCCCGCGCCGGTGTGGAAGGCGATGATGCCGACGGCGTAGCCGCCGAGCCCGAAGAACATGGCGTGGCCGAAGCTGACCAATGCGCCATAGCCCAGGATGAGGTCGAGGCTGACGGCGGCGATGGCGTAGATGGCGATGCGGTTGGCGAGGCCGAGCAGACCGGCCGAGCCGGTCAGCTGCGCGAGATAGGGGGCGGCCAGCAGGACGATAAGCCCGCTGGCGATGACGGCCAGGCGGAGACGGGAGGTCATCATCGCGCTCATCCCCTGGCCGGCAGCAGGCCGTTCGGCCGTACGAGGAGGACGATCGCCATCAGCACGTAGATGCTGGCCGAGACCAGCCCGGCGCCGAGCGTGTCGGCGGTCGAGGCCGGCAGCGACAATTGCAGCAGCTGCGGGATGTAGGCCCGCCCCAGGCTGTCGACCATGCCGACGAGCAGCGCCCCGACGAGCGCGCCGCGAACCGAGCCGACGCCGCCGACGACGATGACCACGAAGGTGGTGATCAGCACCCGCTCGCCCATGCCGATCTCAATGGCCAGGAGCGGCGCCGCCATGACGCCGGCGAGGCCGCACAGCGCGCCGCCCAGGCCGAAGACCAGCGTGTAGAGCCGGCGGATGTCGACGCCGAGCGCATCGACCATCTCGCGGTCGTCGGCGCCGGCCCGGATCAGCATGCCGACGCGGGTGTGGTTGACCAGCGCCCACAAGCCGATCGCGACCAGCGCCCCGGTCACGATGAAGGCGATGCGCATCAGCGGGTAGTCGAGGCCAGGAAGCAGCGGAACCGAGCCCTGCAAGAAAGCCGGGATGTCCATCAGCGGCGGACGGCGCCCGAAGATCAGGCTCACAGCTTCGTTGGTGAACAGGATCAGGCCAAGCGTCGCCAGCACCTGGTAGAGATGGTCGCGGCGATAAAGCCATTGCACCACCGCGACCTCGATAAGCACCGCGTAGAGCCCGGCACCGATCAGGGCGGCTGCGATGCCGACCAGGAAGGAGCCGGTCGAGAGGACGGCGAAAGCCGCGCTATAGGCGCCGACCATGTAGAAGGCGCCATGGGTGAGGTTGATCACACCCATGATGCCGAAGATCAGCGTCAATCCCGATGCCAGAAGGAACAGCATCGATCCGTATTGCAGGCCGTTGAGCGCCTGCTCAATAAAGAGGATCATCTCCACACACCCTTGTTGCGCGGTGAATCAGGGGTCAGATGTGTCGACGGGTTTCGCAGCGCTCAGTTGATCTTGCACTGGGCCGCATAGGCATCACCGTAGTCCTCGGCGATCTTGCGGATGATCGTCTGCACGATCTCGCCGGACGGGCGCTTCTCGAACTTCGTCAGGTAGTAGTCCTGGACCGGGTGCTGGTTGGGCCCGAAGGAGAACTTCCCGCGCACGGCGGTGAATTGCGCCGCCCGCAGCGCCTTGCGGAATTCGTCCTGCTTGCCGATGTCGCCGTTCACCGCCTTGAGGGCGCTGCCGATCAGGTTGGCCGTATCGTAGGCCTGCTGGGCATACATGGTCGGCGTTCTCGAATAGGCCTTGCGGAAGGCTTCCACGAACGCCTTGGAGGCAGGGGTGGTGGCCTCGGGCGTCCAGAGTGCGGAGGCGTAGATGCCGTCGGCGGCATCGCCGGTCGCGCCGACCATGTGCGCATCCATCGAGAAGGCGGGGATCAGCATGGGAATGGTCTTCGCCAGGCCGGCATTGGCATATTGCTTGGCGAAGTTGATGCCGGCGCCGCCGGGGTGGAACTGGTAGATCGCTTCCGGCGCGAGCGAGCGGACGCGCGCGAGCTCGACGGAGAAGTCGGTCTGGTCGAGCTTGGTGTAGATCTCGCCGGTGATCTCGCCCTTGAAGGTGCGCTTGAAGCCCTCCAGCGCATCGCGGCCGGCCTGATAGTTCGGCGCCAGCAGCGCGACGCGCTTGTAGCCGAGCCGGTTGGCGGCGAGCCCCGCCGCCTCGTGGAAGGCGTCGTTCTGGTAGGAGGCGACGAAATAGTTCCGGTGGCAGCGTTCGCCGGCGAAGGAAGAGGGGCCGGGATTGAGGCTGACATAATAGCCGCCCGATTCCAGCACGCCGGGAACCACGGCAGCGAGCACGTTCGAGAAGTTCACGCCGGTGAAGAGCTTGACGCCGGACTGGATCAGCCGGTCGGCGGCCTGCTTGGCGTTTGCCGGCTTCAGCGCGTCGTCCTCGATCGCAAGGTTGACGGGCACGCCGCCCAGCTTGCCGTCAGTCAAGGCGAGCTGGAAGCCGGCGCGGATGTCCTCGCCGATATAGCCGGCCGGGGTCGACAGCGTGGTGATGAAGCCGATCGTAACCGGGGCGCTGGCCTGGGCGAAGGCTGATTGCGTCATCGGCATCGCTGCCGCCGATGCGAGGCCGGCGACGATCATCCGGCGCGTGAATGCTGACCTGTTCATCGAATTCCCCTCGGTTTCGGCACGGCTGTCACCGCTGCCCTTTTGTCGTTTGATGCTTGGATGTCAGGCCGCCACGACGGGGTGGCGGATCTGCCCGATGCCGTCGACGCCGGCCTCGACGACATCTCCCGGCCAGAGCCATTCCTGCGGCGTCCGGCCCGCCCCGACCCCGTCCGGCGTGCCGGTGGCAATGATGTCGCCGGCCTCCAGCGTGATCGCCGCGCTGATATCCGCGATCAGAACCGGGATCTTGAACAGCATGTGGCGCGTGTTGGAGCGCTGCTTGGTCTCACCGTTGACGGTCAGCCAGAGATCGAGCGCGTGCGGCTCGGCGATCTCGTCTGCCGTCACGATGCAGGGGCCGAAGGGCGCGTAGGTGTCCTGGCCCTTCGAGTAGATCCACTGGCCAGCCCGGCGGTTGTCGCGGGCGCTGACGTCGATCATCACGCTGTAGCCGAAGACGAAGCCCATCGCCTCGGCTTCCGTGACGCGGCGCGCGGTCCGGCCCATGACCACCGCGAGCTCGACCTCCCAGTCCAGCTGCTGCGTGATCTTGCCGTTATGCTCGATCGCCTCGCCGGGGCCGATGACGCTGGTCGGCGGCTTAGAGAAGATCACGGGCTGCTTCGGCAGATCACTCGACGTGTCGAGCGTGCGGGCCGATTCCGCGACGTGCTCGACATAGTTGAGGCCGATGCCGAAAATGTTTTTCCGCGGCCGCGGGATCGGGGCCAGCAGCCTGACATTGACGAGCGGGAAGGCGGAATGGGCGGGCCAGCGCCCACGATGCTGGTCCAGCAGCGTGCTCAGCGACGCCTGCCCGGCCGGGCCGAGATCGATCAGGCCGAGCATCGTCGAAGGCAGGTCGAGACCGGCTCCGGCGCCGAGCGTGGCGACGTCGACGACGAGGTCACCCTCGATGACACCGAGCCGCGCGGCAGCATCGATCGCGCTGCGATAGGTTACAAGACGCATGATCGGCAGCCCTCAGAGTGCGAGCGGCTGGTGGCCGCCATGGTCGCCGAACGCTTCCTCGCGATAGAGGCCGAGCGAGTTCATCACCGGCATGTCGTTGAAGGCGAAGAGGCAGGCATCATCGCTGGCCGACGCGTTGGCGTGCTCGTGCCAGGCCCAGGACGGCACGCAGAAGATGTCGCGCTCCTGCCAATCGAAGCGCTTGCCGTCGATGACGGAGTGACCGCTGCCCTTGGCGACCTGGTAGATGAAGCTGCCGGTATGGCGATGCGCCTTGGTCTTTTCGCCCGGCCGCAGCATCTGCATCGAGGCGCCGATCGTCTGCATCACCGGGCCGCCGGTGACGGGATTGACGTAGTTCATCAGCACGCCGTCGAATGCCGAGCCGTCCGTCACCTTGGAAAAGCGCGTCAGCGCCTCGTAGGTCGGGGCCCATTCATACTTCAGCAGCGGCGAATAGGGCTTGCCCCAGTCATGGCCGGCCGGCCGCAAGCCGGGATTGCCCCAGGCCCCGGTCATGTCGTCGACCGGATAGCCGACCGCCTGGCGCAGGTCCGAATGGACCGCGTAGAAATTTGCTTCGAGCGTGTTGACCAGCGGGATGTCGAGACCATCCTGCCAGATGCAGGTCGAGCCATCCGACGAGACACCATGCTCGTGCCAGGTGCCGTTCGGCGTCAGCACGAAGTCGTTGGCTCCGAGCGTCATCTTGTGGCCGTCGACGATCGTGTAGGCGCCGGCGCCCTCCATGATGAAACGCAGCGCCGAGGCTGAATGTGCGTGGGCGGACGCGGTCTCGCCGGGGTGCATGACCTGCAGGCCCGAATAGAGCCAGCCCACGGCGGCGGAGACGTCCCGCCGGCCCGGATTGTTCAGATAGATCACGCGGCGGCCGGCTTTTTCCGGTGTCACCAGCTCGACCGAGCGCAGAACATGCTCGCGCAGGTCGCGGTAGCGCCAGAGCACGGGGACAGAGGCCGATTTGGGCGCCCAGGGCTCGATCTTGTTGGCCACGGTCCAGAGCGCGCCTGCTTCGAGCGCCTCCAGCTGCTCGTAATAGGCCAGCAGCTCTGGCGTGTCCTCGACGTTCGCCCGGCCGGCGACGTCCTCTCGGTGGTTCTGCTTCGGAGCTGACATGGCGACCTCCTCTCAAACTGTGGATTTTGGTTAGCATGCAGGATTTTCGAAAGAAAGATGTTTTTGCGTTAGTTTGGCATTCGTGTACGGTGGAGCTGTGAACTGGGAATGGGATCGGAACTTGCGCGTGAAGCGAAATGCGGCAGCTATGGCGGGCCATGAGGAAATGCCGTCGCCGGAGGCGTCGTTCACAGCGGCCGAAACTGCCTATCGGAAGCTGCGGAGCGACATCGTCGCGGGTGTCTTCGAACCCGGGCAGCCGCTGCGGCTCGAATTCCTGCGCCAGCGCTACGGGTTGAGCTTCTCGCCGCTACGCGAGGCTTTGAACCGCCTGCAGACCGAAAGGCTCGTCCTGGCGGCAGCGCTGCGCGGCTTTTCGGTCGCCCCAGTCTCGATCGAAGAGATGTGGGATGTGACGGAGACAAGAACGCTGATCGAATGCGAGGCTCTCAAGCGGTCCATCGCTCGCGGCGACGATGACTGGGAGGCCGGCATCGTTGCGGCCTTCCACGCCCTCGACCTGCAGGTGCGCCGGCACGTTCCGGTTGGCCGCGAGCTCAGCGTCGACGAGCTTTCAGCGCTCGAAATCCGCCATCAGGAGTTCCACAGGGCGCTCATTGCCCAGTGTGGCTCGCGCCGGCTGATCAACCTGTCCGACCAGCTCCATGTCGAGACTCAGCGCTATCGCCTGCCTGCCCTGGCAGGAAAGATGCCGACGGGCCCGCGCGACGTGGCGTTCGAGCATCGGCAGATCATGGACGCTACTCTCGCAAGGGAGTCCGACAAGGCCCAGGATCTTCTGGCTGCGCATTATCGCAGGACGGCTGAACTGATCGAGACGCAGATGTCGCCTCGATCCGGCTGACGCACTTCAAGACAAGCCGAAGCGCTGCCAAGCCCGTTCGCTATCGCGGCGGGCGTCCGCGAGTTCGCCTTGAATGCAATCGAGCAGGCAGCCGACCTCCACAGTTGGCGCGTTGCTCTTTTTTCAGGCTGCCGGAGCGTTGATGGGCAGACCCAGGGCCCCTTGGACGATCAGCCTTTGGAGGCTGATGCCGCTCCCGACTGGTGTTGCCTCGCGATGAGATTCAGAGCGTTCAAGGTCACCTGGGCGGCGAGCAGAGCCGACATGCCTCCCACGTCGTGGGGCGGGCTCACGGTGTTGATGTTGACCCCGACCAGGTTGAGGTCGGCACAGGCCTCCAGCACGGCGAGGCCCTCGCGCGAGGTCGCGCCGCCCCAAGTCGGCGTGCAGACACCCGGAGCGACCGAGGGGTCGAAGAAATCCATATCGTAGGAGAGATAGACGGGCCGGTCGCCGATGCAGGCCCGGATATCGGCGAAAACCGCGGCGATGCCCCGCTCGAGCAGCTCGCTCATCGGGATCACGTTGTAGCCGAGGCTGCGACCATATTCGCCCACGCCCGGCAGCATCGTCGTGCCGCGCATGCCGACCTGGTAGGAGCGCGTCGCATCGACGAGCCCTTCCTCCGCGGCGCGCCCGAAGGCCGTCGCCGTGTTGTATCCGTCGATCGGATAGGCATCGGTGTGGGCGTCGATATGGACCGTGACGAGATCGGGATAGACGCGGTGAAGGGCGCGCATCTCCGGCAGGGCAATGGCCCCATCGCCACCCAGCGTGACGGGGACCGCGCGCGTCTCGGCGATCGCTCCGACGGCCGCTTCGATCGCGGCATAGGAGGTGTCGAGGTCGCCGGGACTGACCTTGGCATCGCCGACATCGATGACGCCGAGCGCTTCGAGCGGGTTGATGCCGTTGGCGAAGTCGAAGGCGCGCAGCAGCAGCGACTGCTCGCGTATCGACGACGGCCCGAGACGCGAACCGACACGCTGGGGATGGGTGCCGCAGTCGAAGGGCAGCCCGAGGACCACCGCCCTGGCGTCGCCGATCTCGGTGCGGTGCGGAACGCCCATGAAGGTCTGGGCGAGTGAGAATGGGGCCGTCGTCATCGATCTGCCTGTGCGTTCGGGAGGCGAGGAACGAGCGGCTGCACGCCGCCCGTGGGTGTCGGGCTCAAGACGCGATGGCGTCCAGGTAGCGGGCGAGGATCGCGGCGTAGTGCTCGGCATACCATTCGTTGTCGACGGCGACCTGGCGCGCGAAGTTCTCGGGCGATCCGCAGTCCAGCGCTTTCATCTCGGCGGGGACCATTGCGGCGGCAGCCGGATTGACCGGCCCGTTGCCGACACGCTTGAACAGCTCCACCTGGCTCTTGGGGTCCTGCGCCGAGGCGACGAACTGCCAGGCGCGGGCCTTGGCCGGGTTGCCCTTCGGCACGATCCAGGCTCCGGGGAACAGGACGCCGCCCTCGAAGGTGAACTTGATGTGCTCGCCGACCTCCTTGGCGAGCAGCATCGAGCGCGTGTGCCAGATGTTGCCCATCACGACCTCCTGGTTGCGGAAGAGCTGCTGGCTTTCCGCACCGGTCGTCCAGAAGATGGTGTGCTGCTTGATCTCCTTGATCTTGGCCAGTGCCCGGTCGACATCGATCGGGTAGATCTTGTCGCGCGGAACGCCATCGGCCAGCAGCGCCGCCTCGAGCATGCCCTCGATGTTGTTGCGCAGCGTCCGCTTGCCGGGGAAGTCCTTGACGTTCCAGAAGTCCTTCCAGTCCTTCGGCGCCGGACCGCGCAGGGCTTTGGCGTCGTAGGTGAGCACGAAGGAGTAGAGATAGGCACCGACGCCCCAATCCGAGCGATGGGCCGGGCGCAGCTTGTCCTGCGCGACGATCGACCAGTCGACCTTTTCCAGCAGGTTCTGGCGGCCGAGCTCGATCGATGCCGGCACCGTGCGGTCGCAGACGTCCCAGGTCACGGCGCCGCTCTCGACCATCGCCTTGATCTTGCCCGAGCTCGGGCCCGAGCCATTGATGAGCGCCTTCGCTCCCGGATTGGCGGCATTGAACGGCTGCGCCCAGATCGCGTCATAGGCCGGCACGGCATCGCCGCCCCAGTTGACGATCACGATCTCGCTGGCGGCGGCATGCGCCGGCGTCAGGCGAAGCCCAGCTGGAATCGCGCCGAGCAGCGCCAGCGCCTGCAGGAAACGCCGGCGATGCACGCGCTTGCCCTCGGTCTGCTGGCGCAGGATCGCCAGGCAGTCGTCACGGAATTCCTGATGCTCATTGGTCATGGCGTGGTCCCCTCTGTTTTTAGGCTTTTGCAGGAGCGCTGCGCGCCGTCGCGATCGCGACGGCGACGAAGGTCAGGACAATCATCACCGTGCCGAGAGCGGCGATCGCCGGATCGATGTTGTCTGCCAGGCCCTCCCAGATGCGGCGCGGCAGGGTGGTGACGGCACGGCTGGTGACGAAAAGCGCGACGATGGTCTCGTCCCAGGAGGTGATGAAGGCGAAGGCAGCGCCGGCGACGATGCCGGCGCGGATCTGCGGCAGGATCACCCAGCCCATCGCCTGGCGCGCATTGGCCCCCAGGCTGCGCGCTGCCTGCTCGAGCCGCGGATCGACGTTCGCAAGCGTGCCGGCGACGGTGAGGACGACAAAGGGAAGCCCTTTCATCGCATGGATGAGGATCAGGCCGAGATAGGTGTCGAGCAGCCCGATTGTCGCCCAGGCCCGGTAGAAGGCGACCGCATGGACGATCGGCGGCACGATGATCGGCGCGAGCAGCAGCAGCCTCAGGCGCCTTGCGAGCGGCACGCCGAGGCGCCAGGCGCCGACCGCGAAGGCGACGCCGAGCACGGTTGCGAGAACTGTCGCACCAAGCCCGACGATGAGGCTGTCGGCGATGCTCTTCGACCAGCGGCCGTCGGTGACCAGGCTCTCGTAATGGCGCAGCGAGATCGCGCCCTTCGGCAGCGAGAGATAGCGTTCCGGCGTGAATGAGATCGGGATGATGACCAGGATCGGCAGCAGCAGGAAGGCCGCGGCCAGCCAGGCAACGATCCGCTTGAGCGACAGGCCTTGTCCGTTGGCCGTGGAGGCGGGAGGAGCCATGGCTATTTCCTCAGCGCCTGCTCGACGTCCATGAAGCGGCTGAGCCACATCACCAGCAGCAGCACGGTGCCGAGCAGGACGGTCGCCAGCATCGCCGCCAGCCCCCAGCGCAAGGTCTCGGAGATCTGCACGCTGATGAACTCGGCGACCATGATGATGCGGCCGCCGCCGAGGATCGCGGGCGTGATGTAGAAGCCGAGCGAGAAGATCATCACGATCACCCCCGCGCCGATCAGGCCCGGCAGGCTGAGGGGCAGGAAGATCCAGCGAAACGCCTGCGACGGCGTAGCGCCCAGCGCGCGCGCCGCCGGAACGAGCCGGTCGTCGATGCCGCGCAGGCTCGTATAGAGCGGCAGGATCGCATAGGGCAGCATGTAGTGGACCATGCCGACGATCACGCCGAACTCGTTGCGGACGAGGCTGAGCGGACTGTCGATCACCCCCGTCGACATCAGGAGCGAGTTGACGAGCCCGCGCGACTGCAGCAGCGCGACCCAGGCGAAGGCCCGGATAAGCGCGCTGATCCAGAAGCTCGCCACCACGATCCCGAGCAGGATCTGGCGCTCGCGTGGCCCGCACTGCAGCAGGGCATAGGCGACGACGTATCCGATGAGGAGCGCCAGGACGGTGGTGATCGCCCCGATCCGCACCGTCGTCCAGAGCACGCGCTGCACGGCGCCGTTGTTGACGAGCTCGGCGTAGTTCGCGACGCCGGGCCGCGGCACCGTGAAGCTGAGCACTAGCACGTTGAGAACCGGTGCGAGGTAGAACAGCGCCAGGAAGGCGCAAGGCGCGAGCAGCATCAGCCAGTAGAGCCGCTCGGTCCCGCTGGAGGTTGCGGCGGGCGCATTCACGGCGATGCCTCGCTCGGGCGCACGAGGATGGCCGCGTCCGGCGCCCAGGATGCAACGACCTCCTCGCCCTCGACGAACGGCCGCTGCCCGGCAGGAACTGTCGCAAGCAGCGGCTCGCCGCTCGCAAGCCTGAGCTCGACCTCGACGGAAGCGCCGAGATAGGTGATGTCGCTGACCCTGCCCCGGACCTGACAGGGCGATGCGCCGGCACCATTCGCCGGCGCTGCTAGCCTGATCTTCTCTGGCCTGAGCGCGGCGACAGCCGATGCACCAAATTGCGGGGCGACGCCATTCTCGGCGGCGGTCGAGGCGAAGCCCGGCATGTGAAGCTCGACCTGCCCCCGACTGGCCGACGCAATCCTGCCGCGCAGGAAGTTGCTCTTGCCGAGGAAGCCCGCGACGAATTCGGTGGCGGGCCGTTCATAGAGCTCCGATGGCGGAGCGATCTGGAGGATGCGGCCGCGATCAAGGATGACGATGCGGTCCGACATCGTCAGCGCTTCCTCCTGATCATGCGTGACGTAGATGAAGGTCGTGCCGACCTCGCGGTGGATCGACTTGAACTCGGTCTGGAACTCCTTGCGCAGAGCCCGGTCGAGTGCGCTCAACGGCTCGTCCAGGAGCAGAAGCTCGGGCGAGAAGACGAGGGAGCGTGCCAGGGCGACGCGCTGCTGCTGACCGCCCGAGAGCTGGCGCGGATAGCGATGGGCGAAGGCCTGCAGCTTTGCCATGTCGAGCGCCGCCAGAATTTTCGACCGCGCGGCTTCTCCCGTGATGCCCCGCGCCCGCAGCGGAAAGGCGACGTTGTCGAAGACGGTCAGGTGCGGGAACAGCGCATAGCCCTGGAACACGACGCCGAAGTTCCGCCGCTCCGGTGGCAGTGCGGTCACATCGCGACCGTCGAGCAGGATGCGCCCGCGACTCGGATCGACGAAGCCGGCAATGCTCATCAGGATCGTCGTCTTGCCGGAGCCGGAGGGGCCCAGCAGCGTGATGAATTCTCCGGCGCCGATCGTCAGATCGGTTGGCTGAAGCGCGACAAAATCGCCATAGCGCTTCTCGACCTTGTCGAGGACGAGAGTGTCTTTCACCGATGCGGTCCCATTCCCCTCGCCCTTCAGGCTTGGTGGTCATGGTCGTGCTTTTGAGGGCTGCGTCAAAAACGAAATGGCTTAAAAGGTATAACTCTGCATTATAACTTGAGCAGAAGGGCGGGGTATTGGACACGCGACATCTGGAGGCCTTCCGCGCGGTGATCGAGACCGGCTCCATGACCGCGGCGGCAGTGGTGCTGGCGAAATCGCAGCCGGCGGTCAGCAATCTGATTACGCGGCTGGAGGACGAACTCGGGGTCGCGCTGTTTGAGCGGAAGAAGGGCAAGCTCCAGGTCACGCCTGAAGCGATGCTGTTCTACGAAGAGGCGCGCCGGACGCTCGGCGTGCTCGAACGCACGCGCCAGGTCGCGCGCGATCTGAAGAGCTTGCGATCGGGGACGCTGTCGCTCGCGAGCCAACCTGGCCTCGCCACTTATGTCCTGCCGCCGATCATTGCCCGGCTGCTGAAGCGCTGGCCCGACGGCACGGTGCGCTTCATCACGCGATCCTCGCCCACCGTCCGCGATCTCGGTCGCATCGAGGCGTTCGACATCGGCTTCGCCGAGCTGCCGATTGAAAGCCCGGCCTCCGTCATCGACACGATCGAGGTGCCCTGTGTCTGCATGCTGCCGGCGGACCATCCTCTTGCGGCGGAGGCCGTGATCACGCCGCGTCATCTCGACGACGTTCCCTTCATCTCGCTCTATGCCGACCATTTTCTGCACGAGGCGATCGAGCGCGCCTTCGCCGAGCAGGGGGCAAGGCTGCGCATGGCCGTCCATGTCGAATTCTTCGGGACGGCCTGCGCGCTCGCCATGGAGAATGTCGGCGTGACGGTCGTCGACGTGATCACCAGCCTGCACTTCCGCAAGGTCGGTCTGGTCGCACGACCCTTCGAGCCGAGACTCGACTATCGCTATGCGATGTTCCAGCCGGCCCCGCGCCCGCTATCGCGGATCGCCCGCGAATTCGTCGATGCCTTCCGGGATCAGAACGCCCGGCTCATTCGCGCCAACAACCCTTATCTCGGCTGAAATCGCCGCCTGCGGCCGAAACGAGCCGTAGAGACAAGCGCCTGACGAACGCGCTGATCGTGTTCAGCCGCCCGGGCTCGTCACGCGCTCAGCCCAGGTCGAAACTGTCTCGGCCATGGTCTTGAGATGGTCGGCCGTCGAAAAGCCCGAGATGCTTTTTCGGGGCTTCAGATCGTGATCGCCGTCCTCGAGCCATAAAAGCTCGATGAGCGGTGAAAGCTTGTAGGCTGACACGTCCTCCCGGGTGCCGAACTCGTCCCGCGTTCCCTGGACGATGAGGGTCGGCGTCTTCAGGTCGGCAAGGTGACCCGTTCGTGTCTGCTCCGGCTTGCCAGGGGGGTGAAAGGGATAGCCAAGGCATAGAAGACCGTGGATCCGGCCCGCAGCGAGGAGCTCGTCGGCAACCATGCTCGCCACGCGGCCACCCATCGACTTGCCGCCGATGATGAGGGGGCCCTTGGTGTCGAGCGCGTCGACGGCCGCGAGATATTCCGGATTCAGCTTTTCGGCGCGCGGAGGGGGCACGCGGCTCGCGCCCGTCCGCCTGCCCGCCATATAGCCGAACTCGAAGCGTGCGACGCGAAAGCCGGCCTCGCCCAGAGCCTTGGCGGCCGCTGTCATGGATGACGAGTCCATTGGGGCTCCGGCTCCGTGAGCCAGCAGAATGGTAATCCTGGCGTCGCCCGGACCATCGAAAAGAAACATCACGCTTTCCTGCTCTCGGGCCGAAGCCCTCCGCCTCATTCTGCAATCGGCGCGAGATGCTAGCGCAGTAGTCCCTCCGCTTTGAAGGCTTTCCGCAGCCGCTCAGGCCGGAAGACCGAGAGGCATGGCCAAGGGTGTTCGGATTGATGATGAGCTTGGAGAGCCGATGTCAGGCCGGCGCGAGCGCGGCTTCGACCCTGGTGCAGCGCACGATCCGGCCTTCGCCCAGCATGATCGCCGGCGGTAAGCCCGTGCGGCAGCGATCCTCGACATGCTTGCAGCGCGGCGCGAAGGAGCAGGAGTTCGGCGGCTCGTTCAGCGCCGGCGGCGCGCCGGGGATGGCCTCCAACCGCTCGCCCTTCTTCGCGCCGTGCAAATTGGCGGCGAGCAGGCCGCGCGTATAGGGATGCTGCGGGTCGCTGATCAGCTCGCGCACCGTGCCGGTCTCGACGATCTGGCCGGCATACATCACCGCGAGCCGGTCCGAGACTTCGACGGCGACACCGATATCGTGGGTGACGAAGATCACGCCCATGCCGAGATCGCGCTGGAGCTGGCGCAGCAGCAACAAGATCTGGATCTGTACGGTGGCGTCGAGCGCCGTCGTCGGCTCGTCGGCGAGCAGGAGCTTGGGCCGCGCCGCCAATGCCAGCGCGATCATGGCGCGCTGGCGCATGCCGCCCGACATCTCGTGCGGATAGGCCTTCAGTCGGCGCTCCGGCGAGGGGATGCGCACCAGTTGCAGCAGTTCGAGCGCGCGCTGCATCGCAGCCTTCCGGCTGGTCTTCTCGTGGCGGACGATGGCCTCGGCGATCTGCTCGCCGACGGTGTAGACCGGATCGAGCGCCAGCATCGGATCCTGGAAGATCATCGAGGTGACGCGGCCGCGATAATCGGCGAGATCCTGCGGCCCCAGCGCCAGCACATCCCGGCCGTCGACCATGACCGTGCCGCCGATATCGGTGCGGCTCTCGGGTAAAAGCCTGAGCAGCGTCTTCAGCGTCACGCTCTTGCCGGAGCCGGACTCACCGAGGATGCCGAGCACCTTGCCGGGCTCCAGCGTCAGCGAGACGCCGTTGACGGCATGGACATTCTGCGCGCCACGGAAGCGCACGGTGACGTTCTCCATCGCGACGAGCGGTGTGCTGGTCGAAGCCGGGTTCATGCGGCATCCTCCAGCGCGGGTGCGCGACTATGGCCGGAGCCTGCGATCTCCATATGGCAGGCGGCGAGCCTCGCTCCGGCGCCGGTCCGGGTCAGCGCCGGCTTCACCTTGGCGCAAACGGTCTGCGCCTGCGGGCAGCGCGGGTGGAAGCGGCAGCCCTCGGGCGGGTTGATCGGGTTCGGCGGATCGCCGGCGAGCGGGGCTTCCATCGTCCGGTTGTCCGGGTCCATCGACGGCATCGCCGAGAGCAGCGCCCGCGTATAGGGATGGCGCGGATCGTCGTAGAGCTCCTCGACCGGGCCGATCTCCACGACCTCGCCGAGATACATCACCATGACGCGGTCGCTGATGAAGCGGACGACGTTGAGGTCGTGCGAGATGAAGATGTAGGTCAGCCCGAACTCCTCGCGCAGGTCCATCAGCAGGTTGAGCACCTGCGCCTCGACCGATTTGTCGAGCGCCGAGACCGCCTCGTCGAGGATCACCAGCCGAGGCCCGAGCGCCAGCGCGCGGGCGATGTTGACGCGCTGGCGCTGGCCGCCCGAGAGTTCGTGCGGATAGCGCGCCGCGAAACGGGCCGGATCGAGCCCGACGCGGGCGAGCAGGTCGCGGGCGCGCAGGATCGCCCCGGATTTCGGGACACCGTGCACGGTGGGACCGAAAGCGACCGAGTCCTCGATGGTCAGCCGTGGATTGAGCGAGGCGTAGCTGTCCTGGAAGACCATCTGCGCCTGGCGGCGGTATTCCTTCAGCGACAGCGCCGCGCTGCCGACGGCTTCGCCGTCGAACAGCATCTCGCCCTTGTCCTGCAGGATGAGCTGCATGACGACGCGCGCCGTGGTCGACTTGCCGCAACCGGATTCGCCGACGACACCGAGCGTCTCGCCCTTCATCACCGTGAAATCGACGCCGTCGACCGCGCGCACCACCGCGCCGCGCCCGAGCGGGAAATGCTTGGTCAGCGTCCGCGCCTCGAGCAGCGGGGTGCCGGCGCCGCCGCGGTCGAGCCCGTCTTCGACATGGAGCGAGAGCGACATGGGTCAGCCTTTCACGTCCATGGCCGAGCGCAGCCCGTCCGAGAGCAGGTTGAACGAGATCGAGGTGATGAAGATCGCGACGCCCGGCAGCGCGGCGACCCAGGGCTGGACATAGATCGCGGTGCGCAGCGTGTTCAGCATCAGGCCCCATTCCGGCGTTGGCGGCTTGGTGCCGAGGCCGAGGAAGGAGAGGCCCGAGGCCAGGATCATCGAGACCGAGATCAGGCTGGTGGCGTAAACGAAGATCGGCCCGAGCACATTGCCGAGGACATGCACGCGGATGATCGTGCCGGAGCCGGCACCGCTGGCCCGCGCCGCCTCGACATAGTCCATCGAGCGCACCTGCGTCGTCACGCTCTCGGCGATGCGCGCGATCGGCGGGATGAAGACGATGGTCAGCGAGAGCAGCGAGTTGAAGACACCGGCGCCGAGCGCGCCGGAGAGCGCGATCGCCAGCAGCACCGAGGGGAAGGCGTAGAAGATGTCGACGGTGCGCATCGTGATCGTGTTGAATTTGCCGCCGAAAAAGCCGGCGGCGACCCCGATCAGCGAGCCGAAGCCGAAGGCGATGAAGACCGGCACCACGCCCATGAACAGCGACAGCCTCGCGCCGTGGATCAGGCGCGAGAGCATGTCGCGGCCGAGCTCGTCGGCGCCGAGCGGATAGCCCGGCGTGCCGATCGGGCGCAGGCGCCGCAGCATCGACGAGCGGGTCGGGTCGGCCGGGGCGATATAGTCGGCGAAGACCGCCATCAGGATGATCAGCAGCACGACGATGCCGGCGCCGACCGCGACCTTGTCCTTCCGGAAGCGCCTGAAGACACCGGACCAGTAGCCGGGAGAGCGCGCTGGCTGGGGCAATGTCGCTGTCGGCACTGCGGCCGGGGAGGTCACCGCGCTCATCTCAACGCCTCCTCACGCGGGGATCGAGCAGGCCCTGCACGATGTCGACGAGGACGTTGAGGCCGACGAAGAACATGGCGAGGACGAGGATCGTGCCCTGCAGCAGCGGCAGGTCGCGCTGGAAGATGGCGTTGCCGAGCAAGAAGCCGGTCCCCGGCCAGGAGAACACCGTCTCGATCAGGATCGATCCCCCCAGCAGGTAGCCGAGCTGAAGGCCCATCACCGCGAGTGCGGTCGGCGCGGCGTTCTTCACGACATGGCGGAAGACGCCGAAATCCATCAGGCCCTTGGCCCGCAGCGCCGGCACGAATTCCTGGTTCAGGATGTCGGCGACCAGCGCGCGGACCGTGCGCGAAATGATGCCCATCGGGATCACCGACATGGTGACCGCCGGCAGGATCATGTGGCTGACATGCTCCCAGTCCCATTTCCAGGCGGCCGAGCCGCCAGGGCCGGCGCCGCCGGGCGGCAGCCAGCCGAGCTGCACCGAGAACACGATCACCAGCACCATGCCGAGCCAGTAATGCGGGACGGACACGCCGAGCACGGCGAGCATGGAAGCGAACTTGTCGAGGAAGGAGCCGCGGAAATAGCCGGCGACGAAGCCGAAGAAGCAGCCGAGCACGAAGCCGATCACGGTGGCGAGGCAGGCGATCAGCAAGGTGTTGCCGACGGCGCGCCAGACCTCGGCGGCGACCGGACGGCCGCTCGCGATCGAGGTGCCGAGATCGCCCTGCACCGCCTTCCAGAGCCAGAGCCCGAACTGCACCGGCAGCGGCCGGTCGAAGCCGTAGAGCTTCCTGATCTCCTCCTGCATCTGCTGCGAGGCGTCCGGCGGCAGCACCGAGGTCAGCGGGTCGCCCGGCGCGATATGCACGAGCAGGAAGCAGAAAAGGCTGACGCCGAGCGCAACCGGCAACACATAGAGGATACGCTTGGCAAGATAGATCAGCATGGCCGGCTCCGCGTCATTCGGTGCTCACTTGCGGCCCTCACTTGTCCATCGAGATCGGCGAAAAATCCTGGAACCAGTTCTGCGCCTGGACGAAGCCCTTGACTTTCGGAGACAGCGCGCGCGGGTTGACGTCGTGGGTCACCATCAGGAAGAGCGCGTCGTCGACGTATTTTTCATGCGTCTTCTGCAGGATCTTCGTCTGCTCGGCCGGATCGAAGGTGGTGCGGATCTGGTCGAAGAGCTTGTCCATCTCGGGGTCGCAATAGATGCCCCAATTGGTGCCCGCCGGCGGCTTCAGATCGCATTGCAGGTGGCGGATGAAGCCGGTGAACGGGTCCTGGATGAAATAGGTGTAGTTCATCCCCGTCGCCTTGCGCGATGAATCGTGGTTCGCGCCGGCCCGCCAGATGTTGATCAGCGTGTTCCACTCGACCACCTCGAAATCGACCTTGATGCCGACCTCGGCGAGGTTCTGCTGGACGAATTCGTTCATCGGCAGCGGCTGCATCTGGCCCGAGCCCGAGGGTGAGATCAGGATCCGGGTCTGGAGCGGCTTGGCCGGGGAGTAGCCGGCCTCGGCGAGCAGCTTCTTCGCCGCCGCCGGATCGTATTTCAGCTTGAAGCTCGGCTTGCCGAACCATTGATGGCCGGGTGGATAGAAGCCTTCGGCCGGGATCATCATGCCGCCGAGCAGTTCCTTCAGCCCGTCGCGGTCGATGGCGAGATTGGCCGCCTTGCGCACGCGGATGTCGTTCCAGGGCGAGCCCTCGACCCGCGAGAGATGCCAGGTCCAGTTGTGCGGATAGGCGTTGGTGACGATCCTGTAGCCGGCACCTTTCAGCGACTCGACGAGATCGGGCGCCGGCGCCTCGATCCAGTCGACCTGGCCGGAGCGCAGCGCCGCGGCGCGCGCATTCGGCTCCGGCAACGGCAGCAGCACGAGCTTGTCGAGCTTGGGCACCCGCGCCTTGTCCCAATAGTCCTTGAACGGCGAGAGCTCGGCCCGCTCGCGCGGCTGGAAGGCGGTCAGCTGCCAGGGGCCGGTGCCGGACGGCGTCTTGGCGAAGGCCTCCCAGTTCTTGCCGAGCTTCTCCCACTGCGCCGGCGACGACATCATGACCCAGGCGAGCTGGTAGGGCAGCGTTGCGTCGGGCGATTTCGTGGTGATCTCGACCTTGTACTTGTCGATCACCTTGTAGGCGGCGACCGCCGGAATGCGCGAGCGCCCCTGCGCCGCCTGGCGCTGGTCGAATTGCGGGCTATCGTTCTTGAGCAGCTTGTCGAGATTCCAGACCACCGCCTCGGCGGTGAACTCGGAGCCGTCATGGAACTTCACGCCCTCGCGCAAGGTGAAGGTCCATTTCGTCTTGTCGCTCGCATCGACCGCCCAGGCGGTGGCGAGGCCGGGCTTGAGGTCGGAGGGCTTGTCGGCGCTGGAGAGGTCCCAGTTGATCAGCGCGTCATAGACCGTATAGCCCATGAACCGCATGCCTTCGCCGCCCTGGTCGGCCTGGCCGGTGGTCAGCGGAATGTCCGAAGCGGTCATGCCGATGCGCAGCGTTCCTTGGGCGAGCGCCTGCTGAGCGAAGAGTGTGACGCCGGCGGCGAGCGAGAGGGCCAGGGTTGTGCGGACCATCGGGGACCTTTGATCTGGAAGGGTTCTGAACCGGCTCAGCAAGGGCCGTGCCATGTTCACGGCCGAAAGGACGCCTGCGCCTCGCCGTCATGCCCGCCCTCGTGGCGAGCATCCACGTCTTGGACACGGTGCTCAACCGGCGAGGCGAAGACGTGGATGGTCGGGGCAAGCCCGACCATGACGGAGAGGTCAGGCCTACGGCCTCGTCACTCCATCGACATCGGCGCGAGGTCGATGAACCAGCTCTTCGGCTGGACCACGCCCCTGACCTTGGCGCTCATCGCGCGCGGGCCGACATCGTGCGCCACCCAGACGAAGGGCGCCTCCTCGACGATCCGGGCGTGGAGCTTGGCGAGTGCCGCATCGCGCGCCGTGCCGTCGAAGGAGGTGCGGGCGTCGGCGATCAGCTTGTCGAACTCGTCATTGCCGAAATAGCCCCAGTTGTTCGAGACCGGCGGGAAGGTCTTGGTCGAGACAAAGCGGACCATGGCGAAGAACGGGTCCATCGCCGCATAGGTGACGTTGGTCGCGTTGGCGCCGCGGGCATTGGCGTGCTTGGCGCCCTCGCGCCAGTTGGTGAAGACGGCGTTCCATTCGCCGACCTCGAGCGCGACGTCGAAATAGCAGTCCTTCAGCGCCTGCTGCATGAACTCGTTCATCGGCAGCGGCTGCATCTGGCCCGAGCCCGAGGCCGAGGTCAGAACCTTGACCTTCGCCGGCTTGGCGGCCGAGAAGCCGGCTTCGGTCATCAGCTTCTTGGCGGCATCGAGATCGTATTTGATCTCGAATTTCGGATTGCCCCACCAGGGATGGCCGGGCGGCACCGTGCCCTTCGGCACCTCCATCAGCCCGCCGAGCAAGGTCTTCAGCTCGTCGCGGTTGATGCAGAGATTGGCGGCGTGGCGCACCTTCTTGTCGAGCCAGACCGAGCCCTCGGCGAAGGAGAGCTGCCAGGGCCAGACATGCGGCTGGGCGTTGGTATAGATCGAAAAGCCGCGCTGCTTGATCTGCGGCACGGCGTCCGGCGCCGGCGCCTCGATCCAGTCGACCTGGCCCGAGAGCAGGGCGGCAGTCCGCGCGTTCGCTTCCGGCAGGGGTAGAAGCACGACGCGGTCGACCTTCGGCGCCCGCTTTTGATCCCAATAGGCCTTGTTGGCGACCATCTCGAAGCGTTCGCGTGGGACGAGCCGCACGCCCTTGAACGGGCCGGTGCCCGACGGATCGGCCGAGAAGGCGGCCCAGGCCTGCTTCGAACGTTCGGCGGCGTCGGCCACCGAGGCCGGCACGGCGGCGAGCTTGGCGGCCCAGTGCGTGGGCGAAGCCATGTAGAGATTGGTCAGGTTGATCGGCAGGAAGGCGTCGGGCTCGGAGGTGGTGAGCTCGACGGTCAGCGGGTCGACGACCTTTGCCGCCTTGAGGGTCGGCATGCGCGAGACGGTGACGCCGATCTGGTCCGGGGCGAACTGCGCCGCCTCTTTGTTGAGCACCTTGTCGACATTCCAGACGACGGCGGCGGCATCGAAGGCCGAGCCGTCCTGGAATTTGACGCCCGGCCGGAGCTTGAAGACCCATTTCGTCTTGTCGCTGGCGTCGACCGCCCACTCGGTCGCGAGACCGGGAATGACGACGCTCGCCTTCTCGGCCGAGGACAGGTCCCAGTTGGTCAGCCCGTCATACATCGGGATGCCGGTGAAGCGGTTGCCTTCAAACCCCTGGTCGGGCTGACCATGGGTGCGCGGGATATCCGCGGCGGTCATGCCGATGCGCAGCACTTTCTCCTGTGCCAGCGCGGTGGTGACCAACGCGGTCGAGAATCCGAACGCCAGCACTGCGGCGCGCGTGATGAACCTGGACGACATGACGATGCTCCCCTCGAGGCCCGGCGTTGGTTCGCGCGGATTAAGGAGGAGCTAGCAATGGGCGTGCCATTGGATCGGTGGCCGTGGCAAACAACGCCAGAGGCGCTTGTTGCAGCTTCAAGCCAACCTTGGTGATGAACGCGGCAGTAAGCCGCCTTCCGGATGGGTGGAGATGCCTCGACGAACCGAGGTCAGGGTCCCACGAGTTGTCCGCCGTCGACCACGATGGTCTGGGCGGTGACCCAGCTCGCCTTGCCGGAGGCGAGGAAGAGCACGACCTCGGCGACCTCCTCGGGCTTGCCCATCCGGCCGAAGGGAATGCTGGCCAAGGTCGCTTGATAGAGTTCGGGATTCGAGGTCTTCCGGTCCTCCCACGAACCGCCTGGGAACTCGATCGAACCGGGCGCGACGCCGTTCACCCGGATGCCCTTCCGCGACAGCATCTTCGCCTGGCTCGCGGTGTAATGCATCACCGCCGCCTTGATCGCGCCGTAGGGCGCCGAACGCGAGGAGGCCCGCAGGGCCGAGATCGACGAGATGTTCACGATCGACGAACCCGGCCTCATGTGGGGGATCGCCGCATGGCTGCCGCGGACAATAGCCATCATGTCGACGTTGAGCGAGGCGGCCCAGCCTTCCTCATCGTCCGAATGGCCGAAACCGGAAGCGTTATTGACGAGGACGTCCAGCCCTCCAAGAGCCGTCACCGCCTCGGGCACATAAGCCTCGATCGCCTTTGCGTCGGCGAGATCGACGCTGGCCCCGTGCGCTGTGACGCCGAGCGCCTCGATGTCCCGGCGTGTCGCTTCGAGCGGTCCTGCGCCCCGCGCACAGATCGAAACGGACGCGCCGCCCGCCGCGAACCCCAGCGCGATGGAGCGCCCGATGCCGCGGCTGCCGCCCATGACGATCACGCGCTTGCCGGTGAACTCATTGTCCATGCGGGCATTTCCTCTTCATCGCCGCCCGCACGATCGCTAGGCCTCCAGGAACGGGGCTGTCTTTCGCGCTGCCTGCATCGGCAGTGCCTGTACCGGGAACCGACGCCGCCGCCTCAGGCCGGCAGGACGACCACCTTCGCCTTGACCGGGGTCTGTGCGTAGAGGTGGATCATGTCCTGTGTGAGCAGGCCGATGCAGCCGCTGGTGATGCCGTTTCCGATCGATTCCGCGTCGAGGGAGGCGTAGATCGTGTAGAGCGTGTAGGCACCGTTCTGATAGAGATGGAGCGTGCGCGCGCCGAGCGGGTTGTCGAGGCCACCGGGCATGCCGCGGGCGTATTTGGCCGCCTCGGGCTGGCGCTTGATCATCTCCTTGGGCGGTGTCCAGGTCGCCCATTCGGACTTGCGCCCGACATAGGCGTCGCCGTTCCAGCGAAAACCGTCGCGGCCGACATTGGCGCCATAGCGCGTGGCGTTTCCGCCGTCCTCGACGCGATAGACATAGTAGTTGCCGGGATCGACGATGATCGTGCCGGGCGCTTCCTTGGTCTCGTAGCGAACGGTCTTGCGGAAATATTTCGGATCGACGTGGGTGACATCGATCGCCGGGATCGGGAACTTCTCTTCCGGCACCGGCCCGTAGAGCTTCTGCGCCTCGGCGAGGCTCATGCCGTCGGATGTCGCGCAACCGCCGAGCCCGAGCGCGCCGAGTCCGGCGGCCGAGCCAGCCAGGAACGACCGGCGGCTGGGAAGCCCCACCCTGCGCCCGAGCAGGGCGATCTCGTGCATCTTGCGGGCGTCGGCCTTCGAATCGTCCATGATCAGTTCCTATATCCTGCTGCCCGACGAGATAATGCTCCGGCATACACACGCTGAGCGTCTTGCTGAGCCGAGATTGCCGGCACAGGGCTCGACTGGCAAGCTCGGGCCTTCGCTGCGCAGCACCGTCACGTCTGGCCGCTTAAGGCTTGGGATTTCGATCATCAACGATCGCTCCCCCATTTATGACAACCTGCAGCGTCCTGGTTTCGACCGGGACTGGCTGTGATGTCGTTAGCCTGACTTCGGCGCGGTCGATCATCCTTACGGGTGGGCGCAGCGATAATCGCTCTACCGGTGGCGCTGGCAGCGGCGACACAGATGGGGCGGATATCCATTTGCCCCCCGCACACTGTGTAGGCACTCTCCCAGCTGATGCCGGCAGGTCGATATGTTGCAAATATTTCACAAGAGATTTTATAGTTTGCCCATGTCGCCGTGCTCGGCGCGAACCAGCAGATGTGGAGGATCTCACGTGAAAACCAATGGCATCGGGGCGATCGGCGACAGGATCGTCCTGGAGAACGAGCATGTCAGGGTGTGGCTCGTCGAGCTCGACCCCGGCCAGATTCAGTCGCGCCATGTCCACGAATTGCCCTACCTGATCGTGCCGCTGACCGATGGCAAGAACATCATGCGCTTCGATGACGGGCGCGAGGTCGCGACAGACGAGAAGCCGGGCGCCTGCCTCTGGCGCATGCCCGGCGTTCCACATGAGCTGGAGAACATAAGCACCTGGCAGTATCGCAACGTGCTGGTCGAGCTGAAGACTCCGGCCGCTGCGACGCCTCCCGCGCCATGATCGAGCGCAGGAGCCTCCTCGCTTTGCCGCTCCTCGCGCCGTTGCTGTCCGCGACGGCGCGGGCCCAGGGGCTTTCCAGCCGCCCCGTGACCATCGTCTCGCCCTATATGGCGGGCGGCACCAGCGACATCATCGCCCGCGTGCTCGGCGAGGGGCTGAACGAGCTCTGGAAACAGCCGGTGCTGATCGAGAACAGGCCGGGCGCGAATGGCTCGATCGGTGTCTCGGCCGTGGCGAGGTCGGCCCCCGACGGGCACACCTTGCTTGCCGTGGCTTCGAGTGCGCTGACGCTCAACCCTCTCCTCTACAAGAAGCTTTCCTATGACGTGGAGCGCGACCTCGTTCCCGTCAGCGTCACCGGGCAGGTTCCCAACGTCGTCGTCGTCAATCCTAGGCTCCCGGCCCGCGACCTCGCCGAACTGATCGCGCTCGCCAGGACGAAACCCGGTGGCCTCACCTATGCTTCGCAGGGGATCGGTTCGAACGGCCAGATGAACGCCGAGATGTTCCGGCTCGCCACCGCCGTCGCCCTCGTCCACGTACCCTATAAGGGCAGCGCCCAGGCGGTGACCGACCTCGTCGGCGGGCAGGTCGACCTGATGTTCGACAACCTACCGACAGTGCTCGAGCACATCAAAGGCGGCCAGCTCCGGGCCTTGGCCGTGACATCGGCCAGCCGCTCGCCCTTGCTGCCGGGGGTGCCAACCGTGGCAGAGGCGGCGATCCCCGGCTTCGATACCTCCGCCTGGTTCGCGGTGCTCGCAGCCAAGGCGACGCCGCCTGAATTGCTGGCTCGACTCGAGCAGGCCGTGACGGGCGTTCTGGCGCGGCCGGCGATCTCCGCCAAGCTCGCGGCAGCGGGCGTGACCGTAGCTGCCGCGGGCTCGGGGGAGCTTGCAACGCGCATCGAGCGCGACCGCAGGACATGGAGCGAGGTCATCGCCAGGGCAGGCATCGCGGTCGAGTGATTCTCAAAAGATATCTCTTGAGAAATATCAGTGGATCGGACATCTTCCAGACCAAGGGCTGATGCTCGCTGGAAGAGGGGAATGCCGATGCACTGGATGAGGAAGACCGCCATCGCCGGCCTTGCGGGGGTGTTCGCCACCGCGCTGGGCTTCGCCGCTGCCCCTGCTCAGGCGCAGACACCGATCACCTTCTCGCTCGATTTCCGCGCACTTGGGCGTCACGCGGCCTGGTTCGTCGCCCTGGACAAGGGCTATTACAAGCAGGCCGGGCTCGACGTCAGCATCATCTCTGGGCAGGGAACGGCACAGGCGATCCAGGCCATCGAGGCTGGAACCGCGCAGATCGCCTTCTCCGACGTCGCCGGCGTCGTCGCCGCCCGGGCCAATGGCGGCTCGACCGCAAAGATGGTCTCGGTCATCTACCAGAAGGCGCCCTACGCCATCTTCTCGCTGCGCGACGGCGCCAATGTCCGCTCCGCCGATCAGCTCGCCGGGCTCGAAATCGGCAGCGGCGCCGGCAGCTTCACCCAGAAGGTGATCGAGGCGTTCATGGCGCAGAAGGGCATCAAGACGCCGGCCAAGTTCACGAATATCGACCCGTCCGCCCGCGTCGGCATGCTCGCCGCCAAGAAGATCCCGGCGGTCGAGACCTTCGTGATGACGCGCCCGGGCGTCGCCAAGGCGGTCGGCTCGTCGAACGCCCGCACCTACCTGCTCGCCAATGACGGGCTCGTGCTCTACTCGAACGGCATCGTCGTGCGCGATGATCTGATCAAGTCGAAGCCGGACGTGATCAAGGCCTTCATCGCGGCCTCGCTGAAGGGCTGGAAGGACATGATCGCCAAGCCGGACGAGGCGGCCGACATCGTCGTCAAGCTCAACAAGGGCCTCGAGAAGGATGTCGTTCTCGAGGAGATCGAGATCGTGAGCGAGCTCGTGAAGACCGACGTCACCGAGAAGAAGGGGCTGGGCGCGATCGACCCTGATGCGATGGCCGCCTCCGTCTCGCTCATCCTCCAGACCCTGCCAGGCGCCAAGCTGGCCGCCGGCGACGTCTACGATGCGACCTTGCTGCCCGCGACGCCGGTTCTTCCGTGACCCCATCCGTCGCAGAATCGCAGAGCACGCCCAAGGAGGCGGACGACATCTACGGCCGCTTCGTCGGCGTCCGTAAGGTCTTCGGCAAGCAGGAGGGCGCGATGATCGCGCTCTCCGATGTCGACTACGAGCTCAGGAAGGGCGAGCTCGTCGCCCTGCTGGGCCCCAGCGGCTGCGGCAAGACCACCCTGCTGCGGATCGTCGCCGGCCTGACCAAGCCCAGTGGCGGCAGCGTCGTGATCCGCGGTCGCGAGGTCACCGAGCCGCAGGATGATTTCGGCTTCGTCTTCCAGAGCCCGAACCTGCTGCCCTGGCGCACCGTTCTCTCCAACGTGCTCTTCCCGATGGAGATCAAAGGGCGGCTCGACGCGGCAGCAAAGGCGCGCGCCGTCGAGCTCCTTGAGCATGTCGGGCTCGGCAAGTTCCTGAAGAGCCGCCCGCACGAGCTCTCCGGCGGCATGAAACAGCGTGTCGCGCTCTGCCGGGCACTGATCCACTCCCCTTCCCTCCTCCTGATGGATGAGCCTTTCGGTGCCCTCGACGAGCTCACCCGGATGGAAATGCACGAATTGCTGCTCGGCATCCGGCGCCTGACCGGGGCAACCGTGATGTTCGTGACGCACTCGATCTCCGAAGCGGTTTATCTCGCCGACGAGGTCCTCGTCTTCAGCGCCCGGCCCGGCCGCGTCTCCGACCGGATCAGGATCGACCTGCCCTATCCGCGGGCAGCGAGCCAGCGCTTCACGACGACTTTCAGCGAGTACGAGCGCCGTGCCGGCGCCGGGCTCGGCGTCCTTCATCACGCGTGACGATCAGCGCCATGAAAATCTCCTCCGAAGCCGTCACGCGGGTCGCCTATCCGGTGTTCGGCCTGCTGCTGCTGCTCCTGTTCTGGCAGGGCTATATCGTCATGTTCGACGTGCCGCAGGCGGTGCTGCCGCGCCCGCTCGCGGTCTGGAACGCGACGATCAACAACCTGCCGCTGCTGCTCTCCGAGGGGCGCGTGACGCTGCTCGAAAGCGTCTACGGCTTCCTGCTCGCCTTCTTCCTGGGCATTCCGATCGCCGTGGCGATCTCCTCGTCGCGCACGCTCAACCTGATGTTCTATCCGCTGCTGATCGCGACGCAGGCCCTGCCCAAGGTGGCGCTGGCGCCACTGATCCTGGTCTGGCTCGGCACCGGCATCGAATCCAAGCTCGCCATCGCCTGGCTCGTCGCCTTCTTCCCGATCGTGGTCGACACTGCAACGGGCCTGCGCTCCACGCCGTCGGAGATGCTCGACCTTGCGGCCTCGGTCCGCGCCACCGGCTGGCAGACCTTCTGGAAGATCAAGTTCCCGGCGGCGCTGCCCTTCGTCATCACCGGTTCGAAGGTCGCGATCACGCTCGCCGTCATCGGCGCGGTGATCGGCGAATTCATCAGCTCGAACGAAGGTCTCGGCAATCTCCTGCTCGTCGCAAACTCGCAGGTGAACACGCCGCTCGCCTTCGCCGCGCTGCTGGCGCTGGCGGTGCTCGGCATGGTGCTCTACGCCGTGGTCGCCTTCGTCGACATCGCGCTGAAGCCGTGGTTCAGCGAAGTCCGGCATTGATGGACTTGCCATGACGGACTCGCCATGACCAAGCCCCGTATCGCGCTGCTCGTCGGCTCGCTCAGCCGTGAATCGATCAATCGCCGGCTGGCGTCAGCGCTCGCCGGACTCGGTTCCGACCGCTTCGATGTCCAGGAAAGCGATCTCGCTGAGCTACCGCTTTACAACCGCGACCTGGACCGCGCTCTGCCGCCAACGGTGCGGAGCTTCAAGCAGGCGATCGAGGCGGCCGATGGCGTTCTGATCGTATCACCCGAATACAACCGCTCGGTCCCGTCAGCGCTCAAGAACGCCATCGACTGGGGCTCGCGCCCCTATGGCGCCAACTCCTGGCGCGGCAAGCCGACGGCGATCGCGGGCCTGGCCAGCGGTTCGCTCGGGACGGCCCCGGCCCAGCAGCATCTGCGCAACATCCTCTCGCATCTCGACGTTCCCGTCCTGCCTCAGCCCGAGGTCTGCATGGCAATGCGCGAGGGGCTCTTCACTGCCGATGGTGACATTGCCGACCCTGCGACGCGGCAATTCCTCAATGGCTTCCTCACCCGCTTTTCCGCGCATGTCGCGCGCTTCGCGATGGCTCCCGCATGACCCAGCGTATCGCCCTCGATGTCCACGCCCACCTCATTCCGGTCGGCGCGCCGCTGGCGAGCGTTCCCGGCGTGAGCTGGGACGCGGCAACCGAAAAGCTCGTCATCGACGGGCATGCGATCGGCATCAAGGCGCTCTTCCACCCCGAGACGTTGATCGCCTGGATGGACAAGCAGCAGGTCGAGCGAGCCTGGATCTCGGCTCCGCCGCCAACCTACCGCCCGGGCCTCGATGCGGCCGAGGCCGAGGCGTGGACGCAATTGCTCAATGACGGGCTCGCGGCGATCGCTGCGGCATATCCGGACCGGCTGGCGCCGCTCTTCCATCTGCCGGTCGCCCATCCCGAGCTCGCCGCTCAAATCGTGCACGGGCGCTCCACGGCCAGCGACGCCCGCTTCTCCATGCCGACGGGCGAGCCTGGGCTGATGCTGTCCGATGCCAGCCATATCCCGCTCTGGCAGGCGCTGGATGCTGCCTCGGCCTTCGTTTTCCTGCATCCCGGCGAGGGCTGCGACGCGCGGCTCGACCCGTTCTATCTGCACAACCTCTTCGGCAATCCGAGCGAAACGGCGGTCGCAGCCGGCCATCTCGTCTTCGCCGGCGTGCTGGAACGGCATCCGCGCATCACCATCTGCCTCGCCCATGCCGGGGGAACCGTGCCCGCCGTGGCCGGGCGCTGGCAGCGCGGCTTCGAGACCGGCCGGCCGGGCGTCGACAAGCAAGTCGAAGCGCCGGCAAAGGCGCTGCGCCGCTTCTGCGTCGATTGCATCGCGCATGACGACGAATTGCTTGAGCTGGCAGCCTCGGTATTTGGCCCGGAGCGGATCGTCTTCGGCTCCGACTGGCCGTTCCCGATGGGCATGATCGAGCCGCATAAGCAGCTCGCCGGCCTCAGCGAGAGCCGGCGCCGGGCGATCTTCTGCGACAATCCTGGCAAGCTGACAGGCTAACATGAAAAGGGCCGGCTCCGAGGAGCCGGCCCTTTTGCTTTGATGAAAACGTCCTTCAGGGCGTGATGTCGCTATCTTCGGCGAGATCACGCTCGACGAGGCGATTACGCAGCTCACCCAGGCCCTCGGCCCGAACCACCACTTCGTCGCCCGCCTTCAGGAAGATTGGCGGTTCGCGCGCATTGCCGATGCCGCTCGGCGTGCCGGTCAGCAGCACATCGCCCGGATGCAAGGTCATGCCGAAGGAGAGCTCGGCGATGAGTTCATCGACAGGGAAGGCCATCTGCGCCGCCACAGCGTTCTGCATGAGCTCGCCATTGAGCAGGCATTGCAGCCTGACCTTGGGCAAGTCGATCTCGTCCGGCGTCACGACATGAGGGCCGAGCGGCATGGTGCCGTCGATGCTCTTGCCCTTCAGCCATTGCCCGCCATGGCGGCGCTGCAGATCGCGCTGCGAGACGTCGTTGGCGAGGCAGAAGCCGAAGATGTGCTCATGCGCCCGCGCGCGGGGGATGCTGCGGCCGCCCTTGCCGATGATGATCGCGATCTCGGCCTCGTAGTCCCATTTGGCCGAGATGCGGGCATCGAAGGCGATGTCGTCCTGCGGACCGATCACCACGTCGGGCGACTTCGTGAAGAAGGTCGGCGCCTTCGGGCGGTCGACGTCCTGCCCTTCACGCTTGCCCTTGCTCTCCTCGAAATGGTCCCAGTAGTTCCAGCCGGTGCAGAGCACGTCGCGCCGGAAGCGGCGCACCGGCGCGGCCAGCGATGCGTCCGCCAGTGGCAGGCGCGCGCCCTTGTCGAGACTCGCGACGATCAGCGACTGCCGCTCATTGTGCGGCAGACCGACAAAGGCGACGAGATCGCCCGCGCCCGGCGTGAGCAGGACGATCTGGTCGCCGACGACGAGGCCGAGCCGCTCGCCGCCATCATGGCGCAGATTGACGTAACGCATCGATGGTCAGTCCTGGATGACGGCGATGGCGTTGATCTCGATCAGGTAGTCCGGCGAGGTCATCTTGCAGATCTCGACCATGGTCGAGGCCGGCGCGATGCCGGTGAAGTATTCGCGGCGGACCTTATGGATCGCGTCGAAATGCTCCATATTGCGGACATAGACGTCGACGCGGCAGATGTCGTCGAGCGTGCCACCGGCTTCCTCGACCGCAGCCTTCAGATTCTCGCAGACCTGCCGGGTCTGCTCCGAGACGTCGCCGATGCCGGCTATCGTGCCGTCGGCGCGGCGCGAGGTCATGCCGGAGAGGAAGACGAGGCGGCCGCGGGCCTCGATCGCAGTCGCCTGCGAGAAATGGCCGTTCGGCTGGCGCAGCTTGGCGCTGGTGATCTTCTGCTTGGCCATTTGAAAACTCCTTGAGATCAGGACAGGGAAGACGGAACGGGGACGCCGAGCCGCTCGGCGGCAGCGCGCAAGGCCGAGAACGTCGCCGGCGCGATGCGGCAGTTGCCGTCGAAATCGCGATGGGCCTTGGCTGCACGGTCGCCGGGCATACGGATCGGCGAGGCACCCGGAGCGGGCTTCGAGCCACGGATGCGCTCCGCGAAACCGGAGGCTGCGGCCTCGAACTCGTCCAGTGGCCGAAACCCCGCAATGTCGATCGCGATGAAGAGGTTGGCGCTGGCATAAGGCTCGGAGAGATCGCCATAGAGCGGACGCACGGCATCGCCGATGGCGCCGCCCGACAAGCCGCCCGCGAGCAGGTCGACCATCACGGCAAGGCCGAAGCCCTTGGCGCCGGCAGCCGGCAGGAGCATGCCCTTGATCGCCTCGGCCGCATCGGTCGTCGGCAGACCGTCCGCTGTTGCGGCCCAGTCCTCCGGGATCGGCTCGCCACGGCTCCCCGCCAGCCTGATCTTGCCCATGGCGCCGGCGCTCATGGCGAGATCGAGCACGAGCGGCTCGCCGCCAGTCGGCACCGCGATGGCGAGCGGGTTGTTGCCGACGACGCGCTCGGCCCCGCCCGGCGCGGGCAGGAGCGGGCGGGTGTTGGCCATGACGATGCCGATCTGGCCGGAGAGGGCGATCTTGCGCGCGAAGCGGCCGGCGGCGCCGAAATGGAAGGCGTTGCGCACGGCGATAGCGGCGAGGCCGTGCACCGCCGCACGCTCGATCGCGAGTTCGGATGCCAGTTCGGCCGTGACCTGGCCGAGGCCATTGTTGGCGTCGATGGTGACGCGCGCACCGGCATCGACCACGATCTCGCCCTTCGCCGCGGCATCGACCGAGCCCTTCTCGATGCGCTCGAGATACATCGGCAGCAGCATCAGCCCGTGCGAGCCAAGGCCTTCGATGTCGGCAGCGACCAAGGCCTCGGCGACCAGGCTGGCATGGTCAGCAGGAGCGCCGACCTTTGCGAGCAGCGCCTGAGCCAGGTCGCGCAGCGCGGCGGCTGGCTGGAAAGCGGGGTTGCTCATGGTGCGGACCTCGGCTCGACCGGGGATCAATGAGCGTCGCGCTCGTCGGTGTACCAGGACGGCGTCTGCGGGTAGTGCGGGCCGTCATAGATCTCGACCACGACCGTCTCCTCGATCGCGAGGCTCGGGCCATGCACATTGCCCTTGGGATTGCAGTAGAAACTGCCGGGCTTCAGCGTGACGCCGGTCGCCGTGTATTCGAAATGGCCGGAGAGGCAGAACATCATCTGGTTCGAGGCATGGGAGTGCGGTTTGGGAATGCCGGCGCCCTTCTCGAAGCGGATCAGGGCGACGGACGCGCCGGTCGCCTCATCCCGCCACAGCATCTTCTCGTGCACGCCCTTCAACGACTTTTCCCGCCAGGGCATGTCGTTCGTCTGGATCAGGATTTCCTCGAGGCTCGGAGCGCCGGCGGGGAGCTGCATGATGGACCCTTCTTTCAAGCTGTCACGCTTACGATGTCCGTCATGATATTTCACATGATGTCTAATGCAAGTCGCAAAGCGCCGTCGCGCCCAGATTTTGTCTGGGGCGAGGAAGCCGCGGGCCGGGAATGGGATGAGCGAGGCGTCCGAGCGCCGCCGCCTGACGCGCTGGAAGGCGCCTAGCGGCTCTGCAGCGAGGGAATGCGCTTTGGCGCGTGCTGCTGCAGCAGAACCACCCGCTCGCGAAGGCCGCTCAGGTGATCGCGCATCGCGGCTGCGGCCGCCGCTGGGTCGCGCGCTTCGATCGCGGCGAGGACGGCGCGGTGCTGGCGGTCGGATGCGTCGGTATCGAGCGTCTGCCAGAGGTGCAGATACCAGGCGCGGATCGAGCGCTCGTGCAGGGCCTTGGCGAAATCACCGAGGATGCGCGACTGGGACATGTCGCTGATCCGGGAGTGGAAGGCGCGGTCGCATTCGACGAAGGCATCGATCCGGCCGCCGCCATGGGCATCGTCACGGTGATGATCGAGGATGGCACGGGCCGCCTCGACATCCTCAGGCCGCCCATGCTCGGCGGCGCGCGCCGCGATTGCCGGCTCGACGACGAGGCGCGCGTCGAGGATCTCGATCACCTGCCCCATCGAGTCAGGCTGGATGATTACGCCCTTGCGCGGCACGACGTCGACGAGGCCTTCGGCCTGCAGCCGCTGCAGCGCCTGGTGGACCGGCGTGCGGCCCATGTCCAGTTGCTCGCAGATCGACGCTTCGTTGAGATACTGGCCCGGCGCGAAGAACAGGGTGATGATCCGGTCCTTGATGGCGATGTAGGCCTGCTCGGACAGCGGCAACGACTCTTTCTTGCTTTTGCCGCGCGGCGCCGGACGACGCTTCTGCCCGCTCTCGCCCTTCTTTGCCGTCATCGCATCATGCCGCAGATATGCCTGTTGATATTCCAGCGCCCCGACAATTCATTACCGTCGAAGCGAGAGCTGGGCAAATCACGCGGATAGCGTTCGACTTCCTGGTTGAAAATCGGCAGTCGGGGACGGAGCGCCCCGGCTGCGGCCTCAATCCGTCACGTCTCTGCGCTGGCTTGCGCTGCAACGATGGCCGTCGCAGACGACATCAAGGATCTTGTGCGCGGTGCCGAGGCAGTTGACACGATAGACGGTAAGGGAAGCCTGCTTCAGCACGGTCTCGACCCTCGGCTTGACGCAAGCGTGCTCGAGCAGGATGCGCTGCAGGTCGCCATCAGAGGCGAGCGCGGCGGAAAGACCGCCCAGAAGAACAAGCGCCGGGGCACTGCCCCGGCACAGCGGGATGGACCGGCGCGATCCATCCCCGCGATAGCGGATCACTTCGCCTTCTGAAGCTTGGTGACGGTGATCTGGCCGTTGACGCGATCGGCGTCGAACTTGACCTTGGCTCCAGCTTTCAGCCCCTTGAGCATGGCCGGATCGGCGGCGCGGAACACCATGGTCATCGCGTCCATGTCGAGGTTCTTGATCGGGCCGTGATTGATGGTGAGCTTGCCCTGGGGCTCGTCGATCTTTGTGACCGTGCCGCTAATGGACTGCGCCGCGACCGGCAGGGCGAGGAGAAGAAGTGCAATTGTGGCTGCCGTCCTGAGCATGGAATGCTCCTTTCGTGAGGCTTACTTGACGATGATCTTGCCGGTCATGCCCGCTTCGCGGTGACCGGGGATCAGGCAGGAGAAGTCGAACTCGCCCACCTTGGTGAAGGCCCAGACAATCTCGCCGGTCTTCTTCGGCGCGAGGCGCTTGGCGTTCGGATCGTCATGCTCCATGTCGGGGTTCTTCTGCATCTCGACCGCGTGCTTGAGGTTCTCCTCGAGCGTCGCCAGGACGAGCTCGTGGTCGAGCTCGCCATTGTTGCGCAGCTGGAAGCGGACCTGCTCGCCGCGGCGCACCTCGATCCGGTCGGGGATGAAGGACATCTTGCCGTCGCGCTCGGCCATCGCGACCTGCACGACCCGAGCCGGCTTCTTGGGATCGCCGGGCTTGCCATAGGCGGTCTCGTCGCCATGGCCGTGACCGGCTCCACCGGGGCCCGCCAAGGCGGTGCCCGCGGAAAACAGGATCGCCATCGCGGCGAGCTTGAATGCTGCTGTCGTCATGAGGTTCTCCTGATCGAGGATCGGCATGTCAGTGGTTGGAATGCGGCTTCTTGGCCGCAGGCAGCGGCTTGCCATCCGGCCCGAGGCTCGGCTTGCGCGGGTCCTTGACCCGCCACTCGCTCGCCTCGACACCGCTGTTTGGTGACGCCTCCCTCGGCGCCTCGGCGAGCTTCTGGCCCTTGTATTCGAAGGCGACGGTGCCTTCCGGGTGCTTGAACCAGCCGGGATCCTTGTAGTCGTTCTTCGCCAGCCCTTCCCGGACCTTCACCACCGAGAACATGCCGCCCATCTCGACTGGGCCGAACTGGGCAAAGCCGGTCATCATCGGCAGGGTGTTGTCGGGCAGCGGCATCTCCATCGAGCCCATCTCGCCCATGCCGTTCGAACCCATCGGCATGTAGCCCGGCGCAATCTTGGCGATGCGCTTGGCCAGGTCCTTCTTGTTCACGCCGATATAGTTCTTCACCGAATGCCCCATCGCATTCATCGTGTGATGCGATTTGTGGCAGTGGATCGCCCAGTCGCCGGGCTCGTCGGCGACGAAGTCGAAGGCGCGCATCTGGCCGACGGCGCAGTCGATTGAGACCTCGTCCCAGGCGGCCGCCGGATCGACCCAGCCGCCATCGGTGCACGAGACCTTGAACTCATAGCCATGCATGTGGATCGGGTGATTGGTCATGGTCAGGTTGCCGAAGCGGATCCTGACCTTGTCGTTCTTAGCCACGACCAGCGGGTCGATGCCCGGGAACACGCGGCTGTTCCAGCACCACATGTTGAACTCGGTCATCTCGGCGACGCGCGGCACATAGGAGCCCGGCTCGATGTCGAAGGCGTTGAGCAGGAAGACGAAGTCGCGGTCGACGCGGCGGAAGGCCGGGTCCTTCGGATGGACGACGAAGAAGCCCATCATGCCCATCGCCATCTGGACCATCTCGTCCGAATGCGGGTGGTACATATAGGTGCCCGAGCGCCGGAGCTGGAACTCGTAGACGAAGGTCTTGCCGGGCGGGATATGCGGCTGCGTCAGGCCGCCGACGCCGTCCATGCCATTGGGCAGGCGCTGGCCGTGCCAGTGCACCGCCGTGCTCTCGGGCAGCTTGTTGGTGACGTAGATGCGGACCTTGTCGCCTTCGACCGCCTCGATGGTCGGGCCGGGCGACTGGCCGTTATAACCCCAGAGATAGCCTTTCATCCCGGGCGCGAACTCGCGCACCACCGGCTCGGCGACGAGATGGAACTCCTTCCAGTCGCCGTTCATGCGCCAGGGCAGCGACCAGCCGTTCAGTGTGGCAACCGGCTGGTAATCAGGCCCCGTCGTCGGCACCAGAGGTGCCTGCGTCGTCGCCTCGGTCATGGTCGGTGCCTCCGGCACGGCGGCGAAGGCCGTGCGCCCGGAGACGGCGGTCGCTCCGGCCAGAACGAGCCCGGACGAGCCGATGAAGCCCCTGCGCGATAGCGTGGTCATTGTTTCGCTCCTTCCGCCCGCTCAGTGTCCGCCGCCGCCGGCATCGCCGCCGCCTGCCGCTGCGACGGTGGCCGAGCCGCCGCCTCCGCTGCCGCCACCGATCAGCGCGTGCTTGAAGTCGGTATGGGCGAGCCAGAAGTCGCGACGCGCATTGATTGCCGCGACATTCGAGAGGATGCGGTTGCGGGCATCGGTGATGAGGTCGGTGACGTCGTTCAGCATGCCGCTGTAGTGCAGCAGCGACTGGTCCTGGATGATCTTGCGCAGTGGCAGGACGTTGTTCTGGTACTGCCGGGTGATGTCGTAATTGGCGCGGTAGGCGGTATAGGCCTCGCGCGCCTCCGAGCGGGCATTGACCGCCTTCTCCGCCAGTTTGTTGGCGGCCTGCATATAGGTCTGCTCGGCGAGCGCGACCTTGGACTGGCCGAAATCGTAGATCGGAATGTCGATCTCCAGCTCCAGCGTCTTGCTGCGGCTGGATTCGCGCTCGACATGGCCATCTGCGCCGATGCTGCGGCCGCGGTCATAGGTGCGGCGCCCGAGCAGATCGATATCGTTGACGAAGCGCGTCGCATTGGCGAGGCCGAGCGACTTCGCCAGCGTATCGAGCTCAGCGCGGGCGATCTGGATATCGACGCGCTTGCGCAGCGCCTCGGCCTCGATCGCCTTGACCGATTGCAGCCGCGGCAGCGGCGGCAAGGTGCCGACCCGGAATTTCAGATCTTCGCCCCAGAGCCCAAGCTGGCGAATGAGCCGCTCGCGCTCCTGGAGCTGCTGCTGGCGCGCCTGGGCGAGCTGCACCGTCAGCTCGGCCTCGAAGGCGAACTCGCGCGCCTGGTCGATCTTGTTGACGCCGCCGGACTCGCCGAGCCGCTTGAACAGCTCGGAGGCTGCGTCGGCGGAGCCCTTGGCCTCCTGGTAGAAGGCGACCTGGGCGTTGGCGGCGACCGCGCGGTAGTACTGACGCCGCGCGTCGGCAGCGAGCCTCAGCACCGCCTCGACCGCGCGCAATTGCGCGGTCGCGAAGCGGTCGCCGGCGATCTCGGCCCTGGCCGGCAAGGTGATCAGCGCGAGCAGGCTGCCGACGATCTGGCGCTCGATCTCGACCTCGAAGCGGCCGGAGAGCTTGGAGATGCCGAAGCGCGGATTGGGCGGCAGGCTGGCCGCGACCATCTGCGCTTCGGCGATGCCGAGCTCGTTGAAGGCGGCCTGCAGGCCGCGATTGTTAAGCAGCGCGACCTGCACCGCGGCATCGGCCGTCAGCGGCTTGCGCAGCAGCTGGTCGACCCGCGTCTTCGCGGTCAGTGCGATCTTGTCGTCGCCGATCTTGACCACATCCTTGCCGATCTCGGCGTAAGTCGCGGTCTGGATCGGCGCCATCCCGCCATCGGGCGAAAACCCGGCGCAGCCGCCGAGCAGGACCGCCGTCCCGGCGAGCAGGCCCCAACGCAGCAGGCGGCGGGCATTCGAAGCGGTTGGAGCAGTCAGGCGAAAAGACGGCATCATGATTTCGGTCCGACCTGGCGGTTGAGCTCGCGCCAGTCCTTGGGCTCGGCCGGGCGGAAGCTGGCGGCACCAGCCGTCACGCTGCGATAGGTGATGGCGGGAACGCGGGCGTTCGGATCGGCTGGCCGCGCCAGATGGTCTGGGACCGTGGCGGAGCAGGCGCCCAGCGCCAAACCGACCGCCGCCAGCAACGGCATCTTCACCAACGTCACGATTCGGCGCCCCTTGTTTCGATGCGACAGGGGTAGCAGCGGGCTTTCGCGGGCGTCCGTTACAAATTGTTTCAAAGCGGCGCGGGCAGCCGGGCCGCGAGCGCGCTATGTTCTGCTGACCAGATCGCAGGAGCCCGCTCGCGGGAGCACGGACATTCCGACCGAACCACAGCCAGAGATGGACCCGGCTCCCGCCGCGACGGCCACGGACGACCATGGCCATATCCTGGTGGTCGACGACGATCCGCAGATCAGGCTGCTCGTCGCGCGCTTCCTGCAGCGGCATGGCTACCAGGTCACCGGCGCACCAGACGGGCGCGCGATGATGGAAACGCTGGCTCACAGTGCCATCGACCTGATCGTCCTCGACCTGATGCTGCCCGGACGCTCCGGCGTCGAGCTCTGCCGAGACGTGCGTGCGACCTCGCAGGTGCCGATCGTGATGTTGACTGCCCGGACCGAGGAGAGCGAGCGCATCAGCGGTCTCGAGGGCGGGGCGGACGACTACGTCACCAAGCCGTTCAGCCCGCGCGAATTGCTGGCCCGGATCCGAGCAGTGCTGCGCCGAGCTCGAGCGGGGCGCGGCGCGGCCGTCACGCAGACGAGCGCGATCGTGACCTTTGACGGCTGGCGCATGGATTTGCGACGGCGCGAGCTGCAATCGCCGTCCGGGACGCTGATCGATCTGTCGACCGGGGAGTTCGACCTGCTCGTCGCCTTCGTCGAGCATGCCAATCGCGTCCTGTCGCGGGAGGCGCTGATGCAGTTCGCCAAGGCGCGGATGAGCGACGATCCGTTCGACCGCACGATCGATGTCCAGATCAGCCGCCTGCGCCGCAAGCTCGAAGCCGACGCTCGCGGCGGCCAATTGATCAAGACGATCCGCGGCGCCGGCTACCTGTTCGCCTCGCAGGTCGGGCACCAGCAAGGACAGCCCGCTTGATGTCCTCAGCCAAACGGCTCTGGCCCGATACGGTCGCCAGCCGCGCCATCCTGATCCTGGTCGCGGCGCTGCTCGCCTTCCACCTGCTCGGCTATTGGGCTTATCGCGTCGGCGTCGAGAACCTCGCGACGGCAGGCCAGGACCGGGGTCTCGCCGAACGCATCGTCTCGATCAAGCGGGCGATCGCGAGCCTGCCGCAGGCGCCGGAACGCGACCGCGTCGCGCATGATCTGTCGAGCGCCAGCCTCGAAGTGCACTGGAGTAAGATCAGCCTGGTGCTCGGCAACGCTCCCCTGACCGAGCGGACCCGGGCGATGGAAACGCGGCTCAAGGAACTCGCTCCGGAGCTGGCGGCAGAATCTTTCCGGGTCGGCTTCGCCGATGATGGCGCGCTCGGTGCCGGCGAAGCCAACGCCTACCGGCACATGATGCTGGTCTCGGTCCGGCTCGACGATGGCTCCTGGGTCAATTTCTCCTCCTCAGCGCTCGGCGCCTCGCAGCATCTCGATTGGGGCCTGACCGCGATCATGATCTGCTTTGCCGTCGCCATCGTCGTCGTGGCGCTGCTGCTGCTGCGCTGGGCGACGCGGCCTTTGCGCGATCTCGCTATGGCGGCCGAGCGCTTCAGCCTCGACCAGACACCGCAGCCGCTTCCCGAGAACGGCCCGGTCGAGGTGCGCCGCGCCGCGCGGGCCTTCAACACGATGCGAGAACGCATCCGGCACCTCGTCGCCGAGCGGACGCAGGCCATGGCCGCAGTCTCTCATGATCTGCGCACCCCCATCACGCGCCTGCGGCTCCGCTCCGAATTCCTCGACGATGACGCGACCCGCACCCTGATCGACGCCGATCTCAGCGAGATGGAGGCGATGATCGACTCGACCCTCGACTATCTGCGCGGCGGGACCTCGAGCGAACCGATGCGCCCGGTCGATCTCGCCTCGGTGATCGAGACGATCGTCGACGAGCATGTCGACCAGGGCCACCGCGTCTCCCTGGTCGGGCTGAGCTCGGCTCCCGTCCGAGGCGGGGTTCTCTCCCTGAAGCGCGCCGCCTCCAACATCATCGGCAACGCCGTGAAATATGGAAACGCGGCCAGGGTCACCATCGCCGATGCCGGGGACAGTTACTCCGTCCTCGTCGAGGACGAGGGACCGGGCATCGCGCCAGCCGATAGGGAGCGGGTGTTCCAGCCGTTCGTGCGACTCGAGGAATCGCGTGGCCGCCAGACCGGTGGCTCGGGCCTCGGCCTGACGATCGCGCTGGCCATCGCGCGTTCGCATGACGGCTCGATCGCGCTGGAGAACCGGGCCGAAGGTGGCCTGCGCGTCACGCTCTCCCTACCGAAGCTTTCCGCATCAGGGCGCAGTGAGCCTCCCTCGGCTTGAACGCAGCTCAGAGCCGCATGCCGCCATCGACCGCGATCTCGGCACCGTTGATGTAGGCGCCCTCGGGCGAGCACAACAGCAGCGCCAGGCCGGCACAATCATCGGCGCGACCGAGCCTGCCAAGCGGAATGCGTGCGAGCACCTGTTCCTCCCGTCCGGGCTGAGCCAGAACCGCGCGGTTGCGATCGGTCAGAATCGCGCCGGGCTGGATGATGTTGCAGGTGACGTCCGGGGCGCGCAGGGTTCGCGCCAGGTTGAGGATCATGTTGGTCTGCGCGGCCTTGGTCGCGGCGTAATAGAAATGCGTCGGATTGGGGCGCGCCTCCTGCACGCTGCCGATCGCGATGACCCTGCCGAAGCCGCGCGCCAGCATGCCCGGCAGGAAGGCCTGCAGCAGCCGCACCGTGGCGTGGAGGTTGATCTGCGTCTGAGCCGCCATCGCGGCTTCGGAGACCGCATCCCAGGCCTCGAGGGTTTCGACCGACGCGCAAAGCACGAGGATGTCGGGTTCGGTCCCGTTCGCCGCCAGCTCCGCCGCCATGGCGGAAGGGGCCGCGGCCTCCGCGAGATCGGCGATCAAGGTCGAAGCCGCGAGGTTCGATGTTCGCAGATCCAGAGCCGCCGTGGTCGCGGCCGCGGCGTCCCGATCATGAATGACCGCGTGCGCGCCGGCTTCCGCCAGCCTTGTCGCGATCGCGAGCCCGATCCCGCGTGCCGCGCCGGTGACGAGCGCGGTCCGCCCAGCCAGAACGCCTGCCATCAGCCGAGCAGCGGCTTCACGCGGGCGACCGCATCGTCCATCGCCTGCTGCGGCGGCTTGCGGCCGAGCACGGCCGCCTGCGTTTCCTCGACAAAGATGTCGTGGGCGCGCGCCTGCTCGTCGAAGGCGGGCAGATGGATGCGCGAGGCCTTCAGCGCTGCCGCCTCATCGGCCGCATAGGGCATCGCCACCTTCAGCTTGTCATCGGCATAGGTCGAGATGCGGGTCGGCCCGTTGCCGTTCAGCGCCATCGTCGTCGTGCCGGCCTTCGAGGACAGCGCGCGGATGAACTCCCAGGCGAGTGGCTTTTGCTTGGCGTTCTTCGGGATCATCAGCGACCAGAACTCGACCGTCGGCGCGAACGCCATCTTGCCGGCGAGATCGGCCGCCATCGGCGGCAGCAGTGACTTGAAGCGCCCGCCATATTTGCCCTTGGCGGGATCATTGTAGGAGACCAGCCGGGCGAAGGGATTGATCGTCATCGCCGCCCTGCCCTGCTGCATCCAGGTGGTGATCTCCTCATTGTTCACCGTGGCGAAGTTCCGCGGCAGCACGCCGGTCTTGTAGAGATCGGCGAGGATCGTCAGCGCCTTGACCATGGCCGGTTCATTGGCGGTCAGCTTGCCGTTGGCCGTCATATAGTCACCACCGAGGCAGCGCGAGACCGTCAGGAAGTTCGAGGCGAAGACCGCGGTGAAGGCAAGGCCGTGGACCTGCGTGCCGTCCTCGCGCTTGAAGGTGAGCTTGCGCGCGACCTCGACCAGCTCCTCGAAGGTCGCAGGCAGCTTGCTGACGCCGCGCTCCTCCAGCAGCGCCTCGTTGTAGATCAGCGCATTGGTGGCATGGCGGACGGGGATGCCGTGCAGCGCGCCGTCGACCTTGAGCGGCGCAATCAGGCCGGGCGCGAAATCGTCGAAGGCCTCGATCGGCGCCTCCTTCAGCAGCGCATCGAGCGGCTCGAACAGCTTGAGATTGCGCGGCACGGCGCGGCCGTTGACGAGATAGGCGACGTCGATCGAAGTCTCGGCCAGCGATGCCTCGCGCAGCAACCGCTCATGCACGGCGTTGACGTCGCCGAAGGTGACCCAGTTGAGGTTCGCCCCGCTCGCCTTGCGGAAGGCTTCGGTCGCATCGCCACCCGACCCGGTCGTTGCGGCGGTCTGGTGGACACGGTGGCCGAGCACGGTCAGCGTCTTCGCCTGCGCGAAGACCCGGCTGGACAACATGGATGTTGCGGCTACCGCGCCGGCGAGAGCGCCGAACCGGCGGCGCGAGATCGACTGTGACATGGACTTCCTCCACAAGCTTGTCGGGCGCTGTCGTTGCGCCTTGTCGCGCGGGCCTCAGGCCGGCAGCAGCGGCTGCACACGCTTGACCAGCGAGGCCATCGCCTCCTCCGGCGTCTTCATGCCGAGCACGGCCGCCTCCGCCTCCTCCTTGAAGAGATCGCCGGCGCGGGCCGCCTCGTCGAAGGCCGGCAGTGGCACGCGCGCCACCTTCAGCACCTTCAGCTCCTCGGCCGCGTAGGGCACGGTTCCGGCGAAGCTCTGGTCGGCATAGGTCGAGGCGCGCACCGGCCCGTTGCCGTTGAGCGCCGCCTTGAGCGTCGCCTCCTTCGAGGCCATCGCCTTGATGAAGCTCCAGGCGAGGTCCTTGCGCTTGGCGTTCTTCGGGATGACTATGCCCCAGAACTCGACCTTGGCCGGGGCGGCATCGTATTTGCCCGTCAGCGTCTTCGAGGCCGGCACGGCGATCGTCTTGATCTTGCCTGAGAATTTCGACTTCTGCGGATCGTTGTAGATGCGATTGCGGCCCATGCTCTGCAGGCTCATCGCCGCCCGGCCCTGCTGCATCCAGACATTGACGTCCTCGGGCGAAAGCGTCGCGAAATTGCGCGGGAAGGCATTGGCCTGGAAGAGCTCGCGCAAGGTCCTGATCGCGGTCAGCATCGGCGGCTGGTCGGCGGCGCATTTGAAGTCGGGCGTGATGAACTCGCCATCCCAGGCGCGAGCGAGGTCGATCACGTTGGGATAGGTCACGCCCGGCATGCACAGGCCGACGACCTGCGTGCCATCGGAGCGGCGATAGCTGCAGGCCTTGGCGATCTCGATCATCTCCTCGATCGTCGCCGGCGGCTTGGAGAAGCCCTTCTCCGCCAGGATCTCCTCATTGTAGTGCAGCCCGGAGGAGGCGTGGCGGAACGGCACGGCAAGCTGCTTGCCGCCGACATTCATGCCCTTCATCAATCCCGGGAAGATGTCGGCGAGATCCTCGACCGGATCGCGCTTGAGATAGTCGTCGAGCGGTTCGAACAGGTTCGCGGCGCGCGGCACGACCTGGGTATTGAGGACGAAGCCGACATCGACCGAGGTCTCGCCGAGGCTGGCCTCGCGAAAGAGCCGCTCCTGCAGCGGGCCGGTGTCGAAGGTCGTCCACTGGACGCTGACGCCGTTCTTCGCGGCCCAGTCCCTGGTGATATCGCCGCCCTGCGCGCCGGTCGCGACCGTCTGCATGACGCGATGGGTGAAGACGTTGAACGGCCCGCTTTGCTGCGCACGGGCAGCGCCGGCGCCCAGCGTCGCAAAGCTCAGCCCGAGAACCCCTAAGCCGAACTGCCTACGGTTCAGTCCTGTCTCCGTGCTCATGCCTGTCCTCCCGATGGTTCGCGAGTTCCGCGATGGCGGCTTCTGCCGCTTCGAAATGCTTGTTCATGGCGGCGAAAGCCGCAGCCGGATCACCGGCGCGGATCGCCTCGACGACGCGCACATGCCGCTCGAAGGTGCGCCGCCAGTCGTCCTTGGTGCGCTTCTCGCGCGAATTGAAGATCTCCATCACCTCGCGGATCACCGGCCGCAGACCCCTGATCTGGAAATCGAGCAGACGATTGCCCGAGGAAGCCGCGATGGCCTCGTGGAAATCGAGATCGGCCTCGATCCAGCGCGGCACATGGCCGAGTGCGTCCTCCATGCGGGCGAGGATCAGCTCGAGTTTCTCGACCTCCTCGGCGGAGCGACGCGCGGCGCTATGGGCCGCGATCGGCGGCTCGAGGATGCGGCGCAGCTCGACTGCCTCGGTCAAGCCACTCGGGCGGCCGCGTACGGCGAAGCGATAGAAGCGATCGAGCGGGGCGGCGTCGAGCGCCTGAACCTTTGTTGGCTTGCCTTGCTGGATGTGCACGACGCCCATCGCCGCGAGCTGACGGATCGCCTCGCGGGCAATCGGCTTGCTGACGCCGAAAGAGGCGGCAATCCGCGCTTCCGAGGGCAAGGCGTCGCCGGGCTTCAGCCTGCCGTCCTGGATGGCCTGGGTGATGCGCTGGATCACGGCATCGCCCAGCCGCATCGGCACGACGTCGCCGCCGGCGAATGGGTCGTCGCCACCCAGCAGGGATGAAGCGGCATCGCTCATCGATCACCTCCATTCGATGATCATTGACAGATGCCGCTTAGCTTGGCAACTGTTCAACCTATCAGATAAGTTAAGCACTCAAGAGGACGCCGTCGCATGCCGGCCAGCCGCATCTCAAAGGTCGTCGCACATCCCTTGCGGGCGACGCTGCCCAAGGTCCAGCGGACGTCGCAGGGCGACTATCCGGCGATCGAGATCGTCGTGGTCGAGATCGAGACCGAGGACGGTGTCGTCGGCTTCGGCGAGGGACTCTGCCGCCGCGGCGCCGCCGGCTATGCCCGCTTCATCGAGGAGGCGCTGGTGCCGCGCCTGATTGGGCGTGCTGCAACCGATCGCCGCGCGCTCTGGAAGACGATGCGGGCTGCCCTGTCCGGACGCCCCAGCGGCCAGATCATCGAGGCGATCGCGGCGGTCGACATCGCGCTCTGGGATATCGCCGGAAAGCAGGCGGGCCAGCCGATCCACAAGCTGCTCGGTGGCATGGGCCGCACCGAACTCGCGGCCTATGCCTCCTCGATCAACTGGCTCGATGATGCGACCGTCGAGGCCGAGGTCGCCGCCGTGCTGAAGGCCGGTTTCCGCGAGATCAAGGTCAAGCTCGGCCATCCGCTCCGGGATGCGATCGCTCGCGCGAAACTCGTCCGCAAGCTCGCGGGTGATGACATCGCGCTCTATGTCGATGCCAACTGGGCCTATGATGTCGATGACGCGCTGATCGTCGGGCGGGCGCTGGCCGATCTCGACTATGGCTTTTTCGAGGAGCCGATCGCGCCGCAGGATCGCGAGGGCTATCGCCGCCTCGCCCAGCATCTGCCGATCAGGCTCGCCGCGGGCGAGAGCGACTTCGTCGCCTCGGACGCGCTGATCTCGCTGCAGGACCGCTCGCTCGGGCTGATCCAGCCGGATGTGACACGCTCGGGCGGCATCAGTGAGACCTGGCGCATCTGCGAGCTCGCTGCCGCCTTCAACACGGCCTACGCCCCGCATGTCGGCTGGTCGGGCGCGATCTGCGTCGCCGCCAGCCTGCAGCTCGCCGCCGCGGCCGAAACCTTCCGCACCTTCGAGTGCATGGTCTACCAGAACCCGCTGCGCGACGCCTTCACCCACCCGATCGTCGGCGAGGGATCGCAGCTTGCAGGCGGCAAGCTTTCCGTGCCGCAGGGCCCGGGGCTCGGCATCGAAATCGACCGCGACGCGCTTGCACACTTCAGGATCGCCTGATGAGCGCCCGCACCCCTCTCTCGGCGATCGCGCTGGTCTCGCCGGTCCAACTGATGATCGGCGGCATCATCTTCCTGCCAGCGATCTATGTCTTCTGGCTCAGCCTCAACCAGTCCTCCTTCGGCCAGGCGGCAAGCTTCGTCGGCTTCGCCAACTACGCCAAGGTGCTGGGCGATGCCTATTTCTGGAAGGCGCTCCTCAACACGGTGATCGTCGTCGCCGTGGTAGTGCATGTCGAACTCCTGCTCGGCCTCGGCATGGCACTGTTCTTCGCCTCGGGCGTGCCGTTCCGGCCGCTGCTGCTCGCGATCGTGCTCGCGCCCTATGCCGTCAGCGAAGTCTCGGCGGTGGTGATGTGGCGCTTTCTGTTCGAGCCTGATGTCGGGATGATGAGCCGGCTCCTGATGTCGCTCGGCCTGCCGCCGATCGAATGGGCAGTGAATCCGAGCCATGGGCTTGCCATGGTCAGCCTGCTCTCGATCTGGCTGCATTTGCCCTTCAGCTTCATCATCCTCTATGCGGCCAGGCTCTCGATCCCGAGCGATCTCTACGAGGCAGCCGCGATCGACGGCGCCTCGCCCTGGATCTCGTTTCGCCGGATCACGCTGCCGCTGCTGATGCCGGCACTGCTGATCGCGGCCCTGTTCCGCTACATCTTCGCCTTCCGCCTGTTTTCCGAGGTCTGGCTGATGACCGGCGGTGGGCCGGCGCGCTCGACCGAGGTGATGGCGGTCTATCTCTATCTCGAGGCCTTCCGCTACAACGCCTTCGGGCCTGCCGCCGCCACCGGCTGGCTCCTCGTGCTCGCCTCGCTCCTGCTCGCGCTGTTCTACCTGCGCGGGCTCTACAGGGAGATGTTCGGCAAGCATGCCTAAGCTCCTGCGCTCCCTGCTCAAGCTCGTCGGCGTCGCGGCCATCGTCGCCTGGTCGCTCGTTCCGATCGGCCTGATCGCGATGTCGTCCTTCAAGGCCGATCGCGACATCTTCTCGGCCTCCAGCACCTTCTCGTTCGCGCCGACGCTGGCGAACTACGAGGCGCTCTGGAGCCGCTGGGGCGATTTCTTCTTCGGCCTGTGGAACAGCTTCCTCGTCACGGTCGGCGCGACCGTGCTCGCCGTCGGCGTCTCGCTGCTCGCCGGTTTCGCCTATTCGCGCTTCGCCTCGAAGGGCCTGCAGGCCTCGGCCTTCTTCCTGATCTTCATCCGACTGGTTCCGCCGATCGTGATCACGCTGCCGCTCTTTCCGGTGGTGAACTGGCTCGGCCTCAACGACACGCATTTCGTGCTGATCGTGCTCTACGCCACCTTCTTCGTCTCGCTCGGGACGGTGGTGATGCGCACCTTCATCGACCAGATCCCGCGCGAGCTCGACGAGGCCGCGATGATGGACGGCGCGTCGCAGTTCCAGATCATCATGCGCGTCATCCTGCCGATGGCGGCGCAAGGCATGCTCGCGGTCTCGGTCTTCGTCATCGTCTACACCTGGAACGAGTTCCTCTTCGCCTTCATCTTCACCACCACCAAGGCGAAGACCGCGCCGCTGGTGATCTCCGAGATGATCGGCGCCGTCGAAGGCGTCGAATGGGGCGTGCTCTTCGCCGCCTCGACCGTGCAACTCGTGCCGGTGCTCGCCTTCGTCATCCTCATGCAGAAGCACCTCGTCGCGGGCCTGACCGCCGGCGCGGTGAAAGGGTAAAACAATGACCCAGCTCGACGACATGCGCCGCGCTATCCGCGAGGCCGACCCGCAGCTAAGCCGCTTCGATCCGCTCGCGCGCATCATCTGCCTCGACGATTTCGACCGGGGCATGTGCGGCTGGACCCAGCTCGTCGGCAATTACGAGGACAGCCTCGACGCCATGCTGCCGGGCTATGCCCAGCACAGCCACGCCATGCTCTCGACCCTGCCGAACTGGGATTTCGGCTCGCATGGCGGCGTCGACGGCTCCTATGCGCTGAAGATCGCGACGCGGCCGAAGAAGGGCGCGCAGAACGTCGCGATCAAGCGCTTGACCTTCCGCAAGCCGGGTCCGATCCGGCTCGAGGCCTATTTCACCTTCAAGCCGGAAGCGACCGATCTGCAGCTCTCGGAGACCGATATCCGTTCCTTCGGCTTCCTCTACGATCTCCAGATCGGCGACACCTCAGGACCGGGCGACCGGGTGATGCCGCATCTGCGCTTCCTCAACGCGCAAGACGGCAAGCATCTGCAGAAATGGCAGTTCAAGCGCAAGACGACACCGATCAAGCCGATCGGCGATGCCGGCAAGACGATCACGCATTACCATCTCGCGCCCGATGACTGGGAGGATCTGCCCGGCGGCGAGCAGCGGCTCTGCTACAACGAGATCCCGACCAAGGTGAACTGGCACTATCTGCGCTTCGACTTCGACCTCGCCTCGATGCAGGCGACGCGTTTCCAGGTCAATGACCGCGTCTTCGCCATGGAAGGCTTCGACTGCATCCGCATCCCCGCGATGAAGAACCTGTGGTGCATGCTCAATCTCGCCTTCTTCGCCGAGACCGACACCGACAAGCGCGCCTTCGCCTATCTCGATTCCGTCTGCCTGTCGGGAGAGTTCTGATGCTGCCCGAGAACCTCACCGCCGTCGTCGCCCGCAACGAGAGCTGGACCGGGACAAGCGCGACCGAGCCCTATGAGGCCGGTTGGGCCAAGGAAGCCATCGTCTTCGTGCGCGCGCTGAAGGAGCCGAAAGGAGCGCTGCCCAAGGCCCGGATCGAGATATCCGCCGACGGCATGCACTGGTGCCACGAAGGCTCGGAATTTCCGCTGCCGGCCGCCAAGGACGCGGTGACCTTCCAGCGCCTCGGCCATTTCGGCAATTTCGTGCGCGTGGCCGCAACACTGCCGGATGGCGCCGAGATCACCGTGCTGGTGACGCTGCATCTGAAGGCTTGAGGCAGCCGTCGACCTCGTTGCCAGGCGCGCTTCAAGCCGCCTTTGCGGCCTGCTTCTTCTCCGCCATGTGCTGCTCCTCGGCGAGGCCGGCGCGCCAATAGCTGACGACGAGATGCTCGTCGATCCCAGGGCGCAGATGCTGGCGCGCCATCGCACGGATCTCGCGGAAGGCCGTGTGCTCGGCCGCGGCCCAGAGATAGAGACTGCCCTCGCCCGGCGGCCAGTCGAGCGTCGCCAGGGCGTCGGTCAGCAGAGATGTCGAGCCCGGCGCGGCGCCATCGCGGTGGAGCCAGCGGACGTCGAACCCTTCCGGCAGCGGCAGGGACTGACGCTCTGCCGCGTCGGCGATCTCGATCAGCGCCAGCCCGCGAGCCTGCGCCGGCAGATGCGCCAGCATACGGGCAAGCGCCGGCAGGCCGGTCTCGTCCGCGACGAAGAGGTAGCGCTCGGCCTGCTTCAAGCCACGCCCGCCCGGCCCGGCCATGCCGATACGGTCGCCGATCTGCACGCTAGCGGCGAAAGCCGAGCCCGGACCGGCGTCGTCGTGCAGCACGAAATCGATGGCGAGCGTGCCGGCCGCCACGTCGATCTCGCGGATCGTGTATTTGCGGATCGCCGGCCGCTGCTCCGGTGGCGGCGATTGCAGCAGGCCATCCGCGCCGATCGTCGGCCAGGCCGGCTCGGCCAGCCCCGCCGGCGGGATGAACAGGCGCACATGCAGCGCCTCCAGCGAGTCGTAGCGGGCGAGGTCATCACCGCGGAAGCGGATGCGGCGCATATGCGGCGTCAATTGCTCCACGCCGGCCACGGTCAGCACCCGGAAATCAGGCGGCAGCATCGGCTCGGCGCCGTCGCCGCTCCAGCGGATCGCCGGCACGGCGCCTTCGGGCGCAAACTCGACGACATGACTCGCGATCACGAGCTTCATGCCCTGCACGCCGGCGAGATCGGCCGCCTCGACGACGACTGACAGCGCACCCGGCACCGCGCTCAGCTCGGCCCGGCTGTCCCCGAACGCGATCGTCGTCACGCCATCGGTCTCGCTCACCTCAGCCTCGTGCTCAAGCAGGTGCTCGCAAAGCGGCTGCAGCACGGCAGCGGGATCGGGCAAGGCGATACGCGTTTCGGCGCGAAGCATGGTCATGGCAATTGTCCTGTCGCGGCCCTTTAGACTCAGGGCTTCGCCTGGCCGGCGCTCTCGATCCAGAGCGGGCCGTCGAGCGGGATCGCCGAGAACCGGTTGGAGATTTCGTTCAATGTCGCCTGTGGGTCGACATCGGCGAAGCGGTCGGGGTGGAACCATTTCGCCAGCCGTTCGATGGCGACGATGTGGAGCGGGTTGTCGTTGAACAGGTGCCAGAGCCCGTAGGCGCGGCCATTGCGCACCGCGGCGAGCGCAGAGATGCCAGGGCGGCCCAGCAGCGCGGCAAAGCTCTGCGTCCCGGTCTCGCGCGCTACGCCTAGCCCGAGGACGAGGCCGCCGTTCTTCTGAAGATGCGTGCCGCCGGTCCCGATATAGATGGCAGGGTCTGCGGCCAGCAATTGCTCGAGGCTGATCTGCCCGGTCGCGCCCGGCAGGATCGCGGCGGCGATGTTGCGGCCGCCGGCGGCCGTGATGTAGTCGTCGAACGTGCCCTTGCCCGGCGTCTGGCAGCAGTCGAAGCCGCCGGCATGGGCATGCATGAACACCGAAGGGCGCTCCGCCCCGCGCACGCGCTCCTCGATCAGGCGCCGGCGCTCCTCGTAAAAGCGGATATAGGCATCAGCCTGCTCCTCGCGACCGATCAGCCTGCCGAGGATGCGCAGGCTCGGCAGCGTGTCGCGCATCGGCTGCAGGAAGAAATCGACGACGGCGACCTTGATGCCGGCCGCCTCGAAGCGCTGGACGAGATCGCCAGGCCCGCGCCGCGTGCCCACGAGCGAGAGGCTGAGGATCACCAGATCCGGCGACAGCGACACTGCCTTCTCGAAGGAGAAACCGTCCGGCGTCGCGCCGTCGCCGACGGTCGGAACGGTCTCGATCGCCGGGAACTTCGCCTGGTAGCGCGCATAGGCATCAGGGTTCTGCCGACGATGGTCGGCGCCCCAGCCGGCCAGCAGGCTGATCGGGTCCGGGTGGATCAGGCCGAGCGCGTTGAGCTGGCGCCCCTGCGCCAGCACGATCCGCTTCGCCGGACCGGGCAAGGTCACGTTGCGCCCGAGCAGGTCGGTAACCGTGACCGATTCAGCGCGGGCGGGAGCCGACAAGACTGGGAGCAGAACGGCCACGGCAAGCAGCAACCGCGCCAGGAACCGCAGCGGTGTAGCGGTCATGGCGAGACCTTTCCTTGTGTGCCGCCCAGCGCAAAGGCGACTGCCCGCGACAGGACGGCCGGGAGGACCGAGATATGGTTCTCGCCGGCGAAGACGATGTGCTCGCAATCGACACGCCCGGAAGCCGCCAGCACCTCTGCCATCTCAGCGGCGTTGTCGACCATCTGCGCCATGCGCAGCCGGGCCGCGCGCTGCGGATCGCGCCGCTCATCACAAGTCTGTTCCTCGCCGCCGACGGTGATCAGCAGACGCGGCAAGGCCGCCGTCGCGGGTGAATTCAGGAAACGTGTGCGCGTCGCGAGGATGGCGCGCTCGTCCCACCAGATCGACGGGCTGCCGGCGACGTGGCTGCGGAACAGGCCGGGGCGCGCGAACAGCGCGTGCAGGACGAAGAGCCCGCCGAAGGAATGCCCCACCAGCGATAGGCGCGCCCGGTCAATTGGCGCGAGCTTCTCGACCTGCGTCAGAATTTCGCCAGCGATCAGGTCGAGGAAGCGGTCGGCGCCGCCATCTGTCGGCAAGAGATCCTGCCGGCGCCGCTCGGCATCGAAGGGCGCCGCTCCCGGATAGCCGACGCCGAGGATAACAGCCGGGCCAACGCCAGAAACCTCGGGACGCCCGGTCTGCAGCCGCGCAGCAGACAGCGCGGTCGGGAACAGCGCATCACCATCGACGAGGACCAGGACCGGAAAGCCGGCGGCCGGCGCCGGCTCGGGCGGGATTGCGACCAGCAGCCGGTACTCAGCCCCGCCCGGCGACGTGAATGCAAGGCTATGCGTATGCGGCAGCTCGACCGGCGGGAGAGCCGGGGCCAGGTGCCCCTCGAACGCAACCCGCTCCGGCCGCAGCATCCCGCCTGCCCTCACCAGCGATAGGACAGGGTGGCGAGCACGGTGCGGCGCATGCCGAAGGAGCACTGCACGGCGCCGTAGCAGCCGGCGACATACTCCTTGTCGAACAGGTTCTGGGCGTTGACCTGCACCTTCCAGCCCTTCATCGCGGCATTGGCTGCGCCGAGATCATAGCTGATCGCGGCATCGACCAGCGTGTAGTCGTCGGTGAAGAAGGTGTTGCCGGGATCGCCGGCACCCTTGCCGACATAGCGCACGCCGGCGCCGAGGCCCAAGCCGGAGAACAGGCCGGTCTTGAAGGTGTAGTGCGCCCAGAGCGAGGCCATGTGGCGCGGCACCACGGTCGGGCGCTTGCCGAGATCGACGCCGCTGCTCCGGGTGACCTCGGCATCGGTAAAGGTATAGGCCGCGACGAGATCGAGATTGTCGAAGACCGTTGCGCGCGCCTCGACCTCGACGCCGCGCGCCCTGACCTCGCCGGTCTGGATCTGGAAGCCGGGATTGGCGAGGTCTGTCGTCTGCACATTGGTCTGGGTCAGCTGATAGACCGCGGCCTGCAGAAGGGCATTGGTGCCGGGCGGCTGGTACTTGAAGCCGGCCTCGTACTGCTCTCCCTCGGTCGGCTTGAACGCGACGCCGCGGAAGGTCGTGCCGGCGACCGGCTCGAACGAGGTCGAGTAGCTCGCATAAGGCGCAAAGCCGTTGTCGAAATTGTACATCAGGGCGACGCGGCCGGTATTGGCGAAGTCATCCTGCTTGGTCAGCGCGCCGTTGGTCAGATTGCGCGTGCGCGCCATCGCCCGGTCGAAGCGGCCGCCGAGCACCAGGGAGAGCCGGTCGAACTTGATCTGGTCCTGGATGTAGACGCCGTATTGCTGCTGAGCCTGCCCGGTCCTCGGCACCGCCGGTACCGCGAAGGGCAAGCGGCCATAGACCGGGTTGAAGGCGTCGAGCGTCTGCACCGTGCCGCCGGCGCCGGTATAGGCGGTGCCGTCGCTCCAATAGCCGTCGACGCCGAACAGCACCTTGTGAGTCAGCGCGCCGGTGCGGAAATCGGCCTGGATCTGGTTGTCGACGCCGAAGGTCTTGGCCTTCTCGTTGGAGGCGGTGACGCGGCGCGTCAGGGTCCGCTGGTCGGCGCCGAGCGAAGCCGCCGCGACCGTGCGGAAGCGCGACTCCATATCCGAATAGCGGACGTTCTGGCGGAAGCTGAAGACCTCGTTGAAGCGATGCTCGAAGGCGTAGCCGGCCGTCAGGTGGTTGCGGCTGTAGCCCTCATAGCCCGGCTCGCCGGGGAAGAAGTTGCTGCGGATGCGGCCGTTGCGGTTCGGCAGCGCGGTGCCGACCGACGGGATGAAGCCGTAGAAGCCGGTCTCGGGATCGCGCTGGAACGAGGTCAGCAGCGTCAGGCTCGTCGCGGCATTGGGCTGGAAGGTGACGGAGGGCGCGATGTAGAGGCGCTCTTCCTTGGTGAAATCGACCTGGGTGTCGGCGGCGCGGCCAAGCCCGACGATGCGATAGAGCACGGTCTTGTCCGGCGTCACCGGCCCGCCGATGTCGAAGGCGAACTGCTTGCGCTCGAAACTGCCGAACTGGACCTGCACCTCGCCATGCGCCACGTCGCGCGGGCGCTTGCTGACCATCTCGATCAGGCCGCCCGGCTTGACCTGGCCGAAGGTCACGGAGGCCGGGCCGCGGATCACCTCGACGCGCTCCAGACCCCAGGGATCCACACTCGGCACCAGGAAGTTGACACCGCGTTGCAGGCGCAGGCCGTCGAGGAAGTTGACGAAGCCGGCGCCGGTGCCGGCACCGCCGAAGCCGCGGATGAAGACGCTGTCATAGCGCCCCATCGACAGCCGCGTCTCGCCGAGCACGCTCGCCGAATAGCGCAGCGCCTGGCTGACGCTCTGGACGCCCTGGTCGTCCATCTGGTCGCGGGTGACGACGGTGACCGATTGCGGCGTCTCGATCAGCGGCGTGTCAGTCTTGGTCGCGCTCTCGCTGCGCCGGGCGATATAGCCATTGACCGGCCCGCTGGCGCGCTCACCCTGGACCTCGATGGTATCGAGGCTGATCCCGCCCGCAGTCTGCGCCAGTGCTTCGCCAGACCAGGCTGCGATGATGGCGCCGAACGCAACGCCGGCAGCCAATGCCGCGCGATTGCCGGTGATGAGAACCCCAGTCATGCCTGCGCCCTTGCCCCTTCGCCGTTCTGGCGACCCGTTGGCAGGGTTCTTTCAGGAAGCATGCTCGGCCGGCAACGCTGTCGGCTTTCGATCGCGGCAGTATTTCTTTCGCTGCAGTTTCGAGCCTTTCCAGCTCTGAAACAGGCGGCGTCCCTCAACGCAGCGCGCTTGGCGACATGCCGAAGCGCTTGCGGAACAGGCCGGAGAAATGCGCCGGCGTATAGCCGACACGAAACGCGGCCTCGGCGATGCTCGCTTCGCCTTCGGCGATCAGCGCGTGCGCCTGCTGCAGCCGCTGCTCCTGCAGATAGCCGAAGACGCTGTCGCCGAATTCGGCGCGGAAGGCAGAGGTCAGCTTTGTCGGGTTGAGGCCGGTCGCGCGGGCGAGCTCGGCGAGGCTCGGGGGTTCCTGCATCGCAGCCACGAGCATGTCCCTGACAGCATGGACCTGTTCGCGCGTCCGGGCCGGGAGACGTGCAGGGCGCAAAGGTGGCTGGCCGACGATCCGGTCGAGTGCCACAGCGGTAAGCTCCAGCGCCTTTCCGGCCAAATAGAGCCGCCGCAGCGGCTTTGCCACCGGACATTCGGCGATCTGGAGGGCGAGCGCACACAGATCGGCATCGGCCGGGCGCACCCAGATCCCGGCATCTTCGGCTCCGGCGAGCGCGAATAATTGCTGCATCGGGGCCTCGAATTCCCGCTCGACGAAATCGAGGTCGAACTGCATCAGGACGCAGCGGACCACGCCGCCGCTGAGGCCGGTGCGCTGCTGGACATGATCGCCGCCATTCGCAGCGACCAGCAGAGCCGGGCCGCGAACCAGGACGGCAGGGCGGTCATCGATCTCCAGGGATTGCCGCCCATCCAGCATGACCGCGATCTTGAGGCCCCGGCGCATCGGCCCGACGATCCGTTCGCCTTCGGGCACCGGAAAGTAGCCCGCCGACAGCGACAGCTGCCGCGAGAACAGCGGAATGCCCACCAAGGATTCGGGATCGGAAAAAGTCGCCATCGAATTCACGAGGGCAGCATAGTTCAATCGTTTCCGACCTCAAGACTTTGCTGCCAGATTACGCATCTTCTAAGCTCGGCAATTCATGGCCAATGCTTTCACTGGAGCTCGCCCAGACCGTCATCCTTGAACCAGCTGCCCTGACTCGACACAGATCGCGGTTCGCGGTCGGACACCGCATGGCACTAGCCGAGCCGCCGACATATCTACTCTTCCTGCCTCGTCACATCACGGTCACGGAAACGCGTCTATCCCGCTGCGATGACGTTCCTGACCGCCCGCGATAAAGATCGCTCCGGCATCGCCGCGCTGCTGCCCGGCGCCGAGGCGAATCCGCCGCCGCTGCTGGCGCTGAACAACTTCTCGGTCGCCTTCCAGGGCGCCAACGGACCGGTCCCGGTCGTGCGCGGCATCGACCTCAGGCTCGCGCCCGGCGAAGCGCTGGGCATCGTCGGGGAATCGGGCTGCGGCAAGAGCGTGACCTGGCTCGCGGCCTTGCGCCTGCTCGGCCGCGGTGTCGTCACCTCCGGCGAAGTCCTGCTCAAGGGGCAGGACATCACCCGCCTGCCGGAGCGCGCTCTGGCGACCATACGCGGCGGACGCATCGGGCTGATCTTCCAGGACCCGACCAGTTCGCTCAATCCGGTGCAGCGGATCGGCACGCAGCTCACGGAAGTGCTGCGCCTGCACCGCGGACTGCGCGGCGACGGCGCCCATCGCGAGGCGCTGCGCCTGCTCGACCGCGTCGGCATCGCCGATGCGCCGCGGCGGCTGCGGCAATATCCGCACGAATTCTCAGGCGGCATGAACCAGCGCGTCATGATCGCGCTGGCGCTCGCCGGCGAGCCCGAGGTGCTGATCGCCGACGAGCCGACTACCGCGCTCGACGCGACGATCCAGGCGCAGATCCTCGACCTGATCCGCGACATTCGCCGCGAGAGCGGCATGGGGCTGGTGCTGATCTCGCACGATATCGGCGTCGTCGCCGACCTCTGCGACCGGGTGGCGGTGATGTATGCCGGCCGCGTCGTCGAGACCGCCGCAACGCAGGACCTGCTCGGCCGGCCGCGCCATCCCTATACGCGCGGCCTGCTCGCCGCCCTGCCGACGCTCGGCGGCCCGCGCCAACGGCTGACGCCGATCGCCGGCACCGTTCCCGCCCCCGACAGGATGCCGCCGGGCTGCGCCTTCGCGCCGCGCTGCTCATTGGCGATCGAGGCGTGCCAAGGCGAAACGCCGCCTCTCGTGCTGGCGGCACAGGACCAGCGCGCCGCCTGCCTGCGCCTTGCCGAGACCGCGATGGCGCCGGTGACGCGCGAGCCTGCGTCCGCCGGAGCGTTCGCATGAGCCCGTTGCTTCGCGTCAGCGATCTCGCACGGCATTATCCGGCCGCGACGGCAACGGGGCAGAAGCGGATGCTCCATGCGGTCGACGGCGTGAGCTTTACTCTCGCTTCCGGCAAGATACTCGGCGTGGTCGGCGAATCCGGTTGCGGCAAGTCGACTACTGCGAGACTCGTGCTCGGCCTGCTGCCGGCGACGCGCGGACGGATCGACTTCGCCGGCGAGCCGGTGAGCGCGGCGCGCGACCGACACTGGCGGGCGTTGCGCCGGCGGATGCAGCTGGTGCATCAGGACCCGCTCGCGGCACTCGACCGGCGGCTCCCCGTCGGTGAGCAGATCGTCGAGCCGCTCGCCATCCATGGCATCGAGGTGGGCGCTGGAGCCCGGCAGCAGAGGGCGCTGTCGCTGTTCGAGGCGGTCGGCTTAAGGCCGGACCTGTTCCAGCGTTATCCGCATGAGCTCTCCGGCGGCCAGCGCCAGCGCGTCGTGCTCGCCCGCGCGCTGATCCTCGGTCCTGAGTTGCTGGTCTGTGACGAGCCGATCTCGGCGCTCGACGTCTCTGTCGCCGCCCAGGTGATTAACCTGCTGCAGGATCTGCAGGCGCGCTTCGGCATGGCCTATCTGTTCATCAGCCACGACCTGAAGGTGGTCCGGCAGATCGCCGACGAAGTCGCGGTGATGTATCTCGGCAAGATCGTCGAGCAGGGCCCTCCTGACGCTCTGTTTCATGCGCCGGCCCATCCCTACACCGAGGCGCTGGTCTCGGCCGTGCCGACGCTGCTGCGCGGCACGGCCGAGCGCATCATCCTGCGCGGTGACCCGCCCAATCCGGTCGACCGGCCATCGGGCTGCGCCTTCCATCCGCGCTGCCCGCGCGCCGTCACCCGCTGCCGCGAGGAGGCGCCATTGCTGCGTCCCACGAGCGACGGGCGACTTGCCGCCTGCCATCTGGTACCCGTGGCTGCCGACGCCCGAGCGGCTGCCGCCTGATCCATCCAACTGCCGGAACTCGACATGGCCCAAGACGATCGCTCCCCCGCCACACGCGTGATCGTGGCGGTCTTCGACGGGCTGAGACCCGATCTCGTCACGCCCGAGCTGACGCCCAACATCCTGCGGCTGGCGACGCGCGGCACCTGGTTCCGGCGGGCGCGCAGCGTTTTCCCATCTGTGACCCGCGTCGCCACCAGCTCGATCGCCACCGGTGCACCGCCCGCCGTGCACGGTATCGTCGGCAACGCCTTCTATCTCGAAGACGCCATCCCCGAGCGCATCTTCGACACCAGCGACGCCGCGCTGATCCGCCGGGCCGAGGCGCATCATGACGGCCGGCTGGTCGCAGTCGACACCTTCGGCGACGTGCTGGCGCGCGCCGGCAAGCGGCTCGCCGTCGTCCATACCGGCTCGGCCGGTTCAGCGCATTTCATCAATCCGCGCGCCCGCGCCAACGGGCACTGGACCTTCTCGATGCACGGTACCGGCGCGACGCAGACGCCGGAGGCGGTCGAGGAAGCCATCGACAGGCTCGGCCCGCTGCCGGAGCGCCAGCTGCCGCGTCTCGACGAACTCGCCTATGGCGGCCGGCTGATGACCGAGCATGTCCTGCCGGTGCTGAAGCCTGATGTCGCGCTGATCTGGTTCAACGAGCCCGACACGACCTTCCATTATCGCGGGCTCGGCTCTCCCGAGGCGAAGGCCGGGCTCAAGGAAGCGGACCGTGCCTTCGGCGATATCCTCGACTGGGTCGAGGCTCAGCCCGACGCCGAGCGCATCGCGGTGATCGCCGCCTCCGACCATGGCCAGATCTCGACCGGCGCGGTCGAACCGCTGTTCGAGGCGGCGCGCCAGGCCGGCTTCGACCTCAGCAACGCCAAGTCCGTCGATGGTGCGGCCTTCCTCGCAACGGGCGGCATCAGCGGCGAGATCCGCCTGCGTGGAAGCGACCGGACCGGGCTCGAGCGCATCGCCAGCTGGCTGATGGAGCAGCCGACGATCGGCCATGTCTTCTCACGCGGGAACGGCAGAGAGGAAGGCGAAGTCGCCGGCACCTTGTCGCTCGATCTGGTCGGCGCCGGTCATGCCGGGCGTCAGCCGGACCTGATGTTCATCCTGAAATCTTCGCTCGACGCCGACCAATATGGATTGCCTGGTCTCGGCGCGATGACGCCGGGCGACGTGCCGCTCGGCGGCGGCATGCATGGCGGCATCAACCCGCACGAGCTCAATACGGTGCTGATCGTCTCCGGCGGCGCGACCGACGGCGGAAGCGTCTCGCAGGAACCGGCCGGGATCATCGATATCGGCCCGACCGTTCTCGGTTTTTCAGGCCTCGCCAAGGCGCGGAGCATGGTCGGACGCGACCTCTCCCGTCCGGCGCTGGAAGAGGCTCGCACGCAGCGCTTCGCGGCCGGCCGCGGCGGCTTCACCCAGCATGTCGAGATCGCCGAGCAGGACGGCCGCCGCTTCATTCTCGGCGGCCACTGATCTAAGCGAAAGAATGCAAAAAGGGGCGGCTGAGCCGCCCCTTTCTCATTGTCGTGCCTGTGATGTTCAGCTGCGGGCGAAGGACAGGTTGTCCGGGCGCAGGTCCATGAAATAGAAGGTCGTCGGCCGCCAGGCGATCGCCTTCTTGATCGCGTAGGCCTCGCTCGGCTGGTAGAGGATCGTGGCCGGCGCCTCGTCCTCCCAGATGTCGAGCATCTCAGTGAACAGCGCCTTGCGCCTGGCCGGATCGACCTCCGCCTCCAGCGCGGTGCCGGCCTTGTTGAAGCCCTCAGCCGAGGTCCAGAACTTCGAGATCTGGTGTTCGCCGGCGGGGCCCCAGGCGACCCAGATCGCGCCAAGCGGATCGGGCAGGCGCGTCGAGTTCGACCAGTTGAAGATCTGCGCGCCGGCCCCGCGCATCTGGGTCGAGTTCTCGACGACCTGCAGCGAGGCGTTGATGCCGACGGCCTTCCACTGCTCGACAAGGATCTGCGCCGCTTCGAGCGCATTGGTGTAGTAGTTCGCCATGGTGCGGTAGACGATCGGCTCGCCCTTGTAGCCGGCCTGCTGCAGCAGTGCCTTGGCCTTGGCCGGATCGTAAGGCAGCTTGCGGCCTTCAACGAACATCTGGCCGTATTCGGGGAAATTGTGGCTCGGCGGCACCTGCGCCGTGCCCTGCCAGAGCGCATCGACCAGCTTCTGCCGGTCGATCGCGAGGTTCAGCGCCTGCCGAACCCGCTTGTCGGCCAGCACCTTGTCCTGCTCGTTATAGGCAAGGACATGGACGTTCGCGAGGACGACGGAGCGGACGTCGATATCCTTGTAGGCGCCGACCACGCTCATCTGGTCAGGCGGGATATTGGTGATCAGGTCATAATCACCAGCGACCAAGCCGGCTACACGCGCCGCCAGCTCCGGCACGCGCCGGAAGGTGACGCGCCTCGCCGTCGGCTTGCCCATGAAGTAGTCGTCGAAGGCCTCCAGCACCGTGGCTTCGGCAGCCGAGTGCGAAACGACGCGGTACGGGCCGGTCGCCACCGGCTTCCTCGAATAGGCCTCGAAGCCCATCGCCTCATAGGCACGCTTGTTGACGATCCAGGCGCACCAGGAGGCGAGCCGCTGCTCCAGCAAGACGTCGGCGACCTTGGTGCGGAAGCGGACGCTGTAGCGGTCGATCGGCTCGACGCTGGCGAGGATGCCGAAATAGGGCTTGCCGCCGGGGATCTGGGCCTTGTCGCCCCAGAGGCGGCCGTCACGGAAGGTGTAGGCGACGTCTTCCGAGGTCAGCTCGTCGCCATTGTGGAACTTGACGCCCTGGCGCAGCGTGACGACCAGCTCCTGCGGCGAAACGCGCTCCCATTTCACCGCCAGATGCGGCTTCAGCTCCGAACCGCCGCCATCGCTGGCCCCCAAGAAATCGCGTCGGATCAGCGTGTCGAAGATCGAGTATGTGACGCGCGTTCCGACATTGGAAAGCTCGCGCGCCGGCTCCAGCGTCGCCGGCAAATCGGCGACCGCGACGGTGAAGGTCTGGCGCGTCTCGCCTGCCGCGAAGGCCTGCGGGGTAGCAAGCAGCGCCGAGGCGACGGAGGCGCCCTCCAGGAAACGGCGGCGGGAAATCGGGGTCATGGCATGTCTCGCAGCGATGTCGGCGGCGATGCCGGTCCGGCTCGCCGCGATCGCGCTGCCATGCCTCAGTTGGACGACAGGGCCATGACGGAGCGTGTGGACAACAGTTGTCGGGGATCGTCGAGCATTACCGCATCGGGCGCGAGCGACAGGACGTGATCGATCCCGTCGGCATCGATCCGCCCGACCGGAAAGGGCGGATAGCCGGCTATGGCGACCGAGCGCGGCTGCCCGACCATGACGACAGTGCGCAAGCTGACGGCACGCGCGGCGGCGATGCGCTCGGCCGTCGCCTCGCCCTGCCAGAAGCGGAACCAGTCGGCGCCGAGGATTTTCGTCTGCTCGAAGCTTTCCGGATCCGGGACCAAAGCGAGGATCGCGATCTCCTGCGACAAGGCACGCGCGGCGGCGATGAGGTCGAGCGAGCGCAGGCCCAGCAGCACACGCTCGGTCGCGCCGGCTGCCGTGACGGTATCGAGAATGCGCGGCAGCACGGCCGGGTCGGTCAGCTTAAGGTCGAGCAGCAATCCGATCGGCGCGGAGGCGGCGATCGCCTCCTCCAGCGTCAGCAGGCCGGGCAGGACCGCCCGCAGTTCTGCAAGCCCGGTTTCCGCTACGAGGCGCCGGTCGCCGGCGATGCGCCGGAGGTCGGCATCGTGCAGGCAGATCAGCGCGCCGTCGGCGCTCAATCGCAGATCGGTCTCGATAATCTCGGCGCCGACGGCCTTGGCCTGCTCGAACGCCTCCGCGCTGTTCTCTGGCCCGAGCAGCGCGCCGCCGCGATGGGCGATGGCGAGCGGGAGGGGGCTGGCATTGCTGCGAATATCGAAACCCATGGCCTCAGTGCCGTTCGCTGGTCGGATCGAGGCGGTCGCGCAGCCAGTCGCCGAACAGGCTCATCGACAGCGTCGTCAGGAAGATAATGAGCCCGGGAAAGACCGCGATCCACCAGGCATTCAGGAGATAGCGCCGGCCCTCGCCGAGCATCAGGCCGAGCGAGGTGCCGGGCGGCTGCACGCCGAGGCCGAGGAAGGAGAGCGAAGTCTCCAATAGGATCGTGCCGGGGAAATTGAGCGTCGCCTGCACCACGAGCGCGGCGAGGATGTTCGGCAGGAGATGGCGCAGGACCACGCGGGAAGTGCGCGCGCCGAGTGCCTCGACCGCGTGGATATAGTCGCTCTCCTGCTCGGAGGCGACGAGGCCGCGCGCCAGCCGCGTATAACGGTCCCAGCCGTCGATGCTGACCAGGACGATGAACAGCACGATGTTGTTGCCGAAGAAAGCGAGCATGGTCAGCGCCAGGAACAACGCCGGGATCGCCGCCTGTGCATCGACCAGCATCATGATCATCTGGTCGACGATGCCGCGCATCCGCGCTGCTATGAAGCCGAGCAGCGTGCCGAACACCGCGCCGATCAGCGTGCCCATCACCGCGATCAGGATCGAGGTGCGCACCGCGTAGATCATGCGGCTGAGGATGTCGCGGCCGAGCTGGTCGGTGCCGAGCCAGTAGGTCATGCCGCCGCCCTGCGTCAGCGGCGGCTTCAGCCGCGCGAGCAGGTTCTGGGTGGTGTAGTGGATCGGCGCCAGCCAGTCCGCCAGGGTTGCGATCATGACGACCAGGATCAGGAAGCCGGCCGAGAGCTTCACCACCGGCGACATGCGGCGCCCGCGCGGACGGGCGGCGGGAACAGCGCCGAGATCGAGGCTCGCCGTCATGCCGGCTTGCCCAGGCTGCGCGAGAAGCCGCCGAGGCGCGGGTCGATCAGGATGTGCAGGATGTCGACCAGGAGATTGGCCGCGACCATGACCACAGTAACCGTCAGGATCACTGCCTGGACCACGGCGAGATCGCGCGACGAGACGGAATCAACCAGGAGCCGGCCGATGCCGGGCCAGGCGAAGATCGTCTCGACCACGGCGCTGCCGGCGAGAATGTGGCCGATCTCGATGCCGATGAACATCAGGAGCGGTACCGCCGCATTGGGCAAGGCATGGCGCAGGATGACGGAAAGCGGCATCACCCCTCGAGCCCGGGCGGCGCGGATAAACGGCTTGCCGAGCACTTCGAGCGTGGCGGTGCGCGAGAAGCGGGCGAGCCGCCCGGAGAGCGGCAGGGCCAGCGTCACCACCGGCAGGATCAGGTGCCACAGCGTCTCGGACCCCGCCGAGGGCAGCACGCGCAGCTTGAGCGCGAAGAGCAGGATCAGCAGGATTCCAAGGAAGAAGATCGGGATCGCATAGCCGAGCACCGCGACCGCCATGGCGAGCCGGTCGACCGCGCTGTTGTGGCGCAGCGCCGCCAGGACGCCGAGCGGCATGCCGATCAGCAGAGCGAGCATGAGCGCGCAGGCGCCAAGCAGGAAGGTCTTTGGCAGGGCGTCGACGACCGCGGCGAAGGCCGGCCGGTCATCGGCGAAGGAGAGGCCGAAATCGCCGCGGACCACACTGGCGAGATAGCGCAGATACTGCTCGGCGAGCGGACGATCGAGCCCCCAGAGTTCGCGGTAATGCGCGCGCACATCAGGCGGCGTCTCGATTGAGAGCATGATGTCGGCGGGGTCGCCGGCGAGGCGCAGCGCAAGGAACACCGCCGAGACGCAGATCGCGACAGTCAGCAGCGCGCGCAGGACGCGAAGGGTGAGGAAACGCAGCATCGCCGGCTCGTGACTCGAAGGCCGAGCTTGTGCAGATGCTTACGCGACAAACGAATGACAGTTTGTCTTCAACCCGCGCGGTTCGGGAGCGGTCGCGGCATCAGGATTGATCTTCCTCCGCCATGATGGTTATGTCCGACCATGCGATTTCGGTCCGCCATCCGGGGCCTGACCCTTCGACTTAGCCGCCCGGCGCCGTGAGCGCGCCGGGATTAAAGGCCTGTCCATCGCATGGCGGCGCAGCCCAGCCCTGAGCAGGCCGGACGCCGCATCCTTCGCAAGGGTTTCCTTATGACCACGATGCCGATTTCCAAGTACCGCGCCTATGCGGCGGTCAACCTGCCCGATCGCCGTTGGCCGTCGCAGGTGCTGACCAAGGCGCCGATCTGGTGCTCCGTCGACCTGCGCGACGGCAACCAGGCGCTGATCGAGCCGATGGGCGTCGATCGCAAGGACCGCATGTTCAACCTCCTGGTGAAGATGGGGTTCAAGGAGATCGAGGTCGCCTTCCCCGCGGCGTCGCAGACCGATTTCGACTTCGTCCGCTCGATCATCGAGAGCGGCGCGATCCCGGGCGATGTCGCGATCCAGGTGCTGACCCAGTGCCGCTCCGAGCTGATCGAGCGCACCTTCGAAGCAGTGAAGGGGGCGAAGAACGTCATCCTGCACTTCTACAATTCGACCTCGACGCTGCAGCGCGACGTGGTCTTCCGCTCCGACCGCAAGGGCATCGTCAGGATCGCGACCGATGCGGCCGCCCAGATCAAGGCGCTCGCTGCACAAGCACCTGAGACCAACTTCACTTTCGAGTATTCGCCGGAGAGCTTCACCGGCACCGAGCTCGACTACGCCCTGGAGATCTGCGAGGCGGTCAAGGCGGTGATCAAGCCGACCCCGCAGAACAAGCTGATCCTGAACCTGCCGGCGACCGTCGAAATGGCGACGCCCAATGTCTACGCCGACCAGTTCGAATGGTTCGGCCGCAACATCTCCGACCGCGACAGCGTGCTGCTCTCGATCCATCCGCACAATGACCGCGGCACGGCGGTGGCGGCGGCCGAGCTCGCGCTGATGGCCGGTGCCGACCGTGTCGAGGGCACGCTGTTCGGCAATGGCGAGCGTACCGGCAATGTCGACATCGTCACCATGGCGCTGAACCTGTTCACGCAAGGGATCGATCCTGCGCTCGACCTGCGCGATGTCAACGAGATCCGCAGCATCGCCGAATACTGCACGCAGCTGCCGGTCCACGAGCGCCACCCTTATGTCGGCGAGCTCGTCTACACCGCCTTCTCCGGCTCGCATCAGGACGCGATCAAGAAGGGCTTCGACGCGCAGGAGAAGCGCAACGATCCGATCTTCCAGGTGCCCTATTTGCCGATCGACCCCAAGGATGTCGGCCGCGACTACGAGGCGGTGATCCGGATCAACTCGCAATCCGGCAAGGGTGGCATCGCGTATATCCTGCAGGCCGATCACGGCCTCGACCTGCCGCGCCCGCTGCAGATCGAGTTCTCGAAGATCGCGCAGGAGCAGATGGACGAAGAGGGCAAGGAGCTCACCAGCGCGGTGCTCTGGGCCCTGTTCAGCAAGACCTACCTCCTCGCCGACGCGCCGCTTGAGCTGATCACGCACAAGACCTTCCCGGACGCGCAGGGTTCGCGGACGCTGACGGCAGAGCTGAAGCAGGACGGCGCGATCCGGACGATCGAGGGCGTCGGCAATGGGCCAATCGACGCCTTCGTCGACGCGCTGAAGACGACCTTTGGCGTCGAGTTCTCCTTCCTCGACTATCACGAGCATGCGGTCGGGCGCGGCGCCAATGCGACCGCCGCCTGCTATGTCCAGCTCCAGGACGAGAAGGGCCGGGTCGTGCACGGCGTCGGCATCGACCCGAACATCGTCATGGCCTCGCTCAAGGCCGTGCTGAGCGGCATGCAGCGGGTAATGGCTGGCCAGAAGGGCTGAACAGCGTCATTTGCGAATAGCGAGCGCGGCGATTCCGCCGCGCCGCTCAGGCTGCGACGGTGCGGCGCTGGCGGAAGCGACGCCAGGCCGGCGTCAGCAGGATCGCGGCGCTGAGCAAAGCCAGGATGATCGCGATCGGCGTCGAGACCAGCGCCGAAGCGTTGCCGCCCGAGATGGTCAGGGCCAGTCTCAGCTGGCTTTCCACCATCGGGCCGAGCAGCAGGCCGAGTACGATCGGCGCGCTCGGGTAATCCAGGCGCTCCAGCACGTAGCCGATCAGGCCGACGCCGAGCAGGACCCAGAGGTCGAACAGCGAGTTGTTGACCGAATAGACGCCAACAGTGACGAAGAGCAGGATCACCGGGGCGAGCACAATGCGCGGCAGGCGCAACACCTGGCCGAAGATGCGCGTCGCCGCCAGGCCGCCGACGATGGCGAGCATGAAGGACGTCACCAGGAACTGCAGCATGAAGCCGTAGACAATGTCCGGATGCTCGCGGAAGAGCTGCGGGCCAGGCCTGAGGCCATGCACGAGCAGGCCGCCGAGGATGACGGCGGCGACGCCGGAGCCTGGAATGCCGAGCGCCAGCGCCGGGATCAGCGACGCCGCATTGTCGGCGCCGTTGCCGCATTCGGAGGCCGCGACGCCTTCCGGATTGCCGTGGCCGAAGGTCTCGGGGTTGCGGGCGACGCGCTTGGCCTCGTTATAGGCGAGGAAGGACGACATGCTGCCGCCGGCGCCCGGCAGGATGCCGATGATGATGCCGATGATCGAGCTGCGGATCCAAACCGGGGTGAAGAAGCGCCATTGGCTGAGTGCCGAGCCCTGGCGGTGCAGCTTGAGCTTGTCGCCGCTCATGCCGGTCTTCACGGCTTCCTCGACGATCTGCAGCACCGGCGGAACGGCGAAGAGCCCGGTCAGCAGCACGATCGCACTGAAGCCGTCGAGCAAATCGAGCTGGCCGAAGGTGAAGCGTTCGGTGCCGTTCGAGATGTCCTGACCGACCGCGCCGATCAGGAGGCCGATGCCGCAGGCGATCAGACCTTTCGGCAGGTCGTCGCCGAGCAGGGAGGAGACGGTGGCGAGGCCGAGGATGCCGAGCCAGAAATATTCGATCGGCCCAAAGAGCAGGCTGAACGAGACCAGCGGCGGCGAGAGCAGGATCAGCGAGATCGAGGAGAGTACGCTGCCAATCACGCCCGAGAGCAGCGCGACCTGCAGCGCATAGGCCGCCTGCCCCTTCTGGGTCATCTTGTAGCCGTCGAGCACGGTCGCGACCGAAGCCGGCGTGCCCGGCACGCGCATCAGGATCGCCGGGATCGCGCCGCCATAGGAACCGCCATTGTACATGCCGGCCATCATGCCGAGCGCAAAGAGCGGATCGAGCCCGAAGGTCAGCGGGATCAGCACGGCAAGGCCGGTGACGACGGTGAGCCCCGGCAGGCAACCGACGACGAGACCAGCGATCAAGCCGATGAACATGGCGAGGATGTTCATCGGGGCGAAGACGAGCGGCAGCGCGTGCAGCAGGGCGTCGATCATCGCAGCTTCGCCAGCAGGGGTGAAAGAAGGTCTTCGGGGATCGGCCGACCGAGCGCGTAGACGAAGATCAGCAGGATCGAAACGACGCAGACGAGCCCAACCACGGCCGCAAGCCGCCAGCGCCGGAAGCCCACCGCCGCGGGCAGCAGCACGCAGAGCGCCAGGCTTGGCAGAATGAAGCCGACCACGCTGACCGCAGCGAAATAGGCGACGAGCGCCGCAACCCCGATGGCGAGGCGCGGGCCGTGCTGCGCGAAGGCGCCTGCCGTCGGGTTGCCGCGCCGACGGCGCAGGAGCTCGCGCATCGCGATCCAGCCTCCAAGCACCGCCATGCCGGCGGCGATCGTGACCGGATAGGCAGCGCTCTCGACCGGGTACTGGGACGCGGTCGCGATGGCCGCGACGGAGACCGCAACGAGGACGAGCGCGAAGACGATCTCGACCGGGCTGCGCGAGCGGCCCTCGGCGACGGCCGGCGGCGCCTCCTCCGTCACTTCCACGGCGTCGCCTTCCAGGTCGCCTCGAGATCGGTGGTGGCACGATCGAGGAAGGCCTTGAAGTCGTTCGAGGCGAGATATTGCAGCGGGATCTCGGCCTTCTTGGCAGCGTCGAGATATTCGGGATCCTTGAGCGCCTGGTCGATCGCCTTCTCCAGCTTGGCGACGACATCGGCCGGCACGCCCTTGGGTGCCGCGATGCCGCGCGAGGCGCCGACGACGACGTCGTAGCCGGCTTCGCGGAAGGTCGGCGCGTCCGGGAGGTAAGCGGAGCGCTCGGCGCTCATCACGCCGATCACCTTGATGTTGCCCTCGCGGGCGATCTGGAGCGCCTCGCTCAGGTTCATCGTCGCGGCCGGAACATGGCCGCCGAGCACGGCCTGGCGGACCGGGGCCGTGCCGCCGAAGAAGGCCGGGGTGAACTTGGTGCCGGCGAGGCGCTGGAAGTTCAGCAGCGCAATATGCTCGGAGGAGCCGCTGGCGCCGGAGGTGCCGATCACGATCGGGGTCGAGGCCTTCTTCGCGGCGTCGATCAGGTCCTTCAGCGAGGCGTAGGCGCTGGTCTTCGGCACGACGAGGACGCCGGGGTCATAGACCAGATTGGCGATCGGCTGCAGGTCGCCCATCTTGAACTTGGTCTTGCCCTCGACGACCAGCGCATTGATCGCCGGAGCGTTGATGAAGCCGATCGTGTAGCCGTCGGGCTTGCCCTGGGCGACCGCGGTCCAGCCGATCTCCCCGCCGGCACCGGGCTTGTTGATCACCCCGATGCGGGCATTGCCGCCGAGATATTTCTCCATGTAGCGGGCGATCGAGCGGGCGGCGACGTCGGTGCCGCCGCCGGGCGCGAAGGCGACGATCATCTCGATCGGCTTCTCCGGGTAGTCGGCGCGGGCGGCGCCGGTCATGAGGAGCGTGGCTCCGAGGGCGGCGGCGATCGACAGGCGCTTGATCATCGAGGCACTCCTTCAGGAGGTGGAAACGGAGAGGTCGGCAGGCATAGCGTCGGCATCGGTCCACTCGTCGCCGAGCAGTTCGGGCGTGTCATAGGCGACGAGCGAGCGGTAATGCGCCTCGCGGTCGGCGACGAAGAGGGCGCGGGCGATGCCGCGGCCGAGCCGGTCGGCGCCGGCGCTGACGGCGGGAATGTCGCCGGAGAGTTTTCCGTGGCTCAGCATCGCCGGGTAGTTGAAACAGTGGATGCGCGACAGCGCCGGGCATTCGCCCGCCCGCTTCTCCTGGAACTCGAAGGATGGGCCGAGATCGGGCGAATGCGCCAGCTCGGGATTATCGATCCCTTCGGGGACGTAGCGGTCCTTCCAGAAGCGGATGAACGGCGCGATCGCAGCGAGTTCCGGACGCTCGCCGGGATCGACCGAGAAGCCGGTGGCGAAGATCAGGAAGTCGAGGGTGTAGTTGCTCTTCGGCGTCGTCAGCGCCAGCGCGTCGTTACGCTCCTCCAGCGCGAGGATCGGGCTGCCGAGATGGAAGCGGGCATTGGCATGACGCGAGACGCGCAGGGTCGAGTCGCGCGGCGGCGGCGTCTGCGCCTTCAGCGCATAGTCGAAGAAGCGCCATTTCCATTCGTCCGGCAGGCCCGCGACGCCATGGACGACGCCCTGGCTGCCGATGCCGGTGAATTTGTTGATGCGCGGCAACTCCTTGCGGCGCACGAACAGATCGAGGCTGGCGATATCGTGCTCCAGCGCGGTCGCGGCATTGTCCATGGCCGAGGCACCGGCGCCGACGACGCCGACGCGCTTGCCCGCCAGCACCGTAAAATCGATGTCGTCGGCGCTGTGTGCCCAGAAGCGGCGATCGATCGCCTCAGCGATCGGCGGCACCCACGGGGCGCCCAGCCCGTCGCGGCCGGTGGCAAGGACGAGATGGCGGGCGAAAATCGTGCGCGAGCCGCTCGCGCCCGAGACCGTCAGCGCCAAGAGATCTCCTCGCGGCACGACCGCATCGACACAGGCGCCGTTCTCGACCGGCAGGTCCAGCACCTTTCGATACCAGATGAGATAATCCATCCACATGGGCCGCGGGATCCTGCCGAGGGCGTCCCAGGCGGCGCGGCCATATTGCGCCTCGTACCAGGCCCGGAAAGTCAGCGCCGGCAAGCCCAGCGCCGGGCCGGTGAGCTGCTTCGGCGAGCGCAGCGTCTCCATCCGAGCATAGGTCACCCAGGGCCCCTCCCGGCCGGCGGGAGCGCGGTCGAGCAAGACGATGTTCGAGAGACCGAGCCCCTTCAGTGCGCCGGCGGCGGCGAGGCCGCACATGCCGGCGCCGACGATCACCACGTCACGGACGCGCTGCCCCTCATGCTCGCGCGGCGGCACCCAGTCCTTGGCCGGCCATTCCAGCCATTCGAGATCCTGGCGCAGGCGCTGCTCCAGCGCAGGAAGGCCAACCGGAACGGGAGACACCGCGTTCATGCCGCGCCCCGGGCAGGCCTGGCAGGCGCGGGGCCGAACAGCTCGACCATCAGTCGCTCGCGCGCCGTCGGCGGATGCTTGACGAAGCCGGGCAACGTCTCGCGCGAGATCGCCTCCAGCGCCGCGATCAGCCCGTCGACCAGCGGCGTCGCCGGGCGGCCATAGGGCGTTACCACGCCCCAGAGGAAGGAGATGGGAACGTCGAGCTTGCGGATCGCGACGCCTTCAAGCGGCATGCCATAGGCGATGACCGGTTCGAGGATGGCGATGCCGAGCCCGGCGCGCGCCGCCATCAGCGCGGTGTTCGAGGTATTGGCGTCGAGCATTCCCGCGGGCTTGACCCCGGCGCGTTCGAGCGCGGCATCGACACGCCGGCGCCAGCGGAATGGATTGGCCATGGCGATCAGCCGGCGGCCCGCGACCGCGGCAAGCGGGATCGTCTCGGCCTGCGCCAACGGATCGTCGGCGCGCACCGCCACGACGCAGGGCGCCTCGCCGATCCAATGGATTTCAAGCGCGGGGTGATCGACCGGCAGGCTGGTGATGCCGATCTCGGCGACATGGGTCGCGACCGATTGCACGACCTGCTCGGCCAGCGCCGCGCGGATGTGGACCTGCTCGGGCAGCGCGTCTTCGCCGAGCCGCGCCAGGGCGGCCGGCAGCATGCCGGCAGCGAAGGAGGCGATCGAGGCGACTTCGAGGGAGCGCGGCTTGTCGGCGGCGATCGCGTCAGCGCGCTCCCGCAATTGCCGGAGCCAGGCGATCACCGGCTCGACCTCCTGATGGAAGCGCAAGCCCTGCTCGGTCGGCGTCACCCGCGGGCCGGCGCGGTGCAGCACGCTGAAGCCGAGCGTTTCCTCCAGTTCCTGGATCTGCCGGGTCAGCGCCGGCTGCGAGCGGCCGAGCAGCTTCGCGCCGCCGGTGATGCTGCCGGCGGAGAAGACTGCGGCGAAGGCCTCGAGCTGGCGCAGGTCCATGCGTTCACTGGCTGGATCATTATTCCTAAATCGGATGATAGATCGTAGTTGATGCAGGTCAAGCATGAAGCGTAGGCTGTGCTTGATCGCTTCGAAGGCAGCCCAGGAGGATGCGGATGAGCAGCCCCCATCTCATCGAAACCCTGTCGGGTGCGGGCTCCGGCCTCGCCGGGACGCTGGCCGAGCGGTCTGAAATTCTCGGCCTCAGCCAGGCCGCGCATGACGCGGTGCTGCTGCCGCGCGAGCCCGGCGGTATCGGCCATGGCGAGCGCGCCGCATTTGCCGCCCGTATGGCGCGCGCCAATGCCGACGATGCGCTCGCCGAGCACTATCGCACGCTGCTACGCCGGGCCAGCGAGAGCCCTGCCCTGCTCGCTATCGCGGACGGCATTGATCCCACCGCAGACGCCGACGTGCGGCTGCGCGCGATCATCCGCCATGTCGACCTGGTGACGCTCTCGCCTAAGGACGCGACCAAGGCCGACATCGCCACGCTGGTCGCAGCGGGCTTGTCCGAGCCCGATATCGTCAGGCTCGCCGAGCTGATCGCCTTCGTGAACTACCAGGCCCGCGTCATCGCCGGGCTGCGGCTGCTGGGGACCATCGCATGAGCGCCGTCGTCCACGAGTTCACTGCCGAGATCCCACGCTGGTCACCCTATGTGACGCCGGTCGACCTCGCGCAGGCGACGCCGGAGCAGCTCGATGCGATGCAGGTTACGCCGTCGAACAAGAAGATTTCCGACTACGTCCTGACGCTGGCGCATGATCCGGAATCGCTGAAGGTGCGCTCGCCGCTGTTCAACGCGATCATGTACGGCAAGGGCGGTTTGTCCTCGGCCGAGCGCGAGCTCGGCGCCGTCGCGGCCTCGATCGTCAACGCTTGCGTCTATTGCGCAGCGGTGCACGCCTCGCGCTTCAACAGCCTGACCAAGCGCCCCGATGTGATCGAAGAAATATTCGACAAAGGGCTGGACGCCGAACTGGAGGAGCACCAGCAGGCGATCTTCGATTTCGCTGCGAAGCTGTCGAAGACCCCGTCCGAGGCCACGGCCGACGACATCGCCAGACTTGCCGAGCTCGGCCTCTCCAAGGTCGAGCTTCTCGACCTCGTTCTGTCGGCCGCGATCTTCGGCTGGGCCAACCGGCTGATGCATACGCTCGGCGAGCCGGTCAGGGACTGAGCCGCTCAGCCCTCGCGCAGTTGGCGATGCAATTCGGCTGCGCTCAACCCGCTGAGCCCGAGCGCCGGGAGCAGGTCGTTCTCGGCTCGGAAATCCCGTGCGCAGATCGCGTCGAACAGCGCGATTCCGGCCTTGTGCAGCGGCAGCTCCATGCCGGCCACCGCGCCGAGAAGCTCCAGCGGCACGAGGCCGAAGGGCACGTCCTCGGTGATGAAGCGGGTGTCGAGCGACTTTGGCCCGAGCAGCTCCGGCCGCTTGCGGTAGATTTCCGCCGCCATCTTGCCGACCGGGGCCGGCTCGACGCCAAAGGAGAGCCGGTAATGGTCCTGGACGCTGCGGACCTCGAGCCCGAAGGCACGCGCCAGCCCTAGGCGCTCGACGTCCATGGCGTCGATGATGCGGCCGACGCCCTGCGTGATCGAGCCGTAATTCGGCCAGTCCTCGCCTTTCTCGGCCCGCGTCAGGTTGCCGAGCATGGTCGCCATATGGGCCGGCGGATTGAGATTGCTCAGCATGATCGCGAGCAGGTCCGGACGCGGCTCGAAGCGGTCGCCGAACAGGGTGCGGCAGAGCACCAGCCCGGCCTCGGCATGGCGCAGCGGCAGGGTCGCGACGTCGAGCCGCGCGCGGATGCCGGAGATATGGACACTGCGCGGCCCGCTCTTGCGCGCGGTCAGGGCTGTCGTTGCCCAGGCGGCGATCGGCAGATCGAGCCCGCGCACCGCCAGCAGGCGGTGCAGATAGAGCGCGGCGAAGGAGCAATGGGCGCTGACGATCACCGCTTGACCTGCACGCAGTTGCGGAGCCAGCGCCTCGAACACCGCGCGAAAGCCATTGGCCTGCACGGCGACGATGACAGCCTGCGCCCCCTCGACAGCTTCGGCGCAATCGCGTGCGGGTACGAAAGGAAAGACCCCTTCGAGCTTGCCGGTCACCGAAAGCTCGGCGCGATCCGCGAAATCGGCGAGCGCCGCGCCGCTCGGTGACCAGAGCACCGGCTGATGGCCAGTCGAAGCCAGATAGGCCGCGTAGCCGCGCCCGATTCCACCCGAGCCGATGATCGCGACGCGCATGAATCCCTCGAACAGTTGAGACAATGCCGGTTGGGCCGGCGACGGCCGACCACGTCCCCATCCGAATCCGGGGACCGGCGTCCGGCAGCTTCGACCGGATGCCTTCTGCCCCGCAACCCCCCGGCCCGACAACCCGCCTATAGCCCAGCTCTCTGGCTCTCCGCTGGAATGAGGCGGCAATTGCGCCGGAGAACCCGTGCACCATCACGGCGTTGTCTCTTCGGTGGCGCCTTCGCAGGTGGTAACTTTGCCGCGCGGCGCTTCGCCATCCGCGGAGGCGGCCCATGCCGACGACCATCGATTTCGCCTGCGCCCGCAAACGGATGGTCGAGCAGCAACTTGCCGGCCGCGGCATTCGCAATCAGCGGATACTGGATGCGATGCGTTGGGTTCCACGCGAAGCGTTTGTGGCAATGAAGCTCGCGGACTTCGCCTATCGCGACGGCCCGATCCCGATCGGGGACGGGCAGACGATCTCGCAACCCTATGTCGTCGCCCTGATGCTGGAGGCGGCGGAAATGGATGCGCAGAACACCGTGCTCGAGGTCGGCGCCGGCTCGGGCTATGCCGCTGCGGTGATGAGCCGGTTGGCACGCAAGGTCTTCGCGGTCGAGCGACATGCCACACTGGTGGCGCAAGCTGCGAAACGAATGCAGCAGCTCGGCTGCGACAATGTCGAAATCCTGTGTGCCGACGGGACGCAGGGCTGGCCCGCAGGGGCGCCGTTCGATGCGATCATCGTCTCAGCCGGCAGCCCTGACATCCCCGAGCCCTTGAAACGACAGCTCGTCATTGGCGGGCGGCTCGTGATCCCGGTCGGGCACAGCGGGCACGACCAGGTTTTGACCAAGCTGACGCGGCAGGCTGATGACGCCTTCACCAGCGAACGCCTCGCTGCCGTCAGCTTCGTGCCTCTGATCGGCCAGGATGGCTGGCCGGCGCCGGAAGGCGACCAATCGCGCCGATGCGGAGACTAGCCCTGTCCGTCATGACGATGCCGCCCTCCAGAGCCAAGCGGCGCGGGCGGACGAACGGCGTGGAAACTCGCCAGTTGACAGTTTTGCAATCGATTACATAATCCATTCCAAGGCGGCTTCGAAGAATGAGCCGTATTTGGGAGGAGTGCCGATCATGCGTATCAGCATCGTCGATTCGTCGGCTTTTTCCGGCAACATGACCGCGCCACGGCTGCACTGAGCGGCGCCGCGAACCATGGTCCAGATCGGCTTCAACCTGCTGACGGTCGGCGGCTTCATCGACGAAGCGCATCTGCCCCTGTGCGAGCGCATCCGGCAGATCGGCTATGAAGGGGTCGAGATCCCCGTCTTCGAGGGCGATGTCGGCCATTATGAGAAGCTCGGCCGCCGGCTCGACGCGATCGGCCTCGCGCGCACCATCGTCACCATCGTCGCCGAGGACAGCAACCCGCTCTCGCCCGACCCGGCCATCCGCCAGCGGGCGCGTGAGCGCCATCGCTGGGCGGTCGACTGCGCCGCGGCGCTCGGCGCCACCGTCATCGCCGGTCCCTATCACTCGCCGGTCGGCGTCTTCACCGGCGAAGGCCCGCGCGAGGACGAGCTCGCTTATCTCGCCGAGGCGCTGCATGCCATGGCGGACTATGCCGGCAAGGCCGGGATCGCGCTCTCGCTGGAGGCGATCAACCGCTTCGAATGCTACGCGCTGAACACGATGGAAGCCGCGAGCGCGCTGCATGCGCGGGTCGGGCATCCGAACTTCGGCTACATGTACGACACCTTCCACGCCAATATCGAAGAGCGCGACCCGATCGGCGCCTACAGCCGCTACGCTCCCGAGATCAATCACATCCATCTCTCCGAGAACGATCGCGGCATCGTCGGGCGCGGCCATGTGCCATGGGCCTCGACCTTCCGCGCCATTCGCGCCACCGGCTATGATGGCTGGCTGACGGTCGAGGCCTTCGGCCGGGCGCTGCCCTCGCTGGCGGCGGCAACACGGGTCTGGCGCGATCTCTTCCCCGATCTCGACACGCTGCTCGTCGAGAGCCACGGCTTCATCCGGCAAGGCTGGGCGAAAGCGGGCGAGCCTGCCAAGGCAGGTGCCGCATGAGCATGGGCGCGCCGGTCCTTTCGATGCGCGGCATCGGCAAGAGCTTCACCGGCGTGCGGGCGCTCGACGATGTCAGCCTCGATTGCCATGCCGGCGAGGTCCACGCGATCTGCGGCGAGAACGGTGCCGGCAAGTCGACGCTGATGAAGGTGCTGGGCGGCGTCTATCGTCCCGATGAGGGCGAGATCCTTCTGGCGGGGGAGCCGATCGCGTTCAGGCATCCGGTCGAGGCGCGCCGGGCCGGGATCAGCATCATCCACCAGGAGCTCAGCCTGCTGCCCGAGCGCAGCGTCGCCGACAATATCTTCCTCGGCCTGGAGCCGACCCGCGGCGGCCTGCTCGACCGCGATGCTATGCAAAATGGTGCCCGCAGGCTGCTCGAACGCGTCGGCGCCAGGGTCCATCCCGACGCGCTGGTGAAATCGCTCTCGATCGCCGAGCAGCAGCTGGTCGAGATCGCCAAGGCGCTGGCACTCGATGCGCAGATCATCGTGATGGATGAGCCGACCGCGGCGCTCGACGACCGCGATGCCGGCCGGCTGCTCGAACTGGTCGGCACGCTCAGGCGCGAGGGCGCGGCGATCCTCTACATCTCGCACCGCATGGCCGAGCTGAAGGCGATCGCCGATCGCATCACCGTGCTGAAGGACGGCAAGCTCGTCGCGACGCGCCCGGCTGCGGCACTGACGCCGGCGATGATCGTCAGGCTGATGGTCGGGCGCGACCTCGCCGACTTCTTCCCAGCACCGGGCGATCCGGCACGGCTCGGACCAGTCGTTTTGTCTGTGAAGGATGCCGGCAACGCCATCCTCTCCGACATCGCTCTCGATCTGCGGACCGGCGAGATCGTCGGCGTCGCCGGGCTCGAAGGCTCCGGCAAGGGCGCGCTCGGGCGGGCTTTGTTCGGCGACGAGCCCTTCACCCGCGGCCGCATGATGATCGACGGGAATGACGGGCTGATCGGCTCGCCCCGCGCCGCCATCGCCACCGGAATCGGCTTCCTCTCCGATGATCGGAAGAAGGAGGGCATCGCCCCGCAGCAATCGCTGCGCGACAATGTCCTGATGACCCTGCGTGCTTTTGCGCGGCGTCTGCTGCCGCCCGGCTCCGGCGGGATGGCGCGTGCCGCCGCCGACCGGCAATTGACGGCGGTCGATGTCCGTGCGGCCGGGTTCGCGCAGGAGATCCGCGAACTTTCCGGCGGCAACCAGCAGAAGGTCGTGATCGGCCGCTGGCTGGCGCGCGATCCCAAGGTGCTGATCTTCCTCGAGCCGACCCGCGGCATCGACGTCGCCGCCAAGGCGGCAATCTACCAACTGATGCGCGGTCTCGCCGACCGCGGCCGCGCCATCCTGATGATCTCCTCCGACCTGCCGGAGATCATCGGCGTCAGCGACCGCATCTTCGTCATGCATGAGGGCCGCCTAGCCGGGGAGCTCGCGCGCGGCGCGAGCGAAGAAGATGTGATGCACCTCGCGCTGGGCACCGGGACGACGGAGGCCGCGGCATGAGCGCCAGCGCCGACATCGCGGCCCCCCGCCCGACGCGCGAGCTACCGGTGGCGCCGCTGCTCTTTGCCGGCTCGCTCGCGCTCTATGTCGTGACCGCGCTCGCGACCGGGCAGCACGCCTATCTCACCGGCGAGGGCTTCGTCGGCCTGACGCAGCGGATGGTCGGCCTCGGCATCGTCGCGCTCGGGCAGACGCTGACCATCCTGGTCGGCTCGATCGACCTGTCCGTCGCCAACCTGATCAGCGTCGCAGCCGTGCTCGCCTCCTTCATCATGAAGGGCGAGCCGGCGATGATCGCCCCGGCCGTGCTGGCGGTGCTGGCTCTGTCGGCGGCGGTCGGACTCGTCAACGGCCTCATCATCGCACGGCTCGACGTCAATCCGTTGATCGCGACGCTCGGCGTCGGGCTGATCCTGCAAGGCCTGCTCTCCGCGAGCTTCAGCAATTTCGCCGGCTCGGTTCCATCAGCCTTCCAGGTCTTCGCCTATGGCCGGATCGGCCTCCTGCCCTGGTCGGTGCTGCTGCTGTTCGTGCTGGCATTCGCGATCTGGCTGATGCTGACCCGCACGCGCTTCGGCGCGCATCTCTACGCCACCGGCGGCAATCGCGACGGCGCCCGCCTCGCCGGCATCCGCACCGAGCGCGTCATCATCGGTGCGCATATGCTGTGCTCGCTGATGGCCGGGCTGACCGGGCTCTATCTCGCCAGCCGCCTGCGCGCCGGTGCGCCCTGGGTCGGCCGCGACGGCGTCTACGACCTTGAATCGATCGCGGTCGTGGTGATCGGCGGTACCTTGCTCGCCGGCGGTCGCGGCGGGGTCTGGGGCACGATGGCCGGCGTCTTCCTGTTCGCCACGCTCGACGCCGTCTTCAACATGACCGGCATCGACGCCTTCCCAAAACAGGTGCTGCGCGGCGCCATCGTCATCCTCGCCGTCGCCGTCTATGCGGTACGCAGCAGGGGGCATGTCGCATGAGCGCCGCGGCCGCCCAAAATACCCCTTCGATCGCGCTGCGCTTCGCGCGTGGCGTCAATGTCGGCGTCGCTGTCTTCCTCGTGCTCTACGGCACGATCGCCGTGCTGCAGCCGAGCTATTTCGAGGTCGAGGGCTTCCTCAACTTCCTGCGCCGGGCTGCACCGCTGATCATCCTCGCCTGCGGCCAGCTCTTCGTCATCGCCGGCGGCGGCTTCGATTTGTCGATGGGCTCGCTGGTGACGCTGACCGTGCTCGGCGGCTCGATGCTGGCCGGCGGCAATCCCGACAACACCTGGTGGACGATCGGCGTGCTCTATCTGATCGGGCTCGGCGTCGGGCTGGTGAACGGGCTGGTCGTGACCCTGCTGAAGGTGCCCTCGATCATCGCGACGCTCGGCATGCTGCTCTCGCTCAACGGCGCGGCGCTGATGTGGTCGGGCGGAGCGCCACGCGGCTATCTGCCGGAGAACTTCAGGGTGCTCGGCCGCCTCGTCTACCGCGACGTTCCGGTCACCGGGATCATGCCGCTCTCGGTGATCGTCCTCACAGTCTTCGTCGCGCTCGCCGCCTGGCTGCTGCACGCGACCGTCTTCGGTCGGCAGGTGCTGGCGGTCGGCGACAATCCGCGCGCGGCGGAGCTTTCCGGCGTGCCGGTCGGTGCGACGCGGGTGCTCGTCTTCATCATCTCGGCGTTGTCGGCGGTTACCGCGGGCATCCTGCTCGGTGGCTTCGCCGGGGTCTCGACCGCGGTCGGCCAGGGGCTGGAACTTCAGGCGATCGCAGCCTGCGTGATCGGCGGGGCGCAACTGCTCGGCGGACGCGCCAGCGTGACCGGCGCGGTCGCCGGCGCGCTCAGCCTGTTTGCGCTGTTCACCCTGCTCAACCTGATGGGATTGCCGCAGCCGCTGCGCGAGACGGTGCAGGGCCTGATCCTGATCGCCGCGGTGGCGTCGAGCGCCTGGCGCAGCAAGCGGTCGTGAAGACTGGATTTTCGGAAGCGCGTGACCCCACGCGCTCCGCCAAAGGCCGCCGGCAAGGCGGCACGACAGAGAGGGAGGTGACGATGAAGACGCAAATCGCTTTGGCCGCACTGCTGGCAGGCCTGTCGAGCGCCGCGCTGGCGCAGAACTTCAACGATCCGGCCGAGTTCGAGCGGCAGAAAGCCTTGCTCACGGTCGCCCCGCAGGGACCGGACAGCAAGCCCTGGGAGCAGAATCTCGGTGGCGAGAAGGTCGACACCGCCAAATACAAGAAGCCGGGCCCCTACAAGCTCTGCTTCTCCAATGCCGGCGTGAACAATCCTTGGCGCGTCGTCGGCTTCACCAACATGCAGGCCGAGGTCGACGCCAACAAGGCCGACATCGCCTCGTTCACCCATGCCGACGCCGAGGGCAAGGACGACAAGCAAATCTCGGACATCAACGCCTTCGTCAACAGCGGCCAGTGCGATGCGCTGATCGTCTCGCCGAACACCACGGCGGCGCTGACGCCGGCGGTCGAGGCTGCCGCGAAGAAACTGCCCGTCGTCGTCTTCGACCGCGGCGTCGACAGCAAGGCGCCGGTCACCTTCATCAACCCGATCGGCGGCTACGGCTTCGGCATCCAGGGCGCGAGCTTCATCGCCGAGAAGATCCCGGCCGGCGGCTCGGTGCTGGCGCTGCGCATCCTGCCGGGAGTCGACGTGCTGGAGAATCGCTGGGCCGCGGCCGAGCGCATCTTCAAGGAGAAGGGCATCAAGGTCGTCGGCGCCGAGTTCACCAATGGCGACAACGCCAAGACCAAGGCGATCGTCGAGGACTACATCAACCGCTTCGGCAAGATCGACGGCGTCTGGATGGACGCAGGCGCGACCGCGGTTGCGGCGCTCGAAGCCTTCGAGGATGCCGGCAAGCCCTTTCCGGTGATCAATGGCGAGGACCAGCAGGACTTCCTGCAGAAGTGGAAGAAGAACAAGCTCACCGCGATCGCGCCGACCTATCCGACCTATCAGTGGCGCACCCCGGTGATCGCGGCGATCCGCATCCTCAAGGGCGAGCCGGTCGTTGGCCCGACCTGGAAACTGCCGCAGCCGGCGATCACGACAGAGACGCTCGACAAGTTCGTCAACGACAAGATGCCACCGCTGCACTACGCGCTCTGCGGCTGCGAGCAGATGACGAACTATCCGGCCCGCTGGGGCGGCAAGTAACGACAACGATGGGGCGCCCGCGCGACGCGGGCGCCCTGCCCTTTGCCCATTCGGCAGCGATTGCGGCATGATGGACCTCCTGCCGCGCTCCCACCGATTCGCCGCCGCTTTTCCAGATCATTGGCCTTGCAAGACATATCCTTGACCGCTCCTACCATTGCTGAAGTCGCGCGCCTCGCCGGCGTCTCGACGGCGACGGTATCGCGCGCCCTGGCGCAGCCGGAGAAGGTCAAGGCGCGCACCCGCGAGCGCGTGCTCGAAGCGGTCAAGGCGACAGGCTTCATCCCGAACGCCCAGGCCCGCAATCTCAGGCTCCAGGCGACGCGCACCGTGATCCTGCTGGTGCGCGATATCAGCAATCCGTTCTATCTTGAGATCTACAAGGGCGTCGAAGAGGCAGCGATCGATGCCGGCTACAAGGTGCTGATGGGCGATGCCCGCGACGATGACGAGCGCATCCTGCGCTATGTCGACATGGTGCGCGAGCGCCATGCCGACGGGCTGATCCTAATGGTCGGGCGCTTCCCCGAGGTGCTTGCGGCGCGCGGCCGGCTGCCGCCGATCGTGGTCGCGCTGGAGATGCTGCCCGGGCTGAACCTGCCGACGGTCAAGGTCGACAATCACGCTGCGGCGCGTGCCGCGGTCGCCCATCTCGCCAAGCTTGGCCATCGCCGCATCGCCCATATCGCCGGGCCGATGCCAGATCCGATGAGCCTCGACCGCCGCGACGGCTATCTCGCCGGCCTCGCCGATGCCGGCATCGCGGCTGACCCCCGCCTCGTCGTCGAGGGTGATTTCGGCCTCGCCGCCGGACGCGCCGCGATCCGCACGCTCGACGCCAGCGGCGTCGACTACACCGCTGTCTTCGCAGCGAGCGACCAGATGGCGGTCGGCGCGATGGGCGAGCTTCGCGCCCGTGGTCGCAACGTTCCGGACGACGTCTCCGTCGTCGGCTTCGACGATATCGTGCTGGCAGAGGCGGTCGAGCCGCAGCTCACCACCGTGCATCAGCCGCGCCGCGAGATCGGGCAGGCGGCGATGGCGCTGCTGATCGCGCAATTGTCGGGACAGGGCGACCGATCCGACCTCGTGCTGCCCACACGGCTCATCGAACGCGCCTCGGCGGCGCCACCGCCCAACAAAGACGGAAAGCCGGGATAAGCCTCAGGCCGCCATCGCCCCAGCGACCGCCTTTTCCAGATCCGCCTGCCAGAACGGCTTGCTCAGGCGCAGCACGCCGGCTCCGGCGCCCGCAGGCAGGTCGGCATAGCCGGTTGCGAGGATGACCGGCAGGGCCGGCCAGCGTTCGCCGACCACTGCGATCAGTTGCGCGCCGGTCATCTGCGGCATGGCGTGATCTGTGATCAGCAGGTCGATCTCGTTGTTCTCCAGCACGGCAAGCGCTTCCCGGGCTGAACAGGCCTCGATGACCTTGTGACCGAGGTCCTCCAGCAACGCGGTGGTGTTCATCAGCACGAGTGCATCGTCATCGACCGCGAGCACGGTAAGCGGGCGGGCCGCCGCAGCTTCGACTTTGTCTCCCACGGGCAGTCGGACAGGCTCGGCCGCAATCGCTGCCGCGGTAGCCGCCGACAGCCAGATCTCCACGGTCGTGCCCTGTCCTGGGCGGCTGTCGAGCAACAGCCGGCCGCCGAGTTGCTCAGCCATGCCGTGCACCATCGAGAGGCCCAGCCCCGTGCCCTTGCCCACCCCTTTCGTGGTGAAGAAGGGCTCGGTCGCCTGGGCGAGCGTTTTCGCATCCATGCCAATGCCGCTGTCGGCCACCGAAAGGCGGACATAATCCCCCGCCGGCAAGCCGGTGCGGTGCCCACCGCCGACGCGCTCGTTACTGGTGCCGATAAGCAGCACGCCACCTTCCGGCATGGCATCACGAGCGTTGACGGCGAGATTGAGCAAGGCGGTCTCGAGCTGGTTCGGATCGGCTGTGGCCATCGCAAGATCGGCGGGAAAATCAGTCTCGATCCGGATCAGCGGCCCCAGCGAGCGCTGCAGCAGATCGCCCATCCCGGCGACGAGCACGTCGACTGCCACAGGCTGGAGCTCGAGCTCCTGCTTGCGGGCGAAGGAGAGCATGCGCTGCGTCAAGGAGATTCCCCGGCTCGCCCCCTTGATCGCATTGTCGATCAGGCCGAGCTGGCGCTCGTCGCTGATCTGACGGCGGACCAATTCGAGGCTGCCCATGACGGCGGTGAGCAGATTGTTGAAGTCGTGCGCAACGCCTCCAGTGAGCTGGCCGAGCGCCTCTATCTTCTGCGACTGGAACAGCGACTCGCGCGCCGTGTCGAGCTCGGCCTCGACCTTGCGGCGGTCGGTCAGATCGCGGGTGATCTTGGCGAAGCCGATGATCTCGCCGGCGTCGTCGCGGATCGGATCCATCACGACATGCGCCCAGAACGCCTCGCCGTTCTTGCGCAGGCGCCAGCCCTCCTTCTCGAAGCTGCCGTTGTCGATGGCCGTCTGCAAGGCACGCTCGGGCTCGCCGCTGGCCCGGTCCTCCGGGCGATAGAACTGCGAGAAATGCTTGCCGACGATCTCGTCGGGGCAATAGCCCTTGATCCGCTGCGCCCCGGCATTCCAGTTCGTGACCAGGCCGTCGCGATCGATCATGTAGATCGCGTAGTCGGTGACGCCCTGGACCAGCAGGCGGAAACGCTCCTCGCTGCGCCGCAGTGCCTGTTCGGCTTCGCGCCGCTCGGTCAGGTCGCGCGTGACCTTGGCGTAGCCGAGCACACGGCCGGTTCCCGGGTTGAGAATCGGATCGATGACGACATGGGCCCAGAAGCGGGCGCCATCCTTGCGGACTCGCCAGCCTTCCTTCTCAAAGCGGCCCTCTTCGGCGGCCTGGCGCAACGCGCGCGCCGGCAGTCCGGCAGCCCGGTCCTCCTCGGTGTAGAACCGCGAGAAGGACTGGCCGATGATCTCGTGATCCTCATAGCCCTTGAAGCGCCGGGCACCCGGGTTCCAGCTGATCACCGTTCCCTGCGGATCGAGCATGTAGATCGCGTAGTCCGTGACGGACTCCACCAGCAGCCGGTAGCGCTCGGCGGTCACCGGACCTTCCGCAATCTGCAGCACGTTTGGAACCTTGGCATGTGACATGTCGAACGCGCTGAACGCGGCGCCATGTAAAAGGTTCCCGTTGGAACAAAGAAAAATTGACGCAAGGTCAGCGCGCCGGCTTGGGCGAGATCAGGATCGCGCCCGAGGCCGCGACGACGAGAACCAATCCAAGCCAGTCGCTTGTCGCCGGGCGCTCGCCGAGCAAGAGGACAGACCCCAATGCCCCGACCGCCGGGACCATCAGCGTGCCGAGGCTGGCGATGCCGGCCGGAAGCCGGGCGATCACGGTGAACCAGAGGAAATAGGCGAGCGCCTGCGCGCCGAGGATATGGAAGGCGAGCGCCGCCGCGACGGGCGGCGACAGGGCCTTCGGAATGGGCACGCCTTCGAAGATCAGCATGCCGATGCCGGCGGCCGCGCCACCGATCAGCAATTGCCAGGCGGCAATCGCCAGCGTCGGTGCCGCGACCGGCCAGCGCTTGGTGACGATGGTGCCGAGCGCCCAGCTGATGCTGGCGAGCAGGGCAAGGCCGAGCCCCGGCGAGAACTGGCCCGCCCGGATCAGCGGCAGGCCGAGGCAGAGCAGTCCGGCGATACCGAGCCCCAGGCCGATCAGCCTCGGGCGGTCGAAACGCTCGCCGAGCGCCGGCCAGGCCATGAGCGTCGCCCAGACCGGCATGGTGAAGGTGAGGATCGCGGCACGCGAGGTCGGCGCCATCAATTGCGCGAAGGCGAGCAGGATGTTGAAGGCGGCGATAGAGAGGATGCCGGCGACGACCAGCCTCGGCCAATGCGCTGTCGGCACCTTGAGACTGACGCCTCGCGCCAGCGCGACCGCAACCAGCGCGAGGCCGGCGAAGGTCATGCCGCCGGCCCGCAAGGTCCAGGGCGCGATCTCGGTCAGCGAGATTCGGACCGCCGGCCAGTTGAAGCCCCAGAGCAGTCCGAGCAGCGGGACGAGCAGGAGCGAGCGAGCGGGAGCGGACAGCATGAGGCGACTCTGCGGGAGGATACGCTGGCGACGTCATGCCATTTCGATGGAAGCTGGATGCACGACAGGCGTGCATCCAGCCTGCCGTCTTCAGCCGGCGACCGGCTCGACGCCACACCACTCGGCGACGAAGAGCGCCATGGTGCCGGTGATCCGCTTCAGCGAGGCCAGGCTGACGCGCTCGTCGAAGGCGTGGATGTTCTGCGAGATCGGCCCGTAGCAGAGCGCCGGCACCTTGTCGTAGAGCGCGTAGACGCGGGTATCGAGATAGCCCGGGGTCATGAAGCTCTTCAGCGGCTTGCCGGTCGAGCCCTGATGGGCGCGGCCGAGCACGGCCTCCGCCTCGCTGCCGGGCTCGAGCACATAGCCCTCCGACCAGAAGCCGTTGAAGACAACCTTGGGCGGGTTGTTCGAGAGGAAGCTGTCGGCGCGTGCGAAGGCGAGCACCTTCGCCTCGATGCGCTTGGCGAGTTCGTCGGCGGACATGCCGGGATAGAGCCCGATGCGGCAGTCGACCTTGCACCAGCACGGCACCGAGGAGGCCCAGTCGCCGCCCTCGATCTTGCCGATGTTGAGGTTGATCGGATGGGCGACATCCTCGAAATGCGGCCGGCCGATCTTCTCGCGATTCAGTTCCTCCTCGAGCTCGCGCAGCGCGCTGACGACGCGATAGGCCGCATCGATGGCGTTGGCGCCGACGCCCATCTCGCGGACATGCACCGGCTCGCCGCGGACCTCGAACTGGAACCAGAGCACGCCGGTGTTGGCACGCACCAGCATCTCCTCCTCCGGCTCGGGGATCAGCACGGCATCGGCGTGATAGCCGCGAAGATGCGTCATCAGCGCGCCGTTGCCGGTCGATTCCTCCTCGACCACCGACTGGACGTAGACGGTTGCCGCCGGCTGCAGGCCGATGCGCCGGAGCGCGTCGAGGCAGTAGAGGTTGGCGGCGCCACCCGCCTTCATGTCGGCGCCGCCGCGGCCATAGAGCCAGTCGCCGTCGATGGCGGGGTCGAAGGGCGGGTGCGTCCAGAGTTCGGCCGGGCCGGTCGGCACCACGTCGACATGCGCCTGCAGGATCAGCGAGCGCCCTTTCTCCTCGCGCGGGTGGTGGATGCCGACAACGATCGGCGCCTCGGAATGCGTATCCGAGAACGGCGCGCCACCGGGATGGTTGGCGATCGCCTCACGATCCATGGCGAAGCGGTCCATGGTGAAGCCGCGTGCTTTGAGAGCACGGAAGACGAAATCCTGGACGGTGTGCTCATCGCCGCGCGTCGAAGGGAAGCGGATCATCTCCTGGGTGAAGGCGACCTGCTCGGCAAAGCCCGCCTCGACGGAGGCGAGAATACGGTCGCGCAAGGCGGGGTCGAGCGGCATGGCTGGGGTCTCCGGCAGATCGTAGGGCTATGCCGTCATGCTCGCCCTTGGGGCGAGCATCCACGTCTTGAACACCGCATTTAACGGATGAAGACGTGGGTGGTCGGGACAAGCCCGACCATGACGAGGTGTGGTCACCGCCCGAACCAGTGCCCGCCGGGCACGGCGGCGAGCAGCTGGCGGGTGTAGGCGTGCTGGGGGGCAGCAAAGAGCGCTGCGGTCGGGCCGGTCTCGACGATCCTGCCGCGCTGCATCACCGCGATCTTGTCACAGATCTGCGCGGCGACGCGCAGGTCGTGGGTGACGAACAGAATGGCGAGGCCGAGCCGCTGCTGGATATCCTTGATCAGCGTCAGGATCTGCGCCTGCACGGAGACGTCGAGCGCCGAGACCGCCTCGTCGGCGACGAGCACGTCGGGCTCGAGCGCGAGTGCCCGCGCGATGCCGATGCGTTGGCGCTGACCGCCGGAGAATTCGTGCGGATAGCGGTCGATCGCATTGGCGGAAAGTCCGACCAGTTCGAGCAGCTCCTTCGCCCGCGCCAGTGCGTCCTTGCGCGAGACGCCATGCGCGACCGGCCCGTCCGAGATGATCCGGCCGACGGTCTGGCGCGGGTTGAGCGAGGCGAACGGGTCCTGGAAGACCATCTGGATGCGCTTGCGATGCGGGCGCAGCGCCGCAACGCTGAGATCGGTGATGGCAAGATCGCCGAGCATGATGCGGCCTGTATCCGGCTCGATCAGGCGCAGGCAGCAGCGCCCGACCGTCGACTTGCCCGAGCCGGATTCGCCGACGAGCCCGAGCGTTTCGCCCCTCGCCAGTGTGAAGCTGACATCGTCGGCGGCCCTGACCTCGCGGCCGGGCCGGAAGAAGGCGCGCTTGCGGTAGATCTTGCCGAGGTTCTCGACAGTGAGGACCGGCTTGCTCTCCGGCAGCGCCGGCCGCTCCGGCGGCGTCAGCGACGGCACGGCGGCGAGCAGCTTCTGGGTATAGGGGTGGCGGGGCGAACCCAGTACCTGATCGACCGTGCCCTCCTCGACCAGGACGCCCTTCTCCAGCACGGCGATGCGGTCGGCGATCTCGGCGACGACGCCCATGTCGTGGGTGATGAACAGCACGGCTGTGCCGTGCTTATGGCGGAGATTGTCGAGCAGCTTGAGGATCTGCGCCTGCGTGGTCACGTCGAGCGCGGTGGTCGGCTCGTCGGCGATCAGGAGCTTGGGTTCGAGCGCCAGCGCCATCGCGATCATCACGCGCTGGCGCTGGCCGCCGGAAAGCTCGTGCGGATAGGCGCGCGCCAATCGCTCGGGCTCGGGCAGGCCGACCTCGGTCAGCAAGGCGATAGTGCGGGCATAGCGCTCGGCCTTGCTGAGCAGGCGATGCGCCTCGAAGGTCTCGACGATCTGATCGGCGACGCGCATGACCGGGTTGAGCGAGGTCATCGGCTCCTGGAAGATCATGCCGACCTCGCGGCCGCGCACGTCCTGCATGGCGTCTTCGGAGAGAGCGAGCAGGTCGCGGCCGGCGAGCTTGATCGCGCCCGCGACCGGCTTCACTGCCCTGGGCAGAAGCCCCATCACCGCATGGGCAATCATCGACTTGCCGGAGCCGGATTCACCGACGACGCAGAGCGTCTCGCCGGGCGCGATGCTGAGCGTCACATCCTCGACCGCAAAGGCGCGGTCGGCCAGCGACGGCAGCGCGAGCTTCAGGCCTTCGATCGCAAGAACGGGAGCGGCCATCATTCCCTCTCCCGGGCAAGGCGCGGGTTCAGCGCGTCGTTCAGCCCCTCGCCTGCGAGATTGAGCGCCAGCACGGTCAGGAAGATCGCGACACCGGGGAAGAAACTGATCCACCAGGCGTCGAGCAGGCGCGTGCGGCCGGCGCCGACCATGTAGCCCCAGCTCATCAGATTGGGGTCGCCGAGGCCGAGGAAGGAGAGCGAGGATTCGAGCAGGATCGCCGAGCCGATCATCAATGAGCCCATGACGATGATCGGCGCGATCGTGTTGGGCAGGACCTGGCTCCAGATGATGCGCGCGGTCGGCTGGCCGATGGTGATCGCGGCCTGGACGTATTCGCGCGTTTTCAGCGACAGCACCTCGCCGCGCACCAGCCGCGCCACGGGCGGCCAACTGACCACGCCGATGGCGAGCACGATCGAGCCGAGTTTGGGCTGCAGGATCGCGACCAGCACGATGGCGAGCGCAAACGACGGAATGGTCTGGAAGAACTCAGTGAAGCGCATCAGCGCATCGTCGACGAGCCCGCCGGCATAGCCGGCGACAGCGCCCAGCGGCACGCCGATCAGCAACGCGACCAGCGTCGAGACGAGGCCGATCGTCAGCGAGACGCGGGCGCCATGCGCCAGGCCAGACGCGAGGTCGCGGCCGAGTGTGTCGGTGCCGAGCGGGAAACGCTCCATCACGAAGGGCGCGAGGAAGGGCCGCGCCACCGTCCGCCAGGGCGATTGCGGATAAAGCGTGGGCGCGATGATGGCGAAGAGCACCACCACGATCAGAATGGCGAGGCCGATCAGGGCGCCGCGATTGCGGGCGAAGCGCTTGAGGAAGTTCATGACACCGCCTCGATGCGCGGATCGGCCAGCCGGTAGACAAGATCGGTCAGGATGTTGAAGCCGACGACCATGGCCGAGGAGATGAAGAAGACGCCGAGCAGCACCGAATAATCACGCTGCACCAAGGCATCGAACATCAGGCGGCCAATGCCGGGCCAAGCGAAGACGGTCTCGGTCAGCACGGCTCCGCCGACAAGCTGGCCGGCTTGGAGCCCCGCCAGCGTCACCACCGGCAGGATGGCGTTGCGCGCGACATGCCGGCGCGAGATCACGCCGGGGCTGAGGCCTTTGGCACGGGCAGTCTTGACGAAATCAGCGCCGGCGACCTCGAGCATCGAGGCCCGCATCATCCTTGCGTAAAGCGCGGTGAAGAACAGGCCGAGCGTCATGGCCGGCAGGATGAGATGGCTGCCGAGGTCGAGCACCCGGGCAAATCCGGTATAGTTCGCGCCGATGGTCTCGTAGCCGACATTGGGCACGAGGCCGAGCTTCAGCGAGAAGACGATCTGGCTCATCAGCGCGACCCAGAACAGCGGCGTCGCATAGAAGACCAGTGCCAGCGTGGTGATGACGCTGTCCTGCCAGCGGCCGGCGCGGCGGGCGGCGAGCGCCCCCATCAGGACTCCCAGGCCGAGCGAGACGACGAAAGCTGCACCGGTGAGCAGCAGCGTCGCCGGCAGGCGATCGAGGATCAGGCTCAGCACCGGCTGCTGCTGGCGATAGCTGAAGCCGAGATCGAAGGTGAGATAGCCCTTGAGATAGACCCAGAGCTGAGTGAGCAGCGGCTGGTCGAGGCCGAAGCGCTCGCGCAGCTGGATCAGCAGCTGCTCATCAGCAGCGCCGGCCTCACCGGCCAGCACCTGCGCCGGGTCGCCCGGCGCGGCCCGGATCAGGAAGAAGTTCAGCACCGCGATGGCGAAGAGGACGACGATCCCCTTCGCGAGGCGGCCGGCGAGGAATTGCGCGAGGTTCATTCAGGTTACCCGGCTGGGCGCGCACCCTTCTCCCCCTGCGGGAGAAGGTGGCAGCGCGCAGCGCTGACGGATGAGGGGTCTCGCGACGATTGCCGCGCCGGCGGATGGCATGCGCAAAATCCGGATAGGGCAGCGCGACCCCTCATCCGGCGCTGCGCGCCACCTTCTCCCGCAAGGGGAGAAGGGAAGGCGAGCGATCACGTCACTCCTTCCAGGCATCCCGGAAGCCGTCGTCGACGCCGATGCCGGTGGTGACGAGGTTCTTGACGTTGCAGCGATAGATCGTCGGGAAGTCCATCTCGAGCAGCCAGAGCACCGGCAACTCATCGGCGAGGAGCTTCTGCACCTTGGTGTAGAGGTCCTGGCGCTCCTTGTCGGTCGGCGCGATGGCTGCCTCGGCGAAGAGCTTGTCGACCTCGGGATTGGAATAGCCGCCGACATTGGCGAAGGGATTGCCCTTGGCGATGTTGCTCGTGATGTAACTGCGCGCCACGCCCATGGCGGGATCGCCGAGCTGGTAGAGGAAATTGAAGTTGAGATCGAAGTCCCAGTTGCTGGCCTTCTGCGTCCAGCCGGGCACGTCGGTGTTCTCGATCTGCACCTTGACGCCGACATCCTCGAGGTTCTGCTTGATCGCCTCGGTCCAGCGCGTCCAGGTCTCGCCATAGGGCAGGTTCAGCAGCCTGATCGCCTCGCCCTTGTAGCCGGAGGCCTTGATCAGCTCTTTCGCCTTCTTGGGGTCGAAGGCGTAGAGCGGCACGTCGGACGAATAGAACTTGGTCTTCGACGAGATCGGCCCGGTCGGCAGCTTGCCGAGCCCGCCCCAGACCACCTCGCGGCCGAACTCGCGGTCGATCGCGTACATCAGACCCTGGCGGAACTGCTTGTTGCCCAAAATGCCGTTGCGCACGTTCGGCGTCAGCCAGGCATGCGGAGCGAACATCTCCCAGCCCTTGGTGGTCATGCAGGTGTTGGGCAGCTTGGAGAGGCGCGCCACGTCGTAGACATCGACCGAGCCGCCGGTCAGCACATCGACCTTGCCGGTCTCGTAGGCGACGGCGCGCGCCGCCGCATCAGGGATGATCTGCCAGTAGATCTCGTCGAGGTTCGGCTTGCCCTTCAGCCAGTAGTTCTCGTTCTTGACGAGGTGGATGTAGGAGCCCTTCTTCCATTCCTTCAGCTTGAACGGGCCGGTGCCGATCGGCGTGTTGTTGGCCGGGTTGGCGCGATAATCGGTGCCGTCATAGATATGCTTCGGGATCATCGGCGCGGAAGCGACCTCCTGCGTCATGATCATCGGGCCGAAGGGCTGCTTCAGCGTGATCTTCACGGTGAGGTCGTCGACCTTCTCGATCTTCTCGACCTGGGCATTGACGATCGGGCGCCAGCGCGGATGCACCTCGCGCAGGAACTTGTCGAGGGTGAAGACGACGTCATCGGCCGTGAACGGCTTGCCGTCATGCCAGGTCACGCCCTCCTGCAGCTTGAAGGTGTAGACCTTGGAGTCGGGCGAGATCTCCCAGCTCTTGGCCAGCGAGGGCTGCGGGTTGAGCTTCTCGTCATAGCGCAGCAGGGATTCGTAGATGTTGCCGGCGACCATGTTGGTCGGGCCGTTCTGGTTGAGCCCCTGCATCAGCATCGGCGGCTCGGGTTGCACGACGACGTGAACCGTGCCGCCCTTCTTGGGTGTCTGGGCTTGCGCTGTCGGGTTCTGGGCCACTCCGAGCGCCAGGACGGAGGCGGCAAGCGCCAGGCCAAATCTCAATCCGGTCATCGTCGTTCTCCGTTCCCAGCGCCGAGATCCGCAGCACGCAGCGGTCCAAGCGTCCCCGTTTTTCATTCACCGGCCAGCTCAGGCGGATCGCACTCGATCAGGCGCCCGTTGGCAAGCTCCGCCGCAATGAAAGCGAGAGACAAATTCCGTGTCAAGGATTGACATGCCGTGTTATTAGGCGACACGCTTAGCAAACGAACATGGCGCAGCCTTCACGTGCAATGAATCAGGAAGACCGGGACAGGGCCGCGCAACTGCCGCCAGGCGTGCCGATCGTCAGGGCGGTCGACCGCGCCATCGCCTTACTCAGGGCCTTCCGCCCGGAGCACCCGCGGCTCGGCCTGAGCGAACTCGCGCGGCAGGTCGGCCTCGACAAGGGCACGACGCGGCGCCTCCTGCTGACGCTCCAGCTCAACGAACTCGTCGAATACGACGAACACGCACAGAGCTATGCGCTGGCGGTCGGGCTGATCGAGCTCGGCAGCGCCGTCACGACTGGCCGGGAGCTGCGCGATATCTCCGGGCCCTATCTGACCGAGATCGCCGAAAAGACCGGTGCGACCGCCTTCCTCTGGGTCCATATCGCCGGGCGCGGGCTCTGCGTCGACCGGGTGCGCGCCTCGCTGCCGCATGTCGATGCAACCTGGTTCGCGGTCGGCGCGCAGGCCCCGCTGAATTGCGGCGGCGGCCCGCGCGTGCTGCTGGCCTATCTCGACGAGGAACAGCGCCGGCTCGCCCTCTCGCTCGATCTGCCCAAGCGCGCGCCGGCAAGCCAGACCGATCCGGAGCTGCTCTGGCGCGAGGCCGACCGCATCCGGACGCAGGGCTGGGAGCTCGCCGCCGACGATTTCTTCATCGGGCTGACCGGCGTCGGCGTACCGATCTTCGACCGCGCCGGCGTGCTCGCCGGAGCGCTCAGCATTTCCTCGCTGACCTCGATCGTCGCGCCGGAAGGACACCCGGTGCATCTCGACGCGCTGCGCGACGCGGCAGCACGGATCGGGGCGCGGGTGCTGCCGGCCTGAGCTAGCGCTCGATCCGGGTCGACAGGATGATCGAGGACATGGTGCGCTCGACGCCTTCGAGCGCGCCGATCCGGTCGATCAATCCGTCGAGCTCGCCGATCGAAGGCGCCACCACCACGGCGATCATGTCGAACTGGCCGCTGACCGAATGCAGCGTCCTGATCTCTGGAATCCGGCGCAGTTCGGCCTCGACCCGGGCCGCGAGCTTCGGCAGGGCCGTGATCAGCACATGCGCCTTGACCTGGCCCTTCTCGTAATCCTCGGAGAGCCGCGCCGTATAGCCGGCGATGACGCCGCGGCGTTCGAGCCGTTCGATCCGGCTCTGCACAGTGGTCCGCGACAGGCCGAGCTTGCGGCCGAGCTCGGCCACCGGCGCGCGGGCGTTCTCGGTGAGCAGAATCAGGAGGTGTCTATCTGTCTGGTCTATCGGCATAATGCCGAGACCTTACGGCGTTTCGCTGAAAAATCCCATATGAATCGTCGCGTCGTCGGCTTCTATCCGACGAAACCTTCGGCGAAGCTGTTCTCCAGAAACAGATTCATCGGGGGAACCATGAAAAACGTGGTCGTCATCGGCGCCGGCAAGATCGGCGCAACCATCGCCGACCTGCTCGGCGCCACCGGGGATTACCGCGTGGTGATCGCCGACCGCTCCAACGAGCAGCTCGCCGCGATCAAGACCAGCCCGACGATCTCGACCCGCAGGGTCGATATCACCGACGCGGCTGAGCTCGCCCAGGTCCTGAACGGCGCCTTCGCCGTGCTCTCGGCCGCGCCTTACGATCTGACGACGCGCATCGCCGAAGCGGCCGCCGCGCAGGGCGTGCATTATCTCGACCTGACCGAGGACGTCGCCTCGACGCGGCGGGTCAAGGAGCTGGCGCTGACCGCCAAGGCGGCGCTGATCCCGCAATGCGGCCTCGCGCCCGGCTTCATCTCGATCGTCGCCGCCGACCTCGCCCGCGATTTCGACCAGCTGGATAGCCTCAAGCTCAGGGTCGGCGCGCTGCCGCAGTATCCGTCCAATGCTCTGAACTACAACCTGACCTGGAGCACGGACGGGGTCATCAACGAGTATTGCGAGCCCTGCGAGGCGGTCGTCAACGGCGAACGCGTGCTGGTGCCGGCGATGGAGGAGCGCGAGGAGTTCTCGCTCGACGGCATCACCTACGAGGCCTTCAACACCTCGGGCGGGCTCGGCACGCTCTGCGACACGCTCGCCGGCAAGGTGCGCACGCTGAACTACCGGACGATCCGCTATCCCGGCCATTGCGCGATCATGAAGGCGCTGCTGCAGGATCTGCGCCTGTCCGAGCGCCGCGACGTGCTGAAGGACATCTTCGAGAACGCCCTGCCGAGCACGCTGCAGGACGTGGTGGTGATCTTCGTCACCGCCAGCGGACAGATGAACGGGCGGCTGACCCAGCAGACCTATGCCAACAAGGTCTATAGCGCCGTGGTCGGCGGCGTGATGCGTAGCGCCATCCAGATCACTACGGCGTCGGGCATCTGCGCCGTGCTCGACCTACTCGCCCAGGGCAAATTGCCGCAAAGGGGCTTCGTCAAGCAGGAGGATATCGGCTTCGACGCCTTCCTCGCCAACCGCTTTGGCCGCGCCTATGCCCGGCCCGAGGATCTCGGTAACGCGCCCGGCGAGAGCCACGCGGCCCGCGCCGCCTGAGCATTTGGCGGCGCCAAGCATATTCGCCCCCGGCTCGCAAGCGAGCCAATGCAGGGCGCGCATGAACGGCTTTGGGCTGGCAGCAGCCCAAAGCCGAGCTACAAGACAAAAAATGGTTCCATAGGGAACGTTTCCGGGGGAACGATCGAACGATGGCCAGACGCGTCCTGATCGCGGAATTCATGCACGAGACGAACACCTTCAGTGTTCAGCTCACCGATGAGGCGGTGTTCCGCCATCACGGCGTCTTTCGCGACAACGAGGTGCCGGCTGCCTTCCAGGGCACGCGGACCTCGATGGGTGCGGCCTTCGAAGCGGCCGAGAAGTTCGGCTGGAGCCTGGTCCATCCGCTGGTCACCGGCGCCAACCCCTCCGGCCGCGTCACCGACGACGCCTTCGATGTCTTCGCCAACATGATCCTTGCCGCCTGCGAGCGGCTCGACGGCGTGCTGCTGCACCTGCATGGCGCCATGGCGACGGAAAGCTCCGACGATGGCGAAGGCGAGCTCCTGAAGCGCATCCGCTCCAAGGTCGGAGAGGGCGTGCCGGTCGTCGCAATCCTCGACCTGCACGCGACATTGACGCAAGCGATGGCCGACAACGCCAATGCGCTGATCTCCTACCGGACCTATCCACATATCGATCAGTACGAGCGGACCTGGCAGGCCGCCGAGCTGCTGGAACGGGCGATGAAGGGCGAGATCAGGCCACGTGTCGCCGTCGCGCGCCGGCCGATCCTTTACGCGCTCGATGGCGGGCGCACGACCTCGCCGCCGTTCATGGAGCTGCTGCGTCGCGGCGACGCGCTGGAAGCGGCGGGTGATGCGCTCGTCGTCAGTGTCCAGGCCGGCTTCTCCTCGGCCGATGTGCACGATATCGGCCCGTCCATCGCCGTAACCCATGACGATCGCGGCAAGGCGCAGGCCATTGCCGAGGAGCTGATGGACTATGCCTGGGAGCAGCGGCACTTCTCCTCGATCCACTTCACGCCGCTGAAGGAGGCGATGGCCAAGGCCAAGGCGGGCGAAGGCACGCTCGGGCCGGAAGCGGGCGGCAAGCCGCTGGTGATCTCCGATTATTCCGACAACCCCGGCTCCGGCGCCTATGGCGACGCGACCAACCTCCTGCGCGCCGTGCTCGACGCCGGCCTGAAGAATGTCGGCTTCCACGCGATCCGCGATCCGGAGGCTGCGCTCGCGGCGCAGGCGGCCGGCGTCGGCAATCGCGTCAAGCTCAAGCTCGGCGGCAAGGTCGATCCGAATACCGGCGGCGGACCGCTGGAGCTCGACGCCCATGTCGTGGCACTGACCGACGGGCATTTCATCTGCTACGGGCCGATGGCCGGCGGCGTCTGGCGCAACTACGGCCTCTCGGCCCTGCTGCGTGTCGACGATGTCGAGATCATCGTCATCACCCATAACGGCCAGGCGACCGATCTTGCGCAGTTCACCTCGCTCGGCGTCGAGCCGACGCGGAAATCGACTATCATCGTCAAGTCGATGCAGCACTTCCGCGCCGCCTTCGAGCCGATCGCGCGCGAGGTGATCGAGGTCGACACCGGTGCGCTCTCGACCAAGAACTTCAAGGAGCGCCCCTACCAGAAGGTGCGCCGCCCGATCTTCCCGCTCGATGACATCTGAGCGAGGTTTGAGCCCCGACGAGACGACCGGCCAAAAAGCGCCGGCGGCGACAAGACTGGAGGACGCCTCGATGGCGAGGACGACGGAGACAATGGCATGAGCGTCAAGGCCGATATCGTGCTGCGCGGCGGACCGATCTGGTGCGGTCGCGAGGAAGGCATTGTCGAAGCGCTGGCGCTGTGGGGCGACAAGGTGCTCGCCGCCGGCAAGGAGGCTGAGATCGCCGAGCTGGTCGGACCGTCGACCCGCGTCATCGACCTCGCCGGCCGGCTGGCAACGCCGGGGCTGAACGATTCCCATCTGCATTTGATCTCGGTCGGCCTGACCATGGACTGGGTCGACGCCCGTCCCGCCGCAGCGCCGACGCTGGAAGCGCTGCTCGGCCAGATCGCGGCCCGCGCCGCGCAGTCGAAACCCGGCGAGTGGGTGCTGGCGCGCGGCTACGACCAGACCAAACTCGACACCGGCCGGCACCCGTTCCGCGAGGAGCTCGACCGCGCCTCCCCGAACAATCCGGTGATGCTGGTCCGAACCTGCGGCCACATCTCGATCTGCAATTCGCAGGCGCTGGCGCTCGGCGGCATCGACGAGAGCTCGCCGACGCCGCCTGGCGGGCTGATCGAGCAGCAGAACGGCCGGCTCACCGGCATGCTGGCGGAGAACGCCCGCGCCCCGGTCAAAGCCGCGATTCCGGCACCGAACGAGGAGCAGCTCCTGGCTGCGATCGAGCGCGGCGGGCAATATCTGCTCTCGCTCGGGATCACCAGCTGCATGGATGCGGCAGTCGGGATGGTCACCGGCTTCGACGAGATCGCGGCCTATCACAAAGCCAAGCGCGATGGCCGTTTGCCGGTGCGCACCTGGCTCGCCTTGCTCGGCGACGAAGGGCGCTCGATCGTGCCGCAGTGCCATGATGCAGGGCTGATCTCCGGCACCGGCGACGAGATGCTGATGATCGGCGCGGTCAAGATCTTCCTAGACGGCTCGGCCGGCGGGCGCACCGCCTGGATGAGCGAGCCCTATCTCGGCGAGGACAAGACCACCGGCGTCCAGATGCTCTCGGACGAGGATCTCGAGCGCCAGGTGCTGGACGCCCATGCCAAGGGCTATCAGCTCGCCTGCCACGCCATCGGCGACGCGGCGATCGAGCAGTTGATCACCGCCTATGAGAAGGCGCTGGTGGCTTATCCCGACCCCGACCGGCGCCACCGCATCGAGCATTGCGGCTTCTCGACGCCGCAGCAGCACGAGCGGATGGTCAAGGCCGGAATCTATCCCTGCCCGCAGCAGGTCTTCATCCATGATTTCGGCGACGCCTACATCAAGGTGCTCGGCGAAGAACGGGCGCTGCCGAGCTATCCGTTCCGGACCTGGTTCGACCTTGGCCTGAAGCCGGCGACCGGCAGCGACGCGCCGGTCTGCGATCCCGATCCGTTCCCGAACTTCCACACCATGCTGACGCGCCAGACCTGGCGCGGCACGGTGATGGATGAACGCCAGCGCGTCTCGATCGAGGAGGCGCTGCAGGCCTACACCGAATACGGCGCCTTCTCACAGAAGCAGGAGGCGGTGAAGGGCAAGCTGAAGCCCGGCTTCCTCGCCGATGTCGCCGTGTTCTCGCGCGATCTGCTCTCGGCCGCGCCGGAAGATATCCTGAAGGACACGCGCTGCGACCTCACCATTCGCGGCGGCAAGGTTGTGTACGAGCGATCGGGCACTGGATAATTTGGAGCAGGATCAATGCGAAAAACCGGTTCCCACTTTTTCGCATCCTGCTCTAGCGCCTGAACGCGCTGCACAATGGAAACAAGAAGACAGGGCGCGAAAGCCCGCTAAAGTCTCAGATGGAACGAATATCGGCGCCGGCCAACGGCGCCGACCTCAAAAGAGTTCACCAATAAATTGGGAGGTTTCGACGTGTTGAAAAAGCTTGCCTTCACGACCGCGCTGACACTCGCGGCCTTCACCCTCCAGGCGCAGGCCCAGGAGCCGCGCCGCGGTGGTACCATCCGCTTCACCGCGCCATATGGGGCGTCATTCGTCAGCAATGACAGCCATGTCTCGAACCAGATCCAGGACGAGATCTACGGCTATGCGCTGCACGGCATGCTCTACAAATGGGACGCCAAGAACGGCAAGCCGGTGCTCGACATCGCCGAGAGCGTCCAGGTCTCGGCCGACGGCAAGACCTATACCTACAAGCTGCGCGACAATGCGCTCTTCCACAACGGCCGCAAGCTGACGGCCGACGACGTCATCTGGTCCTATGCCCGCATCATGGATGGTTCGAAGAACTATCCTGGCGCGCGCTATGTCGCCCGTATCGTCGGCGCGACCGACGTCCAGAAGGGCCAGGCCAAGGAAATCTCCGGTCTGAAGAAGATCGACGATTCCAGCTTCTCGATGACGCTGACCGACAAGGCCGATCCCGGCTACTTCCTGTTCCAGGCGCAGACTGCGATTCTGCCGGCCAAGGAGGCGCAGGCCGCCGGCTTCTTCGACAAGCCGATCGGCCTCGGGCCCTTCAAGTTCGTCGAGCACGTCCCCGGCTCGCGCATGGTCTTCGAGCGCTGGGACAAATACTATCTGGCCGGCAAGCCCTATGCCGACAAACTCGTCATCTCGCCGATGGGCGAGGCGGCGGCGCGTGACGTCGCCTTCCGCAACAAGGAGGTCGACGTCTCGATCCTGGGCTCGACCCAGTACGTCGCCTACAAAGCCGATCCCAATCTGTCGAAGGGCATTCTGGAGGTCGCCGAGGTCTTCACCCGCAATATGGGCATGAACCCGACCTTCAAGCCCTTCTCCGACAAGCGGGTGCGCCAGGCGATCAATTACGCCATCGACAGCGAGCTGATCATCAAGCGCCTGGTCCGCGACAAGGCCTATCGCGCCGCGAGCTGGCTGCCACTGTCCTCGCCGGCCTTCGACAAGGATGCCAAGCCCTACGCCTTCGATCCGGAGAAGGCCAAGAAGCTCCTGGTCGAAGCCGGCTATCCTGATGGCTTCGAGTTCGAGTGGACCGCGACGCCGAACGAGAGCTGGGGCGTTCCGATCGTCGAGGCGACGATCCCGATGCTCGCCAAGGTCGGCATCAAGGTGAAGGTCAAGCCGGTCGAAACCTCGGCGCTCGGCGGCGTCGTCGTGGGCGGCGACTTCCAGGCCTATATCTGGTCGAACACCTCGGGGCCCGACACGCTGACGGCGCTGAAGTGCTTCCACTCGGCGACGCCGCGCTCATCCTGCAACTACACCACCTTCAAGAACGCAGGCTACGACAAGCTGATCGACGACGCCTCGAACGAGGCCGATCCGGCCAAGCAGCTCGACCTCCTGAAGAAGGCCAACGCCCTGCTGCAGGAAGAGGCGCCGGTCTGGTTCTTCAACTACAACAAGGCGGTGCTGGCCTATCAGCCTTGGCTGCACGGGCTCCAGCCGAACTCGACCGAGCTCGCGCTGCAGCGCTACGAGGAGCTCTGGGTCGACACCACCTCGCCGGCGGCGAAGTAACACCATCCTGAGCCCCCGCCGTCACCTGACGGCGGGGGCTTGCCCGCCTCCGCTCGTTGGTCACGACCCGCCAGAGCATGTTCCGCAAAAGTGGGAACCACTTTTGCGACAAGAACACGCTCAACTCGATTGAGTGGCGCGCATTCTTTTCGTTCGATCGGATCGATCGAACGGAAAGCGCGCGGCGGCACTCAGGAGCTTTTCCATGTTGCCTTATGTCTTTCGCCGTCTCCTGCAGGCCATCCCGATCCTGCTGGCGGTCGCGGCCCTGATCTTCGTGCTGTTCAGCGTCATCCCCGGCAGTTTCGCCACCAGCCAGATGGCAGACGGGCGCAGCAATATCGACGCTGCAACCATTGCCCGCATGAACGAGCAGTTCGGCCTCAACGATTCGCTGCCGCTTCGTTTCGCCAAATATGTCGGCGGCCTGGTCACCTTCGATCTCGGCGATTCCTTCCGCACCCGCCAGCCGGTGATCAAACTGATCGGCGAACGGCTCTGGCCCAGCCTCCAGCTCGCGCTCGCGGCGATGCTCTTCGCCATCGTCATCGGCGTGCCGCTCGGTTTTCTAGCGGCGTTGAAGCCGGGGGGCTGGCTCGACATGCTCTCGATGGTCTTCGCCGTGTCCGGCCTGTCGCTACCGATGTTCTGGCTCGGCCTCTTGCTGATGTACTTCTTCGCGCTGACGCTGAACTGGTTCCCGAGCTTCGGCTATGGCGATGGCGATCCACGCTACATCGTGCTGCCGGCACTCGCGCTCGGCGTCTCGCCATTGGCGCTCCTCGCCCGCACCTCCCGCGCTGCCGTGCTCGAGATCCTGCACGCCGACTTCGTCCGCACTGCCCGTGCCAAGGGCGCGAGTGCCTACCGGGTGATGCGCTGGCATGTCGCCCGCAATGCACTCGTCATCGTGCTGACCACGCTCGGCCTGCAGTTCGGCTCGGTCCTCGGCCAGGCGGTCGTCGTCGAGAAGCTCTTCGCCTGGCCGGGACTCGGCTCGCTCTTGGTCGACAGCGTCACCTGGCGCGACATCCCGGCGGTGCAGGGCTGCATCCTGACGATCGTGCTCTTCTTCCTCGTCGTGAACATCGCCGTCGACGTGCTCTGCGCCGTCGTCGATCCGCGCATCAAGTACAGCTAGGCCGCCCCGATGAAGTTCCGTGCCAACCTCTGGATCGGCGCCACCTGCTTTGCGCTCGTCGTGGCAGGCGGCGTCTTCGCGCCCTGGCTCGCCCATACCGACCCGGTCATGGACGCCAACCTGATGAACGCGGAGGTCCCGCCCGGCTCCGAGTTCTGGTTCGGCACCGATGCGCAGGGCCGCGACATCTACAGCCGCGTGCTCCACGGCGCGCGCATCTCGCTGACGGTTGGCATTGTCTCGCAATTGATCAACACGCTGATCGGTGTCGCGCTCGGCCTTTCCGCCGGCTATTGGGGTGGCTGGTGGGACGACTTCGTCAACGGCCTCACCAACATGATGCTCGCCATCCCCTCGCTGATCTTTGCGCTCGCGATCATGGCCATCCTGCAGCCGGGCCTCACCAGCCTGCTGATCGCGCTCGGCCTGACCAACTGGTCCTTCACCTGTCGGCTGACTCGGGCCGCGACCCTGTCGGTGAAGTCGCTCGGTTATGTCGAGGCCGCCAGATCACTGGGATACGGCACCTTCCGGATCATGTTCACGCAGATCCTGCCGAACATCGCCGGCCCGATCATCGTGATCGGCACACTCGGCATGGGCGGCGCGGTGCTCGCCGAAGCCTCGCTCTCCTTCCTCGGCCTTGGCATTCGCCCACCCTTCCCGAGCTGGGGCTCGATGCTGTCGGACGCGCGCGACCAGATTTCGACCGCGCCCTGGATCTCGATCTTCCCGGGCCTCGCCATCTTCCTGACCGTGCTTGGCCTCAACCTGCTCGGCGACGGCCTGCGCGACATCCTCGATCCGCACTCGCAGACGCGAAAGGCCTGAACGGCGCGCTCGCCTGACTTTTCCATCTGACGAAAGACCACGCCTTTGACCACAACCGACCTCGACGACGGCCCGCTCGAAACCATCCGCTTCATCGGCCTGAAGCCCGGCCCGAAACTGATCGTGACGGGCGCCGTCCATGGCAACGAGCCCTGCGGGCCGGCCGCGATCCGCCGCGCCATCGAGGATTGCCGCAGCGGCCGCATCAAGATCCTGCGCGGCGAGGTCACCTTCCTGCCCGTCACCAACCCCAAGGCCTTCCGCCAGAAGACGCGCGAGGGCGACCGCAACTTCAACCGCGACCTGCGCGAGCGGCCGCTGGCGGGCGATTACGAGGACCGGATCGGCAACCCGATCTGCGCGCTGCTGCGTCAGCACGATGCCCTGCTCGACATCCACTCCTTCCGGCAGGAGGGCGAGCCCTTCGTCTTTTTCGGACCCGGCAATAATCGCGGCGGGCTCGAACCCTTCGCGCGGGCCGAAGAGGAAATGGCGCTTGCGTCCTGCCTCGGCGTCGCGACCGCGATCCATGGCTGGCTCGACAACTACGCAAGGCTGCTCGACATCCGCGCGCGCCTGCCGGTGCCCAGGCTCAACGTCACCGAGGGCTATGGCACCACCGAGTTCATGCGTTTTAGCGGCGGTTATGCGGTGACGCTGGAGTGCGGCACGCATGACGATCCGAAGGCCGCCGACATCGGCTATGCCGCGATCCGCAATACGCTGGCGCAATTGCAGCTGGTCGATGCGCCCTTGCCGCCGGCAGCGCTCGGCGACGTGATCGAGATGGTCGAGGTCCTGCTCTGTGAGGCGGAAGGCGACCGCGCCGAAACGGGCTGGCGTACCGGTGACGCGGTCAAGGCCGGCGCCGTCCTCGCCCATCGCGCCGACGGCACCAGGGTGACGGCGCCGCGCGACGGCTACATCATCTTCCCGAACACCGCGCCCAAGCTCGGCGAGGCGATCTGCCATTTCGGTGTCGCCAGCGGCCGACGGGCCGACGGCTGAGCCTCATCCCCCGAAACTCGATCTTGCGCCGCGGCGGGATCGCGGCAACATGCCGCCGCGATCTCAGGAGCCTATCATGTCCCGTCTCGTCTATGTTCTCAACGGCCCGAACCTGAACCTGCTCGGCAAGCGCCAGCCGCACATTTACGGCTCGGAGACGCTGGCCGATGTCGAGGATGCCTGCCGGGCGCTGGGCAAGGAGCTCGACCTGGAAATCCGCTTCCACCAGTCGAACCGCGAATATGAGATCATCGACTGGATCCACGAGGCGCGCGAGCAGGCGGTCGGCATCGTCATCAACCCCGGCGCCTTCACCCACACCTCGGTCGCGATCCTCGACGCGCTCAACGCCTTCGACGGCACGGTGATCGAGTGCCACATCTCGAACGTGCATAAGCGCGAGAGCTTCCGGCACCACTCCTACATGTCGCTGCGCGCCGACGGCGTCATCGCCGGTTTCGGCACGCAGGGCTACCTGCTCTCGCTGCGTCGCGTCGCCAAGCTCGCTGACGAGAAGAAGGCCTGAACCGCTCATGACTCCGGTCAAGCTGGCCGTCATCGGCGCCGGGCTGATCGGCCGGCGCCATGCCGAGCATGTCGCGGCCGAGCCACGTACGGTGCTGTCGGCGGTGGTCGATCCGACACCGGCGGGGCGCGCGGTCGCGGCGGCGCTCGGTGCGCCCTGGTTTTCGTCCTTCGCCGAGATGCTGGCGGCGGATCGACCAGACGGCGTGATCATCGCGACGCCGAACCAGCTCCATGTCCGCAACGGGCTGGAAGCGGTCGAGGCCGGCATCCCGGCCATCGTCGAGAAGCCGCTGGCCGATGACCTCGCCGAGGGCGAGCGCCTGGTCGCGGCGGCCGAGAAAGCCGGCGTGCCGCTGCTCACCGGCCATCACCGGCGCTACAATCCGATGATCCGCAAGGCCAAGGAGATCGTCGACTCCGGCCGGCTCGGCCGGGTTCTGGCCCTGAGCGGGCATTTCTGGCTGATGAAGCCGGACGATTACTTCGAGGCCGACTGGCGGCGTGAGAAGGGCGCAGGGCCGATCCTGCTCAATCTGATCCACGATGTCGACCTGTTCCGCTATCTCTGCGGCGAGGTCGTCTCAGTGCAGGCGCATTCATCGAATGCCGTTCGCGGCCATGCGGTCGAGGAAACCGCCGCGATCCTGCTGCGCTTCGCCAATGGCGTGCTCGGCACGGTCACGGTGTCCGACTCGATCGTGGCGCCATGGAGCTGGGAGATGACGACCGGCGAGAACCCGGTCTACCCGCAGCAGGACCAGTCCTGCTACCAGATCGGCGGCACGCACGGCTCGCTCACCATCCCGCAGCTCGAAATCTGGTCCAATCCGGCTAAGCGCAGCTGGTGGGAGCCGCTGGTGCGCGAGCGGGTTCATGTCGTTCAGGAGGACCCGCTCAGGGTCCAGGTCCGGCACTTCTGCGACGTCATCTGCAAGGGCGCGGTGCCGATCGCTTCGGGGCGCGAAGGCCTGAACACGCTGAAGGTGATCGCCGCCGTGCAGCGCTCGGCCGAGACCGGCGCGATGGTCGAGCTCGGCTGAGCGACCTGGGTCCTTCCCGCCAAACTAAGTTTGCCGAGAAGGCCCTAGCTCTTCGTTTTTTGGCGCAATTCCGGACGCAGAACCGCTGCACACTTCTGCTGGAATTGCTCTAGTAGTGGAAGGTCCAGAGCAGACTCTCGCTCAGGCCCTTCAACGCTTCGACCGCATCGGGGCGCTCGCGCGCCAGCGTGGTGATCAAGGCGTCGGCCACGGCGAAGGCGGCGGTCGGTGAGTTGGGCAGGAAGCTGTTGCGGGCCGGGGCGTACAACGTCATGTCCGCCAGTGGAACCAGGGGCGATGAAGGCCCGTCGGTGAGCGCGATCAGGATGGCACCGCGCTTCTTGGTGAACTTGGCGAGCTCCAGCGTGGCGCGCGAATAGCGTGGCAGCGAGATCGCGATGACGACGTCCTTCGGCCCGGTCGAGAGCATATGGCGGACGGCGCGCTCCGGCCCGCCGCGCGATGAGGCGAAGACCACGTCGGCGTCGAGATAGAGCGCGAGCCCGTCCTCGAGGAAGGCGCCGACATAGTGGCTGGCGCCCGAGCCGACGATGAAGATGCGGCGCGCCTTCAGGAGCAGGGCGATGGCGCGGTTGACCGTTTCCTCCTCCAGCGTCGCGATCGCCTCGTCGAGATTGGCGGCCTCGCCCTTCAACGTCGTCGTCATGGTGGCGAAGACCGAGCCGGCCGTGGCGCGGGCGTCGGCGAGGCCTTCCACCGGTCCCATAGCTACCTTCAGCGCCGTCGACAGCGCCGCACGGAAATCGCCATAGTTGCGGTAGCCCAGGGCCCGGACGAAGCGGGTCACGGTCGCGGTCGAGGTCCCGCTCTTTTCGGCCAGCCCCTCGATCGTCACCGTCGCGGAATCGAGCGGACTCTGCAGCACGAAGTCTGCCGCCTTGCGATGGCCTTCGCTCAGCGAGGGGTAGACCTGGGCGATACGGTTGGCGAGGTCCGTCGTCGGCTTCAGGGCGCGTGACATGGCTCTCCCGCTGATTGACGTCGGATCATTTTCATGTTTGCTAACGTGTGAAAATAAAGCTGTCAAAACGACCAGCTACGGGAACGGAGACGGACCGATGCGTCAGCATGCGCTCATCACCATTCTGCTCGGCGCCAGCATGCTCAGCGCGCCGGCCATGGCGCAGAGCCTGCGCATCGCGCTCGCCTCCGAGCCGACCGCCGTCGATCCGCATTATCACGACCTCACCCCCAACAACGCGCTCGCCGCTCATATCTTCGACAGCCTCGTGCTGCAGGACGAGAAGCAGGCGCTGAAACCCGGCCTCGCCAGCTCCTGGGAGAATGACGGCAAGAATCGCTGGACCTTCAAGCTGCGCCAGGGCGTCAAGTTCAGCAACGGCCAGACCTTCGGCGCGCAGGACGTGGTCTTCACCTTTTGCCGCACGCTGAAGAACGAGACCAAGGTCTCCGGCTCCTTCGCCGATATCACCGGCAACTTCGCCAAGGTCGAGACACCCGACGCCAGCACTCTGGTTATCGAGACCAAGGAGCCCGAGCCGCTGCTGCCGACGCTGCTCTCGGGCCTGCCGATCCTCTCCGCCTCGATCGTCGAGCACGGCGCCATCAGCTACGATGTCGAAAAGAACTGCGGCGTCACCGGGGCCTGGCCGGCGGTCAACAATTTCAACGACGGCGCGATGGCGATCGGCACCGGGCCGTACAAGCTGAAATCCTACGTTCGCGGATCGGCGATCGAGCTCGAGCGCAACCCGGCCTATTGGGGCCCCGCCGAACCGTGGGCGAGCGTGCGCTTCGTGCCCGTCACAAATGCCGGCCCGCGCCTCGCCGGCCTGCTCGCCGGCGACTACGACGTGATCGAGAACCCGGCGGCGCGCGACCTTGGCCGGATCAAGAGCGACAAGCGCTTCGGCCACGTCATCACGCCCTCGACCCGGGTGATCTACTTCCAGCTCGACGTCGAGCGCGACCAGAGCCCCTTCGTCAAGGCGCCCGACGGCAAGAACCCGCTGAAGGATGTGCGCGTGCGCAAGGCGATGTCGCTCGCCATCGACCGCGAGGCGATCGTCAAGCGTATCATGGATGGCGCCGCCGAGCCGGCCTACCAGTATCTGCCGACCGGCATGTCCGGCACATTGCCGAACCCGCCCAAGCTCGCCTATGACCCGGCCGCGGCCAAGAAACTGCTGGCCGAGGCCGGCTATCCCAACGGCTTCCAGCTGACGCTCTCGGCGACGAACGACCGCTACATCAATGACAGCCAGATCACCCAGGCCGTCGCACAGTACCTGACCCAGATCGGCATCAAGGCCGAAGTCGATGCAATGACGCGCGCGATCTACTTCCCGCGCCGGGCCAAGAAGGAATTCAGCGTCGCACTCGGCGGCTGGGGGTCGGGCACCGGCGAGGCCGCCTCCTTCCTGCGGCAGTGGCCGCCGACCCCGAACGAGGCCAAGACCATCGGTGGCTCGAACTATGGCGGCTACAAGAACGACGAGTTCGACAAGGTCATCCGCACCGCGATCTCGACGCTCGACGATGCCAAACGCGCGGAGCTGCTGCAGCAGGCGATGACCCTCGTCCTCGCCGACGGCGCCTTCATCCCGCTCCATTTCGAAAGCGGCATCTGGGCCTACAAGACCGAACTCGCGGTCGCCGGCCGCGCCGACCAGTTCATGCTCGCCATGTCGGTGAAGCCGGCAAAGTAAGCCGGCGATCACCCTTTCGAGGTTCGGTGCATGACCGCCTATGTCCTGCAGCGGCTGATCCAGAGCGTGCTTGTGCTGCTCGCGGTCTCGGTCGTGGTCTTCTTCGCCGTCTATGGCATCGGCGACCCGATCGAGCTGCTGGTCTCGCCGCAGGCCAGCGCGGCCGACCGGCAGGCGCTGATCGCGCGACTCGGGCTCGACCTGCCGGTCTGGCAGCAATACCTGACCTTCATGGGCAACGCGCTGAAGGGCGATCTCGGCCGCTCCTTCGTGCATGGCGTCCCGGCGCTGCAGCTGATCCTGGCGCGCCTGCCCGCGACCTTCGAACTGGTTCTGCTGGCGATGACACTGGCGCTCGCCGCCGGCATCCCGCTCGGGCTGATGGTGGGCTTGAATCCGGACAGCCGGCGCGCCCGCATCGTCATGGCCGGAACCGTACTCGGCTTCTCGCTGCCAAGCTTCTGGAAAGGCATGATGCTGATCCTGCTCTTCGCCGTGCTGCTCGGCTGGTTGCCGACCGCCGGGCGCGGCGAGACCGTCTCGCTCCTCGGCGTCCAGACCAGCCTGCTGACGCTGGACGGGCTGCAGCACATCGCCCTGCCCGCGCTCAACCTCGCAATCCCCAACCTCGCGCTGATCGTGCGCCTCGTCGCGGCCGGGACTGCCGAGACGATGACGCAGGACTACGTCAAATACGCCCGCGCCAAGGGCGTGCGGCCGCGGCGCATCGTCAACCGACATGTGCTGCGCAACATCCTGATCCCGGTCGTCACCGTGGTCGGCGTCGAGTTCGGCAGCCTCGTCGCCTTCTCGACGATCACCGAGACCGTGTTCGCCTGGCCGGGCATGGGCAAGCTGCTGATCGACTCGGTCTACCAGCTCGACCGCCCGGTGGTCGTCGCCTATGTCCTCCTGGCGACGCTGCTCTTCGTCACCGTCAACTTCCTGGTCGACGTGCTCTATGCCGCGCTCGACCCGCGGGTGAAGCTCGCCGGAGAACAGGCATGAGCCTGGACGCTCCCCGCCTCGCCGGGCCGGCGCAGGCCGATACACCGCTGCGCGAGAAGGTGTTGCGCCGCTTGCGCAACCGCCCGACGACACGCGGCGCCGTGATCCTGCTGGGCATCATGGTGCTGCTCGCCCTGCTCGCGCCGGTGATCGCGCCGCAGAACCCGCATGACCTCGGCTCGCTCAGCGTGATGGACAACCGGCTCGCGCCCGGTGAGCAGGGCATGACCGGCTTCAGCTACTGGCTCGGCAGCGATGCGCAGGGCCGCGACATGCTCAGCGCCATTCTCTACGGCCTGCGCACCAGCCTGCTCGTCGGCCTCGCCTCGACCATCGGCGCGCTCTCGATCGGCATCCTCGCCGGACTCGCCGCGGCGCAGTTCGGCGGCGCGGTCGATGCCGTGCTGATGCGTATCGTCGACTTCATGCTCGGCTTCCCCTCGATCCTGGTGGCGCTCGTGCTGCTCGCCTCGATCGGCCGCGGCGTCGACAAGGTCATCCTCGCCATCGTCCTTGTGCAGTGGGCGCAATATGCCCGCTTGATGCGGGCCGCGGCGCTGGTCGAGCGGCGCAAGGAGTACATCGAGGCGGCTGTGAATTTCGGCCTGCCGACGCGCCACATCATGCTGGCGCATCTGTTGCCAAACTCGGTCGGCGCTGTGCTCGTGGTCGCCAGCATCAGCATCGCCTCGGCGATCACACTGGAAGCGACGCTCTCCTTCCTCGGCGTCGGCGTGCCGGTGACGCAGCCCTCGCTCGGCCTGCTGATCGCCAACGGCTTCGAGTTCCTGCTCTCCGGCGAGTACTGGATCGCCGTCTTCCCCGGGATCGCGCTCGTGCTGCTGATCATGTCGCTCAACCTCGTCGGCGACCGCCTGCGCCGCAGCTTCAACGTGCGCGCATGAGTGAGGCCCCTCTCCTTTCCGTGCGCGGCCTCAAGACCGTGTTCCATGCGCAGGACGGCGCCTGGCCGGCTGTCGACGGGGTTGATTTCAGCGTCGCCAAGGGCGAGGTGCTCGGGCTTGTCGGCGAGTCCGGCTCGGGCAAGTCGGTCACCGGCTTCTCGCTGGTGCAATTGATCGATCCGCCGGGCGAGGTCGTCGCCGGCGAGATCCTGTTCGACGGCACCGACCTGCGCGCAGCCTCCGAAGAGCGCCTGCGCCAATTGCGCGGCGACCGGATCGCGATGATTTTCCAGGACCCGCTGATGACGCTGAACCCGGTGCTGAGCATCGGCGAGCAGATGAGCGAGGCGATCCTCGAGCATCGCGACTGCAGCCGGCAGGAAGCGCTCGCCAAGGCGGCAAAGGCGCTGGCACGGGTCGGCATCTCCTCGCCGGAGACCCGGTTGAAGCAGTTCCCGCATGAATTCTCCGGCGGCATGCGCCAGCGCGTCGCGATCGCGACCGCGCTGCTGAACGACCCAGACCTGATCATCGCCGACGAACCGACCACGGCGCTCGACGTCACCATCCAGGCGCAGATCCTCTACGAGGTGCAGAAACTCTCGCGCGAGACCGGCGCCGCGGTGATCTGGATCACCCACGACCTCGCCGTCGTCGCCGAGCTCGCTGACCGGGTCGCTGTGATGTATGCCGGCCGCATCGTCGAGATCGGCGAGGTCGAGACCGTGCTCGACCGGCCGCGCCATCCCTATACGCTCGGCCTGCTCAACTCCTCGGCCACCATGGTCGAAGTCGGCGAGCGCCTGCACCAGATCGACGGCGTCGCCCCGCGCATCGACTCGCGCCCTTCGGGCTGCCCGTTCCGCCCGCGCTGTGAACGCGCCTTGTCCGTTTGTGCCGACGTCGATCCCCAGCCGCAGGCCTATGACGGCCGCACCTTGCGCTGCCACAACCCCGTGCCGGACCGGGTGGCGGCATGAGCGAGACCCTGTTCGAGCTGCGCGGCGTGCGCAAATACTTTCGCGGCAAGGCCAATATCGCCGAGCACATCCTGACCGCGATCGGCCGGCATGCGCCGCCTGCGACCCTGAAGGCAGTCGATGGCGTCGATCTCAGCGTCCGCAAGGGCGAGGTGCTCGGCCTCGTCGGCGAATCCGGTTGCGGGAAGTCGACTTTGGCGCGCATCGCCACCGGCATCCTGCCGCCGACCGAGGGCGAGGTTTTCTACAAGGGGCGCTCGGCGGCCGGCCTCAAGGGCAAGGAGCGGCTCGATTATCTGCTCAAGGTGCAGATGATCTTCCAGGATCCTTATGCCTCGCTCGACCCGCGCATGCGGGTCAGCCGCATCGTCGGCGAGGCGCTGGCGGTCCACAAGCTCGTGCCGAAGGCGGAGCTCGACGGCGCGGTCGACCGGGCGCTGACCGAGGTCGGTCTCGATCTCGCCTATCGCGAGCGCTACCCGCACCAGTTCTCCGGCGGCCAGCGCCAGCGCATCGGCATCGCCCGCGCGCTCGCGGTGAAGCCCGATTTCCTGGTCTGCGACGAGCCGGTCTCGGCGCTCGACGTCTCGATCCAAGCACAGGTGATCAACCTGTTCATGGATATCCGCGCGCGGCACGGGCTGACCTATCTCTTTGTCAGCCATGATCTCGGCCTGGTCCGCCATATCAGCGACCGCGTCGCGATCATGTATCTCGGCCGCATCGTCGAGATCGGCAGCGCCACGGCGATCTTCGCCGAACCGGCGCATCCCTATAGCGCAGCCCTGATCAAGGCGATCCCCTCGGCCGGGCGCCGCAAGAGCGCCTTCCAGCCGCTGAAGGGCGAGTTGCCGTCGCCGCTGGCCCCGCCCCCCGGCTGCCCCTTCCACCCGCGCTGCGAGCACGCCATGGCGGTCTGCCGCGAGGTCCGTCCGGAACTCGCCGAGATAGCACCCGGCCGCAGCGCCGCCTGCCACCTGCACAGCATCGCGAAGGCCGCATGACCACGCTCACACTCGATCCGCCGCAGGGCCGCAGCGCCCTGCCTTTCGTCGACGCTCGCCATCCGCAGCGCCCGCTCGAGGTCAATTTCTATCGGCCGGCGCGGCATCGCCCGGACGACGAGGTCGTCTTCGTCCAGCACGGCATGCTGCGCAATGGCGACGATTATCGCGATTTCTGGATCGACGCCGCCGAGAGGCACAACCTGCTGATCGTCGCGCCGACCTTCGGCAACGAGCATTTCTCGCAGGCGGAGGGCTATAACAACGGCCTGCTCCTCGGTGAAGATGGCGCGGTCGCCGCGAAGGCCGACTGGCTCTATGCCGTGCCGGCCCGCGTGCTGGCGGCGCTGCGCCAGGCCGGCGTCACCAGGCGCGACAAGGTCAAGCTGTTCGGCCATTCCGCCGGCGGCCAGTTCGTGCACCGCCTGCTGGCGACGCAGGCTGAGACGCCCTACGAGGTCGCCTTCGCCGCCAATTCCGGCTGGTACACGCTGCCGACGCTGGAACGGCGTTTTCCGGAAGGGCTCGATGGGCTCGGCCTCGGTGAAGCAGAGCTGGCACGCTGGCTGGCCTGGCCGATGGTGATCTTCGCCGGCGACCAGGACATCGTCACCAGCGACCCGAACCTACCGGCTCAAGCAGAGGCGCTGGCGCAGGGGCCGATGCGCTATGCCCGCGCCCATTTCATGCTCGACTTCGCCAAGGCGGAAGCCGCCAGGCGGGGCCTGCCCTGCAACTGGTCGTTGATCACCGTGCCCGGCATCGGCCATGACGGCGCGGCGATGTCGCGCGCCGCCGCCGCCTGGTGGTTCGAAGGCCGCATCCCGTCGGTGGACGAGCTGAAGCCTGAGGCGACAGCCGTCGCTTGAACTCGGTTAGCTATGGCGGCTGGACCGCCGACTGCCGCATTGCCGACGGCCGGAAGCTCTGCGTTCTAACGCAATCGCAGGGGCCAGCCGCACCAATCACCGCGTCTTAGCCATCGAATTGCGCGCTCCGGCTCATGATCTGCTAAAGCCGACGCGGCTATCGCCCCGAGCCATTGGTGCAGTTCATGAACGCCATGTGCGCGGCCGTGCCGACCTTGGCCGACCGCCAGACCTTGCGGCCAGGGCGAGCCGGATCGTCGATGACCCGCCCGCCGTTGCTCAGCGCGCAGTTGCAGGAGCGCTGATCCCTCATGCCGCGGCATTCCGGATTGCTGCCGCCTTGCGCAGATACGGGCCCCGACGAACTAAGAGCGACCAGCGCGGCACCGCCGAGCAGAAGAGCAAGACGCATATCAAATCCCCAAAGCCGCAGCTCAGGGTTGCATGGCTCGGGGGCCGCGTCCATGGCCTTCGAGAGCCGCACGCCAAATGTGCGGTCTCGCAATCCAATCGATCGGCCGCTGCTGCTCAGAGCTTCGCGCGCGGATCGTGCTCCGCCAGGCGGCCGAGCAGGTAATCGACCTCGGCCTTGGCAGCGGCAGTGAGGCCGGGGCCCGGCTTGCGCTGGGCGTCATGGGCGAGGATGCCGCGCTTCATCATCACATATTTGCGCACGGCGAGGCCCACGCCCTGCTGCTGCTCGTAGCGCAGCAGCGGCAGATGCGCGTCGAAGATGTCGTGCGCATCGTCGCGGCGTCCGGCCTTGCTGGCCTTGACCACGTCGATCAGCAACTCAGGGAAGGCATAGCCGGTGTTGGCGCCGTCGACGCCGCGCTCCATCTCGAAATCGAGGAAGAGCCCGCCATTGCCGGTCAGGATGGCGACGCGCCGGAGCGAGCCCTCGGCCTCGAACTTGCGCAGCGTCGAGATCTTCTCGAGGCCCGGCCAGTCCTCATGCTTCAGCATCACGCAGGACGGATTGTCCTGGATGATCTTGCGGATCACCGTCGGCGTCATCACCACCGAAAGCGTCAGCGGATAGTCCTGGATGACGAAGGGGATGTCGCTGCCGATCGCCTCGACGGCCTGGGCGTAATAGCCGGTGATCTGGTCGTCGGTGCGCAGGTTGGTCGGCGGGGCGATCATCACGCCGCCGGCGCCCAATTCCATGACCTGCCGCGCCAACGAGCGCATCGCGGCGAAGCCCGGCGCCGAGACGCCGACGATGATCGGCTTGCCGCCCATCTTCGCCACCGCGCGCTTGACCAGACCGAGCGATTCCTCCGGCTCGAGCTTGGGCGCCTCGCCCATGATGCCGAGCACGGTGACGCCATCCGAGCCGATACCGGCATAGAACTCGAAGAGCCGGTCGGCCGAGGTCCAGTCGACGCTGCCGTCCGGATTGAACGGGGTCGGCGCGATCGGAAAGACGCCGGAGGCTTCAGGGGTCAGACGCATGGTATTCTCCTCAGGCCGGGCAGATCAGACGATCCTGGTGCGGACAGTGCCGACACCCGCGATCGTGCCTTCGAGTAGATCGCCCTTGACGACGGCGGCGACGCCTTCTGGCGTACCGGTCATGATCAGGTCGCCCGGCGCCAGCGTGACGAAGTTGGACAGGTACGCGATCGTCTCCGGCACGCTCCAGATCATCTTGGCGAGATCGGAGCTCTGGCGAACCGCGCCGTTGACCTTGAGCTCGATCAGACCCTTGTCGGGATGGCCTGCCTTGGCGGCAGGAACGATCTCGCCAATCGGCGCCGAGGAATCGAAGCCTTTGCCCATGTCCCAGGGCTTGCCGGCCTTCTTGGCCGCGCCCTGCAGATCGCGGCGGGTCATGTCGAAGCCCGCGGCATAGCCGAAGACATGGGAGAGAGCGTCGGCCTCGGCGAGGTCCTTGCCGCCCTTACCGATCGCGACAACGAGCTCCATCTCGTGGTGCAGGTCTGCGGTCTTCGGCGGATAGGGCATGTCGGCGCCGCCGGTCAGCACGGCATCGGACGGCTTGGTGAAGAAGAACGGCTCCTCGCGATCAGGATCGCCGCCCATCTCGCGGGTGTGCTCGGCGTAGTTGCGACCGACGCAGAAGATGCGGCGCACCGGGAAGAGCCCGCCCCCGGCCACCGGAATCACGGCAACCTTCGGCGGATCGATGACATAGCTGGACATGGCGGCGCCCCGTTCGAGAAATCCGGAGCGTTCATGCGGGAGCGGGGCGGCTTCGGCAAGGGTCTTGCGCCGGGTGGTGGGGCTGCGTTGCGGTCATCTGCGACAGCAGGGATGGAGACGCGGGAAAACCCCTCCCCCTTGTGGGGAGGGGCAGGGGTTGGGGGGCGTAAAGTCGGAGCGCATTCGCAGGGAAATGGACCGGTCCGCTTCTACGAACAGCCTTGCACCCGGTCGTTCGCCCCCCATCCCCAACCCTTCCCCACAAGAGGGAAGGGTGGAACCAAGGCGACCGGCGTTTCGCAGAGGATCAGGGCGCCTTCGGCAGGTCCGGCACCTTGTAGGCGGTCGTCGCCTTGATCCGCTCCATGGCGAAGCGCGAGGTGACGTTCTTGAGCGGGATCGTCTCGATCAGCTTCTTGTAGAAGGTGTCATAGGCGGCCATGTCGGCGACGACGACGCGCAGCATGTAATCGACGTCGCCGGCCATGCGGTAGAACTCGATCACCTCCGGCATCGCCGCGACGCTCTGGGCGAACTTCTCCAGCCAGGGACCGGAATGGTCGGCTGTCTCGATCTGGACGAAGACGGTGAGCCCCAGCCCGATCTTCTCGGGCGCCACCAGCGCGACGCGCTTGATGATCACACCGGTCTGCTCGAGGCGCTGAATGCGCTTCCAGCATGGGGTCTGCGACAGCCCGACCCGATCGGCGAGCTCCGCGATCGAGATATTGGAGTCTGCCTGCAGCACAGTCAGAATCTTGCGATCAATGGCGTCCATCTCTCGATCCATCTTCATAGAGAAAATTCTCCTACAAGATTCATTAAAAGGAGAAATTTCATCTTTTTTGTGTAGCTAACTTGTATCTAGATAGAAAATCCTTTTATCAGCAGTCAATAGGCTAGATATCACGTGCCATCTGGGGAAATACGATTATGGACCGCCGCCAGTTCCTGCTCGCCGGCTCTTCGCTCGCTGCCGCGATGCCCTTGGCCGTCGCGCCCTTCACCGCGGCCCGCGCTCAGGAGGCCATCCCGGCCCGTATCGGCTACATTCCCGTCATCGGCACGGCGCCGATCTTCGTCGCCAATGGCGAAGGCTGGCTGAAGCAGGCCGGCATCACCCCGACGTTCACGGTGTTCGAATCCGGCCCGAACATGATCCAGGCGCTCGCCTCGGGCACGATCGACCTCTATGTCGCCGGCGTTGCCCCCCTGGCTGTGGCTCGCTCGCGCGGCGTCGATATCCGCGTCGTCGCCTCGACCGCCACCGGCGAGAACGTCTTCGTCGCCGCCCCCGCTCTGGCGAAGTTCTTCACGACCGGAACGAGCGCCGCCGCTGCCTTCAAGGCGCACAAGGCCGCGACCGGCAAGCCGGCGCGTCTTGCCACCCAGCCGGCTGGCTCGGTACCCAATACGGTCCTGCAATACTGGCTCTGGGAAGTCGCCAAGGCTGACAAGGCCGATGTCGAGGTGGTGCCGATGGGCATCGACGCGACGCAGCAGGCGGTGCTCGCCGGTGCCGTCGAGGGCGCGATCGTGCGTGAGCCGGCGCTGACCATCATCCAGACCCGCAACCCGGGCATCAAGCTGATCGCCGGCGGCGAGGACGTCTTCCCCGGCCAGCCCGGCACGGTCGTCGCCGTCTCCGGCGCCTTCCTCACCAAGAACAACGCCGCCGTGCAGGGGCTGGTGTCCGGCCTGGTCAAGGCCGCCGAGGTGCTGGTCAAGACGCCCGCCAAGGCCGCCCCCCATGTCAGCGCCGCGCTCGGCAAGGGCATCGTCGATCCCGCCTTGATCGAAAAGGCGCTGGTCTCGCCGGCGACCAGGTTCGAGATCGATCCGCGCAAGATCATCGCGCCGGCGCGTGCCATGCAGGCCTATCAGGTCAAGCTCGGCTCGCTTGAGAAGGAACTTCCGTTCGACGGCCTGTTCGAGACGCAGTATTACGAGCGCGCGATCTAGAGCCCGTTCCAGTCAGCTTGCACGGCAAGCTGACTGGAAAAACGGTCTCTAAACTAAAAGTAAGAGACGGATTCACCGATCAGGCTGTTCCAGCGAGATCGGATCCGGCTCTGGGCTGACAGGGCTATCCATTTGCGTTCACTGCGGGCTCCGGCCCTCGCCCTGACGGGCCTCATCGCCTTCCTCTTGCTGTGGGAGGCGATTCCCTATTTCGGCCTGGTCAACCCGGCCTTCCTGCCGGGGCCGAGCGCCCTGCCGAACGCCTTCCTGCGCGAAGTAAAGTCCGGTGCCTGGCTCACGGCCATCATGGGCTCGCTCGGCCACTACTTCATCGGCCTCATCACCGGCGCCGGCCTCGGCGTCGCGCTCGGTGTGCTGACCGGCATGTCGCGGATCGCCGAGGAGACGACCGCCTGGGTGGTCCGGCTGCTGCGGCCGATCCCCGGCCTCGCCTGGGTGCCGTTCGCGATCATCTGGTTCGGTGTCAATCCGTCGGCGGCGGTGTTCATCATCGCGATCGGCGTGTTCTGGATCGTGTTCTTCGCGGCACAGGGCGCGATCCGCGGCGTCGACCGCGACCTGATCGAGGTTGCCGATGCTTTCGGCTTCCGCTCGCCCTTCCAGCGCCTCACCAAGATCCTGCTGCCGGCGGCGATGCCCGGCATCCTCGTCGGCGTGCGCACCGCGCTCGGCCAGGCCTGGATGGCGGTGGTCGCGGCCGAGATCTTCGGCGTCGCCGGTGTCGGCCAGCGCATGATGCAGGCCTCCAGCCTGCTCGCGACCGATATCGTGGTGATCTACATGCTGACCATGGCGGCGCTCTACGGCCTGCTCGACACCTTGTTCGTCGCCTTCCAGGGATGGGTGCTGCGTTGGAAAGCGTGATCGACATCAAGGAGCTGTCGCTCACCTTCACCCGCGACGGCGAGGCGACCGAGGTCCTGCGCAAGCTGAATCTGTCGGTGGCACCAGGCGAGTTTCTCGCCATCGTCGGCCCATCGGGCGTCGGCAAGTCGACGCTGCTGCGCGTCATTGCCGGTCTCGCCCGCCCGAGCGGCGGCGAAGTCGTGATCGACGCCAGGGACAATACGAGGCGCCCGGTCGCACTGGTCTTCCAGGATTCGCGGCTGCTGCCCTGGCGGAAAGTGATCTCGAATGTCGGCTTCGGCCTCGAAGGCCAGACGCCGCGCGCCGAGCGCCTCGCCAAGGCGCAGGAGACTCTCGACCTCGTCGGCCTCGGCCAGCTCGCGCAGCGCTGGCCGCACCAGCTCTCCGGCGGCCAGCGCCAGCGCGTCTCGCTGGCGCGCGCACTCGCGGTCGAGCCCGAGATCCTCCTGATGGACGAGCCGTTCTCGGCGCTCGATGCGCTGACCCGCGAGACGCTGCAGGACGAGTTGATCCGGGTCTGGCAGCGGACGGGCAAGACCGTGCTGTTCGTCACCCACGATATCGACGAGGCCGCCTATCTCGCCGACCGGGTCGTCGTGCTCTCCGGTGCGCCCGGCCAGATCATCGCCGAGCACCGGATTTCTGCGGCACACCCGCGCCGGCGCGGAGCCGAGGCGGAGGCCGAGATCGTGCGGGCGGTGCGCATCGATCTCGGTGCGGACATCGTTGCCGACGGCGCGGCGATCTGAGCAGGCGCTCTTTTCAGAGCCAGTGTCCGACCTGCAATTGCCGAGCTCGGCTGCCTCGACGGGTCGGATGCGATCAGCAGCAATTCGCGTTTGACGGCAAGGTGCTGCAACAGGCTGCACCGGCTGTTTGCTGCGCTGCGCGATGACGCGGCTTGCAGATGGCAGACCGCGCCTCCAACCGCAGAATGACACGATCCGCCTGCGGCTGGATCGCTGCAACATCGAAAACCCGCATCGCCTCGCCGGACGTCCCGACCTCGAAGGTCAGACGCGCCTCCGCCGCTAGGGCGATCCGTGCCGCGACCTGATCGAGGATCGCGCGAAATTTGCCAGCGAGCATGTAGCCGTGCCCGTCACGCGAGGGCTGATCCTCGACCTGGAGAATGGTCTCCTGCCATCGGTCTGGGTTTCCGCCGCAATCCAGCGTGACAAAAGAGCCTGCCTTGATCTCCGTCACATGATAGCCCGGCTGGATCGTTCGCTCCGCATATTCGAGCACAAGCGGCTTCGAAGCGTGGGGCTCCAGCGAGTCCAGAAGGGCTCCGAGCAAGGCATCGCCCTGAGAGTCGATCGCTGAAAGGCTGGCGTTGACGTTCATCTTCGGTTACCTTAATTTCAATATCTATTGAGATGTTGAGGTAAAAATGATTGAAGCGCAAGCCCTCGAGGCTTTTGGCGCCCTGTCGCAAGAAACACGGCTGCGCATCGTCCAATTGCTGGTGACGGCCGGGCCGCACGGTCTCGCGGCCGGCGCGATCGGCGAAGCGGTCGGCGCCTCCTCGTCGCGGCTTTCCTTCCACCTGAATCATCTGGAGCAGGCTGGCTTGGTTCAGTCCCGGCGCGAGGCGCGCTCGATCATCTACAGCGCGGCCTATCCGGCGCTGTCAGCCCTTGTCGATTTCCTGATGCGCGATTGTTGCCAAGGCCACCCCGAAGTCTGCGGCCCCGCCGTCGCCGCCCTCGCGAATTGCTGCGAGCCGGTGGCACCGTGATCAGCTCGCTCCCCCGACGTCTTGCGGCCGAAACGTTGGGCACGGCGTTCCTGGTGGCGACCGTGGTCGGCTCCGGGATCATGGCGGATACGCTCGCCCGCGATGCGGCGCTGGCTCTTCTCGCCAACACGTTGGCAACCGGTGCGATGCTTGTCGTTCTGATCACGACGCTCGGGCCGATCTCAGGAGCGCATTTCAATCCCGCAATCAGCCTGATCTTTGCGCTCAAGGGCGATTTGTCGCGCAGGGATGCGGGAGTCTACGTCCTCGGCCAGGTCGTCGGCGGCATCGCCGGGACCGTCATCGCCCATGCGATGTTCGCGCTGCCGCTGCTCCAGAATTCTCTCAGGATTCGGACCGGCGGCGCGCAATGGCTTTCGGAAGGAGTGGCGAGTTTCGGACTTGCCGCGACGATCCTCGCCGGCCTCCGGTTCGAGCGAAAAGCCGTCCCCTGGCTGGTCGGCCTCTATATCTGCGCGGCTTACTGGTTCACCGCATCGACCTCGTTCGCCAATCCGGCCGTCGCGATCGCGCGATCCCTGACCGACACATTCTCCGGAATCCGCGCCATCGACCTGCCGGGTTTCATCCTTGCCGAACTCGCAGGCGCGCTTTGCGCCCTGATAGCAATGACCTGGCTGCTGCAAGCGCCCGCCGACAACGCAGCGATCCAGACCGCCGAGGAACAGTCATGACGATCACGATCTTCCACAACCCGGATTGCGGCACCTCCCGCAACACGCTCGCCATGATCCGGCAGAGCGGCGAAGACCCTGTCGTCGTCGAGTATCTCAAGGAGCCGCCGAGCCGTGCCAGGCTCCTCGAATTGATCGAGGCCATGGGGATCAACGCGCGCGGGCTCCTGCGCGAGAAGGGCACGCCCTACGCCGAGCTCGATCTCGGCAATGCAAAATGGACCGATGGCGAACTGGTCGACCTTATGGTGGCGCATCCGATCCTCATCAACCGCCCGATCGTCGAGACATCCAAAGGAACCCGGCTCTGCAGGCCTTCTGAAGAGGTTCTCAAGATACTGCCGAACCCGGATATGGGCCCGTTCACGAAGGAAGACGGCGAAGTGGTCGTTCCGGCTGACGTCCTGAGAGCCTAGGGCAGAACTCCGCCTCCGATCTTTCCTGACGTTGCACCGGGCTCGCCGCGCGTTCCCCAAAAGAGAAATTCGTTCGCCTTTACGAACGCAATCGACGGTGATATTCCCCTTGTCCGTTATATAGAACGGACCGGGCGACATATCATGGCAATCGAAGCGGCAGACACAGCAGCGCTGCATCCCGAAACCCGGCTGGTCCATGCCGGCACGCTGCGCTCGCAGTTCGGCGAGACCTCCGAGGCGCTGTTCCTGACGCAAGGCCACGTCTACGACTCGGCCGAGCAATGCGAGGCGCGCTTCCTGAACAAGGATCCGGGCTTCCAGTACGCGCGTTTCTCAAATCCCAGCGTCACCATGCTGGAGCAGCGCATGGCCGCCTTCGAGGGCGCCGAGGCCTGCCGCGCCACCGCGACCGGCATGGCTGCCGTCACCGCCGCGTTGTCGAGCCTGGTTCGGGCCGGCGACCATGTCGTTGCGGCGCGCGCCCTGTTCGGTTCCTGTCGTTACATCGTCGAGGATCATCTGCCGCGCTATGGCGTGCAATCGACGCTGGTCGACGGCACCAATCTCGATGCGTGGCGCGCCGCCATCCGGCCGAATACCAAGGCCTTCTTCCTGGAGAGCCCGGCGAACCCGACGCTGGAGGTGATCGACATCGCCGCCGTCGCCGCGATCGCGAGGGAAGCCGGCGCCAAGCTGATCGTCGACAATGTCTTCGCGACGCCGCTGTTCCAGCGCCCGCTCGAGCTCGGCGCCGATCTCGTCGCCTATTCCGCGACCAAGCACATCGACGGCCAAGGCCGCTGCATGGGCGGGCTGGTGCTCGGCTCGAAAGAGCTGATCGAGGGCGATATCCAGACCTTCCTGCGCCAGACCGGGCCGGCAATGTCGCCCTTCAACGCCTGGGTGATGCTGAAGGCGCTGGAGACACTGCCATTGCGTATCCGCCGCCAGGCCGAGAGCGCTACCGCCGTCGCGGCCTGGCTGAAGGGGCGCAAGGAATTGCCGCATGTCGCCTTCATCGGCGACCCCGACCACCCGCAGGCCGAGATCATCGCCAGACAGATGAGCGGCCCCTCGACGCTGATCGCCTTCGAGGTCGCGGGCGGCAAGGACGCCGCCTTCCGCTTCCTCAACAAGCTCAAGCTGATCCGAATCTCCAACAATCTCGGCGACGCCAAGAGCCTGATCGTGCATCCGGCGACGACGACGCATCAACGCTTCACGCCTGAGGTTCGCGCCAGCATGGGCGTCAGCGACGGGCTGATCCGCCTCTCGATCGGCCTGGAGCATGCCGACGACCTGATCGCCGATCTGAAGCAGGCGCTTACTGCCTGATCTGAACCAGAACCGCGACCGCGCGTTTGAACCTCGGCAACAACCGAGGTTCACATGCTCCGCAAACCCGCCTGCACGACTGCGCTGCTCGCTTTCCTGGCCGCCCCGGCGCTCGCCCAGAACGCCTTGCCGGCCTCCCCCGCGCCGGTCGAGAAGCCAGCCTCGCCGGAGCTTGCCGCCTGCAAATCGACGGCGATGGCGGCGCTGACGGCGCGCGAGCCGGAGATCAAGGACATCTTCATCGACGAGGATGGGCTGACGATCGCGGTCGCGGAGACGAAGGTCGAGACGACGCCGATCACGCGCATCCTGATGGGCGAGGCCTATCTGAAGACCGACAAATCCGACAAGCCGCGCCGCTTCCTCTGCCTCATCGGCGAAAAAGGCAAAGTGCTGCTGACTTTCTTCACGCAGAGATGAGGCGCAGCCTCAGCCGCCGTCGACGATCCGGGTATTGGGTCGATCGCGACCGTCGGCCAGCTCTTCGTGCCACTCGCCCTTCGCATCCTGATAGACGATGCCGTCGGTAACGCCCGGTCGCTTCTGGCGGGCGGCAGCCTTGTTGGCCGCCTTCAGCGCCGCATCATGCGAGCGAAAGGTCTCGGACAGGGCGTCGCCGACCTTGTAGGCCCAGCCGCCATCGTGCTGGACGATCTCGTATTTCACCATGACCATGAGCGTCCTCCGTGGCTCAATGGTCGAACCAGCGGGGCACGCGCCGGGTTCCACCGTCCTGGAGGATAGCCCTGCCGCGCGGTCGGCGGAAGGCCCTGCTGACTCAGTCGCCGTTGCCGGTGTCGGCAGCGCGCAGCCCGTCCAACACAGGCATCGAGGTGATGTGGTAGCCGGCATCGATATGATGGATTTCGCCGGTGACGCCGCCCGAGAGATCGGAGAGATAATAGAGCGCCGAGCCGCCGATTTGCTCCAGCGTCACCGATTTGCGCAGCGGCGAGTTGGCGCGCTGCCAGGAATACATTGCCCGTGCATCGGAAATGCCGGCGCCGGCCAATGTGCGCACCGGCCCGGGCGAGAGCGCATTCACCCGGATGCCCTTCGGTCCGAAATCGGCGGCGAGGTAACGCATGCTCGCCTCCAGCGCCGCCTTGGCGACGCCCATGACGTTGTAGTTCGGCATCACGCGGGTCGAGCCGCTATAGGTCAGCGTGATCATGCTGCCGCCCTGCGGCATCCGCTCGGCGGCACGCTTGGCTGCCTCGGTGAAGGAGAAGCACGAGATCACCATGGTCCGCGAAAAATTCTCGCGGGTGGTGTCGGCATAGAGCCCCTTGAGCTCGTTCTTGTCCGAGAAGCCGATCGCGTGGATCAGGAAATCGAGCGTGTTGCGCTCGGGATCGCCGCCCCAGGCCTCGTCGATCGCGGCGAAGGCGGCGTCGAGCGTCGAGACGTCCTCGACATCGCAGGGGAGCACCAGCTTCGAGCCGATGCTCTCGGCGAGCGGCTTGACGCGTTTGCCGAGCGCGTCGCCCTGATAGGTGAAGGCCATCTCGGCGCCATGGGCATGGAGGGTCCGGGCAATGCCCCAGGCGATCGAGTTCTGATTGGCGACGCCCATGACGAGGCCGCGCTTGTTGTGCATCAGGGGGAGCATGAGGACCGTTTCGGTTCGTCGTTCAAGGGGCGGAAAGGGCGGAGGGCAGGTCGGTCTGGCTGAAGTCGTCGCCCTTAAACAGGATCGGCAGCGCTGCTTCGGCCGCCACGGCATAGGCAAAGCAATCGCCCATGTTCAATTTCGCAGCATGATATCCTTTGCCGAACCGGGAAAACGCTTCCAGAGCTGCGTCGGCATGGCGCTCGCCGATAGCGGCGACGCTGATCGACGTCGCCTTCAAAAGCCCGACCACCAGTTGCCGTGCCCGGGGCACGGGACAGGCCAGGACACGTGCGACACCCAGGGTCGCTTCGTAGATCGCGACCGGCGACGTGATCCGGCCCGTCTTCGAGCCGCGCATGGCCAACCCTAAAGCATCGGAATCCGGCTCATCGACAATGATCGCCACCAGCGCGGAAGCGTCGATATACATCAGGCCTCGCCCGATAATTCGTCGTAGAAAGCCTTGTCGGCTTTCAAACCGGTCTTCGGGTAGGCCGCAGCCTGCCGTTGAATCTCGCGGATGCGATCCATGAAGGCTGCGTCTTCCGCATCATCGCGCTTAAGTTCATTCTCGGCGGCAATGCGCACGGCCTCCGTGATGCTCAGATTGCGCCGGGCGGCCAGCTTGCGGACAGCCTCGTCCGCGCGATCGTCGCGAATATGGAACGCCATGCCCGCCTCCTTGGTCTAGACGATCCATATAGCCGTCTAGACGTGGCCCGTCATGCTACAAATGCTTCTTCACCGCCGCCGCCGTATCCTTCGAGGCCGCGAGCGGCACGATCTCGAAGCGGGCGAGGTCGCCCCAGGCCAGCACCCATTCCTGCAGCTTGGTGACGTCGTCGCACTGCATCACTTGGAAGCAGCGCGCGAAATCGGCCGAGATCCAGCTGTCGATATAGGTCAGGCCGTCCGGAATCATCCGGCCGCGCTCATGGAAGCGGGCATAAATCTCCTTCACCCGCGCCTGATCGAAGTGTTCGATCACCATGAAGAGCATGGCGGAGGGACCTTCCAAGAATTCGCCAGCGTGAGTCGGCTGGCGCGGTTGCCGAGAACCGGAGCGGAGCGGACTTTTGGTCCGTGAGCACCGGAAGCGCAGGCGACCGCGTCAGACGGCCACGCTGGTAGATTTATCGGAAGGTCTCTCAGGCCTCCAGCCGCTTCATCACGATGGTGGCGTTGGTGCCGCCGAAGCCGAACGAGTTGGAGAGCACGCAGCCGAGACCGGCATTGTCGATGCGCTTGCGCACGATCGGCATGTCGGCGAAGGCCGGATCGAGTTCCTCGATATGGGCGCTCTCAACGATGAAATCGTTATTGAGCATCAGCAGCGAGTAGATCGCCTCCTGCACGCCGGTGGCGCCGAGCGAATGGCCGGTCAGCGATTTGGTCGCGGAGATCGGCGGGCTCTTCTCGCCGGCGCCGAAGACGGCGCGGATCGCCTCGATCTCCTTGGCGTCGCCGACCGGGGTCGAGGTGCCATGCGGGTTGATGTAGTCGATCTTGGCCTTCACGCTATCAAGCGCCATGCGCATGCAGCGCTCGGCGCCCTCGCCGGAGGGAGCGACCATGTCGTAGCCGTCCGAGGTCGCGCCATAGCCGACGACCTCGCCATAGATGCGGGCGCCGCGCGCCTTGGCGTGCTCGAGCTCCTCGAGTACGACCACGCCGGCGCCGCCGGCGATGACGAAGCCGTCGCGGCGCGCATCATAAGCGCGGGATGCGACCGCGGGCGTCTCGTTGAAGTCGGACGACATCGCGCCCATCGCGTCGAACAGCACGGAGAGCGTCCAGTCGAGCTCCTCGCAGCCGCCGGCGAAGATCACATCCTGCTTGCCCCACTGGATCAGCTCATAGGCGTTGCCGATGCAATGGTTCGAGGTCGCGCAGGCCGAGGAGATCGAATAGTTGACGCCCTTGATCTTGAACCAGGTCGCAAGCGTCGCCGAGGCGGTCGAGGACATGCCCTTGGGCACCGCGAACGGGCCGACCTTCTTGGACGAGCCGCTCTCGCGGGCCTTGTCATAGGCATCGATCAGCGCCCGGGTCGAAGGGCCGCCCGAGCCCATGATGATGCCGGTGCGCTCGTGGCTGATTTCTTTTTCTTCCAGGCCCGCGTCGCGGATGGCCTGCTCCATCGCGACCTGGTTCCAGGCCGAGCCGCCGCCATGGAAGCGCATGGCGCGGCGGTCGAGTACGGTCGCGGGATCAAGCGAGGGCACGCCGGCGACCCGGCTGCGGAAGCCGTGTTCGGCAAAATCCGGGACATAGGAGATGCCGGACTTGGCCTCGCGCAGCGAGGCCAGCACTTCCTGCGTATTGTTGCCGATGGACGAGACGATGCCCATCCCGGTGACCACAACGCGTCTCATGCTGCTTCTCCGGCTCTCTACTAACGGACCGGGAAGCCAGCCCCGGACCCTCGTTCAGTCGATACCTGCGCAAATGGACCGCGCGGACGGCGAACGCAAGACACCTCGATCACGATGACTCCGGACGGGAACGGTCCAAAATCGCAAACGCCATCGATTCTAATATTTTAGAGCGGGATCCCTGCGGAAAAGCGGCTCCCACTTTTCCGTATCCCGCTCCGGCTGGTTTTGCTCAGGCCGCTTCGGGCTTGAACAGGCCGACGCGCATATCCGAGACCGTATAGATACGCTTGCCGTCAGCTTCGAGCCAGCCATCGGCGATGCCGAGGACGAGCTTGGACTTGAAGACGCGCTTGAAGTCGACGCCGTAGACGACACGCTTGACCGAAGGCAGGACCTGGTCGGCGAACTTGACCTCGCCGACACCCAGCGCCCGGCCACGGCCCGGCAGGCCGAGCCAGCCGAGGAAGAAACCGGTGAGCTGCCAGAGCGCGTCGAGCCCGAGGCAGCCCGGCATGACCGGGTCGCCCTTGAAATGACAATCGAAGAACCAGAGGTCGGGGCGAATGTCGAACTCGGCACGGACGAGGCCCTTGCCGTGCGGACCGCCATCCTCGCTGATTTCGGCGATACGATCGAACATCAGCATCGGCGGCAGCGGCAGCTGCGCATTGCCCGGCCCGAAGAGTTCACCGCGCCCGCAAGCGAGGATTTCCTCGTAGCTGAATGACGATTGCCGCTCCATATCCGACTTCACTCCATTCCGGCCGCCATGCATTCGGCTGCCAACCCCCGATGCAATGTGCCTAACACGGTGTCGCAGCGAAACGGAAGGGCACAAGGCCGGCTCGGCCGTGGATGGCCAGCTGGCAAGATCAACCCGCCCCGGCAAGCCCTGACGGCGGCGCCGCGATGCTTGCGGCTAAGGGATCAAAGCCTTACATCGACTCTAAGCTAGCGCTTTCCCATTCCGGGAAAGGACGTAAGGAGTCGACGCGAGGCATGGACGGCCTGACGCAGGACCAGGGCTACGGATCGGACGCACGGCAGGGCTGCCCCTTCCACGACGTGCGCCAGAAGCTGCGCCGGGTAGGTCTGAGGCCGACGCGCCAGCGCGTCTCGCTCGGCTGGCTGCTCTTCGCCAAAGGAGACCGGCATGTCAGCGCCGAGATCCTCTACGAGGAAGCAATGAAGGCGCGCGTACCGGTTTCGCTTGCGACCGTCTACAACACGCTGCACCAGTTCACCGAGGCCGGCCTGCTGCGCGAGCTCGCGATCGACGGCGCCAAGACCTTCTTCGACACCGACAACAGCGACCACCACCATTTCGTCGTCGACGGCGAGGACAAGGTGATCGACATCCCGGCCTCGGCGGTCGATGTCGCCGCGCTGCCGCCCGCGCCTGAAGGCTACGAGATCAGCCGGGTCGATGTCGTGGTCAGGCTGCGCAAGATCGCTGGCTGACGCCCTCCGGCGTTCGATCGAACGCCGGATCGCTACTGCACGGTCTCGTTGGGGTAGACGCCCCAGAGCCTGTCCTGCCGGATGTAGCCCGACATCTTGCTGACCGTGACGCGGCACCAGGCGCTCTGGCACGATTGCACATTGGCGATGACGCCGGGCTCGAGGGTCGCGACCACAGCCCCGCCCTCGTTCGCGGTATCGCGCAGGGAAAACGCCTCGCTCTTGTTCTTCGACCAGGGCGAGACCAGCACGGTGCGCCGCCCCGAGAGCAGACTGTGCAGCACCCAGCCCTCCGTGCCGTCGGCGTCTCGCACGCGTCGCCAGGTCTCGAATTCGGCGGTGATCTCGACAGGCAGGCCGGCGCGCTGGAAGACCCAGCTGGTGCGATGCTCCTTCGACGGGCCCTCGCGCAGATTGACCCGGTCCGATTTGAGGCTGACATAACGCGGCAGCGGCAGGCCGGAGACGGGCCCGGCGGCGACCTCCTGCGCCGTGCTCCGCGTCGCCAGCAGGGCCAGGCCCACCGCAAGCAGAAAGCCGGCTGTGCCGCGCATCGTCTGAACCGTCATCCAACCACTCCTCGACCTGACCGCCGTCGCTACGCGCCAATGGGTCAGGTTGTGTTCCGCCGCAACGCTGCTAGACAACGAAACGGCCGCTGATCGCCGAAACCAACCGACTCATTCCTGAAGCGCCTCGGTTAATGGCGGGTTGAGGCGGAATGGCGACGAAGCGGCCAGTAGAGCACGCGCCGATCAGATTGCACCGCAATCTGATCGGATCACGCGTTCTCTATTATTGGGTTAGAGACGGATTCACCGATCAGGTTGCTTCAACCTGATCGGATCCGGCTCTGGTCGCGCCTAACCGGCGCACGCCAGCAATATCGGAGCCCGAGGGGCCTGTTAGGGAGCCGTCCATGTCTAAGAAGAAGCCCCTGGTCGTCGTCACGCGCAAGCTGCCCGCCGTGGTCGAGACACGGATGCGGGAGCTCTTCGACGCCAGGCTCAACCTCGACGACACGCCGATGAGCCAGGCCGCGCTGGTCGAGGCGATGAAGACCGCCGACGTGCTGGTCCCGACCGTGACCGACAAGATCGATGCCGGCTTGATCGCCCAGGCCGGCGAGCAGCTGCGCCTGATCGCCAATTTCGGCAATGGCGTCGACAATATCGACGTCGCCAGTGCCGTGCAGCGCGGCATCACCGTGACCAATACGCCGGGCGTGCTGACCGACGACACCGCCGACATGACGATGGCGCTGATCCTCGCCGTGGCGCGCCGCATCGCCGAAGGCGCGCGCATCATCACCGATGACGAATGGGCCGGCTGGTCGCCGAACTGGATGCTGGGACGCCGCATCACCGGCAAGCGCCTCGGAATCGTCGGCATGGGCCGGATCGGCCAGGCGCTGGCCAAGCGCGCCGCCGCCTTCGGCCTGTCGATCCACTATCATAACCGCCGCCGGCTCGAGGCCCGCATCGAGGAGGCACTCGACGCGACCTATTGGGATTCGCTCGACCAGATGCTGGCGCGGATGGACGTCGTCTCGGTCAACTGCCCGCATACGCCGGCGACCTACCACCTGCTCTCGGCCCGCCGCCTCAAGCTGATGAAGCCGGATGCCATCCTGGTGAACACGGCGCGCGGCGAGATCGTCGACGAGACGGCGCTGTCGCGCATGCTGGAAGCCGGCGAACTCGCGGGCGCCGGGCTCGACGTGTTCGAGCACGAGCCCGCGGTCAATCCGCGCCTGCTCAAGCTCGCGCGCCAGCACCGCGTCGTCGTGCTGCCGCATATGGGCTCGGCCACCCATGAGGGCCGCGCCGACATGGGCGAGAAGGTCATCGTCAACATCAAGACCTTCATGGACGGTCACAAGCCGCCGGATCGCGTCCTGCCCAGCATGCTCTGAGACGTCTACCGGGGTGGCCGCCTGACGCGACCGTCTGCGCGATCAGTCATATCCTCGTTCAGGCTGCTTCGGACTGCGCATCAGGGCGGTAGCGGCACTCTGACAAGGTATCGAGCTCGCCGAGATCGGCGGCGTGGCGGCGGCCCCAGTCGCAGAGCGTCGCGATCACCGGGGCGAGGCTCTGGCCGAGCGGCGTCGCCGCATAGTCGACGCGCGCCGGCACCTGCCGGAAGATCTCGCGGCTGACGAGGCCGTGCTCCTCCATCTCGCGCAATTGCTGGATCAGCACCTTCTGCGTGATCGGTGGAATGCGCTTCTGCAGCTCCGTCAGGCGCTTGGGGCCGTCGAAGAGCTGATAGAGGATCACGGCCTTCCAGCGGCCGGAGATCACCTTGAGCGCCCGTTCCACCGGCAGCATCGGCAAGCGCTTCATCGGGTCGGCCATGCTCACCTCTTGGTCTGCAGCGAACAAATCGGTGTGTAGCCACCGGCCGGCATCCTAGCCCAGAACCCGCCTCACGCTCATCCCCTTCGCGTGAGGCCCATCATGAAAGCCATCCAATACAGCCGCTTCGGTGGTCCCGACGTGCTCGAGATCGTCGAAACCGACCAGCCCTCTCCCGGCCCCGGCGAGGTGCTGATCGCGGTCGGCGCCGTCGGCGTCAATTTCTTCGAGGTGTTGATGCGGCAGGACCGCTATGTCGTCACACCCGCCCTGCCCTTCAGCCCCGGCGTCGAGATCGCCGGCACCATCGCCGCGCTGGGGGAAGGCGTCACGACGTTCTCCGTCGGCGAACGGGTCGCGGCAGCGCTCTACCTCGCCGGCGTGCAGAGTGGCGGCTATGCCGAATATGTCGCGGTCAGCGCCGATGTCCTCGTGCGCCTGCCGGAGGCGCTGTCCTTTGCTGCGGGCGCGGCGCTGCAGGTACAAGGCCTGACCGCGCTGCACCTGTTGCGCAGCAATCCGGCGGCAGGACGCAATGTCCTGATCAGCGCCGCAGCCGGCGGCGTCGGCAGTCTTTTGGTCCAGCTGGCGAAACGGGCCGGGGCTAAGCGGGTCATCGCCATGGCGAGCTCGAACGAGAAACGCGCGCTGGCACAGGACATCGGTGCCGATGCGGGTGTCGACTACACGCGGCCCGACTGGCCGGAGCAGGTCCGCGCCCTGACCGATGGCGCAGGTCCGGACCTGATCTTCGATGCGTCTGGCGGCGATATCCCGGCAAAATGTCTCGCGCTGCTCGCCCCGTTCGGACGCCTCGTGCTCTACGGCCCGCTCTCGATCGCCGATTTCCGGCCGGATGCCGAGGCGTTGAAGGCCCTGATCTTCGGCAACCGCGCGGTCGCCGGCTTCTCGCTCCTGCCGCATCTGGCACCGGAGCGCCTTGCACACGATCTTGGCGAGCTGTTCGCGCTGGTTACCGCTGGCGAATTGAAGCTCCTGCCCGGCGGCAGCTTCCCGCTGGCGCAAGCGAGCGCCGCCCATGCCGCGCTGGAGAGCCGGCAGACGGCCGGCAAGCTGGTGCTGGTGCCGTGACCGGGCTCAGCCGCCGGCGCGGGCGGTGTCGAACTGGCCGGACTTGCGGAAGCGCCAGAGATAGCCCGGCACCTCGGCCTCGGCCGAGACCGGGGCGATGCCGAGCCCGCGCAAGGTCCGGCCTTCCTTTTCAGCGGTCGTGGACACGACGTTGTCGCTCTCGAGCAGGTTGACCTGGTCGCGCGTCAGGATGAGCTCTTTCGGCAAGAGGCCGAGCGTCAGCATGTCCGCGATCTCGAGGATCTGGCCCTGCAGGCGGGCGAGCCCGAACGGCATCGGCGCGATCAGGCGTTTGCGGCCGGTGACCTCGCAGACATAGTCGATCAGCTCCCGCAGGGTCTTCGCCTCCGGGCCGCCGAGCTCATAGACCTTGCCGCCCTCGAGCTTGCCATCGACGGCGCGCGCGATCGCCTCGGCGACGTCGCCGACGAAGACCGGCTGGAATTTGGTCTGCGCCCCCGCGAGCGGCAGCACCGGCAGCATGCGCACCAGCGAGGCGAACCGGTTGAAGAAGGTGTCCTCCGGCCCGAACATCACCGAGGGGCGCATGACGACCGCATGCTTGACCAGGGCGTGGACCGCGGCCTCGCCCTCGGCCTTGCTGCGGGCATAGGCTGATTTCGAATCAGCGTTAGCGCCGAGCGCGGAGACCTGGACCAGCCGGTCGACGCCGAAATTTGCGCAGGCCTGCGCGACGGTGCGCGCGCCCTGCGCCTGCACCGACGAGAAGTTCTGCCGGCCCTTCTCCTGCAGGATACCGACGAGGTTGATCACCGCATTGGCGCCCTTCACGGCGGCCGCGACCGAATCGGGATAGCGCAGATTGGCCTGCACCGCGGTGATCTGGCCGACGGTGCCGAGCGGCTGCAGGAAACCGGCGAGATCCGGACGGCGAACCGCAGCGCGGACACGGTAGCCCCGCCGCGCCAGCGCCCGCACGACATGCCGCCCGAGGAAGCCCGAGCCGCCGAAGACCGTGACGAGTTGCGAAGCGGGAGGCAGGACCGTCATGATGACGCGAAGCTCCGTTTGGAAGCGCTGAAAACTGGGATCGCTGCGCCTGTCCTAGTGCATCGCAACGCAGCTGTGAAGGCAGCGAGGCGTTGCCGGAGGAGGGGCAGATGCGGTGTTGTCAATAAAGCCGGCTTCGCCCGTTGACAGGCGCGTTCGGCCCCCGTAAACGAACCGCCGTTGCCCAGGTGGCGGAATTGGTAGACGCACCAGCTTCAGGTGCTGGCGCTCGCAAGGGCGTGGAGGTTCGAGTCCTCTCCTGGGCACCACTCAGCTACCAGAGTGGTGGTTTGTCAGCACCTTAGCTGATATCGAAGGCATGTATCGCCCTGATGGGCGTTCAAAGCAAAAGTGGCCCGGCGGCCCCTGCATCGCGCGCCCACGCCCGTCATGACCTGCTATGCGGCTAGCGCTCCGACACCTGTCGCCGATCGGATCGGCGACGCCTCGTGTAAAGGCTAGCTGCTGGCGCCCGTGGCCCGATGATGTGCCACCAGGGCGTTGGCGTGCCCATGCCCCATTCCGTGCTCCGACTTCAGCACGGCAATCATCTCCGCGTGCTTCTTGTCGCCGAGCGCAGCGAGGACCGCGAGCCAGTGGCTGATCGGCTGTCCATAGGTCCGTTCGATGGACGGAAAATAGGACGCGGGGCCCTTTACTTTTTCGACAGTCATCCGAAGCCTCCTTGATCCCGCCACGGCCGGGACCGAACAACAGCTCTTATCTGCGATATCGAGAGGCCGGCAACCTTCCGTGATCACACTTTGCGCGGCGCCGACGTGACGAGCCAGATGCCCAGAAGGATGATTGCGAAGCCTGCCAAGTGGAACCAGGCGATCTGCTCGCCGAGCAGGATGAAGCCCAGTGCAGCGCTGGTTGGCGGCAGGAGATGCATGAACATGCCGGTCCTGCCGGGGCCGAGCACAGCGACCGAGCGGTTCCAGAAGACATAGGCCAGGATCGACGGGAAGAGCGCGAAATACACCAGCGCGCCGGCGGTCGCCATGCTGAGTCGGAAACCTCCCTGCACGGCGTATTCCCAGGCGACGCCCGGCAGGTGGAACAGGACACCGAAGAACACGGTCACGCCGAGGAACGCCATTGCCGGCAGCCCAGCCGGCCGCCAGCGGATCAGCACGGTGTACAACGCCCAGCAGCTCATGCCGGCGAAGACGAGAATGTCGCCGCGGTTGAGCGCGACGCTCAGAAGCGTCCTTGGGTCCCCCCTGCAGATCACCAGAACCGCCCCGCAGAGCGAGACTGCGATCCCGGCAAGCTGTCGCCGCGTCAGCCTCTCCTTCAGGATCAGATAGGCCAGCAGGAAGGTGGCGACGGGGAGCAGGGAATTGACCAGCGCTGCGTTGGCGACCGGCGTGTAGTGCAGCGCCGCATAGACGAAGCAGTTGAATGCGGTCACGCCGATCGCGCCGAGCAGCGCGAGGAATGGCAGGTTGCCGCGAATGCGCGGCCAGGAATCGACGATCGGTCGCCAGCAGAACGGGACTAGGATGAGAAGGGCCAGGCTCCAGCGCCAGAACGACATCTGCACGGGTGGAATGGTTTCGCGCATCAGCCGCGCGATCAGGAAATTGCCCGACCAGAACAGAGGCGGCAGCGTTGCCAGCCAATAGGCCGCGCGCGGCACGCCTGCCTGCGGCTTCGTGGCCGGGATAGCTCCACCGACAGGTTCAGTGCGCATCCGAGGGGCGCCCGGTGGTGCGCAACTCGGTGTAGCGCCCGAGTACCACGTTCACGCCGACGGCCAGCAGGAAGACGACGATCAGCAGCGCGTACATGCGCGGCATGTCGAAGGTCGCATAGGTCTGGATCACGGCGTAGCCGAGCCCCTGATTGGCGAGTTTGGTCTCGGCCAGCAGCGTGCCGATGATGGCGACACCGAGCCCGATGCGCAGGCCGTTGATGACCGGTGCGCGCATTGCCGGCAGGTAGATCTTGGAGACCATCTGGCCGACATTGAGCCGGAAGCTGAGGCCGACCCGGATAAGCACGGTGTCGATCTCGCGCATCGCTGCAGCGACGCTGATCGCGACCGGAAAGAACGAGGACAGCGCGCCCATCGCGACCTTGGAACCCGGCCCGACGCCGAACCACATGATCAACAGCGGAAAGAAGATGATCTTCGGGGTCGGCCCGAGATAATGCAGCAGCGGCTCATAGGCGCGCTGCAGAAAACGATTGCTCCCGAGCAGGATGCCGACGGCGACCCCGCCGCCGCCGCCGATGAGGATCGCGAGCGCCACCTCGCCGGCGGTGACGCCGAGATTGGCGTAGAAGGTCGGCTCGACCAGGAGATGGGCGAGCGCGCGCATGATGAGGAGGAGCGACGGCACGACGTCGCGATAGAGCAACCCCGAGCGCGCCGCGATCTCCCAGATCGCCAGAAGTACCACGACGATGCCGATCCGCGTGATCAGCACGGCCCGTGCCTGGTCCATCGTCACCGGGCGGGTTTCCGTCCGGCCGAGGGTCGTTGTCGTCATCGCGCCGTCACTCCAGGTAGACGAGGCCGTCGATGCGCAGGCTCATTTGCGCGGCGGAATCTGGATCAACTCGGCGAGCTGTTCCTTGGTGAGTGGCTGGGCCGTGTATTTGAGCGCCACCGCGTCGGGAACGATGGTGTCCAGGCCAACGATCCTATCGGGGTCGAGCGCCGCCTTCGGGAAGAAATCATCCCGTGTGCGCCTGGCGATGGCCTCCGGAATCCCGACGAAATCGGCATAGGCCTTGATCGCCGCATCGCTGGAATACATCGCGTCGATGGTCTCGCGATAGGCGGCCATGTAGCGATCGATCATGGCCTTCTTGTTCTGCAGCGCGCTGGTGTTGGTGATCAGCAGGCGGACCGTCTGGCTCCTGAAGGCCTGGGTGTCGTTACCGGTTGCGACGACGCGGATTTCTCCCTTGTCGAGCTGGGGCAGGCCGAAGGGCGGCGCGGCCCAGCCGACATCGATCTGGCCGGACATCACCTGGGTCAGCGTCGGCGCCGGGCCTCCGGTCGCGGTCGGCCGGATCTTGAGGCTGTTCTCCTTGATGAAGGCGTTGACGACGCCATGGGTCGACGAGCCATTGGTCGAAAACGAGACCGTGTGGTTCTGCAGATCCTTGAGCGCCTTCACCGGAGAGTCGCTTTTGACATACCAGTAGAGATCCTTCGCCCCGGTCGTCTCCGCGCCGATGATGCGGATCGGCGCGCCCTTCGAATAGGCCGAGAGCGCGCCCATGATGCCGCCGGCAACGCCGATGTCGACGCTGTTGGAGAGCACGGCCTGCTGGGTCTCGCCGCCGCCCTGGGTGTAGAGCATCTCGAGCTCGAGATTGTGCTTCTTGAAGATGCCGAGCCGCGTGCCGACTTCCGACACCGAGGTATCCCAGTTGCCGCGCTGGCCGATCGCCAGCTTAAGCTTGTCCTGGGCCGCCGCGTCCTGCGCCATCGACAGCGTGAAGCCGAGTGCCGCAAGCGTCAACATGATCGTCTTGAATGTCGTCATCCTGTCCTCCCCTGTCGCCAGCTCGGTGCGGCTGGCCTTCATCGTCCTGCCTTCGCTTCTCTGGCGAAGTGAAAAGTCCGGAAATCCTTCGGCCTCTCAGATCTTGAAGGCCTCCAGCGTACTGGAATGGAAGAGCTCCTCGACCGAGAGCCGCCGCGAGGACAGCCCCTGACTGTGATGGGCCTCGAGGAACGCCTCCAGCGCGTGGCGGTTGGGGCCGACACCATAGGACCAGAAATCCTGCCCCATCAGGCTACGGGCCGCCTGCAACTGCTCCTCGACGAAAGGCAGCGTGATCTTGGTGGCGGATGTGTCCGCGAGCTTGGCGAGGGCGGCCGCCTTGGACTGTTCGAAGGCTTTCAGCAGTGCGGCCGGCAGCCAGGGCTGGGCTTCGACGATGCTGCGCCGTACGCACAGCACATGCATGATCGGGAAGATGTGAGTGCGCCGATAATAGTCCGACGCCGCGGCAGTCGGGTCCGAAAACAGACGCGCGATCTTCGGGTGCCCGGCTTCGAAGGCCGGCGGCGACCGCGGCCCGATATAGGCGTCGATCTCGCCGTTCATCAGCATCTCGTTGAGCGAGCGATCGGCCGGAGCCTGCATGACCGTGATCTCTGGCGGTAATTCAACGCTGATCTTCTCGGCGCGACCGGGTTGCTCCAGGCCGCCACGAACCCAGGTCACCTCGCTCGGCTTCACGCCATAATCATTTTCGAGGATCGCGCGGATCCAGACACAGGCGGTGAGCTGATATTCCGGGCAGCCGATACGCTTGCCCCGGAGATCCTCAGGCCGAGCGATGCCGCGATCGGTCCTGATGAAGATGCCGGTGTGGCGAAAGGCGCGCGACAGGAAGGCCGGGACGCCGACATAGGGGCTGTCGCCACGCGCCGTCTTGAGGGTGAAGCTCGATAGCGAGGCCTCGCAGACGTCGAATTCGGCATGGCGGAAGGCGCGGAAGAAGATTTCCTCCGGCACCAGCTTCATGAAGACGGGGTCGACACCGTCGATCTGGACCGCGCCGTCGAGCAGGGGGCGATTGCGATCATAGTCGCCGATGGCGATGGACAGGCGCAGATCGGACACGCAATTCCTCCCGGCTAGAGCCGGATCCGATCAGGTTGAACCAACCTGATCGATGAATCCGCCTCTAAATCATTGAAAGAGAACGCGTTATCCGATCAGATTGCATAGCAACCTGATCGGCGCGTGCTCTAGCGCGTCGGGCGCGCCATCATTTTGCGGCAGAGTGCGCCGCGCCGGCGGAGGGCACAAAGACTTCCGCGAAATGAGAACAAGACGTAGGCCGTATGGGAGGCGGTTCAGGAACCGACGCGTCGGGCGAGCGAGCCCAGCGATTCCAGCAGATGCTCGGTGACCGAGGCGAAGAAGCGGTCGACCGCCTCCTGCTGGCGGAAAGCCGGCGCATTGCCGGGCCTGATCAGGTAGAGCGTCCGCTTCGGCGGCTGGTCCGAGATGCGCTGCATGGCGAGCTTGCCGGTGCGCAGCTCCTCGATCGCCGTGCCATAGGGCATGATGCTCGCCGCCACGCCGCGCACGACGAGCGCCCGCATCGCCGGAACCGATTGCGCTTCGTAGACGATACGCAGCGGCAGCGAGAATTTCTCGGCAGCGGCCTTGAGCAGCTGCTGGACCATGTCGCGCTCACCGGCCTGCACGAGGTCGTGGTTCAGGGCCTCGGCCAGGGTCACCGTCTCCGGCAGCGGTTCGTCGGCGATCGGCCTGATGAGGACCAGTTCCTCTTCGAACAGGGCCGTCCGCTCGATCCCCGGGCGCGGCTGGTCGATGCCATAGGCGAAGGCCGCGTTCAGCTCGCCGCGCTCCATCGCAGCGATGAGGCCGTGGCTCAATTCTTCGACCAGGCTGAGCGAGACCGAGGGCATGCCGTTCTTGGCGTCGATCAGCAAATCGGGGCCAAGCTGGAGCATGATGCTCGGCGTCAGGCCCATCGTCAGCATTTCCTGATCGTTTCCGGCGAGCGCTTTGACATCGCGCCTGGCATCCTCGACCTCCTTCAGGATGCGTCTTGCGCGCTCGAGCAGCAGCTCTCCCGCCTGCGTCAGCACGACGCCGCGCGAATGGCGCAGCAGAAGTTCGGTCTGGAGGTTCTGCTCGAGCTGCCGGATCTGCAGGCCGAGGGCAGGTTGCGCGACGTTGAGCTGCTCCGCTGCCTTGGTGATGTTCCCGACTTCGGCGATCCCGACGAAATATCGAAGCTGGCGGAGATTGATCACTGCCTCCCGGGCATGTCGTCTTGGCGGCCATCATGCGGCGCTTCAGCAGTCGCCACAAGGCGCGGCCTGCCGTCAGCGGCCGGGCCGGAGCCAGCGCTCCATGCGCTCGAGTGCCGCGAAAATGACGACGCTGACGAGGATGACGAAGACGATCGTCGCGAAGACGCCGGCGAGGTCGTAGCGCTCCGCGAGATCGTTGATCAGCTGACCGAGCCCGCCGAAATTGATCAGGAACTCGACGCCGATCAGGTTGATCAGCGCGAAGACGAGCCCGAGGCGAACGCCGACGAAGATCGTCGGGATGGCAGCGGGGAATTCGATCTTCCAGAACTGCTGCGCGGGCGTGAGATTGTAGCTCAGCCCGACATTGATCAGGCTCTTCCTGACGCCTTTCAGTCCTTCCAGCGTCTTGAGGATGACCGGAGCGAGGCCGGCCACGAAGCCCATGGCGATGATCGTGGCAGCGCTGCGTCCGAAGATGACCAGGAAAAGCGGATAGGCCAGCACCACGGGCGCGGCGGCCACGGCGGCCACCCAGGGCTCGGTCGCGAGTGCGAGGATCCGGACCTTGTAGAGCAACACGCCGAGCGAGATGCCGACGATGGCGACGAGGACGCTCGCGGCCAGCGCCTCGCTCCCGGTCATCATCAATCGCTCCAGCAGCTGTTCCTCGGCGAACAACCGGCCGAAGCTGCCGAGGACGGCCGAGGGCAACGGGATCACGAACTGGTTGAGGAGGCCCAGCAGCAGGAGGAGCTCGACCACTCCCAGAGCGAGGCCGACTGTGGCGAAACCGATCGCGAGCGGCGGAATTCCGGCGAGCCGCATGATTCAGCCCTTCCGGCGGCGGGCGCCCGCCTCGGATTCGGCCATGCCGCGCGAGGCCTCCTCGCGCAAATCGTTCCATATCTCGGCGACATGCCGGCCGAACGCCTCGCTGCCGACGACGTCGCCGGTGCGCGGGCGTGGCAGGCGGATATCGACGATGCGCTTCACCTTGCCGGGGCGGAACGTCATGATGATGACCCGGTCGGAGAGCTGCACGGCCTCGGTGATATTGTGGGTGATCAGCAGGGTGGTCTGCTTCAGTGTTTCCTGAATCTTCAGGACCTTGTCGCCGAGCAGCAGGCGGGTCTGCTCGTCCAGCGCGGCGAAGGGCTCGTCCATCAGCAGGATCTTGGGTTCGAACACCAGCGTGCGGGCGATGGCGACGCGCTGACGCATGCCGCCCGAGAGCTCGGCCGGGTAACGCTGCTCGAAGCCGTTCAGGCCGACCATGTCGATGAAGTGCCGTGCCGCCTCATGGCGCTCGGCCTTGCGCACGCCCTTGACCTCGAGCGGGAAGGCGACGTTGTCGAGCACCGTCCGCCAGGGGAAGGTCGATTCCTCCTGAAAGACCATGCCGATCGAGGGGTGCGGGCCCGAAATCACGTCGCCGTCGACGCTGACCTTGCCCTCGTAGCCGCGCACCAGCCCGCCCAGAATATTGAACACGGTCGACTTGCCGCATCCCGACGGGCCGATGATCGAGACGAACTCGCCGCGCGCGACCGAAAACGACATATCGTCGACGGCGGTGATGGCGCCCTCGCGCGTCTCAAAGCGCATCGTCACGCCGTCGATGACCAGGTCGGCCTCTTTCACGGTCTCGGCAAGACGCAGTTTTGCGGCCGAAGCGGGCATTGCGTGCTCATCCCCTGGCTGGCCGTCGCTCATCGCCCCAACCCTCGCCGAGCTGCGACAGCAGCTGGATGGCGCGCTACGCTGGCGCGCCCGGAGCGGTCGAGGCCCGACTGAGGCGGCGGCATGTCATCCTTCCCTCGCGCGGCCGTCTTCGCTTCCGTTCGCGGCCTACGCAGGCACCACGTTAGTGAGGCGGCGCGGGCAAGGTCCAAGATTATCTTGCTTGGCCAGTCAAACTTTTCAGGATGGGCGGGTGAACCCGCTATCGAGGGCACGCTTGCGGCCTATACTGGCCGGCCTGACCTTGGAGATGTGAACGATCGTGGCGACGACGGGGGACGAGAACGGCGGGCTGACTGGAGCGCAGCACGACCTGCCGTTCGAGAGCAGTGTCGGCTACCAACTGCGGATGGCGAACCGCGCGACACAGCGCTACCTGCAGAGCAAAATCGAGCCGCACGGCGTCACCACGGGCATGTGGTACTTTTTGCGAGCGCTCTGGCAGGAAGACGGGCTGACCCAGCGCGAGCTGTCCCGCCGGATCGGCACGATGGAGCCGACGACGCTGGCCGCACTCACCGCTATGGAGAGGGCCGGCCTGATCAGCCGCGAACGCGACCTGCATGACAGGCGAAAGCTGCATGTGCTGCTGACTCCGAAGGGCCAAGCGCTCAGAGCCGAGCTCCTGCCGATGGCGCAGGAGGTCGTCGAGCAGGCGACCGCCGGTTTCACGCCGGAGGATAAGGCCCGTTTCCTCGGCTATCTCGCCGCTGTCCAGCGCAATCTCGCCGATGTGCCGGACGTCGTTGACCCGGCTGGAGCTGCCTGAACAGCCCCCAGCGCTCAGTCCTTCGGGGTTTGTCCGGCATGGCGCGTCATGCCGGCCGCCATCGCCGGATTGTAGCCCGGCATGACGCGGGCATCGATCAGAACCGAAGCACCGGCCTTGGCTGCCTTCACCGCTTCGACTACTGCGTCACGGAGGGCATCGACCGTTCGGATGGGGCCGATGCCCGTCAGCCCCTGCGCCCTGGCGATGGCGGCGATATCGATATCGGGCTCGTCGATGCGCTGGCCGATCCACTTGTTCTCGACCGGGCGCTGACGCTGCTTCGCCACGCGCTCCTGATGGATCTCGTCATTGTAGAAGGAGCGGTTGTTCGAGACGATCGCGACGAAGGGCAGCTTGTAATGCGCCGCCGTCCACAGAGCGGAGGCCGCCATCATGGTGTCGCCGTCTCCCAGAACCGCCACGGGGAGCCGGCCCGAGCCCTTGAGCGCCAGGGCCGCGCCGATCAGCATGCCCGGCCCCGAGCCGATGCCGGCGCCGCCGTCGATCCCGAGATAGTCGAGCGGATGCCGGAAATGCCAGGCCTCGGTGGCCCAGCCGAGCGGCAGGCGAACCAGGCTGATGACCTCGTCCCGCAGCGCCTCGCCCATGGCTGCGGCGAGCGAAACGACGTCCAGCGGGCGCTCGCCATCGAAGGCCAGCGCCGGCAAGGTCGGGCGGACGGCCGGGGCCGTGCCGGGGCCGACTCCCAATGCGTCGGCGATCAGGTGCATGGCCGCATCGGGATCGGCTGCGAGATGAAGATCGGCCGGCGCAAGCGCCTGATGGTCCATGCTCCAGCCATTATGCAGATGGTGGTCCAGCGAGACGCTGATCACGCGGGCGGACAGAGGGCTATCGGCTTGACGCAGGGTGCCGCCGAGATCGACCCAGTCGAAGGCGAGGATGACGTCGGCGGCCCGGATGGCGTCGACCGCCTGCGCATCGAGGAAGAAGGACGGCTTGGCTGCGTGCAGAGCATGGTCCGTCGGGAAGACGGCCGCGGTCTTGATGTCGGTCAGGACGGAAGCGCCGAGATGCTCGGCCAGCGCGACGCGGCGGCCCCAGTCGCCCTCTGCGCGCGACATCCGGCCGAACAGGATGAGCGGCGCCTTCGCCTCCCGCAGCAGGGCGGCCGCCCGGCTGATCTCGGCGGCTGCGGGAACACTCGGCGAAGCCACCGCGAAGCGTTTCGGGTCAGGGAGAGGCGGCATCTCATCGAGCCGCTTCTCCTGCATCGAGACGTCGAGGCAGACATAGGTCGGGGCCTGCGGCGCACTGCGCGTCAGGTTGGCCGCGCGGATCAGCGCATCGACCGTCGCCGCGACCGAGACGGGCTGGTCGTCCCATTTCACGTAAGGCCGGATCAGGGCGCCCTGGTCCTTGGCGGTGTGCAGCCAGTCGATCCAGGGCCTGCGCTCGGCGGCATCGACCGGGCCGGTCGCGCCCAGGATCAGCATCGGCACGCGATCGCACCAGGCGTTGTAGATTGCCATCACGCCGTGCATCAGGCCGACATTGCTGTGCAGGATCACGCCCATCGGCTTGCCCGTCACCTTGGCGTAGCCATGGGCGACGGCGACGGCATGCTCCTCATGCAGACACAGCAGCATCTGCGGCTGCTGGTTGCCGAGATGATTGACGAGGCTGTCATGCAGACCCCGGAAGCTGGAACCGGGGTTCAGCGCGAGATAGGGGATGTCGAGCGCGCGCAGCATCTGCGCGACGACATCGCTTCCCCAGATGCCATTGTCGCTTGAGGCAACGGGCACATCGATGCCGGACAGCGTCAGGTCGTTCATGGCGTTTCCCCGGACTAGTTCTTGTGCAGGAGCTGCGACCAGCTGCCTGGGGCAGCGATCCCGCCCGTCCCTGAAGCGTCAGCCCGGCAATTTCAGGCTGACATGGATGTTCTTTTCCTGGGTGAAGGCGATGAGTTCGCCGAGGCACTCCTCGCGGCCGATGCCCGACTGCTTCCAGCCCCCGAAGGGCGTGCCCAGGAAATGCTTCGCGACTTCGTTGATCCAGACAAAACCTGCCTCCGCCGCCAGCGCGGTGCGGTGCGCCTTGACGAGGTCATTGGTCCAGATCGAGCAGGTCAGCCCGTACTCGACGCTGTTGACCGTCTCCAGCATCTGCGTCTCGTCGCTCCAGGGCATGACCGAGAGGACCGGGCCGAAGATCTCCTCGCGCGCGATCCGCATCTGCGGCGTCACGTCGGCGAAGATCGTCGGGTCGATGTAGAACCCCCCGGCGAGCCTAGGATCGTCCGGCACGCGGCCGCCGCAGATCAGCCTAGCGCCCTCGGCCTTTGCCGATGCGATGAAATCGAGGATGCGGGCATGTTGGGCTCCGCTGACGATCGCGCCCATGGTCGTCGCCTCGTCCGTGGGAATGCCGGGCACGAAGCCGGACAGTTTTTCCGGCAGCCGGGCGAGAACCGCTTCATAGATGTCGCGGTGGATGAACGCTCGGCTGGTCGAGCCGCAGGACTGGCCGCACCAGGTGAAGTTCATGCCGCCGACGACCGCGGCGGCGACCCGCTCCGGATCGGCGTCGGCGAAAGCGATCAGCGCGTTCTTGCCGCCGAGCTCCAGCAGCACCGGCTTGATCGTGTCGCTCGCCGCCTTCATCACGGCGCGGCCGGCCTGGACGCTGCCGATCAGCGCGACCTTGTCGATACCGGGATGAGAGGCCAGCGCCGCTCCCGCCTCACGCCCGCCCGGCACGACGCTGAGGACACCCTCCGGCAGCAGGCCACCGATGAGCTCGGCCAATCTGAGCGACGACAACGGAGCCTGCTCCGGCGGCTTGATGATGACGGCGTTGCCAGCCGCCAGCGGCGCCGCCATCTTGCCGGCGCAGAACATGAAGGGGTGGTTGAAGGCGAGGATGCGGGCGACCACGCCGAGCGGCTGGCGTACCGTGAGGTTGATCGCATCCGGGCCCATCGGGATGGTGTCGCCCTTCATCTCGGTGACGAGGCCGCCGAAGAAGTCGAGCTGGGCTGCGGCGATGGCGGCGTCGCCGATCATCTCACGCACCGGATTGCCGCAATTGGCGGCGTCGAGCGCGGCGAGTTCGCGGGCGTTCTCGCGGACGACTGCGGCGATCGCCTTCAGGATGCGCCCGCGCTCGAGCGGCGGCACCTGGCGCCAAATCCTGAACCCCGTCCGCGCCGCGGCGACCGCAGCATCGACATCGGCCGCGGACGCCTCGGCGACATCGCAAATGGCCTCATTCGTGCCGGGGTTAAGCGTGGCGGCATAGCGTCCGGACAGCGGATGGCGCCAGCTTCCGCCGATATAGAGGCTGCGGCCGGTCGGCGCGGGCTTATCGAGCATGGCTGGTCTCACGGCGGGCTGTGCACGTCGGCGCGAACACTCGCGCACGCTCAGCCTGCGTTCAAAGACTTTCCCGCTTTGGCGGCGATGCCGAAAAACTACTTCGCAGTTGCGAGAGGCGCAGCGCCCTGACGGGTCAACCCCGCGCAGCCGCCATCTCGGCTTCGGTCTCGTCCTGCTCCATCCCGTCGAGCACCGCGACCTCCTCGCTCGATGCACCGAGCTTGCGCCAGTCCTCGCTCTTGGGAACGATGCCCTGGTAGGAGCGCAGCTTGGCCTGCGGGATATGCGGTTGGATCAGGCCGATGGCCTCGCTGCCGGCGGCGTGCTTGCGCGCCGCGTCGATCATCACGCGGCGGAACTGGACGATGGCGATGTCGCTGGCGCCGAGGCGCTCGCTGGTGCGATCCGCGATCGGCCCCATCGATTCCCACATCATGATGTCCTGGTTCGGGATCCCCGGCACGCCGGTGAAATCCCCGAGCTTCATCGCCTTGCGGTCCTGCAGGTAGTTGTTCGCCTTGTGGCGCAGCATCGGCTTGTAGGTCTTGTCGAGATCGATGCCGACCTGCGCGACGCAGAACTTGCGCCAGCTCTCCTGGTCGATGCAGTCGTCATTGCCCCAGGCGATGAAATGGAAATAGCTCGAGACGTCGTCCTTGGGTACGATGACCGTGGCGACGTTGTAGGACGCATTCGGCGGGATCAGCGCTGCGAAGGGTGCAACGAAGACCGTCAGGCGGATGTAGTCATGCGTCTGCGCGTTGACGATCGGCCGGCGGATCGCGGCGTAGCGGAAGCCGTAATTCGTCAGCTGAACCTGGATGCGCGGATTCTTGTCCGTCGACGGCCGCGTCCAGTGCGTCGCCGTCGTGCCCGCCGTGGTCACGCGGGCGGGCTTCATGTCGGATGAATGCAGGCTGGAGGAATGGGCGGAATCGATCTGCCCTTCCATGATCTGAGCCCAGTTGCACGGCAGATCGATCTTCACGATCGAGACCTTGGCCTCCGGCGTCGGGGCCCAGGGCGGCGGCTCGAATTCCGGCATCAGCTCCTTCGGTCCCATATAGACCCAGACGAAGCCGCCGGCTTCTTCAGTCGGATAGGCCTTGTGCTGGACCTTCTCGGCGAAGCCGCTTTCGGCCGGCTCGGAGACCATCTCCAGCACCTTGCCGTCTACGTCGAACTTCCAGCCATGGTAGAGGCAGCGCAAACCGCATTCCTCATTGCGCCCGAAAAACAGCGAGGCCTTGCGATGCGGGCAGAACTCGCCGAGCACGCCGATGCGCCCGTCGGTGTCACGGAAGGCGACAAGATCCTCGCCAAAGAGCCGTACGCGAACCGGCGCACCGTCGCTCTCGACGAGCTGTTCGGAGAGCAGCGCCGGCACCCAGTGCCGCCGCATCAGCCCGCCCATCGGAGTGTCGCCTTCGACGCGGCAGAGCAGTTCGTTCTCTTCGCGGGTGAGCATGCGGACCCCTCCCAAAATGCGGCGCGGACTAGCCAGCGGCAAATTACTTAGATATCTAAGTGTAAGATTAGTCCGGTTCGAAACGCTTGTCGAGAGCGGCTCGCGGAGGGGAACATGACCGAGGAAGCAGCGACCATCCGGGTCACGATCGCGGACAAGCAGATGGTGGCAGAAGACATCTGCCTGTTCGAACTGCGCCTGGCAGATGGAGGGCCGCTGGCGCCGTTCACGCCCGGTGCCCATCTCGGCGTCAGGGTCCCCACTGGCGAGATGCGAAAATACTCGCTCTGCAACGATCCGGACGAGGCCGATCACTACGTCATCGCCGTCAAGAAGGAGCTCGGCGGCCGTGGCGGCTCGATCAGCCTGATCGACAGGACCCATGTCGGCGACGAGATCGCGATCACGGCGCCCCGCAACGATTTCGCGCTGAAGCCCGGCCCTTCCAGCTATATCTTCATCGCCGGCGGCATCGGCATCACGCCGATCCGGGCGATGATCAGGCATCTGCTGGCGACACGGGCGAAGCCGTTCAAGCTCTATTACTTCACGCGCAGCCCGGAGATAATGGCCTTCCGGGACGAGTTCCTGACGCCGGAATTCCGCGGGAAGGTGGTGATCCACCATGACGGCGGCGACCCGGACAAGGCCTATGATCTCTGGCCGATCCTGGAGGAGCCGAAAGGCGCCCATCTCTATTGCTGCGGGCCGCGCGGATTGATGGAAGCGGTGCGCGACATGACCGGGCACTGGTCGTCGGCCGCCGTGCATTTCGAGGATTTCGGCGCGGCCAGGGTCCGGCCGGAAGACAATACGCCGTTCACCATCGTGCTGGCGAAAAGCGGAGAGCGCCTCAACGTGCCGGCCGACAAGTCGATCCTGGAGCTGCTGCGCGAGGCCGGCAAGGTGCTGCCCTCATCCTGCGAAAGCGGCACCTGCGGCACCTGCAGGACGCGGCTCGTCTCGGGAGAGCCCGACCATCGCGATCTGGCGCTGGCCGAGCACGAGCGCGCCCGCAACATCATGATCTGCGTATCGCGCGCAAAGTCCGCCGAACTCGTACTCGACCTCTAAGGTGCCTGCGATGACTGAGCCGCTACGTCTGGGCGTCGTCGGATTGGGACGCGCCTTCATGCTGATGCTGCCGACCCTGGCGCATCATCCCCTCGTTCGACTCGTCGCGGCGGCCGACCCGCGCGAGGAGGCGCGCCGGCAGTTCGAGAGCGATTTCTCTCGGGCAGGTGCGCCGGCGCGCGCCTATGACAGTGTCGAGAGGCTCTGCGCCGACGACGCGGTCGAGGCGCTCTACATCGCCTCCCCGCACCAGTTCCATGTCGCGCATGTCCGCCTCGCCGCGGCCCATGGCAAGCATGTCCTGGTCGAGAAGCCGATGGCGCTGACCATCGCCGATTGCCAGGCGATGATCGAAGCGGCTGATGCCGGCGGCGTGCATCTCCTCGTCGGACACAGCCATTCCTACGACGCGCCCTACCTCAGCACCGCCGAGCTGATCCGTTCGGGGCGCTTCGGCCGTGCCCGGATGATCACGGCCTCGAACCACACAGATTTCCTCTACCGGCCGCGCCGGCCGGAAGAGCTCGATACAGCGCAGGGCGGCGGCGTGGTGTTCAGCCAGGGCGCCCATCAGGTCGATATCGTTCGCTTGCTCGGTGGCGGGCTGGTCTCCACCGTGCGGGCCACGACCGGCCGGTTCGACCCGGCGCGCCCGACGGAGGGCGCTTATCAGGCACTCCTGGTTTTCGCGGATGGGGCCAGCGCGACGCTGACCTATAGCGGCTATGGTCGCTATGACAGCGACGAGCAGCTCGGCTGGATCGGCGAGATGGGCCAGCCACGTGACCCAGAGAGTTACGGCACGGCGCGGCGCGGATTGGCTGAGGTTTCGACGCCGGAGGAAGAGGCCGCGCTCAAGAACACGCGCACCTATGGCGTGGCGAAGAGCCCCGTCGCGGCACCAACGGCCGCCCTCGGACACAATCATTTCGGGCCGATCACGGTCTGCTGCGAGCTGGCCGACCTTCGTCCATTGGCCGAGGGCGTGATGGTCTACGCCGACGATCGCCGTTGGCTGGAGGCGCTGCCGGCACCGACCGTACCGCGCGCCGAGGTCGTCGATGAGCTTTATGCGGCCGTCAGGTCCGGCATCGCGCCATTGCACTGCGGCGCATGGGGCATGGCGACCCTCGAGGTCTGTCTCGCGATCCTCGAATCGGGGCGTACCGGCAGGGAGATCGCGCTCCAGCACCAGGTTGCGCCTGGCTGAGCGGGCGCGATAACCCGCTACCGTCGGTTGGCCGGCTCCTCCGGGACGGGATTGTTGGCGTTCGAGGCGAGGATCGCAATCGTGTCCTGCTCGGCCGCAGCAGCGCTCTTGTAGCGCGGGGCCGTGGTGACCAGCGGGCGTTCTGCGTCAGCCGGATAATAGATCTCGATCGCGAAGCGACCGGTCGCGTGATCCTCGACGGGCTCGATGCGGATCAGTGGCATCACGAGTTCTCCGGTGGTACTGGCAGACGCGCCTCTCCCAGAACTAGACCGCGCGGCGCCTATCCGGTCCAAGACAAAAAGACTTCTCCTGCCAAGCATTTTCGTGCCGACCCCCGGGTGGGCGGCGCTCTCACGCGGAGATCGCGACAGCCCCGACGAGCCAGTCCGGCAAACGAGCGGCCGCGGCGCCCGTGAGAGCAGCCTCGATGCAGTCGTCGAGCGACCCGAGCCTCACCGTGCAGCCAGAGAGGCCCGGCCCGTAATGGGCGTATTTGCCGGAGGTGGTCAGGACCACCTTGGCCTGCTCCGGAAAAACCGGGCGCGTGATCGAGCACCAGCAGAGGTCGGGAATGATGGCGACGCCGCTTTCCCGCAACCTCGTCATCGTTCCATCGGCTTCTGCCGCAGCCACGACCTCTCTCCCGGCTGTGATGATGACGGAGACGGTCTTGGCGAGCGGGCGGCCATCGAGCCGTTGCGCGACAGCCCGGCATTCGTCGAGGGAGGCATGAGGGCTGCCGATTGCGACGAGATCGACATCCGAGGGGCCGCTGTTCAGCTTGCGCCAGCCGGCGGCAAGGTCTTCGCGGGTCACGGGGACTTCGTCTTCAGGGCTGCCATCGAGGCTTTCGGCTTCCGGCGTGATGCCCTCGATATGCAGCATAGCCGCGGCGGAGGTCGTCCCGAAAGCGGCACAGAGCGCCTTGAGATCGTCTCGTGTCGGCTGCGTCTTCGCGAGACCTTTGATCAGCGGAATCCGGTCAGGCGAGGCGAGGCCGGCGAGATAGCCGATCAGGGGCCAGGCCGAGGCATCCGCGCCGTCCGGCAGGTCGACCTGGATCACGCGGCGCGCCCGCCGGCCCTCGTCGAGAAAAGCTCCGGCGCGCGGTGCTCGGCCGGTGACGGCGATGCAGAAATCCAGAAAGTCCGGGTGCTTCGCCGTGCGGGCTCCGAGCACGGAATTGGCGAAGATCACCGCATTCGATTCCGACCAGCCGATCGCCTCTCCGAAACCCGGCGGATCAGGCAGGGAATAAGGCGCGCAGGTGAAGCTTGCCTGGCATCCCATGCGCACATAGGCGTCGGCGAGACGCGTCGCGGGCTCGCCGAAATCGCGTGCCACGCCCTGGCGCCGCCAGTTCGCATGATCGACCGAGATGGCGTTCATCGTCGTTGAGACGCGAGCGCGCGCTCCCAGCTCCTCCATCTTCTCGGCGAAGATCAGATTGGCCGGGCCGGCATAGATGCAGCCGTCGACATGGGCCCGTGTCACGTCGATCAGGTCGCTCGCTCCCTGCTGACAAGCCATGGCGCAGATGATGCGCATCGCCTGCTGGGCAGCGACCCCTTCAGCCCCGTCGAGCATGCGATGGTCGGCAGGGGATAGCTGCAAGTCGTCATGGGCCGTCGCGGAGAGAGAGATCCGCACACGCCCGCCATCCGCCCATAACCCGTCCGGCGCGATCGTCGCGTCCGTCGCTGCCGACAGAGCGGCAAAGGCCGCTTCCGAAAGACGAATGACAGGGGTGTGGCGCCCGAACATCTCCCAGGCGACGATCGCCCCAAGCGTCAGCGTGTCCTCCGGACCGGCGAAGATCAGGGCCGCAGGGCTCCTGCCCGAAAGCGCGAGTTCCAGCAGCACGCCCGAGCCGGAGCAGGAGCCTCGGCTGCCCGGCATCATCACGACCGCGCCAGCGAGCGAGACGCCATGCGAGGGGTGGTGCACGTCAATGACCACTCCCGTGGCGGGATCGACGCCGCCCCAGAAGCTGAGAGCCTCGCTCAGAACGACGATCGGCCCGGCGGCGTCACCAGGAGCGACAGCGATCCCGTTATCGTGTCGTACGGCAGAGTTCATGTCACCGATCAACGAAAGCAGCTGCAGAGCTTGAACGGTATCGGCGCGAAGCCGCTTCCGGCAAAGGTGATATCATCGAATGTGAGCCGCGTACTGAAGTAGCACTCGCCGTCCTGAACTCGCTCTTCTCCAGCTGTCGCAAGCTGAAGCTGCCATGGCGATCGGGTGGGCTCTGCACGCAGCAGCGCCCACCCCGCCCGAGAGGCTTCTCGGTCAGCCGGCGTTCGGCCGCGCGGTCACCAGCGCCGCCACAGCATCGGCCGTCGCGGCCGACAAGGTCCAGCCGAGATGGCCATGCCCGGTGTTGTAGAACACGCGCGGATTCCGTCCGCGCATGACCCTCGGCAGCATGTCGGGCATCATCGGCCTCAGGCCGGCCCAGGGCGTGACCTGGCGTGTGCTCATCCCGGGAAAGTGCGTGCGGCACCACTGCACGAGCGGCTCGATCCGGCTGGCCCGGATGTCCTTGTTGTAGCCGTTGAATTCGGCCGTGCCCGCGACGCGAAAACGGGTCGCGCCCAGCCGGCTGGTGACGATCTTGGCGCGGTCATCCAACAGGCTCGTCCAGGGTGCGGCCCGCTGGTCTGAGGTTTCCGGGAGATCGACCGTGATCGAATAGCCCTTCACCGGGTAGACGTTGACGCGATCACCGAGATCGGCGGCGAGCCGACGGGATGCGACGCCGCCGCAGACCACGATGCGATCGAACCGGTCGATCTGTGTGCCGGCCTCGCCCGCTTCCTCCGTCGGTCTCCAGCTCACCTCGACGGCGTCGCCGGCGCTGTGCTCAATCGAGAGAACCTCGCTCGACAGGCACATCCTCACGCCCCGGCGCTCGCAGGCGCGAGCGAGCCCATTGGTGAATTTGTGGATGTCGCCGGTGAAGTCCGACGGCGTGTAGAAACCGCCGTAGAACTCGCCCTTCAAGGAAGGCTCGATCGCCCGGATCTCCTCCGGCGTAACGGCCCGGCGCTCGAGCCCTCCCCTGGCGAGCAGCGCCGAGACGCGGGCCGCGGCGTCGAACTCGGCCTTGCTGTGGTAGAAGTGCAGGATGCCGCGCTCCTCGCAGTCGAACGCGATGCCTTCATCCCGCGCCATCTGCATGAGATGCGCCCGGGCTTCGATCGCGAGCCTTGCGGTGGTGAGCGTGTTCTCCTCATATCTCGGGATCGAGGCGACGAACTCCGCCATCCAGGACAGCTTGTGCCAGGACGGCTTGGGATTGACGAGAAGCGGCGCTCCCGGCGTGAACATCCACTTGATGCCCTTCAGCACCGTGGCCCAGCTGTTCCAGACCTCGGCATTCGAGGCCGAGAGCTGGCCGCCATTGGCGAAGGATGTTTCCATCGCGGCATAGGGCTGGCGGTCGAAGACCGTGACCTCGCAACCGCGCCGGGTCAGGTTGTAGGCGGTGGTGATGCCGGTAATGCCCGCGCCGATCACGGCGACGCGCGAGATGTCGGATGTGCTCATAGGTGCTCCTGCCCGCAATGCGGGTCGTCAGCACCCCCTCTGTCATTGGCCTGAGAGCTTCGTCGCGCCCAATCAGCTGGGCTGTCGACTTGCACCATCGGCGCAGAACTGCGGTTCTGCTTTTCAGAGTCGAATCATCGGTAGCGGTACGTTTTGCCTGAGAGTTTCCGGGGCGGTTGCTCCGTCGGCGCCGGCCCGATTTTGACGTCGGACCGATCTCTCCCGCTGCCACGAGTGCTAGTTTGTCTACCGTTTCTGTCAAGCGTGATCTGGCCGGCGCCCATCCTGCCGCTCGTCGGAATCAGACCTCTGGGCCGTGGCCGGGAATCGGCGTGCTAATTGAGCGACATCGACCGGGGTAACCAAAGTGCCAGATCCGGCCAGGCCAGCAGCATGGCGATCAGCACGAATGGCGCGACTAGGAAGGGCAGCACACCGCGATACATCGCTCCGAGGCTGATCTCTGGCGCCTGCGTGCGGATCACGAAGAGGTTCATCCCGACCGGCGGGTGGATCAGCCCGATCTCGACGACGATGACCAGCAGCACGCCAAACCAGATCGGATCGTATCCCGTCGATAGCACCAGCGGCAGCAGCACTGGTACCGTCACCAGCACCATGCCGATGCCCTCGAGGAAGCAGCCGAGGAAGACGTAGAAGGCAATCAGCAGGAGCATCACCGCCAGCGGTGACAGGCCGATCGCGGCGATCGACCTGACAACCGATTGCGCCATTCCGGTCTGCACGACGAAATACGCGAAGATCGTCGATCCCAGCACGATGAGCACGAGGTTGGCGGTGATCCGCGTCGTCTCGGTGAACGCGGTGGCGATGTCGCCGCGTGCGAAGCCCTTGCGCAGCAAGCCAAGGAGCAAGGCTCCGAACGCCCCGACGGCGGCGGCTTCCGTCGGGCTGAACCAGCCGAGATAGATGCCGCCGAAGGTGACGAGGAAGAGCGCCGCGACGTCCCAGACGTTCAGGACGAGCCGCAGCGCCTGCACCTTGCTCTGGCTCGGCAGTTTCGGCGCCGCCTGCGGCCACAGGCGCACCCAGATCCAGACCGTCAGCAGATAGAGCCCGGTCAGGACGAGCCCGGGGATCAGCGCCGCGGCGAAGAGCTTGATGATCGAGAGCTGGGCGATGATGCCGTAGATCATCAGGATCAGTGAGGGCGGAATCAGGATGCCAAGCGTGCCGCCGGCCGCGACCACGCCGGCCGCCAGCGCCGGCGAATAGCCGGCCTTCAGCATTTCCGGGATCGAGATCCGGCTCATCGTCGCGGCGGTCGCCAGCGAGGAGCCGCAGACCGCGCCGAAGGCGGCCGAGGCCCCGACGGCCGCCATGGCGAGCGAACCGCGCATGCCGGCAAAGACGGCATTGCTGGCGCGGAACAGGTCGCCGGACAGGCCGGCCATGGTCGCCAGCGCGCCCATCAGCGTGAACAGCGGCAGCACCGAGAGCGCATAGGCGGAGGAGAGCTCGAGCGGTACCGCCCCGAAGACGAGCCGCGCCTTGGCGAAGCCGTCGATGGCGGCATAGCCGACGAAGCCGACCAGGCCGAGCGCGACGGCGACCGGAATACGCGCCATGATCATGCCGACGAGCGTCGCCATGCCGATCAGGCCGATGGAGGTCGCGCTCATGACGCCGCCCCATTGTTGCCGTGCAGGGCCGAAGGAGGCGGGGCGACAGCGTCGTTAGCGCGCGGAAAGGCGCGCACTTGCCCGATCGCGCGGCCGAGCACGACGAAGACCGAGACGACCAGCGCGAGCTCGATCGCGAGCAGCAACAGGAAGACCGGCACCGGCAGGTCAGGCTTCTGGTCGCCGAAGCGATAGGCGTCGGCGAGCGGCTGGATCAGGGTCACAGCCAGCAAGGTGAGGAAGGCAAGCGTCGCGATTTCGCCGGCGAGCCGCATCAGCGCCAGCGTCCGTGGGCGAACCATGGTGTCGAAGAGATCGACCTTGATCTGCTCGTCGCGGCGAAAGCACTCCGGCAGGGCGAGGAAGGCGACGAGCACGAGCGTGACCTCGACCAGGTCGAGCGTGCCGTGCAGCGGCTTGTTGAAGGCGAGCCGGGCGCCGATATCGACCATCGTCCACAGCAGCATCACCGCTAGCGCCAGCGCGCCGGAGGCAGTGAGCAGCCGCGCCGGGTCGAAGCGGCGATGCTTGCCGCCTCTCATTTCGCACCGCTGACAGCAGCACGCAGCTCGTCATAGAACTGCTTCGCCTTGGCGCCCTTGGCCTCGGCCCTGGCGATGAAGCTGGCGGTGATCGGCTTGGCCAACTCCTCGAAGGCAGCGCGTTCCGGCCCCGTCAGCTCGAGTATCTCGACATTTGCCGCCTGCAGGTACTTTCGCCCGTCGTCCTCGGCCTGGTCGTAAATCGCGCCAACCTTGCGGGCGGCGGCCGGGCCGGTCGTCTCGTCGATCAGCTTGCGCAGGTCGTCGGGCAGGGATTTGTACTTCTCGGCGTTCATCACCAAGGCGAAGGTGCCGGCGGCGGCATCGAGCTGCGTCACCGACTTGACGCTCTCGGCCATCTGGAAGGACTTCGCCGCCTCGTAGTTGAAGAACATGCCGGCGATCGTACCCTTGGCGAGCGAGTCGGAGAGTTCCGCCGGCGGCACGGCAGCCGGCGTCGCGCCCCAGGCTTCGAGGATCGCCGAGGCGATCGGGCCGTTATGGCGCATGCGCAGGCCGCGCATGCCGGCGGGGCTCCTCACCGCCGGCCGGTTGAAGAACAGGCTCAGCGTCGGCGTCGCGATGAAGTAGAGCGGCTTGGTGCCTTCGTGCTCGGCGGCAAGCTTGCCGGAGAGCTCGGTCAGGATGCCCGAGGCCTCGGCCGTCGAGAGCGCCTTGGCGGTCGCGCCCTCGCCGCGGTTGAAGGCATAGGGCAGATGCGAGATCTCGGTCAGCGGGAAGCGACCGGGAAGCGCGCCGTGCAGGAAGAAGGCGATGTCGGCGACGCCGGTGCGGGCGAGGTCGTATTGCCGCGGCATAGGTCCCATCTGCGCCGCTGGGAAGATGGCGAGCTTGAGCCGGCCATTGGAGCGCTTCGACAATTCCTCGCCCCAGGCCTCCAGGTTCTTGTGCATCTGGTGGTTGGGCGGCAGGTAGTGCGAGACCTTGAGCTCGATCGTTTGTGCCGCGGCCCCGAAGCTCGTGAGCGCGAGCGCTGCGCCGATCAAGGCACCGATGACTCCCCGTTTCATGTCTTCCTCCCCGGTTTGTTGTTCTGGTTATCAAGCTGCCGTGGCTGGAACCTGCGCCGCGGCTCCTGTCGTCGTTCCGCCCGTCACCTGGGCCAGCAAGGCCTCGGCATCGGCGGGCAACTCGTCGCCGCGCCAAGCGACATGCTGGTCCGGCCGGATCAGCGCGAAGCGCGCGCCATAGCGCGCCGGCAGGCGCTGGTCGCCCGGCAGCAGGAGCTTCAGCGGCAGGCCGAGAAGATCGGCAGCCGCTGTCAGCGGCGCGGCGTCCGTGCCATCGCCGGAGGTCGCGAGCAAGGTGAAGCCCTGCCCGAAATGGTCGTAAAGCGACGAGCCATCGGCGAGCCAGAGATGCGGCGCGAGGCAGCCGGGATGGGCCGAGGGCAGATAGAGCATGAAGTGCTCGACCGGTGGCTCGCTGCCATCAGGCACGATGATCGGCGAATCCTCATAGCGCGAGCCGAGCACGATGCCGAGCGTGCGGAACTCGCGCAGCTTGGTCGCTTCGATGATCTCGCCGACCTCGCGCCGCGTTGCGTCGCCGAGCGGACCGGGCTGCTCGAGCCCCGGACGGACGAGCTGGTTGCCAACGGCGCCATAGTTGATCACCGCCTCGGCGATCGTGCGCTCATGTACCTTGCGCCGCTCGGCCGCGTAGCTCGCGAGCAATTCCGGCCCACCCCAGCCCTGCAGCACCGCGGCCAGCTTCCAGCCGAGGTCGACGGCGTCGCCGATCCCCATGTTCATGCCGAAGCCGCCGAAGGGCGGGTGCAGATGGCAGGCGTCGCCGGCGAGGAAGACGCGGCCCTTCTCGTAGCGGTCGGCGACCAGCCGATGCGCCACCCAGGGGTCGAGGCCGACGATCTCGATCTCGAGATCGGCGAGCCCGGTGCCGGCGCGGATCAACTCGACCGGATCGACGCTCGCCGGGTCGACGTCGTTGGGCAGCTTGGTCGCCATGAAGAACCAGAGGCCCTCGCTGTCCATCGGCCCGAGCAGCGACGGCACCTCCTCATTGACCATCCAGTACATGATCGCCGGACCATGGGCATGGCTGGTTGCCAGCGCGGGGGCGCGGAAGATGATGTTGTAGTTCTTCGAGAAGGCGCCCTCGCCTTGCATCTTCGCGCCGATGGCCTGGCGCACCGCGCTGCGGGCACCATCGGCGCCGATCAGATAGGCACTCGCCACCTGCCGCACCGCGCCGCTCGCGACATCCTTCAATTGCGAGACGACGCCGCGGCCATCATCGGCGAAGGAGGCCAATTCGGTATTGAAGGCGACGGTGACGCCCGGCAGCGAGGAAGCGTGCTGGCGCAGCACCTCCTCCAGCACATATTGCGGCACCCATTGCGCCTCTTCCGAATAGAGGTCGTTGCGGGCGCGGCTGCCGTTCAGCGCGTTGGTGAATCGGGCGAGCTCGGAACCGTTCATCCGCGTCGCGAAAACGACGTTGGAGGGATAGTCCGGCGGGATCGGCGATGCCTCGCGCAGCTTGTCGGCGATCCCCCAGCGCCGCAGGTGCTCGCGGGTGCGGACATTGGTCGTCTTGGCGCGCGGCGAATAGCCGACGCGGTCGTTACGCTCGACCACGAGGCAGCGGACGCCGCGCTGGCCGAGCTCGATCGCAGCCGCGAGGCCGACCGGGCCGGCGCCGGCGATCAGGACATCGATGTCGTTGCGGCTCTTGCTCACGGTTCTTTCTCCGCCAGGTGCCGAGGTCAGGCCGCGGCCCGCCTGGTCTCTTCCTGCACGATCGGATTGACGAGCAGGCCGATGCCCTCGACCTCGACCTCGCAGACATCGCCGGGCTTCATGAAGAGCTGCGGCTTGCGCGCCACGCCGACACCGGCGGGCGTTCCGGTGACGATGACGTCGCCGGGCTCCAGCGTGATCGCCTCGCTGATGATCGAAATCAGGGTCGCGACATCGAAGACCATGTCGTCGGTGCTGGCGCTCTGCACGGTCTCGCCGTTGAGCCTCGTCGCGATCCTGAGGCCGCGGGCGCCCGGAGGCAGTTCGTCCGATGTGATCAGCGCCGGGCCGAAGGCGCCGGTGCCGTCGAAGTTCTTGCCGACGGTCCATTGCGGTGCCTTGAACTGGTAGTCGCGCACCGAGCCTTCGTTGAAGACGGCGTAGCCGGCGACATGGTCGAGCGCCGCGGCCTTCGGCACATGCTTGGCGCGCCGGCCGATCACGGCGGCGATCTCGCCTTCATAGTCGAGCTGGTCGGAAAGGTTTGGCCGGATCAGCGGGGCGCGATGGCCGATCAGGCTTGTGGCGAAACGACCGAACAGCGTCGGATAGTCCGGCTGCTTGAAGCCGCTCTCGGCCGAATGATCGGCATAGTTCAGCCCGACGCAGATGATCTTGCCGGGACGCGGCACCACCGGCAGGAAGGTCACGGCTTCGGGGTCGAGCACAGCTTCGGCGGGTGCAGCGTCGATCGCCCGGGCGACGGCGCCGCGGGCCTCGTCGCCGCCTTCCAGGAAGGCGAGCACGCTCTCCGGCAGCCCCGAGCCGGCCTTGGCGAGGTCGATCAGATCGGCGCCGCGATAGGCGGCGAGAGTGGGCTTGCCGTCGTGAAGGATAGTGGCGAGACGCATTGATTTACTCCTCTTCGGACGCCTCAAGCCACTGCGGCGAGGCGATGGGTGTCGTGGGTCGTCAGGCGGCGCCGAACAGCACGGTCAGGCGCCGCTCGGCGAAGAGCCAGGCGCCGTCCGGCGCCTTGCGGTAATGGTCGGCGTATTCGGCGATCAGCAGCGGCACGGCCTGGCCTTCGTCCGGCCCGTCATGGCGGTAGAGCGTCAGCGCGACCCAACCCTGCGCGGTCTCAGGCGAGAGCGGCTCGATCAGGACATTGCTCTGGAGATGGCGCGAGCGGCGCTCGGTCAAAGCGGCACGCTGCCGGCCCCATTCGGCGATGGCGGCGCGGCCGAGCTTGTCGGGCCCGATGCCATAGAGCGCCGCATCCTCGCAGAAGAGCTCGCCGATCCGATCCGCCGCGCCATGGTCGATCAGCCAGGCATGGCGCTGGATCAGTTGCTCGATTGCCGCGCGATCCTGCGGATCGAGCCCGGACGCCGCGATCGGCACGGCGCTCGTCACGCCGGCAATCCGAGATCGGGCGTGTCAGCAGGCTGGTAGTCACCCCTGCGCATCGCGACATGGAGGTCGTCGAAGCTCTGGCCGGCCTTGTGATCCTGGTAGACCCGCTCCGGATCGAAGAAGGTGCCGATCGGGTTCTCGGCGAAATCAGGCGAAGAGCGCATCCATTCGCTCGACTGCTGCCAATCGCCATAGGTATCGGACTGGAGCTCGACGAAATTACCTTCGGGATCCCTGTAGTAGATCGAGATCGTCATGCCGTGGTCGAGGCTGAAGGCAGGCTGGATGCCCTCGTCGCGCAAACGGGCATAGGACGACATCAGGTCGGCGAAGCTCTCATACTCGAAGGCGCTGTGATGCATGCCGTTATGGCTGCGCTTGTCCGGATCGTCGCCGAGCCCCGGTGCCGAGAGGAAGGCGACGCGGTGATTGGCCTCGTCATTGGTCGTCCAGGCATTGTTGGCGTCCTGGAAGTTCGGCCTGGCGCCGACGACCGTGCCGTACCACGCCACCATCTCGTCGAGCCGGCTCGTCTTGAAGGTGACGTGATGGAATACGGGCTTGATGATCTCCATGCGGTCCTCCCGTAAGGGCCGTCTCCCGGGTCTCCGGGGCGGCCGCTGCTTTGTTCGTGAGGAATGGCTATCGCTCGCACAGATACCTGAACAGATGTCAAAATTGCAGGAGCGATAGCAAATCAGTATCAATGACGCCGACTTGCGGGGCGGGCGCGATGAAACTGCATCATTTCGAGGAGGTGGTGGCGATCGCCGAGCGCGGCAGCATGCGCGCCGCGGCCCGGCACCTGCAGATCGCCCAGCCGGCCCTGACGCGCAGCCTTGCCCTGTTGGAGCGCGAGCTCGGCGCGCCCCTGTTCGAACGCCGCGCCCGCGGCGTGGTCGCGACGCCGCTGGGGGAAGCCTTCGTCGCCCGCGCCAGGTCGATCCTGACCGAGATCAGGCGGACCCGCGAAGAAGTCGAGCAGTTGCGCGGAGCCGGCACCGGTACGGTCACGGTCGGGCTGTCGATCGCGGCCCATCTCGCTCTGCTGCCGCCGAGCCTGCGCCCGTTCCGCGCGCGCTATCCCGATATCAGGCTGCATATCATCGAGGGCTTTTATCCCACTCTCGAAGAACGCCTGCGCGACGGCACGGTCGACTTCTATATCGGCCCCGATGGCGGCGCGCAGCCGGTCCCGCAATTGAGCCGCGAGGTGCTGTTCCACAACCGCCGCATCGTGCTCTGCCGCGCCGGCCACCCGCTGGCGGCGGCGACCTCGCTGCGCGAGCTCGTCGGCCAGGACTGGGTCACGACCTCGATCACCGCCGATGCCAGCGACGAGATCAACGCCTTCTTCGCCCGCCATGGCCTGCCCGCGCCGCGCCTGGCAGTGCGCAGCCAGTCGGCGCTGACATTGCTGACCTGCCTCGCCAACAGCGATCTCCTGGCGATGGTCCCGGCACAATGGGAGCACTTCGAGATGACCGGGAAGGCGCTGACCACGATCAGGGTCGAGGAAGAGTTGACGGCGCCGCCGCTGGTCCTGGTCCAGCGCGCCGACCTGCCCTTGACCCCGGCCGCCCTGCACCTGCTCGACCTGATGCGCCGGGCCACGTCTCGCTTGACGACGGAGCGCTAGGTTCTGAGCTCTGGGTCCACTGCGTGGCGGCCAGCCCGGGTCGGCTTAACTAGAGCGCGGACAAGGCCTGCCCATGGTCCTTCGATCCCGCCCAGGAGAGCCACATGGCCGCGGTCCAGGAAAAATCCGGGCCGCCGCAGCCCGCACCGTCTCGCGGATCGAAATACTCCCAGAAACCGTTTCGTTGGACGAGATCGGCACTGTCCCGCTGGAGCCTGTGCGCCTCGTCGACCAGGCCATAGGCGGCAAGGCCGTCGGCGATCATCCGATTCATCATCAGCCAGACCGGGCCGCGCCAATAACGGGTAGCATCAAAACGCCGGTCACGTGGATCGGTGCTGGCGACTGAGAAGCCGGCGACCGCCCGAGTGGCTTCGAGATGCCGCTTGAGCGCCATTGCGTCCTCCTGGCTCGCCGTTCGCGCATAGAGCGGCAGATAGGCGGCGCAGGTCACAGCGTCACTGAGCCGTCCGCTGCGCAGGTCGAGCGAACGATAGAGCCCATCAGGCCCCTTGAGACGCGGCATGGCCGCTTCGCTGCGCGCGACCCAGCCACTCAGGGAAGCGGCCTCGTCGGTGAAGCCCAGTTCTTCCGCCAGCTTCAGGAGATCGCGATCGGCGCGCAGCAGGATCGACTGGATACCGAGATCGCAGACACGGAAAGAGAGCCCGCGCGCGACGGCGACGCCTTCCCACTGCAGAGCCTTCGCCTCTTCGACCAGAGTCATGACCCGGTTGTAGAAGTCATGCGTCGGGCGATGGGCCGCATCGACATGGCCGATATCCTTGCGCAGATGCGCGATGTCGACGCTCGGAACCACATTGGCGAGCGGCTCGTCCCAGTCCGGCGAATTGTCCCGTCCCGACTCCCAGGGGTGGACCATGGTGACGAGGCCGGAGCCGTCGGGGTCACGGGTCTCGTGCCACCAGCGATGCGAGGCAAACAGTCTTGGGAACAGCGCTTTGATGCGCGTTGCTTCGCTTCCTGAAAGCTCATGCAGCACCCGCGCTGCGGTCGCCGCGACAGGCGGTTGCGAAATCCCCGAGGTCAGCGGCTGACGATGAATGCCCCAGGCCTCGGGGCCGGGATAATAGCCATCGGCCGGGGCGCGGAAGACGATATGCGGCACCATGCCGTCATCCCATTGGCCCTCGAACAGGGTTTCCAGCTCGCGCCAGGCCCGGTCGAGATCGAAGGTCGCGAAGCCGAGCGCGACGAAGGCGGAATCCCAGTTCCACTGGAACGGATAGACGCGGCCATTGGGAACGGTGAAGCCGCCACGGTCATTGCGACGCAACACGGCGCGCGCCCCTTCATCGAGATCGGAAGGAGGTGTCATCGACAGCATGGCTCAGGCTCCAGGATGGGCGCGGCCCGTTTCCGGGTCGATCCAGACGACGCGGGCGGGGTCGAGCGCCAGGCCGAGCATTGCACCCGCGTCGATCTGGGCGTTTGGCGGAGCAACGATGCGGGCAAGATCAGCGCCGATCCGGCCGGTGAGCAGGAGATGGGAGCCCATCGGTTCGGCGACCCGAACCGTGAACGGCACACCGCTGGCGGCGTCGGTCAGCCTGGCGTCCTCGCCACGAAAGCCGAGAATGATCGGCCCGTCGACGGGAGAGGCCAGGGTGATGCCGCCAAGCCGGGCGCTGCCGGAGGCCGCGACGGTGTTGACGAAATTCATCGGCGGCGAGCCGACGAAGCCGCCGACGAAGCGTGTCGCCGGCCGCGAATAGACATTGGTCGGCGTGTCCATCTGCACGATATGGCCGCCATGCATCACCGCGATCCGGTCGGCCAGGCCCATGGCCTCGGTCTGGTCGTGGGTGACGTAGATCGTGGTCGTGCCGGCCTCGCGCAGCACGCTCCGCAGCTCCGCTCGCATCTCCAGCCGGAGCAGCGCGTCGAGATTGGAGAGCGGCTCATCCATCAGGAGCACAGCCGGCTCGACCGCAAGCGCCCGCGCAACCGCGACGCGCTGGCGCTGGCCGCCCGAGAGCTTTGCCGGATAACGATCGAGGTATTGCTCGATATGCAGGAGCTCGGCCGCCTTGCGCACCTTTGCCTCGACGCGCGCCTGGTCGGCGCCCTTCATGCGCAGGCCAAAGGCGACGTTCTCGAACACCGTCATATGCGGGAAGACGGCATAGTTCTGGAACACCATGGCAAGGCCGCGCTGCGCCGGCTTCAGGCGCGAGACGTCACGCTCGCCGATCATGACCTTGCCGGAGCTCTGCACCTCCAGCCCGGCGATGATGCGCAGCAGCGTAGTCTTGCCGCAGCCCGAGGGGCCAAGCAACGCGACGAACTCGCCGTCCTCGACGGTGAGCGAAATCTCTTGCAGGGCGATGGCGCTGCCGAACTGCTTGGCGACCTTGTCGATCAGGATCCCGGCCAACGGTCTCCTCCCTATTTGCTCGAGACGCCCCACATCGCGAACAGGTATTTCCTGACCGCAAAGATGAAGAGCACCGAGGGAATGATGAGAATGAAGCCGCCAGCGAAGCGGTAATGCAGCGGCGATTCGGACAGCACGGCGAGCAGATAGGCGGTGAGCGTGCGCTCCCGCACCGTCAGGACCGAGGCGGCAAAGACCTCATTCCATGAAATGACGAAGGCGAAGATCGCCGCAGCCGCGATGCCGGGCAGCGCCAGCGGCAGCACCACCTTGCGGAAGGCCTGCCAGCGCGTGCAGCCGAAGACCCAGGCCGCCTCCTCATATTCGCGGGGAATGCCCATGAAGAGCGACGAGGTCACGAGAGCCGCAAAGGGCAAGGCCAGGGCGGTGTGAATCAGCGAGACGCCGAAGGGCGTGTCGTAGAGCCCGACGCGAATGAAGATGACGGTGAGCGGCAAAGCGAGGATCGCCAGCGGGAAGGCGCGCGTCAGCAGCACCAGCAGGCGAAAGGCGCCCTGCCCCCGGAAAGCGAACCGCGCCAGCGCGTAGCCCGCAGGCGCGCCGAGCAGGATCGAGAACAGCATGGTCAACGACGCTGCGATCAGCGAGTTGAGCGCCGCGTTCCAGACTCCCTCGATCTTCAGGAAGGTCGTGAGCACCGCGAAGGAGGCCTCGCCAGGCGCGAAGGATTTCGGCCATTTGAACACCGCGAGCCGCCCACCCATGGCGCCCAGCCCGATCAGATAGATCGGCACCAGCACCCAGGCGCAGAGCATCAGCACGCCCGTGACATAGAGCCATTTTCGGGGAGCGCTCATGCTTGCGTCTCCGGATCGACGCGCAGCGCCTTGAGGTAGATGATCGTCGCCGCGAGCGAGATCAGCATCACCAGCACGGCATAGGCCGCGGCGACGCCGTAATTCTGGTTCTCGTTCTGCCAGGTGTAGGCTTCGCCGACGAGGATCGGGAAGTTTCGGCCGCCGAGCGCGTAGACGACGGCAAAAACCTCGAAGGCCAGTACAGTGCGCAGGATCAGCGCCGATTGCAGGCTGGGCTTGAGCAGTGGCAGCGTGATCTTGCGGAACTTGGTCCAGGGGCTCGCGCCGAAAATGTCTGCCGCCTCGCCGAATTCCTTCGGAATGAGCTGGATGCCGGCAACGAGGATGATCAGGACGATCGCGGTCGCACGCCAAACCTCGGCCAGCACGACGGCGAAGAACAGCGCAGCCGGGGCCTCGCTGTTGAGATAGGCGGTCGGGCCGCTGATCAGCCCGAACTGGAACAGGAGCGTGTTGAGATAGCCGGAATCCTGCAGGATCGCGAGCCAGACGAGGCCAGCTGCGAGATCGGATACCCCGAGCGGGATCGTCCAGATCCAGAGCACCAGCTCACGCCCGCGCGTCATCTTCTGCAGCATCAGGCCCATGACCAGCGCGAGCGCGACTTGCAGCGGAATCACCACGATGACGAGTGCGAAGGTGTTGCGCACCGCCGTCGGGAAATTCAGATCGCCGGCCATCCGGGCGTAGTTGGCGAGCGAAGGCCCCTGCCCGCCATCGAAGGAGAGCAGGATGGTCTGGCCGAGCGGCACCAGGAAGAAGGCCGCGAGGAAGGCGACCGAGGGCGCGATCAGCAGATAGGGCAGCCAGCGCGGCTGGGGCATGGTCGGTAGCCTTTGCGGAGAATTCCCTGTCGCCTCGCTCCGGCCATGACGACCGGAGCGAGGCAGTGGGGAGCTCAGGTGACCGGGCAGGCGCCCTGGCTCGGCTTGTCCGGAGCCCAGCAGGGTGCGGCGGTCTGGATCATCAGGTTGCGCAGGATCTCGGCCTGCCCATCGAGGACCGCGCGGATCGGCTCGTTGCGCAGCACGATGCGCTGGAAGGTATCGAAATAGACCTTGTTGAACTCGCCGCCCTTGTCGCCAAGGCCGACCGGCAGAAGCGCGACGATCGCGTCCTTGGCCCCTTGCGTCCTGGCGACGCCATCAGCGAGCAGCTTGACGCCTGCGGGCAGATCGGCCGGCAAGGGCGCGTCGACGACGGGGAAGAAGCCGACCTCCACCGCCGTCGCGATCTGGGTCGCGGGCTTCAGAAGATGCTCGATCACAGCCGCGGCCCGGGCCCGGTCCGGCGCATCCTTGGCGATCGAGAGACCGGCGATCACGGGCATGTAGGCGCGGCCCTTCGCGCCGGCCGGTGGCGGCACGACGAGGTACTGGTCGGGCTGGGCGGTGAGAGCGTCCTTGACGCGGGCGATATGGTCCCAGGCGATCCAGACCTCGCCGGCCATCAGTGGCTCCTGCATGAAATTGTAGTTGTTGGCGTTGGGGTTGACCGTCGCCCAGAGCGCCTTGAAGTCGGCCCAACCCTTCTCGGCCGCGGCAGAGCGGAATTCGGTCACCATCGAGCCGGTATAGGAGGGCACGAGATTGCCCTGGACGAAGCGGGCGAACAGGCCCTTCGGCCCGGCAGGAAAACCGATGCGGCGCTGACCGGTCTTGTCCTGGATCGCCTTGCCCCAGGCGGCGAGCTGCTCGTAGGTCAGCGCGTTCACATCGGCGCCGGCCGGCAGGAAGGGCAGCGCCTCCTTCTTGACGACAAGAACATAGGTCGCCTGCATCCACGGGATATATTGCTGCCTGGATGTGCCGAGCTTGCCGAGCTCCATCAGGCCAGCCGGAATGCCGCTCGAGCCGAGCTTGGCCACAAGATCGTCGACGGCGTCGAGCGAGCCCGCAGGTACGAGTGGCTGCAATTCGCCATGCAGCGCGCCCATCAGGCTGATTGTGCGTTTGCCGGCGGCCTGCTCTGCCTTCATGCGAACCGCAAATTGCGGCGGCTCCTCGACCACATAGGTGGTCTTCGGCGCCCCCTTGAGCAGCACCTCGCGAACCTTCTGCGCCTCGTCGATGGGGCGCAGCTGCGTCGATAGAAAGACGAGATCCTGCGCCTTCACAGCCGGCGCAGCGAGCACGGCTCCTACCGCCATCGCGGCGATCGCCAGATGATTGAATGTCCTCATAGGGTCCTCCCTGTCTCGCTTGTTCTGGTTTGCGTCGGAAGCAGCGGCTGCGAGCGGCCAGCCACTTCCGTTATCTGGTCAGGCTCGCGCCTCTCCGAGCGAGGCACGTGAAATGAACTCGACCGAGTTGATCTCGGTCAGGTCGCGGGGATCGGCCCCGCCGATGCGTGCCAGCGCCATTTCCGCGAGGCGGCGACCTGTCGCTGCGATCGGCAGTTCCATGGTCGCGAGCGCCGGATCGGAAAAGGCCGAGGCCGGGATGTTGTCATGGCCGATGATCGCGATGTCGCGTCCGACGACAAGACCGCGCTCGCGGATGGCTCGCATCGCCCCCAGCGCCATGCTGTCGGTGGCGCAAAGCAAGGCAGTAGGCGGCTCCGGGTGCGCCAGCAGCGTAGCTGCTGCCCGATAGCCACCGGCCTCGGTCGCGCTGTCCTCCATCGCTTGGCTCGCAAGACCGCCCTCTCGGCAGGCGCGCGCAAAGCCACTCCGGCGCAGATGCGCGAAGGTGAAGGCCGAGGGAGCCGCCAGATGACCGATATTGCGGTGGCCAAGCGCGGCCAGCCGCAACACAGCGTCATGGAATGCAGCCTCGCCATCGCCGTCGACAAAGGCATAGGGTTCGGGAAAATCGCTGCGCCCCATCGCGACGAAGGGGAAGCCGGCATCGGTGAGGTAGCGCAGGCGCGCATCCTCGCGTCGGGTGCGGACGACGATGATGGCGTCGGTGCGGCGACCGTCGACCAGGCGGCGATAAGTCTTGAGTTCGTCGGGGCCGGGCAGCGCGGCGATCAAAGTCAGATCGTAGCCCTGCTCCGCAAGCCGCTCGCCGATCGAGCCCAGGAGCTCGATATAGAGCGGCTCGTTGAAATGCCCCGGCTCGGCCGGGAGCACCATTGTGACAATCTCGGTGAGACCGCGGCGCAGTCGCCTTGCCGCCGAATTGGGGCGGTAGCCAACCTGCTCGGCAGCAGCTTGAACGCGTTCCCGGGTGGCGGGCGCGACATCGCCATAGCCGTCGAGCGCCCGCGACACGGTCGTGATCGACAATCCCAGTGTCTGCGCCAGCGCGCGCAACGAACTCATTGGCGTCTCGGAACTCGGTTGAGCCAATCGCGAGGGGGCAGGATAACGCGATCCGAAACGTTTTGGGAAGCCCCAATGCGTTCTCAAACGGCGGCGGATTCAGCGTCCGCAGGACTTATGCGAGCGAACAGCGGAGAGTGCCGATCTGCGCCCGGGCTCTGAGGCCGAGCACGTTCATCAACCTCATCGGCGACGGCCTGCGCGACATGCTCGACCCGCGCCTGGCGCGGACATTGTAAGAGGCGCGTCCTGGCCCCTCTGGTACGGCCCTCGCCACCAACAGGTGATCACTGGATATCCGCCTTGCCCAGGCGCGGCCAATTGCCATCGGCGTGGGCGATGTAGGTCTTCGGCTTGCCTAGCCATGTCTTGCGGACGCCGAGGTCGTAGTTGAGGTAGAGCCTGCCATCGACGATCGACCAGGCTTCCGGCTCGATCTTGACCAGGTAGCCGCGCGAGGTGCCGTAGGCGCAAAAGCCGCCATAGGCCGGCAGATAGCGCGCCGGCTCGGCCTGGAACGCCGCCTTGTTCTCCGCGCTGGCGAAGCGCCAGGTCGCGCCTGCGTGGCTGATCGAGAACTCCGCCTTGCCCAACCTCGGGCCGCCCTCGCGGAAATAGGCGACCGGATCGTAGCCGCGGATCGCGATGCCGTCGGCTGAGCCGAGCGTGTTGATCGGGCTGAGCGCCTCGGCATGGACATCATGTGTGAGGACCGTCGCCGCGAAGGCCGCAGCGGCGGTCAGAATGAGGCTGCGCCTGTCGAACATGGCGTTTCTCCCTGTGGTGATGGTCAAGCCGAGCGCGCTTCGAGCGCTTCGAAGACATAAGCTGCGAGATAGCCGTAGATGGCGTGGCCGATGAGGCTCATCAGCGAGAGCCGCGGCACGTCGCTGAGCAGGAAATGCTGCCCGGCGAGCGGGGCGAAGAAGCCGAGCGCGATGAAATAGGTGATCACCCCCCAGATCCAGCCATCGGCCGGCATGCCGAAGCTCTTCACCCAGCGGGTCAGTAGCCAGTAGCCGAGCGGATAGAACAGGAAGCCGGTCAGGAAATGCAGCAGCTTGGCCACCGGCGTCGACAGCGCCAGACCGAACTGATGCGAAAACAGCGACTTGACCAGCTCCGGCGGCTCCAGCGGGTACTCGGCGAGCCAGGCGGTCGGCACTGCAGAGAACAGCTCCCAGAAGCCGAGACCGGCAAAGCCGCCAAGTGCGAGATTGAGCACGGTACGGGCAGAGGGCAGCGCGAGGCTGCGGGACATGGTGGCGCTGGTCATGACGGGTTCCCTTGATTTCGATTCAATGGACGATGGCGAGCGGGGTCGACGCGACGGCGAGCGCGGCGATGAGACCGCCTGCAGATTTTCCGAGCGTTGCGAGCCTTCGGCTGGCGAAGCGGTTGTGGCCGCCACGCCGGGCCAGGCGTTGCCGCAGCACGGCCGCAGCGCGGTCGTGATTGCCGGAGCGGATCAGGCTCTCGACATAGGCCTGCTCGAACAGGTCGCGCTGGGCGTGGCTGCCGCCGATGGCCAGAAGATGATCGCGAGCGGTGCCGAGACGGCGAGCCGCTTCGGCATGATCACCTTCGTTGAACGCGATCAGGCCCAAAGCGGCGAGCGCACCGGCATAGGCGGCCTCGGCGCGCTCTTCACTGGGGTGGGACCGCGCATCGAGGACGAGGCTGCGGGCGATCGCTTCGGCGCCATCGGGACGGCCGGCGCCGAGCAGCGAGAGCGCATAATGCAGGTCGGCGAAGACGAGGCGACCGTCCCGGGCGTGGCCTTCCGCCTTGGCGGCGAGCTCCTCCCAGCGCGCACCGACATTGACGCCGGCATAGGTCAGCCGCGCGAGAAGCGAAGCGCCATTGGCGATGTCGCGATAATCGTCGGTCTGCTCGGCCCGGATCTCCTCGTCGTAGAGGCGCAGCACCTCGGTGGTCTCGCCGCGCTCGAGATGGAACAGCGCGAGGTGCCAGAAGATGTGGAAGCGCAGATTGTTGGCATGAGCAAAGGTGCGGCTGTCACCGAGCCAGGCGATGCCCTCGTCGACGCGGCCCGTCATCTCCAGGACATGAGCGACGGCATGGCGGCCCCAGGCGTCGCGCGGGCTCAGGGACACAGCGCGGCGGCCGACCCGTTCGGCCTCAGCATAAAGGCCGCGCTCTTCCAGGGCGAAGGCGTAGCAACCATGGACATAGCCGGCGAGCGGGTGGTGCTCGCCGAAGCCCGGCGCGGTGCGGTGCAAGGTCGCCAGCATCTCCCGCTGGTCGCCGAGCATGAAGCGGATGCCATGCGAGAGCTTCAGCGCCAGCACGTCGTGAGGGTGCTTCTTCAGGATCGCTTCGAGCTGTTCGGCTGCTCGCCGCGGCGCTTCGCCAAGCCAAAGCGCAAGCGCTTCGATGACCATGCGCTCACGCGGCGTCACCAGCCGCTGCGCGACGGCAGCGCGTGCCCTGGCGAGACAGTCGCATGCGGCGCCGAGCAGCTCGGCTCGGGCGAGCGACATCAGCATCAGCCCTTTGGCCGCATGGGCCAGGGCGAAGTCGGGATCGGCGGCAAGCGTGCGGGCGAGGTGATCCGGTGCCGCGGCGGCATGCGCCAGCACCGCTTCGAGCGTGTCGTTCCAGGCGAGCCTGGCGGCATCGTTCGCGACGGTGACGCGGTCGCCGGAAAGGTCGTGGTACATGGCAGGCTCCTTTGCAGCGCCTGTGACGAGCGCTCATCGGGGAGTTCGCAGGCGGGCGATCAAACGGCGATCAACTCGCTTCACGGACGCGTGTAGGCACTGCCGGGCCGGCCCTGGCCGGCTCGGATAGCGGATTGGCCTCGGGCTTCGGTGCCGGCCCGGTCCAAGGGGCGCGCTTGAACCAGCCGACCACCACCGCCGTGGTGAGGATCAGGGCAAAGCCGGCGAGGTTGAGCGCCGCGACCACGGGCTCGCCGTGCCCGGCCAGCTCGGCGATGCTGCCGGCGAGCCGGGCGAGGACGACGCTGGCAAGGAAGGCCGCGAGCGATTGCCGGCCGATCAGGACGAGGAGATGGCCCACCCCCTTGTCGAGCCGGTCGCGCACCGGCTCGATCAGGCTCAGCACGAGATAGGCCAGAGCGAGGAAGTGCAGCGGACGCAGGAGATGCAGATTGCTCTTCTCGCTCGCGGGCAGGACGAGATCGCGCAACGCCTGCGCCGCTGGCCAGTGTTCGAGGACGCCCCAGAAGGACAGCGGCACCGAGAGCACCAGGATCACTGCGCAGGCCAGCATTAACCGCCGGTCGCGCAGGCGCGGCGCCGGCAGCCAGCCCATGCCGAGGAAGAAGCCGATAAAGAAGATCAGCTGCCAGGCGAAGGGATTGAGGAACCAGCCGGCGCCGTTCCAGGGATTGCCGGTCAGGTTGAGATCGCTGGTCCAGACCAGCGCGTACAGCAATCCGGAGAGCGCGAAAGGCAGCGCCGAATGCAGGCGGCGCAGCGCCATCATCACCGGCACCAGTGCCAGGATGACGAGGTACATCGGCAGGATGTCGAGATAGTCCGGCTGCCAGGTCAGGGTTACGAGACCGACGATCGCCCCGGCGGGATCGGCGACGAGCGGCGCGAACTGCTTGGGGAGCTCGGCCATCCCGAAGGCATGGTCCAGCAAGCCAGCGAGCGCGATGACGGCCAGCACAAGGCCGAGCTGGGCCCAGTAGACCTGCCAGATCCGGTAGGCGATGCGCGCCGTCCCGAGCAGCAGGCCGCGCCGGGTGAAGACGCGGCCGAAAGCGAGCGCGCTGGCAAAACCCGAACAGAAGACGAAGAGCTCCGCCCCGGAGGAGAAGCCGAAGCGGGCCGGGATGAAGGCGTTCCAGCTGTTCTGCGGCAGATGCGCCACGAAGATGATCAGCATGGTCAGCCCGCGGAAGACATCGAGCCGTTCGTCGCGGGGCCGCTTCTCCGGTTGCTGGAGAGCCTGTCTCATCAGAACGCCCCGTCATAGCTGGTGGCGTCGATGCGGCAGGCGAGCAGGGAGAAGCCCTCGCGCCCGAAAGCGGCTTTCGCCTCGCGCCGCAAGCCTTCGCGATCGCCGGCCGCGACGCCATGACCTCCCATCGCCCGGGCGACCGCAGCGAAATCGGTCGCACCGAAATCAACTCCGGCGCGCCTCAGGCCGAGCTGGCGCTGCTTCAGCGCGATCAGGCCGAGGCTTTCATCGACGAGAACGACGATCACGACCGGGAGCTTCAGGTCGCGTAGCGTGGCGAGCTCGCCGAGCACCATCTCGAGCCCGGCATCGCCGACGAAGCAGAGCACCGGCCTGTCCGAACCCAGCGCCGCGCCAGTGGCAAGCGGCAGCGCACAGCCCATGGTGCACAGTCCGGTCGATTGCAGCAGGCCACGCGGGCCGTCGCAGCGCCAGATCTGGCTGAGCAGGATGCGGTGAGCCCCGGAATCGGCGGTCGCGACCGTTCCAGCCGGAGCGACCTCGCGCAGCGTCTCGAAGACGGCATGCGGCCCCCAGCCGGACGGCGCGGCGAAGGCCGCACGAAAGCGCGAGCGAATTTCAGCCGGCTCGTTCCCCGGCCACGTCGCCTTGATCTCCTGGTTATCCGTCAGCGCATCCAGGATCGTGCCGACATCGCCTTCGAGCCGCAGCGTCGCCGCATGCATGCCGTGCGGCATGTCCTCGGCGACGATATCGATGACGCATTTCCCGGCCGGCCAGGGATTGCGCCAGCCCTGCCGCATCTCGATCGGGTCATAGCCGGCGAGTATGATCAGGTCGGCGGCGTCGATCAGCGGCCGGACGATCGCATCGGCTTTCGGCGACAGGCCGACACCGCCGATGACGCGCGCGTCGCCCTCCGGCACGAGTCCCTTGGCCTTGTAGGTCGTCAGCAGAGGCGCGCCGGTCCGTTGGAGACAGCGATCGAGCGCGGCGGCGCCACCCTGGTTGACGAGGTCGAGCCCGGCGATGACCAGCGGCCTCTGCGCCTGCGCGAGCAAACCCCGGGCGAAGCTCAGATCTGCGGAGACAGCAGGCTGCATCACCGGTGTCACCGGCGGTGTTCGCCAGGGCGTGCGCGCTTCGGCGACCGAGATCGGCAGGTCGATATGCACCGGGCCGGGGCGGCCGCGCCGGGCGAGCGCGACAGCCTTTTCGGCGACCAGATCCTCGGTGCCGGGCGCGGCACGGAAGCTCGCCTTGACCAGAGGGCGCAGCACGGCCTGATGGTCGAAGATCTGATGCGTGTAGCTCTCGGCGAGGGCCTGGTCGACGCAGCCGGTGACGAAGATCAGCGGCACCCGGTCCTGCTGGGCATTGGCGACGACGTTGACCGCATTGGCGACGCCAGGCCCCAGCGTCGCGACCAGGACGGGCAAGGCGCCGGTCGCATGCCAGAGCCCCTCGGCCATGAAGCCGGCGGCGTTCTCGTGCTTGGCGAGCTCAAAGCGGATGCCGGCCCGCTTCAGCGCGTCGACAAGGGCCAGCACTTCGCCGCCGGGAATGCCGAAGGCGTGGGTCGCGCCGGCAGCCCGCAGCCGCGCCGCCAGCAGATCCGCGCCCGTCACCATCGGCGCAGGGCTATCGGTTGCCCCTGTCTCGCTTCGCTCGAGGTCCTGCCGCATACGATCTCTCCGCCGGCCGCTGCAGCGGCTTGCTGACGAGATCGCAATCGGAGGGGGTTTGGTTACAGGCTCTTTGGCTATGAGCCCGACCAAAGCGTCGAAAAGGCAACGACGGCTTGTGACCTTGCCCGCGCCATGGCACGCATTGGCGAGTTCGCGCCATTCTGGAAAAGCAAGCCTTGTCGCTGGACGACCTCGAAACCGAGCTTCGGCCAATCTTCCTCGCCGCGCTCGCCGGCGATGCCGCGGCCTACAAGGTCTTCCTCGATGCGATCAGCGCCCGTCTGCGCGGTTATCTGCGCCGGCTGCTGGCGCGCACCGGCCGCAGCGAACCGAGCGAGGCCGAGGACGTGCTGCAGGAGACGCTGCTAGCGCTGCATCTCTCCCGCCATACCTATGAGCCGTCGAGCCCGGTGACGGCCTGGGCCCATGCGATCGCGCGCTACAAGCTCATCGACCATTTGCGCCGGACCGGCCGCCATGCCGGGAATTTGCCGCTCGACGACGAGGCTTATCAGCTGGCCGCGCCGGAAAGCGGTGCGGCCGACGCCAGACTCGACCTCGAACGCGCCATGCAGGCGCTGCCGGAGCGCACGCGCCGCCTGGTCGAGCAGGTCAAGCTCCAGGGCGCCAGCATCGCCGAGGTTGCGGGCGTCGAGGGCATGACCGAGACGGCCGCCAAGGTCGCGATCCATCGCGGCCTTCAGGCGATGGCGAAGTTCCTGTCGCGGCGCGGGCGCCCGCCATGACCGGCTCGAAGATGCGCGGCAGCGTAACCTTTCGCCGGCTTGCGGCGAACTCCCCTGAACCACCCCCGGGGCGGAACTGGACATGAAGACCGACGAGCTGATCTCCCTCATGGCTGCCGGCCACCAGCCGGTCGATACCGGCCGGTTGAGCCATGCGACCTGGCTTACGGCCGTAGCCGCGCTCGCCGTCACCGCGTTGCTGCTCGTCAACACGCTCGGCACCCGTCCCGACCTGGCGGCTGCGATCATGACGATGCCGGTCATCGCCAAGCTGCTGTTCGGCGGCAGCATCGCGGTGGTCGCGCTCATCCTGTTCCAGCAGAGCTTGCGGCCCGGGCTGAAGCCGAGGCGGCTGGCACCGCTGGCAGCTATTCCGGTCATGCTAGTCGCTATCTGGGCCGCTGTCGCGCTGGCTCAGGCCCCGGCCGCGCAATGGGGCACGCTGACCTTCGGTCGCTATTGGAATAGCTGTCTGATCTATGTCTCGGCCTATTCGATGGTCCCGCTGCTCGCCTTGCTGCTGCTGGCGCGCCGCGGGGCCCCGGTCGACAGCACACTCACCGGCGCCTCCGCCGGCCTTGCCTCGGCCGGGCTCGCGACGGTCGCCTACGCCTTGCACTGCCCGGACGATGCGGCGCCATTTCTGGCGACCTGGTACACGATCGCGATGGCCCTGGTCTCAGGCCTGGCGGCGCTCGTCCTGCCGCGTTTCCTGCGCTGGTAATCGACGCGGCCGAACAGCCCGCCAGGCTCATTGCGCTCTGGCGGCGGTCTCGATCGCGTCGGACATGATTGCGAGGCCGTGGTCGATCTCGGCGTCCGAGACCGTCAGCGGTGGCGCGATGCGGAAGACGCCGCCCATGCCGGGGAGCTTGACGATGTTCATGCTCAGGCCGCGGCGCATGGCCTCTTCCATGATCCGCGCCCCGAGCTCGAAGCCCGGCGCCTTGCTCTGCCTGTCGCTCACGACCTCGAGCCCGAGCAGCAGCCCTCGCCCGCGCACGTCCCCGACGCATTCGTATTTCTGCTGGAGGGCGAGCAGCCCCTGCTTCAATCGCTCGCCGCGCTCGCGGGCCTGGGCGACGAGGCCATCGCGCTCGACCACATCGAGAACGGTTACGCCGACCGCCGCCGTCAGCGGATCGGAGACGTGGGTGGTGTAGAACAGGAAGCCGCGTTCGAAGGCTTTCTGCTCGATCGCCTCCGTCGTCATCACCGCCGCCAGCGGCAGGCCGGAGCCGAGGGTCTTGGAGAGCGTCAGGATGTCCGGCGTCACCCCGTCGCGCTGGAAGGCGAACATGTGGCCAGTCCGGCCGACGCCGGTCTGCGCCTCGTCGAGAACCAGAAGCATGCCGCGCTCCTCGCATTTGCGCTTGAGCGCAGCCAGGTAGCCGGGCGGCAGCTCGAGAATGCCGCCGCTCGACAGGATCGGCTCGGCGATGAAGGCCGCCAGATTCCCGGTCGACTGCCGATCGATCAGCTCGAACGCATCGTCGAGCTCGGCCTGCCAGTCATTGCTGCCATCGGGATGCTTGAAGCGCGGGCGATAGGAATTCGGCGCGGGGATCACGAAGGAGCCCGCCGCAGCCGGCCCGTAACCGCGTCGGCCGGCGCTGTAGGTCGCCGACGCCGCCGCACCGGTCATGCCATGCCAGCTCTGGGCGAAGGCGACGACCTCATGGCCGCCGGTCACCAGCTTGGCCATGCGGATGGCGGCCTCGTTCGACTCGGCTCCCGTGGTCAGCAATTGCACCCGGTCAAGCCCGGGTGCGAGCGCAGCCAGCCGTTCGGCCAGTGCCGCGACCGGGCGCGAGAGCATGCCGCTGAACAGATGCGCCACCGACGCCATCTGCCGGTTGACCGTCGCGACGATGTCGGGATGGGTATGGCCGAGCACAGCGCTCATCTGGCCGGAGGTGAAGTCGAGAATGCCGCGACCATCGGCATCGTAGACGAAGGAGCCCTCGGCCCGCTCGACGATGATCGATTCGAAGCTGGGCCCATAACGCGTCAGGTGCTTGTCCGCGACAGCCCAGAAGGCGGGATCGGCATTGAGCGACATCACGTTCCCCTTTTCGGCAGTCTTCTCAGCAATTGCCGTTCCAGAGCGCTACCGATGCTTGCCTCAGCAGGCAAATTGATACTTCTTCAATCCGATATCGATTGGATTGATGGCGCGTCGATGCTCGACCTCGTATTGCTCAGGAACTTCGCCGTGATCGCGCGCACCGGCTCGATCAGCCTCGCTTCGCTCCAGATCGGGCGGACGCAGTCGGCGCTGAGCATGCAGATGCAGCGCCTTGAAGGCCAGATCGGCCAACCGCTTCTGCATCGAAGCGGCTCAGGGGTGCACCTGACCACGGCGGGCCACAAATTCCTGGCTCAGGCCGAGGCCCTGGTTGCCGCCCACGACGAAGTTCTCGCCGACATGCGCGGGACCGGGCTCAAGGGCGCGTTGAACCTGGGCTGCCCCGAGGATTATTCGATCGCCTTCCTGCCGAACCTGCTGCGCGGCTTCTGCGCACTGCACCCCGATGTCGAATTGCGCATGGTTTGCGCGCCGACCTCGGAATTGCGGCCGCTGCTGCATCGCCGCCAGATCGAGATGGCGCTCGTCTCGCTCGCCGATGCCGCCAGCAAGGAGGTCATTCGGCCGGAGCGCTTCGTCTGGGTCGCGAACGAAGCGCAGCCCGCCATACTCCACAGCACCAGCCTGCCTTTGGCGCTGTCGGCGCCGATGACGCTCGATCATCGAGCTGCCTGCGACGCGATGGAAGCGGTCGGCCGGCGCTACCGGATCGCCTTCGCCAGCAACAGCCTTGCCGGGCTGATCGCAATCGCCCGCTCCGGACATGCGATCAGCGTGCTGACCGAGACGGCCGTGCCACCCGATCTCCATATCGTGCACGTTGGGCTACCGCCGCTTCCCTCGATCGGCATCGCTGTGGAGTTCGCCGATCAGCAACCATCGGCGGCCGCGAAAGCCCTTGGCGAGCACATCAGGGTCGAGCTGCCGAGGCTTTGAACCCGCTGATTGACACCGCGTCATGAAAACTGATTAACATGATAATTAATTGATATGGCGCAGCACTCGTGGGCTTCCATCCAGAACCCCTGAGAGCGGGCGCCATGCGTAAATTCAGCGGTTCATCGCCTCGCCAATCATGAGGATACGATCCTTGATCCCAAAGTTCGTCAGTTTTCGTCACGACACTGAAGCGCGCTATGGCCTGATCGTTGCGAACGGCGTCGTCGACCTGTCTGCCCGGTATCGGGCGCAATGGCCGACGCTGCAGCACGTCGTTATCGACCAAGCTTTTGCGCTCCTGGCGGAGAAGGGTGCGACGCTGGCTCCGGATCTGCCGCTCGACGGCCTCCGCTACGAGATTCCGAGCCTCGCACCCGAGAAGATCATCTGCGTCGGCGTGAATTTCCCCGACCGCAATGCCGAGTACAAGGATGGGCAGGAAGCGCCGCCGAATCCGTCGCTGTTTCCGCGGTTCCTGCGCTCGTTCACCGCGCATGAGCAGCCGCTGATCAGGCCGCCCGAGAGCGAGCAGCTCGACTACGAGGGCGAGATCGCGATCGTGATCGGCAAGGCGGGGCGGCGCATTGCCGAGCGCGACGCGCTCGGCCACATCGCGGCGCTGACGCTGTCGAATGAGGGGACGCTGCGTGACTGGGTGCGGCACGCCAAGTTCAACGTCACCCAGGGCAAGAACTTCGACCGCTCCGGTTCGATCGGTCCCTGGCTGGTGCCCTTCACCGATGAGGCGCAGATCGCCGACATCGCCCTGACCACCAGGGTCAACGGCGAGGTCCGCCAAAGCGACCGGACCAGTCGCATGATCTTCTCGTTCAGGAAGATCATCAGCTACATCTCGACCTTCACGACGCTCGTCCCCGGCGACATCCTGATCACCGGCACGCCGACCGGCGCCGGCGCGCGGTTCGACCCGCCGATCTGGCTGAAGCCGGGCGACGTCGTCGAGGTCGAGGCCGAGGGTATCGGCCTCCTCCGCAACACCATCTCCGACGAGGCCTGAGCGATGCTGTCCTCCGACGAAATCTCAGCTGCCGCCCTCAGCCTCGACGAAGCCGAGAGGACACGCCAGCAGACCGGCCTGATGTCGCTGCGCTTTCCGCAGATGACGATGGACGATGCCTATGCAGTCCAGGCCGCCTGGGTGGAGCGCAAGCGCGCGGCCGGCCGCACGATCATCGGCTGGAAGATCGGCCTGACCTCGAAGGCGATGCAGTACGCGCTCGACATCGACACGCCCGATTCCGGCGTGCTGTTCGACGACATGCGCTTCGACGATGGCAGCAACATTCCCAAGGACCGCTTCATCCAGCCGCGCATCGAGGCCGAGATCGCCTTCGTCATGAAGGGCGACCTGCAGGGGCCGGGCGTCACGGTCTTCGACGTGCTCAACGCGACCGACTACGTCGTTCCGGCGCTGGAGATCCTCGACACCCGCATCCTGCGCGTCGATCCGCAGACGAAGAAGGCCCGCACCATCGTCGACACCATCTCGGACAATGCCGCCAATGCCGGCATCGTCGCCGGCGGGCGCGCGATGCGCCCTGATCAGGTCGATCTGCGCTGGGTCGGCGCCATCGTCTCGCGCAACGGCCAGGTCGAGGAGACCGGCCTCGGCGCCGGGGTGCTCAACGACCCGGCACGCGGCATCGCCTGGCTCGCCAACCGGCTCGCGAATTATGGCGGCGAGATCAAGGCGGGACAGATCGTGCTGGCGGGGTCCTTCATCCGACCTGTCGAAGCCCGCCACGGCGACACGATCACAGCCGATTACGGCCCGCTCGGCACCGTGAGCTGCTTCTTCGAGTAAGCACGCAAGTGACGGTGCGCCACACAGAACGCTTCTGGGCGCAGCGTCAGACGAAGGCGAGCGGCCGGCCGCCGTCTGGATGGGGCATCACGCCGACCTCGATGCCATAGATCGCGCGCAGGATATCGGGCCGCACGATCTGCTCGGGCGTGCCGCGCGCGACCAGCCGACCGGAGTGGAGCGCGACGATCTCGTCGCAGAAGCGGGCGGCCATGTTGACGTCATGCAGCACGACGACGATGCCGAGACCCCCCTGGTGCGAGAGCTGCCGCACCAGCGTCAGCACCTCGACCTGATGGGAGAGATCGAGCGCCGCGATGGGCTCGTCGAGCAGCAGGCATTGCGCATCCTGTGCAACCAGCATCGCCAGCCAGGCGCGCTGGCGCTCGCCGCCGGAGAGGCTGTCGGCCAGGCGATCGGCGAAGGGCTCGACATCGGTCAGCGCCATCGCCTGCGCGACCTTGTCGCGATCGCGCTGCCCGAAGCGGCCGAGCGCGCCGTGCCAGGGGTAGCGGCCGAGCGCGACCAGCTCCTTGACCAGCATCCCGGCCGCGGGCGGCGTCTGCTGCGGCAGGTAGGCGAGCTTGCGGGCGAAAGCGCGATTGTCCCAGCTCTCGATCGGGCGGCCGGCGAAGCGCAAGGCCCCTCGCGAGGGCCGTTGCTGGCGCGCCAGTAGCTTCAGCAGCGTCGACTTGCCCGAGCCGTTATGACCGAGGATGCCGATCACCTTGCCTGCATCGAGATCGAGCGTCAGCGGCTCGAGCAGGACGCGGTCACCGACGGAGAAGCCGACGCCCTCCAGCGCGAAGAGCGGCTCGCTTGAAGCGGCGTCGGCTGCGCGATCAGGCGATGCTATGTCGATGAGGTCGGCTGGGCTGGAGATGGTTTCAGTCTGCATCAATCACCGTGGTCGTGGACATCGGCGTGGCCCTTGCGCCAATAGGCCGCGACGAGATGCCGATCCTTCGGCAGCTGGCGCTCGCTGCGCAGGTGTTTGCGGATCGCGCGGGCCGTCGCCTGCTCGCAGCCGGCGAAGACGAACGGTCTGCCATGCTCCGGCAGGGCGATACCGCGCACCGCCTGTGTCAGCAGATCGGTCGAGCCGGCAGGCGCGCCCTTGCGATGCAGCCAGGTCACCTCGATCGCAGCCTGCGAGGCGATATCCTGCTGCTCGCTGGCATCAGCCACTTCAATGACGATGCTGGCTCGGGCGGAACTCGGCAATTCCTCGGCGATCCGCGCGATCGCCGGCAAGGCGGTTTCGTCGCCGCAGAGCAGATACCAGTCGGCCGGGATCACGTCGCCGCCGCCCGGCCCGAGCAGGCCGATGCGGTCACCCGTTTGCGCCTCGCGTGCCCAGATCGAGCCAAGCGAATCGTCGTGCAGCACGACGTCGATATCGAGCTCGCCGCGAGCATGGTCGATCGCGCGGATGGTATAGGTGCGCTTGGCCAGCGCATCCTCGCCCGCCGGCCAGATCACCCGGCTGTCGGGGCCGACACTCGGCCAGGTCGGCGCGCGCCCGCGCGGTGGGATCAGCACGCGCACATGCAGGCCGCCGCTGGTGAAATGGCGGGGATCGTCGCAGGCGACGGTGATACGCCGCATCGCCGGGGTGATGTCGCGGGCGCCACGCACCACGACCTCACGGAAATAGGGAATGCGCGTCTGCGCGGGAGCATCGCCCTGCCAGCTCAGCGAGACGGTCTCGCCCTCCGCGAACTCGACGAGATGCTCGGCGACAGAGGACTTGACGACGAATAGCCGGCTCTCGTCGGGACAGGTCACGGCGATGCGCAGTGCGCCTTCACCCACGGTCAGGTTAACCGACCCGAACGGGCCGTCGAGCCGGGTCCCGCCGTCGCGGCGGGTCACCTCGCCATGCTCGACGAAATGGCCGCAGAGCCGCTCGAGCATGGCTGCCGGATCCGCCAGAGCAACGCTCGCTGTGGCTTGCAGCTTGGTCTCGTTAGCCATGCCGGTTCCCTGTGCGGTTCAAGAGCCAGATCAGATAGGGTCCGCCGATCAGTGCCGCAAACAGCCCAGTCGGCACCTGATAAGGGAAGGCGACGAGGCGCGCGAGCCAATCGGCCAGGATCATCACGCCGCAGCCGATCAGGGCCGAGGCGGCGAGCTGGTCGCGACTGCGCGCAAAGCCGGCGAGGCGCGACAGATGCGGCGCGATCAGCCCGACCAGGCTGAGCGGCCCGGTCAACAGCGACGCGACCGCCGTTGCCAGAGCCGCAACGGCGGCGAGAATTAGGCGGCTGCGTTCGACACCGAGGCCGAGGCCGCGGCTCGTCGCCTCGCCGAGCGGCATCAGATCCAGCCAACGCGCGGCGAGGAAGAGCGGCGCGATCAGGACGACGCAGCCGATCAAGCCAATCCAGACCTCGAATTCGCCGGCGCGATTGGTCGAGCCCGACAGCCAGGTCAGCAGCACATAAGCGCGCAGATCGCCCTTCGCGAGCGCGGTCGAGACCAGTGCCATGCAGAGCGCGCCCATGGCGATGCCAGCAAGCAAAAGGCGTTGCGAGCCGATGCCCGGACGGCCCGCCAGCATCAGCATGATGAGGAGCACGGTGAGCGAGCCGCCGGCGATGCCGGCGAGCATTGAGAACGGGCTGAAGGGCAATAATGCGAGTGCAAGCGTCAGCCCGACGCCGCCGCCGGCACTGACGCCAAGCACTTCCGGCCCGGCCAATGGGTTGGCGGTGAGGCGCTGCATCAGGCAGCCGGCAGCGCCGAGCAGGGCGCCGGCCGCGCCGGCAGCGACCAGGCGCGGCCCTCGGAAGGGCAGCAGATCGGCGAAGAGCGCGCCGGTCGCCAGCCCCCAGCCCTGCGGCCCGCGGCCGAGGACGAGGCCGAGCAGAGCGATGATCGCGATCGCCACCGCGAGGGCGGCCAGCGCCAGGAATGGCCGTGCGATGCGGCGCGTCAGGGCCAGCGCATCGACGGTCTGCGCGGGCGGTGCGGGAGGCACGCGGCGCATCAGCCAGAGCAGCAGTGGCCCACCGAACAAGGCGGTGGCAGCGCCGGTCGGAGCGAAGTCGTTGAAGCCGGAACCGAGCAACTGCACTGCGCTGTCGGTGATCGAGAGCAGGAGTGCGCCGAGCGCAGGCGCCGCCAGCAGCAGCTGGCGTTGCGTACGCGCGCCGAATTCGCGTGCCAGCGTCGGCGCGGCGAGGCCGACGAAACCGATGACGCCGACCTCGGCGGTGACGCTGGCCGCGAGCCAGACCGCTACGCCGAGCACCGCGAACCGCGCGGCGTGCAAGGCGAGGCCGAGACTGCGGGCGACGTCGTCGCCGAGACCAAGCAGGCCGAGCGGGCGCAATAGCAGCGCTGCGGCGATGCCACCGAGCAGCAGGCGCGGGCCGAGTGCCAGCGCGGCATCCCAGCTCTGCTGGTTGAGCGAACCGGCGCCCCAGATGAAGAGCGAAAGCACGTAGTCGCCCTTGGCGAGGATAACGGTCGCGCTCAGCGCCGCCGCGATCAGCGCGACGACCATGCCGGAGAGGATGACCGTCATCGGATCGAGCCCGCGCCGCCAGCTCAGGCCGAGCACGAGCGCGACAGCGGCGATGGCCCCCGCCAGCGCGACACCTTCGCGCGACAAGACGATCAGGGCTGGCGCGTAGGCCGTCGCGGCCGTCAAGGCGAGCTGCGCGCCGGAGACGACACCGAGCGTCGATGCATCCGCGACCGGGTTGCGCAGCACGCGCTGCAGTAGAACGGCGGCAAGGCCGAGCGCTGCACCGCAGATCAGTGCGGTGACGCTGCGCGGCACCAGGCTGTGCCAAAGCAGGATGGATTGGAGCGTTCGGGCGAGCTCGCCCGAGGCCGGCAGCGCCGGGCGTGTCGCTGCCACGGCAGCAAAGAGCAGCGCAGCCGCCAGCACAGCGAGGAACCAGAGGCCGAGATCGCGATGTGGTAGCCGTCGCAGCGGCAGGGCAGTGTCAGCCACGGCCCGCCTCCGCCGCCAGCACTGCTTCGGTCAGGAGCCGGGCGAACCGCCGCGCCGCCGGCAGGCCGCCATAGGGATTGATCGAGGCGAGCCGCAGCAGCCGTCCCTCGCGCAGATTGGGCAAAGCATTCCAGAAAGCACTCCGCGCGAGCACCTCCAATGCGCCGGGCGGCACGGGCGGGATCAGGGCGATCCAGGCGTCGGGTACACGCACCAGCGCCTCGAGACCGACCGGCGCCGTGGCGGAATAGCTGGTATCATCGGTCCAGGCGTTGGCGAGGCCGAGTCGCTTCAGTACTTCGCCGAACATGCTGTCGGCGCCGAAGACGCGGAAATGCCTGGCATCGCCGAGATTGATCGGGATCACCGGGCGCCCCGCATGCGGCTTCAGGCGTTCGCGCAGGGGAGCGAACTCGACTTCGGTCTCGGCGAGATAGCGCTCGGCGATGCCGCCCATGCCGAGACGCTCGCCGATGCTGCGCATCATCGCTGCCGCCGGCTCGAAGGGCGGCCGGCCCGGCGCATAGATCGAGAAACGTTCCACCGGCGCGATCCGCAGTAGCCGCGGCTCCGAGCTGGCATAGAAGCTCGACGAATAGATCAGCTCCGGCCGGGAGAGCAGCAGCAGTTCGAAATTGACCGTGCCGCGCAGGCCGAGATCGGTCACCGTTCCCGGCACCTGCGGCTCGACCGCAACCTCGCGGAACTGCAGAAGCTCGGGGGCGGCGACCGGAGCAACGCCGAGTGCGAGCAGCGTTTCCAGCACCGACCAATCCACCGTCGCGATGCGAAGACCCGCCGCCTGCGCCGACCGCGGCAGGGCCACCGCCGCCAGCATGGCGAGCGTGGAGCGTCGGGTCGGGAACGCCATCGGGTCGGTCATATCAGCGGTCTATCACAGGCAAAGGCCGCAGCAGGCGCTGCGGCCTTTGTACCGGGTGCAACGCCTCTACCAGCGATAATTGGCGGAGACGGTGACCGTGCGAGCATCGCCATAACCGCAGCCGGACTGGCCGTTGCAGCTCTTCACATAGGCCTTGTCGAACAGGTTGGTGACGTTGAGCGCCATGCCCCAATTGCCGATCTGATAGCGGATCGCGGCATCGACCAAGGTCGCCGACGGCACCTTCAGTGTGTTCTCGGCATTGGCGTAGGAGCTGCCGACATAGCGCACGCCGGCACCGAGCCCGATACCTTTGAAGAAGCCTTCGGGCACGGTGTAGTCGAGCCAGGCCGAGGCGGTGACCTCGGGCACGACGACCGGCGTCCTGCCGACCAGCAGCGGGCGGGTATCCTTGGTCGTCTTCAGGTCGAAGGCGGTGAAGGAGGCGAGCAGCTTCAGGTCCTTGGTGATGTTGGCCTTGGCCTCGAACTCGACGCCGCGCGAGGTTACCTCGCCGAGCTGCTGCTGCGCGAACGGGTTGAGCGCGGTCGGGGCCGGGTTGAGCACGTTCTGCTTGGTGATCTGGAAGACCGATGCGGTGAACAGCGCGTCCATGAAGGTCGGCTTGTACTTCACGCCGGCCTCGAACTGCCGGCCCTCTTCCGGCCGGAAGGGTTGGCCGGGCCCGCCGAGCAGATTGGGCACGGCGTCGAAGACAGGGGTGAAGAAGGTCGCCGCGCTGACATAGGGGGTGAGCCCGTTGGCGAACTCGTAGCCGAGGCCGGCGCGGCCGCTCCAGGACGCTTCCTTCTTGTCATAGGTCGGCGAGAACAGCAGGCCGGCGGGGCTGACCGACTTCTTGTCGACATAGTCGTAGCGGCCGTTCAGCGTCAGCAGGAAGCCGCCGCCGAAGCGGATCTGATCCTGAGCATAGAAGCCGATCTGATGATGCTTCAGGTTCTGGTTGAGGTAGACGCCGGTCGGGCCCTGCTGCGCCCCATAGATCGGATTGGTGACGCTGATCGTGGTCGCGCCGCCCGAGGCCTGGGTGTGGTCGATGTTGAAGTATTTGTAGTCGATGCCGAAGAGCAGCGAGTGCTCAAGCGGGCCGGTGACGACCTTGCCGTCGATGCGGTTGTCGATCGTGAAGGTCCGAACCCGCGTCTTCTCCTGGAAGCCGATGCGGTAGAGTTGGTAGTCGGGTCCGAGCGGCTGCAGTCGGTCGCCGAAGGGCGCATCGGGGCCAGCATAGCCGAAGCCGTAGGGCCCGAGCTGCGAACCCTTCATCGTGCCGTAGCGCAGGTTCTGGGTGAAGTTCCAGTTGTTGGCGAACTGATGCTGGAACTCGTAGCCGAGCAGCATCTCGGTGCGCTCCTGATCATCGATCGAGGGCTCGCCGAGGAAGGCCTTGCGCCGGATCTTGCCGAAGGGCGCGTTCACCACCGTGCCGACATAGGGCAGGAAGCCACCGCCGACATGGATCTGGTCGAGCGCCGAATAGATGCCATAGGCGGTGATGCGGGTGGCGCCGGTCGGCTGATAGGTGATCTGCGGCATGATCGTGCCGCGGAAATCCTTGGCGACGTCGGTGTACTGGTCGCCGCCGGAGAGCTTGCCGGTCAGGCGCGTGCTCCAGACCCCCTGCTTGTCGCTGAGGCCGACATCGAGGCCGACATAGGCGTTGCCGAAATTGTTGATGCCGGCCTCGACATAGCCGAAATTCTTGGCCGTAGGGCGCTTGCTGACGAGATTGACGATGCCGCCGGGGGTCGAGCCGCCATAGAGCACCGAGGCCGGGCCTTTCAGCACCTCGACGCGTTCGAGCAGGAACGGATTGATCTGGAAGCCGCCGAAGCCGTAGCCGTAGAGCTGCAGCCCGTCCATGAAGACGCCGGTCTGCGTCGCCTGGAAGCCGCGGATGAAGATCCAGTCGGTATCGGGATCGGGCCCGAAGGCCTGGGCAGCGACGCCCGCGGTGTAGCGCAGTGCCTCGTCGACCTTGAGCGCCTTGCGGTCGTCGATCTCGTCGCGGCCGAGCACCGAGACCGCCTGCGGGATCGCAGTGATTGGCGTGTTCGCCTTCGAGCCCGCGGTCGAGCGCGTCGCAACATAGCCGTTGACCGGCCCGGTGGCGCCGCCCTCACCCTCGACCGTGATGGTGTCGAGTTGGACCGTGGGAGCGGGCTGCCCTTGCGCCCAGGCAGTCCCGGCACAAAGCAGAGCGAGCGACGCAGTCGAGCCAAGAAGAAATCTAGTCTTCATCGCCAGATAGTAGCACATTCTCGATCTCAGCCCCAATAATTGCCGCCACTTCAGAACTGATCGAACTTAGAACTGTTCAAAAGCAGCGCTCAGCTTTCCGTTGGGCAATATCAGTATCGCGCGAGGCGGGATTGATCGTTCCTGTCATGCATTGAACGTTCTTGGGCGCGCGTCTACAATTGCGCTGATCACGTTGCATTTTGAACACGCGCCGAGGCGCGATCATCCGGCACTGCGGAGGCTAAAGATGGGTTTCCAGCCGCGCATGCGCTCGGTCCGCGAAGGCATCAGCGTCATCGGCTCGCTCAAATACCGGGTCTGGAACGGCGTCGTCGCCGATCTCTGGCAGGCTGAATGCCAGGCCGGCGCCAGCGGCGAGTACGTCTCCGAGCATCCGCGCCTGTTCGTGGTGCTCGACAAGGTCGGCGGCAATTTCGAGACGCGGCTCAATCCGCATGAGCCGGGGATTTCCAGCCGGGCCCGCGCCAATGCCATCAGCTTCATGCCGGCCGGCTTGCCGGTCTGGGGACGCACGCAGCAGCGCATGCGCATCCGCCATCTCGACCTGCATTTCGATGCCGCCACCGTCAGTGAGCGGCTCGGTGAAGCCTTGTCGCCCGAGCGGCTGGCGCAGCCGCGTATCGCCTTCTCGAACGAGCGCATTCTGACATTGGCGCGATTGATCGCCGGCGAGTGTGCCGAACCGGATGCGCGGCATGACCTCTATGGCGACGGACTGGTGCTCGCGGTCCTGATCGATCTCTTCGGTGTGCGCGCCAACGCGCCACGCCAGCGCACGCCGCTGAGCAGCTGGCAGCTCAAGGCGGTGACCGACCACATCAACGACCATGCGGCGGGCACGATCCGGCTGCAGGACCTCGCCGAGCTCGTCGGCATGTCGCAATCGCATTTCAGCCACGCCTTCAAGGCCTCGACCGGCCTGCCGCCGCACCAATGGCAGCTCAAGGCGCGGATCGAGCGCGGCCAGCGCCTGCTCGCAGCGGGCGACCGGCCCTTGACCGAGATCGCGGCGGATGCCGGCTTCTCCGACCAGGCGCATTTCACCCGCGTCTTCCGCCGCATGGTCGGCGAGACGCCGGCCGCCTGGCGCCGCGGCGCGGCGGCGCAGCCATCAAGCTAGCCAGGCCGCCGGGCGCGCCGCCGCCCCTTTCGGACGGCGGTTCGGGGCGGCGCGGCACGCACCCCGAGGAATCGTCGCGAGCTAATCGGCTCTGCCGCGGGCCTCGACGGGCCACAGCTCGATCAGCCTGTCGCCCCTGACCACGTGCAGGATATCGTGCAGGTTGATCGTCGGGTCGCAATGCGGGGCCGTGCATTCGACGATCGTGCTGATCGGCAGCGTGCCCTGCCCTTCCGCCGGAAGGATGCGACCGAACTCGTCGCCACACCATTCGATCCGCCCAACCAATTCGCCGTCGAGGAAGACACGCGGCGGCGGACCGTCCAGCGCAAAGCTCTTGCTGCCGCCATCGGTGATCGCAAAACCGAGCGAGCTATGTCCGATCACGGTCACCGCGATGCGCAGCGCCGGACGAAACTCCGGCCCGCCCAGGCCATGCATATCGACGGTATTGTAGGCTTCGTCCATGAAGACGTAGGAGCCGGCCTGAATCTCGGTCAGCAGACGATCCTCGCCGTCGAGGAGATGGCTGCCGGTGCCGCCGCCCGAGACGATCTCCGGCGCCAGCCCGGCCTCGCGCAGGGCTTCCAGCATCAACGCGAGCAGCCGGCCCATCTCCTGGTTGGCAACGCGGCGCGCAGCGAAATCGTCGATGTGCTGGACGCGGCCCTGATAAGCCTGGACGCCGCGATAGCGCAGGCCGGCCAGCCCCGAAACGAGCCTAGCCAGCGCGACCGCCTCGGCCGGCGTCGCGACGCCGCTGCGCTTCAGCCCGACATCGAGATCGACCAGTACGTCGAAGGCGGTGCCATGCCGCCGCGCCGCCTCGGCATAGGCGGTGGCGAGATCGGCCCGGTCGACCACGACGCCGATGCGCCCGCCGGCAGCGGCAGCGCGCGCCAGGGCGTCGATCTTCGCCGGACTTGCGATCGGCGCGCTGAGCAAAAGGTCGCGGACGCCGCCCTCGAACAGCGCCAGCAATTCGCCGGGCTTGGCGCAGCAATTTCCGAGCGCCCCGGCCGCCATCTGCCGACGCGCGATCTCGGCGCATTTATGCGATTTCGCGTGCGGCCGGAGATTCAGCCCGGCCTTGCGACAGGTCTCTGCCATCAGCGCGATGTTGTGCTCGAACAGGTCGAGATCGAGCACGGCCGCCGGCGTCTCCAGCCGGGCCCGGCTGCCGGCTTCGCCCACGAGCTTCTGGTTGAGCGCAGCCGCGCCGAACAACGACATGGTCATGGCCGGGCTCCCGCAAGTTCGGCTCGCCGGCGCGTCGTGGCCGCGAGATCGATCGTTGTGCCATCGGCAGCGAAGACCACACCATAGTCGCGGGCAGCGCCCGCCGGGGTGACCTTGCCCTCGCGCAGATCCTCCTCAATGCGGATCGGGTCGCGCTGCAACGCGTCGCCATAGCCGCCGCCACCCGCTCCAATGAGTCGGAAGACGTCTCCAGCGCGAGCAGAAAAACTCTCCATCGGCATGGTCGGCAGCACCTGCTCCGCGCCATCGGCCCGGACGAGAATATGAGCGGAGGGTGCGCCGGGGCGGCCGCCCTCGATACCGAAGGGCGGGTGATCGCGCCGGTCGCCCCGTAGGACGAAGCGGACCGGCGCCAGGAAGCGGAATTCGCGGATGAGGGAGAGCCCGCCGCGGAACTCGCCGGGGCCACCGCTATCAGGCACGAGGCCATAGCGCAGCACTTCGACCGGCATGTCGGCCTCGATCATCTCGACCGGCTGGTTGGAGAGGTTTGCTGCAGGATTGGAAATGCCCTCGATGCCGTCCTTGCCGGCGCGCGCGCCCCAGGTGCCCACCACCATCTCGTTGAGCACGAAGGGCCGTCCTTCATGAGTGCCGCCAGCGGCCAGTAGATAGGGCCCGCCCTCCGAGCCGCCCATGGCGCGCTCGGGCACGATCTGCGCCAGCGCCTGCATGATCGCGTCGAAGACGCGATAGCCGACGACGCCGCGGGCACCGCAGGCCGCCGGATAGCGCGGATTGACTAGGCAGCCCTCGGGCGCACGGACCGTGATCGGCCTGAGGTAACCCTCGCAGTTCGGGATGTCCTGCTGCGACAGGCAGCGGATCGCGCAGAAGGAGGCCGATTCCGGCAGCGAGATCGGGCAGTTGATCGAAGCTGCGACCTGGCCGGCGGTACCGGTGAAATCGATGTCGATCGTGTCGTCGGCGACGGTGACGGTCGCGACGATCGGCAGCGGCTCGGGGTTCTCGCCAACGCCGTCGATATAGTCGGTGGCGCGGTAGACGCCGTTGGGCAAGGCGCGGATGACATCGCGCATCATCGCCTCGGCATGGTCGTGCAGAGCGTCGATATAGGCATCGAGTTCTTCCGCGCCGTAACGGCCGATCAGGGTCTTCAGCCCTTCCTCGGCGACATTGCACGCGGCGATCTGGGCGCGAATGTCGCCGAGCACCTCCACCGGCGAGCGGGTATTGGCCTCGATGATGCGGAAGACGGAATCGACCGCCTCGCCGGCCTCGTAGAGCTTGAGCAGCGGGATGCGCAGGCCTTCCTGCTGGATCTCGGTGGCGTAGATCGCGACCGAGCCGGGCACGATGCCACCGAGATCGGTGTGATGCGCGACAGTTGCGGCAAAGCCCGAGAGCCGGCCGGCGACGAAGATCGGTTTCAGGATATAGATGTCCGGCAGGTGCTGGCCGCCGGAACCGTAGGGATCGTTGGCGATCAGGACATCGCCCTGCTTCAGCCCGCCGCCATAGCGCTCGCTGACAAAGCCCATGATGCGCGGGAAGGAGCAGAGCTGGATCGGCAGGGTCAGGCCCTGCGCGATCACCCTGCCCTTCGCATCGCAGAGCGCGGTCGAGTAATCCATGATGTCGCGCACCACCGGCGAATAGGCCGAGCGCATCACGATCAGCGCCATCTCGTCCGCGGTCGAGGCGAGCGCGTTGCGGATCACCTCCAGGGTGATCGGGTCGATCTCGCGCATGCTCATGCCGCCTCCAGGGCGATGTCGATGTTGCCGGCCTCGTCGAGCCTTGCGCTCTGGCCCGGCCCGACGACGCAGGTGCAGTCGTACTCCTCGACGACGAAGGGGCCGCGCCTTGCGGTACCGTCGAGATCGGCACGGCTGATCACGGCGATTGAGGCTGCGGCCCCGCTGGCGTTGAAGGAGACAGTCCGATCGGCGCGCCGCATCGGCGCTTCCGCCGCGAACTGGTGGCGCGGCGCGACCAGCGGCAGGCGCACTGTCAGGCGGGCGTTGACGAGATGGACCGCGTCCTTCTGCGAGCGGTGGCCATAGGTCCGCTCATGCTCGCGATGGAAGAGCTCGGCCAGCTCGGCGATGTCGAAGCGCTTCGCCGGCACAGTCAGTTCATAGGCCTGGCCGACATAGCGCAGGTCGGCGGCATAGCGGAATTCGGCCTGAGCGAGATCATAGCCTTCCAGCGAAAGGATGCTGCGTGCGTCCGCGCCGAGCTCGGCGAAGAGCTGCACCAGCCCCGCATCGTCCAGTTCTCCCGCCCGCCGCCGCGACGGTCGCACGAACTCCTGCTCGACATCGGAACGCAGCAGGCCGAGTGCGCTGAAGACGCCGGCGGCGCGCGGGACGATGACGCGGCGGATGCCGAGCGCACTCGCGACCTCCGCCGCAACCACCGGGCCGTTACCGCCGAAAGCGACCAGCGTCGCCTGGCGCGGATCGCGACCGCGATAGGTCGAGACCGCCTTGACCGCCCGCGTCATCGTGGTGACCGCGAGCGTCAGCACACCGCGCGCCGTCTGCGTCAGGTCGAGGCCAAGCGGACGCGCCACCTGATCGTTCAACGCAGCGCGGCCGGCATCGGCCTTGAGCGGAAAGCTGCCGCCGGCGAGCGCGACATCGTTGATGTAGCCGAGCGTCAAGAAGGCGTCGGTTAGCGTCGCCTGCCGGCCACCGAGCCCGTAGCAGACCGGGCCGGGCCAGGCGCCGGCGCTCTGCGGGCCGACCGAGACCTGGTTCATCCTGTCGATGGCGACGATGCTGCCACCGCCTGCGCCGATCTCGGAGACGTCGATGAAGGGCATCTTGATCGGATATCCGCCGCCCTTGACCAGCTTGCTCGACAGATTGATGCCGGCCCCGACCTCGTACTCGGTGGTGCGGGCCGGCTCGCCGTGCTCGATCAGCGCCGCCTTGGCGGTGGTCCCACCCATGTCGAAGGAGATGATGCTGGGCTCGTCGCTCCCCGAAACCAGCCGCGCGCAGGCGATGACGCCGGCGGCAGGACCGGATTCGACCAGCGAGGCGGCGCGCTTCACGGCCGAGCCCAGCCGCATGATGCCGCCGCCGGAATGCATCATTTCGACCTGGCAGGCGACACCGATCGAGGCGAGCCGCGCCGTCAGCGCGCTGGCGTAGTTGCGCACAACCGGGCCGATATAGGCGTTCACCACCACGGTCGAGGTGCGCTCGTATTCCCGGATCTCGGGCAGGATCTCGGAGCCGCGGCAGATATAGACGCCGTCGCCGAGTTCGGCGCGCAGGATCGCCTCGGCCTCGATCTCGTGCGCGGGATTGGCGTAGGCGTGCAGGAAGCTGATCGCGACCGCCTCGACGCCCTCCTCGCGAAAGCGCCGCGCCGCCGCGACGACGTCCTCTTCCGAGAGCGGGATCCGTACCGAGCCATCCGCAGCGAGCCGTTCGCGCGCCTCAAGCCGCAAATGCCTGGCCGCGAGCGGCTTCGGCTTGTCGTATTGCAGGTCGTAGAGCACCGGGATGCGCAGGCGGCGCATTTCGAGCACGTCGCGAAAGCCCTCTGTGGTCAGAAGGCCGGTGCGGGCGCCCTTGTATTCGAGGATGGCATTGGTCGCGACGGTGGTGGCGTGAACGATGCCGGTGATGCAGTCAGGCGTGGTCTGATAGTCCTCGATCAGCGCCTTCAGCGCCTGGGCGATGCCGCGGCTGTAATCGTCCGGGGTCGAGGGCACCTTGCGGGTCTCGATCAACCCGTCATCGCGCGCGACGACGACATCGGTGAAGGTGCCGCCGATGTCGATGCCGATCCGGTAGCTATGCTGCGCCATGGATATCTTCCCGGGTTTCTGGGATCGCTGCGCCATCCGGGGCCCGTCGCGGCAGCGGCGTGCGCCGACCGGCGAGGCCCTTCGGCACTGCCGAGATGAGGGCTTGCGTGTAGGGGTGCTGCGGCCGGTCGAGCACGTCGAGACAGGGCCCCTGCTCGACGATCACGCCCTTGCGCATCACGACGATGCGGCTGCACAGGGTGCGCACCAAAGCGAGGTCGTGGCTGATGAAGAGGAGCGTCAGGCCGAGTTCGCGGGTCAGGCGCGACAGGAGGTTGATCACCTGCGCCTGCAAGGAGACATCGAGGGCCGAGACCGGCTCGTCGGCGATCAGCACCTCCGGCTTCATCGCCAGGGCCCGTGCCAGGCCGATGCGCTGGCGCTGCCCGCCAGAAAGCTCGTGCGGCAGGCGTGGGCCGATCTCGGGCCCAAGCCCGACCAGAGTCAGCAGTTCGGCGATCTCGCTTTCGCGCTGCGCCTTGGGCACGCCGCGCAGCGCCAGCGTCTCGCCAAGGCAACGCGTCACGCTCTTGCGCGGGTTAAGCGCGCTGCTGGAATCCTGGAAGATCATCTGCACGCGCCGGCGCCATGGGCCGGCGTGGTCGCGCATCAGCTCAGACATCGGCGCGCCGTCGAGCAGCACCTCGCCGGAGGTCGGCTGCGCCAGCCCGACCGCGAGCCCGGCCAACGTCGACTTGCCGGAGCCGCTCTCGCCGACGACGCCGACGACGTCACCACGCATGACGTCGAGGCTGACAGCTTCGAGTGCGACGAGCCGGCCATCGCGCCCGAGCAGACGATCGAGCAGCCCGCCTTGCGCGAAGGACTTGGAGACGCCGCGCAGCGAGAGGATCGGGCCGGTCATCGCGGCCTCCAGCAGGCGGTGCGGTGCCCGGCTTCGGTGACCAGCGGCGGCATATCGACGGCGCAGGGCTCGGCGGCATCGGGGCAGCGCGGTGAGAACGGGCAGCCGGCCGGCAGCCGCCCAAGCCGCGGCGGCGCCCCCTCGATCGCGGTGAGTGGGCCGACCGGACCGGTGAGGCTCGGCACGCAGGCTTTCAACAGGCTGGTGTAGGGGTGGCGCGGCGCAAGCTCGATCGCCTCGACCGGGCCGTCCTCGACGACCTTGCCGCCATACATGACGACGACGCGGTCGACGATCTCGGCGACGAGCTGGAGATTATGCGAGATGAACACGACGGCGAGGCCGAGCTCGCGGCGCAATTCCGCGATCAGGTCGACGATCTGCGCCTGCACGGTGACGTCGAGCGCGGTCGTCGGCTCGTCGGCGATGAGGAGGCGCGGCCGGCAGGCGATGGCCATCGCGACCAGCGCGCGCTGGCGCATGCCGCCGGAGAATTCGTGCGGGTAGGAGGCGAGGCGCGCGCCTGCATCCCGGATGCCGACGCGCTCGAGCGACTCGGCTGCGATGCGGCGCGCCTCCCCTGCCGAGACGTCGCGATGCGCACGCACCACGTCGGTGATCTGCCGGCCGATGGTCAGCGCCGGATTGAGCGAGCTCTGCGGGTCCTGGAAGACCATGGCGATGTCGCGCCCGCGCAGCGCCCGCACGCGCTTCTCGTCGGCGGCGAGCAGATCCTCGCCGTCGAAGATCACGCGCCCACCTGTCACGCGCGCCGGTGCGCCGAGCAGACGCATCACCGCGAGCATTGTAAGGCTCTTGCCCGAACCGGATTCGCCGACGATGCCGACGGCTTCACCGGGCGCGACGGAAAAATCGACGCCCCGGACGGCCTCGACGATGCCGCCACCGGCCGAGCGGAAGCCGACGCGCAGGCCCTCGACGCTGAGCAGCGGGGCACTCATGCGACCAGCGTCCTGGCTTCGCTGCGCGGATCGAACAATTCGCGCACAGCATCGCCCAGCAGGTTGAAGCCGATCACGGTCAGCGAGATCGCGAGGCCGGGGAAGACCGGCAGCCACCATTCGCCGGAATAGATCGCGCTGCGGGCGTCGGAGAGCATGGTGCCCCAGCTCGGCTGCGGCGGCTGCACCCCAAGGCCGACGAAGCTGATCGAGGCCTCGATGACGATGCCGATCGCGACCAGCAGCGTGCCCTGCACGATGATCGGCGACAGGCAGTTCGGCAGCACATCGCTGGTCACGATGTCCCAATGCGAGGCGCCTTGCAGGAAGCGGGCGCGGACATAGTCGGCGCCGGCGATGCGTCTTGCCACCGCATAGGTGACGCGGGCGAAGACCGGCGAGAACAGGCAGCCGACGAGGACGACGATCTTGACCTCGTTGGGCAGGAGCAGCGGCCCGAGCGGCAGCGGCCCGACGCCGAGGATGCCGACAATGGCGATCGCCCAGACCAGCAGCGGAATCGAGGCGACGCCGTCGACGACGCGCATCACGATCTGCTCGCCGAGCCCACCCTTGTAGGCGGCGTAGATTCCCGCGGAGACGCCGATCAGCGCACCGATCAGCACCGCGCCGATGCCGACGGAGAGCGAGGCGCGCGCGCCGAAGATGATGCGGCTGAGCACGTCGCGGCCGCCCTGGTCTGTCCCGAGCCAATGCTTGATATCGGGCGCGGCGAGCCTGTCCTCGATGTTGAGCGCGAGCGGATCATAGGGCGCGATCAGCGGCGCGAAGATCGCGGCGAGCACGATCAGCCCGACGATGCCGGCCCCCAGCCAGCCGCTCCAGTCGAGGCCGTGCAGGGCTTTGCGCAGGTTGCTCATACCACCGCCCTTTGGCGCGGATCGAGCACGCGATTGATCAGGTCGGCACCGAGATTGGCGAAGACGAAGATCGCGGTGAACAAGAAGACGATGCCTTGCAGCAGCAGGAAATCGCGCTGCGAGATCGCGTTGAGGAGCGCGCGCGACAGGCCGGGGATGTTGAAGACCTGCTCGATGATCAGCGCCCAGCCGAACATGTAGCCGAAGGAGAGCGCGGCGAGGTTGATCACCGGCGGCAGCGCATTGACCAGTGCGTAGAACACCACCTGACGGGACGAGAGCCCCATGGCGCGGGCGGTGCGGACATAGTCGCCGCGCAGGGTCTCCTGCAGGCTCGCTTGCGTCATCCTTGCGAGCACGGCGATGTAGTAGACCGCGAGCGAGACCGAGGGCATCAGGATGCTCTGCAGGTGCAGCGACAGACCGGCCGAGAGCGGAAAGTAGCCGCCGGGCGGCAGCAGGCGCAGGTCGACGGCGAGGAAGCGGATCAAGACGATGCCGAGCCAGAAGGCCGGGATCGACAGGCCGAGCACCGCAGCGAAACGGCTGACACGATCGAAGGCTCCGCCCGGCCGGAGCGCGGCGAGAACGCCGATGCCGACGCCGCAGACGAGCGCGATGGCGAAGGCGAAGAGCACGATCGACAGCGTCACCGGCAGGGCGCTCACAATGTCGGTCGCGACGTCGCGGCCGGTGACGAAGGACTTGCCGAAATCCCCGCGCATGACGTCGCCGAGCCAGCCGGCGTATTGCGAGAGGAAGGGCCGGTCGAGGCCGTGGGTCTGCTCGAACTGCGCGATCTGCTCGGTCGTCGCGTCGGCCCCGAGCACGATCCGGGCCGGGGAGCCCGGACCGGAGCGGGTCAGCGCGAACAGCGCGAGGCCGACGAAGAGCAGTGTGCCGATCGAGGAGACGATGCGGCCTGCGATGAGGCGGAGCATGGCAGGCTCGCTCAGACCTTGATCTCGCCGGGGGCGATGGTCAGGCCCTGGTTGACCTTCACATCCTGGAGCGTCTGGCGCCAAAGATTGGAGGCGTGGACATAGCCGAGCACGCCGATCGGCGCGTCGCGAGCGGCGAGCGCCTGCAGCTTGCCATAGGCCTCCTTGAGCTTGGCCTCCTCGGTCTCGGCGAAGGCCGCCGCGAGCGTCTGGTTGAACTCGGGATTGTTGTAGCCCGTGCTCTTGGACAGCACCTGCTCCGGCGTCAGGCAGACCTGCATGATGTAGCTCGGCTCCCCCGGCGACATGAAGACCTGCAGCGCCGCCTGATGCTCGCCGCGGATCGCCTGCTGGATCAGCACCGAGAATTCGTAGACCTTGAGGTTGACCTTGATGCCGATCTTGGCGAGCTGCGCCTGCACGAAGATCGCCGCATCCTTGGTGTCGAGCAGATAGGGCTCGGCCTGGATGCTGAGGTCGAACTCGGCGCCAGCAGCGTATTTCGATTTGGCGAGCAGGGCCTTGGCCTTGTCGAGGTCGAAGCCGAGCTCCTTGTCGGCCTCGGCGTTGAACCACCAGCCGCGCGAAGGCGCCGGCACCGCCGAAGGCTCGAGAAGGCCGTAATAGACCTTCTCGCCGATGGTCTTGCGGTCGATCGCGCAGGAAACCGCCTTGCGGAAGCTCACGTCGTCGAAGGGGGCCTTCAGGTTGTTGGTGTACATCAGCAGCGCGCCGCCCAGCGTCGGGCGCGAGGCGCCGGTGATGCCCGGCATGGTCTTCAGCCGGTTGAACTCGCGCGGCGGCGGGGCGCTGATCAGATCGACCTGGCCGGTCAGCAGATAGGCGACGCGGGTCGCGTCCTCCGGGATCATCTTGACGACGAGCCGGTCCCAATGCGGCAGGCCCTTGCGCCAGTAATTCGGGTTCTTCTTGAAGCTGATATAGTCGTTCGGCTTCCACTCCTCGAAGACGCCGAAGCCGGTGCCGACGCCGGCAGGCTTCGACTTGAAATAGTCGTCGCCATGCTCTTTGCGCGAGCCGACCGGGTAGATGCCCATGTATTTGGTCAGGAAATAGAGCCAGGGGCCGTAGGGTTCCGACAGCTCGAATTGGACCTTGAGCGGATCCAGCACCGTGACCCTGGTGATGCGGGTGAAGAGCGAGCGACGCGCCGCCTTGTTGGCGGGGTCGAGCAGGTAGTCGAAAGAGTATTTCACGTCCTCGGCCGTCATCTTCTTGCCGTTGTGGAAGGTGACGTCGTCGCGCAATTCGAAGGTGTAGGTCTTCTTGTCGGCCGAAATCGTCGGCAAGGCCTTGGCGAGCTGCGGCTTCAACACGCCGTCGACATCGTATTCGACCAGGTTCTCGAACACGGCCTGGCCAAGCACCATGGCATCGTGATTGAGTTGGTTTATCGGATCGATGGTGATCGGATTGCTCGGCAGGACGATGGTCAGGGTCTTGCCACTGGTCGGCTGGGCGTGGAGCAGGCTCGCGGGCAAGAGGCCGCCAAGAGCGCTGCCTGCTGCGGCTGCAAGAAATGCACGGCGATTTGTCGGCACGGTCAGCATCGGAGTCCCCCTGTTTTATGGCAATGCCTTGGCGGCGCCGGAGGCCGGCGCCGCGCCGAACGAAGGAAAGCTAGATCGCTGAGGCGGCGAATAAAAATAAGAAGTGCTTGCCGCTTGATTGTCTGCGGCTATCGTCTTGGCGATGCGCTACACCTTTGGTCAGGCCGAGGCGTTCTACTGGGTGGCCCGATTGGGCGGCTTCCGTGCCGCCGCCCAGCATCTCAACCTGTCGCAACCGACGGTCAGCCTGCGCATCAAGGAGCTCGAACGCATCCTCGGCGGTGAATTGTTCGACCGCTCGCATTATCGACCGGTGCCGACGACGCTGGGCAATACGATCTATGCCGATATCGAGCGCATGCTGGCCCATGCCGAGCAGGTGCAACGCCACAGCAAGGACGGGCTACGCGGGCGCGCCCTGCTGCGCATCGGCGCGGCTGATTCCTTCGCCGCCGCCATCCTGCCGCCTTTGCTGGCGGCGTTGGCGCAGCGCCATGCCGAGCTGCAGGTCGATGTGACCGTCGATTTCAGCACGAAGCTCGAACAACTCCTGCTCGACCGCTCGATCGACATCGCCTTCCTGTCGCAGCCGCGCGCCCATGAAGGGATCACGATCGTCCCGCTCTGGCTGATCGATCTCGTCTGGGTGATCGGTGAGGGGCTGCCCTTTCCGGGGAAGGTGGCGACGCCGGAGAACCTCGTCGATCTGCCGATCTTCACCAATGGCTCGCCATCGGGCCTGTTCACCACCATCCAGATGTGGTTCGGGGCGCGCGGGCTGAGACCGCGCCGGCTCAATACCTGCAATCCGCTGACCGTGATCGCCCGTCTCGCCAGCGCCGGCACCGGCGCCGCGATGATCCCGCGCGAGATGATCCACCTCTCCGGCGAGAAGCTGGCGTTGCGGGTGCTGGAGGCCGACCCGCCGATACCGGCGCATAATCTCTGCGCGATGTGGTGGAACAACGAATCCGCCGACGAATGTGGCTATCTCGCCAACCTCGCGCGCGAGATTGCGGCCCGTAGCACGCAGCCTTCCGATCCTTGAAACCAGACCAGTTCGAATATCCCGTATACGCGCCTGACGTGTGCTCATAATATCGGCACGAGAGCAGAGTCGGCTCGTCAGCGAGCGGGGTGTCAGCGTGAAGACAGGTCTGTCCCGCAGAAGCTTTCTCAAGGCCGGCGCCGCCGGCGTCGCCATCAAGATTTCGCTGCTGCCCTCGACCACCCAGGCAGAGCTGATCGAGACGCCGCCGCGTCCCGGTGCCGATTGGCTGGCGGCCGGCGGCAAGCCGAAATACCGCCTCGACGCCATCGCCAAGGTCACCGGCGGCAAGACCTTCACGCGCGACTATCGCGCCCGCGACCTCGACGGCTGGCCGAAGGAGCAGGCGCACGCCTTCATGCTCAATGCGACGCGGGTCGATCGCGTCTTCGACGGCGTCGACCTCGGCCTGCTCGGCGAGGATCTCAAGCCGGATCGGCTGGTGCTGCACGAGGATCTCGTCGCCGACGGCGTCGTGCTGCCGGCACCATGGCCGGGTTTCTATGGCGACGTCTTCTTCGTTCCGAAGGGCCAGACGGCCCGGCTGCTCGGCCAGCCCGTCGCCATGCTGATCTATCACGACTTCGCCCGCTATGACGCCGCCAAGCGCAAGCTGCGCTTCAACGACAAGGTCGTGCGCTATGGCGCCGAAGGCCCGTCGACCACACCCGGTCCCTATGGCGCGGCGCGCTATGTCCGGATCGATGGCGGCAACCCCGACGCCGAGGACCGTTATTCCGCGCTCAAGGACACGACGATCCGCACCGGCTTCAAGGGCAACGAGCCGCAATGGCCCGCGCCCGGCGACGGCGACGCGATGGCGCGCGGCATGGCGGCGGCGGCCGAGATCGAGCGCGAGATCGCCAATGCCGGCGACGATGTGCTGGTGCTGCGGCGCTCCTATTCGACCCAGTCGGTCGATGCCTCGGCGATGGAGGCCGATAACGGCAATGTCTGGTACGAGCGTTCGACAGGCATCCTGCACGCGCTGATCGCGACGCAGTCGCCGCATGAGGTCGCCGAGATGGCGGCCCATATGCTGTCGAAGTCGAAATTCCCGCTTGGGAGTATCGACCTCAAGATCGGCTACACGGTCGGCTACGGCACCAAGGACCACGCGATCTTCCCGTTCTTCTGCGTGCTCGCCGGCCTTTATGGCGAGGGCCGACCCGTCCGGCTCGCCAATGATCGCTACGAGCAATTCCAGACCGCCCTGAAGCGCCATGCCTTCCAGATGGACAAGGTCATGGTGATCGATCGCAAGACCGGCAAGTTCCGGGCGATGACCGGGCGCTACCGCAATGATGGCGGCGGGCGCGAGAACTTCTCGGTCTCGGTGGGGACGGTCGGCGCGACGGCGGCGCAGTCGATCTACTACCTGCCGAAGAGCGACTTCTCGGCGGCGATCATGTCCTCGCGCGCGGTCGATTGCGGCTCGATGCGCGGCTACGGCACGCTGCAGACCATGGCGGCGACCGAGATGATGGTCGACGAGGCCGCCGAGGCTGTTGGCCTCGATCCGATGGAGTTCCGGCGGCGCAATGCGTTGAAGTCGGGCATGAAGAACTCGCAGGGCGCGATCCCCTCGGGAGCACTGCGCCATGACGAAATCCTGGCGCGGGCGGAAAAGCATCCCCTCTGGACGAACCGACAGAAGCGGAAAGCCGAGTTCGAGGCCAACAATCCCGGCAAGAAATACGGCGTCGGCTACGGCCATGTGCACAAGGACTACGGCACCGGCGCGGAAGCCGCGCTCTGCGCGCTCGAATTCGATGCGAGCGGGCGGCTGAAGCTGTCGCATGTCGCGCATGAGATCGGCACAGGCGCGACGACCTCGCAGGCGGTGATGGCCGCCGCCATCCTCGGGCGACAGCCGGACGAGACCGTGTTCGGCAAGGTGCGTTGGCCGCAGATGCCGCTGGAGACCAGCGACGAGCCCTATACGCTGTCGCAGGAGGAAGAAGACAAGCGGATGGCCAATCCGCGCTGGACGCCCAGCTTCACCTCGCCGATGAGCGCCTCCAACAGCGTCTATTATCTCGGCCATGCGACGCGCGAGGCCGCCCGTATACTGGTCGATCTGACGATCTGGCCGGCGGCGCGCTCGCTCTGGTCGCGTGGTATCGGCGGCGGCCAGATGGCGCCGGAGGCGGTGCGGCGCGAAGACCTGCGTGTCGTCGACGGCAAGATCACGGCCGCCGCGATGCAGCCGCTCGCCTTCGCCGAGATCGCGGCCGAGGCGCACCGGCTCGGTCTCGTCACCGGCATCACCGTGCACAGCTTCAATCGCTGGCAGTGGGCGCAGGCCGAGTTCGAGCTGCCGGGTACCGGGCGGCGGCGCTTCGCCATCGACGCGCTCGCGGTGAAATACGGCGACGGTGCACCGGCCGAACGCAAGGCTCTGATGACGCAGGGCGGCTGGCATTTCGTCGAGCGGGCTTCGGTCTCCTACCCGCCGGCGCAGCGCAACAATGCCGGCGTCACCTATTACGCGCCGATGGCGACGCTTGCCGAGATCGTCGTCGATACCGGCAGCGGCGAGGTCAGCCTGCTGTCGCATCACTCTATCCTCGAATGCGGCAACCAGATCGTGCCGGAGTTGGTCTCCGGCCAGATCCAGGGCGGGCTCGCCATGGGCATCGGCCACGCCCTGAAGGAGTACCTGCCGCTCTATGAGGACGGGCCGGGCGACGGCACCTGGAACTGGAATCGCTACGAATTGCCGACCGGAAAGGACGTCGCGGTCTGGTCGCAGACGGCCGAGGTCCTGCCGCCGCTCTCGGACACCGACCCGCCCAAGGGCATGGCCGAGGTGGTGATGATCGCCGTGGTGCCGGCGATCGTGAACGCCGTCGCCCACGCCATCGGCAAGCGCTTCTACACACTGCCGCTCACGCCCGAGAAGATCCGAGAGGCGCTGGCATGACGATTCCGACCCAGAAGCTCTCCCTGACCATCAACGACAAGGCCGTCGGACCGATCGATGTGCCCGAGACGATGATGATGCAGGACTTCCTCTACGAGTACCTCAACCTGACCGGCTCGCGCATGGGCTGCGGCCAGGGCATCTGCCATGCCTGCACCGTGGTGCTGGAGAAGGCGGATGGCTCACTCGAGGAGATGCGGACCTGCATCACCGGCGCGCACTTTTTCGCCGGCCGCAAGATCAGGACCGTCGAGGGGCATGCCAAGCGCGACGCCAATGGCGCGATCACGCAGCTCTCGCCGGTCCAGCAGGCCTTCATCGAGCATTTCTCCTTCCAGTGCGGCTATTGCACCCCCGGCTTCGTCACCGGCGCGACGGTGCTGCTCGACCAGCTCAGGCGCAACCCGGTCAAGCGCGAGGCGCTGGAGCAGGTGATCAGCGAGGCGCTGGACCGCCATATCTGCCGCTGCACCGGCTATGTCCGCTATTTCGAGGCGGTGCGCGATCTCGTCCTCAGGACTCCCGGCTTGGTGAAGGCGTAAGGCTGATGGCGAGGAAGCTGCTTCTGGCCGCTCTGGCGGTCGCTGTCGTCGGTGCGCTCGCGGCGGGAGCCGTCTTCCTCGGCCTGTTCGAGCGCAGCGTCGTCGCCAGGGAGATCGAGCAGCCCTTGACGGCCGAGCAGATGAAGGGGCTCGCCAAGCGCGGCGCCTATGTCGCCGTCGCCGCCGACTGCTATGCCTGCCATGTCGTCAAGGGCGGCGCGCCCTGGGCCGGTGGCCTGCCGTTCGAGACGCCGTTCGGGACGATCTTCTCGACCAATATCTCGCCCGACAAGGATCATGGCATCGGCAGCTGGACGCGCGCCGAGTTCCATCGCGCCGTGCGCGACGGCGTCGGCAAGCATGGCCATCTCTACCCGGCCATGCCCTACGCCTCCTATCGCAAGCTGACGGCTGACGATGTCGACGCGGTCTACGCTTTCCTGATGAGCCGCGAGCCGATGAAGGTGGCGAACAAGGCCAACCACCTGCCGTTTCCGCTCAACATCCGGCAGGGGCTGACCTTCTGGAACCTGGTCAACCTCTCCTCCAACACGAAGACCGAGGTCGCCGGGCGCTCGGCGATGTGGAACCGCGGCCTCTACCTGACCGATGCGCTCGCCCATTGCGGCGAATGCCATACGCCGCGCAACCTTGCGATGGGGATGAAGGAGAGCGGCTATCTCCAGGGCTCGGAGCTCGAAGGCGTGGTGGCCCCCGACATCACAAAGGCCGGGCTGACGCGGATGGGCTTCGACCCGCTGGTGTTCGCGAGCTTCATGAAGTCTGGCATCTCGGCGCAAGGCGCGATGACCAACCAGATGTTCGAGGTCGTCCACTTCTCGACCCAGTACTTCACGGCCGACGACCTCGCCGCGATGTCGGCCTATCTCTTCGACCTCGACACGCTGCCGGAGCGCGTGACCCCGCCGGCGCCGCCGCAGCCGGTCGCGGTTTCCGCTGATGTCGCGACCTCGGCCCGCGCCAGCTATCTCGCCGTCTGCGCCAGCTGCCACGGCATCGAGGGGCAGGGCATCCCGCATGTCGTGGTGCCGCTGGCGACCAATGCCTCGCTGCGGCTCGCCGATGCGCGCAACCTGAACCGGGTCATCCTCGCTGGCATCCCAGCGCAACGCTTCCCGGGGCTGGAGCGCATGCAGCCGATGCCGGGCTTCTCCGCGCACCTCTCCGACCAGCAGGTCGCCGACCTCTCCAACTGGCTGCGGGCGAGCTGGGGTGGCCAGCAACCGAGCGTCACCGCGGATGAGGTGAAGCGGCTGCGCTGATCCCGAGCGCGCAGCTCCGAAGCTTCACACGCCCTGACGCGAGGCCGCCCGGATCGCGCGCGCCAAAAGCTCGGTCCCGGGGCGCAAGGGACCATCGGCCCGCATCGTCAGGCCAACCGGCCCCAGCGTCTGCGCCGTATCGACCGGCAGTGAGACAAGCGTGCCATCGGCGAGGTCGTTGGCCACGACGCCGGCCGAGATGATCCAGACCGCGTCGTTCGTCCGCAGGAAGGCGCGCGCGAACGCATCCGACACGGTTTCGATCTGCCGGGGAAAGGCATGCACGCCATTGGCGAGCAACAGCCGGTCGACATAGGGCCGGATGATCGAGGCTGGCGGCGGCATCAGCACGAGATAGTCGGCGATCCGCTCCAGGACAGAGCCTGACATCCGCGACAGAGGATGTCCGGGGCGCACGACGAGACGGACGGCCTCGGAATAGAGATGCTCGAAGGACAGGCCGACCATCAAATCGGCCCCCGACAGCCGCCCGACCACGAGATCGAGCTCGCCCTGGCGCAACTGTTCGAGGATCGCAGCGTTCTCGCCGGTGACGATCCGGACCCGCCGCTCCGGCTGCTCCTGCAGGAAGAGCTCGATGGCGCGCGGCATGATCAGCGACGACACTGTCGGCAAGGCGCCCACGCGGATCGGTTGGTGCTCGCCGGCGCGCCCGTCCGAGACGGAGTCCAGACCCTGCCTGACCGAGACGAGCGCCGCCCCGGCATGGCGCAGGAAGACCTCGCCGTGATTGGTCAGCCTGATACCGCGCCCGTCGCGCTCATAGACGGCGACGCCGAGGCTCTCCTCGAGCTCGCGCATCGTCTTGGTAACCGCCGGCTGGCTGACATGGAGCGCGTCGGCCGCCTTCTGGACGCTCCTCTGCCGCGCGACCTCGACAAAGGCTTCGAGATGGCGGAGCTTGATTGGCAGGCTCAAACCATAACCTATTGGTTATTTCGAACTCCATAAATATCATTTTACATAACCAAATTGAAGCGTCATTTTTCGCAAAACGGGAGGATGGCAGCATCGTGTTCGCACGCATCAACGGCGTTTCCCTGCATTATCGCCACGAGCCTGCGCCCGGTCGGCCGGTGCTGGTCTTCATCAACTCGCTCGGGACGGATTTCCGCATCTGGCAGGACGTCGCTGACAGGCTGGCCGGCGAGTTCGGTTTCCTGTTCTACGACAAGCGCGGCCATGGCCTGAGCGAACTCGGCGATGCGCCAGCCAGCATCGAAACCTATGCAGCCGACCTGGCAACTCTACTGGACCATCTCGGCATCGCGCAGGTGACGCTGTGCGGGCTCTCGATCGGCGGGCTGATCGCGCAAAGCCTCTATAAGACGCGGCCCGACCTCGTCGACAGGCTGATCTTCTGTGATACGGCGGCGAAAATCGGCACGGCGCAGTCGTGGAACGATCGTATCGCGGCGACACTGTCGACCGGGATCGCCAGCTTCGCTGACGGCGTGATGGAGAAGTGGTTCACGCCGGACTTCCACCAGCGCCGCAGCGCTGAGCTCACTGGCTACACGGCGATGCTCTCCCGACAATTGCCCGCGGGTTATGCGGCGGCCTGCACGGCTCTGCGCGAAGCCGACTATTCGGCTGCAACGCCGGCGATCGCCGTGCCGACCCTGGTGGTCGTCGGCGATCAGGACGGCTCGACGCCGCCCGAGCTCGTCCGGGGCCTCGCGGTGGCCATTCCGGGCGCGCGTTTCGAGATCATTGCCAGCGCCGGCCATATCCCTTGCGTCGAACAGCCGGAAGCGCTGTCGGCACTGATCGCCGATTTCATGATGGGCCACAGCGGAGGGCGGACATGACGCAACCGGAGTCACCCCGCTATCGGCAAGGCATGGCGACGCGGCGTGCGGTGCTGGGCGATGCCCATGTCGACCGTGCCGAAGCGAACAAGACCGAGTTCGACCTGCCCTTCCAGGAGCTGATCACCGAGGCCGCCTGGGGTCATGTCTGGTCGCGGCCCGAGCTCACGAAGCGCGAGCGCTCGCTGATCACCATCGCGCTCCTGGCAGCGCTCGGGCAGGACGACGAGGTCGCGATGCATGTACGCGCCACCACCAATACCGGGGCGACGCGCGAGGATATCCGCGAGGCGCTGCTGCATGTCGCGATCTATGCCGGCGTGCCGGCGGCCAACCATGCGATCAAGATCGCCAAGAAGACCTTCGACGAGATGGATGCAGCCAAGTCATGAGCAACATCGTCGCTCCCAACCGGCCGCCCGAGGCGGGCGCCTTCTTCCAGCGCGACCGCGACTGGCATCCGCCGGCCTTCACGCCGGGCTACAAGACCTCGGTGCTGCGCTCGCCGCGCCGGGCGCTGCTCTCGCTCAACAGCACGATCTCGGAGATCACCGGTCCGGTCTTCGGCCATGACATGCTGGGCGAGCTCGACGACGATATGATCGTCAACTTCGCCAAGCCCGGCGAGAGCGCCATCGGTCCGCGCATCATGGTCTATGGAAGGGTGCTCGACGAGCGCGGCGTCGGCGTCCCCGGCGTGCTGGTCGAGGTCTGGCAGGCCAATGCCGGCGGGCGCTACCGGCACAAGAAGGAGAGCTATCTCGCGCCGCTCGATCCCAATTTCGGCGGCTGCGGCCGTACCATCAGCGGCGATGACGGCTCCTATTGCTTCCGGACGATCCAGCCCGGCCCCTATCCCTGGCCGAACGGGCCAAACGACTGGCGGCCGGCCCATATCCATTTCTCGGTCTTCGGCCACGGCTTCGGCCAGCGGCTGATCACGCAGATGTATTTCGAGGGCGATCCGATGATCTGGAAATGTCCGATCGTGAAGACGATCAACGATCCGCAGGCGATCGAGCAGCTCACCGCCGCGCTCGACATGCAGGCGACGCTGCCGATGGACATGCGCGCCTACAAGTTCGACATCGTACTGCGCGGGCGCCGCTCGACGATGTTCGAGAACCGGCGGGAGGGCAATTGATGGCCCAGAAGCTCGACCGCCTGAAGGAAAGCCCATCGCAGACCGCGGGCCCTTACGTCCATATCGGCCTCACCCCGAACTTCGCCGAGATCGGCGGGGTCTATCCTGATGATCTCGGCGCCGCCATGGTCAGCGACAAGACCAAGGGCGAGCGGATCACGGTGACGATGCGCGTCATCGACGGCGCCGGCACGCCGCTCAAGGACGCACTGATCGAAATCTGGCAGGCCGATGCGGCCGGCCTCTACAATTCGCCGACCGAGCGGCGCGGCGCCGCCGATCCGCATTTCACCGGCTGGGGCCGGCGCGCGACCGACATGGTCAGCGGCGAATGCGTCTTCGAGACGATCAAGCCCGGCCGCGTGCCCTTCAACGACGGGCGGCCGATGGCGCCGCATCTCACCGTCTGGATCGTCGCGCGCGGCATCAATATCGGCCTGCACACGCGCATGTATTTCGGCGACGAGGACGTGGCCAACGCCGAAGATCCGGTGCTGGCCCGCATCGAGCACAAGGTCCGCCTGCCGACGCTGATCGCGCCGCGCAGTGGCGACACCTATGTCTTCGATATCCAGCTCCAGGGGGACGACGAGACGGTGTTCTTCGACATCTGACGCCGGCTCAGCTCCGTGCGCCTCGGCGCATATTTAGCCGGCAACCGTGGCGGCTACCCGGAAAGCCGCTGATGGCTCGATCGCCTGGCCGAGCAAGGGTGCAACGAGCTGGATGGTGTCCGACAGGATCTGGCGGTAGTCCTCGCCGGAGAAATTGTAGGGCAGTTCCAGCCGCAAGGTGTCGACCAGCGGCAGGACAGGATCGCCTGCGAGGCGCTCGGCGATCTCGGCTGCCGTGCCAACGAGGTCGGGGGCGAATAATGTGCGGCGCTCGCCCTGTGGCTGCAGGGTGCGCGCATGACGACTGGCGGCGTAGTCGCGATAGCGCCGGCGCGTGGCGCCATCGGCACTGTCGAGCGGCACGAGCACCCGGCCGACCGCGACCCTGGGCTCGCCCTCGCCGCGCCAATGGCTGCGGAAGCTCTCGATATGGCGGCGCTGCGCCACGAAGAACTCGTCGGTCTCCTCGCCGGTGTTGATATTGCCGACGAGCAGATGGAAGCCGTTCTCCGCCGCCCAGCGGGCCGAGCGCAGCGAGCCGCCGCCATACCAGAGCCGCTGGCGCAAGCCCGGTGCATGCGGGCGCAGGCGCGGGCGATGCTCGCCGGCGGCGGAGGTGATACGGCTGTCGGCGTCACCGAGCCATTCGCCGTCGAGATTGGCGGCGAGCCGGGCGACGCGCGCATGCGAGAAATCGTAAGCGGCCGGGTCCGCGTCGAAGAAGCGCTCGCCCAGGAGCTTGCCGAACGGCGGTGGGCCGGCGCTCAGGCCGACATTGAGCCGTCCGCCGGAGAGGACGTCGACCAGCGAAAGGTCCTCCGCCAGTCGGAACGGGTTCTCGTAGCCGATCTGGATGACGGCGGTGCCGAGCCCGATCCGGCTGGTGCGCTGGGATGCTGCGGCGAGGAAGGTCGCGGCGGAGGATACGCCGGGCTCGAGATGACGCTGACGCACCCAGGCGCTGTCGAAGCCGAGCGCCTCGCCATATTCGAAGAGCGAAAGCGTCTCCTCGAGCCCGGCGCGCGGATCGGCGTCGTCGTAGTTGCCGGGTGTCAGAAAGGCGAGATGCCGGATGGCGAGCGAAGACATGGCAGCTTTCAGTATTTCGGCAGGCCGGGCGGATTGGTCTCGGAGCGGTCGAGCGCCTCCTCCTCCAGGCTCCAGCGCGCCAGCGATTCCCGGAACTTGCCGTTGGCGATCAGCCCGTTGGTCGCGACGGTAAGCGCATCGACCAGGCCGCTGCCCTTGCGCGTGGTGATCGCGACATCCGACTTCAGGGGCCAGCCGGCGCTGAGCGTACCGACGCGCTTGATGTCCCTGTCGCGCGCCGCGATGAAGACGAGCTGCGCATGCGGCTGGACGATGACGTCGACCCGGCCCGAGCGCAGCGCCACCAGCCGCCCGGCCTCGTCGTCGAAAAGCAGAAGATCGATCGGCTTCAGGCCCGCGGCGACGTTCTGCTTGCTCCATTCGACCAGGATGCGCTCCTGGTTGGTACCGCCGCCGACGCTGACCTTGAGCCCGGCCGCATCCTTCGGCTCCTTGATCTCGGTAACGGGGCTGTCGGCCCTGACGAAGAAGCCGTGCAGGCCCTTGCGATAGGTCGAGAAATCGAACTTCTCCTTGCGCTGCTCGGTGACACCGACATTGGAGATGACCGCGTCGTATTTCCCGGAGGCAAGGCCAAGCGGCCAGTCGGCCCAGGCGATCGGCTGCAGGTCGAGCCTGAGCCCGAGGCTGTCGGCGATCAGCTGGGCGAAATCGGCATCGGCGCCGACCACGGTCTTGGCGTCCGTCGCATAAGTCGCGAGCGGCGGCCCGCCGGGGCTCACCGCCACGGTGAGCACGCCGGGCGCGGCGAGTTTGAAGCTTTTCGGAATAGCGGCGATCGCCGCTGGCTGCTGCTCGGCCCTGATCCGGCCCAGCTGCTCCGGCCCGAGGTCGAAGAGTGCCTGAGCCGCGGCCGGGCCCTGCGCCAGGCCGAAGATGGCCAGGCCACCGAGGAGAAGGGCCAGCATGGCGCGCGCTCGCAACATCATTGTCTTTTCGTCTTTCTCGATGAGGTGAGCGCCGCGGCCGGTCGCGGCGGCGCCCGCTGCGTTCACTTGGCCGGCAGGCCGGGCGGGTTGGTGCGCGACTGCTCGATCGCCTCGGCCGCGAGGTTCCAGCGTCCCAGCGCCTTGGCGTAGTTGCCATTGCCGATCTGGGTATTGACCGCGTGGGTGATCGCCTCGGCGAGGCCGGCGCCCTTGCGGGTCGTCACCGCGATCTCGGCCAGCAGGGGCCAGCCGCCGCTGAAATTACCGGCGAGGCGGGTCTTGCTTTCCTGCGCCGCCTTGAAGCTCAAAAGGGCGTTCGGGCCGAGATAGGCGTCGGCGCGGCCGGTCTCGAGCGCAAGATAGAGCACGACATCGTCGTCATAGTACTGGACCTCAGCCGGCTTCAGCCCGTCCTTCACGTTCTGCTCGTTCCAGCGCAGCAGGATCTGCTCCTGATTGGTGCCGGAGCCGACGATGATCTTGAGGCCGGCAACGTCGCGCGGCTCGCGGATCTGGATCTCGTTGTCCTTCTTCACATAGAAGCCGAGCAGGTCCTTGCGATAGGTCGAGAAGTCGAACTTCTCCTTGCGCTGCTCGGTGACGGTGATGTTCGAGATCGCCGCATCGTATTTGCCGGAGACGACGCCGAGCGGCCAGTCGGCCCAGGAGACCGGAACGATCTCGAGCTTGCGGCCGAGCGCATCGGCGACGAGGTAGGCGATGTCGGGCTCGGAGCCGACGATGGTCTTGGCATCGGCGATATAGCCGGCAAAGGGCAGGCGACCGGTGGCGTTGGCGACGGTGAAGACGCCCTCCTTCACGAACTTGGCATCCTTGCCGATCAGCTTGATCGCCGCCTCGTCGCGCCCGGCGCGCGGCCGGCCGGCCTGCTCGGGCGAGAGGTCGATCGGCTGCTGCGCGAGGCCGAGCGAAGGAAGCAGAGCCCCGGCCGAGGCGGCGCCGAGCAGAGCGAGTGTGTTGCGTCTGGTGATCATGGTTTGCTCCTTGGAAATGACTGTCAGAGAACCTTGGCAAGGAATTCGCGGGTGCGGGGATGATCGGGCTCGCCGAGGACGCGGGCCGGCGGGCCGACTTCGAGGATGCGGCCGGCTTCCATGAAGACGACCTCGTCGGCGACTTCGCGGGCAAAGCCGATCTCGTGGGTGACGATGACCAGCGTCGTGCCGGAGCGGGCGAGCTCCTTGATGACGTCGAGCACCTCGTTGACGAGTTCGGGGTCGAGCGCCGAGGTCGGCTCATCGAAGAGCAGGACCTTGGGCTTCAGGGCGAGCGCCCGGGCGATGGCGACGCGCTGCTGCTGGCCGCCGGAGAGCTGGCGCGGATAGGCGTCGACCTTGTCGGCGAGACCGACGCGGGCGAGCAGTTCGCGCGCCTCGGCCAGCGCCTGCTCACGGCTGACGCCACGTACCGCAAGCGGCGCCTCGATAACGTTCTCGATCGCAGTGAGATGCGGGAACAGATTGAAGCTCTGGAAGACCATGCCGACATCGACACGGCGCTTCAGGATCTCGCGTTCCTTGAGTTCGTAGAGCGTGTCGCCATCCTGGCGATAGCCGATGAGCTCGCCATCGATGGCGATGAAGCCAGCGTCGACGCGCTCGAGATGGTTGATCGAGCGCAGCAGCGTCGACTTGCCGGAGCCGGACTGGCCGATGATCGCGGTGACGCTGCCCGGCCGCAGCGCCAGGCTGACATCATCGAGCACCTTGAGCGGGCCGAAGCTCTTCGAGACATTGCTGATGCGGATCTCGCCGCCGCTGCGCCGCAAGCTCGCCAACGAAGGAACCACTGCGGCTGATGAACTGGCCTGGGCCAGCGCGACATCGGCACGCCGCGTCGCTGCGGCGTCACGCGAACGGCCGAAGCGTGCCAGCGCCAGACCGATCAGCGAGGGCGGCGGATTGCGCAGCGCGCCGCGCGAATAATAGCGCTCGATATGGTGCTGGACGAAGGACAGCACGCTCAGGATGACGAGGTACCAGACCGTCGCCACCATCAGCAGCGGGATCACCTCGAGATTGCGCCGATAGATGATCTGGATGGTGTAGAACAGCTCGGGCAGCGCCAGGATGTAGACTTGGCTGGTGCCCTTCGCCAGCAAGATGATCTCGTTGAAGCCGTTCGGCAGGATGGTGCGCATCGCCTGCGGCAGCACGATCCGCGAGAATTGTCGGTGCCGCGGCAGGCCGAGCGCGGCCGCCGCCTCATGCTGTCCCTGATCGACCGAGAGGATGCCGCCGCGCACGATCTCGGAGGAGAAGGCGCCGGCATTCAGCGTCAGCCCGAGCACCGCGGCGAAGAACGGCGTGATCAGCTGCGTCGTCGACCAGGAGGCGAAGGTGATGTCGGTGAAAGGAACGCCAAGCCAGACCGTGGAGTAGAGGTAGCCGAGATTGTTGAGGACCAGCAGCAGCACGATCAGCGGAATCGAGCGGAACAACCAGACATAGGCCCAGGACAAGGAGGCCAGCAGCGGCGAACCGGAGACCCGCGCCAGCGCCAGACCAGTGCCGAGCAGGAAGCCGAGAACGCTACCGAGCAAGGTCAGCAGCAGCGTTCGCGCCAAGCCCGCCAGCACCGGCTCGGCGAAGAACCACTCGGCGAAGACGTCCCAGCCCCAGCGCGGGTTGGAGAGCACCGAGTTCGCGACTGCGACGATGACGACGACCGCGAAAACCGTACCGATCGTGCGCGCCGGATAGCGCGCCGGCACGATCCGGTAGCGGCTGAAATCGCGGGCCGGCAGGGTGCTGGCGGCGTGCGTCGGCAGGCCCGCGAAATCGCTGGCGAGGGTCATGGCTGGAACTCGTTTTCTGTTTGCTGGGGCGAGCGGCGCGGTCAGGCGCTGCTGAGCAGGGTGGCCAAATCCGGTTGGCGCGGCAGATGGGCCGCAACGGCCAGGTCTTTCTCGAAGGCGAGCTTCTTGTAGATTTCGGGATCGACCGCGGGGTCGAAGAGCGGCGTGTAGCCGGTGTTGAGGTAGAGCTCCCTCGCCTCCGGCTGGCGAAAGCCGGTGGTCAGGAATATCTTGCCGTAGCCTTGGCGCGCGGCCTGTGCCTCGAGTTCCTCGACGACGCGGCGGGCCAATCCCTGGCGGCGGAAGGCAGTATCGGTCCACATCCGCTTCAGCTCGGCGGTCTGCGCGTCATAGCGCTTGAAGGCGCCGCCGGCGATGGCGCGCCCGTCGCGCAGCAGCAGCACGAAGTTGCCCTCGGGCGGCGCGAACAGCGAGGCCGGGTAGCGGCTCATCTCGGCGCCCGGCGCCTCGCCGAAATAAGTGCCGTAGCGCGTGGCGTATTCCCAGGTTAGCTGCTCGACCAGGGGTTCTGCGAGCGGATCGAGCGGGGTGGTGTAGAGGAACTGGTCGGACATGGCGGCTGGGCCTCTCCGTTGCAGGATCTAGACGAGGAAGGTGCGGGCGAGGCGAACCCAGAAGCTCGCCGCCGGGGCGATGATGGCGTCGTCGAAGTCGTAGGCGGGGCTGTGCAGCGGGGCGCTGTCGCCATTGCCGACGAAGAAATAGCTGCCGGGACAGGCTTCGAGCAGGAAGGCGAAATCCTCGCTCGCCATGCGCGGCTTGAAATCCTGCTCGACTTTCCCCGCGCCGAAGGCGGCGAGTGCGACCTCGCGGGCGAGCTGTGTTTCCACGACATGGTTGGTCAGCGGCGGGAAGCCGCGGCGATAGGTGATCTCGGCTTTCGCACCGAAGCTCCCGGCCTGAGCCCGCGCCAACGCCAGGATGCGCTCTTCCAGCTGCGCGCGCACGACCGGATCGAAGCTGCGGATAGTCAGCTTCAGCTCGACCGCATCGGGGATGACGTTCGAGGCTTCGCCGCCATGGATCGAGCCGACGGTGACGACGGCCGCTTGCCGCGGGTCGACATTGCGCGAGACGATGCTCTGCAGCGCCAGCACGAGGCTGGACGCGGCGATGACGGGATCGACCGTCTCATGCGGCGAGGCGCCGTGCCCGCCCTTGCCAACAATGCGGATCAGGGCCTGGTCGACCGCCGCCATTGCCGGCCCTTCGACGAAGCCGAACTGGCCGGACGGTACACCCGGCCAGTTGTGCAAGCCGAAGATGGCGTCGCAGGGGAAGCGCTCGAACAAACCTTCCGAGAGAAGCCTGCGGGCACCGGCGCCGATCTCCTCGGCCGGCTGGAAGATCAAAGTGAGCGTGCCGTAGAAATCGCGCTCGGCCAGGCGCTTGGCCGCCGCCAGCAGGATCGTTGTGTGGCCGTCATGGCCGCAGGCATGCATGACACCGGCGGTTTCGCTGGCGTAAGGGAGATTGGTCTGCTCGGCGATCGGCAGCGCGTCCATGTCGGCACGCAGGCCGAGGCGGCGCGAGCCGTCGCCCTTGCGCAATTGCCCGATGACACCGGTGCCGGCGAGCCCCGTCGTGACCTCATAGCCATAGCTTTCCAGTCGCTTGGCGACGATCGCGCTGGTGCGCGTCTCTCGGAAAGCGAGTTCGGGATGCCGGTGCAGATCACGCCGCAGCGCGATGAACTCCTCAACCGAGGCCGCGATGCCGGGATCGATGCCAGTGCTGGCAATGGGAGCGTGGACGGTCATGCGATCGGCTCAGCCGACCTTGCGCGGCACGGATGCCGGGGCGGGACGGGCATAGCGGCTCTCGCGGCGCGACAGGCCGAGATGGTCGCGCAGCGTTGCGCCCGTCAGGTTGCGGTCATAGACACCGCGCGCCTCCAGCACCGGGATGACGAGTTCGACGAAATCGTCGAGGCCCTGCCCGATCACCGGGAAGCCCAAGATGAAGCCGTCGGCCGCCTGCTTCTCGACGCGTTCGATCAGGATATCCGCGATCTCTTCGGCCGAGCCGATCAGGTCGGCGCGCGGGGTCGCGGCTTCGAGCGCCGCCTCGCGCAGGCTCTGGCGCTTCAAGGCAGCGGTGCGCTTGATGCGGTCGGTGGTCGAGCGGAAGCTGTTCTTGCCGATCTCGCCGAGTTCCGGGAAAGGCGCATCGAGCGGATAGGCGCTGAAATCGTGATGGTCGAAGTAGCGGCCGAGATAGGCGAGCGCGTCGTCGATCGAGACGAGCGCGCGGATTGCCTGGTACTTGTCCTCGGCCTCCTGGCGAGTGCGGCCGACGATCGGGCCGGCACTCGGGAATATCTTGATCTCATCCGCCAGCCGCCCCTGCGCGACCGCGCTGGTCTTGATGCTGCGGTAGAAGGCCTGGCCCTCCTCCAGCGAGACATGGTTGGCGAAGACCGCATCGGCATGGCGACCGGCGAGGCCGATACCGGCATCGGAGGCGCCGGCCTGGAACAGCACCGGCTGGCCCTGCGGCGAGCGCTGGATGTTGAGCGGGCCCTCGACCTGGAAGAAGCGGCCCTTATGGCCGAGCGTGTGCAGCTTCTCGCGGTCGAAGAAGCGGCCGTTCTCGCGGTCGCGGACAAAGGCGTCGTCGTCCCAGGAATCCCAGAGGCCCTTGGCGAGTTCGAGATATTCGTGCGCGATCTCGTAACGCAGCGAATGCTCAGGATGCGGGCGGCCGTAGTTGCGGCCGGAGCCTTCCAGCGGCGAAGTCACCGCATTCCAACCCGCGCGGCCGCCCGAGATCAGGTCGAGCGAGGCGAATTGCCGGGCGATGGTGAAGGGATCACTATAGGAGGTCGAGACCGTGCCGACGAGGCCGAGCTTCGAGGTCGTCGTCGCCAACGCCGAGAGGATGGTCAGCGGCTCGAAGCGGTTGAGGAAATGCGGGATCGATTTCTCGTTGATGTAGAGCCCGTCGGCGACGAAGGCGAAGGCGATGCCGTTCTCCTCGGCCTTGCGGGCATTGCGGATGAAGAAGTCGAGATTGACGCTGGCATCGGGCGGATTGCTGGGATGGCGCCAGGCGTTCATGTGGCTGCCGGGGCCCTGCAGCATCAGGCCGAAGGTGAGACGGGTCTTGCTCATCGGGTTCTCCTGTCGTCTCAGGCGGCCAGGGCCGGCGCGTCGCCGGCCAGCAGTGTGATCGAGGCGAGGCGTTGCGCCGTCGCGGCTGCGGGCGTGTCGATGACGAATTCGGCGATGCCGAAGCGGGCCGAGAGCGCATCGAGCTCGCGCCGCACATCCTCAGCGGTGCCGGCGAGGATGCTCGGGCGACGGATCTTGGTGGTGTAGGACGCCGCTCCGGCCTGGCGGGCGAACTCGGCGGCCTGGTCCTCGCTGCCGAGATTGACGCTCTGGCCATTGTCGAGCGTCAGCCGGACCACGCGCAAAGGCTCGGTCAGCGCCCGCGCCTCCTCCGCCGTCGCGGCGGCGAGCGCCGCCAGCCCGAGCAGCGGCGGTTCGGTGGCGCCGGCCTTGGCATAGGCGTCGATGGCCGCTTCCAGCGCCTTTGGATCGCCGTTCAGCTGACCGGCGAAGACAAAGCGCCAGCCGTGTTCGGCCGCGAGCGTCGCGCTGTCCGGACTGGCGCCAAGCAGGAAGCGCTCGGCCGGGGCGGGCGGCTTCGGCAGGGCCTGCGCGCCGGCGAGCGGATCGTTCGCGTCGAGCACTCCAGCGAGGAAGCCATCGAGCTCGGCCAGCAGCGCCTCGAAGGAGCGGGCGCGCTCCGGATCGTGCTGGACCCGCAGGGCACGAGTCGAAAGCGGCAGGCCGCCCGGCGCCTTGCCGATGCCGAGATCGATGCGGCCCGGCGCCAGCGCCGAAAGCAGGTTGAAGGTCTCGGCGACCTTGTAGGGGCTGTAGTGCTGCAGCAGCACGCCGCCGGAGCCGATGCGGATGCGCCGGGTCCGGGCGATCAGATGTGCGACCAGCACCTCGGGCGCCGAGCTGGCGAGGCCGGGAAAGCCGTGATGCTCGGCAAGCCAGAAGCGGCGATAGCCGAGCCGTTCGGCGGCCTGTGCCAGCGCGATCGTGCGCTGCAAGGCGTCGACAGCGCTCTCGCCATCGAGGATCGGGCTCTTGTCGAGCAGGCTGAGGGCGTAGGCCATGGGATATCTCGCGAACAGTCAGATGCTGCGCAGGCCGAGGGCGGTGCGCGCTTCCTCGGCCATCCAGCCGAGACGTTCGTAATCGCCGCGCCAGTAGAGGAGCGCCGCGTCCTCGCCGCCGAGCCTGACCTCGCGCACGCGGCCAATGACGATGGCGTGCGAATGCCGCTCGATCAGCTCCTCGACCTCGCAGTCGAGTACAGCCAGTGCGCCTTCGAGCAGTGGCGCGCCGGTGAGCCCTTCCGTCCAGCTCGCGCCGGCATAGCGCGCTTCGCCCTTCTCGCCGGCACGGCCGGCGAAGCGGTCGGCGATCTGCTTTTGCGTGGCGTTGAGGACGTTGACGCCGAAGCTGCGATAACGGGCGAGCACCGGAAAGCTCGATGACGTCAGATTGACCCCGAACATCACTGTCGGAGGGTCGGCGGAGAGCGAGGACAGCGAGGTCACGGTGAGGCCGGTGCGATCCTCGCCCTGCCCGGCCGTGATGACGCTGACACCGCCGGCGAGATGCCGCAGCGCCGACCGGAAGCTCGGCGCCTCGGCTTGCACCGTTGGCGATCGGCCGAGCGGGCGGGGAGTTGCTGATCCGGGGTTGACGAGCGAGACAACGGTCATGAGGGCCTCGGCTGAAAAAGGACGCAGCGCAACGCACGTCGTCAGGCGACGACGCTCCTGCCGGCCAAGCCGGCACGCGAAGACTGCTGGAAAGCGACGGGTCCTGCGGTCAGGCCGCGGGGCGAATGATCAGGAACATCGCAACAGAGCCGCGAGAGGCTCAGGGTCCGAAGTAATTCTAAACTTCATTCACGTGTCTCCGCACTCGGAGCCCACGATTTCATCGTGGTGCTTTTAGCGTTGTTGACGCGGCGCAAGCTGCTCCAGCAAATCCCGCGACATCGGCGGTGGCATCGCCTCTGATGTCATGAATGATCTTCCACGCGGCCCACGCCGTCAATAAAACGGCTTTTCAAAGTTACGCCCTTTGCTGGCAGAACAACCTTTTTCAATTTGCTCGGGCAGGCGTTTTACTCTCATGCGGGGACACCCCTCATTTCGCCTGGAGATGAGGGCGGATGATGGTGAGCATGCGCTCGGCCGGCGTGTTCGGCGGGAAGAAGCCGAGATACTGGCCGGCGCGATCCATCACATAGACATAGGCCGAATGGTCGACCGTGTAGTCGTCCTTGCCGGTTTCGACCTTGTCGTAGAACACCTTGTAGGCGTCGGCCGCCTGGCGGATCGCCTCGGCCGATCCGGTCAGACCGATCAGCCGTGGGTGGAAGAGCGAGACATAGGTCGAAAGATGCTCGGCCGTGTCCCGCTCGGGATCGAGCGTGATGAAGAGCGGCTGGATCGCCTCGCCGTCCGGGCCGAGCTGGTCGAGCGTGCGGGTGATCTCCTGGAGATCGGTCGGACAGATATCCGGGCAGTAGCTGAAGCCGAAATAGACCAGCAGAAGCTTGCCGCGGAAATCCGTGTCGCGGCGGGTCCGACCGGTATGGTCCGTCAGCGCGAAGGCGCCTCCGACCGGCTCGCGATTCCACATCATGATGTCCATCAGCTCGGCGGCCGAGCGGCGACGCGGCTCCTCGGCCCGCAGCAGGCCCGACCAGATGGTGACGAACAGCAGGGTGAACGCAGCGGCCAGCACCGCTTGCCAAAGCAGGCTGGTGATACGCAGCTGACGGGCGCGCATTGCTCAGGCCGAGAAGATCAGGCGGCTACCGGTCGTCGGCACGATGACGTTCTCAGGCAGCTGCGCCTGCGCCTCCAGCGCGAAGTTGAGCCCGGAGCAGTGCATCGGAATGACCACGTCGGGCTTCAGCTTGCCGACCTCCGCGACAACCTGCTGGAGATAATCCTTCGGCGCCGGGCCGAGGTGGAAACCGCCAACGATGGCGTGCACCTTCTCGACGCCCGAGACCTCCTGCGCCTGCCGGACCGAATTGACGATGCCGACATGGCCGCAGGAGCTGATCACCACCAGACCCTTGCCGCGGATGTTGAAGCAGGTCGCGTGTTCATGGACATGCTCGTCCGGGATGACCTTTCCCTGCAGCTCTGCCCGGCTGTAATGGCTGGCATCGCAACCGAGCCCGTCCTTGCTGCCGCGCTCGACGAAGGTGTTGGGCAGGATGCGCTCGATCGAACGGCGCTTGATTTGCCCGGTCGTGAAGGCGTGGCCGGCGACGACGGTCGGCGTCTCGCAGAGCACGGTCGCGACCTTGCGCGCCGTGAGTTCGCGACGGTCGAGCTGGCCGAAATCGGTGAACTGGCCCTGGACGCCGCTCGGGCTGACGCGATGGCAGAAATTATCCTCGCCGCCAGCATAGAGCTTCAGGTCCGGGGCGAGCGCGTCGCGGTATTTGGCGAGGAAACCGCCCAGCCCGCCATAATGGTCGTGGTGACCGTGACTGACGATCAGGGCGTCGATCCTGGTCGGATCGACCTTGAGGATGCCGATATTGTTCAGCAGTGCATCCGGGCTGTAGCCGAAGTCGAGCAGGATGGTGCGGGCCTCGTCGGCGCGCTGCGATTCCAGGAAGAGCGACAGGCCCCATTGATTGTGCAGGACCTGGCGATAATCGGCGCCGCGGCCCGAGCCCGGCGGCTGGTGCTGCACACCCTGGACCGTGCTCGGCTTCAGGAACTGGTCATGGGCCGAATCGATCAGCACACGCATCGACAGGCGGTCGATGGTGGGCACTTCGATCGGCGCGGCGCTGGCGATCTCGACGCAGGCGAAGCCGGTGGCGGCGCCGGCCGCGAGCGCAGCCGACATCTTGAGGAAGGAACGGCGCTCGATCGCCTCTGCCATGACCGTGAACCCCCGCCTCCGCACGGCAGACGCGCCGCAGGCGCGAGACTAGCCGGCCAGCCGGAGGCAAGGTTTCCATAGTAGGGCGTTCAGCCAGGAGGATTGTCTCCTTGCCGCATCCAGCGACGAAACGAAGCTTTCGCGCTGACCAGTTCAAGCGCGTCACGCGCCCTTCAGCAACCTCTCCAGCTTTTCGATATAGGCCGGCGGAAGCTTGTTGGCGCGGGCGCCCTTGAGCAGAGGTCCTGCATAATGTGCCGGCGCTCCCGCCGGCCCCGACGGATTGGGCATGTCGTAGGTCGTCGAGTTCACAAGCTGGCCGTCGACGGTATGGAGCACGACAGATTTATGCGCCCAATGGCCCTGCTCGGTGCCCGCCGACTTGTCCATCGCCGCCATATCGCTCTCGGAGAGTTCGTAGTGAACGCCCCAGGTCTCGGCGCCCTTGGCAGGGATCAGCCGCGCGCCGTTATACGAGCCATCGGTGGTTGTTCCGAAGGACAGCTCGTAGTCCTTCAGGCAGGCGACGTTGAGCGCCTTCGCCGATGGGGCGACGCCATGGATCACGTCGATGTCCATAAGGTTGGCATAGGCGAAGTAGTTCACGTCGATCTCCATGTCAGGTTTGGATTGATTTCCGAGCTTGCCAGCTCGGCTCGCCAGCCGGGGACCGGGGAGATCATCGCAGCCCCTCGCGCAGCGCGTCCCAGGTCTCCGGCAAGGCTGCGAGTGGGGCGAGCGCGTCGATTTCGCTGGCGCGGTGGCAGCGAACCTGCCGGTCCGCTTCGATGGTCGTGAGCGGTGGCGGCTCGGTCCGGCACAACGGCAAGGCGAAGGGGCAGCGCGCGGCGAAGCGGCAGCCCGGCGGCGGATCGGTCAGGTCGGGCGGGCTGCCGGGAATGGCGATCGGCTCGTCGCGGCTACCAAGCCGCGGCAGGGCGTTCTTGAGGCCGAGCGTATAGGGATGGGCCGGTTTGCGGATGACATCCCGCGTCGGGCCGGTTTCGACGATCATGCCGGCATACATCACCGCGACGCGGTCGCAATTCTCGACGACCAGAGCGAGATCGTGCGTCACCAGCAGCAGCGAGAAGCCGAGCCGCTGCTGGAGCTCGCGCAGGCTGCGGAAAATCTGGTCCTGGACGACGACGTCGAGCGCGGTCGTCGGCTCATCGGCGAGGACGAGCGGCGGCTCGAGCGCCAGTGCCATGGCGATGATGGCGCGCTGACGCATGCCGCCGGAGAACTGATGCGGATAGTCGCGCGCCCGCTCCGGCGCGACGCCGACCATGGTCAGCAGCGCTTCAGTGCGGCGCCAGGCTTCGGCACGCGAGACATCGCGATGAGCGAGGATCGCCTCGGCAATCTGGTCGCCGACGCGCAGGACGGGGTTTAGCGCATTGAGGGCGCTCTGCGTGACCATCGAGATACCGGCCCAGCGCACGGCGCGGCGCTGTTCCGCAGTGGCCGTGACGAGGTCGCGCCCCTGGAAGGCGATGCTGCCGGCGTCGATGCGGGCATTGCCCGGGATCACGCCCATCACAGCCTTGAGCAAGGTGCTCTTGCCGCAGCCGGACTCGCCGATCAGGCCGAGATTTTCACCCTTGCCGAGATTGAGGTCGATATCGGCAAGGGCGTTGGCGGGACCGCGCGGCGTGCCGTAGCTCGCGCAAAGACCGGCGATCGACAGCAAGGAAGGGGTTTCGTTCGCTGGCATGGCGTCAACCCGCCCTCAGGCGTGGATTGACGACCTGCTCATAGGCGCGGCCGACGAAATAGACCGCCGAGACCAGCACCATGATCGCGATGCCCGGCGGCACCACCCACCAGGGCGCGCGATACATCATCTGCGAGGCGTAGGCGTCGTAGACGATCGAGCCCCAGCTCACCACCGACGGGTCGCCGAAGCCGAGGAAGCCGATGCTGGCCTCGGTGATGATCGCCCACGCCAGCGCGAAGGCGACGCTGACCAGTGCGATCGGCATGATGTTGGGCGCGATCTCGCGATAGATGATCGCAAGGTCGCTGGCGCCGGTGATTCGGGCGGCGGCGATGAACGGCATCTCGCGCAGCGACAGCACCTGGGCGCGCACCACCCGCGCCGTCGAGCGCCACATCACCAGCGTCATGGCGATCACCATCGTGGTCAGGCTGCGGCCGGTGAGCGAGAGCACGATGATGATGAAGGGCAGGAACGGCAGGCCGAGGAACATGTCGGTCAGCCGCATCAGGAACGAGTCGATCCGGCCGCCGAAATAGCCGGAGATCAGGCCGATATTGACGCCGATCAGCACTGTGCCCAGCGCCGTCAACCCGCCGACGAGCAGCGCCGGGCGGGCGCCGACCAGCATCTGGCTGAGCACGTCGCGGCCGAGCAGGGTCGTGCCGAGCCAATGCTGCCAGGATGGCGGCGCAAGCCGCAGTAGCTTGCCGGCGGCGTCGTAGTTTCGGGCGACCGGATCATAGGGCGCGATCGCCGGCCCCAGGATCGCGAGCGCGAGGCAGAGGCCGAGGATCACCAGGCCGGTGGGACCGAAGGGGCCGCGCCAGACCGCGCGGAAGAAGTCGAGGATGATGCTCGGCATGATCAGGCGTAGACGATGCGTGGATCGAGCAGACCGTAGAGCAGGTCCGCGATGAAGGTGCCGAACACGGTCAACACCGCGATGAGCAGGAAGGCGGCCTGCGCGACGGGATAATCGGCGCGGCTGATCGCCTCGATCATCAAAAGCCCCAGTCCCGGCCAGGAGAACACCGTCTCGATCACCACCGAACCGGCCACCGCCCAGCCGAGGATCATCGGCAGCGTCGTCGCCAACGGCAGCAACGCATTGCGGGCGGCATGGCCAAAGAGGACGCGGCGCTCGCTCAGCCCCTTCATGCGGGCGAGCTCGATGTAGTCCTCGCCGATGGTCGAGAGCATGGTCGAGCGCATCAGCAGCAGCGGAAAGCAGAGCTGATAGAGCGTGTTGACCAGGAAGGGCAGCGCCAGATGGTGCAGGAAGTCGGCGGAGAGATACATCCGCCAATCCTGCTCGGGGAACATCCCCGGCGTGACGATATGGCCGATCGGGAAGAGGTCGAGCTTGATCGAGAACAGCAGGATCGCGAGCATGCCGAGCCAGAACAGCGGGGCCGATTGTAGCGCGGTCGCGGTGAAGACGAGGCTGACCTCGGCGGCGCCACCACGCTTCCAGGCGGCGATGGCGCCGATGACCGCGCCGAGCAGATAGGCGGCGAGCATCGAGGGCAGGATCAGCAGCAGCGTGTTGAGCAGCCGGCCCTGGATCATCTCGAAGACCGGCCGGTTGGTCTGGAACGAGAAGCCGAAATCGAGGACGCAGAGATTGCGCAGATAGAGCAGGTACTGCTCGAAGAGCGGCCGATCGAGCCCGAATTGCTGGCGCATCGCCTCCTGCGCCTTGGGATAGAGCGACGGGCTGATCACCGTCGCGGTCGGATCGCCCGGCAATAGCCGGAACAGGAAGAACATCAGCGTCGCCATGGCGAACAGCGTCAGGGTCATGTGCCAGAAGCGGCGCAGGAGATAGCCGGTCATGGTTCAGCCCGCCGCTTGCACGAAGGCGGGAGGCGGGACCCTGATGACATCGGGATCGGCCGAGGGGATCGCGGCGATCAGGGCGCACGTATAGGGATCGCTCGGCGCCGCCAGCACCTCTTCGACCGGACCGGTCTCGACGATGCGGCCGCGATACATGATCGCCAGCCGGTCGCAGACCGCGCCGACGGTGGCGAGATCATGGGTGATGTAGAGCATGGCGATGCCGCGATCGCTGGCGAGGCGCTTGAGCAGGCGCACGATCTCCCATTTGATCGAGACGTCGAGCATCGAGACCGGCTCGTCGGCGACGAGGAAGCGCGGCTCGAGGATGATCGCGCGGGCGATGCAGACGCGCTGGCGCTGTCCGCCGCTGAGCTGGTGCGGGTGCTTGCTAAGATAGCTCTCCGGCGGGCTGAGGCCGACCTCTGCGAGGACGGTGCGGACACTCGTGGCGATGGCGGCGCGGTCGCGGACGCCCTGGTAGAGCAGCGGGCGGCCGACCAGATCCTCGACGGTATGCTGCGGGTTGAGGGCGCCGTACGGGTCCTGGAAGATCATCTGGACCTGACGGTGGAAAGCCTTCCTGTCACGAGCACGGGCGGTGGCACTGTCCGTGCCATCGATCGACACCGAGCCTGCGGTTGGCGTCTCCAGTCCGACCAGCAGGCGACCGGTAGTCGACTTGCCGCTGCCGGATTCGCCGACGAGGCCGAGTACCTCACCGGCGCCAATCGTAAAGCTCACGCCCTCGACCGCCCGCGTGACCTCGCCGCGACGGCCGGGCAGCAGCGAGCGCAGGCCGGCGGCCGTAGCATAGTGCTTGGTCAGGTCACGGACTTCGATCATCGACGGAATGCTCGCGCAGCGGTCACTTGGCCGGAGCGCGCAAGACGCCGTCCGGCCCCCAGCTGAAGCCGGCGGCCTTCAGGATCGCCTTGGCCTTGTCGATGTCATAGGCCGGCAGCGGGATCGAGCCATCGTGCCAGAAGGCGTTGACGGGTACGATCGGCGTGGCGCTGCGGCCGGCATCGCCGCCAAGAATCTCCTCGATGATCGCTTCATAGGGGATGGCGTGCGCCATGGCCTGACGCAGCGCCTTGCTGGCAAGCGCCGGGCGCGCTGTGTTGTAGCGCATCGACATATGGCCGTTCGAGCGCGCCTGGATCAGCTTGATATTCTTCTCGGCGGCGAACTCCTTGACCACGGTCGGCACGATCGGCTGGAAGGAGACGTCGATGTCGCCCTTCTTGAGCGAAGCGCCGACAAGCTCGGCCGAGCCGAAGACGACGATGAGCAAATCGGAGGCCGGCTTGGCGAAATGGTCTGGCCGGCGCTGCAGTGAGATCTCCTGGCCTTCGCGCCAGTAGCGCAGAACATAGGGACCGCTGCCGATAAGCGGCATGTTGCGGAAGTCCTGCGGCTTGGCGATGCCGGTCTTCTCGACCACGCCCTCCCAGACATGCTTGGGCAGGATCAGCACCTGGCCGAGCGTGTTGATGATGAAGGGAGCATAGGCCTCGGTCAGCTTGAAGCGGACCGTCGTGGGATCGACGATCTCGACCGAAGCAAGCTTCTCCAGGTATTTCTTGAAGTAGGCGGCGTCCCAGCGCTTCAGATAGTCGAAGGAGAACTTCACATCCTCCGCGGTGACCGGCTTGCCGTCGCTGAAGCTGTGGCCCTGCCTGAGTTTCACCACCACGGTGGTCGGATCGACCACCTCGAGCGCTTCAGCCAGCCACATGCGCGGCGAGCCGTCGGCGCCGAGCTCTACGAGCTTGTCGTAGACGAGGCTCAGCGTGTTGAAGTCCTCGACGATCGTCGCCGCCAGCGGGTTGAAGGTGCCCTGGTCGATCGTCCGGCCGATCTTGACTGCCGTGCCAGCCTTGGAGGTCAGGCGCAGCATGTTCCAAAGCGAGCGCGGCCCGTCGGAGGTGTCCTCGTAGCCGGGGATCTCGACCTTGGCCGTGTTCATCGCGAAGGTGTTGACCACATAGGCGAGGACCGCTTCGGGCTGCTCGTCCGCCAGCACGCGCTGCAGCTCGTAGATTACCTTGCGGCGCTCCTGCGCGTCGTAGAGCGCGAGCTGCCTGGCACCGAGCTCGTCGACTTTCGGGCTGGAGAACGAGCCGACATTGGAATCGCCGGGCGCGCTGTTGCGCGAATTGAACTGGGCGTTGGTGAAGAAGTCCGGTTCCGAACGCTGCGGCGAGCCTGACAGCACCGACATCACCACGTCGAAATCGTGCTCCTTGAACCATTTCGACAGCATCGGGCTGGGAAAGGGCTGCGGGTCGAGCGTGACCTTGAGGCCGAGCTTGCGCCAACCCTCGGCGACATAGTTCGAGGTCTCGAAATAGTGCTGGTACTTGGCGGCCGGCCAGGTCAGCACCTTGATCTCCGGAACCGGCTGGCCCTGCGCCAGGGCCACTGTCGCGCCGATGCCGAGGAAACCGCCGAGCCCCATCAGCGCGCCTGCGAATGCCGTCGCCAGCCTCATCGTCTCCCCCCTTTTTTGTCTTTTACGGCCTGCAAACGGCTCCGTCCCCCGCTCGTGAGCGCGGGTTGTGCCGCTTGCCTGCTGTGTTCCCTCGACGGGAAGGCTAGGGCCGGGTGCAGGCCTTGCCCATTGCTGATTTCCGATGCAGATCATTCCAGATTGGAATGATCTGGATGGAGCGAGACCCGTGCGCAGGACGTTGCCGCCGACCCGGGATCTCGCCTGTTTCGAGGCGGTCGCCCGCCATCGCAGCGTGACGCGCGCCGCAGCGGAGCTCAATCTGACCCAGAGTGCCGTCAGCCGCCGGCTGGCCGCGCTGGAAGAGCTGCTCGGCCAGAACCTGTTCCTGCGCGACAAGCAGCGGCTTACCCCGACTGTTGCAGCCGAGGAATATGCCGAGGAGTTGCGCAGCCTGTTGAACCGGGTCGAGGTCGCGACCACGCGGCTCCTGTCGCATGGGCGCAAGGGCGGCGTGCTGACGATCGCCTGCCTGCCGACCTTCGGATCACGCTGGCTGGTGCCGCGACTGGCACGGTTCATCGCGGCGCATCCGACGGTCGACATCAACCTGATCTCGAAGATCAGGCCGTTCAGCTTCGAGGAGGACAAGGCGCACGCCGCGATCCATTTCGGCAGCCCGACCTGGCCGGGCGCCCGCATCCATCACCTGATGGACGAGCATGTGATCCCGGTCTGCGCGCCCGCGCTGATCGGGGGCGAGGTCCTCGCCAGTCCCGACGGCTTTGCCCGACTGCCGCTGCTGCAGCACACGACGCGGCCCTATCTCTGGCGCGACTGGCTGGCCGACGCTGGAGCCAGCGGTGTCAACGGCATCGCCGGACCGAAATTCGAGTACTATTCCCTCGTCATCCAGGCTGCGATCGCCGGGATCGGCGTCGCGATCCTTCCGGACTTCCTCGTTCGGGAGGAAATCCAGTCGGGAGCCTTGACTATCGCCTACCCTCATCGGATGCGCTGCGAGGACGCCTATTTCGTCGTCTATCCCAAGCGCTTCGACGAGAACGTCAACGTCCAGGCCTTCGTCGGCTGGCTCCGCGAGGAAGCGGCAATGTATACGGGCGCCCTGTCGCCATAGGACGCCAGCTCCGTTAAAAGCTCGGCGCAGCAGGTCCCTACTGCTCGCCCGAATCTAGATTTTGACTTCTGCCACTACAAAGCCGACTGCGCCGGGGCTACCTGACTTGGCGGCCCCGGCGCCGTGCTTGATCAGGCGACAAGGAAGCCGGCGTCGACCGGGTCGTCGCGGTTGATCGTCCAGCGCGCGGTGCCGAGCAGGCCCGCGGTGCCCTTCACCGTCGGCCGCACTGCGCGCGTGCCGTTCAGGCTGGTCTCGCCAATCAGGCAGCCTTCGAAGGTACCGGAGCCGAGCAGGCCTTCCGAGCGGATCGGCTGCTGCAGCTTCATCAGGCCGCGCGCCTCGTACATCGCCATCATCGCGCTGGTGCCGGTGCCACCAGGCGAGCGGTCGAGCTGGCCGGCCGAGAAGACGTGGACGTTCTTGTAGAAGGCGCCCTCGATCGTCGGCTCGTGCCAGAAGGTGACGAAGTTGAAGTTGTTGATGTGGGCCGAAGCCGGATGCTGGATTGCGACCTTCTGACGTAGCTGCTCGCGGGCGATGATGCCGAGGCGCGAGAGCTCGGAACCGTTCTCCGGCGAGATCCTGAGCGAGGTGCCGCGCAGGTCGATGATCCCGAAATAATTGCCGCCCCAGACGATATCGGCCTTCAGCGAACCGATGCCCGGCAGATCGAAGGGCACGTCCTGCGCCGCGACATAGGCCGGCACGTTCTCGAACCGGGTCCAGAGCACGTCCGGGCCGTCATTGGCGACCTCGGCCGTCACCAGGCCAGCAGTGGTCTCGAAGCGGATGGTGGTGCGGCCATTTGCGCCGCGCCGGACGAGCCCGAGCGCGACCATCGCCATGCCGACCGCGATCGTGCCATGGCCGCACATATGGGAGTACTGCGTGCCGTCGATATAGATCAGGCCGGCATCGTAATCCGGGCTCGATGGCGGTGTCAGGAAGACGCCGAACATGTCCTTGTGTCCGCGCGGCTCGCGCATCAGGGCGCAGCGCAGCCAGTCATAGTTCTCCTCGAGGAAGCGGCGCTTCTCCAGGATGCTCGACCCGGCCGGGTAGGGAATCCCGCTATGGATGATGCAGAGGGGCTCGCCCTCGGTATGGGTGTAGACGACGTCGAAGACATTCTGCTGGCGCATGTGCGGCTCCTTGAGATGAAGGGTGAAGGGGATCAGCGGGGTCAGCGGCGCTCGGAGAGCACGTCGAGGCCGATGGTGAGGTCGAGCAGGACGATCACGATGGCGGCGACGATGATCGTCAGGCCGGACACTGCCGCGATGGTCGGGTCGATCGTGTACTGGACGTAGTTGAAGAGCTTGACCGGGATCGTGGTCAGCTCGGCCGTGGTGTTGAAGATGCTGAGCTCGACATTGATCCAGGAGGCGATGAAGGCGAAGATCGCGCCGCTGACGAGCCCGCTGCGGATCTGCGGCAGCGTCACCAGGAAGAAGGTGGTCAGCGGCCTGGCGCCGAGATCGGCGGAGGCATCTTCGAGATTGCGCTGCTCATCGGTCAGCTGCGGCAGCACGGCGCGCAGGACGAAGGGCATGATGATCACGACATGCCCGACGAGCAGCGCCGGAAAGCTGCGCACGAGGCCGATCGCGCTGCCATATTGCAGCAGCGCTGCGCCGAGCACGACATGCGGCAGGATCAGCGGCGACATCAACGTTTCGGAGAGCAGCCGGCGACCAGTGAAGCGATAGCGTGCGATGGCGATGGCCGCGGGTACCGCCAGCAGCATCGCGACGATGGTCGCAGCGACCGCAAGCAGCGTGCTGGTCATGAAGGCCGAGACATAGGACGGATCGCCCAGCATCTTGCCGTACCAGGCGAGGGTGAGCCCCTGCGGCGGGAAGGCGAGGAAGCTGGTGGTGGTCAGCGACGCCCCGACGAGCACGACAAGCGGCAGCGCGAGATAGGCCAGCGCCGCAAAGGAGACGATCCTGACGAGGATGAGCGCGACCATCTCAGGCCCTCCTCGTTTCACTGAGGCGCCCGGCGATGGCGACGAGCGCCAGCGTCAGCACCAGCATGGTGATGCTGAGCGCGCCGCCATAGTTGAAATCGAAGACCGAGCTGTATTGCTGGAAGATCAGCATCGAGAAGACGGTGATCCGACCGCCGCTCAGCAGCGCCGGCGTGACATAGGCGCTGACCGCCAGCATGAAGACCATGACCGCGCCGGCCATCAGCCCGGGCAGGCTGAGCGGGAAGATGATCGTGCGAAAGGTGCCGGCCGGCGTCGCGCCGAGATCGGCGGAGGCGTGCTCGAGCGCCGGATCGACCTTGGCGAGCGCGTTGCCGACGGCCAGCACGATGAAGGGCAGGAGGATATAGACCAGGCCGATCAGGATGCCGAGTTCGGTGCCGAGGAAGCGCATCGGCCGCTCGATCAGGCCGAGCCCGATCAGGCCGTCATTGACGAGGCCGTTGCGGCCGAGCAGTACCATCCAGCCGAAGGAGCGGACGATGTTGCTGGTGAAGAGCGGCACGACCAGAAGGATCACGCAGAACCGGCGCCAGGGCCGCCAGCGCACCGTGCGGACGAGATACCAGGCGAGCGGATAGCCGATCAGGATGCAGATGAGCGTGGTCAGCGCGCCGATGCGGAACGTCACCCAGAGCACGTCCCAGTGATAGCTGTCGGCAAGGATGCGCAGGTAGTGGGCGAAGGTCGGCTGGCCGGCCGGCGTGGTCAGGCTCGCGATCAGGACGACCGCCATCGGCGCCAGGAAGAAGGCGACGAAAAAGGCCGCCGGCAAGGCGCAGAGCAGCACGACCGGGCGCAGCGTCCAGCTCACGACGCGTCCCCTGGCACGAGGCGCAGGTCCGAGAGGCGGATATTGGCGAAGACCGCTTGGCCCGCGCTCAGGCCAGCCAGCGCGGATGGCGCGAGCCGTGCCGTCAGGATGTTGCCGCCGACAGACAGCGTGACCGAGGCATGGCTGCCGACATGAACGATGTCGGAGAGGACGGCCGGCAGAGCCACATGGTCGGCAGCGGGCGTCGGCGCGATGAGGATGTCCTCGGGCCGCAGCACGCCGGTCAGTGTACCTTGCGGCGCGCCAGCGGCGGGAAGGGTCACGGCGCCGCCGAGCAGAGACAGGCTGCCGTCGCCGCGCCGCTCGACCGCGAGCAGGTTGGCGTCGCCGATGAAGTCGGCGGCGAAGCGGGTCGCCGGGCGGGCGTAGATGTCCTGGCCACGGCCGATCTGCTCGATGCGGCCACGATTCATCAGCACGATCCGGTCGGCCATGCTCATCGCCTCGTCCTGGTCGTGCGTCACGAACAGGAAGGCGATGCCGAGCCGGTGCTGGATCTGCTTGAGCTCGCTCTGCACTTTCTTGCGCAGCTTGAGGTCGAGCGCGCTCAGCGGCTCGTCGAGCAGGAGCAATTGCGGCCGGTTTACGATGGCGCGCGCCAGCGCCACGCGCTGCTGCTGGCCGCCGGAGAGCTGGGCCGGCAGGCGCTCGCCGAAGCCGGCGAGGCCGACGAGGTCCAGCGCCTCGGCGGCGCGCTTTGCCGCCTCGCCCTTCGCAGTGCCTTGCCGGCGCGGCCCATAGGCGACGTTCTCCGCCACGCTCATATGCGGGAAGAGGGCGTAGTTCTGGAACACCGTGTTGAGCGGGCGCCGATAGGGCGGCAGCCGCGTCACATCCTCGCCCGCCAGCCTGACCGTGCCGGCCTCGGGCGTCAGGAATCCCGCGATGCAGCGCAGCAGCGTGGTCTTGCCGCAACCCGACGGCCCGAGCAGGGCGATGAACTCGCCCTGCTCGACGGCAAGATCGATCGCCGTCAGGGCCGCCTGTCCGCCGAAATGCTTGGACAGGCCGTCGATGGCAAGGATCGGGGTGCTCATGCTGCGGCTCGTGGTGCTCGTGGCGGTTCGTTCACCTGTCGCTTACTTGCGGGCGATCTGGCGGTTCCACTCGTCGACGACCCGCGAGCGCAGCCCGTTGATCTCCGCCCAGTCGAACAATTGCAGGTTCTTGACCGAGCCGGTCTCGCCCCAGGGCAGCTTGCGCGCCGTCTCGGGCTTGACCGCAACGTTCTTCACGGAAGGGCCGAGATAGAGCTTTTCGGCGAGGCAGCCGGAGGCCTCGGGCGTCAGCGCCTGGTTGATGAACTTTGCGGCAGCGTCTTTCTTCGCCGTCCCCTTCACCAGATGCAGGCGGGCATCGGTCGCCCAGGCGCCTTCCTTGGGCACGACGAAGCCGATCGGCAGGCCCTTGTCGGCGAGATCCCAGGCGCCGACGTTGAAATGCGCGCCGATGATCGCTTCGCCGCTCTGGTAGGCATTGGTCGCAGCGCCCGAGGAATCGAAGAACAGGGCGGCTTTCAGTTCCTTGATCTTCTTGAAGGTCGGAGCGAGATCGCCGGCAGGGCCGCCCCAGATCTTCGAGAGGAACATCACGAAGGGCACGCCGGAGGAGTTCGCCGGCGAGGGAATGGTGACGGCGTCCTCGAATTCCGGCTTCCAGAGGTCGTTCCACGAGGTCGGCGCGGTCTTGACCTTCTGGGTGTTGTAGGTGAGCCCGAGCGAGTAATAGCCGGTGCCGACGGCGTAGGTGGTCGCACCGCTCTTGTAGATCGCTTCCGGCAGCGTGTTGGCGAGGTTGGAGATTGCCGCTGCGTCGAGATTGTCGGTGACATCCGCGGCGAGCGCGAGCTCGCTGATGCCGCCATCCATCCAGGCGACATCGATGGTCGGAGCCGATTTCTGTTGCTGCAACTTGGCGAGCGTTACGGTCGAGGTGCCGATCTCGGCGTTGACGGCGATGCCGGTCGCCTTGGTGAAGGGTTCGGCGACGCAGGCTTTGAAGGCATCGCCCCAATTGCCGCCATACCAGGCGACCGTGATCGACGTGGGCTGCTGCGCCAGCGCCGGGGCGGTGAGCAGGGTGGTGGCGAGCATGGCCGTGGCCAGCCGGACGGTTCGGTTCATCGTCGTTCTCCTCTGCCTGAGCGTCTTCGCGCTTCTGCAGGACATGTTGACGCGCAGTGAACGAAAGGCACTAGAATTCGCCGGCCGAAAATTTGAATAATCACGACATGAGCAACGCACAGTTTCTTCAATCGGCGAGCGATCGGCCGCATGCAGCGCCCGCCCCCGTTTCGCGGCTGCGGATCGGCTTCGTCCTGCTCGACCAGTTCACGCTCGCCGCCTTCTCCGGCTTGATCGACGTGCTGCGGCTGGCGGCGGACCATGGCGGACGCAGTCGCCAGCTGCATGCGAGCTGGACCGTGATGAGCCTCGACGGAGAGCCGCGACATTCGAGCTGCGGCGTCGCGGTTTCACCGAATGCGGCCCTGCTCGACCCGGGCGGCTTCGACTATATCGCTGTCTGCGGCGGCAATGACTATCTCAACGACGCCCTGCCCGAGAGCCTGCTCGGCTATCTGCGCCGCGCAGCAGCGTCCAATGTGCGCCTGCTCGGCATCTGCACCGGCACTTTCGCCATCGCCAGGGCGGGCCTCGTCGGGCCGCGCCGGGTCTGCGTGCACTGGAATGTGCTGGACGCCTTCAAGGAGCGGTTTCCCAAGGTCTCGGCGGGTGTGGAGCGCCTCTTCATCGACGAGGGTGACCTGATCACCTGCGCCGGCTCGACGGCCGCGATCGATCTCGGCCTCTATCTCGTCGCGCGCCATTGCGGCCGCGACAAGGCCCAGCAGGCGATGCGGCACATGATGCTGCAGGACATGCGGCCATCCGAGATGCCGCAGCCGCATTTCTATTCCGAGCTCAGCCCCCATCTCGACGTCCGGGTGCAGCAGGCGGCGCAGTTCATCGAGCAGCGGCTCGACAATCCCCCGCCGATCGCTGCCGTGGCGCGCTATGTCGGCGTGAGCCCGCGCCAGCTCGAGCGCCTGTTCGGCGCCTCATTGGGCCGGAGCCCGGCGGCGTTCCAGCGCAAGCTCAGGCTGGAGTATGCACGATGGCTGATCCTCAACAGCAAGAGCTCGCTGACCGACATCGCCATGGGGGCTGGGTTCGCCGACAGCGCCCATCTGTCGCGGGATTTCAAGGCGACCTTCGGAGAAACACCGCGGTCGCTTCGCCAAAAGGGCTAGCTGCACGCTCGCGTGCGGTTCGGCTTCCGCCAAGCCTGAATTGGGCGCGGTCGACCCGCTGCTTTTCGGACCAATGCACCGGCCAGGACCAGGCGATGGATCTTGCCGGCTGCGTTGGCGGTTGTTTGCAGCCTCATCTCATCTGCCTTGGCGTCGAACAGCTCACTACAATAGGTTGTGCTCTCACCTCGCCATGAGGAGAGGACGCACGACCTCTGGACTGCGTCCGTATCCGCTGGCTAAGCTCCGCAACCCATGCGTGCTGAGCGAGGCTATACTATGCCAGCAGAACAGATCGGCCTGATCGACCGCCACGTTGGAGCACGCATGCGGGGTCGCCGCAAGGAACGGCGCATCAGCCAGAGCAGTCTCGGAGTCGTATTAGGTGTCAGCTATCAGCAAGTACAGAAGTACGAGCGAGGCTTGCATCGTATTGGCGCTGGCGCTCTCTCAGCCGCCGCAACTTTGCTGGGAGTGTCAATTAGCTATTTCTACGAGGGCGCTTCGACGGTGATCTCATCGGCTGGCTTCTCTGATACTGGGCAAAATTTTTATTCATCGGAGGCGGTCACTACCAAATGGCGAGAACTGGAGCGCGAGTTCAACATGCTCACAACCGACCATGCCCGAGAGACCAGCATTGCGGCAGTCAGGCTCATCAAACAGCTTGAGTGCCAGCTAGCCTGAGCTTCTTGTGTGCTGCCGAGCGCCTCCAGATCAACCAAAACCCCGCTTCGAGACGAAGCGGGGTTTTGGTTGATCTGGAGGTATTTGGTTGCGGGGGCCTAAAACCAACGAGAGCATGCACGGAATTTCAGCTCCCGGGCTGTGGCTGACTCTAGGAACGTCCGCTTCCGGGCCGGTGTCCCGACGTCAGGAAGTGGCGCAGATCGGTAGCTTCGGAGCGCTCAGTACGCAATCGCCCGCCAGCCTGGCGAGACGCAATCCGCAGGCTACTCAGTGCCTGCCTGCGCCGACGAAATTGCGCAGCTCGGGGGTCTGCGGTTCGGCGAAGAGTTGCGCCGAACGGCCGCTCTCCCAGATCTTGCCCTGGTGCATGAACACCGTGGTGTTGGCGACGTTGCGGGCGAAGTTCATCTCGTGGGTGACGAGCAGCATGGTCATGCCGTCCCGCGCGAGCTTTTCCATCACCAGCAGCACCTCGCCGGTCAGTTCCGGGTCGAGCGCGGAAGTGACCTCGTCGAAGAGCATGACTTTCGGCTTCATCGCCAGCGAGCGGGCGATCGCGACACGTTGCTGCTGGCCGCCGGAGAGATTGTCCGGATAGCTGTCGAACTTGTCGGAGAGGCCGACCTGGGCGAGCACGTCCTTCGCTAGCGCCAGCGCTTCCGCCTGCGGCACGTTCTTGGTGATGCGCGGCGAGAGCATGATGTTCTGCCCGACCGTCAGATGCGGGAAGAGATTGTAGCTCTGGAAGACGATGCCGACGTCCTTGCGCAGCTCGCGCAGCCGCTTTTGGTCCTGATCGACCGCATGGCCGGCAACTTCGATGCGCCCCGACTGGAAGGCCTCCAGCCCGTTGACGCAACGCAGCAGCGTCGACTTGCCGGAGCCCGAGCGGCCGATGAGCGCGACGACCTGGCCGGGCTCGACATCGAGCGACACGCCTTTCAGGACCTCGAGCGAACCATAGCTCTTGTGGACGTCTTCAATGAGGACGGCTGGCATTCATCACCTTTTCGAGATGGCGGCTGAGCCGGGACAGGGGGAAGCAGATGGCGAAGTAGATCGCCGCCACCAGCGTGAAGATCTGGAAGGGCTGGAAGGTCGCGTTGTTGACGAGCTGCCCGGCCCGCGACAGCTCGACGAAGCCGACCACCGAGACGATCGAGGTGTTCTTCACGAGCTGGACCAGGAAGCCGACGGTCGGAGGCAGCGAGATGCGGATCGCCTGGGGCAGGATCACATAGCGGTAGGTCTGCGCTGGCGAATGGGCCAGAGAGGCCGAGGCCTCCCATTGCTGGAACGGCACGGATTCGATCGAGCCGCGCCAGATCTCGGCGAGATAGGCCGAGACATAGATCGCGAGCGAGGCCGAGGCGGCAAGGAAGGGCGGCAGCTCGATGCCGAACAGCGATAGCCCGTAATAGCTCATGAACAGGACCATGAGCACCGGGATCGACTGGATCACCAGGATGTAGCCGGCTGCGAAACGGCGCAGCAGCTTGATCCGGGACAGGCGCAGGATGGCGAGTACGCCGCCCATGAGGCCGCCGATCAGGAAGGCGATCGCGGTCAGTAGCAGCGTCCAGCCCGCGGCGCGGAAGATGAAGAAGGCCTCAGGCCAACCGAAGGTCACCATCACGCAGCCTCCGCCTTGGCGTCGAACCGGTCGAGGCTGGAGAGGCGCGGAAAGATTCGCCGGCCGAGCCAGAGCAGCGAGACCTTCAGGCTGAGCGCCAGCGCGAGATAGATCAGCGTGACGACGATGTAGGTCTCGAAGCTGCGGAAGGTGTTCTGCTCGATGATCGCCGCCGTGCCGGAAAGCTCGGGCACCGAGATGAAGGAGCAGATCGAGGACGCCAGCAGCATCAGCACGAACTGGCTCGACAGCGCCGGCCAGACCCGCGCCAGCGCCGGCATCAGCACGACATACTGAAAGACCTGCCGCTTCGTCATGGCGAGCGACAGGCCGGCTTCGATCTGCGAGCGGTGGATCGAGTCGACGCCGGCGCGAATGATCTCGGTCGCGTAGGCGCCTAGGTTCAGCGTCATGGCGAGCAGCGCCGCTTCGGTACCCGACATGCGGATGCCGATCAGCGGCAGCCCGAAGAACATCATGAAGAGCTGCACCAGGAAGGGCGTGTTGCGCATCAGCTCGACATAGGCGTCGACGAGCATGCCGATCCAGCGGCCGAACAGGCTCTTGGCGGCGACGAGCAGCACGGCAAGGGCAAGGCCCAGGACGATCGCGCCAAAGGACAGTCCGATCGTCAGGAGCACGCCGTTGAAGATGCGGTCGGCTTCGGCGAAGACCGCTTCGAACTGGAATTGATACCGCATGATCCCTTCCCTGCAGGTCGCGCAAAGCCGGCGGAGGAATGCTCCGCCGGCAGTTCAGGGACTGGTCAGAAGGTCGGCAGCTGCGGCAGCGGCGAGCCGACCCATTTCTCGGAAATCGCGTTCAGCTCGCCGTTCTGCTTGATGTAGTAGATCGTATTGTTGAGCCACTGCTTCAGCTCGTAGGCATCCTTGCGGACGGTCATCGAGTTGGGCTGCATGCCGAAGAAGAATTTCAGCTCCGTCTCGGTCTCGCCGCGCGCCTTGATCGCGGCATTGGCCTGGGCATCGGGCCCGGCGATCGCTTCGACCTGGCCGGAGAACAGCGCTTGCATGGTGGTGGCGTCGTCCTCGAAGCGCAGGATGGTGAGGTTGAGCTCCTTCTCGCGATTGGTGAATTCGCGCTCGACGCTGGAGCCGCGATTGACGCCGACCTTGCGGCCCTTGAGGTCGGCCCAGCCTTTGATCGGCGTGCCCTTCTTGGCATAGATGCCGGTCTGGAAGGCGCTATAGGGGATGGTGAACATCACGGCCTTGGCACGCTCGGGCGTCGGCGCCAGCGTCGCGATCAGGAAATCGACCTTGCCAGCCTCGAGCGCCGGAATGCGCGAAGGCGGCGTGAGCGGCACGATCTCGACGGGCACGGCCAGATACTTGCCGACCAGTGCCGTGACGTCGGCATCGTAGCCGATGGCGTTGCCCTGGGCGTCGACGGAGCCATAGGGCGGAGCACCGATGAGCACGCCGATCTTGACCTTGCCGCGCTTGACGATCTCCGTGACCGTCTGGGCCGATACTTGGCTCGCAGTCAGCATGCCCGCGCCGAGTGCCAGCAGCATGCCGGCGATTCTGAGATGCCTGAAGAGTTTCATTGGACGTTTCCCTGGTTGGCGGCTTGCCCGCCTTCGTTGTTTCCGGCTTCGTCCGGCCGGCTACTGAAGAGAGTTCAGGCCTGTGCGGCTCTGACGAGGTTGACGAGCGGCTCGCCCGCGATGCTGTGGCGGATATTGTCGGCCATGGTCTGCTGGCGGCGGCGGATCGTGCCGTTGGTCCAGCCGGACATGTGCGGCGTCATCACGACGTTCGGCAGGTCGCGGAACGGCAGCTCCGACGGTTGCGGATTGGCGTCCGCCGGTCCTGGATAGCGATACCAGGTGTCGATCACCGCACCTCCGATCCGGTTCTCCTTCAGTGCTGCATGGAGCGCCGCCTCGTCGATCGTCGGGCCGCGTCCGACATTGAAGATCACGGCGTCGCGCCGCATCGCCGAAAGGGCTTCGGCATCGACCAATCCTCTGGTCTCGGTCGTCAGAGGCACGGACACCACGATCGCATCGCAACCGCCCCAGAAGTCCGCCAGCCGGTCGAGGGTGAAGCTGGCATCGACCAGCCCGGACGTTTCGACAGGGCTGCGATTGGCGACATGGACCTTCATCTCGAACGCCTTGGCCCGCTTGGCGATCGCCTTGCCGATATGGCCGAAGCCGAGCAGGCCGATCGTCTTGCCGGCGATCTCGCCATGGACGCGATCGGGCGCGCCGGCCCAATAGGCCCAGTCGCCCTGGCGCAGGCGCCGGTCGGCATCAGCCAGCGGAATCTGGTGGGCCAGCAAGGCGCTCATGACATATTCGGCGATCGCCTGCTCATGGCCGAAGCAGTTGCAGACACTCGCGCCAGCCGGGAGCGCGTCCAGATCGACCGCGTCATAGCCGGCGCCGGGAACATGAAAGAGCTTGAGGCCCTGCGGCCTCGGGAGCGTGCCGTCGAACTTCACGCCGATGATGACGTCCGCCTCGGCATAGGCACGCCGGTCGGTCTCGTCGCTCAGGGCATCCGGCAGGACCCGGATATCCGCCCCGGCGCCGACGAGTTCCTTGAAACCCTGGCTGAAGGACGCCGCGTTCTCGCCGTGGAAGATGATACGCATGAACTCATCCGATGTCGCAGGTGAGGAGCTGAACAGGTTTGGGGCTCAGAGCGTCGAACGGCGGACGGTCAGGTCGGAGCGCTCGAAGACGGCGGGCAGCAATTCGACGCCGAGCCCTGGGCCTTCCATCGGCAGCACATAGCCGTCCTCGAACACCGGCATGGTGGTGACGAGCTCGTTGTACCAGCCGGTGTAGAAGGCCCGGACGGATTCCTGGATCAGCGTATTGGGCTGGCTGAACGAGGCGTGGATCGCCGCGATAAAGCCGACCGGCCCGATGCAGTCATGCGGCGCGAAGGGCCGGTGATAGGTCTCGGCCATCGCCGCGATCTTGCGGCCTTCGGTCAGGCCGCCAGTCCAGCACAGGTCGGCCATGACGATGTGCATGGCATCCCGGTCGAGCATGTCCTTGTAGGGGAAGCGCGAGCCCAATGTCTCGCTGGCGCAGACCGAGACGGTGGTCGAGCGCGCATATTCGGCGAGCGCCTGCGGCGAGTTCATCCGGATCGGATCCTCGTACCAGGTCGGGCTGTAGGGCTCGAGCGCCCGGGCGATCTTGATCGCGGTCGGCAGGTTCCAGAGCGAGTGGAACTCGACCATGATCTCCATCTTGTCGCCGACGGCCTTGCGGATCTTCTCGAAGGGCTCGATCGCCTTCTTCATCTGCGCCGGCGTGATGTGGACGCCCTGGTTCTCGATCGCCGGGGGATCGAACGGCCAGATCTTCATCGCCGTGATGCCGCTTTCGAGCAGGCTTTCGGCCACGGCGTCGGCGCGGTTCATGAAGCCGTCGAGGTCTTCATACGGCCCTGCGGATTCGCCGAGATTCCAGGTCGAGACCGGCTTGATGTTGTGCGAGCGCACATATTTGTAGCCGGCACAGGTGTTATAGATGCGCTGCTTGTCGCGGCAGAGGCCGCCCAGCATCTGGTGCACGGGCTGCCCGCAGACCTTGCCGAAGATGTCCCAGAGCGCGATGTCGACGGCCGATGTGGCGCGCGATTCCACGCCGGTCGAGGCCTGGGCCATCGGCAGGTTCGACATCTCGCGATGCAGCGCCTCGATATGCAGCGGGTTCTTGCCGAGCAGGCGCATCGACAGGGTATCGTGCAGGTGCGACTCGACCGCCCCGGCGCCATAGAAGGTCTCGCCGAGGCCGATGATGCCGGCATCGGTGTGGACGCGCACCCACAGGACGTTGGCGAACTCCTCGGTCCGCAGCGTCTCGATGGCGGTGATCTTCATGGCGCTTTTCCCTGAATTCTAGTCTGGTCGAGCCGCCGCGCGACCGGCGCGTCGACCCTCGTGGTCGGAAGGCGTGGCGGCCTACAGCACCGAGATCATGCCGCCATCGACATAGATGATCTGGCCGCTGACATAGTCGGACGCCGCCGAGGCGAGGTAGACGCAGGTGCCGGCGAGTTCGTCCGGCCGCCCCCAGCGGCGCGCCGGCGTGCGGCCCTTGACCCAGGCATCGAAGGTCGGATTGTCGATCAGCGCCTGATTCATGTCGGTCAGCATGTAGCCGGGGCCGATCGCGTTGGCCTGGATGCCGAGCTCGCCCCATTCGGCGGCCATTGCCTTGGTCAGCATCTTGATGCCGCCTTTCGCCACCGTGTATGGCGCCACGGTGGCGCGGGCGAGCTCGCTGGTCAGTGAGCCAATATTGATGACCTTGCCGCGGCCGCGCCTGGCCATCCGGCGCGCCGCCTCGCGGCCAATGACAAAGGCGCTGGTCAGGTTCGTGTCGATCACGCGGCGCCAGTCGCTTGTCTCAAGTTCGAGCATCGGCTTGCGGAACTGAATCCCGGCATTGTTGACGAGGATGTCGACCTCGACGCCCTCCGCATCGAGCGCCTCGAATGCGGCGATGACGGCCGCCTCGTCGGTCACGTCGAAGCGCAGGCCGCGCGCGTTGTGCCCAGCGGCTGTCAGTGCGGCGACCGCCTCGTCGAGCCGGCCCTTGTCGGCGCCGTTGAGGATGATCGCGGCGCCCGCGGCGGCGAGCCCTTCGGCCATGGCGCGGCCGAGCCCGCGCGACGAGCCGGTCACGAGCGCGGTGCGCCCGGAAAGATTGAACAGGTGATTCACGTTCAGCGCTCCTGGGTCGCCGTCGCCTGAAGCGCGGGATGGATCGGCTTCGGCCCGCCGGTGGTGACCTGCGCGGCGTAGCGGCGATAGGACTCGCCGATATGCTTGCGCATCGCCTCCCCGGCCCCTGCCGGATCGCGCGCGCGGATGCTGTCGAGGATCGCGGCATGATCGGCGCGGCGGATCGCGATGTTCGACGCTTCGCCGCGATCCTTGGCGCGCATGCCCCTGATCGAATTGAGCAGCGGGCTCGAGACGAACTGCAGAACGTTCAGGAACAGAGGGTTCTGCGCAGCGGCGGCAATGGCGAGGTGCAGCGCCAAATCGTGCTGAGAGCTCTCTTCGCCGATGTCGTCCGCCGCGTTCAGAGCGGCATCGGCAGCCTCCATTCGCGCCAGGTCTTCGGCCGTGTGGCGCAGGGAAGCGAGCTGCGCCGCCTCGACCTCGAGCCCGAGGCGGAATTCGAGGAACTGCAGGATCGACTGCTCGGACACCTCGATCTCGGCCCGCCGCAGGCGCAGCGAATCCTGCTGGTTGACGAACAGGCCAAGGCCGCGCCGGCTTTCGACGATGCCATCGGCGCGCAGAAAGGCGATCGCCTCGCGCACCACGGGCCGGCTGACGCCGAGCTGGCGTGCCAGCTCGGTCTCGGAGGGCAGGCGTGCGCCCGGCTGCAGCGCGCCGGTCTTGATCGATTTCGCCAGGGCGGCTGCGGCATCGCTGGCGAGATTGGGTCTGGATCCGATCGATGACAGTTGCATGGACGTTTCCCGATGGTTCCTCATGTTGTCATGCTATCAGTTGTTTGACAACCTGACATGAGCGGCGTTATTGAGAATTTATCGGCGCCCGCCAGCAGAGCGAGGACAGGAGCGCCCAATCAACGGGAGGTTGCCATGCTCCAGCAAACGCGTCGGACGATGCTTGCCAGTCTCGCCGCGGGAGTGGCGCTGACCGCGATCCATATTGCGCCGGCCACGGCTCAGGCGACGAAGACGGCCAAGCTGGGACACTCCTTCGCCGACTCCCACCCACGTGCGACAGCCATGCGCCGTTTCGCCGAAGAGGTCGCCAAGACGACGGGCGGCAGCGTCAAGGTCGAGGCCTTCGGCAATGCTGTGCTCGGCTCGGAAGAGAAGATGCTGATCGCGACGCAGGCAGGCACGATCGACTTCTACATGGGCGCGCTCTCGCCGATCGCGGCGCGCAAGAAGGAACTGCAGATCTTCGACTTCCCCTTCCTGTTCGCGAGCGATGCGGAGGCTGCGGCCGTGCTCGACGGGCCGGCGGGCCAACGCCTGCTGGACAGCCTCGCGGACATGAGCATCCACGGCCTGGCCTGGTCAGGCGGCGCCTTCCGCAACCTGTCGAACAGCAAGCGCCCGGTGAATTCGCTCGCCGACATGAAGGGGCTGAAGGTCCGGGTCATGCAGAGCCCGATGGCGCTGGCGAGCTTCAACGCCATGGGCATGAACGCCGTGCCGATGGCCTTCACCGAAGTCTATACGGCGCTGGAGACCAAGGCGCTCGACGGTTACGAGCATCCCTTCGTCGACATGTATGCCAACAAGATGTTCGAGGTGCAGAAGCACCTGACGGTCACCAACCACGTCTACACGCCGGTCGCGCTGGTCGTGTCGAAGAGATTCTGGGCCTCGCTGAGCCCGCAGCAGCAAGCGGCCGTCCAGGCTGCGGCGGAAACGACGCGCGCCTTCCAGCGCGAGGTCGAGCTTCGCGAGGCTGGCGAGGTGCTGAACGAGCTCAAGGCCAAGGGCATGGTGGCGGTCGAGATGCCGCCTGCCGAGCTCGATGCGATCCGCAAGGCGATCCAGCCCGTGATCGAGAAGAACACCGAGGTGATCGGCGCCGCCTTCGTCAGCGACTTCTACGCCGAGATCAAGAAGCAGCGAAAATGAGCTCCGCCACCTCGTGGTGGAAAAACCTTGCAGGTCCATTGAACCGGCAAGCGCTCAAATGGCAAGCCCCCGCCTAATCGATTTAGGAGACGAGAGCCGTGACCCAATTCCGTCCGACACGCTTTGCTTTCATCGCGACCTTGACCGCAGCGCTGCTGGGCTCGGTCGCCGCCATGGCCGAAGTCAAGGCCAAGATCGGCCATGCCATGCCCGACACCCATCCGCAGGCGACGGCGGTCAACAAGTTCGTGGAGCTGGCCGCGACCTACACCAAGGGCAATGTGAAGGTGCAGGCCTTCCACTCTGCCATGCTCGGCAGTGACGAGAAGCAGCTCCAGGCGGCCCAGGCCGGCACGCAGGAATTCTACATCGGCACGCTGGCGCCGCTCTCGACCCGGGTGAAGGAAGTACAGGTCTGGGACCTGCCGTTCCTGTTCCAGAACGAGAAAGAGGTCTACGCCGTGCTCGACGGCGCCTCGGTGAAGAAGATCTTCGACAAGATCGAGCCGAGTGGACTGGTGGGCCTGACCTGGACCGGCATGGGCTTCCGCAACCTCTCGAACAGTCGTCGCCCGGTAAAGACCGCCGAGGACGTTTCCGGCCTCAAGCTGCGCGTGATGGCCAATCCGGTGGCGCTCGACACCTGGAAGTCGATCGGCGCCAACGCCGTGCCGATGGCGTTCTCCGAGGTGTTCACCGCGCTCGAGGTGAAGGCCCTCGACGGGCAGGAGAACCCCCTGCTGCACATGTGGTCGAACAAGATGCAGGAGGTGCAGAAGTACATCTCCATCACCAACCACGTCTACACGCCGGTCGCATTGGTCGCCTCGAAGAAGTTCTGGGACACGCTCTCGGCCGATGACAAGGCCGGCATCCAGAAGGCCGCGACCGAGGCCGGCCTGCTCCAGCGCAAGCTGCTCGACGAGGGCGACCGCGACGTCATCGGCAAGTTCAAGGAAGCCGGTGTGTCGGTCAACGAGGTGTCGGCGGACGACCTGCGCAAGGTCCAGGACAAGGTCAAATCGGTCGTCGAGAAGTTCAAGGGACAGATCGGCGATGAGTTCGTGACCGGCTTCGTGGCCGAGATCGAAAAGGCGCGCGCCGCCAAATAGAGGCACGCGCAGCGGCGGCTGGCCTTGCGCCGGCCGCCCGTCCTGGCCCGGCGCCAAGCCGGCACCTTCACATATTGCCGGCGAGGTGACTGATGAGCAGCCTGCTCAAGACCGCGGTCGACGGGTTCTACCGCATCATCGAGATCATTCTCGTGGCCTGCATGACCGCGATGCTGGTCATGGTCTTCGGCAACGTGGTCCTGCGGCTGTTCTTCAACACCGGCATCGACCTGTCGGAGGAAATCCCGCGCTTCGCCTTCGTCTGGATGACCTTCCTCGGCGGTATCATCGGCCTGCATCGGCGCAGCCATCTCGGCGTCGACATGGTCGTCCAGGCCCTGCCGGTGCTCGGCCGCAAGGTCTGCTGGGCGATCAGCCAGGTCATCATGCTGATCTGCTCGCTGTTCATCTTCTACGGGACCTGGCTGCAGCACGACATCATCGCCGGCAATGCCTCGCCGGTCGCTCAGCTCAGCATGCTCTGGGTCTATGGCGTCAGCTACGTCACCGGGGCCGCGATCGCGCTGATCTGCCTGTCGAACCTCATTCGCCTCGCGCGGGGCGAAGTCGCCGATAACGAGTTGATCGATGTCCACGAGGAGGGGCTGGCGGAAGGCCTCGAGGCCGAGCGCGATATGAAGGCGCACATGGCTGGAGGAGCCAAGCCATGATCGTTTTCGTCTTCATCGCCTCGCTGCTGGGCCTGATGGCGCTCGGCATGCCCGTGGCCTTCGCCCTGATCGGCTGCGGCCTCGCCATGATGCTCTACATGGGCATCTCCGATCCGCAGATCATCATCCAGAACATGTGGGATGGCGCCAACAGCTTCCCGCTGCTCGCCGTGCCCTTCTTCATGCTCGCCGGCGAGCTGATGAATGCTGGCGGCATGACCCGCCGGATCATCACGATGGCGATGGCCTGGATCGGCCATATCCGCGGCGGCCTCGGCTATGTCGCCGTCATCGCTGCGGTGATCATGGCCTCGCTTTCGGGCTCTGCGGTGGCCGACACGGCAGCACTGGCCTCGGTGCTGATCCCGCTGATGCGGACCGCCGGCTACGACATCAACCGCTCCTGCGGCCTGATCGCCTGCGGCGGCATCATCGCGCCGGTCATTCCGCCATCGATCGGCATGATCATCTTTGGCGTCACCGGCGGCGTATCGATCACCAAGCTCTTCATCGCCGGTATCGTTCCGGGCATCCTGATGGGCGTGGCGATCATGCTGGCCTGGCGCTGGAGCATCACGCGCGACAATCCGCGCGTCGAACCCAAGCGCAGCATGCGCGAGCGGCTGGCCGAGACCCGCAATGCGCTCTGGGCGCTGGTCCTGCCGGTGGTCATCATCGGCGGCCTCAAATTCGGCCTGTTCACCCCGACCGAGGCCGCGGTCATCGCCGCCGCCTACTCGCTCTTCGTCGGCGTCGTGATCTATCGCGAGATCAAGGTCAGCGACCTGTTCGGCCTGATGTACCGCGCCGCCGAAACCACGGCCGTCATCATGTTCCTGGTCGCCGCTGCCGGCGTCTCGGCCTGGCTGATCACGACGGCCAACATCCCGCAGCAACTCGCCGAGATGGTGGAGCCCTTCATGGGCAACAAGATGCTGCTCACGGCCATACTGATGCTGCTGGTGCTCATCGTCGGCACCGCGCTCGACTTCACCCCGACCGTTCTGATCATGACGCCGGTGCTGATGCCGGTGATCAAGCAGGCGGGCATCGATCCCGTCTATTTCGGCGTGCTGTTCATCATGAACAACGCCATCGGCCTGGTGACCCCGCCGGTCGGGACCGTGCTGAACGTCGTCTGCGGCGTCGCGAAGGTGCCGATGACCGGCGTGATCAAGGGCGTCATGCCCTTCATGGTCGCCCAGATCACCGTGCTCGTATTGCTCGTGATCTTCCCGCAGATCGTGATGTGGCCGCTTGCAATGATGTCCCGCTGAGGTGTGGAGCAGCGGACTTGCGAGTATCCGCTTCGGGATAGGAGAACTCCGCCTGCGACCGGTTCGCCCCCCGTTAGCCGACAGCGACATCGGATCTCAGCGAACCAATCAAGGGGGGCGCTTCCAAGCATCGACTTGATGTCGGCTTATGGCGCAAAATGCCCTTACGCTAGTGTTGAAGATCGATCCAATAGCCTGGTCGATAGGCGATCGGCAGGAAGCGTTCGTGCAGCCGACGCAGCGTCTCCTCGGGATCGAGATCTGCGAACAGCTCGAGGTGCACCCAGCGGGCGATCCGCTGCAGCGCCACGAACTGATAGGGGCTCGTATAGAACTGGTGCCAGATCGCGTGGACGCGGCCTGTCCTGACCGCCTTCGTCGACCGAAAGGCGGGCCGCATCGCCAGCGTAGCGAGCTTCGCCTGCGCCTTGCCGAGGTCGGCGCCGGGACCGAGGCCGACCCAGGCGCCGTTCGGTGCCAGCGCCTCCCAGTTGCCGCCGGTCACGATCACCACGTCGGGATCGCGCACGATGATCGTCTCGGGATTGATCGTTCCGAAGGTGCCGGGGAGCAGCTCGCTGCCGAGATTGACCCCGCCCGCGGCGGCGGCCATGGCGCCAAAATTCTCGTTTCCGAAGCTCAGGCAGCATTCGTCGGTGTAACCGGGAATCCGGTCGAGCATGACGAGCGGCCTGGCCAGTTGGCCGGCTGCGGCGAGCCTCGTCGTCACGCGCGCGGTCTCCGTGGCGCGAAAGGCGATCAGCGCCTCGGCGACCTCCCTTCGCCCGAAGAGCTGACCAAGCAGGCGCACGGAGGGTTCCGTGTTCCGCGACGGAGCGTGCCGGAAATCGACATAGACGACGGGGATGCCTACCGCCGCCAGCCGCTCGACCAGACGAATCTCCTCGGCCGGGCGCTGCGTCTCGGCGCCCAGCACGACGAGATCCGGCTGCAGCGAGATCGCCTTCTCGATGTCGAAGGCACCGCTATTGGGCGAGCCGAAGCGCGGCAGTGACGCTGCCTGCGGGAAGCGCGCCAGATAGGCGGCATATGTGTCGGGATCGGATTTCTCGAAGTCCTCGCCCCAGCCGACGATGCGTCCGAACGGGTCCTCGCGGTCGAGCGCCGCCGTGACGTGGATCTGCCGGCCCTCGCCGAGGATGACGCGGCGGACCGGGACGGAGACGGAAACCTGCCGCCCGGCCACGTCGGTCACCGTGATCGTCTCTGCCGCAGCGCGCGCCGGCATGAGCGCGAGGCAGCCCAGCAGCGCAACCGCCAGCCAGGCCAGGGCCCTTATGCGGCGGGCCGGTTGCAACCCCATGCTCAGAGATCCATCGACATCGACAGCCGGAAGGTGCGCGGCGCGCCGACATAGAAGGTGCCGAAGGAGGCGACGCTCGACCAGTACTTGGTGTCGGCGACGTTCTGGACCGTCGCGCGGAACACCGTCTTGCGCCCGGCGATCTCGGTGGCGTAGCGCGCGCCGAGGTCGATCCGCGTCCAATCCGGCAGCGACTGCGTGTTTGCCGCGTCGATATACTGCTTGCCGGTGTAGACGAGCGCCCCGTTGAGCGTGAGCCCCTTGAGCCAGGGCACGTCCCATTCGGCGCCGAGATTGAGCTGCAGCGGCGCGACGCCGATCGGCCGGTTGCCGGTATTGGCAGCGACGGCAGTCTTGGTCAGCGTTCCGTCGAGCAGTGAGGCCCCGCCGAGCAGCCGCAATTGCGGCGTGACCTCACCGTAGACGCTGAGCTCGAGACCGCGCACGCGCTGCTCGCCGGTGACGGAGAACCTGCCGCCGTTCAATTCGCCGCTCGGCTTGGTCAGCTGGAAGCCAGCCAGCGAGGCGCCGAACCCGCCGAATTGCAGCTTGACGCCCGCCTCGTACTGTTTCGTCCGGTAGGGCGCGAAGATCTCGCCGGCATTGCTCGCCGTGGTCGGGGCGACGTCGCCGCGGCTCAAGCCCTCGACGTAGTTCGCGTAGACCGAGAGGTAGTCCAGCGGCCGCAGCACGAGGCCCACCATCGGCGTGGTCGCGCTCTCGTCATAGGCCGAGGTCAGGATGCCGCTGCCCGGCGCGTAATTGTTCGTGGCAACCGATTGCCGGCGCACGCCGAGCGTCAGCATGACGCGGTCGCCGAAGGCCGACATCGTGTCGGCCAGCGCGATGCTGCTGAGATCGCTGTCGGACAGCCGCGTGCGGGCCCCGCGGGTCGCAACCTGCGGCGCGCTCCAGGCCGGCGCGTAGATGTTCGAGAGGACAGGCGTGCCGTTCGTCAGCACGCGTTCGATCGTCTCCTGGTAGTAGGAGGCCTGCAACGTCAGCGAATGCTTGATGAAGCCGGTCTCGAAACGAGCGCGGATGCCCGCCTCATAGGTCTGGCGGCCGACACCGAGATCGAAATATTGCGGGGTGTGGCTGGTGTCGCCGCGGGCGTTGAGGATCGTCGGCAAGCCAAAGAAGCGTTCAACGCGGGTCTGCGAACCGCCGATATTGCCGAAGACGGTGATCTGATCGGTGAGGTCGAACTCGTTCTTCCAGAGCACCGAGCGGTCATCGATGCGCGACCATTCCCAGGACTGGATGACATTCTCGCGTCCGCTCGGAGCGGACGGAACGCGCAGGCCGCGTGTCATCAGGAACGGACGGTTGGGCGCATCGAACTCATCCCGTTGCGCCAGGGCATAGAGCCAGCTGCGGAAGCGCCCGCCCTGATAGTCGAGTGCCAGCGAGCCGATGCCGGTTGTCTCGGACTGCCTGTCCACGGCCGTGTCGCCGCCACGCAGGGAGCCATTGACGCGCACGCCGAACTCGCGGCCGGCGCCGAAACGCCGGGCGACATCGAAGGTGGCGCCGCCATGCGCCCTGGAGGAGAACTCGGCGCCGACGCGGGTGAGATCGGCCTCGGCGCGCTTGGGCACGACGTTGATCACGCCGCCGACGCCGCCATTGGGGGCGATGCCGGTCAGGGCCGCAGCCGGCCCCTTCAGCACCTCGATGCGCTCGGCATAATCGGTGAAGACACGATAGTTCGGCGCGACGCCATAGACGCCATCGAAGGCGATCTCGCCGCTATTGCCCTCGCCGATCGGAAAGCCGCGAATGTTGAAGGAGTCGACGATGCCCCCTGACGGATGCGAGCTGCGCACCGACGGATCGAGGATGAGCGCGTCGGCGACGGTCGAGGCCTGGAGGTTGCGGGCGAGCTCGGCGGTATAGCTCGTCGTGCTGAACGGCGATTTCAGCGTCTCGGTATTGCCCAGCAAGCCGAGCTGGCTGCCTTGCGCGACCTGCCCGCCGGCGAAGGGCGCCGGTACGCCGGAGGCGCGGGCCGGGCCTTCGACCACGATCTCGTCGAGCTGTACCTGGCCGCCGCCACGCTCCTGCGCTCCCGCCGAACCAGCGGCGACCGCGAGGCCGGTGCTCGCCAGCAGGCAAAGCAGGAGCCTGCCACTGACCGAGGCCCGGGCTGGAACAGAACAACGCCGCGCGATCGCGGAACGAGCTTTAGACATGGAGAGACCCTTCAAACCGGCCGCCAGAGGCGTATCCAATCGGCAGGGACCCTGTTCGCTTCATCGTGAAAAGAAAAGCACGCAGACGTTGCAATATATATTCAGCGATAAGCTGCACAGCATTGTATCATATTCGCAACGAATACTTTACAATAACTTTAAACAATGAATTTTTCAGGACGCACCTAAGCTGCCGCCCGAGCGCCCGCGCGACATTCCTTCGTTGCCTGCAATGCGGTATCGCGCCGCCATGGCGGGCGTCGACCGCGTTTTTTAGAAGGGGGCCTCTAAAAATCAGAAGGGCCGCAGCTCAGCCGGCGTAGCGCCGCACCAGCTCACGCGCGGCCGAGATCTCGTCGCAGATCCATTCGTCGACCAGCCTGACCTCGCGGCGCCGGCGCATGCCGGGCGGCCGGACGAGATAATAGGAAATGCCGGTCGGCACCGCCTTGCGCAGCGGCACGACGAGGCGCCCGGCCTGGATCGCCTCATGAGCGAGGACGACGTCGGTCATCGCGACTCCGAGCCCGCCTTCGGCGGCGCTGAGCGCCATGTCGAGCGCATCGAAATCGAGCCCGTGGCGTGTCTCGATATGCATCCCGGACTTCTCGGACCAGGTCTGCCAGTCGCGCCGGTCCGGCAGCGGGTGGAGCAGTGTCGCTTCGGCGAGATCCTCGCCGGAAAACCGGCCGTCGCCATAGGACGGGGCGCAGACCGGCAGGATCCATTCCGGATAGAGCTCGGTCACACAGTCGAGCGGCCAGTTCCCCATGCCATAGCGGATGCCGAGATCGGCGTCGGCGTCGTTCAGCACCATGTCGTTCAGCCGCGTCTGGACGCTGACCTTCACCAGCGGGTGCCGCTCCTGGAAGGCCTTCAGGCGCGGCAGCAGCCAGCGCAGTGCGAAGGTCGGCAGGCATTTGATCGTGACCGTCTCCTGCTCGGCGCGGAACGGCGTGATCGCATCGGCGATATGGTCGAACGCTTCCTTGACGCTGAGCGCAAGGCGCTGGCCGGCATCGGTGATCTCGAGCCCGCTGTGATTGCGCAGGAACAGCGGCGTGCCGAGCTGGTCCTCGAGGATCTTGACCTGCCGGCTGACGGCGCTCTCGCTGACATTGAGCGCGACCGCCGCCTTCTTGATGCTGAGCTGGGCCGCCACGATCTCGAAGCAGCGCAGGGCGTTGAGCGATGGCAGCCGGCGCGTCATCGCCGCCGGCTCGGAGGGCACAGGCTCGCCCGCGCTGTCCTTGCCGCGCGCCTCACCTGATCTCCATGCGCGGGTCGAGCGCATCCCTCAGCCCGTCTCCTACAAAGTTGAAGCTCGTCACCGCCAGTGTAATGGCAACTCCTGGCAGGATCGCAAGCCAAGGTGCGCTCGTCAGATAGATCTGGGCGTTGTTGAGCATGTTGCCCCAGCTCGCGGTCGGCGGCTGGATGCCGTAGCCGAGGAAGCTGACATAGGATTCGAGCAAGATGGCGCGGGCGACGTTGAGCGTCGCCGCCACCAGGATCGGCGCCATTGCGTTCGGCAGGAGCTCGCGGAACATCACCCGCAGATGCGAGGCGCCGAAAGAGCGCGCCGCCACCGCATAGTCCTGATCGCGCAGCACCCGGATCTGGGCCTCGACGATCCGGGCCACGTTCATCCAGGAGGTCGCCGCGATCAGCAGCACCATCGATAGCAGGCCCGGCTTGACCAGCGCCGCCAGCGCCAGCAGCAGGAAGATGGTCGGGAAGCACAGGATCGCATCGACGAGACGCATCAGCAGCGAGCCGATGACGCCGCCATGATAGCCGGCGACCATGCCGACGCCGGTGCCGATGGCGATGGCGATCGCCATGGCGGCAAAGCCGATGCCGAGCGAGATGCGCCCGCCCATCATCAGGCGGGCCAGCATGTCGCGCCCAAGCTCGTCCGTGCCGAGCAGATGCGCACCCGCCAAAGGCGGCGCGAAACGCTGCATCACGTCGATATGGGTCTCGTCGAAAGGCAGCAGGAACGGGCCGAAAAAGCAGGTGAGCGCCAGGGCGAGGATGACGGCGGATCCGGCCATGGCGAGCCTGTGCCGCTGGAAGCGGGCCCAGGCGCCCTTGCGGGCTGGGACTTCGATTTCGAGCGGCAGCTGGAACGTATCGGCGCTCATCGTCAGCCCAGCCTGATGCGTGGATCGGCGACGGCGTAGAGCATGTCGGCGATCAGCGAGCCGATCAGCACCATCAAGGCCGACAGCATCAAGATGCCCATCACCACCGGATAGTCGCGATATTCGATCGAATCGAGGAAGAGCCGGCCCATGCCCGGCCAGGTGAAGACGGTCTCGGTGACGAGCGCCCCACCGAGCAGGGTCGGGAACTGCAGGCCGGCGAGCGTGATCAGCGGCAGCAAAGCGTTGCGCATGGCATGCCGCCCCAGGACGATGCGCTCGGGCACGCCCTTGGCGCGGGCGGTACGGATATAGTCCTGCCCGATCACGTCGAGCATCGCCGAGCGGGTGAAGCGCGCCCAGATCGCCGTCTCGACCAGGGCCAGCACTAGGACCGGCGCGATCATGTGATGGAGCACGTCGGGCAGCGAGCCGTCACCGATCGTCTGGCGATTGCCGGCCGGCAACCAGCCAAGCTCGACCGAGAAGACATAGATCGCGATCAGCCCGAACCAGAAGGTCGGGATCGACAGGGCGATCATCGCGCCGACCGTCGCCGCCATGTCGAAGATGGAGTAGCGGCGGATCGCGCCGAGAATGCCGATGGCGCAGCCTAGCAGGATGGCGATCGCGGTCGAGATCGCCATCAGCTCGAAGGTCGCGCGCAGATGCGAGGCGATGACGCTCCAGACCGGAGCGTTGTCGCGATAGGAGCGGCCCCAGTCGCCGGCCAGCATGCGCCGGGCCCAGTCGAGATATTGCACCGGCAGCGGCCGATCGAGGCCGAGCTCCCGGCTGATCCGGTCGATATCCTCCTGCGACATCTGGGCCGACTGGGCGAATTGCGACATCGGCCCGCCGGGCGCGAGATGGAGGATGGCGAAACCGATCGCCGAGACGATCAGCAGGAGCAGCAGCGATTGCAGCAGCCGCCGGGCGAGGTACGGACCCATCGTCAGACCGTCACGCCGCCCAGTACCAGCGCCGCATGTTCCAGCAACTCGACGAGCAGTTGATGTTGGGCGCGAAGCCCTGCAGCCCCTCCTTGATGCCCTCGGCCATCACCGTCTGATAGATCGGCAGCAGGACCAACTCCTCACGGATGATGCGCTGGACCCGGCCATAGATCTTCCGGCGCTCCTGCGGGTCGAACTGGCTGGCGCCATCGGCGAGCAGCCGGTCCATCTCCGGGTTCTGGTACTGGGAGGTGTTGAGGCCGGTGCCGGCCTTGGCGGGAATCGCCGTCGAGGCGAAGCGCGGCGTCACGTCGGGATCGTTGCCGATCATGAAGTTCGAGCCGACCATCACCGATTCGAACTTCGACTTCTGCCAGAACTCGCCCCAGATCACCGCGCCCGGCATGTTGTTGATGCGCAGCGCCACGCCGATCGCCCGCCAGTCCTGCATCAGCAATTGCTGCGACTGCTCGCGGCCGGGATTGCCGACCGTGGTTGAATTGGAGAATTCGAGGCGCACCCCGTTCTTCTGACGAATGCCGTCCGCGCTGCGCGCCCAGCCGGCAGCGTCGAGGATGGCGTTGGCCTTGGCCGGATCATGCCGATGCGCCGGCAGCCCGTCCTCATAGGCCCAGGATTCGCGCGGCAGGAAGGATTCGGTTGGCACCGGCAGGCCGTAATAGAGCGCGTCGATCCGCGCCGTCTTGTTCATGGCGAGATAGAGCGCCTCGCGCACCGCCTTCTCGGCGAAGGGCCCAAAACCGAGGTTGAGGGCGATGTGCTCGATGAACGGCGTCGGCGAGCGCGAGATGCGCCGCCCGCGCAGGCTTTGCGCCTCCTTGACGAAATGCGCTGCGATGCCGCCGATGCCGAGATAGTCGACCTGCCCGGTGCGGAACTGCGTGTAGAGCACCGTCAAATCCGGAATGTACTTGAAGACGACGCGCTCCAGATGCGGGCCGTCGCCGTGATAGGCAGTGTTCGCCCGCAGCAGCAGATGGTCGCCGGCGGCGCGCTCGCCCCAGCGGAACGGGCCTGTGCCGACGGGCGCCGCGTTGAACGGCGCGGTATTCGGGTCCGTCGCCTTTTCGAGGATGTGCCTCGGCACGATGAAGGTCAGCGCCAGGATGGAGAGATAAGGCGAATAGGCGCTCTCCATGCGCCAGTGGATCTCGTCGGGCGCGACGACCCTGATGTCGCGCACGAGGCTATGGCCGACCCGGTTGCGGACCCGGAAGCCGGGCGTGTTGATCAGGTCGAGCGTGTACTTGACGTCCTCGGCGGTGAAAGGCGTGCCGTCATGCCATTTGACGCCTGGCCGCAGCTTGACCTTCCAGCTCAGCCCGTCGGCCGAAAGACCGCCATTGCCGACGCTCGGCACTTCCACGGCGAGGTCGGGAACGAGCTTGCCGTCCGGATCGATCGCCCAGAGCGGGCTGAAGAGCTGCCACCAGACGCCCTGGTCGACCTCGCTGCCAGGCATCAGCGGGTTGAAGACCGTCGGCTCCTGCGAGAGGCCGGCGACGACCTGCCCCTTCGGCTGCGCCGGCGGGCGCTGTTGCGCCCATGCCGGGCCGGCAGCCAGAACGGCGGCGCCAAGCGCCAGCGCGTCCCGCCGGCTATGGAGGTTCTTCCGATCGCTGCGTTCCGACATCGTCCTGTCCCCTCATTGTTTTCCGGGCTGTGTTCAGCCTCGGTCATGCGAACGCCCGGCCCGTCTCAGCCGGACGCTTGCAACCCAGCCCTGGCGGGCGAGAGATCCGCGGCCGTGATACCGAGTTCCGTTAGGTTGGCCGGTAGTTCGCGCCCCGCGAGCAGGGCCGCCGTTGCCTCGGCCATGGCCGGCGAAGTCAGGATGCCGCAGCCACCCTGGCCGACCAGCCAAAAGAAGCCGGGCTCCGCTGGCCGCATGCCGGCGACGGGGTTGGCATCGGCGACGAAGCTCCGCAGGCCTGCCCATTGGCTGAGCGGGCGGCCGATCCGGAAGCTCGTATCCTGCTCGATATTGTCGATCGCCTGCGCGACGTCGAAGTCATCGGCATAGGCGTCGCCCGGCTCGACCGGTGTCGCATCGGCGAGGCTGCCCATCAGGCAGCCGGGCTCGGGCTTCACATACCAGCGATAGTCGACATTGCTGACATGCGGCCAGGCCCGGCTGTCATGGTCAGGCTGGAGCGCGAAGGTGAAGGCGGTGCGGCGCTTGGGCACGATGCCCAGCGGAGCGATGCCAGCCAAACGGGCGATCTCATCGGCCCAGGCGCCGGTGGCATTGACCAGCAGCGGCGCCTGCACCTCTCCGCCCGGCCATGCCACGGTCCAACCGGCCGCGTCGCGGCGAATGGTGTCGACAACGGCCTTCAGAGCGATCGTCGCACCATTCGCCCTGGCGCCGCGCAGATAGCCCTGCAGCAGCACATCGACATCGATGTCCATGGCGTCGGGCTCATAGACGCCGCCATGGACCTTCTCAGCCCGTAGCGCCGGGAAAAGACCGAGGGCCGCGGGGCTATCCAGCCGCTCCGCCCTGGCGCCGACCGAGAGGATGCGCTCCTCCAGCCGGTCCAGCGCCGCCTCCTGCCCGGTATCCGCCACCGTCAGGCAGCCGCGCGGCGTCATGATCGGATGGGCGCAGAAGCCGGCTGGCGGCGCTTCGAGGAAGGCGCGGCTGGCCTGCGCCATCCGCCGCATCGTCGGCGCGGTGATGCCGACCGTGAACTGCGCGGCCGAACGTCCGGAACTGTGATAGCCGGCATGCTCTTCACGCTCGATCAGCGCGACCGAACCGTGGCGGGACAGGACATAGGCGGCAGATGCCCCCGCGATCCCGCCTCCCACAATGATCACATCGACCCGCATCGTCCTCGCACCAGCTCCCCGGTCATCGGCCACCGGCAGTCATCCGCCGACATGTTCAACGACAGCACCGCGCCGCCGCACAGTCGATTTCAATAATTGGGGGGCGGCACCTCAAAAGCTGGGTTGCCGGCAGCAAGCAGCCGGATGGGCCGAATTCCCTGGGCCCCGCCCCCAATTATTGAAATCGACATCGCCGCCGTGTCGGGGCTTGCCTTGGCCCGAACAGATGAGCGGAGCAAAGCCCATGAGCGAGACCGGTTTGCAAGCGCGGCGCCGGCGCAACATCTCCTCCGGCAGTGCCTTCGAAGCACAGTACAGCTATAGCCGCGCCGTGGTCGTTGGGGCGCATGCCATGCTCTCCGGCACCACCGGCTACGACTATGCGACGAGCACGCTGGCGGAGGGTGCGTCGGAGCAGACCCGCCAGCTCTTCCGCAATGCCGCGGCCGCCTTAGCCCAGGCCGGAGCAGGCCTGTCGGATGTCGTCCGCGTGCGGATGTTCATCGCTCGCGCCGCCGACTACGAGGCCGTGATGGCGGTGTTCGCCGAGGCCTTCAGGGAGGTGAAGCCCGCTTGCACCACGGTCGAGGCCGGGCTCTTCGATCCGGACATCCTGGTCGAGATGGACATGGACGCCATCGTCGATGTCGATGCTTAGCCTGCGCTCGCATGTTCCCGACGACGTAATCGCAGCGGCCGACTCCCTCCCCGACCAGGCCGATGTCGTCGTCATCGGCGGCGGTATCATCGGTGCCGCCGCCGCTTTTCATCTCGCCGGCGCCGGGTTGAGGGCAGTGCTGCTCGAAGCCGACAAGGTCTCGTCGCAGCAATCCGGCCGGAACTGGGGTTTCGTCAGGACGCAGTACCGGGACCCGCTCGAACTGCCGCTCGCCGTCGAGGCCTTGTCGCTCTGGCCCGGGCTCGAAGCCGAGCTCGAAGCCCCTGTCGGCTGGCGCCGGACCGGCTGCGTCTTCGTCGCGGCGACGCCGAAGGAAATGGCCGCCTTCGCCGGCTGGCACGAGACGACACGCAGCATCACCTGTGACACCCGGCTGCTGTCGGCCCGCGAGGTCACCGATCTCTTGCCGTCGCTGCGCGGCAAGACCGAGGGCGCGCTCTACACCGCAACCGACGGACAGGCGGAACCGGCTCTGGCGACCCTCGCCTTCGCCCAGGCCGCGGCGCGTCGCGGTGCACGCATCATCGAGGATTGCGGAGCTCTCGCCATCGAGACTGCAGCCGGGGTGGTCAGCGGCGTCCAGACCGAGCACGGCCTGATCCGTTGCAGCACCGTGGTCTGCGCGGCCGGATCCCAGAGCTACCGGTTGCTGGCGCCGCTCGGATTGTCGCTGCCGCAACAGAGCGTGCGCAGCACGGTATCGCTGACCGCACCGCTGCCGCCGCTGAGCGACGCCTGCTTCTGCGGCTTCGGCATCGGGCTGCGGCAACGCGCCGACGGCTCCTGCATCATCGCCGCCGATTCGAGCTCCGATATCGACCTGTCGCTCGATTCCTTCCGGGCCGCCCGCTTCTTCCTGCCGGGGCTGCTGCGCTACGGCAACGGCTTCTCGCTTCGCCTCGGACGCCCTTTCGTCGACGATCTCCACCAGCGCCTGGCTGTGCCTGATCGTGAGCGCGCCATCGCGCGACGTCCCCGCATCCAACCCAACGGCAAGCTCGCAGCGCAGACAGGGGCAGCCGTCCGCGAGCTCTTCGCCGGGGCTCGGAGCATCGAGATCGTCAAGTCCTGGGCCGGCCGGATCGACGTCCTGCCGGACGCCCTGCCGGTGCTCGACGCTCCCGCCGAGATCGGTGGACTCGTCGTCGCCACCGGCTTCTCCGGCCACGGCTTTGGGCTCGCACCCGCGGTCGGCCGTCATGTCGCCCGGCTGGCCAAGGGCGAGGCTCCGGCCACGATCCTGGCGCCGCTCAAGCTGGACCGTTTCGCGCGCGGCACCTATTCGGCACCACACGCTCCGCTCTGACCGTTACGGTCATTCCGCATGGGCCTCGAGAGGATCGCATGACCACGACCCACAAGGGCGGCATGGATGCCGCCGCGCGCGAGCACATCCGTCGCTACTATGACGGTACGCTGCGGCCGGACGAGATGGTCGCGGCGATGTCGCAGGAGGCCGGCTGGTTTCCCTCCCGGCGCGTGCGACGAGGCGAGACGATCTCGCCACTCCCCGACGCCTGCCACAAGCTGCCGGCGCTCGAGATCCGCGATCACGGCCGGACGTTCGATCTCTACGACTATCTGTCGGTCAACCGTGTCGCCGGCCTGATGGTCCTTCAGGACGGCGCGGTGGTCGAGGAGAGCTATTCGCTCGGCATCGGGCCGCAGACGCAGTGGAAATCCTGCTCGCTGGCGAAATCGGTCACAGCCACACTCTACGGCATCGCGCTGCGCGAAGGCGCGATCGCGAGCCTCGACGATCCGGTGACGCGTTACGTGAACTTGGGCGGCCTCTATGCCGACGTCTCGGTTCGTCAGTTGCTGCGCATGGCGACTGGCGTGCGCTGGAACGAGGATTATACCGACCCGACATCCGACCGGCGCCTACTGATGGACACCCAGATGAACTGGGAGCCAGGCGGGATCGTCAGGCACATGGAGAGCCTGCCCGCCGAGACGCCGCCGGGCGGCTCCTGGAAGTACAACACCGGCGATTCCTATCTCGCCGGCCTGGTGCTGGAGCACGCGACCGGCACCAGCCTCGCCGACTATCTCTCCACCAAACTCTGGTCGCGGATCGGCATGGAGGCCGACGCCTCCTGGTGGTGCGAGAGCCCGGGCGGCATGGGCATCGCGGGCAGCGGCCTGCATGCGACGCTCCGCGACTATGCCCGCTTCGGCCAGTTCGTGCTCGACGAGGGGCGGATCGGCTCGCAGGAGTTGTTGCCGGACGGTTGGCGCGACGAGGCCGGCGCGCCGTACCGGATCGGCGAGGTGCCGATCCCCTATGGCTATATGTGGTGGATCCCGGTCCTCGACGATCCCGCCCTGAAGGGTACCTTCCAGGCCGAAGGCATCTACGGGCAATTCATCCACATCAACCCGCGCAAGCGCCTCGTCGTGGTGGTGCTGAGCGCCCGCTCGAAACCGGGCTATCGTCGCCGGCTGGAGATCAACGACGACGCCTTCTTCGTGGCGTTGGCGAACAGTCTTTAGCGATAGCGGCGATCACCATTTCGGTCGCCATGGCGGCGAGTGCCAGAGTGCGCGGCCGGCGCCACACCTCCGCGCCGGTGAATGCCGGTCACGGTTCCAAACAGCCTTGGAGCGAGCTCCCGCGCTGCTGCCAGAGCGGCGGTAAGAGTGATTTCGGAGCGACTGGCGACGGCCGCATAATGAGGAAAATCCGCCCGGCAATGAGCACCACGGCTTTCCCGGCGCTGCAGGGCGGCGATCGCGATCATCAGCCCGACGGCCGCCGGATCCGAGATACTGTCCTTGCGCTCGGCGAGCGGCAACAAGGCTTGCGCAGCCGCGCTCAGGCCTTCACCGTCGCGTACCACGCCGAGTGAGCGCGACAGGAGGGCGCGCAGGGGTGCCGGATCGGACGAAGCGGCATTGCCCATCATCGCCTGCGGTGCCGGGCGCATAGTCGTTCCCGCCAGGCTCTCGGCCACCCAACGCGAACAGACAACCGCCTCGGTCAGCGAATTGCTCGCGAGCCGGTTGGCGCCGTGGAGTCCAGTCGATGCGACTTCGCCGCAAGCCCAGAGACCCGTGACCGAGGTCCGGCCAGAGCCGTCCACGGCGATGCCACCCATGTGGTAATGCTGGGCAGGGCGGACGGGAATGAGGTCCTGCGCCGGATCGATGCCGACCTTGCCGCAGGCCAAGGCGATAGCGGGGAACTGGCGCGCGAATGCGGGACCAGGCTTGTCCCGGGCGTCGAGAAAGACGCGGTGACCGTTTGCGAGATGGTTCTGAACGGCGCGCGCAAGAATGTCGCGCGGAGCCAGCTCGGCACCTGGCACATCCTCGAGAAAGCGCCGGCCGGTTTCATCGACAAGGAGCGCTCCTTCGCCACGAACGGCCTCGCTGATCAGCGCCATCGGGCTGCCCGATCCATCGAGCGCCGTCGGATGGAACTGAATGAACTCCAGATCGGCCAGGACTGCCCCCGCGCGAGCTGCCAGTGCCAGGCCCTGTCCCCAGCTGCCGAGGGGATTGGTGCTGTCGAGGAACAGCCCGCCGATGCTACCGCTGGCAAGGACGACCTGCCGTGAGCCAAAGAACACAGGGCCTCTCGGGCCATTTGCCCAGACGCCGTGGACCGCGTTCTCTGCCACCGCCAGCCGGCGCGCTTCGACGCCTTCCACAATCTCGATCGAGGGCGTGGAGCGCACGGCCGCAACCAAGGCTCGCATGACCTCGCGCCCGCTGCCGTCACCATCGGCATGAACGATGCGTCGCCGGCTATGTGCAGCCTCCAGCCCGAGCCGCAATCGTCCATGCGAGTTGCGGTCGAAGCGGACACCGAAGCCTGCCAGCGCTTCGATCGCGGCGGGCGCCGCCTCGAGGATGCGCCTCGCCACGTCGCTGTCGCAGAGGCCGTCACCAGCCGCGAGCGTATCGGCCAGATGCAGAGCCGGATCGTCATCGTCTCCAAGGCTGGCGGCGAGACCGCCCTGCGCCCAGGCGCTCGAAGCTTCGGTTCCCAGCAGCGATCTCGACAGGAGAAATACTGGCCGCGGTGCGAGATGAAGCGCGATCAGCAATCCCGCGATACCGCCGCCGATGATGACAGGTCGGCCGTCACGCCCCTGGATGCTGACACTCATACGGCAAGCATCCGCTCGACGGCGAGCCGCGCGCGCGCGGCGATCTCGGGGTCGACGGTCACGACATGGCGGTTCTGTTCCAGTGCGGCGCGGATGTTCGCCAGCGTGATCCGCTTCATGTGCGGGCACAGATTGCAGGGCCGGATGAACTCGATATCGGGATGCTGGAGCGCGACATTGTCGCTCATCGAGCACTCGGTCATCAGCACGACGCGGGGCGGCTTTTGCCGTTCGACATAATCGGACATGGCAGCGGTCGACCCGGAGAAGTCGGCTTCGGCCACCACCTCGGGCGGGCATTCGGGATGGGCGAGCACCATCACCCCGGGGTGATTTTCCCGCAGCGCACGGATGTCGGCCGGCGTGAAGCGCTCATGGACCTCGCAGTGCCCCTTCCAGGCGATGATCTGCACATCGGTCTGGGCCGCGACGTTCTGGGCCAGGTACTCGTCCGGAAGCATGAGCACCCGCGGGACGCCGAGGGACTCGACGACTGCCTTCGCATTGCCGGAGGTGCAGCAGATATCGGATTCAGCCTTCACCTCGGCCGATGTGTTGACATAGGTAACGACCGGAACGCCCGGATAGCGCTCTCGCAGCAGCCGAATGTCCGCTGCGGTGATGGAATCCGCCAGCGAGCAGCCTGCGCGGAGGTCGGGGATCAGAACCGTCTTCTGCGGGTTTAGAAGTTTCGCGGTCTCGGCCATGAAATGCACGCCGGCCAGCACGATCACATCGGCTTCGGTCGTCATCGCCTTGCGAGCGAGCGCGAGACTGTCGCCGACAATGTCGGCGACACCGTGGTAGATCTCCGGCGTCTGATAGTTATGCGCCAGGATGACCGCATTCCGCTGCCGCTTCAAAGCGAGAATGGCCTCGATGTCGTCGGCGAAGCTCAGCCATTCCGCCGGTGGAACAACACCTTTCACGCGCTGATAGAGCGTGGCCGTCTGCGTGGACATGTCGAGCATGGGCGGGCTCCTATTATGCTCAAATAGAGCATAATATGGATATGCTTACTCTGAGCATAAGAGATGTCAAGCGCGTGAAAGAGGCAGCCTTGTACCGACGACAGTGCGCTCCTCCAGGACCGACTGGCGGAAACGGAAGCGTTTCGCCGGGCGTCCGCCGGTATCGGACGTCGTCTCGCCGGTCTCCTCGACCAGATCCTGCTGTTCGATGAGCCGCCGGAAATTCTGCTTGTGCACGAGCCGGCCGGCGAGCGCTTCAACGGCGCGCTGCAATTGCAGCAGCGTGAAGGTCCGCGGCATCAGCTCGAACACGACGGGCCGGTATTTGATCTTGGTGCGAAGCCTGGCGATGCCCGTCGCGAGAATGCGGCGGTGATCGGCAATCATCGCCCGGCCAGGAATTGATTGCGCGCTGCCATCGGCTTGTTCGCGCACTGCCTCGGCCACCAAGCCAGCTTCATGGAGCAGTTCATATCGCTGCAGAACCAGCTCTTCGTTCCAGTCATGGTCGTCGAGGCCGAAGTTGAGTGCCACGCGCCGCCGGCGTTCCTCACGCGTGTTCGAACCTTCAGCGCTGTCAGCCCAGACCAGAAGCCGAGGCACGAGGACATCGGCGAGGATCGAGGGCAGGCCTGCACGATGGTCCTCCCACGGAAAATAATCGTACCAGCCTCGCCAGCCATGTGTGGGGGAACTCTTGGCCGGCGCTTCCAGGGTCAGGCCGAGATAGCTGATCGAGATCTGGACGCGGTCGGGGCCGATCCGGTCGCGGTCGGCAAAGGTGTAGAGCTGCTCGATATAGCCGAGCGAGAAGCCGGTCTGCCGCTCCACCCACGCCCTCAGGCCCGACTGCAGGGAGCGATGTCCCAGCTCGAATGGGCCGGACGGCAAGGACCCGGCCTGTTCGATCGTCAGCACACGCGGCTCGCCATGATTCACGGCAACGACGACGGCGATCAGATCCGCGCCGATAGCCGGGCTTCGATTGATCGCTGGTGCCTGAACAGTATCGGCTTGCATGGGATCCGACGGGTCTCCGATCGCAAAATTATCTGAATAGGTTGGCCGAGCGAAGGACGTGCCGATCGGTCGTATGCGGACATTCTCGCAATCCGCAATAGGTCGGTACCGGCGTCAAGCGGTCCGCTCCCACATGTCCGCTTCCCGCCGGTGAGGCAATGTCCGGTTCTGGCGCAATTGAGCCGCATGCCGGGAGGGACCACTCGCGGAAGGATGGATTTCCGGATCCACCCTGAAAAAAGCTGAGTTGAAGCAAATGGTCACGAAGCTGATGCTCGACCGAGCCATTTTTAAACATCTTCTGCAGTGTTCTTTTGCCGGTAGCAGTGTTTCGCGTGATCACCGACGCCATCGGACGCGGCTAGGGCCACCTCTGCGTGGAATGCTCCAAGGCAATTTCCAGTTCCTATTGAGAGGTTGCTGTTGCCGTGCCGATCTCAAGCACGACGACCTCGCAGACCTCATCGAGCGCGGTCGGACAACGTTCGACGCCGTGCGGCACGACGATGAACTCCCCTTCCTCGATGACCTCGTCGCGGTCGCGGAACTTCATCAGCAACCGGCCCTTGTGAACGAAGAAGACCTCGTCCTCGCGGCTGTTGAAATGCCAGCCGGCCTCGCCCTCGAATTTCGCGAGCTTGATCTGCAGATTGTTGACGGATGCGGCGAGCCGAGGCGGCCAGCTGTCGGCAAATCGCCCGAAAGCGCTTTCCAAATTCTCCTTGCGGAACGGCGAGATGTGCCTGTTGAGCATCGCGACATCACGGATGATCGTCTTCAGCTGGCTTGGCACATCGCTGCCATCGGCCGGATATTTTCCATCGAGTGCGGCCGTGCCAATGGTGAAACCAGCCGCCCCGGCCTGCTTCAAGGCTTCGATGCGGCCCGGGGTGTCGATCGATCCGGCCACATAGACCGGCTTCGACACCGCAGAGCAGACAGCCTCGATCAGCGCCGGGACGTTTTCGTGCGAGCGATAGGCCAGGAGATCGAGGCCGTGCACGCCGTCGCGTGCGGCCATGGCCTGCGCGCTGGCGACGATCTCGTCGATGCTGCCCTCCAGGACGCTCGGATGCCCGGAGATCGTGCCCGGGAAGGGGCAGTACTGGATCGTCGTGCCGGCGATGATCGGCAGCACGTCGTCAACCCTTGTCCCGCCGAGCAGAATATCGATGCCGATCTCAACCGCAGCTTTCGCAGATGCGATCTCGCTGTCGCGATCGAGCGAGACGACTTCGAGATAGGAAGTCGCGCCGCCAGCCCTGATAACTGTGTTGAGCGCTTTCAGCGTGTCGAGCGGCAAGCCGATGTCCTTGAAGCCGATATGCCGGACTCCCAGAGCCAGAGCCGTCCGAAGCTGCTCCATCGCATCGCTGACCGTCCGGTCGTTGCGGGTGAGCATGAAGATGAAGCGAAGGCCCATCAGGACACCTGTTCCGTTCCATTCATCCGGTCTGCGCGGCAGCGAACCGCCATGCGCTAGTAGCTATGCTGGCTCAGCCGGCGCGTTTCGCAACCGCTGGGCGCTGGTCGGGGCTGCAATCGGCGCTCTTTCGGCGGATCGGACTGCCGCCCTATCAAGGTAGTCCTGATATCCCTGTCTTGTTTGCCCACGGCCGGTCCTCGATGAACCATAGCGATTCCCGTGACAGCGATCTCATGACCTCGGTCGGGATCGGTCAACCTGTGCCGCGCAGGGAGGATGCGATCCTCGTGCAGGGGCACGGGCGCTACACGGACGATCTTAGCGTCGAGCGGCAGCTCTTCGCAGCCTTCGTCCGCAGCCCTCATGCCCATGGCCATCTGCGTGGCCTCGATATGGCAGAGGCCCGAGCGATGAAGGGCGTCGTCGCGATCTACACCGCGGCGGACCTCACCGGCCACGGCTACAACGCGATCGTGACGCCGATCGCTGTGCCAGGCCGCGATGGCGCGCCGATGAGAAGGCCCCAGCGGGCGGCGCTGGCGGCCGACAAAATCCGCTTCGTCGGCGACCCTGTCGCGATGGTGGTCGCCCGCACCGTCGATCAGGCCCGCAACGCCGCGGAAGCGATCAGGCTCGACATCGAGGTCCTGCCTGCCGTCACCGATGCCGAGCAGGCGCTCGGGGCCGACGCCCCGCAACTTTATGACGATGTCGCCGGCAATCTGATCGTCGATTTCCAGTCCGGCGACAGCGAGAAGGTCGCTGCGGCCTTCACCGAAGCCGCGCACATCGCCCGGGTGCGGATCGTCAACAACCGCGTCGTGGTCAATCCGATCGAGCCGCGCAGCGCTATTGCGAGCTTCGACGGCAAGTCGAAGCGCTACACTCTGCACGCTCCGAGCCAGGGCGCCTTCGGCATGCGCAACAACCTGGCCGCAGCCATGGGGGTGAAGCCTGCCGAGCTGCGCCTGGTCACAGGTCATGTCGGCGGCTCGTTCGGCATGAAGGCCTCCGTGTTTCCCGAATACGTCACTCTCCTCCACGCAGCCCGCATGTTGAAGCGGCCGGTCAAATGGACCGATCAACGATCGGAGAGCTTCGTCTCGGATCACCATGGGCGCGACATGGTTTTCGAGGCCGAGCTGGCCCTCGACGCCCGCGGCCGTTTCCTTGCGACGCGCTTCACCGGCGTCGCCAACATGGGCGCGTATCTCACTCCGGTCGGCGCCATGATGCCGACGGCGAATATCGGGAAGAACTCTGTCGGCATGTACCGGACGCCGCTCGTCGAGGTCCGGACGCGGTGTGCGGTGACGAACACCCCGCCAATCGGTGCCTATCGCGGTGCGGGTCGCCCGGAGGGCAACTATTTCATGGAGCGCCTGATCGATACGGCGGCCCGCGATATGGGCATCGACAGCGCGAGCCTGCGGCGGCGCAACCTGATCCCGCCAGCCAAGCTGCCCTGGGCCACGCCGGTGGGGACGATCTACGACAGCGGCGATTTTCCGGCGCTGTTCGAGCGAGCCCTCGAGGCGTCGGATTGGAAGGGATATGCCGGGCGATTGCGGGCGAGCCGTAAGGCGGGCTTGCTGCGCGGACGCGGTATCGGCTGCTATCTCGAGGTCACGGCGCCACCGACGAACGAAATGGGCGGGATCCATTTCGAACCGGACGGCAGCGTGAGCATCGTCACCGGCACGCTCGATTACGGCCAGGGACATTGGACGCCTTTCGCCCAACTGCTTACCAGCCAGCTCGGCGTTCCCTTCGCGGCAATCAGGCTCGTCCAGGGCGACAGCGACCGGCTGATTGCCGGCGGAGGGACAGGCGGCTCGAAATCGCTGATGGCGAGCGGCTCGGCGATCATCGAGGCAAGCGAGCTGGTCATCGAAAAGGGCAAGCTGCTCGCCGGTCATTTCCTCGAGACCAATGTCGCCGATATCGAGTTCGCGGCTGGCCGATTCACCGTCATCGGGACCGACCACTCGATCGACATTATGGACATAACGGCCAGGCTGCGTGGTGGTGCTGCGGTCCCGCCCGACCTACCACAGTCGCTCGACGTGGATCATGTCTTCAAGGCAGCGCCTTCGGCCTATCCCAATGGCTGTCACGTCGCCGAAGTCGAGATCGATCCCGAGACCGGACATGTCGAGGTCGTGCGCTATGTCATGGTCAATGACTTCGGAACCGTCGTGAACCCGATGATCGTCGAAGGGCAGCTCCATGGCGGCGTCGTCCAGGGCATCGGCCAGGCTCTGTTCGAGCGGACGGTCTATGACGACAGCGGCCAGCTCCTCACCGGATCCTATATGGACTACGCCTTGCCTCGGGCGGCCGATGTCCCCTTCTTCTCATTCGTGAGCCGTGGTGTGCCGACCCTGAATAACCGGGTCGGCGCCAAAGGTTGCGGCGAGGCCGGTTGCGCTGGCTCGCTGCCTTCGGTCATGAACGCAGTCGTCGACGCCCTGGCGCCGTATGGCATCAAGCATCTGGACATGCCCGCGACGCCTCAGGCGGTCTGGCGAGCGGTTCAGTCCGGACGGATCGGATCTGTGACTTAGGTCCGTGGACGGTGGCTTCCTGAAGGGCAGTGCCGGCGCAGAAACCTGTCAACACTATGCGCCGCCCGGTGCAGGTCCGCATCGTCCGATAAGGTCCGGTCCCGCCGGGCAAGGCGCCGACTTCCGTTACTGGCGCGCAGCTGCCTTTAGCGATCTGCGTCGAAGCAGCCGGGCAGATATTGCGGTGGAGCCTATTCCTCGTCACGCCTGGGTTTCTCATTTCCCCTTCTTCCTGACGGATAAACAAAGGTCCTCAATCTGGGGGTACCGTTGCCTCCGCATCCCAGGCGTCGGCGCGCAGATCGCTGACGCCGGCGACGAGGTTGCGCTTCTCGATCTTGTTCGAGACCGTGCGCGGGAAGCTCTCGACATAGGCGTAGAAGCGCGGGACCTTGAAGGCGGCGAGACCCTTGCGGGCATGCGTCAGGATCGCCTCGGGCGGCAAATCGGCGCGTGAGAACCCAGGCTTGAGCTGCACAAAGATTTTGACCTCCTCGCCGCGCCTTGCGTCGGGCACCGGCACGGCAGCGCAATCCTCTATCTGCGGCAGCTCGCGGAGATCGCTGCTGTCTCGCGCGCAGCGCTCTACCAATACGTCGCCTCGAAGGAAGAGGCCGCGCGGCTCGTCCTCCTCGCGCTCCAGGATCTCACGCTCGCGATGCCCAGCGGAGGTGCCGTCGGCCGCTCGCCGCTCGCCGCTCGAGGCGATCATCGCCACCAATCGCTATTACATCGACTATTTCGAGAAGAACGCCGTCTTCATGGAGCGGGTCCGCGAGCTCCGCGAGACCCTACCCGAGTTGATGGCCGAGAAGCAGCGGGTCAATCGCCGCTGGGCCGAGCGCGTCCTCGCCCACGCCGTCCGGCACCGCCCCTCTCCGCTCGATCCAGCCAGGCTGAAGCTGCGCGTCTTTGCCATGGAATGCATGGTCGACGACGTGCTGCGGGAGATCTTCGTCATCCGAAACCCGGACATCATCGAAGCCGCGACGGATCGCGAAATGCTGATCCAGGAGCTCTCGACGATCTGGTTCAAGGCTCTTTACGAAGTCGGGTGACAGGCCGCGCGCCAGCCGAAGATGGTCCTGGACGACGGCGCGATAGGCACGGATGACGCGGCAGCCATGAGTGCTCCTCATACCGGCCTGTGGCGCCAGAACGTTGTCGGCTCCGCTCGTCGGCTTCAGCTTCCGTGCCACGCTGCGTTCGCCAGCCGCCTCGCCGAAAGCGGGAAGGTGCCGCGAAAGATGCGGAGGCGCCCAATCGAAACCGAATATCGTCGCGCCTATTCCGGCTTTACGCCGGTTTCGCGCATGAGGCGCCGCCAACGCTCATGATCCGAGCTGAGTGTCTCGTGCAGTGCCTTTCCGTCGCCCGCAGCGCGCTCGAAACCGAACTGCTTCATCCGCTCACCAACCTCGTTCTGGTCGAGAACCTCCAGAAAGGCCGCCGAGATGCGCTTGACCACGGCTTCCGGCGTCGCCCGCGGTGCGAATATCCCGATCCACAGCTCCGATTCGTAATCCGGAAACCCGACCTCGCGCAGTGCCGGCACGTCCGGCAGCGCACCGAAGCGCGACTTCGTCGTCACGGCGAGAACGCGCAGCTTTTCTGCTTTGACAAGCGGTAGCAGGGTGATCGGGACATCGAACATGGCCTGCACCTGCCCGGCGACGAGATCATTGTTGGCAGGCCCTGCCCCCCTGTAGGGGACATGCGTCATCTCGATCTTGGCCATCGTTCCGAACAGCAGCGCGGATAGATGGGAGACCGTGCCCTGGCCGCTGGATGCGAAGCTCAGGCTCTTTGGCTTATGCTTTGCGAGAGCGACGAGCTCGGGGATGCTCTTGGCCGGAACCTCCGGGTGAACCACCAGAAGGTTGGGCGTGCTCCCCAGCCGCGCGACGGGAGCGAGGTCCAAAAGGGGATTGAACCCAGAATTGGGGTTGAAGGCCGGCCCTGCCGCTTGAGTTCCGGCCGTGCCAATCAGGATCGTATGGCCGTCGGCTGGCGCTGCGATCACAGCCTTGTTCGCAATGATGCCTCCAGCTCCGGCGCGATTCTCGACGACGACATTCTGGCCGAGCTTTTGCCCGACGCTTTCCGCGAGAAGGCGCGCGATCACGTCGGTTCCGCCGCCTGCGGCGAACGGCACGACGAGCGTGATCGGCTTGCTCGGAAATGTTTCTTGGGCAGCGGCGGGCAGAGCCATGGCGAAGGCTAGTGCGGCCAGAATCGTGTGACGCATCGATGATTCCCCTCTTTTATTTTTGACGTCAGACGAGGACGCGCCTTCGCTCCGAGACAATGTCCTGAAATGCGGTGAGGAACTGCTCCGTCGTGGAGTCGTCGATGGCCAGAGACAATGCGATGAAGCCGCGGCGAGCGAGGTAGAAGCCGCGTTCGAGCAGATCCAGAAAGACGAGTTCCTTGATGCGATCGTCGCTGCCATCGAGATCGTCGGGGCTGTTCACCGGGCCGCGCAGCGCGTGGATGTTCATCAGCGACCCCTGCCCGGTCGCCTGAAGAGCGACATCGGCGTTGCGGAAAACCTCGTTCAGGCGTTCCCGCAACTGCTCGCCGCGTGCGTGCAGCGCCTCGGCGACATCCGGTGTGAAGACCTGCGTCAGGGCGGCGATGCCAGCCGACATCGAGAGCACGTTGTTGTTGAAGGTTCCCGCATGCGGCAGGGAGCCCGGCCTCGAAGGATCATACATTGCCATGATGTCGGCCCGCCCGCCGAATGCTCCGAACGACATGCCGCCGCCGATCCATTTGCCGAGCGTCACGAGATCGGGTTCAAGCTCGAGCAGGCCATGGGCGCCGCTGCGGCCGAAGCGTGACGTCATCACCTCGTCGAGCACGAGAAGCGCTCCAGTAGCGCGGGTTTCCTCGCGCAGCATCGCGAGAAAATCCGGGCGGGCGGGAATGCAGCCGCCCGATCCCATCATCGCCTCGGTCAGCACGCAGGCAAGATCCGATGCGTTCTCCCGGATCAGACGCGCTGTCGCCTCGGTATCGTTGTAGGGCGCGACGATGAAGTCGTAGGGAGCGTTGATCGGGATGCCACCGCCCCCGAAATAGAGCAGACCGCCATGGTAGCCGCCCCGGAACACCAGGACCTTCGACCGCTTCGTGAAGGCGCGCGCCGTGGCGATCGCCATCAGGTTCGCCTCGGTGCCGGAGTTGGTGAAGCGCACATGCTCGATCGCCGCAAAACGGGCGACGACGTGCCGGGCGAGCTCCGCCTCGAACATGTTGTGGCCGCCGAGATTGACACCGCCGTCGAGCGCCGCGTCGATTGCGGCGCGGATGACCGGATGGGAATGACCGAACAGGCCGGCGGTATATTCGCCGAGCAGATTGACGTAGCGGTGACCGTCGGCGTCTGTCGCGATCGCCCCTTCGCCATGAGCCAGGCGGAGCGGAAACGGGCCGTGGTAGAGGACGGTGCGAGTGTTTCCGCCCGGCATAACCTCGCAAGCACGCTGGTGGACGGCCCGCGATTTTGGGCGCCTCTCCTCATAGCGTGCCCGGGCTTCCATCAGTTCGTCGTCGATCGTCCTGTTCAGTCGCGCCGCATCCATGATCTGCCTTCCACCCGTCGCCGTTGATGCGCCAACCTCAGGCCGGTGCATTCTCATCGAGAGATAATTGTACGATGTACAATTTATTTGTCGAGAGACATCGGCAAGGAATTGCTCGGCGAGGTTTCGCGGCATGAGCGCGGCTGCTAATTGCGACATGTCGAGGATGGAACCGGCTCGACCGCAGCGAACGCCAGGGAGAACATGCAGGAAGCCGAGCAACGCAAGCGGCGAGGACGTCCCAAGCGCGACGAGGTCCTCGCGCTCGATCGCGAGCAGATCGTGGCAGAGGCGTTGCGTCTCATCGACGAACGAGGGCTGGAGGCCTTCAGCCTGCGCGAACTCGCACGGGCTCTCGGCGTCTTTCCGACCGCGCTGTACTGGCACATGCCGGGCGGTCGCAACGCCGTGCTCGGTGCGGTCGCAGCCACGGCTTTCACCGATGTCGTCCCGCCCGCCGAGGACGCGGTCGGCGATTGGGAGAACTGGATCCGCGCCCTGTTCACCCGATACCGCGGATCGCTGCGCAAGCACCCCAATATCGCTCCGCTGCTCGGTGCCCAGATTGTCTCGAACACGGGCGTCGACATGGAGATCGTCGAACGGATTCTCGCGGCGCTGGAGGCAGCCGGCTTTCGCGGCGAACGGCTGGTCGATGCCTACAACACCGTGGTCGCAGGCATGCTCGGCTATGTCACGCTGGAGCTCGCCCCCGGCCCGGCCGAGGACGCCAGCGAATGGGCGCAAGCCTTCGAGACGGAGATTCGTTCAGTCGATGCCGACCGCTTTCCCCGCCTGGCGCGCAATCTCGACGCACTCGCCAACCGCGCCTTCATCGTTCGCTGGCAGGGCGGCGCTGAGAAGCCGATGACGCATAGCTTCGATTTTTACGTCGAAACGATCATCACTGGGTTGCGCATGCTCGCCAGCAAACCTGCATAGGCAGCCCGGTTAGACGAAGGTCAGCAACCGGCGCGGATTGCCGACGAGGATCGCTTCGATCTCGGTCTCGGAGAAACTGCGCGAGCGCATCAGCGGCAGAATGTTCTCGAAGATGTGGGAATAGCCGTGCCCGCCGAAGCTGGTCAGCCGCGTCTTGTAGCAGATGTCGTGGCTGATCACGACGCGCTCGAGATGGCCATGATCGATCAAGGTTCGGATGAAGCGCAGGCGGCCGGCATCGTTCGGCATGTCGATATCGGCCCAGGTGTAGAACGCCTGTTCCTGGCCGAAGAGGTCGAACTCGATGACACAGCCAGTGTCGGCGAGCCGCAGCAGCGTGTCCTCGTCGAAGATTGTTCGGTCGATATGACTGAAGATCACACGACTGATATCGCCACCATGCGCCAGGACGAAGGCGGCGATCTCTTGCGGCTGTTCGACCGTGCGTCCAGGATGAATATTGACGGCGGCGCCGGTTTCCGTCTGGGCGACTAGAGCGCCCCGCAGTACGCGCTTTTCAAGATCGGTCCATGGCACCTGGCAGCCGATCTCGCCGATGATCCCGGCGCGCACCGAGGTGCCCCAGGCTCCCTCGAAGACCTGGTCGATCATCTCGGATGCGAAGCTGTCGATATCGCGGTCGTCATTGGCCCGATCCTGATAGTCGTGCACATAGTGGCCGCAGCCCATGACGATAGTCGCGCCGGTCCTGCGCGCAATCTCCGCCAGCCCATCCGGATCTGGCTTCAGCCCGCCGTTGCTCAGCTCGACGATGGTCCGCCCGCCGGCATCGACCATGGCCTGCACCTCCTTCGCCGCCGTATCCCGACAGCGCAAAAGGAGATTCCAAGGCACCTTCCAGCGCCCGTAGTTCATGCGGAAGCAGTTGCAGAGTGAAATCTCGGGCCCCTGATCAGGGTCGCTCGCCATCGCGGATGTGCGGATGTCCCAGATCAGGTGCTCGTGCATCAGCGTGGGGCCGAGGCTCGCTGGATCGACCAGCCCGAGCACACTCTGAGCCTTGCCGCGCAGAGCGGCGCGATCGAAACGCGGCTTCATGTTTTCTCCCTCCGCTGTAGGTTAATTGTACGATGGACAATTAATTTGGCACGTGTCAACCTGATCCGATAAAAGACAGAAGGGGGATGGCGATGAGACGGCGAGACTTCCTGGCGGCCTCCGCGGGACTTTTGACGGTCGGAGCTTCGGGCAGCGTCCGGGCACAGCGTCGCGACCCGAAGGTGCTCAAATTCGTGCCGCAGGCGAATTTGACCTCGCTCGATCCAATCTGGACGACGGCCCAGGTCACGACCAATCACGGCTATCTCGTTTTCGACACGCTGTACGGCCTCGACAACGCGCTGCGACCGCAGCCGCAAATGGCGAAGGGGCATTCCGTTTCGGCCGACGGCCGCGTCTGGACGATCGAATTGCGCGACGGACTGAAATGGCATGACGGTCAGCCCGTGCTCGCACGCGACTGCATCGCGAGCTTGCAGCGCTGGGCGAAGCGCGACGCCTTCGGTCAGTTGCTCGATGCCATGGCGGACAAATGGGAGGCGCCGGACGACAGGCATTTGCGTGTCACGTTCCGGACGCCGTTCCCGCTCTTTCTCGAGGCGATCGCCAAGCCTCTGGGCGTCACGCCTTTCATGATGCCGGAGCGGGTGGCGAAGACCGACCCCTTCAAGCAGATCGCGGAGATCGTCGGCTCGGGACCCTACCGATTCCTGCAGGGCGAGTATGTCTCCGGCAGCAAGGCGGTCTATGCCAGGTTCGACGGCTACGTTCCCCGCGGCGAGCCGGCCGAGCGCACGGCCGGTGGCAAGGTCGCCCATTTCGAACGCATCGAGTGGATCGTCATGCCGGACGCCGCAACCGCCGCGGCGGCCTTACAGACTGGTGAGATCGACTGGTGGGACCAGGCCCTCCCGGATCTGATCCCGGTCCTGCAGACCAGCAGGAACGTCAAGGTCGCCATTCACGACCGGTCCGGCTTCATCGGCATGATGCGCTTCAACACGCTGCATCCGCCGTTCGACAACCCGGCGATACGCCGGGCCATCATGTTTGCCGTCGAGCAGGCCGATTACATGCGCGCTGTCACGGGCAACATCGAGGAGAACTTCCGCAGCTGCTTCTCGATGTGGCCCTGCGGCACGCGCTATGCCAGCGAAACCGGCGCCGAGCCGCTCAAGGGCGCGCGCGACCTCGAGCGTGCCAAGGCCATGCTGCGCGAGGCCGGCTACAAGGGCGAGCGCGTGGTCATCATCAGTCCGACCGACATCGCCAGCATCGGACCGCTCGGGCAGATCACCGACGATCTCTTCCGCAAGCTCGGGATCAATGTCGAGCTGGTGGAAACCGATTGGGGAAGTGTCGTGCAGAGGCGCGCCTCGCGCGAGCCGATCGAGAAAGGCGGCTGGAGCATCTTCCACACATGGTGGCCTTCGCTCGCCGTCGACAATCCCGCGATCAACCAGACGCTGCGCGGCCAGGGCGGCAAGGGCTGGTTCGGTTGGTATGAGAACGCAGCGGCGGAGGAGTTGGCCTCAAAATGGCTCACCGCGAAGGGGCCGACCGAGCAGATTGCGGTCGCCGAGGCGATCCAGGTCGACGCGTTCAGGCAGGCGCCGATCGTGCCGCTCGGCCAGTTTTTCATCCCCACAGCCTATCGCGCCGATCTAACCGGCTTTCTCGAGTCGACGATCCCGAGCATGTGGAATGTCCGCCGCATTCAATAACTAGGTGTTTAGGCTCCGGAGACGGTGCCTGGTTGGGGTTAGGTGGTAAGCCGCTTTCAGCTCACACCATCCACATCGCCCTGCGCGAATTCGGCATTGCTCTCGGCCCATTCCCTGCGCCACAGCTTTACGACCTTTGCTGCGACGGCAGTCGGGATCGATAGCGCGCGCGCTGGGATGGGCCATACGTGTCCGCAGCGGACACAAGATTACAATCACGCAACCACCTTGGTGGCCTCGATCGAGCATGCTGAACTGATCGCCGGCTTGCGCGGTGCTCGGGATAACAGGCGGGCACGCAGATCATGAAGGCCGCCATTTATGCGCGATATTCGAGTGACCAGCAGCGTGACGAATCCGTCGAGGATCAGATCGCGATCTGCCAATCCCTGATTGATCGTGAAGGCTGGGCCTTCGCGGAATCATACACTGATCGCGCGATGTCAGGGTCGAGCCATCTACGGCCAGGCTATCAACAGCTCCTGCTGGATGGAGATCGTAGATCGGCAGATCGACGGCTTGGTGTCGGCCATCGCTGAAAGCATGCGACCCCCGAGCCTCGCCACCCGCTTGGAGAGCCTCGAGGCAGAGCGTGCCCAGGCAGCACGGTTGCTGGAGGGTCCTGCCCCCACTCCAGTACGTCTGCACCCCAATCTGGCTGGCCTGTACCGGCAGAAGTCGACGCGCTTAAGATCGCCCTTGACGATAATGAGACGCGCTCCGAGGCGTTGACTATCATCCGCGGGCTGATTGAGGCGGTCGTCATTCACCCTGCAGGTGAGAGCTACGAGATCGAACTGGTCGGCGAGATCGCTCGGATGATCGAGATTGCGCTGGGCGCCAACGAAAAAAAGCCGCCCTCGGGAGGGCGGCTTTAAGCACCGAAGATCGGTGTTCGGTAAAGTTGGTTGCGGGGGCCTGAAACCACCGAAAGTAAAAATGCCACCTACCGCCCCTGGCGCGAGCCAGACCTTTTTATCCCTGGTGACCGGCGTCGGCTCTACGCCATAACCCGACATTGGACCCCCCGCCGATGGCTGACATCGAAAGTTGCGCGCGCTGCTAGTTCCATCGCAATGCGGCTGTATGGACCGGCGCATCCCAGAGCTGGATCAGGCTGTCGTCCAACGCCGTGACCGTCAACGAACAGCCCGCCATCTCGAGCGACGTGACATAGGATCCCACCAGCCCGCGCGCGACGGCGAGGCCCCGCCCTGCCATCACGCGCTTTGCGGCATTGGCCATCAGATAGAGCTCCATGGTGGGCGTGCCGCCGAAGCCGTTGACCAGCAGCAGGCAAGGCGTGCCGCGCGTCAACGACAGGTCGTCGAGGATCGCGCCCATCATCTCGTCTGCGATGGCGTCGGCGGATGCGAGTTTCACGCGCCTCCGGCCCGGCTCGCCATGGATGCCGACGCCCATTTCCATCTCGTCCTCACTGAGGGTGAAGGTCGGCTTGCCGGCCGCAGGCACGGTGCAGGAGGTGAGCGCCACGCCCATCGAGCGGGTGCGACGGTTAACCTCGTCGCCCAGGGACTTCAGGGCGCCGAGCTCGCGGCCCTGCTCGGCGGCCGCGCCGACCATCTTCTCGACGACCAGCGTGCCTGCCACGCCGCGTCGGCCGGTCGACCAGGTCGATTTGGGAACGGCCACGTCGTCATCGGTGATGACCGTCGCCACGGGCGTGTCGGCCATCTCGGCCGCCATCTCGAAATTCATCACGTCGCCCTCATAGTTCTTGACGATGAAGAGCGAGCCGGCTGCCGTGCCGACGGCGTTCACTGCGGCGAGCATCTGGTCCGGCGTCGGTGAGGTGAAGACCTGGCCTGGACAGGCGGCATCAAGCATGCCGAGGCCGACGAAGCCGGCATGCAGGGGCTCGTGGCCGGAGCCGCCGCCCGAGATCAGCGCGACCTTGCCGGGTGTCAGCGTTTTGCGGCGGACGAAAGCCCCGCCTTCGCCCAGAGCCAGGATGTCGCCATGGATCGCCTCCAGCCCCTGGAGGCTTTCCGACAGGATGCTGTCGACCGCGTTGATCAGCTTCTTCATGGGCCTCCTCCCTGCGTATCGGCTTCTTCTTCGTCGGCGGCCGGGATCAGCGACACCAGTCCGCGCGCAACCCCGAGCACGATATGGTCGGCGCGCGCATTCAGGTCGGGACTGCCGAAATCCGGCAGCTCGACCACCAGCCGGCGCATCGGCCGCGTGGCATCGACCACCTCCAGGCGCCCCGGATGGGCAGCGCGATAGGCATTCAGGAAAGCCTGCCGTTCCGGCGGTGCAAAGTGGCAGACGTGGAAGATCGTCTCCAGATGCTGCACCGGCACCGGCGTGGCATAGGCGGGGCTGATAATCTGCGAAATGAAGCTGCGGTTCTTGCCCAGCGCCTCCGCCAGGCGCTGCCTCGTGCCGGAGGGGCGGTTCTCGATCACCGCGCGCAGGATCGCCTTATAGGCAGCCAGCGGCGATGGCTCGGTCGAGACGGTCTCGGGACTGGTCATGCGGCTTCGCCCGGCACGGAGAGATCGACGTCACGGATGGCGTCCTTCGCGATTGCCAGCAGGCCGGGCGATACCGATACGACGCGGATGCCTGCCCGCAGCAAGGCCTCGATCGCATGCGGATCGCCGCCGGCGTCGCCGCAGAGGCTGACCTCGCGACCGGTCTCGGCGCCATGGCGCGCGACATGGGAGATCATCGCGAGCACGCCTGGATGCCGGACATCGCCATAAGCCGCGACCGCCGACCCGTCGCGCGCGGCAGCGGTGGCGTATTGCGTCAGATCATTCGAGCCGATCGAGTAGAAGGCAGCGTCGAAGCTCGCGACCGCCATCGCGGCTGCCGGAACCTCGACCATGATGCCGAGCGCCGGCACGGCATGCGGCATGTCTTCGGCTGCAAGATCCACAAGCACCGCGTCGAGCAGCGCTCGCGTCTGCTCCAGCTCCTGCGCCGTCGTGACCATCGGCAGCATGATCTTGAGCGTGCCGACGGCCGCGGCGCGCGCCAGCGCGCGCAACTGCACGCGGAAGATGTCGGGATGACGGAGCGACAGCCGGATGCCACGCAGCCCCAGGAAGGGATTGGTCTCGCCATCGAGCGTGTAGCCGGCAATAGGCTTGTCGCCGCCGGCATCGAGCGTGCGGATCGTCACGGGTCGGCCGGCCGCCCAGCGCAGCAGGCCGGCATAAGCCTCGAACTGGGCCGTTTCGTCCCGGAGGGTCCGCTCGACGAGAAATTCCGTGCGAGTCAGGCCGATTCCGTCACAAGCCTCGGGCGACAGACCAGCGACGTCGCCCAAGTCGGTGACATTGAGCATCACGGCGATCCGGGTGCCGTCCCGGGTCAGCGCGGGCTGCGACTTGCGCGCCTCCGCTTGGTCGCGCAGGCGGTCGAGTTCGTTTGCCAGTCGCTGTGCGCGCGCGATGCTCTCCTGCGACGGACCGGTCAGGACGAGCCCCGCCACGCCGTCGACGACGACCGTGCCGGACACCGCCTCCCATTCGGAGCCGATACCGACCACCATCGGCACGCAGCGTCCGCGCGCCAGCATGGCGACATGGCTGGTCGGGCTGCCGGCTCCGAGCACGATGCCGCCACCTCGGGACCAGTCGATGCCGAGGAAGGCGGAGGGCGGCAGATCCTGCGCCAGGATGATAGCGCCAGGCGGCGCGCCCGCCAGCTCGGGCAGGTCGAAGAGCTGGCGCAGCACCCGGTCGCGAATATCGGCAAGATCCACGGCGCGGGCCCGGAAATAGGGATCGTCCGATGCCTCGTAGCCCGCGATCTCGTCCGCCATCGCCTGCCGCCACGCCGCATCGGCCGCAGCGCCGCCTTCGATTGCGGCATAGGCGGCCTCCGTCAACGCATCATCATCGAGCAGCGCGACCTGGAAGCCGACGATATCGGCGGCGTCGCCATTGAGGCTTTCGGCCAGAGCTATAACGGCTTCGAGGGACGCGGAGACCGCATCCGCCAGAGCCTGCCTCTCGCTCGCGACCGGGCCTTTCTCGCGCCGCATCTCGCCGACCGCGCGAAACGTCACCGCCGGCCCGAATGCGAGCCCGGTCGATGCGGCGAGGCCGGACAGGCGCCGTTCCATCACGGCTCACTCCTCATCGAATTTGCGCGCGACGATATCGACCAGTGCGGTGATAGCGGCTGATGCATCCTCACCGCTGGCCTTGAAATGCAGCACCTCGCCCTGGGATGCCTTGACGCGCATGATCTTCACGGGGCTCTTGGCATCTGTCCACGGGCCGGCCGCGCTGGTGGCCACCTCGATCCGCGCCGCGAAGCGCTTGGCGAGCTGGGTGAGCTTCACCGACGGGCGGGCGTGGAGCCCGACCTTGTTGGTGAGCTGGGCACTGGCCGTCACCTCCCGCATCCCGACTTCCCTCTCCCTGGCTTTCATCGACCCATCGCTCATGCCGAGATCAGTTCCTCTGCCGTTGCCCGCACGACCGCCAGCGGCGAGCCGCCGGACGCCTCGGTCGCGGCCATCACGGCGCCTTCCACGATCGGTGCATTACAGATGACGATGCGCTCGCGCCGCTCCTCCGGCATCATTTCCACCGCCATCTCGCTGTTGGTCTCGGCCCCGCCGAGATCAACCAGGATGGCGACTCCCGCCTCCGACCACGCCCTGTCGATGGCCGCCATGATGGCGGCAACATCCGTGCCCAAGCCGCCCTCGGCATTGCCCCCGGCCGAGGCGAGCGGGACATTGTCGCCGACCATCTGGCGAACCATGTCGGCGGCGCCTTCGGCGACCTTGGCCGAATGCGACACGATCACGATGCCGACATTCCTGTGAGCTGGCATGGTTCAGGCTCCGATGGCGTTGCAGATTGCCGTGGCCAGCAGCGCCGACGAGCGCGCGCCGGGGTCCATGTGTCCGATCGACCGCTCGCCTAGAAACGAGGCGCGCCCGCGAATGGCCTTGAGCGGCACCGTGGCGGCCGCCGCTTCGTCAGCGACTGCCGGCAGGCGCGAGGTTAGGTCAGCGCCACCATCGGCGAGCGCCGCCTGCAGGGGGGCGAGTACGTCGAGCATGGTCTTCTGGCCGAGCTCGGACTTACCCCGCGCCTTCACCGCCTCGATCGCGGCGGCCAGCGCGCGTGCCACATCCGCAATCGTCGGCTCGGGCGGAAGCTCTTTGCCGAGCGTCATGAACAAGGTGCCGTAGAGCGGGCCGGAGGCGCCGCCGACTTTCATGACCAGTGTCGTGCCGATCGTCTTCAGGGCCTCGGGCAAGGGCTTGGCGGTGATAGCGTCCGCCTCCGCCAGAACCGCCTCGAAGCCGCGCTTCATGTTGAGGCCGTGATCGCCGTCGCCAATCGCCTGGTCGAGCGTCGTGAGCTCTTCGGCATGCGTCACCACCGCCTCTGTCATGGCCGCGATCAGCCTCCGCTTGAGTGCCTCATCCATCGCTCACCTCACCCGCTGGCCATCGGCGGCGAAGAACAGGGGCTTGCGCAGGCTAACAGCCACCTCGTCGCCGACGCCAAGTCCTTCGTCCGGATCGACCAGGCTGACGATCTGCTGCTGGTTCACATCGATATGAAGGTGGTTCTGGTCGCCGAGCCGCTCGATCCAGTTCACCTTGCCCGTCACCGCGCCGCTCTTCCCCTTGGCGATGGCGAGGTGTTCGGTGCGCACGCCGATGGTCGCCGCGGCAGTCGGCGCCTCCAGCGCGGGGAAGAGCGCGCGCGGCAGCAGGTTGATGCCGGGACTGCCGAGGCGGGTTGCGACATAGATATCGGCCGGATCTTCATAGATGCTGCGCGGCGAGCCAATCTGCACGAGCCGGCCCTGATGGATCACGCCGATGCGCGAGGCCAGCGTCATCGCCTCGGTCTGGTCATGGGTGACATAGAGCATGGTCGCGCCGAGATCCTGCTGGATGCGCTTCAGCTCGATGCGCAGCTCCGAGCGCAGCTTGGCGTCGAGCGAGGAGAGCGGCTCGTCCATCAGGTAGATCGCCGGGCGGCGCACCAGCGCGCGGCCGATCGCGACGCGCTGCATCTGGCCGCCGGAGAGCTGCGTCGCGCGGTTCTGCAGTTTGTCCTCGATCCTGAGCAGCTGTGCCACCTCGCCGACGGCACGCCTGACCTCAGCCTCCGGCGTGCGCCGCGTCGGCGAGCGCAAGGGGAAGGCGAGATTGTCGAAGACGCTCAGGTGCGGGTAGAGCGAATATTGCTGGAACACGAAGGTGACGTCGCGCGCCGCCGGCGGCAGGTCCGTGACATCGCCGCCGCCGATCGAGACCCGGCCGGCATCCGGGCTTTCCAGGCCGGCGACGAGGCGCAAGGTCGTGGTCTTGCCCGCGCCCGTCGGCCCGAGCAGCACGACGAACTCACCATCGGCGATGGTCAGCGACAGGTCGCTCACGGCCTGCACCGGGCCGAACCGCTTCGAGACCTGCGCCAGCGTGATCTCAGCCATGGGCGCGCCTCGTCGTGACGGCGTCGTGCAGCACCGAGCGGATCGCCTTGCCCGTCGCCGCATCGAACAGCGACAGCCGCTCCGGCTTGAACGAGAGGCTGACCCGGTCGCCGGCTGCTGCGCGGACATGGGCCGGCAGACGCGCCTTGAGCATGCCGCGCGGCGTGGTGAGCGTGACGATCTGGTTGGTGCCGAGATACTCGGCGCCGAAGATCTCGGCGGGAAGGGCGCCGCCCTGCCGGCCCGGTTCGCCGATGACCACCTGTTCGGGTCGCACGCCCAGCGCCAGCGGCCCCGGCGCGCGGCTCTCGCGCAGCTCGGGCAGGGCGATCGCGGCCGCGTCGATCGTGACCGAGGTCGAGCCCGCGACGGCGGCACCCTCGAAACGGATGAAGTTCATCGCGGGCGAGCCGATGAAATCCCCGACGAACATCGAGTTCGGCCGGTCGTAGATCTCCTGCGGCGAGCCGAGCTGCTCGATCACGCCGTCATTCATCACCGCGATCTTGTCGGCCATCGACATGGCCTCGAGCTGGTCATGGGTGACGTAGACGGTCGTCGCCTTGAGCCGGTCGTGCAGCGCGCGCAACTCGCCACACATCAAGTGGCGAAACTCGGCGTCGAGCGCGCCGAGCGGCTCATCCATCATGAAGGCTTTCGGCTCGCGCACGATGGCGCGCCCGAGCGCGACGCGCTGCCGGTCGCCGCCGGAGAGCCCCGAGACCGGCTTGTCGAGGAGATGTTCGATGCGCAAGGTCCGCGCCGCTTCCTCGACCCGCCGCCTGGTCTCATCCTTCGGCACGCCCATCGAGACCAGCGGGAAGGAGATGTTCTTGCGCACGTTCATGTGCGGGTAGAGCGCGAAGAGCTGGAACACCATCGCGATGTCGCGTTCGCGCGCCCGCTTGAACGTGACCTCCTCGGCGTCGAGCCGGATGCTGCCCGACGAGGGCAGTTCGAGCCCCGCGACCATGCGCAGCGTCGTCGTCTTGCCGCAGCCGGACGGCCCCAGCAGGCAGAAGAAATCGCCGTTCTCGACCGTGAAGCTGGTGTCCCGCACCGCCGTGAAGGCGCCGAACCGCTTCACCAGATTGTCGACCCGGATTTCGGCCATGGCTTACTCCGGGAACTTGGTGACGAAGGTGAACATCACCACGCCGATGAGCGTCGTGACGAAGGAATAGCCGTAGAGCGTGAGCGAGAACGGCTGCAGCAGCATGAGCACGCCGGCCGCGATCAGCACCGTCGCCAGGGTCTCCATCGGCCCGCGCCGCAGCGCGCTCGGCCAGCGCGAGCGCGGCGCGCCTTCGGGCTCCCGGGAAGAGCTGGCTTGCCGGTTCATTTGCGCACCGCCCCGAAGGTGATGCCGCGCAGCAGGTGCTTGCGCAGCAGCACCGTGAAAACCAGGATCGGGATCAGGAACAGCGTCGTTCCGGCCGCTACTGCTGGCCAGTCCTGCCCGCCCTCGCCGATGATGATCGGGATGAAGGGCGGCGCGGTCTGGGCCGTGCCGGAGGTCAGCAGCACGGCGAAAGCGTATTCGTTCCAGGCGAAGATCAGGCAGAAGATCGCGGTCGCGACAATGCCGGTCGTGGCCTGCGGCAGCACGACCTTGCGGAAGGCCTGCAGCCGGGTATAGCCGTCGATCATCGCCGCTTCCTCGTATTCGCGCGGGATCTCGTCGATGAAGCCCTTGAGCAGCCAGACCGCCAGCGAGACGTTGACCGAGGTGTAGAGCAGGATCATCCCGAGCCGCGTGTCGGAGAGGCCGAGCTCGCGGTACATCAGGAAGATCGGGATCGCGACGGCGATCGGCGGCATCATCCGCGTCGACAGGATGAAGAACAGCAGATCGTCTTTCAAAGGCACCTTGAAGCGCGAGAAGGCATAGGCCGCGCAGGTGCCCAGGCCCACCGAGAGCAGCGTCGAGCCGAAGGCGACGATCAGCGAATTGACGAAGCGCGGCACATAATTGGACGGGCCGACCACCACCATGCTGCGCGAGCGCGTGATCGCTTCGCAGGCAGAATTCGCCGGCGGGAGCGAGGCGAGATAATCCGCTGTCTGGCGCGAGCGGGAGTTGAACAGATTGCAATAACCTTCGATCGAAGGCTCGAAGTGCAGGAACGGCACGACCTTCGGCGGGTAGGAGATGGAGTCCGGCGGCGTCTTGATGCTGGTCAGGCCGATCCAGATCAGCGGCACGAGCGCCACCAGCGCGTAGAGGACCACGATCGCGCCGGCGAGCAGCTTGATGCGGCCGCTGGGCGCGACGACGGAATGGGCGGTGGAGAGGGTGCCGCTCATCGTGCCTTCACCTTGTTCAGTGCCTTCACATAGATGTTAGCCAGCCCGAACACGGTGACGAAAAGGATGATCGCAAAGGCCGAGGAATAGCCGGTGCGCCAGGCCTCGAAGGCGGCGCGCTTGAGCGTGATCGAGGCGAGTTCGGTGGTCGAGCCCGGCCCGCCCGAGGTCAAGAGGTTGACCATGTCGAACATCTTGAAGTTCTCGATGCCGCGGAACAGCACCGCCAGCATGATGAAGGGCAGGCACATTGGCAGCGTGATCGAGATGAACTGCCGCCAGTTGCTGGCGCGGTCGACCTCTGCCGCCTCGTAGATGTAGTCGGGGATCGAGCGAAGCCCTGCGAGGCAGATCAGCATCACATAAGGCGTCCACATCCAGGTATCGACGATGATGATCGCCCAGGGGCTCAAGGTGACATCGCCGAGCATCTGGAAGGACGAAGGCGCAAGCCCGGAGAAGAACGAGACCACGTAATTGAACAGGCCGATCTGCGGCTGGTACAGGAAAGTCCAGAAATTGCCGACCACGGCCGGCGACAGCATCATCGGGATCAGGATCAGCGTGGTCCAGAAGCCGTGGCCGCGGAACTTGCGATCGATCAGATAAGCCAGCGCGAAGCCGATCACGGTCTGCAGCAGGATCGTCCAGAACACGAAATGCGCCGTCGCCTGCATGCGCTGCCAGATTTCAGGGTCGGACAGGATGGTCTGGTAGTGCTCGATGCCGACATTGCGCAGCGGCGCGAAGGGGCGGTTGGCGCGGTAATTCGTGAAGGAGAGATGGATCGTCCAGATCAGCGGAAACAGGTTGATCGCGAGCAGCAGCAGCATCGTCGGCGCGATGAAGAGCCAGGCGATGGCCTTGTCGGAGAGGCCGCGAGCCTGGTGGGCGATCGGGACAGAGGGCGCGCGCATCGCCTTGGCGTTCCTGATACCGCTGATGTCGCTCGCATTCATGTCTCAAGCACCGTTTGCAGGCAAAACCGGGGGCTGGCTGCGCCTTCAGGAGAAGGCGCAGCCCTGGGCTTGTGTCGTGGGCCGTCGCCGCCTCAGAACTTGCCGTCTTCCTTGAAGACCTTGGTCCAGTCCTGGATCAGCAGGTCGAGCGCCTGCTTGGCGGTGCCCTTGTCCGCAACGACATAGTCGTGGATGCGCGCCTGCTCCGCCTGCATCAACTGCGCGTAGGAAGGCTCGGCCCAGAAGTCGACGACCTGGCCCATGGCGACGAGGAAGTCGGCCGCGAAGGGCGCGGATTTGGCGAAACCGGGATCGTTCAGCACGCCCTTGTGGCAGGTATAGCCGCCGAGTTCCCACCACTTCTTCTGCACGTCGAGCGAGGCGAACCATTTAATATAGGAGAGCGCCTCGGCCTGGTTCGCCGAATAGGCGACGACTGAAAGGCCCTGGCCGCCAAGCTGCGAGCCCTTCTCCTTCTCGGCCGGGTTGACGAAGAAGCCGATCTTGTCGCCGCCGACATTCGGATCCTTGTAGAGGCCGGGGAAGAAGGCGAACCAGTTCATCTGCAGGGCCGCCTGGCCGGATTTGAAGGCGTCGAGACCCTCCTGCATATAGGCATTGGAGTAGCCCGGCGGGGTGCAGCATTTGTAGAGCGACTTGTAGAATTCGAGGCCCTTCACAGCGTCGTCGGAATTGACGAAGCCGGCCATGGCGTAGGGCTTCTTCGGGTCCTGATATTTGAAGCCGAAGGGATAGAGCGCGTTGGCCACGCCCATGGTGATGCCTTCCGAGCCGCGCTCAGTGAAGATCGCGGCGCCATAGACCTTCTTGCCGTCGATGTCGCGGCCCTGGAAGAACTCGGCGATCTGCTTCAGCTCAGTCTGCGACTTGGGCGCGGCGAGATCGCGGTTGTGCTTGGCCTTGAATTCGGCCTGCAGTGCCGGCTTGGCGAACCAGTCCTTGCGATAGGTCCAGCCGAGCGCATCGCCCATCGCCGGCAGCGCCCAATAGTTCGGTGTGTTCTTGGGCCATTCGGCATAGCCGGCGACGGTCGCCGGCATGAAGTCATCGATCTTGATGCCTTCCTTGGCGAAGAAGTCGTTCAGCTTCACATAATGCTTGTTCTCGGCCGAGCCGCCGATCCATTGCGAGTCGCCGATGATCAGGTCGCAGAGCCTGCCCTTGGAATTGAGCTCATTGAGCATGCGGTCGGCGAAGTTCGGCCAGGGCACGAACTCGAATTTCATGGCGATATTGGTCTTGGCGGTGAAGTCCTTGGAGAGTTCGACCAGCGCGTTGGCCGGGTCCCAGGCCGCCCAGCATAAAGTCAGCGACTTGCCCTGCGCCTGAGCGGCGGTGGCAGCCAGCGTTGCGCTCCCGGCGATGGTCGCGGCAAGCATCCATGTCCTGATTGTGTTCATGTTTTCCCTCCCTTGGCATGCCGTCACCAGCCGTCATTGGGGTGACGGGTGAATCTGAGCGACCGCGAAGACACAGCCGAACGAGGGGGCAAAGCCAGCGCGGGGCGTTTCCTCACGCCGCCTCGGAACTAGCCGTCCGAGTTCAGCGATTTGTTTAGTGAATAGATAATCACTAAACATGTCAAGCGACGACTACGACGGATAATGTACCGCAATGCGGTGGTTTATGCCGCGGTGCAGAAGTTTAGTGAATTCCTGAATATGGCCAGGTTGACGCCGCGTCGCCCACAATGGGCTTCGTGAAGCGGACGCAGGTTTATCCGGCAAATCCACGAAGCGGTCGATTGAGCGTGGAAAATGATCGGCCAGCACATGCCGTTCAAACGAACTCGTAGAAGAGCGCCTCGTGACAGCCGAGCAAGGGCCACGGCTCCATCTTGCGAGGAAACCGCATCGGCCACCAGCATACGGACGTTCCAAACGGCTCTTGGTGGCCGAGTCCCGACCCGTGCGGCGAAGCTGGTTGCCCGGAAGCGGACCTTGCAAACGTCAGGAATGGGCCAAAAGACGACTTCTAGCTCGTGGCCGAAAGTGAACTTCAGAGCGCAGTATGAGCAAGACCGGGACTGGCCCGTTGCCGACTCTCACGAGGTCCGGTTTCGGGCAGATTAATTAACGCTGCGACCGCTGACATAGGGGATTGGCGCGGGTGCATGCTTGGCAGGAGAAGCTGCCCGAACCGATTACGCTCCGCGGAGCATTCGCAGGATTGCCGCTGACGAGCCGAGAGCGAAATAAAATCAAAAACTTAGAAGCCGCCGCTTTCCATCGTGTGTACCACCTCTGTGACTCGTCGTCGAGCTTGCGATCCTCGCGCTCGCGGTCGAAGGGTCGTGACCTGCCACTGATTTGTCATCCAGCGGCGGTTAGAGTCTCGGCGGGTTTTGCGCGGGATTGCGCAGCGATGGTGAGATTGGCGGCATAGACCGCCGGCGGGATGTATCCGAGCGCCGAGTGGGGACGCCGCTGATTGTAATCGTCAGCCCAGGCTGAGATCCTGATCCTGGCATGGTCGAGGCCGAAGAACAGGCTTTCATTGAGCAACTCGTCGCGCATGCGGCTGTTGAAGCTCTCGCAGAAGCCGTTTTGCATGGGCTTGCCTGGCGCGATGAAGTGCCAGATGACCCGGCTCTCCTGCGGCCAGGCGAAACGGTACGCTTCAGACTGTTTCAGCGATGGTTCCCCGGTAGCTTGCGCACGCTCGCGCGTGCCGGGTCGGCCTTCCAATCGTCAACGGAAAGCGTTGGCAGGTCGAAATAGTCGCGCGTCGTCGCGTAGCCCTGTCCGCCCATGCGACCGACTGCGTCGAGCGCAGCAGGGTCGACATGCAGCCGCTCATTGACCGTGTCCGCCCGGAAATGCGCATAGACCACCTCGCCGAGAATGATCTCGCGCGAATTGCCGATACCGAGCGTGGTGTGGTGGCGGCACTCGAAGGCGGCGGGCGCCTCACCAATCCAGGGGCAAGGCACCTTTTCGCCGGGCCGCGCGGTCAGGCCCGCTTCTGCCAGTTCGTCGACACCGGCAGGAAACGGCACGGCGCAGACATTCATGCCGGCGACCAGCGCGTCGGAAACGATGTTCACCGTGAAGGCAAGCGTCGCCCGAACATTGCGCCCCGTGTCCTTCTGCGCGCCAGTTGACCGGTATTCAACGCCGAGCGCCAGGATCGCCGGATCGGCCGAAAGGCAGTTGAAGAAGGAGAACGGCGCCGCGTTGACGATGCCGTTGGCATCGATCGTCGTCACCAAGGCGATCGGGCGCGGCACTACGGCGCCGATCAGCAGCTTGTAGCGCTCGCGCGGCGTTAGCGCGGCAAAGTCGAAGGTGACGATGTCGCCAGGGGGCGAACTAATCGATGTCACGAGCGTACCGGTCACGGCGCGGTGCATTTCAAATCCGAACGCGATGTGTCGCCAATGGCGTATGGCAGCTCAGATTCTCGAAGCCGTCTGAGGTCACGGCGTAGAAGTCGCCGAGATTGGCCCCGGCCGAGAGTGGCTCCAGCCATTGCGCATGCAGGACGAAGACCATGCCTTCCTCCAGGCGGTCGTAGTTGTGAGAGGCGAGGTTGAAGCTGTTGCCGGCCCCGGCCATGCCGACGGCGTGGCCGATATTCGGGTTATGGGGGCCGTGCGTCGCCGGATAGACGTGCATCAGCTTGCGGCCCTGCGCCTCCCAGTCGGGCGCGCTGACCGGTTGCCGCTTGATCAGCCGCGGCCCGCCATCCTCGGCCGTGCTCCAGTTATAGGGCATGGTCCGCGTTTCCGGTGAGGTCAGCAGGCCCTTCTCGATCAGGGGCTCGAAGGCGGCGTTGTTGATATCCCGCATCAACGCCCCGGGGCGGATCAGCTTCTCGGCGCGCTTCACCCCTTCCTCGCAGGCCGACAGCACCAGCTCCTGCCGGTCGGTGATGTCGCCGAACGCGATCATGCGGGAGGTCTGGGCGTTGTAGCCGCGGAAGGTCACGTTCGAGATGTAGAGATTGGCGATATCGCCGGGCCGCATGACGTGGCCATAGGGCTTGCCGCAATGGGTTCCGAAGGCATTGGCGCCGATCTGGTAGCCATCGGCCGATTCACCGCCGCGCGCCAATTGCGCATAGGTGAAGGCGGCGAATATCTCGTGATCGGTCACGCCGGGCCTCGCCACGTGATAGGCCGCCTGGATGCCGATATCGATCAGCTGGGATGCCGCCCGGAACATGTCGACCTCGCGCGGCGAGCGCACGCGCTGCATCCGGTCGATGATGCTGCTGTCGTCGATGAAAGCGGCGCCCGGGATCAGCTCCTTCAGCAAGCCGATGAATTCTCCGGACTTGGCGTCGCCCATCCAACCGATCTGTGGACGGGCTGGAACAAGGTCGGCCAGGAGCTTGGCGCAGGCTTCAGCGGTCTTGACGCCCGACGAGCCCGGCCGGTCGGCATATTCGCGCCCGATCGCGCCGATCTGCCAGATGTCCTCGACCAGGACCGGCTCGCCGCCCGGCGGCAGAATGACGGCCTGGGTGAAGAAGGAGAGCAGCGTCAGCGGCTTGTCCTCGTCCATCGGGACGATCAGCACGCCTTCGCGCATCCAGTCGCAAAGATAGCGCAGATAGGCGTTCGAGGTGTGAAACCAGCCGATCATGTCGGTGTGGACGACCAGGACGTCATGCCCGGCCACGACGCATTCGCGGCGAACCTTGCGCAGCCGCTCCTCGAACTCCGCGAGCGGGAGCGGCAACGGCGCGTTGAACTGGAAATCGGGCTCGAAATCGGCCAGCAGGGCTTCGATGCGGCGGTGGCCAGCAGGCGGCATGAACGTCACGGGAGTGATCCTTCCAGGAGACTGAATTCGAAGCGGGCCTAGCCTTGGCGCTTGGGCTCGAGCGCTCGCCAGGAGACGATGAGGCAGAGGAGAACCGCGCCGATCAGCAGGCCGGAGATCGCGGCGACCCGGACGTCGAGCGATTCCTCGATCATCTGGAACATCCGCAGCGGCAGCACCGTGGTGCGCGCGTCGGCGAGGAAGAGCGTCACGGAGACATTGTCGAGCGACTGCATGAAGACGAGGAACATGCCGGCCAGGATGCCGGGCAGCATGAGCGGCAGCGTCACGCGCAGGAAGGTGCGCAGCGGTCCGGTTCCGAGCAGCGCCGAGGCCTCTTCGAGGCTCGGATCCAGCCGCTGGGTGATCGCCGCGCATGAGCGGTACATCAGCGGACCGAACACGACGATATGGCCGAACACGACGAGCCCGAATGAGGGGCTCAAGCCCGCGCGCCCCGACGCGATCAGGGCCGCGAGACCATAGACGAGGCTCGGCAGCACGAGCGGCGCAAGCATCAGCGGCTCCACCGCGGCTGATGCCGCAGGTTTGAGCCGCGTCACGCCATAGGCGGCTGGTGCGGCGACCAGCACGGCGCCGAGCACCGTCAGGACGGCGATCTGCACGGAGTGAAGGATCGCGGTGTGGATCGGGGCCGACTGCGCCGGGTCGAGCAAGGCGCTATACCAGCGCAAGGAGAGCCCGTCCGGGGGGAATTTCAGCGTCTGCCCGGCGGTGAAGGACATTGCGAGGCCGACCGCGACGGGGGCAATCATGAAGGCGATGGCGAGACCGCCTAAGCCGTAGACGAAGAGCCGGTAGGCCCAATCGAGCGGACGGTTTCCGTCAAGCATGACCGGCGAGCCTCGGATGGCGGGAGGCGGCCGTCATCGCCAGCATCACGATGCTGGTCGCAGCCAGCAGCACGAAGGCGGCAGCGGCTGCCGACGGCCAGTTGAACAGCACGCCGACCTCGCGGTAGACGAACTGGGGCAGGTAGATCAGCCGGGCGCCGCCGATGACCGACTGCGTGACGTAGGACGTCGTCGCACCGGCGAAGACCAGCACCCAGCCGGCGAGGATGCCGGGCGCCATCATCGGCAGCAGGATCGTCGACAGGACGCGCCAGGGACCGGCCCCGAGCGTTGCGGCGGCCGCGGCCAGACTGCCGTCGCTGCGCGTCATCACCGCGATCACCGGCAGGACGAGCAGCGGCAGCTCGATCTGGGCGAGCACCACGACGAGCGCGGTTTCGTTGAAGAGAAGGCTGCGCGGCGCCGGGAAGAAGCCGAGCTCGACCATCGCCTGGCTGATCGGCCCCAACCGGCCGAGGATGACGATCCAGGCGAAGGTGCGCACGACATTGCTGGTCAGCATCGGCAGCAGCGTCAGGAAGACGATGACGCGACGCATCTTGGGGCCGGCGTGCCAGTAGAGCAGCACGATCGGCAGGGCGATGAGCGTCGTCAGCGCGACCACCTTCGCGCCGAGCCCCAGCGTGTCGACGAGGACGCTGAGGATGAATGGATCGGCGAACAGGCGCCGATAGTTCTCCAGCGTCGGCGCGCCGGAGGTGTCGACGAGGCTGAAGACGCCGAGCAAGGCGAGCGGCACGAGGAACCCTGCCAGCGACAATGCCAGCATGGGCAGCAGGAATGGCAGTCCGTTGCGGTTCATCGTGCGCTCGCCCTTTCGGTTACTTGCGGACGACGCGGTCGAACTCGGCCGTCCAGGCGGCGCGCTTGGCATTGATCTTCGCCCAGTCGGGATAGACCAGCGTCTTCATCTGCTCGTCGGAGACGAAGGCCTTGATGCCCGGAGGCAGCGGCACATCCGTGTTGGTCGGGATCATCTCGGTCGGCGGCAGGGCGAGCTTGGCCTGGGCATCGGCCGAGATCGCCGCATCCATGTACTGGTAGACGCCCTCGGGATTGGCTGCGCCCTTGGCGAGGTGGATCGTTACCGGAACGCTGGGCGAGCCGCTGGCGGGATGGACGAACTCGCAGGGCACGCCCAGCGACTTGAGGCGCGCGACATTGCCGGTGCTCGCCATGAAGACGGCGATCTCGCCCTGCTGGAACATCGTCATCTGCTGGCTGCCATTATTGGCGATGGCGCCGATCTTCGGCAGATGCGCGGTGAGCAGCTTGAAGACCGGCGCCATGTCGTCCTCGCCGCCGCCATAGAGCTTGGCGATCTCGACCCAGGCCATGGTCGCAGTGTTCGAGCCGAAGCCGATCCAGGCGACCTTGCCGTCATAGGCGCGGTTCTCGAAGAGATCCTTGTATCCGGCGGGCTTGGGCACCAGGCTTGGGTTGTAGGCGATGCCGTTGATTTCGACGGTGACGTTCGGCCCGTATTCAGTGCGGGCGGCGGCGCCGAGCTTGCCCCAGTTCTTCAGCTTCGACGGGTCGATCTTCTCGATCAGCCCGCGCGACGCCGCCTCCGCCGTCTGGCCGGGCGACATCAACAAGGCGTCGAAGGGCGGCTTCGAGGGGTTGGCGAGCAGCTTTGCGAGCTGGTCCTGCGCCAGCGCCGGCGCGACCACGAGCTCGGTCCCTTGCGCCTGGACGAGCGGCGCGACGATCTTGCGATAGGCGTCCTCCCAGGCGTTGGGAAACGAGGCGGCGACGACGGAGCCCGCCGCACGCGCTGACTGCTGCGACAGCAGCCCCAGCGCCGGCAGGCTGGCGAGGCCGGCAACGAATTGACGACGGCTGAACGGATGGCTGGTCATGGCGGCGATCCTTCTGATGGCGGTCAGGGAGCAGGGAACAGGCGGCAGCGATCGAGAGCGAAGGTCACGAAGACGTCTTCCGGCAGGTCGTCGGTCGAGGAGCCGGGCACGCGGTTTTCGGCGGCGCGGACCTGATGCGTGCCGGCGACCAGAAGGTCGTGCATCATCAGCGGCCCCTGGGGGACGGAGAGCATGCGCTTCGCAGGCAGGGCGCCGGCGGATGGACCGGCCTGGAGCATCACGTGCTCGGGCCTGACCGCGAGGACGACAGGCGAACCCGGCACGAACCCGACGGGGGCGGGCATCGGCAGCATGGCGCCGGAGCTCAGCCGCAGCAGGGCGGGGCCACCGGCACCCGTCTCGACGACGGCATCGAGCAGCGAGGCGTGGCCGACGAAGCCGTTGACGAACAGGCTCGCCGGACGATCGTAGAGCTCGGCCGGCCGGCCCGCCTGTTCGACACGGCCCCGGTTCATGACGATCAGCCGGTCGGCGACCGACTGCGCCTCGTCCTGGTCATGCGTCACGATGATCGCCGTGATGCCGAGGCTGCGCTGGAGGCGGACGAACTCGAACTGCAGATCGGCGCGCAGGCCTCGGTCGAGCGCCGCGAAAGGCTCGTCGAGCAACATGATCGCCGGGCTCGGCGCCAAAGCGCGTGCAACCGCGACCCGTTGCTGCTGACCACCGGAGAGCTGCCGTGGCAGGCGATCCGCAAAGGGCGCGAGCCGCACCAGCCTGAGCATCTCGTCGACGCGCTCGCGGCGTTCCGCCCGCGGAATGCGCGACAAGCCGTAGGCGATGTTCTCGGCGACGGTGAGATGCGGAAAGAGGGCATAGTTCTGGAAGACCATGCCGACGCTGCGCTCGCGCGCCGGGACATTCGAGACGTCGCGTTCGCCGATCAGCACCGACCCCGTGGTCGGGCGCAAGAGCCCGGCGACGACGCGCAGCATCGTCGACTTGCCGCAGCCGCTCGGCCCCAGGATCGCGGCAATCGTGCCCGCCGGAACCTCGAAGCCGACATCCTCAATGGCCGCCGCCCCGGCATAGGCGTGGCTGACGCCTGCCACAGCGAGGCGCTGTCCGAGCCGCGGCGCAGTAGCCTCCTGGTTCGTTTCAGCCGCCATCGACATGCTGCGCCATCCGATCGTTTGCGATCGAACGCATTGACCATCCGCGATGATCGCCAGCGCTCGTCTCTCCGCGATTTTCTGAAGAGTGTCTGGCAAGGCGCATGCCAACCGGCGATGGAATGCCGGAAGGGCTGCACTAACACTCTGAAAAGAAAATCAAAAATATGCTTCTATCGTGGATATCAAAGAGAAAACCAAAACTGGTTTATTATTTGAAACCAGTTTTGGTTGCACAAAATTCGACACGCTGCGCATTAAACGGGCTGTATCGCGATGCCCTGGGACGCTATCTGTGATCGGCACGATGACGGCAGCCAGGGAAGCAAAATGAACGAGCGCGGCGGCGACATGTCCGGCGACGACATTGTCGTGCGCATCTGCGACACGCTGTCGGAAGCGATCGCCGAAGGCGCGCTCCGACCGGGCATGAAGCTTCCCGAGGACGTGATCGGGGCGCATTTCGGCGTCAGCCGGACGGTCGTTCGCGGAGCCATCGCGGTGCTGCAGCGCGATCACATCGTCGAACGCAAGCGCAACCGCGGCGCCTTCGTCGCGGAACCTGGTATCGAGGAGGCGCGTGCTCTGCTGGAGGCCCGCCGTAGCCTCGAATTGCTGATGCTGGAGCGGGCCTGCGAACGCGCCGACCCAAAACGGATTGCCGCATTGGAGGAGCTCACGATCGAGGAGGAGCGCATTCACGCTGCTCCCGATGCCGCAGCGAAGTCCAGGCTCGCCGGCCGCTTTCACGTAGAGCTGGCCAGGCTCAGCGGCAATGCCGTGCTGCTCGAACTGCTGGAGAAGGTTCTCGCCAGGATTTCGCTGGTCGATGCCCTATACCGACGGAAGAACGGCGATCAGTGCGGCGCCGATCATCATCGTCAGATCATCGAAGCGGTAGCTCGCGGGGACAAGACAGGTGCGATCGCTCAGATGAGCAAACATCTCGACGATCTCGAGAACCGGCTCGTGCTCGATGAGGCTCAGGGCGAAAGCCATAACCTGACCGCGGTGCTGGAGCGCTTTTCGGCGCGTTCTTAGAGCGGCGCGCCAGCGTCCACGACCAGCTGGAAAGTGGCACTCATCCCGATCGATCACGAATGCCCGTTTCAGGGCAAAGCTTCGACGTCGGTTCTTGGCGCAAACGCGAAGTGAGCCAATCTGGCCGGTGCGGCGCGCCACTGCTCTTGCAATAAAAAACGAGCCTGAAAGAGTTCGTCTCCGCTGCGCTGATGGTCAACGGGATGAAGCCGGTCGCGCCGTAGCGGCAATGACCCCGGCTGGCGTAGCTAAGCGGTGGGCGGGAGCTGGCCTATAGTGGCTCGCTCGATCAGCCTGACGCCGAGATTCACGCGCAGGATGCTGGCTTCGGGATCGGCGATACGGCGCATCAGGGACTGCACGCCGAGCCGCCCGAGCTCGCCGCGATCGATCCGGATCGTGGTCAAAGGCGGTCGGCCGTGGGTCGCGATCGAGATGTCGTCGATCCCGATGACGGAGATGTCTTCGGGAATCCCGACCCCTTCGCTCTGCAGCCCCTGCATGACGCTGAGCGCGACCACATCGGTCGCGCAGAAGAGCGCGGTAACGCCATCCAGGCGCCCGTCCTGCAGGGCTTGCCTGATGGCACGCTGCGCCTGGGGCAGCTCGACCCGCATCTGGAACAGGTCGATCAGGTGCCTGTCGGGATCGAAGTCGATCCCGGCCTCCTCCAGCGCCATTTTGAAGCCCTCGAGACGGCGCTGCATGGACAGGCGATGCCGCGACGCCACATGCACGATGCGCGTGTGACCGGCCGCCAGCAGCCGGCGCGTCGCCAGCCAGCCGGCGCTCCAGTTGTCGGGCAGCACGCAATCGAGCCGCATCGTCCGGTCCATGCCGTTGACCAGCACCGCCGGCAATTTCGAGGCGACGAGCCTGTCGATGACGACGGGGTCATCCATGCCGACGGCCATGACGGCCCTTGGCCGGGCGCCGAGCAACTCATCCAGCTCGGCGACGACCCGGCCATCGGCGTGCGAGGTCAGCCGGACATCGAGCTTCAGCGAGTTCGCCGCAGCTTCCGCAATGACGCTCTGGACGACGCCCTCATAGAACTGCGAGTTCGAATAAGCCTCCGCCGGAATGACGAGCACCGCGCCATCGACGCCGGCCTTCTGCAGCGAGCGGGCGCTGCGATTGCCCTGATAACCCAGCTGCTCCGCCAGGCTGAGAATCCGGCGGCGGCTCTCGTCGCCGACACCACCGCGATTGTTCAACACCTTCGAGACGGACGCGACCGAGACTCCCGCCGCGTCGGCGATGTCACGCAAGGTCGGCGCCAGGGTCTCGTCGTCGCTCATCCGGGCCACTTCTGCAGACCGCTCCCGCACGGGGAGAGACAGGGATTGGAGCGCCGCGTCACGACCAGAAGAACTGGCCGTGACCAAGCGAGCGCATCAACGCCTCCATAAAGTAATAATCACCATAGGGAAGCATGGTATCGGAATAGCCGGCTCTGACATGCGAGGCGCCGTGGGCGAGGAGCCCGAGCGCCTTTGGATCACGGGTCAGATCGCAGTGCTCGAGCAGGCCGGCTAGCAGCCGGTCCCCTAAAGCGCGCCAGCGCGCCGCCTCCTCGGGCTTGGACTGGTCCGCCAGGAGATAGACGCCCGCCGCCATGATCGCGGCGGCCGAACTGTCGCGATGCGTCCCGCGCTGGTCCGGGGCGCCGAAATCCCAGGCCGGCACGGCGTCCCCCTCCATCAGCGCCTCGGCTTTGGTAGCGAGGCGCCGGGCCGCTTCGGCATAGGCCGGATTGCCCGTCGTCACGGCCGACTGCGCGAAACCGTGGACCAGCCAGGCCTGCCCGCGCGACCAGCAGGAAGCGTCGGCATAGCCCTGATGGGTCTCACCGCGCAGCGGCTTGCCGCTGGCGATGTCGAAGACGAAGGTGTGGAAGGAGGTGTCGTCGGGCCGGACGATGTGCTCGAGCGTGGTCTGCGCATGGGCATCGGCGGCCTCGCGGAAATCCGCCCGGCCGGTCTGGTGATGAGCCCAATAGAGCAGCGCGAGATTCTGCATCGTGTCGGCGATGATCCGGCCATTGGCGAATTCGGCCTGCATGCGCTGGGAATGAACCTGCCTGGCATTCCAGGCCTGGATGTAGCGCCCGTCGGGCCGGTAGCGGGCGACGAGCTGCCGCGCCGCGGCGAGCGCCATCTCATGTGCCTCGTCGGCCCCGGTCATCAGCCATTCGGCCACGCAGCTCAACGAAAACTGGAAGCCGAGATCGTGGTTCTGCGCGTTCTGATGATTGAGGATGCCGCGGAACACCGCCCGCCGCGCCCGCGCCGCGTTGAGGAAGACCGGATCTCCCGTCAGCTGCAGCGCCAGCCAAAGCTGCCCGGCCTGGAAGCTGACCACCCAGTCATACGGTCCGCAATAGACCCAGCTGTTGTCGGGCAGTCCGATCTTCGGATTGCGCAGGCCGATCACGGGCATGGTCTGGCGCAGTTTGGCGACGCAGCGCTCCAGCGCCTCCTGGTGAGGTCGCGTGTCGCGCCTGGCGGCAGCGGCAGCCTCGACCGTCGAGAAATAGGTGCTTGGCTCGATGCGCATCGCTCGCCTCCCGTGGACAAGCATTTTTCGCATCACTCAATTAATTTCGTCAACAACGAAAATTTCTATTGAAGCCAATATTTTTCTTTCCTATCGTTTGCCAACATCGAGAGGTCCTGGGGAGGAGCCGATGCCGAACGCCGCAGCTGCGAGCGCGCGCGCCGTCCAAGGGGACGACCTCGCCGGCTACGGCTTCCTGCTGCCGTGGCTGCTCGGCTTCTTCCTGCTCACGCTTGGACCGGTCGCCGCGTCCTTCTACCTGTCGCTGACCGACTATAGCGGGCTGTCGGCGCCGAGCTGGATCGGCATCGAGAACTATACGCGGATCGCCACCGACGACCCGCGCTTCACCACCGCGATGACGGTGACCTTCACCTTCGTGCTGCTGTCGGTGCCGCTCAAGCTGATCTTCGCCCTCGGGGTGGCGGTTGCCCTGAACAAGGGCCTGACTGGCCTCTCCTTCTTCAGGGCGGTGTTCTACCTGCCCTCGCTGATCGGAGGCAGCGTCGCGATCGCCGTACTCTGGCGCCAGGTCTTCGCCGGAGACGGACTCCTCAACCAGGCCCTGCACGCGCTGTTCGGCTATGAGGGGCCAAGCTGGATCGCCAACCCGTCGACCTCGCTCTACACACTCGTCTTGCTGGCGGTATGGCAGTTCGGCTCGTCGATGATCATCTTCCTCGCCGGGCTGCGCCAGATTCCGCAGGACATCTACGAGGCGGCCAGCATCGACGGCGCCCAGCCCGTCCGGCAGTTTTTCAGGATCACCTTGCCCCTGCTCACGCCGGTGATTTTCTTCAACGCCGTCATCCAGACGATCGACGCATTCAAGGCCTTCACCTCGGCCTTCGTGATCAGCGACGGCACCGGCGGCCCGATCGACTCGACGCTGTTCTACACCCTCTACCTCTACCAGGAAGCCTTCACGAACTTCCGCTTCGGCTACGCTTCGGCGCTGGCCTGGATCCTGGTGCTGATCATCGCGGCCTTCACCGCGCTTTCGTTCCTGTCGGCGCGCTACTGGGTACACTACGATGACTGACGTGGTCCGGGCTCCCGCCATCGCGTTTCCGGCGGCGGCGAGCCGGGCCGACATCGGCTCGCCCTGGCGCCGCGCCTTCGCCTATGCGCTGCTGCTCGCCGTGACCTTCGTGCTGCTCTATCCGCTGCTCTGGATGGTGGCGAGCTCGCTGAGACCGGACTCCGAGATCTTCCATTCGACCTCGTTGATCCCGCAGGCTCCGACCTTCGACGCCTATCGCCGCGGCTGGAACGGGCTGAGCGTCGGCTTCAGCCAGCTCTTCCTCAATTCGCTGCTGATCTCGGTGCTGGTCGTCGCCGGCAACCTGCTCTCTTGCGCGATGGCGGCCTATGCCTTCACGCGGCTGCGCTTCCGGGGCCGGGGCTTCTGGTTCGCAATGATGCTGGGCACGCTGATGCTTCCCCAGCATGCCGTGCTGATCCCGCAATACATCATGTTCCTGAAGCTCGGCTGGGTGAACACCATCCTGCCGCTGACGATCCCTAAATTCCTCGCCGTCGACGCCTTCTTCGTCTTCCTGATGGTGCAGTTCTTCCGCGGCATCCCGCGCGAGCTCGACGAGGCGGCGGTCATGGACGGCTGCGGGCCGCTGCGCATCTTCCTGAAGGTCATCCTGCCGCTGTCGACGCCGGTTCTGGCGACCGCTGCAGTGTTCTCCTTCATCTGGACCTGGGACGATTTCTTCGCGCCGCTGATCTACCTGAACGACATCGAGAAATACACCGCCCAGCTCGGCCTGCGCACCTTCGTCGACTCGGCCGGGCAATCGGACTGGGGCGCGCTCTTTGCCATGTCGACGCTCACCGTCCTGCCGATCTTCATCCTGTTCCTGATGTTCCAGCGCCTGCTGATCGAGGGCATCGCGACGACTGGCATGAAGCGATGACCCGCCCCCTTCGCCCCACCGGACGGCAGCCGAGATGACCATGCTATCGCTCACGCAGGTTCAGAAGCGCTTTGGCGCCGTCGAGGTCATCCGTGGCGTCGACCTTTCGATCGCGAGCGGCGAGTTCGTCGTCTTCGTCGGCCCGTCCGGCTGCGGCAAGTCGACCCTGCTCAGGATGATCGCCGGCCTCGAGCCGATCTCCGACGGTGAGCTGTCGATCGGCGGCGTACGGATGAACGAGACTGCGGCCTCGCAGCGCGGCATCGCCATGGTCTTCCAGTCCTATGCGCTCTATCCGCATATGAGCGTCTACAAGAACATGTCGTTCGGCCTCGAAACGGCGCGGATGCGGAAGGCCGAAATCGACAGGCGCGTGCGCAAGGCCGCCGAGATCCTGCAGATCACCCCGCTGCTCGAGCGCAAGCCGCGGCAGCTCTCGGGCGGCCAGCGCCAGCGCGTCGCCATCGGCCGCGCCATCGTGCGCGACCCAAAGATCTTCTTGTTCGACGAGCCGCTGTCCAATCTCGATGCCGAGCTGCGCGTCCAGACCCGGGTCGAGATCGCCAAGCTCCATGCCGATATCGGCGCGACCATGATCTACGTCACACATGACCAGGTCGAGGCGATGACGCTGGCCGACCGGATCGTCGTGCTGCGGGCCGGCATCGTCGAGCAGCATGGCACGCCGCTCGACATCTACAACAAGCCGGCCAACCGCTTCGTCGCGGGCTTCATCGGCTCGCCCAAGATGAACTTTCTCAACGTCACCGCCGCAGCCGGCGGCGGCGACGCCACGATCACACTTGGCGCCAGCCGGTTCAGCATGTCCATCCGCCGCGGAATCGATGCCGGCGAACCGCTGACGCTCGGGGTCCGGCCGGAACATGTGGTGGCCGGAGGCACTGCCGAGATCGACCTCGGCACGCTCACGATCGTCCATGTCGAACAGCTCGGCGGCCAGACCATCGCCTATGGCCGACTCGCCGACGGTCAGGCGTTCAATGTGGTGCTTGAAGGCCAGCGCCGGATCAGCGCGGGCGACAGCCTGCCGATCGGCACCATGGCGGGCGGCTGCCATCTCTTCGGAAACGACGGACTGCGCCTGAACAGCTGAAACCGGGATCAACGACAACAACAATATTCAGGGAGGAGAGAGATATGCTCAGCAGACGCGACACCCTGCGTGGTGGCCTTGCGCTCGGCGCCACCGCCCTCGCACCGGCCGCCGGCTTTAACGCCCTCGCTGCCGAAACGGTCATGCGCCTCTACTGGTGGGGCACGCCCACCCGCACTGAGCGGACGCTGGGCGCTGCCCGGCTGTTCGAGGCGGCCAATGCCGGCGTCAAGATCAATGGCGAGGTCGGCGGCGCCGACTACTGGTCGAAGCTGACGACGATGATCGCCGGCGGCAATGCGCCCGACATCTACCAGCTCGAGCCCGGCCGCTTCCCCGATTACAGCCGCCGTGGCGCCACCCGGCCGCTCGACGAGTATCTCGGCAAGGTCATCCGAACCGACCGGCTCTCGCCCGGCGTGCTGTCGCTCGGCACGCTCGACGGCAAGGTCACGGGCATGCCCCTGTCGCTCAACGCCTTCGCGCTGCTCTATCATGCCGAGGTGTTCAAGGAGGCCGGCATCGCGCCGCCCACAGCCAAGACGACCTGGGACCAGTTCGCTAAGCTCTGCGTCGACCTGACCAAGGCGATGGGCAAGAAGAACGTATGGGCCGTCGGCAACTGCTCGCGCTACATGCAGACCTTCCAGTCCTGGCTGCTGCAACGCGGCAAGCTCATCTTCACGCCGGAAGGCCGGCCGGGCTTTGACGCCAAGGACGGCGCCGAATGGTTCGCCTATTGGGACGCACTCGCCAAGGCAGGCGGCTGCGCCAACGCCGAAGTCCAGGCCCTCGACAAGGCCAATGTCGACAGCAACCAGATGGCGCGCGGCAACGCCGTCATGACGCTGTCCTACTCCAACCTGCTGGCGGCCTATCAGGCGGTCGCCAAGGCACCGCTCGACATCACGTCGCTACCAGTCCAGAGCGAATCCACGCCGTCCGGCCTGTTCTACCGGCCGGGTCTGCACTGGTCGATCGCGAGCACCGCCAAGTCGCCCGAATTGGCCGCCCGCTTCATCGACTTCTTCATCAACGACGTCGAAGCGGGCAAGGTACTCGGGGTCGAGCGCGGCGCCCCGGTCAACCTCGATGTCATGGCGGCAATCGCGCCGACGATCGACCCGCTGGAGCGCAAGGTCCTCGACTACCTCAAGGCAATCGAGGGGCGGGTTGTCCCCTATCCGCCGCCTTATCCGCTCGGCACCTCCGAGTTCGACGAGCGCTCGTTCCGCTCGATTGCCGACAAGGTCGCGTTCGGACAGCTCAGCCCGACGAAGGCCGGCGAGCAGCTGCTCGCCGACGCCCTGCGCATCATCAAGCCGTAGCGCGGCGCATGACCATCGCGGAGCGCCGGCTGGGCGCTCCGCTCCGACGGCGCGCCCAGAGTTCCGGCCGGCGATAGGTGACCATGAGCGATACCATCTTCCCGGAAGGGCTCTTCCGCCCCTGGTCCGGCAATCCGCTGCGCAGTCGCGCCGATGTCGAAAAGGCGCTGCGCGCCCTCGCGGAACCGGTCGAGCGCTATCGCTCCGCCGGTGGAGCGCGCTTGCGCCTCTCGGCCACCGCCGCTCATTTCGACCAGGCGCCGGCGGACATGGAGGGCTATGCCCGCCTGCTCTGGGGGCTAGCTCCGGCACAGGCGGGAGGCGGCGACTGGATCGACTGGAGCCCGATCGCGCAGGGGCTCGCCAATGGCTGCGATCCCGATCATCCGGAATTCTGGGGTTGGCCAGGCCAGGTCGACCAGCGACTGGTCGAACTTGCAGCGATCGGCTTCGCCCTGCGCCTGGTCCCAGACAAGCTCTGGGAGCCTCTCGACGCCCGCGCCCGAACGCAGGTCACCGACTATCTCCGGCGCGGCCACGCTTGCGACTTCGCCGACAATAACTGGAAATTTTTCCGGCTGATGATCGGCATGGCGCTCGGCAGCGTCGGCGCCGAGTACGACCGCTCGCTCGACGAGCGCTATGCCGAGGAGATCGAGGCGTTCTATCTCGGCGATGGCTGGTATAGCGACGGTAATGTCCGGCGCGCCGACCACTACATCCCGTTCGCCTTCCACTTCTACGGACCGCTGCTTGCCGCCCTGCAGGGCGGCAAGCGTGCCGACGCCTATCGCGAGCGGGCCCGGCTGATCGCGCCCGACATCGCGCGCTGGTTCGCCGATGATGGTCCGGCGCTCGCCTTCGGGCGTTCGATGACCTACCGCTTCGCCATCGCCGGCTTCTGGGGGGCGCTTGCCCTGATCGGCGAGGAGGCGCTGCCCTGGGGCCAGATCAAGGGCTTCTACCTGCGCAATCTGCGCTGGTGGGCGCAGCGCCCGATGGCCGAGCGCGACGGCATCCTGCCCGTCGGCTATGGCTATCCCGACCTGCATATGTGCGAGAGCTACAACTCGCCGCAATCGCCCTACTGGGCCTTCAAGGCCTTTCTGCCGCTCGCCCTGCCGCAGGAGCATCCGTTCTGGGCGGCGGAGGAAGAACTCTGCCCGCCACGGCCAACTCCCGCGGTGCTGCACCATGTCGGCATGCTGGTGGCCAATCCCCCCGGAGATGCCGTCGCCCTGGTCTGCGGCCAGCAGACCGAGCCGACCAATCGCTGGGCGCGTCTCGGCGCGCAGAAATACGCAAAGTTCGCCTATTCCGCGCGCTACGGCTTCAGCGTCGAGAGCGATCCGCTGCGCTTGTCGGAGGCCGTCCTCGACAACATGATCGGCTTCAGCGCCGACGGCCAGCATTACCGCTTCCGCGAGTACAACGAGGAGGTCCTGCTCGCCGGCGACCTTCTGTTTGCGCGCTGGCGCCCCTTCGCCGATGTCGCGGTCGAGACCTGGATGTACTGGCAGGACGAGCACCATGTCCGGGTGCATCGCGTCACGACGCCGCGCCGGCTCGTCACGGTCGAAGGCGGTTTCGCGATCCCGCGTCCGCCGGGGCCGCCTGACGGACTGCACGCGGGCCCGGGCGAGGCGGCCATCCGCACGCCCACCGACCTGTCGGCGCTGTTTGATCTATCGCCGAGCTTGCGACGCGATGGCAAAGCCCAGATCGCACCGCCCAACACGAATCTGGTCGCGCCGAAGACGCTGGTCCCGCAGCTGGTCGGAGAGCTGCCGGTGGGAGGGTCGGTCCTGGCCTGCGCCGTGATGGCCGGCCCGCGCTCGGCAGCTCTCGATGCTTCAATCCAGACGGGCCCGTGGACGCCGCCGGACCTCGCTATGCTCGAAGACAGGATCGCGCGGTTCGGCCGGCCAATCACTCTGATGCGGCGCCCGGACTGAGTGTCCCTGCCCGCGGTAACTCAGCGGCGACGCCCTGGCATTGTGCTCTGAGAACGCAAACCCTGAATCGAGGGAGTGCGGCTTTTACTCTCGGATTCCCAGGCTGACGCGCGGGATGGAGACCCAGCTAGCAGGCGACATATTGCCTGAGAGCGGTGCTGGATCTGCGCGGCTAACTCCAACCATCGCGGCCGATCAGCATGAATGCCTCGGATGGGCGAGAACGGAAGTCAGGTGAGACCATTGGTGATGTCTGCTTATGGGCGACTGGCCAGAGTCCGCTCCTGGCGCGCAACCGCCCCCTCAAGTATCTGCCTGACCCGAATGGTTCGCTCGATTGGTAGCAGTCTCTGCTTGTTGGTAATGCGTTCAACCGTGCCCACCGGCGGCGGTATCTGCTCTCTGGCCTGCTCACATGCGGCTGCTGCGGCGCCGGGTACACTCTGGTTGCGGCCGGGCGCTACGGCTGCGCCGGCCGGCGCTCCAAGGGTCTCTGCCGGAACGATCGAACCATCGGTCGCCGCGAGTTCGAGGAGCGCATCCTGTCGGCGCTGCGCGAGCAGTTGCTCATACCGGAGCTGGTGGCGGAGTTCACACGGGCCTACCTGGAGGAATGCAACCGCAGCGCGGCCGACACCGAACACCTAAAGGCAGACACAGCGATGGCGCTATCAGTCGTCCAGCGCAAGATCGATGGGATCATGCACGCCATTGAGGGCGGCTTGTATCAGCCTTCGATGAAGCAGCGCCTGGCTGAGTTGGAGCGGGAGCAGCAGTCGCTCAATCTGCGTCTATCGGCGCCGACCGATCGCCCGACGGTGCTGGTCCATCCGAACCTGGCGGAAGCCTACCGCCGGCGCGTGGCCGAGCTTGAGAGCCTGTTGGAAGATCCAGAGCTGCGTGATGAAGCGATCGCGGCGACCTCGCGCAGCTTGTGGTGGCGCCTTGCGAGGGCGGTTGCGTCTCGCTCGAGCTCCGTGGGGATCTGGCACGGGTTCTGGCGTTGTGCTCGAACAACGCAAAAACCCCGCTTCGATGCGAAGCGGGGTTTTTGTTGATCTGAGTATACTTGGTTGCGGGGGCCTGAAACCACCGACAGTAAAAATGCAGCCTGCCGCTTTTGGTGCGAGCCAGACCAATTCCGTCGGTTGACCAGTGTCAGCTCTGCGCCAGGAGCGGACATTAGGCCCCAGTCCGCAAGCCGACATTGCAGAAATCCGGATCGAACAGCCGTCAGGGGTGACTATACCCGCCAAATCTCCTGTCGCGAGATTTCGAGGCAGAAGGGAAGCGTTCCGCTCGTGACGAGCTCGACTAGAGCGCTGGGCAGCGGGGGGGAACGATCCCAATTGCTGCGAACCCCGCAAGTTTGCCAACGCAACATAATTTGGAAATCGAGTCGGTACAGCAGAAGTACAGTCAAGCGATTGAGAGAGCGAGCCGAAGGTTCGCTCTCGCGAGCCACGAACGATCAGTTCAAGCCGATCGGACTCATATCGAGACCAAAGTGCTGTTCGGAGAGCGCCTTCACCGTTCCGTTATCGACGAGCTTTTTGATAGCAGGATCGAGGCGGGCCTTGAGCTCGGCGTTGCCCTTCTTGACGCCGATTCCGACGCCGCCGGTGCCGAGCAGGTCGCCTCTGAGACAAGGGCCGACCAGTTCCAGCGTGTCGATGCCCTGGGTTTTTTTGAGGGCGAGCAGCGTGTCCTTCGAGGCGAAGACGACGTCGATGCGACCGGCCTTGAGGTCGAGATCGCGCGCTGCCGGTGTCTTGTAGGGGCGCGAGGACACATCGGACAGGTTCTTGCTGATGAACCGCGTCGACGTGCCGGAGGCCAGGGTGCCGATCGTCGCGCCCGTGAAGGCATCCCGATACGTCTTCATCGCCTTGGCGAGATTGTCGTCCGCGAGGATCTCGATGCGATCCTCGAACGGCAGTTTTGTCTTCACCGCAGGGGTGACGGAGGCAAAGGTGTAGCAGAGGCCTGCATAGGGGACGGTGAAGTCGATGACCTTCTGGCGCGCCTCGGTGATCCCGAGCGCATCGACGATCAGATCGTATTTGCCGTCGTTGAGGGCGGGGATCATCGCATCGAAGGTCTGGCTCGCGATCGAGCATTTGACCTTGAGTTCCGCACACAAGGCGTTGCTGAAGTCGATCTCGAAGCCCTTCAATGCCCCGGATGCGTCGGTCAGGTTCCAGGGCGGGAAACCGCCTTCGGTGACGATCTTCAATGAGCCCTCTTGAGCCGATGCGGGCCCGACCGTGAAGAGAGCTGCAGCAGTAAGTAAGTTGAGCAGTCGATTCATCGTATTCCCCTCTTTTTTAGTGTGAAACAGTCGTCATGAATTTCCGTAAGGCGGCTGGCCCCTCCTTCGAGAAGATTTCAGTCGGCGTTCCCGATGCGGAGATGCTTCCGTTCTCGCAGAAGATCACCTTGTTCGAGACGTTGCGGGCGAACGCCATTTCGTGCGTGACCACCAGCATGGTGCTGCCGGAATCCGCGAGCTTCTGCATGACTTGCAGGACCTCGTTCACAAGTTCCGGATCGAGCGCCGAGGTCGGCTCGTCGAAGAGCAGGACCGAAGGGTTGATCGCCAAGGCGCGGGCTATCGCGCCGCGCTGCTGCTGCCCGCCCGACAGCTGCTTGGGGTAATAGTCCCGGAAGCTGGCGAGCCCGACGGAGGCGAGCAGTCCCTCCGCCTGCTCGATGCACTCCTGGCGCGGGCGCCCATGCACATGGACCGGGGCCTCAATGACGTTTTCGAGCAAGGTTTTGGACGACCAGAGATTGAAGCTCTGGAAGACCATGCCGATGTTGCGGCGGACCGCGTTGATCCGCCGATTCCGCTCTCGCGCGGATAGCTTCCGGAAGGTGGCGACGTCGATTTGGTCGTTGCCGAAGTCGAGTTCGCCGGAATCGGGCATTTCCAGGAAGTTGAGGCAGCGAAGGAATGTCGATTTCCCCGAGCCCGAGGCGCCGATGAGCGCGATGACGTCGCCGCGATGGGCCGTGACGCCCATGTCTCTGAGGACCGTCTTGGCTCCGAAGGATTTGACGATCCCTCTCGCGGACAGGACTATGCTCATACGGTCCTCCTCATCGCGCGAGTTTGCTCTCGGCTATGCGAAACAGGGCGATCATCGCGGCGTTGAAGACGAGGTAGTAAGCAGCTGCGACCGAGAAGGCCGTGAGCGGCTGGAAGGTGTCGGAGCCGATTGCCGCCGCGATTCCCGTGATGTCCATGAGCGTGATCAGCGAGGCGAGAGACGACGCCTTGACCAAGATGACGATCTCGTTGCTCAGCGCGGGCAGCACCACAGGAGTCGCGTAGGGAATAATGATCGAGCGATAGAGGCGATATCCGCGGAAGCCGAAGCTGCGGGCTGCCTGGATTTCGCCGGCGGGCACCGCGGAGATGCCGATACGGTAGACCTCCGCAACATAGGCGCTGGCCTTCAGGGACAGCGCGATGATCGCGCACCAGATCGGCTCGCGCAGCACCGGCCACAACAGGCTGGTGCGCACGCCCTGAAACTGGCTCAGCCCGTAATAGAGGATAAACAGCAGTGCGATCATCGGGATGCTGCGCACCAGCTGGAGATAGGTCCACGCCGACAGGCTCAGCAGCTTGTTGGAGCTGATGCGCGCCGCGACGACGCCGATCGCCAGGACGGAACCGATGCCGATGCCGCCGAATGCCACCGCCAACGAGACCGGGATGCCTGCGGCGATCTCTGAAGCGATTTCGGAATAGCTCATCGCCGCTGCCTCACGCCTGGTATCGACGTTCAAGCCAGGCGAAAACCGCCCCGGAGGCGAGCGTGACGATGAGGTAGAACACCGTGCACAGCAGATAGAAGACGAAGGGCGCGCCGGTGGAGTTCGACGCGGTCGTCGTGGCCCGCATCAGCTCGGTGACCCCCATCACCGAGATCAGCGACGACTCCTTGAGCAGCCCGATCCAGATATTGCCGAGGCCCGGCAGCGAGTAGCGCAGGATGTGAGGGAAAAGCACCCGCCGGAACAGCATGAAGCCCGGCATCGCGAAGGCCCGCGCAGCGGTGATCTCGCTCTGCGGCACCGCGTTATAGGCCGTGCGAAAGAGCTCGATAGCGAGGGCGCCGGCGATGAAGCCGAGCGCCGCGAAGGCGACGACCAGGACGGGAAGCTCGAAGGTCGACGGCGCGCCGGGCAGCCACTGCAGCAGCTTCAGCCCTTCATTTAGGCCAAAGTAGAAATAGTAGACGACGATCAGCTCGGGCACGCTGCGCACGATCGTCGTGTAGATCTCCATCAGCGTGCGGGAGAACAGGTTCTGCCGCAGCTTCAGCGTGGCGCCGACGCCACCAATGACGAGGCCGATCACCAGCGCTCCGCTCGCCAGCAGCAGCGTCATCCCGAGGCCCGCCAGCAGGAACGGCATCCACTGGATCGAAAGGGAGAGGATGTCCGGTGGGTTCGTCATCGGTGGTCCCGGTCACGTCGCCAGGGTCGCGTGGGCATAATGCCGGGCCGTGGCCTCGGCCGAGACCCGCTCCTCCCGCAGGTCCTTCTCGATCTTGGCCGGGAGGCGTTCCTCGGCCGGGCCGTAGCCGCCGCCCGACGAAGTGACCATCGTCACGGTCTCGTTGGCCTTCAGCCGGCCGCTGCGGTTCTTGAGCGCCGGCTCATCGCCGCTCAGCTCGACCCGGCAGACCTGCCCGGCTTCGCCACCCGCGATGCCGAAGGGCGGCAGCAGGCTGTTCGTACCGCCGGCATTCACCACAGCCTCATGTCCGAGGGCGCGGACGGTGCGCCGGATCGACATGCCGCCGCGGCTCCTGCCCGGCCCGCCGGAATCGCGCACGAGTTCGTAGCGCTCGACGCGGAGCGGAAACTCGAGCTCCAGCGCCTCCACCGGCAGGTTGCCGGTGTTGGTGATGTGGACCTGGGTTCCGTCCATGCCGTCGAGCGCGTAGCGCGCCCCCATGCCGCCGCCGATCATCTCATTGTAGACATAGAAGCGCCCGCTGCGCGGGCTGGTGCCGCTGATCGTCACAAGACCACCGCCAGTCGACGCGGCGATGACGCGCTCGGGGATCGCGGGCTGCAGCGCCGCCAGGATCATGTCGACCAGACGGAGCGCGATGTCGGTCCGGCTGTAGACGGCGGCCGGCTCCTGGGCGTTCAGGACCGAGCCGGGCTCAGCATGGACGCTGATCGCGCGATGGAAACCGGCATTGGGCGGCACGTCGGAATCGACGAGGGTCTTCACGGCGTAATAGAGTGTCGCCAGCGTCGCGGTCAGCACCATGTTGATCGGCGCCGGGAGCTGCGGCGGATTTCCGGACAGGTCGAAGTGGATCGAGCCGTCCCTGACCTCGACCGCAACGTTCAGGTCGAGCACATGGCCGATCAGGTTGGTGTCGAACTTCGAGTTGAAGCGGTAGACCCCGTTCGGGATGCGCGACAGCGACGCCCGCGTCTTGCGCTCGGCGTAGTCCATGATCTCGCGCTCGACCGATTTGACGACATCGAGCGAGTAGCGTTCGCACAGCGAACGGTAGCGTTCTACGGCAAGCCGGTTGGCTGCCATCTGCGCCGCCAGGTCGTTCCTGCGTTCTCGCGGAACCTGGCAGTTGAGCAAGATCAGCTCCAGTATATCGGCCTGCAATTCGCCGCCCCGGTAGAGGCGGATCGGCGGGATGCGCAGTCCTTCCTGAAAAATGTGCTTGTGGCTCCTGTCGACGAAGTCGGAGTGGTGAGCCAGATTGGTGACCCAGCCGCAATAGCGGCCGTCGACGAAGATCGGCTGCATCAGCACGATGTCGTTCAGATGCGTGCCGCCGCCGCGATAGGCGTCGTTGCCGATGAACACGTCGCCGTCGCGCACATCGTCCAGATCGATGTGATCGAGCACATAGCCGCCGATGCCCAAAAGCGAGCCGAGATGCATCGGGATGCGCTCGGCCAGGGAGACGATCTCGCCCTTCTCATTGAGGATGGCGGTGCTGCAATCCTCGCGTTCCTTGATGTTGGTCGAGAACGCGGTGCGGACGATGATGCTGCCCATCTCGTCGACCACCGACTGGAGGTATTTCGAGACGACTTCCGTGGTGATGGGATCGATCTGCATGACGTTCATCCAGCCGAGATGATGACGTTGTCGTGGCGGTCGATGACGGCGCGCTGCTCGCCCAGGACCAGGATGGTGGTATCCATCTGCTCGATCACGCAGGGGCCTGCGATCTCGGCCTCCTGCGGCAGCGTCGCCTTTTGGTAGACGGGCGTCCGGACCGTCTTCATGTCGTAGATGTCGAGAATGTCCCGATGCTCCACGGGCGTGATCGGCCCTTCCACCACGGGCCTCTCTACGACCGGGTGCGGGAAGGACAGGGTCTCGAAAGCCTCGGTCCGCACCGCGGTGATCTGGATCGCCTCCCCATCGACGACGTAGCCGTAGCGCTCGCGATGGGCGCTCACGAACGCTGCGACGACGGCGTCGTGGCCGGTTGCGCCCGCCGCCGGAGCAACGGGGACCGTGAGTTCATAAGCCTGGCCAGCGTAGCGAAGATCCACGGCCGCGCTGATGTTTCTCCGCTCGCTGGGCACGGCTTCTTGGTCGAACCAACCATGCGCGAGCTCGGAAAGCTCCTTGAACTGGCGTTCCAGTCCCTCGAGGCTGCGCGGCGTCAGCGGCTCGTAATGGGTGCGCACGAAATCCATGCGCATGCCGCTGGTCAGCAGGCCGACCGCGCACATCACGCCCGGGAAGGCCGGCACGACGATCTCGGCGATCTCCAACTCGCGCGCCAGATAGCCTGAATGCAACGGCCCTGCCCCGCCGAACGAGAACAGCGAGAAATCGCGCGGATCAAGGCCGCGCTCCACAGTCATGGCACGGATCGCATTGACCATGTTGGCGCTGACGACCTGCAGGATTCCCGCTGCCGCCCGTTCCCACCCCATGCCGAAGCCAGTGCCCAGCCGCTCGATGGCGGCACGCGAGGCCTGCGCATCGATCGGCAGGCGTCCGTTCAGCAGGTGCTTCTGGTTGAGGATGCCCAGCGCGACGTTGGCGTCGGTGACAGTCGGCTCGGAGTTGCCGAGACCATAGCAGACCGGGCCCGGATTGGCGCCGGCGCTGCGCGGCCCGACCTTCAGCAGGCCATGGTCATTATGGGCGATCGAGCCGCCGCCCGCGCCCACGGCGAGGATATCGATCATCGGAACCTTGATCGGGAAGCCCTCGACATTCGTCATCGATTTGTAGCGTGGCGCGAAATTGCTGATGATCGAGACATCGGCAGAGGTGCCGCCCATGTCGAAGGTGATCAGGTTTGCGCGCTCGATCTGCTGCGCGATCTTCACGGCACCTACGACTCCGGCGGACGGCCCCGAAAGCACGGTGCGCACGGGCTGTGCTGCGGCGACGTCGGCACTGATCAGACCGCCATTGCTCTGCGTGATCATGATGCGCGACGGCACCATCGCCTTCAGCTGGTCCTGCAGCCGATTGATGTAAGCGCGCATCAACGGACCGAGATAGGAGTTCATCACGACCGTCGAGGTCCGCTCATACTCGCGGAACTCCGGCACGATGTCGGAAGACACGGAAATGAACACGTCCGGCAGCTCCTGCTGCAGGATCTGCTTCACGCGCCGCTCATGGGCAGGATTGAGGAAGCTGAAGAGGAAGGAGATCGCGATGGCGCGCACGCGCGACTGCTTCAGTGCAGAAACGAGCCGGAGGACCTCGTCTTCGTTCAGGGGAAGAAGCACGGAGCCGTCGAACTGGATGCGCTCGGCGACCTCGAAGCGCAGATCGCGGGGCACGAGCGGCTCCGGCCGCATGGTCTGAAGATTGTAGAGCTCCGGCCGGCGCTGGCGGGCGATCTCAAGCACATCGCGGAAGCCGGCCGTCGTCACCAGGGCGGTCGGTGCGCCCCGGCGCTCGATCAGCGCGTTCGTGCCGACCGTCGTGCCGTGCCCGAAGAAGCTGAGCTGCGGCTCGCCGCCATCGCGCTCGGACAGCAGCGAGACCATGCTGCCGGCGGCATCGACGATGCCGGCAGAGGGATCGGCCGGCGTGCTGCTCACCTTCCAAACGGTGAACACGCCGCTTTCCTCGTCGAGCGCACAAACGTCCGTGAACGTCCCCCCGGAATCCACGCCGATCCTGTAGGCGCCCTGTCCCGACTGCCGCAACCTCATCCCGAAACCCACCCCTCAGCGACAGAGTATCGATCGCTTATGAATATTTTATTTCTCTGATATCATCAAGGAATATTTTTCATTCAATAATGGGGCCGTGGCGGCTGAGCGTGGCTCTGGCCGCGACACGCCATCTCCGGCCCCCCTCCTCGGCGCCGAGAAGCACCCGCGCATGTGTCCAAGCCGGCAAGCGTCTTGCCGAGAACTGCCACGAGCATCGCAAGTGCCGGCCTAATGCAGGAAAGAATGTTGTATTTCATGGATTGACATTGTGAATGGTTATTTTCATAAATTACGAGCTTGATCATTTTCCTTTCAACCCGCCGAGGGGAGCCCATGCCATCCGATGTCATTCAATTTGATGCGCCGAGCATCGGTCTATCGTTCCGCGCCAGGCTGCTGGCAAAAGACAATCCCGATGTTGTCGATCAGGTGCTTGCCCAGCTGCCGCTGAAGAGCGTGCTCGGCCATGTCGTGGTCTCGGGCGAGGCGGTCTGGATGCCGACCCGGATCGTCCATCTCGGCGGGAACAACATGGTCCCGCGCCATCCGGGCGCCGTCTATCTCTACGCGCCCGGCCAGACCATCTGCCTGACCTACGGCAAGATCACCGAGAGTGCGACCGTCAACAAGTTCGCCGAGGTCTTCGAGGAAGACCTGCCGAAGCTCCTGGCACTCGGCGCGCATGTGTACGAGCAGACCGTCGCCCAGCCGCGGCGCAGCATCGTCGAGATCAATGTCCGGAGGGCTGCCTGATGTCCCATATCGCAAGGTTCGAGGGCGATTGGCGCGAGGCCAAGGCGATCATCGAGAAGCAGATCGACCGCGTCTGGTTCGACGAGCCCGTCGAGATCCAGAAGGTGCGCTGGGGCGTGATCGACAGCGGCGCCGGCAGCGGCGAGCAGTCCTTCTCCGTGCTCGTGCATCTGGAAGCCTACCTGATGCTGGTCGGCGCCGACGTCATGTATCGGCTGCTCAAGATCTCGAAATATGAGGACATGGAGCTTGTGACGCTCAACCGCATGACGCGGGAATTCCTCACCGGGACCTTCAACGTGTTCGAGTTCATGACCGATCTTGGCCTGACGAACATGCATGAGGTCGGCCAGATGTATTCCGACGCCTTGGACACGCTGAAGACCAAGGACGAATACGTGGAACTGACCGGGGCGATGATGACCTATGTCATCCGCATGCATCGCTGGGTCCACTTCATCTTCCCGTGGAATCTCGGCGTCGCCTTCCCGCACCGCAGGCCGGCCGAGTTAGGGGCCTTCTCGAAGCTCGTTGTGGCGGCCTGAGGTCGGCGAAGCCGCCCCATTCGTTTCAATCACCGGAGCCCCGACCTCGGTCGGGGCTCGCTTTTTTTGGGCAACCGACTTATGCAGAAAGTTAATTCTTGAATATATTGATACAGGATCGTGACCTTGAAGAGAACGCGAATGGCCGAGGATACCAAGCTCGCGACTCCAGATGATCCGAGGCTCGCGGTATCGGCCGTACCGGCGGATCGCCAGGTTTTACGAGCCGAGCTGGACCGGCGCACCGCCGGCCAACGCCTCACCCCGGCGCAGCGCCGGATCGCCCAATGCATGATCGAGAACAGCGCCCAGCTTGGTTTCCTGTCGAGCATGGAATTGGCGGAACTCGCCAATGTCAGCCAGCCCTCGGTCACGCGCTTTGCGGTGGCGCTGGGTTTCGACGGCTATTTGGAGATGCGGCGCTTCTTGCGGTCGAACCCGTCCTTCGAAGAAGCGCAAAGCGAAGCTGAAACCAATCGCTATCAAGCCGCGATCCTGGCCGAGGCGGACAATCTCGCCGAACTCGCGCAATCCTTGTCCAATGCGGATCTGGCCAAAGGTTTTGGCGAGGCGCTGGCGACGTCGCGGCCGCTCGCCGTACTCGGCTTGCGGGCCTCGGCGGGGCTTGCCACGCAGTTCGCCTATTTCGCCGCGAAGGTGCATCCGGACGTCCGCCTCCTCGCAGGCGGCGGATCCCTGGTCGAGGACCAGATCGAGCAATGCTGGGCCGCCGGCGGACGTACCTTGCTCGTCTTCATGATGCCGCTCTATCCGCGCGAGACGCTCCGGGCGATCGAGATAGCGCGCCAGGCGGGCATGCGGATCGCGCTCGTTGCGGATGCGAGCTTCAACGATCATGACCAGATCGCCGACCTGCTCCTCAAGGCGCGTGTCGACAGCCGGCTGGTTTTCGATTCCTATGCGGCAGCCGCCACACTCGTTCCGATCCTGCTCGATGCGATGTTTTCGTGCATGAGCGTCGAGGCACGCAAGCGCCTCGACCAGATCGACCGGTCATCGAAACGGCGCAAGGTCTTCGCCAGCTAGTCTCGTTTCCTAACGCTGCCGAGCCCGACGGTCCGATCGACGATGATCAGCAGGACGATCGAGGCGAGGATCAGGATCGTTGACATCGCGGCGACGAACGGCTCGTACTCGTATTGGAGATAGGCCCGAAGCTGGAGGGGCAGCGTCGTCCAGTCCTTGGAAGCGAGGAAGACCGACACCGTGTAGTTGTTCCAGGACAGCACGAAGACGATGATCAGCGAGGGCACGATGCTGGCCTTGAGCAGCGGCAACGTCACGCGCAAGAGCGCCTGGCGAGGCATCGCGCCGACGCTGAGTGCAGCCTCCTCGAGCCGCATATCGAAGCCCTCCATCTGCGCCATCACGTTGCGCACCGGATAGGGCAGCGTGACGACGACATGGGCGGCGAGCAGCGTCCAGACGTTGTTGACCAGCCCCATCATGAAGATGATCTGGAACAGAGCCAGCGCGACAATGACGGCCGGGATGAAGAGCGGCGACATCAGCAGCGCCGAGACAAGGGCCTTGGCGGGCCCCTGATGCCGCTGCACGCCGATCGCGGCGAGGACGCCGAGGCCGGTGCTTAGCAGCGCCGTCAGGGCGCCCAGCAGCGTGCTCGCCCAGGCTGCGTGCAGGAAGTCCGGCTTATCGAGGATCGCGCCGTACCATTTGAGCGAAAAACCTTGCGGCGGAAACACCATCGCGACCGGGTTGAACGAGACCGCGATCAAGACCACCAGAGGCGCGAGCAGGAAGGCGAAGAAAAGGATCGCGCCAGCGTACCACAGGCCCGTGCCGATGAGAGATCTCTGCATGGCCCTCTCCTCAGCCCGCCTGGATGACGGTTGCCTGCCGCCCCGCCGAGCGGACCGCCCATTGGTAGAGGGCGAGCATCGCCATGGTGACGACGAGCAGGACGACACCGATCGTCGCGGCAAAAGGCAGGTTGTTGGACACCGTCGCGGTCTCGTAGGCCGCGACGCTCATGAAGCGCACCCGCCCGCCGCCGAGCAGGATCGGCACCACGAAGGATTCGACGTTGATTCCGAAGGCGAGCACGCTGCCGGCGAGAATGCCCGGCAGGCTGAGCGGCAGCGTCACGCGGCGGAAGGCGGACAGCGGCGTCGCGCCGACCGTCATCGCGGCGTGCTCGAGTTCGCGCGGAATCGACTGGAGCACGCCGTAGATCGCCATGATGACGAAGGGCACGGCGACCTGCACCATGCCGATCACCACCGCCGTCTCGTTGTAAAGCAGCGGCAGCGGACGAGCCGAGAAGCCGAGGCCGACCAGGATCTGGTTGACCGGCCCGTTGCGGCCGAGGACGACCATCAGGCTCAGGGTGCGGACGACAAGGTTGACCCAGAGCGGCAGCATCACCAGCAGGACCATCCAGCTCTGCGCTGTAGGTGAGGCCCTGACGATCACCAGCGCGCCGAGATAGCCGATGACGACCGAGAACAGGGTCGCGATCGCGGCGAGGCGGATGGTGCGGAGCAAGAGATCGTTCAGATAGTAGCCGTCGGTCAGGAAGCGCGCATAGTTCTGCAACGTGACCTCACCCAGCACTTCGCCGGTCGGCCCCGCGGTGAGGACGCTCAGGATGAGGACCCAGACCAGTGGCAAGATGAAGAACGCGCCGAGGATGGTGACGGCCGGCAGCGTCAGGAGGCCCGGCCGCTTCATGGCGCGTCCTGTCCGTCGCGCAGAACCCGTGCCGTGCAGTGGATGGCGACCGCGTCGCCCGGCTGCAGCACCGGCATGTCGGGGCGCCGCTTGACCCGCATCTGGCGCTCGCCGAGCGCGACGAGATAGTCACTCGACTGGCCAAAGAACATCAGGCGCTCGACGACGCCGCGCGGCGCCTCGGCCTGCTGCTGGGGCCCGAGCTTCTCGAGCGTTATCCATTCGGGCCGGACGAAGGCCAGGCCTTCCTCCCCCTGCACCGCGTCGGTGCCCTCGATCGGAACGGCGCCTCCATCCACAAGGCGCAAGCAGGCCCCGCCCTCGCCCCGCTCGATGCGGCCGCGAAAGAAGAAGGCCTCGCCAACGAAGCGCGCCACGTATTCGGAGACCGGGCCGTTGTAGATGGCGTCGGGCGCGCCGAGCTGCTCGATCGCTCCCTTGTTCATCACCACCACCCGGTCCGAAAGCGACAGCGCCTCCTCCTGGTCATGTGTGACGAAGACGGTAGTGAGGCCGAGCGTCTGCTGGAGCGATTTGAGCTCCACCTGCATGTCCTGTCGGAGGTTCTTGTCGAGCGCGCTCAACGGTTCGTCGAGCAGGAGCACATCGGGCTTCAGGACGATGGCCCGGGCGAGCGCGACGCGCTGCTGCTGGCCGCCGGACAGTTGCGACGGCAGGCGATCGGCCAGATGGTCGAGCTGCACCATCCGGAGCGCCTCGACGACCCTGCCATGCAGCTCGGCCTTCGGCGTGTTGCGCAGCTCCAGCCCCATCGAGACGTTGCGGAAGACGGTCAGATGCGGCCAGAGCGCGAAGCTCTGGAACACGAAGCCGATCCTGCGCTTCCAGACCGGATCCTGGGTGACGTTCCGGCCCGCAATATGGATCTCGCCTCCGCTTGGCTCATCGAGACCCGCGATGATGCGCAGCAATGTGCTCTTGCCGCAGCCGCTCGGCCCGAGGATCGAGAGAAACTCGCCCTCGCGAACATCGAGATCGACGCCCTTCAGCGCGGTGAAAGCGCCCCAGGCCTTGGTGATGTTTCTTGCGCTGATCTGTCCCATCGCCCACCTGTCCAAGCTCGAAATCCCCCCGGCTGCGGGAGCCGGGCGCGCCATCCTCAGCGGGCGACCACCTGCTTTTCCCAGCGCTCCTTCCAGGCATCCATCCTGGGCACGATCTTCTTCCAGTCGGCGATCAGCAGCGAGCCGACCGACTCCTCGCCATAGGGCACGTCGATGCCGGTCAGATCGAGGCCGGCGCGCGCCGGTGTGTAGCCGAGATCGGTTGCATAGGTTTTCTGGCTTGGGGCACCGAGCAGGTGATTGACGAATTTCTGAGCGAGCTCGGTGTTCGGGCGGCCCTTCACGACATGGACGGTCGAGACGAGGCCGATCGCACCTTCCTTCGGCACCGCGAACTTCAGCGCGACGCCCTGCTTGTTGGCCCAGTCGACGCGGCCGCGCAGCCAGCGCGCCATCACGACCTCCTGGTTGCGGAACAGGTCGAGCAGCTGGGCATGCTGGTTGTAGAAGACACTGATATGCTTGCCGAGTTCCGCCATTTTCCGGAAGCCGGGCTCGATATTGTCCTCGCTGCCGCCGTTGAGCTTCGCCATCAGGACGAGCAGCTCGACATTGGCGGCGTCAAAGCCCGTCGTGGTCACGGCCCCGTCGTATTTCGCGTCCCAGAGGTCGAGCCAGGAGGCCGGGGCCGGCGTGACGTCCTTCGGATTGTAGGCAATGCCGTACTGGCCGAAGTTGGTGATGACGCCGTAATCCGAGAAGCGGGCCCTGGGGTAGAGCGCGGCAAGGTTGGTGACGATGCTCGGATCGAGCTTCTCGAAGGCACCCTGCGCCTCGCCGCGATAAGCCCAGGCCATGTCGGCGTGGATGACATCGACCTCACGGGCCATGGCCTTAGCGAGGCCGTCGGCGCCCGACGCGGGTATGAACGTGACCTTGGCGCCGTTCCCTTTTTCGAACTCAGCGATAGTTTTCTTCAGGGCGTCCGTATAGGCGCCACCGAAAGCGGCGACGACCAGTTCCCTGGTCTGAGCGTGCGTAGACAGGGTCCCGGCCAGCAGCATGGCCACGGCCGCCAGAAAGTTTTTCATGATCATTCCCCTCGCGGAGTGCGACGTTCTTGATCAGAATGTATGAAAATATGTTTTAATCTGCAATATGAATTTTTCCATTCACATGCGAACCCCTTGTGCGCCCCATGCCGACAGACCGGGCGCGGCAGCGGTATAAGATCGCAATACTTTAGCTGCGTTTGGAAGCGATCTTCGTACCCGCAATCGGCTAAGGGTCGCGGCCGGCCTGCTCGTGCAGCAATTCCTCATGTGTCCAGGGTTGGCGGTGCCCTTTCAAATCGCTCGGTCACAATCTGCTCCTGCTCTGCCCGGACATGTCGGCAGGGATGGCGACGAATTTGGCCGCACGTGCTTGCCAAACCCATCCGGCCGCTCTGCGCCAGCAGCGGACGTTGGCGCATCGCCAGGAAGCGGACATTCGTTGCTGGAGCGCCGGAATCGGTTGCCGCCGTGAGCGCGACTATGTCGACCGAGCTTTCCAAACCACGCAGACTGGACTGCGTACTTGCGCGATCTCGACCGCTGGTCGAAGGCAGCCGGCTTCACCGACGTCCAGTCGGGTCAGCCCATGGCTCTCCTCATTGGCGCAGATCACGGCCGACGCATCGGGCGTAAGCGCGATGAAGCGAGGCGTGCGGCCGCCACAAGGTGTGATGCCGTTCGCACTCAGGCGTCCTGAGCCTGGATCAACCTCGAAACCCGCGAGGCTGTCATGCCCCCGATTGGACGCGAAGAGATGGCGACCGTCTGGCGTCAGCACGATGCCGGCCGCGCGGCTGAAGCCGAAGAAACTGTCGGGTAGTGCGCTGATGCGCTGGATGGGGTGAAGTCTGCCTTCATCGAAGGCGAAAGCACAGACCGCCGAATCGAGCTCGTTGACGACGTAAACGTGGCGGCCGTCCGGTATGCAGACCGCATGGCGCGCGCCACTGCCCTCGCGGTCCCGCGCCGGCTCGCCTGTGGCTCGCAGCCCGCCATCGCGCTCGATCGAGAAGACGAAGGTCGCGTCTAGCCCCTTGTCCGGGACGATCAGATAGCGCTCGTCAACACTCAAGATCAGCTGGTGCGGCTTGGCGAAGGGCTGCTCGACCCGATGTGGCCCCGGCTCTCCATCCAGCGTCACGATCTGCGCGATCGAGCCGAGTGCACCATCGGGCGCGATCTCGATCACGGCGACATTCGACGACAGGTGATTGGCCACATAGAGCTGCCGGCCGCCTGGCGACGCGACGAGATGAACCGGATTGCGCCCGCCGCAGGGGACGCGATTGACAAAGGTCAGCCCGCCCGTCGTCTCGTCGATGGCGAAGGCGCTGACCTCTGTCCCATCGCCATGCACCACGTAGAGATACCGCTGCTCCCGGCCGAATGCCAAAAAGGAAGGGTTGACGAGATCCCCCACCGTCTGGAGGTGGCGCCAGTGCCGCGCGCTAGCGTCGGTCGCGAAGATCGAGATGCCTTCGCCCGACGCACCGCGCTCGCGCGTTGTGCGCGATCCGACATAGGCAAAATGAGCGTCCGGCCCCACTACTCGGCTCATTGCGCCTCAATGCCGGCAGCAGTGACGATATCCTTGAACTTTGCCGTCTCGTCTCGCACGAACATACCGAAGGCGGCAGCCGGCATCGGACTTGGATAGCTGCCGAGTTCCGACAGCTTGGCTGCGATCTCCGGCTTTTTCAGCGCCTTGACCGCAGCAGCATGAAGCGTGTCCAGAATCGCCGGAGGCGTCCTGGCCGGGGCGAACAAGCCGAACCAGTTGACGACATCGAAGTTCGCCAGACCGGGCGTCTCGGCCAAAGCCGGCACGGTGGGCAGGCTCGGGATCCGCTCCTTCGATGTCACGCCGACGGCATGAAGTTGTCCGCTCTGCACGAAAGAGGCGACAGCGAGATAACTCGCGAAGGTCGCGGTGACGCTGCCGGCGAGGACATCCGGGATCTGCTGCGCCGCGCCGCGATAGGCGACATGCAGAAGCTGCGAGCCCGTCATCCTGTTCATCAGCTCGCCGGCAAGATGCTGCGGATTGCCGACGCCGCTCGACGAATAGGTGCCGTCCTTCGGCTGCGCCTTTGAGAACGCGATGAGTTGCACCGCACTCCTGTGGGGGGCCTCCCCTTTCACCACGAGTACATTGGGAACTCGCACAGCCAGTGTGACCGGTGCGAGATCGCGCTCCGGCACATAGCGCAGCCCCTTCTGGATATGTGGCGCAACCGCGATCTCGCCGGCCGAAGCGAGCAGGATCGTGTAGCCGTCAGGATCCGCCTTGACTGCCGTTTCGGCGCCGCGTGTTCCGCTGGCTCCCGGCAGGTTCTCAATGACAACGCCCTGCCCAAGCTCTTGCTTGAGCGCCTCGCCGAGAATCCGCGCGACCGTATCCACGCCACCGCCTGCGGCGAAGGGCACGATGAGGCGGATAGGCTTGTTCGGATAGCTCTGCGCCTGGGCAAGCCCATTTGCCGCGATGCCGGCTCCGACCGCCAGCAATCCTAGCGCGGCTCGCCGCGTGACATCCAATGCCATGACTGATCCTCCCAACCTGGTTGATCACTTTAGCATATCGACAGCAATAAATGCAATATTACCCATCTACGGTCGAAGTTGGAAACGCCACTCTTCAGCGCGACAGGATTGGGCGGATCCGCGCCAGGTTCTCGATTGTGTGCGCCAGATGAGCGCGCAGACGATGGGCAGCCTCTTCCTGGTCGCGGCGCGCGAGGCTGTCGAGGATGGCGAGGTGCTCCTCGCATTGGGCACGGTAACGTTTGCGGTCCAGCATCGACCGGTAGGACAGCAGGCGACGCACGCGATTGAGCCGCCGGATCGTATCGAGGAAGAACGGGTTGCCGCTCGCGCCGACGATCGTCTCGTGAAACCGCACCCCGCGCTCGTGCAGCGCATCGGCGGAATCGGTCTCGATGGCGCCCGCGAGCAACCTCTCCTCAGCGTGGCGGCAGGCAGCGATCTGTTCGGGCAGGAGGTCGTAGCCCGGCTCGAGCAAGGCTGCAGGCTCGAGGACGAGACGGAGCCGGTAACTCTGCTCCAGGCTTTCGGGTGTGTTCAGGACCGGGAGAAAAGTCCAGCCATAGCCGGCGCGCCGCTCGGCCCAGCCCTCGGAGCTAATGCGCGTCAGCACCGCCGTGAGCTCGGCACGCGTCAACCCGTAGCGCTCGCGCAGCTCGGCTTCCGTACTCTGGTCGGGCAGCGAGCCCCCGAGACGGTCCTCGGCGATCCGGAAATAGATCGCGTCACGGCCGTCGGTGATGGCGAGACCCAGCTCTTCCGCGCTGGCCGGCTCGCCCTGAGCGACAAAATAGCCGCGGTTGGGCTCATGGCGCAGCACGCCCTTGCCGGCGAGCAGATGAAGGGCCTGACCCACCGGGAAGCGCGAGACGCCGAGGCGGGTCGCGAGATCCTGGGCGCGCAGATGCGTCCCGGCGGCGAGCCTCAACTCCCGGATCTCTCCGAGCAGCTTCGCCGCCAGCGTCTCTCCGAGGTCCTGCCTGCTCGCCCGTGCCACGATGCGCTCCCGCCGGCCTGCGCGGCCCGCCGACGAGAGCATCTACCCGAGCCGCGCGACGATTCGAAGCTTATTTGACGAGGCCGATCGAGCGCAGAACGTCAGCGACGCGGACCTGCTCCTCCTTGAGGAAGGCGGTAAAGGGCTCGCCGGCGAGGTAATAGTCATCCCAACCACGGACCTTCAGCAGCTCGACCCATTCCTTCGATTTGACCATCTTGTCGAAGATGGCGGTGAGTTCCTGCCGCTGCTGGGCGGAGATGCCGGGCGCCGCCATCACGGCGCGCCAGTTGACGACCTCGACGTCTATTCCGAGCTCTTTCAGCGTCGGAACATCCGCGCCTTCGAGGCGCTTGCCCGAGGACAGGGCGATGGCCCTCAGCTTGCCCGCCTTGATCTGGCTCTCGAACTCGCCATAGCCCGACACGCCGGCCGTCACCCGGCCGCCGAGCATGGCGGCGAGCGCCTCGCCGCCACCCGAGAAGGCGACGTAGTTGAGCTTGCCGGGATCGCTGTCGGCCGCCTTCGTCACGAGCGCGGCGAGGATGTGGTCGGCTCCGCCGGCCGATCCGCCAGCCCAGATGAAGCGCGAGGGATCGGCCTTGATGGCCGCGGCCACGTCCTTGATCGTCTTGTGTGGCGAGTTCTCCGGCACGACGATGACGAGTGGATCACCCGTCAGGCGCGCGAGCGGCGTGACCTGGTCGAGACTGACCGGAGCCTTGTTGGTCAGGATCGCCCCGACCATGGTGATGCCGTTCACCATCAGCTGGGAGGGATCACCCTTTGACCCGTTGATGAACTGGGCGAGGCCCACGGTGCCGCCCGCACCGGTGACGTTCTGCACCTGGACGCTCTTGGCGAGGCCGGCTCCGGTCAGGACCTGCTGGATCGAGCGCGCAGCGGTGTCCCATCCGCCGCCCGGCCCGGCGGGAGCGATGATCTTGAGTTCGGACGGGGTCTGGGCCACGGCCGGGGCCGCGATGATGGCGGCGGCGCAGGCGAGCAGAAGTCGACGGTCGATCATGGACTTTTCCTCCGTTTATGGTCGGTTTTGGTTGTGGAGCGATGCGACTCGGGCGCGGCGACGTTCCGCCGCCTCGTCTTCACCCGGTGGGTGATCTCGGTGATCGGGCAGAAAGCGCCGCAGGATCAGCGGCAGCATGCCGCCGGCGCGCAGCGTCTCGCATTCGAGTTCCGTCTCGACTGCGAGGTGCATGGGGATCGACAGACGCTCGCCGCCCGCGCGCAGGAGCGTGACCTCCGTGGCGAGACGCGGCGCGACCAGGTTCTCGGGCACCGCGACCTCGATGCGGTCGCCGGGCCGGAGTGACAGTCCGGCACTTTGTGCAGCATCGTCGAAAGTGAGCGGCAGGATGCCCATGCCGATGAGGTTCGATCGGTGGATGCGCTCGAAGCTCGCCGCGAGCACGGCACGGACACCGAGCAGGCCGAGGCCTTTCGCCGCCCAGTCGCGCGAGGAGCCCGTGCCGTAGCGCTCGCCTGCGACGATCACGATGGCTTCGCCCGCCGAACGATAGCGCTCCGCGGCGACCCAGAGCGGGAGAACCTCACCGCTGATCGCATGCCGGGTCGAGCCCGGAGGCAGATCGGATCCCAGCCGGTTGACCACCGTCCTATTCGTGAACAGGCCCCGCAGCATGACCTCCCAGTTGCCGCGCCGCGAGGCGTAGACATTGAGATCGCGCGGGCTCTCGCCATGCCCGATCAGCCACTGCCCCGCCTCGCTCGACGCCGGTGTCTGGCCTGCGGGCGAGATGTGATCGGTGGTGATGTCGTCGCCGACGACCAAGATCGGGTGAGCGCTGAACCGGCCGAGGGAAATGGGCGCGTCGGCGCGGGCGAAGGGCGGCCGGCGCAGATAGGTCGACGACAGGGCCCAGGGAAAGAGCGGCGTCGACGGCGCTTCGAGCTCGGCCCAGCTCGCATCGGCCGAAGCGCGCGCAAACGCATCCCGGAAGTCGGCGCGATCGAGGCCGGCCGCCAGAGCCGCATCGATTTCGTCGCCCGACGGCCAGAGCTCGGACAGATGGATCGCCCGGTTGCCCGCCTGGCCGATCGGCTCGCGCGTGAGGTCGCGCGTCACATCGCCTGCAAGGGCATAGGCAATGACGAGCGGCGGCGAGGCCAGGAAGCCCGCCTCGACCTGGCCGTGGACGCGGCCGGGAAAGTTGCGATTGCCCGACAGGATTGCGACGGGCAGCGTCTCGCCTGCCGCGACCGCCTGTTCCATCATCGGCAGCAGCGGCCCCGAATTGCCGATGCAGGTGGTGCAGCCATAGCCGACGATCCCAAAGCCCAAAGCCTCGAGATCGTCGAGGAGACCGGAGCGACGCAGGAAGTGCTCGGCGGCGGGCGAGCCCGGAGCGAGCGAAGTCTTGACCCAGAGCGGCGGAACGAGGCCGAGCGTACGGGCCTTGCGGGCAACGAGCCCGGCCGCGACGAGCAGGCGCGGATCGCTGGTGTTGGTGCAACTCGTGATCGCGGCGATCGCAACGGGGTGCCGCGGCAAGGCCTCCGCGAGCTTCGCCGGTTGGGGAAGCGCCGCCAGCGCCGCTGGCACGCCCGAGAGCGGCAAGCGGTCCTGCGGACGAAAGGGGCCAGCGAGGCTCGTCTCGACCGTCCCGAGATCGAGCGCGACGGTGTCGGTGAACCGGGGCTCCGCATCCGCGTCGAACCAGAGCCCCTGCGCCCTGGCATAGGCCTCGACCAGCGCGACCGCGCGTTCGTCGCGGCCGGTCTGGCGCAGATAGGCGAGCGTGCGCCCGTCGACCGGGAAGAAGGCGGTTGAGGCCCCGAACTCGGGCGTCATGTTCGCGACGACGGCGCGTTCGCCGGCCGACAGGGTCGAGACGCCCGGTCCGAAGAACTCGACGAAGGTGCCGGTCACTCCGCGCTCGCGCAGGAGCTGCGTGACAGTCAGCGCCAGATCCGTCGCGAGCACGCCTTCGCGCAACCGGCCGTCGAGGCGCACGCCGATCACGTCGGGCAGCCTCATCATCACCGGCATGCCGAACATCACGCTTTCGGCCTCGAGTCCGCCGACACCCCAGGCCAGCACACCGATCCCATTGATCATCGGTGTATGGCTGTCGGTCCCGATCAGCGTATCGGGGATGGCGACCGTGCGGCCCTCGATAACAGTCGTGCCGACAACGGTCGCAAGCTGCTCGAGGTTGATCGTGTGCATGATGCCGGTGCCAGGGGGATTGACCCGCACCCCGCGCATCGCCTGCGTCGCCCATTTGAGAAAGCGGTATCGCTCACCGTTGCGGCGGTATTCGCGCTCCTTGTTGAGGTCGGCGGCACCCGACACAGCGGAGACATCGACGCCAAGCGAGTGATCGACGGAGACGTCAACCGGCAGGACAGGACTGAGCGCCCCGGGATCGCCGCCGGCTTCCGCGAGCGCGTCACGCATCCCGGCGATGTCAACGAGAGCCGGCGTGCACGTCGTGTCGTGCATCAGCACGCGCGAGGGCTGGAAGGCGATCTCAGCGCTGCTCCTACCCGCGACCAGCCAGCCGCGGATCGCCACCATTGCCGCGTCACGCTCGATCGAGGAGGACGCGTTGCGCGCGACGTTCTCAACCAGGATGCGGAAGATGTGAGGTAGGCGTCCGTAGTCGCTCCCGAACACGCTGGCGGCGTCTATCCGGACGGTTTTCTCGGTCGACGAAATCTCTGAGAGCAGGAGCATGACGCAGTTTTGCATATAAGAAGTTTAAAATGCAATACTTGAAGAGGCGCAGGACACCCGATTTCCGCCAATCACCATCGCGCGCTCCAGGCGCAATTGCGCTGTTTCGGTAGAATGCCAAACCAGTCACTAAGGACGGGCAGCGGAGCGCCAATTCCGGACATTCGCTCACTACCATCAAGCAGACGCCCCGCGGACGGGTCAGGACATCGAACGCCTTAAGATGGATGCGCCATGCGGTGGCAAAGAGTTCCACTGCCGCCGGCATCAGGCAGGCACGATCTGTGTCGTACCTTGTGGCAGAGGGCAGGCTTCATCGGCTCCCATCAAATGCCGGGTGAAGTATTGCTCGCAGCGACGCCCGACGAGGGAAATCAGCCAGCACAGCACAAAATAGATGACGAGCAGGAAGCCGTACACGAGATAGGCTGGACTGCCGCCCCGCGTGAGTGTGGTCTGCTCGATGATGACTTGACCTGCGCGGAAGACCTCTTCCACTCCGATCACCGCGCCGAGCGAGCTCGCCTGAACGAGGCTCGTGACCAGGCTGACGTAGGGAGGGATGATCACCGGCATTGCCTGTGGCAGGATGACCAGCATGAGCTTTCGCCAGCCCCGCAGGCCGAAGGCGTCGGCGGCCTCATGCTGCCCTTTCGGAACGGATGTCAGGCCGGCGCGGATGATATGCGCGCCATTGGCGCCGCCCCAAAGCGAGATGCTGAGCGCGCTTGACCAGAAGGGATTGAGCGAGATGCCCGCCTTAGGCAGCACGAAATAAGCCAGCAGCACGGTGACCATCAGCGGGATGTCGCGCAGGCATTCGACGAGGCCGTAGACAAACCCCGTCACGACCCGGGAGCGCGCCGACAGAGCGGCCGCGAACAGGATAGCGCACAGGGTGGCACCCGCCGTGAGCACGAGCGCCAGCAGCAGCGTGTTGGCGAAGCCCGCCAGCAGAAAATTCCGGAACTCCAAGAGCAGCATGGTCAGCGTTCCGCGAAAGGGCGATTGAGCCGGTGCTCGACCAGCTTGGCCAGCCCAGCCAGAACGAAGACGCAGAACAGGTAGATCACGCAGATCGTCGCGAACATCTCGACGGCGCGAAAGTCATAGGCGATGCGATCGACTGCGACGAAGGTCAGCTCCACGAGCCCGATCGTCTGCAAATAGGCCGAATTCTTGAAGGTCGAGACGACGGTGTTCATGGCGGGCGGCAGGGCGGCCCGGGCGGCGATCGGCAAGACGACGAGGATCGCATGCTGCCACCGCTTCAGACCCAGAGCGACCGATGCGTCGCGGATGCCCGGCGCCACCGAGGCGAGTCCTGCGCGAACATTCTCGATCTGGAACGCCGTGGCCCAGACCGTCAGGGCAATGACGCCGGACCAAAACACCGAGAAGCGTATGCCGAGGCTGGGCAGGCCGAAGAAGATGAAAAAGATCTGCACGAGTAGCGGCGTGCCGCGGACGAATTCGACGTAGCCGATGACCAATCGCCGGGGGAGCGCGTGGCCGCTGGTTCGCAAGGCGGCCCCCAGCGCCCCGAGGACGAGCGACACACTTATCGACAGCGCGCTGACCATCAGGGTCATCTTCAGACCCTTCATGAGGTCCGGGAGCGCGCCGAGGATATAATCGAAGTCCATGGTGCTTCCCCGGGCGGACCAACCAAGAGCGCGCCGGCGACGGTCCTCCCGCCGACGCGCCTGCCGTCAGTTCGAAGGAGGCGGGGTCTCGAACGAGCGGATCATCTGCGCCTGCAGATTGGCATCGGCGACGTGGGTCTTCACCGCCTTCGAAAGCAAGCCTTCTTCCTTCATCCGCGCGAGAGCCGCATCGACGAAGGCCTTCATCTCGGACTCGCCCTTGCGAATTCCGACGCCGTTGAAGCCGAGATCGACCTCGCCCTTGAGCACGCGCAGATTGGGATAGTTGCCCAGCAGCAGCGCCATCGTCGTGCCGTCGGTGACGTAAGCGTCCGCGCGTCCCTGGAACAGGGCCTGCAGGCTGTCCGAAGCGGTGTTGAGCTGCACGAACTGAACGTCCGGAATGTTGCTGCGCAACCAGTTGATCTGGTTGCCGCCCTTCACGATCAGGATGGACCTGCCCTTCAGCTCGGCCAGGCTCTGCACCGGGCTGTCCTTCAGCACGGCGACGTTGCTGCTGCCCCAATAGTAGATCGTCGAATAATCGATCACCTGCTCACGGGGCGGCGTACGGCCCAGCGTCGCCACGATCAGATCGATCTTCCGGCCGGTCAGCGAAGGGATGCGCGCATCCGTGGTGACGCAGGTCAGCTCCGCCTTGTCGGCCGAGCCGAACGCATAGGCGCCAAGCTGCTTTGCGATGTCGATCTCGATGCCGACCGGCTTGCCGTCGGTGGCCGACTGGCCGAAGGGCGGCGCGTCGCAGCGCACGCCGATGCGCAGCGTCCCGGCGTCCTTGACCGCCTTGGGCAGCGGCGGCATGGACTGGGCCTGTGCGGCGGATACGCCCCACAGCACGGACGACGACAGCACGAGCGATGCCATCGCGTTTCTGAACCACGGTTTCGTCATCGTCCCTCTCCTCTTTTGCTTTTTCGATCAGTTCGTAATCGGCGACGGGCGCGGAGTCGAAATCCGTTCCCGTGGCAGATTTCGGGCATCGGGATCAGCCGTGGCGACGCGTGGCATCAGGCGTCAACCAGCGATCGGGCAGCGGCCTGGAAGCGACCAGGCCGGAAGCCGTCCAGCAGCGGGCTGCGGCGGCCGTTGGCGATCTCGTCCGCCAGGAGCTCGCCCGCGATCAGCCCCAGCGTCGCGCCACTGTGACTGAAGGCGACGAAACACGAGCCAACACCGTCCAGCGCACCGAAGACCGGCTCGCCGTCACCCGGAATGGGCTTGCGCCCTGCGCCGTAGGAGCCGAAGGTCAGCTTCGGATTGCCGGCCAGCACGGCGGAGGCCTCCCGCAACAGGCCCTCGATCGTGTCCTGCCGCACGGCGAGGCTGCCATCTGCGTTGACGCGCATCTCCTCCTCGGACCAGGCCGAGTCGAGCACCAGCGCACCGTCGGGTGTCGGCCGCACGGCGACGCGCGGCGTGTTCAGCACGGCGCGGAGCGCGGTCTCCACAGGTGCGGTCTTGACCAGAAGCCCGATCGGCGAAGCGTCCGGAATCTCGACACCGAGATCGGCGGCCATGGCGGGCGTCCACGGGCCGGTCGCGATCAGGCAGGCATCGGCTTCGAACAGACGGCCATCGGCAACCCTCGCGCCACGGGCAGAGCCGTTGCGGACGAGCACCGATGCTGTGCCGGCGCCCTCGACAATCTCGCCACCCCGTATACGGATTTCTGCGGCGAGGAGGCCGATCAGCGCGGGGAGATCGACCCAGCCCTCGCCGGGATTGAACAGTGCGCCCTGCTGAGTGATCGCCCGCGCATCGACGCCAGGCGTCACGGCAGCAACCTCCTCCGGCGCTAAACGCATCACGTCGTAGCCGATGCTGCGTTCATGCGCTTCAGCGGCGTCTATCGCATTCGACGCATCGTCGGCGTCCCAGGTTAGGCCGCCGTCGAAGCGCAACCACGGGGCATGCGGATGCTGCGCCGCGAGCGTGCGATAGCGATCGATGCCGACCATCCGGAGGCGGTGATAGGCGGACGAGCGAAGGCGGGACGAATTGAGCCATGAGAGGGAACGGCCCGAAGCGCCGCTGCCGAGGACACCCTCGGTGACGAGCGTGACGAGCGATCCCTGGCGGACGAGATGCAGCGACGTGGAGACGCCGAAGATCCCCCCTCCGATGATGACGATGCTCGGGCGGTCTGGAGACGGTCTCACGAGGCTTCTCTCTGCTTCAGACGAGGGCGGGGTGCCGGGACGGCTCACGGCGCTTCCCAGGCGCCGGAGCGCGCCGAGCGGAAGAGAGCGTCGATGGTGCGCATGTTCGCCATGGCATCCGCCATCGTCGCGGCGAGCGGCTCCTCGCCGAGCACGGCGCGCGAGAAGGCGTCGCATTGCAGCGCGTATTGATCGCAGGCGGGCAGAACGATCCGCTCCCGGCCGCCGCCGGCGAGGTCGCTGCCGTCATCGATGATGACCGCCGTATCGGCGGCCTTGAGCGCGTTGAAGGGAATCTCAATTTCGATGCGGCCACGCGTTCCGAGGATCTGCACACGCTGGCATGGCACGAGCTGCGTGGCGCATGTGAAGGCGAGCTGTCGCCCCTCGGGAAACGAAAGCAGGCCACTGGTGACGCAGTCGGTGCCCAAGATCGGATCGGTGGTCACGAGCGCGATGACCCGCTCCGGCTCCGCACTGAAGATATATCGCGCAGTATTGATGGCGTAGCAGCCGACGTCGTAGAGACCGCCGCCGCCTATGTCGCGCTGGTTGCGGACATTGGCGGGGTCGGTCAGGTAATAGGAGAAGATTGTCTGCATCGCGCGCACCTCGCCGATGCGGCCGCCCGCTGCGATTTCGCGCGCCTGCCGCCACTGCGGATGGAAGCGCACCATGAAGGCTTCCATGACCAGCCGGCCCGTGCGCTCGGCGGCGGCGGCGATCTCGCGGGCCTCGGCGGCGTCGAGCGCGATCGGCTTCTCACACAGCACGTGCTTGCCGGCCTCCAGCGCCTTGATCGTCCAGGGTGCGTGCAGATGGTTGGGCAGCGGGTTGTAGATCGCCTCGACTGCTTGGTCCGCAAGCAGGGCCTCATAGGACCCGTAAGCCGTGGGAATGCCGAAATCGCGGGCTGTGGCGCGAGCGCGCTCCTCGTCACGCGACGCGATGGCGACGAGATCGCAACGCTCGCTCGCCAGCATGGCGGGAATGACGTGCTTGCGCGCGATATTCGCCGCGCCGAGCACGCCCCACTTCAGCTTGCGCACCATGACACCCTGCCCCTCAAGATGCTAAAGACGTAATGAGACCGGTCTCATTTGTCAATCGTCGCCGTTTCGCGTTGCGATCGTCGGGTAGCGGAACTAAGGCGGAACCATGAGCGATTCACCGTCGAAGCCTCGGGATGCAACTGTGCTGGATGTCGCGCGCGAGGCCGGCGTCTCCAAGGCGACCGCGGCGCGCGTGCTCGGCGGTTACAGCGTCACCAGTCCGGCGGTTCGGGACAAGGTGATGACCGCCGCCCGGAGCCTCAACTACCGGCCGAACGAGGTCGCCCGCAGCATGACGACCGGTCGGTCGCGCACCATCGGCGTCATCGTCGCCGATGTGGAGAACCCCTATTTCGGCCTGGCGGTGCGCGGCATCAGCGATGTGGCGCGGGCCGAGGGCTTTGATGTCATCCTCGCGAATTCCGGCGAGGACGTCGAACGCGAGCGAGACGCCATACGCATGCTGTTGGGCAAGCGGGTCGACGGGTTGATCGTCACACCCGCCAGCGTGCATGACACGGGACACCTGCGTGCCGTGGAAGCTAGCGGGCGGCCGATCGTGCTACTGGACCGCTACATCCCTTCAATGAGCGTCGACACCGTGGTCGCTGACGACCGCGCCGCCGGCGCTGCCGTGGCGCGACGGCTCACCGAAGCCGGGCACCGGCGCATCGGCTACGTGTCGGCGACAGCGTGCGACGATCCGGTGTACCGCGGCCCGCACCAGCTTCATCTGTCCACCGTGCGCGACCGCATCGAAGGCTTTCTCGAGGCCGCCGCGCAGGCGGGCGGCGGAGGCTGCGAACGCTATGTCCGCCTCGGCGTGAATCGGCTGGGCGGGGGACCCAAGATCGTCGCCGATCTGATGGCGCTACCGGACCGGCCAACCGCGCTCATCGCATCCGACAACGTGGTGGCGCTTGAGTTGTTCAAGGCGCTGCGCGCGCTGGGCATCGCCATTCCGCGCGATCTGTCGCTCATCGCCTTCCATGATGCGGACTGGACCAGTGTTACGACGCCGTCGATCACGGTAATTGCGCAGCCCTGCTACGAACTGGGCTCGGAGAGCGCCGCTGCTCTCGTGCGGCGCGCCCGCGGCGATACCACCGTCGGCCGGCGCATCATTTTGCAAACGCGCCTCATCGAGAGAGAATCGGTCATTCCGCCGCCGAGATGATCAATCTGCGATGTTGCTCCGCCCAACGAATTCGATGTCGCGGGCGTTGCAGCAAGAAGCGGCGCGGCGAGAATGATCTATATGGCGATCGTAGCGCATCGCATGAGTAGCTCCCCCACCGCGACTCTCAGCCATGATCAACGTCATGAGCGCCGAACGCGGTAGAGCCGGTGCAAATGGCCGTTGCGGTATCATATTATTATCGACCAACACCTCGGTAAGCCCGTCGAGTAACACGTCCTGGAGGCTTTCGAGGCTGCGATGCTCTGCTCAGGTATCCTATCCTCCCGCTTACTCACTGTCGCGTTAGCGCCGCAGGCCGCAGCAATTCATATGTCGATTCTACCGCCGTCGTAGCGCGCCATTTGCCGACACTGGCTCACTGTCGGAAAGCGGACGTTTCCGTGATCTTTTGACAACAAACTTGCCGCATTTATTGCAGATCGATGATTTCAACCCAGTTCGGATTCTTGCCGAGCGGATAGCGTTTCAATTCCTTCAGCGCCCCGCTTTCGGCGTCGATCGCATACAGCGTCGCGGAATCGGACTTCTGCCCGGCCGCGACCAGAAAGCGCCCGCTCGGGTCGATATTGAAGCCGCGCGGCTGCGTCTCCGTCGCGAAATTGCCGGCAGGTGTCAGCGCGCCAGTGGCACCATCGACCCGGAAAGCCGCGATCGTGTTCGATGTCCTCTCCGACGCGTAGATGAAGCGGCCGTTCGGCGCGATGCGAAGCTCGGCGGCGGACGGAGCACCGCCCTGGAAGCCAGTCGGCATGATGCTGACGCTGCCGGTCTCGGCCAGGGTGCCCTTGGCGGTCTCGAAACGGTAGGCGTTGAGCGTGCCGTCGAGTTCGTTGACCAGATACGCGAACCTGTCATCGGGGCTGAAGACGAAATGGCGCGGCCCTGCGCCCTTCTTCGTCTCGACGAAGGGCGGCTCGTTCGGGGTGACGCGACCGGTCGTGGCGTCGAACTTGTATTGCAGCAGGATGTCGCCGCCGAGATTGCTGGCGAAAACATGCTTGTTGGCACGGTCGCTCAGGATCGCGTGCGCATGCTTGCGGGTCTGCACGACCTGGACCGGCTCTGCGCCGACGATGCCCTGGGCGTCGATCGGGTTGATGGTGATCTTGTCGCCGGTATAGGAGGCGCTGAGCAGGAAGCGGCCCGTCCGGTCGGTCGCGACATAGGCCATGTTGTCGGGCAAGGGCACCGTGGACAGCAGCCCGAGCTTGCCGCTTTGCCGGTCGATCGCGAACGTGCTGACCGAGAAGGGCTGCGAGCGCAGCGAGACATGGAGATGGCGCTTGTCGGGCGAGACCGCCATCGGCATCGCCGTGCCGGTCACCGCGACGGTCTCGACGGGCTTCAGTTCGCCGAGCTGCGCGTCGAGTTCGAGCACGCTGATCTCGCGGCTGTCGGCGTTCGAGACATAGACCATGGTCTTCGCGGTGGCAGGCATGGCGGCCATGATGAACGCAAGCAGCGCTGCGGCGCCAATGTTTTTCGTAGGCGTCATGATCGTCCCCCCGGTGGTCTTTGGCCGCAATCTGCTGGCCCGACCTTTTTTGTGAGCCGACAGATTAGGGGCCGTGGATCGGCTGCGGACAGCTCAAAGGACGTATCGACCGATCCAATCGACGCATCGCGGGCGTGCTGGCGTTGGGGAACGAAGCGATGCCGCACCAATCCCGGCGCGACATCGTCGGCGTCTCCGCAGAGATGGTGCTCAGGCGGCGGCGAGTTCGCGCGTCGCGAATTCGCCGTTGTCGAGCCGGGCGACCAGAGCCGCGAGTTCTTCCGTCTCGCTCTGCGTGAGGTCAGTCAACGGCGTCCTGACGGGGCCGGAATCGCGGCCGACCACCTTCATCCCCGCCTTGATGATCGAGACGGCGTAGCCCCGCTTGCGGTTGCGGATCGCGATCAGCGGCAGGATGAAGTCGCGCAGCCCCGCCTGCACCGTCTCGCGGTCGCGGCGGCGCACTGCGGCATAGAACTTGGTCGAGAAGTGCGGGACGAAGTTGAAGACCGCCGAGGAATAGGTCGTCACCCCCATTTCGAGATAGGGGAGCGCGAAGGTCTCGGCGGTGGGCAGGCCGCCGATATAGGTCAACCGGTCGCCCATGCGCAGATGGATGCGGGTCATCAGCTCGATATCGCCGATGCCGTCCTTGTAGCCGATGAGATTGGGATTCCGCTCGCAGAGCCTGGCCAGCGTCTCTTCGGTGACGATGGCGTTGTCGCGATTGTAGACGATGACGCCGAGCCTGGTCGCCTTGCAGACGGCCTCGATATGGGCGGCGAGCCCCTCCTGCTCGGAGAAGACGAGATAGGGCGGCAGCAGCAGGATGCCGTCGGCGCCCGCCTTCTCGACCGCGGTCGCGAGCTCGGTGGCGATCTGCGTGCCATAGCCGACGCCGGCGAGAACCGGGACCCGCCCCTTGGTCTCGGCGACGGCTGTCGCCACCACGGTCACGACCTCCGCCGGCGAAAGCGAGAAGAACTCGCCCGTGCCACCGGCGGCGAACAGGCCGGCGACGTCGTAGCCGCAGAGCCAGTCGAGATTGGAGCGGTAGCGTGCCTCGTCGAAGACGTTGCCGGGGGCGAAGGGCGTGACCGGAAACGACAGCAGCCCGTTGCCGATATGCCGTGCCATCTCCTGCGGGTTCATCTTGCTCATGATCGGCTCCTCGCTGAACTCAGCCGCAGGAGTAGATCAAGAACGATGCCGATGGAGACCAATCACTGTATCGAGCGATCCATTCATTGGATCGTTCAGCCGGCTTTTGCCGGCTCCTGGGCCAGCCCTCGCGCCAGCGCCGCGACGATCGGCAGGAGCGGGTTGTCATTGTCCTCCCGGCTGACGAAGAACAGTTCCGCCGGCCTCTGTTTCGGCAGGTTCACCGGACGCAGGACGACGCCGCTGAAACGCAGGTTCATTGCAGCCTGCGGCACCAGCGCGACGCCGACCCCGGAATGGACCATGGCGAGGATCGAGTGGATCTGCGCCAGGTGCTGGACATAATTCGGCACGAGCCCTGCCCGCGAGAACAGCTCGACGAGCAGGTCGTGGAAGTAGCGCGCCTCGTACGGCGCGTACATGATGAAGGGCTCGGCGGCGAGATCTTCGATCGCGATCGTCTCGGAGCGCGCCAGCGCATGGCCGGCGTTGACGGCGGCGATCAGCGGCTCGGCCGTGACGCGAAAGGCGCTGAGGCCGTTGCGCGGAATCGGCGGGCGCAGCAGGCCGATGTCGATCTCGCCCGAATCCAGCCGCTTGAGCTGGTCGCCGCTGACCATTTCCTTCAGCGAGACCTCGACATCGGGCAGTTCGCGGCGGCAGGCGGCGACGAGCTCCGGAACGTAGGAATAGGCCGAGGTCGCGGTGAAGCCGATATTGATCGACCCGGCCTTGCCGTTCGCCACACGTTTGGCCAGCAGCGCCGCGCTCTCGGCGAGCTTGAGCAGATGGCGAGCCTCCGCCAGAAAGCTCTCCCCCGCAGGAGTGAGCTTCACCGTCCGGTTGCTGCGCTCCAGCAGCACCACGTCGAGTATCCGCTCGAGGATCTGGATCTGACGGCTGAGCGGAGGTTGCGTCATGTTGAGACGCACCGCCGCCCGGCCGAAATGCAGCTCCTCGGCGACGGCGACGAAGCAGCGCAGCTGGCTCAACTCGAACATGTCCAGCCTCTCCGGCGGCGCCAGCCCGGTCCGGCAGAGGCGCGATGTCAGTTCTGGATGGTGATCCCGGCCTTGTCGATGATGCCCTTGAACTTGGCGATTTCGGTCTCGGCCTTCTTCCTGGCCTCCGCGCCGCTGGATGGCGTGGCTGCCGCGCCCAGCTCCTCGAAGCGAGAGACCACCGCCGGGTCCTTCAGCACGGCCTGCATCTCGCCGGTGAGCCTGTCGCAGATCTCCTTCGGCGTGCCCTTCGGTGCGAGGAAGCCGTTCCAGGAGCTGATGTCGAAGCCCGGCAGCGTCTCGGCGAGCGTCGGCACCTCCGGCGCGATCTTGGCCCTTTCCATGGTCGTGACGGCGAGCCCCCGCAGCGTGCCCGCCTTGTAGTGGGGATAGGGCGAGGTGAAGTTGTCGAAGGAGATCCTGACGTTGCCGGCGATCAGATCCTGCACCAGCGCGCCGGAGGAGCGATAGGTGACGTGCTGCATCGTCACGCCGGCGAGCTGCATGAACAGCTCCCCGGAGAGATGGATCGAGGTGCCGATCCCGGAGGAGCCGAAATTCTCCTTGCCCGGATTGGCCTTCAGATAGGCGATGAGCTCGGCGACGTTCTGCGCCGGGATCGAGGGATGGATGCACAGGAAGTTCGGCTGCGACGAGGCGAGCGACAGGAACTCGAAATCCTCGAACGGCTTGAAGGGCAGCTTTTCCTTGTAGAGGTTCGGGTTAATCCCATGCGTCGAGGGCGTCGTCATGCCGATCGTATAGCCGTCGGGCGTGGCATAGGAGAGCGCGGCGACGCCGGTATTGCCGCCGGCGCCGGCCCGGTTCTCGATGACGAAGGCCTTGCCGAGCCGCTGCGTCAGCTTCTCGCAGATGATGCGTCCGACGAGGTCGGTCGTGCCGCCGGCCCCGAACGGAATGATGACTGTCACGGGCTTTGTCGGATAGGCCTGTCCGAAGCTGCTGCGCGAAGCGAACGGCGCTGCGAGCGCGCCACCGGCAAGGCCGAGCGCCGCGCGGCGCGTGATCGATCTCCTCATCATGTCCTCCCAAGAATCCCCGTCGCGACTTTTGTCGTCTATTGGCGAGAGTAGGCGGCAACCGCGCTGCGGCAAGCTTTTTGCAGCTATCGTGCAATCCAAAAAAGGTATCGTTCCATTGCCAATCTAACTCACCGGCGCATCGTGCCTGACCTATCCTGCGGCTGACAAGGCAGCTTTCAAGATTGCCTGCGACCTCGCAATCCGGCCACCGGGCCAGGATTGCGCCCCACAGGAGGAAATCATGATCCCACCCAGATTCCGCTTCGCAGCGTCCCTCAAGAAGAGCCTCATTCTCGCAGCGCTCGCGGGCATCGCGCTGGCCGCCCAACCCGTCGCGGCCCAGAATTTCGAGCGTCCGGTCCGGCTCGTCGTGCCATTCGCGCCCGGCGGAACCTCAGACATTCTCGCCCGCCTGATCGCCCCCAAGCTCTCGGCCGCGATCGGCCAGTCCGTGGTGATCGAGAACAAGCCGGGCGCCGCGGGCAACCTCGGCGCCGATGCCGTCGCCAAGGCGCCGCCCGACGGCCACACCCTGCTGCTGATGGATGTCGGCTCGCTCGCGACCGCGCCGAGCCTGTTCTCTGACCTGACCTACGATCCCGTCAAGGATCTGGCGCCGGTCTCGATGGTGATGTTCGGCCCCTATGTGCTGGCGGTGCATGAATCCATTCCGGCCAAGTCGGCGCAGGAGCTGATCGCCTACGCCAAGGCCAATCCAAACAAGCTCGCGGTCGCGAATTCCGGGGTCGGCGCAGCCAATCACATCACCGCGGTGCAGATGGCCAAGGAACTCGGCATCCAGTGGAAGAACGTGCCCTATAAGGGCGGTGCGGCAGCCTCGCGGGCCGTGGTCTCCGGCGAAAGCGGCGTCATCATCAACGGCTCGACCGCGACGCTGCCTTTCGTCTCGAACAAGCAGCTCGTCGGCCTCGCTGTCACCGGCGAGGAGCGCGTCGCGGGACTTCCGACGTTCAAGGAAGTCGGCCTGCCCGGCGGCGACGCAGGCACCTGGCAGGGTATCCTGACCCGCGCCGGCACGCCGCCGGCAATGGTGGCGCGCCTCAACGCCGAGATCGGCAAGATCCTCGCGATACCGGAGATCAAGGACAAGATCGCCGAGCAGGGCGGCGTCGTCCGCGCCGGCACGCCTGCCGAGTTCGCGAGCTGGCTGAGCGATGCGACCACGCGCTGGGGCGGCATTATCCGCGAAGCCGGTATCAAGGGCAGCTGAGCGGAGTTCGGCCGATGACGCGTTCCAGGATCGACTGGCAGGATTTGCTCTTCGGCCTGTTCCTCGCGGCGGTCGCAGCGGGCACGCTCGTCGCGACCCGCAAGCTCGTCGTCGGCCACGCCGCCGACATGGGCCCGGGCTACATGCCGCGCGTCGTCGCGCTCGGCCTGCTAGCCTTCGGCCTGTTCTTCTGCGTTCGCGGCGTCAGGCGGGCGGCCGTCGCGATCGATGCCGTCCAGTTGCGCCCGCTGCTCGCCGTGCTCGGCGCGGTCGGTGTCTTTGCGCTGACCGCCGAGCGCCTGGGGCTTGCCGTCGCCTCGGTCGTCACCGTGATCGTGGCGAGCTTTGCGACCCGCGAGGGGCGGCTTCGCGAGAGCCTGCCTTTCGCGCTGGCCCTTTCGGCCGCGGCCGTCCTCCTCTTCATCAAGGTGCTGGCGCTGCCGGTGCCTGTCTGGCCGCGCTGAGGGCTCAAGCTCCCGATGGAACTCTTCGACAACCTGCTGCTCGGGCTCTCGACCGCGCTCGAGCTGAACAATCTCGGCCTGTGCCTGCTCGGCGTCGTGATCGGCACGGCCATCGGCGTCTTGCCCGGCATCGGCCCGATCCCGACAGTGGCGCTGCTTTTGCCCTTCACCTTCGGCCTGTCGCCGCCCGGCGCCATGATCATGCTCGCCGGCATCTTCTACGGCGCGCAATATGGCGGCTCTACCACCGCCATCCTCGTCAATGTGCCGGGCGAAACCTCCTCGGTCGTCACCTGCATCGACGGCCACGAGATGGCCAAGCAGGGCAAGGCCGGCACGGCCCTGGCGATCGCGGCGATCGCCTCATTCTTCGCCGGCACGGTGGCGACTGTCGTCATCGCCGTGATGAGCGTGCCGCTGTCGGCGCTGGCGCTGAAGTTCACGGCGGTCGAGTATTTCAGCCTGCTCGTACTCGGCCTGATCGCCGCCGTCGTTCTGGCCCATGGCTCGGTCGCCAAATCCCTGGCGATGGTGCTGCTCGGCCTCCTGCTCGGCCTCGTCGGGATCGATGTGAGCTCTGGGGCCGCGCGCATGACCTTCGGCGTCGCTGAGCTCTCCGACGGGCTCGACTTCGTTCCGGTCGCCATGGGCCTGTTCGGTCTCGGCGAGATCATCGCCAATCTGGAGCGCCCCGCCGAAAGGCGCGTCGTGAGCCAGTCGATCCGCAGCCTGATCCCGAGCCGGGCCGATCTGCGGGCGGCCTTTCCGGCGATGGTCCGCGGTACGGCGCTCGGCTCGGTGCTCGGCGTCCTGCCCGGTGGCGGGGCGGCGCTGCCGCCCTTCTCCTCCTATGCGCTCGAGAAGAAGCTCGCCAGGGATCCCTCCCGCTTCGGCAAGGGCGCGATCGAGGGTGTGGCCGGCCCCGAGGCCGCCAACAATGCCGGCGCGCAGACGAGCTTTATCCCGTTGCTGACGCTGGGCATCCCGGCAAATGCGCTGATGGCGCTGATGATCGGCGCGCTGATGATGCAGGGCATCCAGCCCGGCCCACAGATCATGACGGAGCAGCCGAAGCTGGTCTGGGGCGTGATCGCCTCGATGTGGGTCGGCAACCTGATGCTGCTGGTGATCAACCTGCCTTTGATCGGGCTGTGGGTCTCGATGCTGAAGATCCCCTATCGCCTGCTCTTCCCGGCGATCGTGCTGTTCTGCTGCATCGGCACCTATGGCATCGCCAACAGCCTGTTCAATGTCTGGCTGATGCTGGGCTGCGCGGCCATCGGCTACTTCTTCATCAAGGTCGGCGTCGAGCCGGCTCCGCTGCTGCTCGGACTGGTGCTCGGTCCGCAGCTCGAGGAGAACTTCCGCCGCGCCATGCTTTTGTCGGACGGCGATTTCACGGTCTTCCTGCAGCGCCCGATCAGCGCGGTGCTGCTGGGCATCGTCGCAGTTATGCTGCTTGCAATGCTGTCGCCGACGATCATGCGAAACCGGAAGGCCGCTCTCATAGAAGAGACCTGAAATTCCGGCGGTCTGATAACGGCCAACGCCGGTATGGCGCCACAACCCGACTGTAGCTCTTTGCCGGAAAGCGGACCTAGAGAGCGCGGCGGCGGGATGACCGAAGCCGACCGTCCAGGAAGAAGTCATGGACCCGCGCCTGGTTCAGCATCACATGCGGAACTCCGAGAGCCCCTCCTCGACATCCTGAATCCTGCCATGGCGGATGATCGTCTCGGGCTGCGCTTCGTCGGGCTTCCAGAACGAGGTCTCGTCGATCCAGTAGCTCTCCTTCAGCACCCGCTCGGCAAAGCCGAAAGCCTGGAACATCTCCAGTGTGCGGCAGGCGATGCCGTCAGCCTGGCCCAGCAGCAGGGGGCCGGCCTTCTGGTCGATGATCCGCGTCGTGATCTCCGGGAAGCGCGCCAGTTGTGCGGCCAAGGTCAAGCCGGCAGGACCGCAGCCGACGATCAGGCCATCGACCTCTTCGGGCAAAGCCTCAAAACCGGGAGAGGCACTGCCCGGCGAGAACGGCTCGGATCGCCGGTCCGGAAGCCGTTGAGATGGAACTGCATGAAACCAACGCCATCGTTAGATATCGTTGGGCCGACTTGGCGTTGACGTGCGATGTGAGGTTTGATCGCACCTACTCACATTCGTCACTGACCGAGCTTGATGTTGTTGGCTCTGATCACCGGCCCCCAGCGCTCGAGCTCGGTGTCGAGGAGCGCGCGGAAATCCTGGGACGTGTTGCCGACCGGCTCCATGTACTGGACCTTCAGCTTCTCGCGAATTCCCGGTTCAGCCAGGACCTGGCGAACCTCTCGTTCCAGCTTCGTCAGGACCGCGGGGCTCGTCCTGGCCGGTGCGACCAGCCCGATCCAGCTGTCGACCTCCACCCCGGCGATCCCGGCCTCGGCCAGTGTCGGCAAGTCCGGCAGGAGGGCGGAGCGTCGTGCGGCCGTGACGGCCAGCAGGACGATTTGCCCGGCTTCGGCCTGCGGCACGACAGAGGATGCGGGCAGCACCGCCATATGCACATCGCCGCGGAGCAGGGCGGTCACCGCCGCAGGTGAGCCGTTGTAAGGGATGTGGACCGGTCTGGCACCGCTCTTGAGTGCAATCGCCTCTACCGCAAGATGAGACAGCGAACCGTTTCCGATCGAGCCGAAGTTCAGCTTGCTCGCATCCCGCTTGAGGAGTGCGACAAGTTCGCCCGTGCTTCTGACGCCGAGGTCCTTGCTGACGACCAGCACGCTGGGCTGAGAGGCTAGTACCGTCACAGGCGCAAGTTCGGTCTTCGGGTCATAAGGCATCGTGGCAAACAGGAGCGTGTTGAGCGCGAGCGGTCCCACGATGCTGACGCCAATGGTGTGTCCGTCCGGCTCGGCGCGTGCGATGCTCCCGGTTCCGAGATTGCCGCTCGCTCCCGGCTTGTTCTCGATCACGAAGGGCTGCCCGAGCTTGGCGTGGAGGCGTTCGGCCACCATGCGTGCCGCGACGTCGGGGGTGGAGCCCGGCGCGAAGGGGACGACGACCGTCACCGGCCGGCTCGGCCAATCCTGTGAGGTCGCGGGGGAAGCGCACAACATGACTGCTGCGATGAAGGCCAGGAGCTTGGGCATGATCACCCTCCCAGGCGCAGATTTGGCCATCTCGCTGGTGGTGACACAGGAAAAGGCGCTGTCTCGCCCGAGTTGCTCCTGCCTGATGGCTTTCGGCTGCATTGCATCCTCCCTGATTGGTCTTGTGTGGTCGTGCGCCGATGGTCAGAATCGGACGTGGTACCGTCGCTCTCAGGCGGTCGCGACCGGCGGCGGCATGTCTGCCGGGTCGAGCAGCGCGTCTTGGCCGGCGAGGATTCGGCGCACCTCAGCGGGTTCGGCGCGTCCGTCCCGGGCGAAACACGCCGCAGCGACGCCCGCCGCCTGGCCGGTCGCGAAGGCCGTGCCCATCACACGCAGGGCGGCGCCGGCCTCGCGATCTGCGTCCGCGGTGCGTCCGGCTGCGAACAGGTTGGGCGTGTCCGCGCTCATCAGGCAGCCGAGCGGGATATCGTAGGTGCCGCGGTCCGGCGGGTAGATGAAGCTGCTCTCGAGCGTCTCGCGGTCGTGCCACTCAACGCCCCAGGAGCCGAGCGCGATACAATCGGCGACGCGCCGCCCTTCGGTGACGTGCTGCCAGGTGAGCTGCTCGGCGCTGTTGATGTGCCGGCTCTCGCGCGTGCCGAAGTCAGGTCCTGTCGAGGAGAGGTAGGCGCGCTCCCAGCCCGGCAGCTTGCGCAGGACTTCCAGATAGGTCCAGGCTTGGGCACGCCCGCCCATCTCGGCGCGCGTCATGCTGCGCGCGTCGCGGGCATCATAGTCCTCGCTGGCGAGGTAGGCGACGACGTCGCCCGACAGCGGCAGCCGGGCGATCACGCTCTTGTTCTTGGTCAGCCCGGCAACGCCGCGGTCCCGGGCAGCCTCGATAACGGCGGTGACGCTCGCGGCCGACACGTCCGCGTCGGACGAAACGCCGCCGAAGCGGGTGCCGAGCGTGCCCAGGTTGACCGCGCCGTTGTTGCCGTAACGGGTCGACGCGCCGGCGAAGAAGGCCAGGTCGCAATCGCCGCTTGCATCGACGAAGGCGCGGGCCTCTGCCGCATGCACGCCGGAATGGTCGGCATAGTGGACCCGCGTCACCGCGTTCTCTTCGCGGTCCGCCCCCGAGACGAAGGCGTGGAGCAGAACACCCACCCCGGCCTCCCGGCAGACCTCGTCGAGCGCGCGCTTGACGGCCTCGGGATCGAAGATGACGAATACGCCGCGGTGCCGCGTCGGCGGCGTCACCGCGCCCCAGCGGCGCAGCTTGGCCATGACCTCCTCGGCAACCCCGGCTACGGATTGCCGGGGCGGCTCGCCCAGCGTGTAGAGCCCGCAATAGGTCAGCACGTTGCGCATCGTCGCGGCCCCGCCCAGGCAGCCGGCGGCCTCGATCAACCCGACCCGCGCGCCTGCCTTCGCGGCGCCGACGGCCGCACCGACCCCGCCGGAGCCGCCGCCCACGACGATCACGTCATACTGTTCCGGACTCATGTTCGTTTCTTTCCTTGTCTGGCCCGTCGGGGCGGCTTCGCCTTGGTACCCATCAGGGCCTGCGGACGCGCGCTTCTGCGAAACAATGTCACGGCATTGCGCGCGGCCTAGCCCGGTGTCGATGCCGCCGAAATTGCCGGCATGAATTTCCCATTCGGCAAGAATTCGGCGGATCAATTTCTACGAATGACGCTAGCCGCGCGTTTTACGCTCGGAAAGCATCTTGCATGCCGCCCAGAATTCGTGAATCGTGAACAATGAGCATGATCGAGAATATGCGAGCGCTGATCATGATCGCGCGCAGGGGCAGCTTCGTTGCCGCGGCCGAGGCGCTCGATCTCTCGCCCTCGGTCTTGACGAAGCGGGTCATGCAGCTCGAAGCCGCCGTCAATGCACGGCTGCTTGACCGCACCACACGCAGCGTCGGCCTCACGGCCGACGGCGAGTACCACCTCAAACGCATGACGGATGCCGTCAACCTGCACGACGAGGCGGTCGCCGCCATGCGCAAGGGAGCGGCTCAGCTGGAAGGCACGATCCGCATCAAGCTGCCGACAACCCAGGGCTTCCTGCACCTCAGCGGCCTGGTTCAGCAGTTTGTCGAGGCACATCCCTCGCTGAACGTCGAAGTGCTCCTGATGGACGGCCCGTTCAATCCGACGATCGAGGGGTTCGACATCGCCATCAGCGCCTTCCCGCTCAGTTTCGACGGAGTTGTCGACACCTTCCTCTGGCCGGTGAGGAGGACCCTCATCGCAAGTCCCGGTTACCTTGAATCACACGGCCGCCCGGAGAACCCGCGCCAGCTGCAAAGCCATGACTGTCTCGTCTACCAGCCGACGGGAGCCAACTGGCCGTTCATGGGCCCGGAAGGCCGGATCAGCGTTCCCGTGAGGGCGCGCATCTCCAGCAACGACATGCTTCTGCTTCTGAACGGAGCGAAAGGCGGCCTCGGCATCGGAATGATCAGCAGGTATGTGTCGTCCGCTGCGATCGCCGCCGGCGAAGTGGTCGAAATCCTCGAGGGCTATGCCGTTCCCGATCTCTGGATAAAAGCGATGGTGCCGTCCGAACGGGCCATGGTGCCGCGCGTGCAGCACCTGCTCGAATTCTTCCGCGAAAGAGCTCCATTGTTTGGCCGGGATTGCTGAGCGTCCGCGGTTCCAAGGCCCTCGGGCAGCGAATACTGGATATCGGCCAGGTTCATATCGGTCAGGACCACCTCGACTGTTCCACGTCTTCGACTTGTGCTGGACGTCGCCGACGGACGATCGCGTCGAGAACGGCGGAGTCCGTAAGCACGTGCCGAACGTCGCCACTAGGCCAAATTTGTTACCTTGCCCCGGACATAAGCGCCCACCCCGCTACCAAGAGTCGAACTGAGTTGTCTGAAAGCGGACGCTTCAGACGTCGGGAATTGGGCCAAAAGACGACTTTGAGCTCGCGACCGAAAGGGAACTTCTGAGCGCAGGATGAGCAAGACCGGAATTGGCCCTTAGCGGACGTCTGTGACGCCCGCTTCCGGGTAGCTTAAGGCAGCGGGACCGAGGCCCGTGAGATGTCGGCGCCAGGGGCAGCCATGTGCGTTTTCAACGGGGCAATCAGGGCTACGAGATTCTCGATCTTGCCCCCGTGACCTCAAAAAAGCCCAAGATCGAATAATGCATCCTGTCCGAGGGTCGCTGCGGGGCATCGCATCGGGGCTAGCCTGGCAGGTAATGATAGACATTCTCAGGCAACCCCCGGCCACAGTCTTCGATGGCGAAGACGCTGCCTGAGAGTGGAGCTTCCGCCAGTTGCTGCGCCGAGAGGCGGATGCGCGCCGAGGTCACGTAGAGCGTCGCGCGGTCCGGGCCGCCAAAGGTGCAACTCGTCGGGCGCGGCACCGGCAGGTTGATCGTCTGGTCGATCCGCCCGTCGGGATCGAAGCGAATGAGCTGCCAGCCATCCCATTGCGCGCTCCAGACATAGCCTTGCGCATCGACGGTCAAGCCGTCGGGGACGCCCATATGGTCAAGGGTCTGGGCGAAGACGCGGCGGTTCGCGATCGTCCCGCTCTCTACATCGAAATCGTAGACGAAGATCGTCCGGGCCAACGAGTCGGTGAAGTACATGCGCCGGTCGTCCGGGCTCCAGCCGAGCCCGTTTGAGATGCCGATACCCCGTTCCAGGCAATGAACCAAGCCGTCGCGGTCGAGCCGATAGAGACTGCCGGCGCCGGGCGCTACCCCCATGTCCATGGTGCCGGCCCAGAAGCGCCCGCTCGAGTCGCATTTGCCATCATTGAAGCGGTTGTTCGGCTTGTCGGCTTCGGGATCGATCAGCGGGGTGGCCCGGCGGGTCTCGGGATCGAACAGGGCAAAGCCCGATTGAGCAGCCAGAACCAGACCGCCGGTCGAGCAGTGGGCGAAGGCGCCGACGAGCTCGCCGAGTTCTACGGCCTGGTCCGTTCCATCGGCCGGATTCGAGCGATGCAGGGCCGGGGCAAGAATGTCGACCCAGTCGAGCCGCCCCGCGGCCTCGTTCCAGACCGGCCCTTCGCCGAGGAAGGCCTGGGTCTCGACCGCGCAGCGTGCCCTTGTTGCCGTCATTGCAGAACGTCTCGTTTCCGGTTGTGAGAAAGCGGCCTGGCCGGTGATGCGCGCCGCCGCCTTCAGGAGGTCGGCGCCGATCTCGTGCAGGCGCTCGGTCGTCAGGCGGAAGGCGGGCGCGACCACTGCCAGTGCACCGATGGCGCGTCCGCTGTGATCGAGGATCGGCGCCGCGACGGAGCGCTGTCCCACAGCGAATTCCTCGTCCTCGATGGCGTAGCGGCGGGCCTTGGCGATATCGAGCTGCGCGTCGAGCAAGGGCAGTTCGGCCAGGCTGCGGACCGTGTGCGGGACGAGCTTGAGCCGGGCCAGCATGGCGGGCCGCAGTGTCCGCTCGGCGAAAGCCAGGATCGCCTTGCCGGCGGCGGTACAGTAGCCGGGCAGGATGCTTCCTTCGGCGAGAGCGATACCGCCGGTCGCGCGCGTCTCCAGCACTTTCGAGCAGACGATGTCGGGACCGTGCGGCAGGGCGACGAAGACCGTCTCGCCGGTCTGCATCTGCAGGCGGACGAGCTCGGGCTCGATCAGGGTCGGCAGGTCGAGATCGGCCTGGGCGAAACGCGCGAACTCGATCAGCTTCCAACCGAAACGGTAGCGGTCGTCGCGCCGCTCGAAGCGGACGAGCCCGCGCTCCAGCAGCGCGGCGAGGATGCGGTGCACGGTCGCCTTCGGCAGGCCGGAGGCGCGCACGAGCTCGCTGAAGCTGGCGGTGCCGCCCGCCTCCGACAACGCCTCGAGCAGGCCGATGCCCTTCTGCAGCGCCGCCGTGCCGCGCGCCGGGTCGCCGTCCCGTGATGCCTCTTTCGTCGCCTCGATCATCGCTCACTTGACCTCCGCAATTCTCAACCCTACGATGTTCTACATTATAAAACAAGTTCTACAATGTAGAACAAATGGGAGGGCGAAATGACGATGATTGATCGACGCGCCGTTCTGGCGGGAATGGCCGCCGCGGCTGCGCTGCCGGCTGCGGCGAATGCGCAAGCGCGCACCAAGATCACCTATTGGGCCTGGACCGAGCATGTCGCCGCCGCCAATGCGGTGAAGGGCGAGTTCGAGAAGCAGAACCCGGGCATCACAGTCGAGGTAGTCAACCTCAATCCCTTCGATCTTCAGGACAAGTTCCTGGTCGCGCTCGCGGCGGGGGCCGGCGGCCCCGATGTTGCGCTGATCCTGCAGCGCCGCTTCGACGGCTATCTGCCGACGGGGGGGCTGCTCGACACGACCGCGGCGATGGCGCCGCTCAAGGACAGCTTCCCGGCGAGCGTCTATGCCTCGCTCGGCACCGGCGGCAAGACCTTTGCTGTCCCCTATGACCAGAACCCGGCCGTCTATTTCTACCGGGCCGACATCTTCGAGGCGAACGGGATCAAGGCGCCGCTCGAGACCTGGGAGGACGTCGTCGCCGCCGGGCGGATCCTCGCCGCCAAGGGCATCTTCATCGGCCATGTCTCGAGCCCGAGCGGTGTGCCCGGCGTCGCCAATCTCGTGCAGTACCTGCAGTCGCGCGATGCGCAGATCTTCGGCGCGGACGGCAAGGTCATCCGCGACAACAAGCTCGCGCGCGAGACGCTGCAGTTCTATTTCGACCTCGCCCGCAAGGAGAAGGTCGTCTTCGAGTCGCGCAACAACGCGCCGGAGTTCTTCCAGGCGATCAAGGACTCCAGGATCGCCGGCTATGCCGTGCCGGCCTGGGCGATCTTCCGTTTGCAGAAAGAGGCGCCGGAGCACGCCGGCAAATGGCGGGTCATGCCTTGGCCGAAATGGGGTAAGGACCAGCCAGCGACGACCGGGGCCTGGGGCGGCAATGTGCTCGCCATCCCGAAAACCTCCCGCAACAAGGAGGCGGCGCTGAAATGGGCGATGTTCATCGGCGCCAATGAGCTGACCCAGGTAAAAATCTGGCAGGAAGGCCATCTCGTTCCGGCCTTCGCGCCGGCGCTGCGCTCGCCCGAACTACTCAAGGGCGAGGACTATCTTTCCGGCCAGTCAATTTACGAGGCCGGGCTGAAGGATCGCACGCTCAAAGGCTTCAACTATTTCGACTGGGCCAAGGCCGAGGTGATCATCGGCAACGAGCTCGACTTCATGTTCGGTGGCAAGAAATCGCCGGCCGAGGCTTGGGCCGAGATCGAGAAGCAGCTCGCCGGCCAGCTCGGCCGATGAGCGCGACGACCATAGCCAGAAGAGCCGGCGGGACGGTGTTCTGGCCGCGGCTGCGCCGCGAGCTGACGCCCTACCTCTTCCTCGCGCCCTTCTTCCTGACCTTCATCGCCTTCTGGCTCGGGCCGATCATCGCCTCGCTGATCTATTCCTTCACCGACTGGCGCGGCTTCGCATCGCCGCGCTTCATCGGCTTCGCCAACTACACCAAGCTGTTCGCCGATCCGCGCTTCTGGGTGGCGCTCAAGAACACGCTGTTCTACGGCGTCGTCTATGTGACGATCCTGAACCTCTCGGCGCTGGCGCTGGCGCTCTGCCTCGACAGCCTGTGGCTGCGCTTCAAGAACGCGATCAAGGTCGGCTTCTTCCTGCCGGTGACGATCAGCCTGGTCGTCGCGGCGGTGATCTTCGAGATGATCTTCGCCAAGGGCGTCGGCCTCTTGAACATCGTGCAGAAGGGCCTTGGCCTCGGCGAGATCGACTGGCTCGGCGACCCGCGTTTTTCCATCTGGGCGATCATCATCCTGCGCGTCTGGCGGGCGCTCGGCTACTACGCCGTGATCTACTTCGCCGGTCTCCAGGGCATTCCCGGCGACATCAAGGAGGCGGCGCGCCTCGACGGCTGCAGCCCGTGGCAGGTGACGCACCATGTGACACTGCCGCTGCTCAAGCCGGTCATCCTGTTCGGCGTGATCATGTCGACGATCTGGGCGCTTGAGCTCTTCGACGAGCCCTGGGTGCTGACCAAGGGCGGCCCTGCCGACTCAACGCTGACCATCGTCATCTACCTCTACCAAGCCGGTTTCCAATACGTCGAACTCGGCTATGCGGCGGCGGTCTCCTATGTGCTGACGCTGATGATCGTCGCGATCGCGATCGTCCAGAAGCTCCTTTCCGGACGGGAGGTCGCATGAGCAGGGAATCCCAAGCTGAACAGCCGGCGCCGAGCCTCGCCGCCTATCTCGGCACGCTTGCCGTGCTTCTCGTGCTGGCGCTGGCGATGACGCCGGTACTGTGGGCGGTGCTCTCCGCCTTCAAATCGCGCGCCGACATCTTCGCCGGTGATGTCTGGCCGCGGCGCTGGTCGCTGGAGAACTTCGACGATCTCCTGGCGAAGACGCTCTATCTGCGCTGGATGGCGAACAGCCTCGTGGTCGCGCTCGCCAGCACGGCGCTGGGGCTACTGTTCTGCTCGCTCGGCGGCTATGCCTTCGCCAAGTTCGACTTTCCCGGCAAGACCGTGATGTTCTGGGTCGTGATCGCCTCGGTCTCGATCCCGGCCTTCACCACAGTCATCCCGCTGTTCGGCTGGCTGGCAAGGCTCGGGCTGCTCGACACCTACATCGTGCTGATCCTGCCCTTCGCCGCCAATGCCTTCGGCATCTTCCTGATGCGGCAATATGCGGTGGCGATCCCGAACGAATTGCTCGATGCCGGGCGCATCGACGGTGCCGGCGAATTCCGCCTGTACTGGAGCGTCGTGCTGCCGCTGCTGCGCCCGGCGCTCGGCACCGTCGGCGTGCTGATCTTCATCGCCTCCTGGAACAGCTACATCTGGCCGCTGGTGATGATGCGCACCGACGAGATGTTCACTTTGCCGGTTGGCGTCGCCACGCTGAAGAGTGACCAGTTGCCCGAATACGGGATGCTGATGGCGGCCTCGGTGCTGTCGAGCGTGCCGATCATCGGAGCCTTCCTGATCATGCAACGCCAGTTCATCGCGGGCCTGACCCAGGGCGCGGTCAAGTAGTCATCGGAGCCGATTCATGGATCTTGGATTGACGGGCAAGGTCGTGCTGGTCACCGGCGCGGCGCGAGGTATCGGCCTGACGAGTGCGCAGCGCTTCGCCGCCGAAGGTGCGCTGGTGATGCTCGCCGACCGCGACGAAGGCCTACTTGCCGAGGCGGGCGCCTCGGTGCCGGGGTCGCGGATGGTTGCGGCTGACCTCACTGAGGACGCCGCCGCCGATCGGATCCTGGCCGCGACGCTTGCCGCCTTCGGCCGCCTCGACGTGCTGGTCAACAATGCCGGCATCAGCGAGCCCGCGCCGATCGCGAAAACGACGCCGGAGTCCTGGCGCCGCGTACTCGCCGTCAATCTCGACGCCGTCTACCTGCTGTCGCGGGCGGCGATGTCGGTTCTCGCCGAGAGCAGGGGTACGATCGTCTCGCTCGCCTCCTTCGCCGGCAAGCGCGGCACATTGTTCGGCGACAACACCTCCTATTCGACCTCCAAGGCCGGCGTGATCGGCTTCACCCGGGCGCTCGCCATAGAGGCGGCCAAGGTTGGGGTGCGCGTCAACGCCGTGGCGCCCGGGCCGGTCGCAACCGAGCTGATCAAGGCGCTGACGCCTGAGCAGCTCAAGCGCGTCACCGATTTCGTTCCCTTGGGCCGCATGGCCGAGACCGACGAGATCGCCGATCTCCTGCTTTTCCTGTCGTCGTCACGTTCGAGCTACATCACCGGCGAGGTGGTGAACGTGAACGGCGGGCTCTACATGGATTGACGCTGCCATGGCACTCCCTGACGATCCGCTCACCATCACCGCGACCCGGCACTGGCTGGTCTACATCCCCTTCGACAGCCCGATCGTCTGGGGCTCCGGCAAGCGCGCCGGCTCGACCCGGCTGATCGTCGAGGTGACGACCGCCTCCGGCCTCAAGGGCTATGGCGAGACGATCGCCCTGCTCGATTTCGTTCCGGTCGTTCTGGAGAAGGTGGTGCTGCCGCTGGCGCTTGGCCGCAGCGTCGCCGATGTCGAGCGCCTGCACCGGCATGTGCTCGGTGCCGGCTACTATCATCACGAGCGCGCCGTGGTGATGGCGCTCGCCGCAGTCGAGATGGCGATGTGGGACGCACTCGGCAAGCATGCGCGCCTGCCGCTGCATGCCCTGCTCGGCGGCGCCTATCGTCGCGAGATCGAGCTCGCCGCCTATCTCTTCGTTGCCGATCCCAAGCCCTGCGCCGAGACCGCCGCGCGCTTCCGCGACAATGGCTACACCACCTTCAAGGTCAAGATCGGCCATGACGAGCGCAGCGACATCGCCCTGATGGAGGGGGTGCGCCGGGTCGTCGGCGACGCGCCCTTGCGCGCCGACGTCAACGGCGCCTGGTCGCCGGGCACGGCCCGCCGCCAGCTTGAGAAGCTGAGGGGGCTCGACCTCGCCTATGTCGAGCAGCCACTCGTCCTGCACGACATCGCCGGCCATGCCGAACTGCGCCAGGCGCAGACGGTACCGATTGCGATCGACGAAGGCGCCTATACGCTCGGCGATGTCGGCAACATCGTGCGCGCCGGCGCTGCCGACGTGATCCTGCTCGATCCGCATGAGGAGGGCGGCATCTGGCAATGCGTCAAGGCGGCGGGCGTAGCCGAGGCCGCGGGCATTCCGGTGACGCTGCATTCGGGCGGCGAGCTCGGCCTGTCGCAGGCCGCTTACTTGCACCTCGCCGCCTCGATCCCGAACATGAATATCGCGATCGACACCGAGTATTATTACCACAGCGCCGACATCGTCACCGAGCCGTTCGCGATCCGCGATGGGCGGCTGAGCGTTCCGCAAGGGCCTGGCCTCAGCGTCGTGCCCGATCTCGATGCGCTTGAACGTTTCGTCAGCAGCAAGGTGATCGGAGCCTATCTCGACCCAGACCGACCTGGCTGGTTCGCCGAGAAGCCGAAGTACTAAAAGGAGCCGCCATGCGCTTCCGCGATCGAGACGTGGTCGTCACCGGCGCCGGCCGTGGCATCGGACGGGCCGTGGTCGCGCGCTTCCTCGCCGAGGGCGCACGTGTCGCCGCGATCGATCTGGAGCTGCCCACGGACGAGGGCGATACGGAACACCTGTCCTGGCATGCCTTCGACATCACCGATGAAGATGCCGTGGCGGCCTTCTTCGCAACGCGTAGTCGCTGCGACGTGCTCGTCAACAATGCCGGCATACCCGGCGAGGGCGCCCTGGCGACGCTGACGACGGCACATTGGAACCGCGTCTTCGCCGTCAATGTCACCGCCCAGATGCTGATGGCGCGAGCCGCCGTTCCGCTGATGCCGGCCGGGGCCAGCATCGTCAATCTCGCCTCCGTCGCTGCCCATCTCGGCTTTGCTGAGCGCGCCGCCTATTGCGCCTCGAAATCGGCGGTGCTCGGCCTGACGCGCGCGCTCGCGGTCGAGCTCGCGGGCAAGGTGCGGGTCAATTGCCTCTGCCCCGGTACCGTCGACACGCCCTGGATCGCCCGCCTTGCCGGTGATGGCGCCGATCGCGAGGAGCGCCTGACCGCGATGGCGGGGCGCCAGGCGATCGGCCGTCTCGGCACGCCCGAAGAGATCGCCGCGGCGATCGCTTTTCTCGCCTCGAATGAAGCAAGCTTTATCACGGGTTCGGTCATGCTGGCCGACGGCGGCATGACGATCGCACCACGGTGATGCGACAACGGCTTGGGCCCCGGCACCGCGAATGCGGCGCGTATGGATTGCTGCCTCCCAGGCCGCCAATTCCTGGAATGTCCGCTTTCTGGCCAGCAGCCAGTTTCTGCTTTTGGCGCGATCCAGAAGTGGAATCAGGTATTA